>JAOSJM010000004.1 GCA_027494165.1 Acidimicrobiia bacterium | reverse complement strand
GGAGGAGTCACGGGTCCAGCCCCGCCTGATCTCGGCCGCGACCAGCAGGTTCTCGCGCACCGTGAGCGAGCCGAACACCTCCAGGCGCTGGAAGGTGCGGGCGAGCCCCCGCCGGGCCCGCCGGTGCGGCTTGGCCCGAGGTGATGTCGACGCCGTCGAGCCACACCCGTCCGGTCGTGGTGGGCTGCAGGCCGCAGACCACGTTGAACAGCGTCGTCTTCCCGGCGCCGTTGGGCCCGATGAGCCCCGTGATCCGGCCCGCCTCGACGTCGAGGTCGACCCGATCGAGGGCGAGGAGGCCACCGAAGACGACCGAGACCTGCTCGACCGTCAGCACGTCGGTCCTTCCCCGGCCGGTCGCACCATGCGGTTGCCCCCAAGAACGAGAACGCGTTCTCGCTCATTGTGGAGGGAACGGGGCCCCGGCGGCAAGAGGGACATCGGTCAGGCCCGCGAGAGCCGGGGGAAGGCCTCGCGGACCGTCTCGGCCACCCGCATCCCGGAGTCCCCGGCCTGGTGGGTGCCCATCCCCTGCTGCCCGCGTCGGTGCCGCAGAAGTAGAGGCCCGGGAGCGGCGAGACCGGCGAGGGCTTGCGGCGCCCGCACTGCCCGACGACCTGACCGATGCCCACGCACTCGCCGCCGGCCCCCGGTACCACCGAGTCGCGGGTGTGGGCCGAGACCTCGGCGGGGCCGTCGACCTCCCGGCGCTCGACCGCGTCCATGAAGCCGGGGAACACCCGGGCCATCATCTCGTCGACCTTGCGGTAGAGCATCGGGATCTCGGGGGCCCGAGGGTCGGGGGAGCAGATGGTCCCGGCGACGACGCACTCCTTGCCCGGTGGCGCCATCGAGGGTCCATGGCCGCGGGGACGGTGAGGAACACGATGACGTCGTCGGGCTCCTCGCCCGCCCGTACCCGTTCGTAGCGCTCGGTCGTGTACCAGCTCTCCTCTCCGTAGATCATGTACATGGGCGCGTCGACGACCTTGCGATCGAGGAAGTAGCGGACGCTGGCCCAGCCCCACCCGGGCTCGAGGCCCGAGACGTGCTGCGCGTACCCGGTCGGGAAGTGCTCCGCGCCGACCAGCTTCAGGACGGTGGGCTGGATGCCGGCGCTGCTCACGACCACGGGGGCCCGGAAGGTACCGGCGGTCGTGGTGACGCCGGCGATCCGGTCCCCCTCGACGTCGATCGACACCACGCCGGTCGCCGTCCGCAGCTCGCCGCCGACGGCGACGAACGCCTCGGCGAGGTCCTCGAGCATGCGGCCGAAGCCGCCCCGGTAGTAGCCCGCCCCGGTGTCCTTCGCGAGCTGCTGGATGATCTTGACCTGCTCGGAGGCCGCCACCCGGTCGATGGGCTCGGCGAGCGACGCGTTGGCGTGCATCCCCATGTTGTTGTAGAGGGGCCCGGGGATGTCGGGGAAGCGCGACAGGTACTCGTCCATGCTCAGTCGTCGAGCTCGTCGAGCTGGTCACGGGTGAGCGAGACCATCCTGGCCATGATCCGTGTCGCCGCCTCGCGCTGGGCGTCGTCGAGCCCCCAGAGGTCGAAGGGGGTCAGGCCCTGATCGGCCCGGCGAGCCCGGTCCTCCGGCGTGATGACCGTCCACTCCGAGGACCCGGCCCGCCGGTAGCCGGAGCCGCCGCCCGCGGGCAGGATCGCCGAGCCGCTCGGGGCATCCCGAGCTCGGCGTAGAGGCGTTCGAAGGCGTGGCCCCGCTGCGTACCTGGAGCTGGGCCCCGGCTCGAAGCGGAACCCGTCGCGCACCCCGGACACCGCCTTGCCCCCGAGGTGCTCGCTCCGCTCGACGAGGACGTCCGCAGCCCCCAGTGGGCCAGCCGGGCCGCGCGGCGAGACCGCCGGGTCCGGCGCCGACGACGACGACGTCGTGGTCCGTCATGGGCTGGCCCCCTCGGGACGATGGG
>JAOSJM010000003.1 GCA_027494165.1 Acidimicrobiia bacterium | reverse complement strand
TCGAGGCGTCGCCGGGCCTCGTCGCGCTCCTCGTCGGTCCGGTCGGCCCCGAGGGCTCGCATGTCGCCACTCATCCCGTCACCCCTGCCCAGGTCGCCCACTTCCCGAGGATCTCGGGAGCGAGGTCGTAGGGGTCCTTGCCTGCGACGTGCTCGTCGCACCAGTTCAAGAACGTGCCGACCTCGATCTCGACGAGGCGCGCCCACACCACCGCCCAGACCTCCGTGGCCCACCGGACCGACCAGACGTGTCGTAGCTGCGGCGGAGCCGGTAGCACGACGCCCGTGCGGTACAGGTGCTGCGCCGCCCACTGCCGGCACATGGCCTCCAGCGCGGCATCGAGCGCGGCCTCCCAGGTCGCCTCGTCGCCGGCGAACTCGGCCTCGAACGAGTCGAGCATCTCGCCCATGACGTCGGGACCGCTGCGCATCCAGTCCCACGCCTCGCGCCCCGAGGCAGGTACCTGCCAGCCCAGCGCGGCGGACCATGCCCGCTGCCAGACCGCGGCCGGCTCGTGCGACCAGCGGGCCCGGTACCGCTTCCCGTCCCGACCGGACACGTAGTCGGGTGTCCCACCTGGGACACCTGACTCGGCGTCGCGCTGGACGGTCGAGCGTGGGATGCCGGTCCGCTCCGAGATCCAGCGGACCGACAGGCCCTCCTCCCGCAGCCGTGCCACCAGGGCACGCCGCTCCTCGACGCTGAGGTGTCGCCGGCCCAGGTTGAGCGTGAGGGCGGTCTCGATCTTCTGCTCGTGGGTGAGCCCCGGCAGGACGGTCGTCGGGTAGTCGATCCCGAGCTCGCCCGCGATGCGGGCCCGGTGGTGACCGTCGAGGATGGTGCCGGCCTCGTCGGTCGTGACCGGATGCAGCACGCCGAACGTCTCGATGCTCGACCTCAGCGCCTCGGTCTCGGCCTCGTCGAGCGGCGGGAGGTACTGGTAGCCGCTCATGGCCTCACTCGGTCGAGGAGGCGGACGAGCGCCACCGGGTCCTCGGCCACGAGCCGGCGGAGCTCGTAGACCGTCCCGGCCGTCGAGCACCAGGCGCACCGCCACGTCAGCTCGTCGATGGCGTCGACCGCGGGTGTGCGCCGTGACGCCGGCCAGCCGGCGCCGAGGCAGCGCGGGCAGCCCCGAGGGCGCCGACCAGCTCGGGGATCGTGGCCGAGGCGAGGCGCCGATCGGCCCGGTCGGTCGGGCCCGTGATGCTGCCCGGGACGGGACGGGTCACGCGGTGGCCCTCTCCGAGCGCAGGCGAGCGACGAGCGCGTCGATCGAGGCGGACGGGATGAGCCGTCGACGGCCGATGTGCACGGTCTCGATCTCGCCCGAGCGCATCAGCTGGTAGAGCCGCGTGCGGCCGATGCCCAGGACCAGGGTCGCGTCGGCGATCGAGTAGAGGACAGGCTGCATGTGGTCGCCTCCTGGCGTACGTCCGTGGACGCATAGTGCGCCGGGCTATGCGCTATGGTCGACCCATGGCGAGTAAGTCCGCGTACTTCCCGGGCGAGGCGCGGCGGTCGGTCGTCGCCCCCCATGAGGTCCCGCGGCGTCGCTGGCGTCCCGGCGAGATGACCCGGGTACTCGAGGTGAGTGCGACGACGGGGGCGCCTACGGCGGCCGTGTGGATCGAGCATCGGGCACACCCCGGGTTGGCCTTCCGGGTGGAGGTCGACGCGGCGGGGGCGCTCGTCGCGTTCACGGCCCGGCCTCTCGCCTTCATCGGCGAGTCGCTACCCGACGGGACACGGCTCGTCGGCGGGGTAGCCGACGATGGGCTACCGGATGGTGCGCCCCGCATCACCGCGACCCTGCTCCGGGACCTGCCTCTCGGCCAGCTCCACACGGCCGCCGTCGCCGGCCTGGGGGCGCTCGGTCGGGTCATCGGGACGGAGACGCCACCGGACCGTCGGCGCTACCGACGATCCGGGCTGTCGGACGTCGAGCTCGCCCGGTTCGCGGCCGCGTACGTCGAGCAGCTCGGCCGTGGCCACGATGACGTGGCAGTCCGACTCGGTGAGCAGCACCACCTCTCCCGTCACGGCGTGATCTACCGGATTCGCGAGGCCCGCCGGCGAGGACTCCTCACCGGGACCACCCGGGGTCGCCCCGGCGGGATCCTCACCGATCGGGGCCGCCTACTTCTCGGGCCCTGACGTCGGAGGCGGTCGTCCCATCC
>JAOSJM010000002.1 GCA_027494165.1 Acidimicrobiia bacterium | reverse complement strand
GGCCCGTAGCGAGCCTCGATGATCTCGACGAGGGCGCCGGGCCTGGCCTCGGCCTCGATCGACTCCACGAAGGCCAGCTCCTCGGGGGTCAATGCCGGGAGGCCGATGGTCAAGTCCGGGCCGTCGAGGCGCGCTGAGATGGAGCGACGGTGGTAGTGCTCGGCGACGAGCCCTCCACGGCCCGCGCCGCGGCGGCGGGGCCTCACCGGGCCATCCGATGGTCGGCGAGGCTGTAGACCCGCGGACCCCTACCCGACGCTGGCGCCGTCCCTGGTGCGACTCGGGCATCCTGAGCGGCGATGAGCCGGGCCTCCGTGATGGCCAACTGCCGGGACTCGACGGCCGCGGGATGGATGCGGTCGAGCCCACCCGGACCGTCGACCATCAGCCCGTCCCGGGCCACCAGAGCGTGCAGCTCGTCGAGCCGGTCGACCACCCGGACCAGCTCGCGGAGCAGCACCATCTCGTGTTCGTCCATCTCGTAGCGGGCGAGGATGGAGCGCCACAGCTTCCGGCCGGCCGGGCCGGTCCCCTTCGGGGGCCTCGGGGTCGATTCAGCACTCATCAGCACTCCCAAGGGCCGATCGTTTCAGCTCGCAGCGACAGGCAGGCGCTATGCCGACCGGGCGGGGAGCGGGTCGGGAGGGGGTCATCCCCACCCCCTGGCCACCACCATGGCGTGTCGTCGGCTACCGGCGCGGTCTCGATGGCACCCCGAGTCGTGGCGAGCGTGGTGAGGGCGAGGCGTCCGACCGCGGCGCGGATGACGGCCCGCTCGGCCCGGGTGAGATAGAGGCGTTGCGCGGCGTCGGCGCCGAAGCTGCGGTTGAACGGCCCGGCGGTCTCCTGGATCACGCCGGCGGGGTTGCGGGTCGCCCGTTCGACGATGGCGCAGACCACGCCGGGGATCTGGCCGGGGGGTCGGTGTCGAGCCAGTCGGTACCGGCGTAGGCCCGGACGATCTCCGAGGCGTGCGCGAGGAGCGCGGTGGCGTGGGCGTCGTTGGGGACGCTCTCGCCGAGCCACGCTTCCAGATCGACGAGGGCCGCGAGGGGGGACGGGGCATCAGTCACCCCCCGGGCGTGTGCTGCGCCCCGGCCCCGGGGACGGTGGGGGCCCGAGGGCCGGGGCAGCAGCGCCGGGCCGGCGCGCCATGGCGACGGGGGAGGCAGCCCGTCCCTTCGCCGGCCCGGAGACCATCAGGACGACGCGTCCGGCATGGCGAGCTTGACGACGCGGGACAGTTCGAGGCCGGGGTCGGCGCCGTCCTCGTAGACGACGCTCGCGCCCGCGAACGTGTCGATCGCGGAGACGTCGCTGAGCACGCCGACGTCGTAGGCGAAGACCTGGCGGAGCGCGATGCCGTCCTCGGACAGCACGGCCGCGTTGCTCGACCCGCGGGGATGGCCAGGGCCCGGCTCGCGAAGACGAACCCGGACTCGTGGTACGCGAGCGCCGTGCCGGCGGTGAGCCCCGCGGACTCGACGACCGTCAGCCCGTAGAGCCGGCCGAGCACGGCGTCGCGCAGCGCCGAGGGGCTCCCGCTCGCGTCCACGCGGGTGAACTTGTCGACCTTCAAGAGCAGCGTGGCGAACTCCGGCGAGACGGCGAGCCATCGACCCCCGCGGGGCACTGCTCCGCCGTGAGGGCCTCGCGAGCCGCGAGCACCCCGTCCTCCACGTCGGACGACGACGTGACCTCGATGGTCGAGTCGAGGGCGTTCATCGCGGCGGCCAGCTCGGTCTCGGCGCCGAGCGCCACGCTGGCGACCTGAGGCGCCGTGACCTGCCGGCCGAAGTCCGCGATAGCGAGAGTCAAGTCCTCGTCTGAGAGCCTCGTCGCGTCGTAGAGGTGCCGGACGGTGACGGGGACGCTGGCCTCGTTCACGGCGTCGTACGTGATGGGGTCGCCCGGGGTCTCCTGGACCCTGGACTGTCGCGGCTGGCGGACCCGGACGGTGATGGTCGCCCCGTTCGGCCCCGCGAACTCGGCGCCGGGGACACGGGACACCGTGCGGGGCAGGACGAGGCTCCGGCGGAGCAGCTCCAGCGCGAGGGACGAGATGGACTGAGCGGTCAAGACGGCCACGATGGCCTCCTAGGACGTGAACGGGTACGGGTCATGCCCGTCGCGGGCGCCCGACCCGACCGTCGCGGCCGGTGTCGTGCTCGTGGCCACCGTCGCGGTGGCCGGGGGCCTCGGCCTACAGGCCGCGACCCATGATGCGATCGGCGAGCCCGGAGACGTCGGTCGGCATGTCCGTCGGGTCGCTACCGCCGCGAAGCTCCGGACGGGGCCTCGTCGACGGGGGAGCCTTGCTCGGCGTGCCGAACGCTGCGAGCAAGTCGTCGGCGTCGGCCTCCAGCTCCTCGCGGGTGGCACCGGTCAGGCGTCGTGCCTGTTCGGCCGTGAGGCCCTTCTCCGCCGCGACGTCGCGTCGCAGCTCTGCGCTCTCCAGCTCGGCGACCCGGGCCCGAAGCTCACGCTCGCGGCGCTCGGCGTCCCGGCGGGCCCGACGCTCGGCGTCGAGGGCCCGCTTGCCGGCGTCGCCGAGATCGTCGGACTCGGGGTCGGTGGTGCTGGTGTCGTGCTCGGTGGCCATCGCGGCTACCTCCTGGTGTCAGTCTACCCCCGCGGGGCATGACACCCTGGGGTATGGGCTATCCGTCGTCGTCGGGGAGCACGTCGAGCGACGCGGCGACGAGCGCGAGCCGGGCGAGCGCGGCGTCGACGTCGACGACCACGCCGAGCGCACCCCCGAGCAGATCGGCGAGCGCACCGGGTAGCAGCGCGAGCGCCACGATCGTCGCGTCCTGATCCAGCGCCGTGGACCACAGCTCATCGATCCGGGCGCCGTCGCCGGCGAGCGCGGCCCGGGCCATGGCGACCGCGCCGCGGAACGCGTCCGCGTCGACGTCGGCCGGCCAGGGGGTGATGGAGCTAGTCACGGGGTACCTCCATGGTGATGGGGTCGTCGAGCCAGTCGGCCAGGGCCTCGAACTCGGCCCAGCACTCGTGCTCGGGGCCGGGGTCCCGCTGGTAGCGCTCCGCGACCCGGACGTACTCGGCCCGGGCCTTGGTCAGCGCGGGGTCACGACGTGTCGGGGAAGGATCACGTAGTCCTCGGTCACTGGGGCCTCCCGTCTCGACGCACGTACTACGGGGAGCCGACATGACGAGACGCCAGCACGCGGCACACCGGGGCGTCCTGGTCGGCAGGCCACGCTGGCGTAGTCGTCGCCAGGGTCCTCGCCGGCCAGGCGCCGCAGCGCGTCCGCGCCACCTGCCACACGTTCCCGTCGAGGACCGCGCCGGCGAAGTGGGTCCGTTGGGCGCCGAACGCGACTCCAGCACCACAGCGTGTCCTCGGTCACTGGGGCCTCCCCTCGGGGTGGGCGACCCGTTGGGCACACGCGGGGCAGAGGCGGCCGTGGACGGTGAGCCGGGCGCCGGGGGCGCAGCACTGCTCGCAGGGGGTCCGGCGGGCCAGGACCTCGGCGGCTCGGGCTCGGGCGACCGCGAGTGTGCGCTCCCACGTGGTCACGCCCCCCAGGGGGTGTCGCGAGTGTCGCGGTAGGTCGCGAGTGGCGGTGTCGGAACGCGACACCGCGACACTCGCGACAGGGGGTCTGGGGGCGTAGAGGCCCCGATCGACCCGGACGATACGGTCAGTCGACGCGAGACGCGACAGGTACTGGCGGGCCTGGTCGACGTCGAGGCCCAGCGACTCGGCGACGAGACCGGCCCGGATGCCGTCGGGATGCTCGGCGATGAGCGCCAGCACGTCACGCGACCGGTCCCCGAGCCCTTCGGCCGCGCGGTCGTCCGCGGCCCGCCGGGCCGCGGACGCCAGGTCCGGCCCGTCGAGCTGCCAGCACCCCCTCGACGAACGTCACCGCGTACTCGGCCTCGGGGACGTCACGGCCGGTCACCTGGACGAGCCCGGTCGAGTCGTGGCGGCCACGGCCGAGGATGACCACCGTGTCCGCGCTCCCAGCCAGCCCGTGGGTGCCCGACACCGCGTCGACGAAGTCGTCCGAGGACGCCTTGCGGTCGTGGTGATTCACGATGACGGTCGTGCCGGGGTGGTCGTCGGTGAGGGCCTTGAGCGCCGCGCCGATCCGGTAGTCCCGCTGGTAGGTCGTCTCCCCGTTGAGCGCCGGGGCATCACCCGGCCGAGCGTGTCGAGGATCACGACCGGGCCGGTCCCGTCGTCGGTCCCGTCGAGCCACGCTGCCATGACGTCGAGGATCGTGCCGGGCTCCACCCTCGTCAGGTAGTGCAGGAGTCCCGGGATCGGCGACCCGGCGAGGAGCCGCCGACTCCGGTCCTGCAACCGTCGCTCCCCATCACTCCAGGGCGAGGTAGAGGACCGGGCGGGGATCGCCGACCCGGATGCGGCCGAGCGCGACACCCCCCGCACGCGACGCCGAGCGCCACGTCGAGTGCCGCCCAGCTCTTGCCGATCTTGGGCGGCCCCACGAACAGGCAGAGACCCTCGGCGTAGATGCCGGGGACCGCCCAGCGCAGCGGGGGAACTCCTGTCGGTCGAGCCAGGCGCCGTCCCGGATCGCGGCGAGCAGGGGATGCCCCGTCTCGGCGTCGGCCCGGACTCGCGCCTCGTGCCGGGCGAGGGCGGCCTCACGCTTGACATCGCCGAGATGGTCGCCGAGGGCCGGCATGTCGGCGGTCATGCCGTCACCCGGTCGAGGAGGCGGTCGAGGGCCACCGGGTCCTCGACCACGAGCCAGCGCCAGCCCGTAGATCGTCCCGGCCGTCGAGCACCAGGAGCACGACCAGATCAGCTCATCGGCCACCACCGCGGGCTCGCGGAGCACGGGCGACCACCCGTCGGCCAGGCATCGCGGGCATCCCCGAGGGCGTCGACCAGCTCGGGGATCGTGGCCGACGCGAG
>JAOSJM010000001.1:1310000-1857693 GCA_027494165.1 Acidimicrobiia bacterium | reverse complement strand
ATTGCAGCTTCTCGACTAGGCTCTTAGCGGCAGCTTCGGCGTTCGGCTCCGCCCATCCATAAGGATGGGCCTCCATTGCAGCTCGAACGTGACGTGGGTCGGGGCGGACCAGTTCTCGGACTCCGCCCATCCATAAGGATGGGCCTCCATTGCAGCGCGGAGGCTCTGGACCGTCTGCGAGGCGGTCAGCAGCTCCGCCCGTCGATGAGACGGGCCTCCATTGCGCTTCGAGTCGTCCATGAGGACGCCGTTCTCGAGGTTCTCACGGAAGGAGAGAACCCCATGGCCTGGATGCGACAACGAGAACTCGACGACCTGCCCAACGGGCTGTCCATCTTCGTCCCGTTGCTCATCGCCCTGACCATCTCCTACCGGGTGTGGGGCGAGGAGCACGGCTTCGTCTACGGGCTCGGGCTGTTCGCGGCATGGAAGTTCTACTGGTACGGCGTCCGCAACGCCCTGAGCGCCAACGAGGGCACGCCCCCCCACCGCCTCGACTGGCTCATCAACACCGTGGCCGTCCTGCTGTGGACCGGGCTCTACGCCTTCGTCATGCTCATCCTGGTCCTCGCCGCCCACGGCCCCTTCTGAACGTCGGCGGGTCAGGCCTCGAGCGGGGGGAGGAGTCCGAGCTGGGAGAGGACGTCGAGGCGGTCGTCGATGTCCCACTGCTCGACGATGCGGCCGTCGGCGACGCGGCACACGATGGCGCCGGCGGAGGACACGTGGCGCCCGGTGGGTGGGAGGCCGCCGAGGGGCCCGTCGTTGGTGCCCGACCAGCGGTAGAGCACCGCGACCGTGTCGTCCTCGGCGACGACGGCCTCGACCGTGTAGGCGAAGTCGGAGAAGGCGCCCTTGGTGGCGCCCATGAACTGGCGGATCGCGTCGAGCGGGGACAGGTCGGGCGGCAGGTCGCGCAGCATCGGGCTGTGGTAGGCGACGTCGGGAGCGTACGCGGCGATCGCGGCGTCGACGTCGCCGTCGATCATCGAGTGCCGGACCATGTCGACCACGACCTGGCGGGATTCCGCGGTCCGGCTCATCGTCGTCCACCTCTCCGTCGCCGGCCGCTCGTGCCGTCGTTTCTATCCTCCGGCCGGGGACGCCCGGGGCGCGGGCGAAGGGCCGACGGGCGGCAGGCCCGGGCCGGGAGTCCTGGCGTCGGAGGTCGTTTGGGTGGGATCGGGCCGGATCGTGATGCATCGGTCGCGCGCCCCCGGTTCCTGTCGTACCCGCCCGGTAGGATCGAATGTATGTTCGTGTCGGCAAAGGGCCAGGAGAGTTTGGGTGCGGCCCTGGATGCCCTGGAGGCGGCGATCGACGCGCTGGGCGGGGTGGAGCACGGGGTGGAGACGGCGCGGCGCGCCGGGGAGGGTGGTGCGGCTGCGCCGTCTGGGGGACCGCTTGGAGTCGGAGTGGTGTCGGGCGGTGGGGGAGCTGGATCGGCGGGGGACTGGGAGGCCGAGGGGGCGGTCTCGGCGGTGTCGTGGCTGCGGGCCCGGTGCCGCACGACGCCGGGCCGGGCGGCCGGGGCGGTGCGGACGGCGCGGCGGTTGGGGAGCTGCCCGGGCTGGCCCGGGCGTGGGGGGCCGGGGAGGTCTCGGGGGATCACGTGCGGGTGGTCACCGGGGCGTGCACGCCCGGGCGGGTCGGGGCGTTGGGGTCCTTGGAGGCCACGCTGGTCGACGCGGCCCGTAGGCTGGGTCCCCGGGAGCTGGGCTGGGTGGTCCGCCATGCCACCGACGCGCTCGACGGTGACGGCGGGGCCGGGGCGGCCCGGGCCGGTCACGAGCGGCGGCGCCTGTCGGTGTCACCGACCTTGGGTGGCATGGTCGCCCTGGATGGGCTGTTGGACGCCGAGGCCGGCGAGGTCGTCATCACCGCCCTGGAAGCCGTGATGGACACCGACCGTCGCCACGGCCCCGCCGACGAACCCGCGCCTTCCACCCCCAGCGGCGCGCCGACGCGCTGGTGGGGATCTGCCGTCACGTCCTGGGCGACCCCCGCGGCCTCTTCGGCGGCGACACCACCCCCACCCGCCGCCACCGCCCCCAGGTCGTCACCGTCGTCGACCTCGCCTGGCTCGAAACCCGAGCCGGCAACACCGGTCCCGCCCTGGTCGAGACCATCCGGGCCGAAGCCATCCACACCGGGGCGCTGTCCGCCGAGACCCTGCGGCGCATCAGCTGCGACGCGGCGGTCTCCCGGGTCATCACCACCGGCGGCTCCGAACCCCTCGACGTCGGACGCGCCTCCCGCACCGTCACCCCCGCCCAGTGGCGGGCCCTGCTCGTACGCGACCGCCACTGCGTCTTCCCCGGCTGCGACCGGCCCCCGGCTGGTGCGAAGCCCACCACCTCGTCCACTGGACCGACCACGGCCCCACCAACCTCCCCAACCTCGCCCTCGTCTGCTGGGCCCATCACCACAAACTCCACGAAGGCCGATGGACCCTCCAGGCCCACCCCGACCGCACCTGGACCGCCACCCCACCCCACCCCACCACCCCACCCCGACACCAACGACCACCACCCCAGCCCGACCAGGCCGCCGCCTGACCACACCACCCGCGATCACCCTGCGCGCGGCCTCCCCCGCGCGCCCTTGACGGGGCGGGAGCGCTCGAGGGTTGCTTCACGTCACCCGAAATGTCCTCTAGGCTGGCCATGTTCACGAGGGATGGGCGGGGCGCTGCGACGCCGTGTCCCGCCCCCGTCTCGACCAGGGGAGGCAGCGTGTTCGCCCTGCAGATCAAGCTCGACGCCGACAAGCTCAAGGACGAGAAGGCCAAGGGCGACGCGGCGAAGGCCAAGAGGGCCGCGAAGGCCGAGCAGACCGGGAAGACCGGGAAGGCAGGGCCCGCCAAGGGCTCGAAGTCCTAGCGGCCGGCGGCTCTCCCGCATGGCCGGGACTGCTGCGGGGGCGGGGTTCCGGCGCCTCGCCCCGATCGACGCCGGCGCGCGCCTCGACGACCTCCTCTCCACCCCCTACGAGTACCGGAGCTGGGAGGACGTCTACCGCGACGCCTGGACGTGGGACGACGTCGTGCACGTCACCCACATGCGCGCCAACTGCATCTCCGCGTGCTCGCTCGACGCCTACGTGAAGGACGGCATCGTCTGGCGCGAGGAGCAGAACGCCCACTACACCCAGACCGCGCCCGACGTCCCCGACTTCAACCCGAGAGGGTGCCCGTCAGGGTGCGCGTACAGCGCCCAGATGTACGACCCGACCCGCATCCGCTACCCGATGAAGCGGGTGGGGGAGCGCGGCTCGGGGAGGTGGGAGCGGCTGTCGTGGGACCAGGCGCTCTCGGAGATCGCCGACAAGCTCATCGACGTGATCCTCGAGGACGGGCCCGAGTGCATCGTCTACGACCACGGCACCACGAACGCCGACAACGGGATCGCGGCCCCGCTCGAGGGTCACCTCTTCAACAACGGCCTGGCGGCGAGCTCGATCGACTCGTGGGCGGGCGTCGGTGACCTGCCGGTCGGCCTCATCCAGTCGTGGGGCACCTACATGTCCGAGGGCACCGCCGACGACTGGTTCCTCTCCGACTACATCCTCATCTGGATCGGCAACCCGAGCTACACCCGCCCCTCCGACGCCCACTTCATCTGGGAGGCCCGCTACCGGGGGGCGAAGGTCGTCTCGATCGCGCCCGACTTCTCGCCTTCCACCCCGCACGCGGACCGGTGGCTGAACGTGCGGCTGGGCACCGACGCGGCGTTGGCGCTGGGCATGGTCCACGTGATCCTCGACGAGGGCCTCCACGACGAGGCGTTCGTCAAGGAGCAGACCGACCTGCCGTTCCTGGTGCGGGACGACACCGGCCGGTACCTGCGCGAGAGCGACGTCGTGGAGGGCGGCTCCGACGTCGCCTTCTACTACTGGAACGCGAGGAAGCGCCGCCTCCGGCTCGCCGACGGCACCTGGGAGTCCGAGGTCGACACCATCGCCCTCGACCCCGACGACGACCCGGCGCTCTCGGGTTCGCACACCGTGAAGCTCGCCGACGGCAGCAGGGTCAAGGTCCGCACCGTCTTCGACCTGTTGAAGGAGCGGGTGGAGCAGTACTCGCCCGAGGCCGTGGCCGCGATCACCGGCGTGCACGCCAACAACATCCGCACGGTGGCCCGCGAGCTCGCGGCGGCCGGGTCGGCGATGATCTTCGCGTCGTGGGGCTCGTGCAAGCACTACCACTCCGACCTCTTCCAGCGCGGCATGGTCTACCTGATGGCCCTCACGGGGAACACGGGCGGCAAGCCCGGTTCGGGCATCAAGATGTCCACCTGGTGGCCCTTCCCGTCGCTCGGCAGCGACGGCGCCCGGCTCTCCAACACGCCGCCCGAGCCGCCCCCGGTCGACCGGGTGTCGCTGAAGACGGTCACGAAGATGATGTTCGAGATGACCGGGCTCATGCGGGGCAGCCCGATGATCCCCTGGCTGTACGCCCACGACCCGAAGTGGCGCGAGGTCGCCCAGCGGTCCGAGTACGCCGACCCGGCCTTCCAGCGGCCGATCTCGGAGTACATGGACGAGATCCTCGAGAACGGCTGGCAGCCCATCTGGCCCCGGCCGCCCAAGCGCCCCCGCTTCTACTACTTCTCGGGCCCGAACCCGCTGCGGCGCTGGCCGAACTCCGAGACGATCCGCGACAGCCTCTGGGCGAGCATCGACACCATCGTCACCTGCGACTTCCGGATGTCGACCTCGGGGATGGCCGCCGACTACATCCTGCCGGCGAGCGGGTACTACGAGAAGCCGGGGATCAAGTACGTCCAGTCGTACCTGCCGTACGTGGTCGTGGGCGACCGGGCCGTGCCGGCGCTCTACGAGTCGAAGCACGAGTGGGACATCGCCTTCCTGCTGGCGAAGGCGATCCAGGAGCGGGCCCGGGCGAGGGGGGTCGACACCTTCCTCGACTCCAACGGCGTCGAGCACAGCCTCGCCAACCTCTACGACGAGATGGGCAACGAGGGGACCTACGCCGAGGGGCCCGAGGGCGAGGTCGCCGCCCTCGACCACATCATGGCGTACTCGGCGATCACGAAGGCCTCGAACCTCGGCGAGCAACCGTGGAGCAAGGCCGTCGAGCAGGGCATGGTCAGGATCGAGGAGATCGAGCCGTTCCACATGGCGGCCGGCATCAACTCGGTGATGTCCGACTACGACCCGAGCCGTCCGACGAACCAGTTCCACTGGTACGTGAAGGACAAGAATCCCTGGCCGACGCTCACCGGGCGCCAGCAGTTCTACATCGACCACCCGTGGTTCCTGGAGATCGACGAGCAGCTCGTGGTCCACAAGGAGCCCGTGGCCGCGGGCGGGGCGTACCCGCTGCGCATGACCGGCGGCCACACCCGCTGGAGCCAGCACGCCATCTTCCGGGCCAACGAGCAGCTGCTGCGGCTCCAGCGGGGCGAGCCGGTCGCGTACGTGGCCGTCGCCGACGCCCGGGCGCGGGGCATCCGGGACCACGACCTGATCCGGGTCTACAACGACGTCGGGTCCATCGTCCTGCGGGCCAAGGTCTCGGCCTCGGTCCAGCCGGGCACCGTGATCTGCTACCACGCCTGGGAGGGCTACCAGTTCCGGGGAGGAGCAGCCCAGAACGCCGTCGCCGCGAGCCCCCTGAAGCCGACCAACATGGTCGCCGGCTACGGGCACCTCGGCTACAAGGTCTTCTTCCAGAGCCAGAACCACGTGCCCAAGGAAGTGGCGGTCGAGATCGAGAAGGTCCGGGAGCCGGCGTGACGGCCGAGCGTGCCCCGGCCCGGCAGTTCGCGATGGTGCTGGACCTCAACAAGTGCCTCGGGTGCCAGACCTGCTCGGTCGCGTGCAAGACCCAGTGGACGCGTGGCCCGGGCACGGAACCGATGTGGTGGAACATCGTCTCGACGATCCCGGGGCGGGGCACCCCGCGTGACGCGTTCGAGCTCGGCGGGGGCTACCGCGACGGGCGGCCGGTGCCCGGTGAGCTCCCGGGCAAGCGCGAGTGGGGCGAGGCCTGGGAGTTCGACCACGGCGACGTCTTCGGCTCGACCTACGGGTCGTCGCACCTGGGCCCCCGCGAGCACGACGGCGGGGCTCCCCGGTGGGGTCCCAACTGGGACGAGGACATGGGCGGCGGCGAGTACCCGGACTCGCACTTCTTCTACCTCCCGCTGCTGTGCATGAACTGCTCGGAACCCGCCTGCGTGGAGGCGTGCCCCCGCGACACGATCTACCGGCGCGAGGAGGACGGCATCGTCCTCGTCGACGAGGACCGCTGCCACGGCTACCGCTTCTGCGTCGAGGCCTGCCCCTACAAGCGGATCTACTTCAACGAGCAGCGGGTCGTCGCCCAGAAGTGCATCTCGTGCTTCCCGCGCCTCGAGGAGGGCGTCGCCCCGGCCTGCGTCCGCCAGTGCCCGGGCCGGTTGCGCCACGTCGGCTACCTCGACGACCCCGACTCGACCATCCACAAGCTGGTGCACGTGTGGAAGGTCGCGCTGCCGCTGCGGCCCGACTTCGAGGTCCTCCCCAACGTGTTCTACGTCCCGCCGACCCTGCCCACCGCGTTCGACGAGCACGGCGAGTTCGACGAGGGCGCGTCCCGGATGCCCGCCGCGCAGCTCGAGCAGCTCTTCGGGGCCGGGGTCCACGAGGCGTACGCGACGATCGAGCGGGAGCGGGCCAGGGCCCGCGCCGGCCAGGGCTCCGAGCTGATGGACGTCCTCATCGCGCGCGACTGGAACGACCTCCTCGGCCCCTTCACCGCCGACCCCGGCGAGCTCCGGCGCCCACCCCGAGGGTGACGGCGCCGTGACCGGAGGCGGGCGGAAGCGCTCCGGCGCGCTCGTGGCCCTGCTCGCCGCGGTCGCCGTGCTGGCCGCGTGCTCGGGCGGCGGGTCGGGGAGCGGATCGGAGGGCGGCGGCGCCGCGACGACCGCACCCGCGAGCAGCGCCGAGCCCACGACGACGGCGGCCACGGCGAGCACGACGGCGGGCGAGGGCGACCGGCCCACCCGGGGCGTGGCCCTGAGCCCCCGGAGCTACGAGGAGGACGACTTCCTCGCCTTCCTGGAGCGCGCCCCCGAGGCCGGGGGGCTCCTCGCCCACTACGCCGACTGGGGCGAGCTCGGCGACGAGGACTCCGCCCTGTCGGTCACCGTCGAGCTGGCCCGCCAGCGGGGGATGGAACCGGTCGTCGCCGTGAGCCCCTACGACGCCTCGCAGCGCCGGCTCTTCCGGCCCCTCGACGCGGAGACCACCGCCCGCTACGTCGAGGACGCCGCCGCCTTCGCCGGACGCCACCGGCCCCCGTTCTTCGGCATCGGCGTGGAGATCAACCTCCTCGCCGACTCCTCGCCGGCCGACTTCGACCGGTTCGTCGAGCTGTTCGGCGAGGCCGCCGCGGCCGTGCACGAGGCCTCGCCGGACACCCGGGTCTTCGTCGTCTTCCAGCTCGAGTGGATGCAGGGCCTCCGCGGGGGGCTGTTCGGCGGGACCGACGACCCGTCGAAGGCCCAGTGGGACCTCCTCGACCGTTTCCCGGCCGCCGACCTCGTCGCCTTCACCACCTATCCCGGCCTCGTGCACCGCACGCCCGCCGACCTCCCCGACGGCTACTACGCCGAGATCCGGGAGCACACCGACGTGCCGGTGGGCTTCACCGAGGTCGGCTGGGCCGCGGAGCCCCCGGCCGAGGGCTGGCCGGGGAGCGAGGACGACCAGGCCGCCTTCGTGGAGCGGTTCCTCGACCTGACCGCCGGCCTGGAGCCGCAGCTCGCCATCTGGACCTTCCTCTATCCCCAGCCCGCGGCCGAGGCCCCGTTCGCCACGATGAGCCTCCTGCGCGACGACGGCACCCCCCGGCCGGCCTGGGAGGCCTGGGCGCGCGGGGCGGGGTAGCCCGGCGCGCCCAGCCGCCCGGCCGTCAGCCGCGAGGCCCCTCCGACCCGCCGGCCAGGCCGTGGAGGTGGGTGGCGGCGAGGTGGTCGAGGAGGACGTCGAGGTCGGGCCAGGGGTAGTCGGGGAGCGCGAGCATCAGCGTCGTGAGGCCGTGGATCGAGCACCACAGGCCGAGCGCCGTGAGCCGGGGATCGAGGTCGGGTCGCAGGAGGCCGGCCTCGATGGCCTCGCGCACGTTCGTGACGAGCCGCTCGAAGGCGATCCCGCCGGCCGTCTCCTCCACGCCGACCCCGTCGGGGAGCCGCTGGCGGCGGGCCATGAACAGCACCCGGAAGTGCTCGGGGTGCTCCAGGCCGAAGCCGACGTAGGCCCGGGCCCGGAGTCGCAGCGTCTCCACCAGGTCGCCGGTGGCCACCGCGGTCTCCTCGAGGTGGGCGGTGAAGCGCTCGAACTGGCGCTCGCAGACCTCGAAGATCAAGGTGGCCTTGTCGGGGAAGTGGAGGTAGATGGACGGCGGGGTGACGCCGGCCGCTCGGGCGATCGCCCGCATCGAGACCGCCTCCTCGTCACCCGTCTGGACCAGCAGCGCCTCGCCGGCGTCGAGGATCTCGTCGCGCAGCCGGGCCCCCTCGCCCCGCCGGGCCCGGGTCCGCCGGGCCGCCCGGGCGCTCACCGGGCCCCCGCCTCCACGAGCTCGGGCGGCTCGTCGGATGCCACCCCGACCTCGCCGAAGCCGAAGCGCTCGTGGATGCGGCGCAACCGGGGCGGCGCCCACCAGTTGGCCCGGCCGGCGAGCCGCATGAACGCGGGGACGAGCGTGGCCCGGATGACGAACGCGTCGATGAGGACGGCCAGGGCCAGGCCGATCCCGAACATCTTCACGAACGTCACGCCGGAGGAGGCGAAGGCCACGAACACCACGCTGATGAGCACGGCGGCGGCGGTGACGATGCGCCCGGTGCGCTCCAGGCCCAGGGCCACCGACGTGGTGTTGTCGCCGCTGCGGTCGTACTCCTCCTTGATCCGCGACAGCAGGAACACCTCGTAGTCCATCGACAGCCCGAAGGCCACGCAGAACATGAGGACCGGGACGCTGGCCACGAGCGTGCCGGTGGGGGTGAAGCCGAGCAGGCCGGCGAGGTGCCCGTCCTGGAACACCCACACCAGCGCCCCGAAGGTGGCGCTCAGGCTCAGCACGTTGAGCGCGAGCGCCTTGAGGGGCACGAGGACGCTCCCGAACATCAGGAAGAGCAGCACGAAGGTCGCGACCGCGATCCAGCCCAGCGCGATCGGCGTGCGGTCGAACAGGGCCTGCTTGGAGTCGACCAGCTCGGCGCCGAGCCCGGCGACGGCGGTCTCGCCGAGCGGGGAGGGGAGGTCGCGGACCGCCTCGGTGAGCGCCTCGCCCTCGGGTGAGATCGGCTCGACCGACGGGACGACCGACAGCCACGTCGCGTCGTCGCCGAGGAAGCGGTCGGTGAGCCCGTCGGGGACGGGGAAGCCGACCCCGTCCACGTAGCTGCCGGTGAGCGCGTCGACGCGCGCGACCCCGTCCACCCGTGACAGCTCGACGGCGTAGGCGTCGATGTCGGCCGTCCGCTCCCGGGGGTCGCCGATGCCGGTCGCCACGACCTGCAGGGTCCCGGCCTCGGACGAGGAGAAGTCGTCCCGCAGGGCGTCGTGCACCTCGCGGCTCGAGGCCCCGGCCGGGAGCACCCGGTCGTCGGGGAGCCCGAAGCGGATGTGGAGGAACGGCAGGCCCAGCGCCACGAGGAGCGCGACGACGGCGAGGGCGACGGGGAGGGGCCGGCCCATGACGAACGTGGCGGCCCGGTGCCAGGCCCCCTCGCCGTCCGGTGTGTGGGCCCGGCGCCAGAGCGTGAGGGCGTCGACCCGGCGCCCGAGCACGGCCAGGAGCGCCGGGAGGAACAGCACCGCACCTCCCGCGGCCACGAGGGCGACGGCGATCCCCGCGTAGGCGAAGGAGCGCAGGAACGCCAGCGGGTAGATCACGAGGGCGGCGAGCGAGATCGCCACCGTCATCGCGCTGAAGGCCACGGTCTTCCCCGCCGTCTCCACCGTGCGCACGACGGCCGGGTGGGGATCGAGCCCCCGGCGCAGCTCCTCGCGATAGCGGGACACGACGAAGAGGCTGTAGTCGATGGCCAGGCCGAGGCCCATCGAGGTCGTGATGTTGAGGGCGAAGATCGACACGTCGGTGACCGCCGCCACGAGCCACAGCACGAGGAGCGTGCCGGAGATGGCGATCGCTCCGACGGCCAGCGGGAGGCCCGCGGCCACCAGGCTGCCGAACACGACGAGGAGGAGCAGGAGCGTCACCGGGAAGGCGATGAGCTCGGCCCGCACGAGGTCGGTCTCGACCTGGGTGTTCACCTGCCGGAAGACCTCGGCGAAGCCTCCCACGGCCACGGTGGCCACGCCGGTGTCGCGGGTGTACCGGGGCGACAGCTCTTCGGCGACCTCCTCGACGCGGTCCTCCCCACCCGGGATCACCGCGAGGACCAGCGCCTGGGTGCCGTCCTCGCTGCGCAGGGGCGGGACCCGGCCCAGGCTCCAGTACGACTCGACGCGTGAGATCCCGGGCTCCCCGGCGAGCTCGGCGGCGAGGGCCTCGCCGAGGTCCGCGACCTCGGGCTCGTCGACGCCGCGGCCGTCCTCGGCCCGCACGAGGAGGATGAGGTTCGGCGTCGCCTGGCCGAGCTCCGCCTCGAGGACGTCGGCGGCCCGGCTCGACTCCGAGCCGGGGTCCACGAAGCCGCCGGACGTGAGCCGGGAGGCCACGCTCCCCCCGACGGCGCCGGCCAGGACGAGGAAAGCGGCGGTGCCGGTGAGGACGAGGCGCCGGCGCGCCACCACGAAGCGGCCCAGGAACGTGAACACGGCGGTCTCCGAACAACGTTAGGTTAACAGTGTTAGGTCCCGAGCATCGTGCCCGATCCGGGCCCCGGGGTCCAGGTGACGTCGGTCACGGAACGCGCGACCACGGGGCGGCGCCTCCGGAGCGCGGGGCCCGCCCTGACCACTGACCGCGCGAATGTCGAACGCTGACAGTAAGATCCAGGGGCTTCCGAGGGATCGAAGGCCCTTCGGAGTCGAGGGCGGGGCTCCGGCCCCGCCCTCGTCGCGAGCTGCTACAGCTCCACGAGGCTGCGGATGCCCCCTCGCCCCGGGCCATGGCGGCGAACGCCCCGGGCAGCTCGGCGAGGTCGAGACGGCGGCTGACGAGGCCCTCGAGGTCGAGCCGGCCGGCCCGCCACAGGTCGAGGATCATCGGGAAGTCCCGGCGCGGGTCGGCGGACCCGTAGACGCAGCCCAGCAGGCGCCGCTCGAAGTAGAAGAGCTCGAAGGGGGAGAACGGGACCTGCACGTCGGCCCGGCCGGCCCCCACGACCACGATCGTGCCGGCCCGGCGGGTGGCGTCCCACGCGGTCCGGATCGTCTCGGGACGCCCCACCACCTCGAAGGCGTAGTCGAAGCCGTCCCCGCCCGTGACGTCGCGGAGCAGGCCGGGGAGGCCGGCGGGGGTGACGGCGTGGGTCGCGCCGAACCCGAGGGCCGCGTCGTGCTTGGCCTCGACCGGGTCGACGGCCACGATCTCGGCCGCCCCGGCGAGCCGGGCGCCCTGGATCACGTTGACGCCGACGCCGCCGCAGCCGACCACCACCACCGAGGAGCCGGGCTCGACCCGGGCCGTGTTGACCACGGCGCCGACCCCGGTGGTGACGCCGCAGCCGACGAGCGCGGCGAGGTCGAGCGGCACGTCCCGGGGGATCGGCACCACGCACTCCCGGCCGACGACCGTCTCCTCGGCGAACGTGGCCGTCCCCATGCCCGCCAGGACGGGCTCGCCGCCGACCCGGAACCGGGGCAGGATGTTGCTGCCGGTGGTCACGCAGAGGTTGGGGCGACCGCCGAGGCAGAACCGGCACCGGCCGCAGAGCGGGATCCACGAGATCACCACGTGGTCGCCGACCGCCACGTCCGCGACCCCCTCGCCGACCCCCACGACCTCCCCCGCGCCCTCGTGGCCGGGGATGCACGGCAACGGGTGGGGGAAGGTCCCGTCCTGGATGGACAGGTCGCTGTGGCACACCCCGCTCGCCCGGAGGCGGACCCGGACCTCCCCGGGTCCCGGCCCGCCGAGCTCCACGTCGTCGCGCACCTCGAACGGCGCGCCCACCTCCCGGAGCATCGCTGCGCGCATTATTATCCCCCCGAGACCCCTGGTCGTCGGAGGGAACCTACGGGCCCTCCGCCACCGGCGCCAGCGGCGGGACGGGGCCGCGCGGTCGCGAGCCGTGAAGCGAGGTGACATGTCGAGGCCGTCCGGCCGTTCGCCGCAGCTCCAGGTCGTGGTCCTTCCGGGGCCGGCCGAGCTGCGCCGCCGGTTGCCCCGGCTGCTGCCGGGGATCCTCCTCATCGGGTCCGGGGCGGGTCTCGTCATCGAGGCCCGGCTCGGCGTGAGCCCATACGACGTCTTCCACCAGGGCGTGGCCGCCCGGACCGGGCTCACCATCGGTACCGTCGTGATCCTCGTGGGCCTGCTCGTGCTGCTCGCGTGGATCCCCCTCCGCCAGCCGCCCGGCCTCGGGACGATCGTCAACACGCTCTGCACCGGGCTCGTGATGGACGCCACCATCGGGCTGCTCCCCGACGCCGACCGGCCGGTGCTGCAGTGGCCGATGTTGCTCGGCGGCATCCTCGTCGTGTCCCTGGGTACCGGGCTCTACATCGGGGCCGGGCTGGGCCCCGGGCCCCGCGACGGCCTCATGACCGGGATCGCCGCGCGGGGCCATCCGCTGTGGAGGGTGCGGACCGGGCTCGAGACCGGTGCTCTCGTCCTCGGCTGGAGCCTCGGGGGCGACGTGGGGGTGGGGACGTTGCTCTTCGCCCTCTCCATCGGGCCGTTCGGACACTGGTTCCTCGCCCGGCTGCACCTGGGGGTAGGGGGTGTCGACCCCGATTCCCGGGGGTGACGGGGGAGACGGGGGAGTAGGGCAGCCGTCGACGGCTCCCGGGAACGCCCCCGGGTTCAGAGCCGCCGCACCTGCGTCCCGGGCGCCGCGAGCTCGTGGAACCAGTCCGCCAGGTAGGTGGGCAGCTCGTCGGCCCCCAGCTCGTCGGGGACGGCGAGCTCTCCGGCGAGCGAGGCGCGGGTGCCACCCGCGCCGATCCGCCAGCAGATCCACCGGCCGTCCCGGCGCTCCACGTCGACGAGGAGCCGGCCGAAGACGTCGAAGCGGAGCCGCTCGTCGCGCGCCGCGGCCCACTCCCGCAACACGGCCCAGGAGAAGATCCCGGTGGAGTGCCCGTCGTTCCAGGTGAGCGAGATGCCCCACGCCCCCACCAGCTCCGCGTCCACGATCCGCAGGGGTCGGGGAGACGTGGGCGTGGGCCACACGTCGAGGCCCCGTTCCCGCCGGTTCCGGCAGTCGGCGCAGGGGCAGTTGACCCGGAGCTCCTCGAGGGGGAAGCGCGAGGCGGTGCCGTCGGGCCAGGTGACGGTCAGTCCCTGCTCCCGGTCGACCTCGACCGCGCCGGGTCCGGTGGCGTCGGGCTCGGGCACGGCCCCAGTGTGGCGCGCGGTCCCGGGTCCCTCGCGGCGCGGGGGCGGCTTGGCAGCGACCGGAGGGGCGTCGACAATGGACCGGTGACCGTCCTTCCCGACGACGCCGTGCGGGCCGGCCTCGACGCGCTCCCGGGCTGGGAGCGTGCCGGCGACGCCATCGTCAAGGTCTTCCGGCTCCCGTCGTTCCCCGACGCGGTCGCGTTCGTGACCCGGGTCGGGTTCCTCGCCGAGCGCGCCGACCACCACCCCGACCTCGACGTGCGCTACCGCGAGGTGCGGGTGGCCCTGAGCACCCACAGCGCCGGGGGGATCACGGGCAAGGACCTCGACCTGGCCGGCGAGATCGAGTCCCTGCCCGCGGTGCCCCGATGACCGTCGCGGTCGTGCTCGTGCTCCTCGCCGTGACCGTCGCCGGCCTGGTGATCGGCATCGCCATGGAGACGGGCCCGACGGCCGCCGAGGTCGCCGTGGGCTACGAGCACGCCTGGGACCGCCTGGACTTCGACGCGGTCTGGCACCTCTCGGGCGAGGAGCTGCGCGACGGCCGGTCCCGGGCCGAGTTCGTGGCGGCCAAGCGGGCCGCCTACGCCGAGCAGCCCGGCCTCCGGCGGCTGACCGCCGACGTCGAGGTCGAGGACGCCGTCACCGCGGCCGACGGGGCCCGGGTCGTGACCCGGGTGACCCTGCGGGACGGGTCCGTCGTGCGCGACGAGCTCCGGCTGGTCCGGCGGCGGGGCGAGTGGGAGGTGGTGGGCTACGAGCTGCTGGGCGTCGGCGGGGTCGCGGGCTGAGCCCCGGTCCCGCTCCGGCCCGGATCGTCGCCCTACCCGGCAGCCCAGGTGACCCGGCGGGCGACCTCGACGACCAGCACGGGGCCGGTGGGGGGCCGGTCGCGGTACTGCGGGTACTTGGCCCACAGCCGAGCGACGGCCGCGGCGTGCTCGGGGCCGTCCTCCACGACGCGGGCCCGGCCGTCGAGGCGGACCCACCACAGGCGCGACCAGTCGTCCTCGTAGTGGTCGACGAGCACGGTCACCCGCGGGTCGGCCCGGACGTGGTCGAGACGCCGCAGCGCGAGGGACGCCTTGGGCTTGGCGTCGACGACGGACACGATCCGGTCGCCGTCGAGGGCGAAGCAGATCGGCACCAGGTGGGGATGCCCGTCGGCGGCGACGGTGGCCAGACGGGCCACGGGCGCGCCGGCTACGAGCGCTCGCAGCTCGTCGGGGGTCACGCGCCGGACGATACCGTCCCCTCCCCAGCCGGTAGCGTCGGGGTCAGTGGCCGAGGTGGCGGGGCTGTTGCTCACCGGCGGGGCCAGCCGCCGGATGGGGAGCGACAAGGCGACGCTCGTCGTGGGCGGCGAGCGGCTGGTCGACCGGGCGGCCCGCGTGCTGTCGGCCGTCTGCCACCCGGTGCTGGAGGTCGGTCCGGGCGTGAGCCCGCTGGTGGCGGTTCGCGAGGACCCGCCCGGCGCCGGGCCCCTCGCGGCGTTCGTCGCCGGCTGCCACGCCCTGGCGGAGCGGGGCCACCACGGGTCTGTCCTGCTCCTCGCGGTCGACCTGCCGGCGGTGACCGTCCCGCTGCTCGAGCTCCTCGCCCGCTGGGACGGGGACGGCACGGTCGTGCCCGTGGCCGGCGGGCGCCGCCAGCTCTGCTGCGCCCGCTACGGCGCCGACGCCCGGGCGGTCGCGAGCCGGCTCCTCGGGGCGGGGGAGCGGTCGCTGCACGCGCTGGCCGAGGGGGTCCCCGTCGACGAGGTCGACGAGTCCGTCTGGCAGGCCGTCGCGGGACCGTCGGCCCTCGCCGACGTCGACACCCCCGAGGACCTCGCGCGGCTCCGGCGCCCCGAGGATCCGGCGGGCGAGGGTGGTCGCGCCCCGGTAATTGAGTATCATGAATGGCCATGGGGTCCACGGCTCGGGTCGACGGTGACACCCTGCGGGCGGAGGTCCGTGAGTGGATCGAGCGGGAGTGGCGGACCGACCTCACGGTGAGGGAGTGGTGGCGGCGGCTGGCCGAAGCCGGCCTCGCCCACCCGACCTGGCCGGTCGGGGTCGGAGGGCGGGGGCTCGGCTCGTCCCGGGCCCGGATCGTCACCGAGGAGCTCGGACGGGCGGGGGTCGTCGCTCCGCCCACCGGGCACCTCGCCGCGGGGCTGGCGGCCCCCACGATCCTCGCCCACGGGACGCCCGAGCAGATCGACCGCTACGTCGGGCCCATCGCCCGCGGCGAGGTCGCCTGGTGCCAGCTCTTCAGCGAGCCCGGGTCCGGCTCGGACCTGGCGTCCGTCGCGACGCGAGCGGTACGTGACGGCGACGAGTGGGTCGTGACCGGGCAGAAGGTGTGGAACTCGGCCGCGGACCTCTCCCAGCTCGGGATGCTGATCGCCCGGACCGACCTCGACGCGCCGAAGCACCGGGGGATCACCTACCTGCTCGTGGACATGGACCAGCCGGGCGTCGAGGTCCGCCCGCTCCGGCAGATGAACGGCCAGTCGGCGTTCTGCGAGGTGTTCCTCACCGAGGCCCGCGTCAGGGGCGACGCCGTCCTCGGCGAGGTGAACGACGGGTGGCGGGTGGCCCAGACCACGCTCGCCGCCGAGCGGGGCAGCCTCTCGGGTCGAGCGGCGCCCGGGCTGGTCCAGGCCCTGTCGGGTCCGAAGGGGGACCTCGACCGCACCGTCGGCGAGGTGATCGACCGCGCGGGCCGGGCCCGCCGGAGCCGCATCCCCGCGGGCGCGGTCCCGGCGCGGACGATGTTCGAGCTCGCCCGCGAGCACGGCGTGAGCGGCGACCCGGTGACCCGGCAGCAGCTCGGGCGCTACTACTCGCAGACCAGGGTCGACGCGTGGACGGGCCGGCGCATCGCCGCGGCCCGGGGACGGCTCACCGGAGCCGACGGGTCGCTGGCCAAGCTGGCGACGTCCCGGATCTGCCAGCTCTCCCGGGACCTGTCGTTCTCGATCGTCGGGGCGGCGGCCATGCTCGACGGCGGGGACGCCCCGCTCGAGGGGGAGCTCCATCGCGTCGGCCTCGCCAGCCCCGGCAACCGCCTCGGCGGGGGTACCGACGAGATCCAGCGCAACGTCATCGGTGAGCGGGGTCTCGGCCTGCCCCGGGAGCCGAGCGCCGACCGCGACGTGCCCTACCGCGAGCTGCGGGTGGGCACCCAGCGACCCGACGCGGGCTGACCGGTGACTCCCGGGTGCCGTCCGGCCGCGGCGGGACGAGGGCGGCGGCTACCCGCGCGGCACGCGGCGAGTGATGGGCCCTCCGGCGAGCTCCCGTACGGATCCGTCGAGGCCGTGGAGCAGGCCGTCGGCGACGTCGAGGATCTCGGGAAGGGTGCTCTCGGACCGGCCGTACGTCGTGATCAGGGCGAGCTCGGCGCCGGCGACGATCCCGGCCAGCAGGTCGGCGCGGGCGTCGTTCGACCGGTCCGTGCCCAAAGACCTGGCGCAGTACCCGGCCACGGCGTCGAGCAGGGCCTGGGTCCGCTCGCCGCGCACGCGGTCGTGGACCTCGGGCGCGTCCGCCGCGGCGCGGCGCCACAACGTCAGCAGGCCGACGTCGAGTGGGCTCTCGGAGAGGAAGCCGCGCAGGAGCTGCCAGACGGTCTCCACCGGCGCCTCGCTCGGCTCGAGCTCGGCGATCATCTCGACGGCCGCGGCGAACGTCCGGCGCGGGTAGCCGAGCAGGAAGTCCTCCTTCGTCGGGAAGTAGCGGAACAGCGTCCGGGCCGACACGCCCGCGGCGTCGGCGATCGCGTCGAAGGTGACGTTCCGGAAGCCGTGCTCGGCGAACAGCTCCAGGCCGATCTGCTCGTACTTGCTGAGGAGCTCGTACCGCCGCCGTTCCCATCCCGATGCGGGTGCCGCGGGCGTCGGTTCCGTCATGAGAGCGATGATCGCACGAGGGCCACGCCTGACCTCCAGCCGCCGTCGACGGTTCGCGTCCCGGCCTCTTGTGCATCGGGGCCGCGAGGATTAGTTTGTCAGAAACTGACGAACCACGGGCCCCGGGGGATCCGGAGAAGGGATGGCCACGATGCTGCCCGACGACGTACGACTCATCTCGGTGGACGACCACGTGATCGAGCACGAGCGCGTCTGGGTGGATCGCCTGCCCGCCCGGTTCCGGGAGGTGGGTCCCCGGGTCGTGGAGCTCGACGGCGGGGTCCAGGCCTGGAGCTTCGAGGACCAGGTCATCCCGAGCATCGGGCTCAACGCGGTAGCCGGGAAGGACCCGAAGGACTTCGGGCTCGACCCGTTGCGCTTCGACGAGATGCGGCCCGGCTGCTACGACGTCGCCGAGCGGGTGAAGGACATGGACCTCGACGGCGTCCACGTCCAGCTCAACTTCCCCTCGTTCCCGGGCTTCGCCGGCTCCACGTTCCTCGGGGCCACGGACAAGGACCTCGCCACCGCCTGCGTCGTGGCGTGGAACGACTTCATGCTCGACGAGTGGTGCGCCCACACGCCCGACCGGTTCATCCCGATGGTGATGGTGCCGCTCTGGGACGTCGACGCCGCCGTCGCCGAGGTCCAGCGGACGGCGGCCAAGGGGGCGAGGGCGATCACCTTCAGCGAGGCGCCCCACCGGGTCGGGCTCCCCTCCTTCCACAGCGGTCACTGGGACCCGCTTCTCGCCGCCGCGCAGGACGCAGAGATGCCGCTCTGCCTGCACTTCGGCAGCGGCGGGGTCCCCGACGTGGCGCCCGACGCCGACTTCGCGGTGACGATCGCCCTCTTCGCCACCAACTCGCACTTCGCGTGCGTCGACCTGCTCCTCTCCGACGTGTTCCACACGTTCCCCCGCCTGCGGGTGGCGCTGCAGGAGGGCGGCATCGGCTGGATGCCCTACGCGCTCGAGCGGGTCGACTACGTCTGGGAGCGGCACCGCTGGTACCTCGGGATCGATCCCGACGCCCGGCCGTCCGACCTCTTCCGGGAGCACGTCTACGGCTGCTTCATCTCCGACACCGCCGGTCTCGAGGCCCGGCACCGGATCGGCGTCGACAACATCATGTTCGAGAGCGACTACCCGCACAGCGACTGCAACTTCCCCGTCGCTCGCACGAGGTTCGCCGAGGAGCTGAAGGACGTCCCCGACGACGAGGCTCGCCGGATCGCCGAGGACAACGCCCGGCGACTGTTCAGGTTCCCCAGATAGCAGGCAGGAGGTGGTCGCGCCGTGACCCGTCCCTTCTCCGGAGTCCGTGTGGTCGAGGTCGCGTCGTGGAGCTTCGTGCCCACCGCCGGTGCGATCATGGCCGACCTCGGGGCCGACGTCATCAAGGTCGAGCCGCCGACCGGCGACCCGCAGCGGGGGTTGCTGAACCTGCTGGCGATGGCCGGTGGGCCCGCGGCGAACCCCTTCGTCGAGATCCCCAACCGGGGCAAGCGGAGCATCACGCTCGACCTGGCCAGCACCGGGGGGCGGGAGGTGATGCTCGCGCTGGCGGCGTCCGCGGACGTCTTCATCACGAGCTACCTGCCGGACGTCCGCGCCAGGCTCGGGATCGACGTCGACGACCTGCGGGCGGTGAACCCACGGCTCGTCTACGTCCGGGGCTCGGGATGGGGATCGCACGGGCCGATGGCCGGCACCGGTGGGTTCGACCTCGCGGCGGCGTGGGCGTCGGCGTCGATGGCCTTCAAGATGACCCGGCCCGGCGAGGAGCCGATGTTCCAGCCGGCCGCGTTCTTCGACCTGCAGGGGTCGAACACGATCGCGGGGGCCGTCGGGATGGCCCTCTTCGACCGGGAGCGCACGGGCGAGCCCACCGTGATCGACGTGTCGCTGCTCAACGTCGGGATGTGGGCCCTGAGCGCCGACATCATGGCCGGGCCCACCGTGGGGGCGATCCCCGCGCCGAACCGGGCCAGCGCGGCCAACCCGCTGGTCAACTCGTACCCCACCGCGGACGACCGGTGGCTCTACCTCGTGTGCCTCCAGTCGGACCGGTTCTGGCTCGAGCTCTGTGACGTCATCGGGCGGCCGGACCTCGCCGCCGACGAGCGGTTCTCCGACATGACCCTGCGGGCCCAGCACGCCGCGGACTGCGTGGCCGAGCTCGAGAAGACGTTCCGCTCCGAGACGCTGGACCACTGGCGGACGCGGCTCGAGGGCTTCTCGGGGGTCTGGGCGCCCGCGCTGACCCCGGCCGAGGTCCACGAGCACCCCCAGGTCGGGGCCAACGGCTACCTGCCCGAGGTCACGTCGGCCGAGGGGATCCCCTACCGCCTGCCCGCCCCCCGATGCGCTTCGGCGACGAGCCGACCGCGCCCCGGGGACCGGCGCCCGAGCTGGGCCAGCACACCGAGGAGATCCTCCTCGAGCTGGGGCGCGACTGGGACGCCATCACCGAGCTCCGGGCGTCGGGCGCGCTCGGTTGAGGACCTGAACAGGAGGAGGACCCCGTGGCCTGGGACTACGAGCTCTTCATCGACGGCGAGTGGACCTCCGACGGCGCGGTCGGGTCGCTCGAGGTCATCGACCCGGCGACCGAGGACCGCATCGGGACGGTTCCCGAGGCGTCGACCAAGACCGCGGTGACGGCGATCGAGGCCGCCCGGCGGGCCTTCGACGAGGGGCCGTGGCCCTGGATGAAGCCCGCGGAGCGCGCCGCCAGGCTCGTCCGCATGGCCGAGATCCTCGAGTCGAGGGCGGGGGACCTGCGCGAGCTCATCATCGCCGAGACCGGGTCGACGGGGTTCCTCACCGACGCGATCCAGGGCGCCGGTTCCATCGGGATGTTCCGGTCCAACGCGGCGATCGCCGAGCACTCCTTCGGCTGGGTCGAGAACGACATGCCGGTGGGGGGCCCGACCGGCGTGAGCGGGAACGCCATCGTCCGGGAGCCCGTCGGCGTCGTGGCGGCCATCACACCCTTCAACTTCCCGTTCATGCTGAACGTGGTGAAGGCGGCCCCGGCCCTGGCCGTCGGGTGCACCGTGGTCCTGAAGCCCCATCCCTGGACGCCGCTCGACGCCATGATGATCGCCGAGGCCGCGGCCGAAGCCGACATCCCGCCGGGCGTGCTCAACGTCATCACCGGCCACGCCGACGTCGGCGACGAGCTGACGTCGAACCCCATGGTCGACATGGTCACCTTCACCGGCTCGACGGCGACGGGCCGGCGGATCATGGCGTCGGCGTCGGCCACGGTGAAGAAGCTCCAGCTCGAGCTGGGTGGCAAGAGCGCCCAGGTCGTGCTCGACGACGTGAGCGAGGAGCACGCCGCCACGATCGGCTTCGGCATGTCGCTGGTGCACTGCGGGCAGGGCTGCGTGCTGCAGACCCGGCTCCTGCTGCCCGAGCACCTGCTCGACGCGTACAAGGAGGGGCTGAACGGGATGCGGTCCTTCATCACGATCGGCGACCCGCGCGACGAGGCGACGGTCCTCGGCCCCCTCATCCGCGAGCAGCAGCGGGCCCGGGTCGAGGGCTACGTGCAGTCGGGCCTCGACGACGGCGCCGAGCTGCTCTGCGGGGGCAAGCGGCCGGAGGGGATGGACCGGGGGTTCTTCTACGAGCCCACCGTCTTCGTCGCCACGAACGACATGACGATCGCGCAGGAGGAGATCTTCGGGCCGGTCCTCACCGTCGTGCCCTACTCGGGCGGCGACGACGAGGCGGTCCGCCTGGCCAACGACTCCATCTACGGGCTCGGCGGCGGTGTGGTCTCGGAGTCGACGTCCCGGGCGTTCAACGTGGCCCGCCGGCTCCGGGCGGGCAGCGTCACCGCGCAGGGGATCGGCTCCACCCCGCTGGCCTCGACGGGACCCGGCGCGGGCCAGGGCCCCGGGTGGGGCGCGCACCCCAAGGGGATCGGGCAGGCCGGGGCGTTCGGCGGCTACAAGCAGTCCGGTCTGGGTCGCGAGTGGGGCCGCCACGGGCTCGAGGACTTCACCGAGGTGAAGCACCTCACCTGGGGATGAGGGGCGACGGGATGGGAGCGCTCGACGGCAAGGTCGCGGTCGTCACCGGTGGGACCAGCGGTTCGGGCCTGGCCGTCGCCCGGCGGTTCCTCGAGGAAGGTGCCGCCGTCGCCCTGCTCGCCCGCGGCCGTGAGCGCCTCGACGAGGTCGCGACGGCGCTGGGGGAGCGCGCCATCCCGATCGCGACGGACGTCGGCGACCCCGCCGGCGTGCGGGCGGCGTTCGACGAGATCGGGGCCCGGTTCGGCAGGCTCGACATCCTCGTCAACAACGCCGCGGTCTACCGTCCCTGCGCCGTCGAGCTGCTCAGCGACCTCGACATCCAGCGTCAGGTGGCCACCAACCTCCTCGGGCCCGTCTACACGTGCCGGGCCGCGATCCCGCTGCTGCGGGAGGCCGGGGGGGGCGACATCGTCAACACCTCCAGCGAGTCCACGCTGCACCCGTTCCCCATGCTCTCGATGTACGTGGCCACCAAGGCCGCCCTCGAGGCCTTCACGCACGTCCTGACCCAGGAGGTGCGGGACCTCGACATCCGGGTCACGAACCTGGTGCAGGGGACCGCCAGCGGCGTCGGCGGGGGATCCACCGACTGGGCCTGGGACCCCGAGCACGGCGCCGCCGCGTGGGAGCTCTGGACCGAGCGGGGGCTGCTCGCCCAGGTGTACGGGCGTCACGGCGGTCAGGACGTCGACGCCATCGCCGACGTCCACCTCTTCGTCGTCACCCGTCCGCGCAGCCAGACGTTGGACACCGTCTTCTGCCGGAGCTTCTGAGACCCCGAGAGGAGGTCGCATGGGTTGAACGGATCCAGGAGCCGGGCTGCGCACCGGAGCCCGGGAGAGTCCGGTCGGAGTGAGGGGGGCCTCCGGTGTCACAGAGGAGGAGAGGCGATGCCCGAGAACTACCCCTTCAAGCTGCTCTCGTGCGACAACCACGTCGAGCACCCCGGAACCGTGTTCCTCGACTACGTGCCCGAGAAGTACCGGGAGATGGTCCCGCCCTACATCCCCGACGTCCCCGTGCTCTGGGGAGTCCTGGCCATCTGGGGGCCCAAGGGCGTGCCGGTCAACATCCTGGGTGGCCAGCAGAGGCCCCAGGACGTGCGGCAGGGCGTGTGGGACATCGTGAACGAGGAGATCACCGGCGCCTGCGGAGGCCCCGAGGAGTACCTGGGCTGGATGGACATCGACGGGGTCACGGCCGCGGTCATCAACCCCGGTATCGCCATCGGCTCGGCCATCGGCATGGTGAAGGGCAGCGGTGACCGCGACGCGTACCTGGCCGTGCTCCAGGGCTTCAACAACTGGCTCTCGGACTTCTGCTCGGAGGCCCCCGACCGGCTCCTGGGCGCGGCGTGCATCCCCCAGACGAGCATCGACGACGCCATCGCCGAGCTCAAGCGGGTGCGCGAGATGCCCGGGATCCGGACGCTCTCGCCCGGTGCCTACCCGAACGGGACGTCGAGCCCGACGTCCGAGGACGACCGGTTCTGGGCCGAGACGATCGCGCTCGACATGCCGGTGACGCTCCACGGCGGGATCTCGAGCCCCATCGGCGGGCTCAACACCATGCAGGACGCGGCGGCGTGGATCATCGGGCAGACCGAGACCACCACCGGTGGTCCGTTCACGGCGGCCCAGATGATCCTGTCGGGCGTCTTCGACCGGCTCCCGGACCTGCGCTTCATCATCGCCGAGTGCGGCGCAGGGTGGCTGCCCTACATGATGGCCGAGATGGACCACATGTACGGCCGGCACCGGCACTGGGCCGGCTTCGAGCTCGAGAACCCGCCGAGCTGGTACTGCACGAGCGGGAACCTCGTCTGGAACCTCATCGGCGACCACGTCGCGATCAAGCTCCGCGACGACATCGGGATCTCCAACCTCACCTGGGCCTCGGACTTCCCGCACTCGAACTGCCAGTTCCCCTACGCCCAGTCACGGGCCAAGGAGCTGACCGCCCCCTTGACGGACCAGGAGCGCTACGACGTCCTCTGGGGGAACGCGGCGCGCTTCTACGGGCTCGAGCAGTAGGCGACAGCGGTGCCGAAGGGTCACCCCGCTGCCGGGAGGCGGCGGGGTGACCCGCGCGTGGGCTCCCGGCCTCCCGAAAACAGGACTATGTTTGCGATGATATGAGGGCCGGGGCGGACGGCGGAGCGAGGGGCGACGATGGCCGTTCCTGACGCCACTCCTATCCGGGTCCCCAAGACCGCCGAGGTCATCGCGGCCCACGTCCGGCGCGAGATCGCCCGGGGGCGGCTGCGTCCCGGCGACCGCCTCCCCCCGGAGGACGAGCTCCTCGCGCGGTTCAGGGTCGCCCGGACGACGCTGCGCGAGGCCCTGCGGATCCTCGAGTCCGAGGACCTGATCGAGATCCGGCGTGGGCGCAAGGGCGGCCCGTTCGTCACGACCCCGAGCCTCGACCGGGTGGCGCGCGGGTTCGCGCTCCTCCTCCAGCTCGCCGGGACGACCGTCCTGGACCTCTACGAGGCGCGCAGCTCATCGAGCCGCAGCTCGCCGCGCGCCTCGCGCCTCGCGGACCCAGGCGGACCTCGACGCCCTCGCCAGGGTGGTGGACGCCACGTTCGACGTGGCGAAGGCGGGCGACCGGCGGGCGTTCGCGGCTGCCGCCACCAGGGTGCACGAGACGCTCGTCGAACGGGCGGGGAACACGACGCTCGCGCACGTCGCCATGCTCCTCCACGAGCTGGTGGCGCAGTACTACGTCCACGTCGTGCAGTTCCACCGGGTCGACGAGGCGGTCATGTCGAAGGCGGCGCGCTCGTACCGCAAGCTCCTCTCCCTGATCGAGGCCGGGGACGCGGAGGGGGCCGAGGCGCACTGGCGGCGCCAGATGCGCTTCACCATCGAGCGGAGCGACACCGAGGCTCCCGTCGACCTCTTCGAGGCGGCCTGGACCTGACGGTCCGGGCGCGACCACCAGGGCCGGACCGCGGATCTCCTCCCCGGCGGGCCCGCGCGCCTCCACCGAAGGAGTCCACTCATTCGGCGGCACGCCCGATCCCCGGGCGGGGAGGCGGACCCGAGACCGAGAAAAGAGCACACTCTTGCGCGCGGCGGAAATCAGGACTAAGAATCACCAGATATCCAGGGTCGAGGAGGGGTCATGCGCCACCGGTTCCTGAGGGTGTGGGTGATCGCGCTGGTCGTGGTGCTCGTGGGAGCGGCCTGCGGGGACGACGACGACGGTGGCGGCGGCGACGCCGGCGGCCCCACGACCGAGGCCACCGCGGCCGAGGGCGACACGACGACGACGGCCGGACAGGCGGCGACCGGCACGCCGCTGACCTTCGGTGCGCTCTGCCAGGAGTCGCCGCCGGTCGTCGAGGTCGAGTGCTACACGACGACCCAGGCGGTCTTCGACTGGTACAACGCCCAGGGCGGCCTCGACGGCCACCCCCTGGAGCTCGAGCACTGCGACATCTCCGCGAGCAACCCCGAGAACATGGCGAACTGCCTGCAGAAGCTGACGGGCGACTCCTCGGTCCTCGCCTTCGTGGGGAACCAGGGCGACGAGGGCATCGCGGCGCTCGCCGAGCCGGCCGAGATGGCCAACATCGGGCCCAACATCCTCGGGCTCGACGCCGGGACCGCCCCGATCTCCTTCCCGCTGTCGCCGTGGGGGATGGGGGCTTCCAGGCGTCGGCCAGCTACACGGTGGACCAGGGCGCCCAGAAGCCCGCCGCCCTCTACCCCGACATCCAGGCCGGCGAGTCGGCGCTGGGTGGCATCAAGCTGGCGTACTCGGGGGCGGGGATCGAGGTGACCGGCATCAAGGCCGCCGTCGACGAGACCACCTACACGCCGCTGGTCGCCCAGGCCCAGCAGGCCGACGCCGACGTGCTCTTCATCCTCCAGCCCGCCCAGGTGCTGGTCACCGTGTTCGAGGACATGGGCCGGCTCGGCTACGACCCGATGGTGGCCCTGCCCTACACCTGCTTCCACGACGACTTCCTCGAGATGGTGGGCTCGGCCGGCGACGGCGCGGTCTGCGCCGTTCCCTTCGACCTCGAGGACGAGGCCCTCTCCGAGCTGGTCGAGATCATGGACGAGTACGGCCCCGACGACTGGAAGCTCACCTACGTGGCGGGCAACAGCTACCTCGCCGCCAAGGCGCTCATCCAGGCCCTCGAGAGCATCGAGGGCGAGATCACCCGCCCGGCGATCCTGGAGGCGATGCGCACGCTGGTCTTCGAGCACCCGATGCTGCCCGGGCCGGTGGACTTCGCCAGCGCCACGGGGCACGCGATCATGAAGGCCGCCAAGATGGGCCTCTACTACATCTACGAGCTCGACGACGGGGAGCTCGTGAAGGCCTCGCCCGACCCGGTCGACACGCTCGGCTGACGCCGGGCCGGACGCGACGACGTGTCCATCCTCGCCGCCCAGAGCGAGCTGCACTTCACGGTGCAGCTCGCTCTGCTCGGCCTCCTCGCCGGGGCCGCCTACGCGATCGCCGCCGTGGGGATGGTGGCGATCTACAAGGGGTCGGGCGTCCTCAACTTCGCCCACGGCGCCGTGGCGATGGTCGCGGCCTACGTCTACACCTACCAGGCCGCCGGCGACGACGGGCGCAGCGTCTGGATCGCCCTCGCGCTGGGTCTCCTGGCCGCGGTGGTGCTCGGGGCCGGGATGCACTTCCTCGTGATGTGGCCGCTGCGGCGGGCATCCGCCGTCACGAAGATGATGGCGACGTTCGGGGTGATGCTCCTGCTCACCGGGGCCGCCGAGCTGCGGTGGGGGACGCAGCTGGTCAAGACGCCGACCCTGTGGGCCCGGACGCCGGTGGAGCTCCCCGGCGGCTACACGCTCGACCGGAACACGCTCTACACGGTCCTGCTGGCCCTCGGGATCGGGCTCGTCTACGTCGTCGTCGACCGGTTCACGCTCGTGGGGCGGGCGACGGAGGCCGCGGCCACCGACGAGCGGTCGGCCCTGCGCCTCGGGTACCCGGTCCAGCGGCTCGCCCTCCTCAACTGGATGTTCGGCTCGCTCTCGGCCGGGCTGGCCGGCATCGTGATCGCCCAGAACACCCAGCTCACCCAAGCGGCCCCGACGGTGATCATCCTCCAGCGGGCCCTCACCGGCGCCCTGATCGGGGGGTTCCGCAGCATCGGGTGGGCGATCGCCGGCTCCTTCCTCATCGGCTCGGGCGAGGCCGTCGTCTCCTCCCGTACCGACTGGTTCCCGGTGGGGCTGGCCGAGGCGCTCCCGTTCTTCGTGATCGTGCTCGTGCTCGTGGTGCGCGGCCACGCCATCCCGCGTCGGGAGTCGGTCGTGCGCGAGCGCCAGCCGCTGGCTCCGTTCCCCCGGCTCAGCCCGGTGCTCCTCCCGGTCTGCGTCGCCGCCGCGGTCGTCGCCCCGATCGTGCTCGCCGACTTCTGGCGCCAGCAGATCGTGTTCGCGGCCGCCTACGCGATCGTCGGGCTCTCCATCGTCCTCGTGTCGGGGTTCCTGGGGCACGTGAGCCTGGCCCACTGGACGATCGCGGGTGTCGGGGCCTTCACGGCGGCCTCGATCGCGGCCGACCACGGGATCCCGATGCTGCCCGCCATGCTCGTGGGCGCGGCGGCGGCCTTCCCGGTGGGCGTCGTCATCGGGCTCCTCTCCATGCGGGTGCGCGGCATCAACCTCGTCATCGTGACGCTGGGGGCCGCGCTGGCCCTCCAGGGGTTGTGGTTCCGGCGCAGCCGGGTCTGGGCCACGTTCGGCCTGCGGCCCCCGAAGCCGGACCTCTTCGGCCGCGACCTCGGCCTCCTGGGGCGGGCCTACCTCTCCCTCGTGCTGGTGGGCCTGGCCTTCGCGCTCGTCTACTGGTTGCGGCGCTCGCGCTTCGGCCAGCGCCTCGTGGCCATCCGCGCCTCGGAGCGGGCCGCCGCGGCGGCCGGCATCGCCGTACCGCGCCTCAAGCTCCTCGCCTGGGGGATCTCCTCCTCGATCGCCGCGGTCGGCGGTGCCCTCTGGGCCTTCCAGGCCGGCGCGATCACGGCCGAGGCGAACTTCCTCCCGATGCAGGGGATCACGCTGCTCTCGATGGTTTTCCTCCTGGGCGGTGGCCTGACCTCGGCGGGCGCCCTGGCCGGCTTCGCGATGGTGCTCTCGCCGGTGCTCCTCAAGGAGTGGTTCGACCTCCAGGGCCTCTCCTGGTTCCAGGTGCTGGGGGTGTGGCCCTGGTGGTCAACCTGATCCGCAACCCCGACGGCGTCCTGGCCGCCCGCTACACCCGCCGCCGGAGCCGGTTGGGGAGCCTGCTCTCCGGTCTGGTGAGCGGCACGCGGTCCCGGACCGGGGCGGTCGAGGTCGCCGAGGTCGAGCCGTGACCGGGCCGATCCTCGAGGTCGAGGTGGTGACGATGCGCTTCGGCGGCGTCGTCGCGCTCCACGAGGTCAGCCTGGAGGTCCGGCCCGGGACGGTGACGGGGGTCATCGGCCCCAACGGGGCGGGCAAGACCACGCTGTTCGACGTCGTCACCGGCTTCCTGCGCCCGACCTCCGGGCACGTCCGCTACCGGGGACGGGACGTCACCCGGCTCAGCCCCCACCGGCGCGCCGGGTTGGGGCTGCGGCGGACCTTCCAGGGCGCGGAGCTCTTCGACGACCTCAGCGTGCGCGAGAACATCGCGGTGGCCCGGTCGGGCTCGACCCCGGTCGACGACCTGCTCGAGCGGTTCGGTCTGGACCCCTGGGCGTCGGACCTGGCGGAGTCGCTCCCGGCGGGGATCCGCCGCCGGGTCGGGCTGGTCCAGGCCCTGGCCGGGGAACCCGGCGCGCTCCTGCTCGACGAGCCCGCGGCGGGCCTCGACGAGGCGGAGACCTCGGTGCTGGCCGACGAGCTGCGCGTGCTCGCCGGCGAGGGCCTGACGGTCCTCATCATCGACCACGACATGTCGCTGATGGGCCGGGTCTGCTCGGAGCTGCACGTCCTCGACTTCGGCGAGCTGATCGCCCGGGGCGCTCCCGAGGAGGTCCTGCGCGACTCGAAGGTGCTGGAGGCCTACCTTGGGTGAACCGCGGGGGCTCGCGGTCGAGGGACTCGGCGTGGACTACGGCAGCGGCGAGGTCGTCCAGGGCGTCGACCTGCGGGTGGAGCCCGGCGAGATCCTCGCCATCCTCGGACCCAACGGGGCGGGCAAGACCTCGACCCTGGCGGCGATCGCCGGGCTCGCGCCGGCGAGCCGGGGCCGGGTCCGTCTCGCCGGGCGTGACCTGTCGGCGCTGTCCCCCGACCGCCGCAACCGGAACGGGATCGTCCTCGTCCCCGAGGACCGCGGGTTGTTCCCCCGGCTCAGCGTCTACGACCACCTCTGGTTGGGCGGCCACGGGCGGCCCGACCGGTCAGCGCGGGAGCGGGTGTACGAGCTGTTCCCGGCGCTGGTTCCCCGGCGCCGGCAGGTGGCCGGCGCGCTGTCGGGCGGGGAGGCCCAGATGCTGAGCATCGCGACGGCCCTGCTCTCCCGGCCGCAGGTGCTGCTCATCGACGAGCTGTCGTTCGGCCTGGCTCCGACCATCGTCCGCCGCCTCCTGGAGCGGTGCCGGCAGCTCGCCGACGAGGAGGGGCTGGGGCTGGTCGTCGTGGAGCAGTTCGTCGACCTCGTCCTCGAGACGGCCGACCGGGCCGCGGTCATGTCGCGGGGCCGGTTCGTGCTCGAGGGGCCGGCGGCGGAGCTCGCCGCCGATCGCGAGCGCCTCCACCAGGCGTACCTGGGGACCGTCGCTCCCTGACCACCTCGGGACCCTCGGGCCCGGACGCGGAGAGGCGAGCCCCGGAGGGCTCGCCTCTCCATCGACGCCGATGCCCGCCGATGCCATCGTCGCCTGCCCGGACAGGATCGTCGACGGCGCGGCCGGCCCCCGAGCGCATCCGCGGTGTGCTCACCCCCGCCGGGTTCGCGGGCCCACCTCCTCCCTGACGCGGAGAGGCGAGCCCCGTAGGGCTCGCCTCTCCGCCGTCCCAGGAAGATCGCCGCTGATCGTCCGGGAGCACCGGTGCCCGCGACGCGGGCGGGCCTCCTAGGCCGTCGCCGTGGCCTTGGAGGTACGGACGCGCTTGTCGTAGGGGACGTTGAGGAGCTTGGCGGCGTTCTTGCCCATGATCGCCCGCTCCGCCTCGGAATCAACCTTGAGCGCCCGGAGCGCGCCCACGCCCTCCCACGGGCCGTCGGCGTCCCAGTGGGGGATGTCCGAGGCCCACACGAGGTTCTTCGAGAGGGCGTTCATGCCCATGTCCGACATGTAGTGCTGGTCGCCGCCCTCGAAGGGGACGAAGATCTGGCGCTCGAAGATCTCGGTTGGAGGGGTCTTGGCCCAGTGGGCGATCTCGGGGACGAAGTCGGTGGGCGGGCAGTGGAAGAGCTTGTCGAGGCGGTAGAGCACCTCGCCGACCCAGGAGTGACCGGCCTCGATGAAGTAGATGTTGAGGTCGGGGAACTTGTCGCACATCCCGGCGAGGGTGATCTCGCCCAGCGTGACGATGTTGTCGAACATGAAGTTGAGGTTCAGGAACATCCCGATGTAGGCCGGCCCCGCGACCGGGTTCGCGGCCTTGTTGCCCGTGGCGAGCAGGAACTGCGCGCCGCTGTCGAGCGCGGGGTTGAAGGTGGCGTGGATGCAGAGCGGCCAGCCCATCTCCTGCAGGCGGGCCCACAGCGGGTCGTAGTAGGGGTCGGACAGCGAGCCCTTCGGCGCCGCCGTCGAACCCGGCATCACCGTCCCCTTGAACCCCATGTCCGCCGTGCGCTCGAGCTCCTTGATGGCCTCGTCCATGTCACCGACCGGCAGCAGGGCCTCGGGGAAGAGGCGGTCGGGGTCGGCGTTGCAGTAGTCGCGGATCCAGTCGTTGTAGGCCCGGCAGGCGGCGACCACGAACTCGGTGTCCTCGACGCTGCAGAGGCCGGCCATGATCGTGTTGCGGACGATGCCCTTGTCGATCCCCTCGGCGTCCATCAGCTCGAGGCGGACCTTGGGGTCCCAGGACCCGGGGAAGAAGTAGTCGGGGTCCTTGGCGTTCTCCGCCCACGCCTCGGCGGACTCGAGGTGGGCGCGGTAGCCGACCCCGCGGTTGGTCATGTAGCCGGACTTGGTGTTGATCTCCGTCCCGTGGGCGATCGCGCCCAGCGGGGAGGTGCTCTCCTCACCCGACAGCGGGTTGTTGGACGGGCCTCCGAGGGCCGAGTCCAGCCGGTCCCGGTACTGGGGGTCGAGGTACTGGCTGAAGACCGCGGGCGGCTCCATGATGTGGAGGTCCACGTCGATGACCGGATACTCGAAGTCGGTGATCTTCTCGAGGGCCACGGGGCTCTCCTCCTGGGTCGAGGGTGTGGATGGGGTGGTGCGTGGTGAGTGAGCGCGGGCGGGACCCACGCTCACGGGGTCAGTGACCGCTCTCGACCGTCGCCGCGGCGGGCACCGTGGGAAGGATCACCCGTTCGAAGACCTCGTTGGCCTCGTCGGGGTCGAAGTCCTGGCCCTTGATCTTCCTGACCTCGTGGTTCTGGAGCTCGTGGGCCACGGTCGGCTCGATGCCGTGGCGGGCCAGGGCGTGCTGGACGCAGGTGAGGGCGCAGCCGTCGATGGCGATGATCGGGCGCCCGGTCTCGGCCGCCTTCTTGGCCACCTTCACCAGGGAGGGCACGTCGCCGCCCACCCCGGCGATGCAGGACATCTCGGCGAGGCCGCGGCGGTCGAGGGCGATGGCGAAGTGGTTCGACATCTGGGCCGAGCTCGAGCACCCCGAGCACGAGTAGACGAGGGGGAGCGAGGACTTGTCGGTCACGGGTCTTCACCTCCGGATCACCGGCACCAGGGCACGAACCAAGAGTTGCTGTACGCTGTTCCGAACGTTGTTCAGAACATGAATAAGGTAGCCTGTTCCCGAGGACGGGTCAAGGGTCGGCGAGCGCGATCCGGGACCCGGCTCGGTCGGCCCCGCGCCCCACTGCAAGGATGTCCCCGTGAACCCCGAGCGCGTCGCCCGCCAGCAGCGGACCCGAGACCCGGAGGCCCCCGCCGACGGGGACGGTGAGGGAGCGCGCGCCCCCGGCGACGGGCCGGCCAGCCCTCGGGTCGAGCTGACGACGGACCTGATCGTGGACGCCGCGCTCGCGGTCGTCCGGCGTCACGACGTGGCCGGGCTCACGATGCGGCGGGTGGCCCAGGAGCTGGGTGTCGCGCCCTCGGCGCTCTACTACCACGTCACCGACAAGGCGGCCCTCCTCGGCCTGGTCACCGGAGCCGTCGTCGACATGATCGAGCTCCCGGGGCCCGAGGTGCGCGGGTGGGAGGAGCAGCTCCGGGCGTTCCACGACGCCGCGGGCGCCGTCATGCCCCGCTACACCGGGCTCCTCCCGCTGCTGCTCAGCGATCCACCCCCCTCGTCCCTGCGCCTGGCCGACTACGTCGTCGGGGCCCTGCGGGAAGCGGGCTTCTCGAAGGCCGACGCCTACCAGGCGTTCATGGTCATCATCCAGTTCCTCGTCGGCTCCTGGGTGGCCGACCAGGCCCCGGCCGGCCGGCCGACCGCCAACCGCCGCGAGCTCCTGCTCCGCAGCCCCGACCGGGGGCGGGGGAACCTCCCCTTCCTCGACGACCTCCCCCTGGACGCCGCGGGCGACTCGGGGGCCATCGCCCGCCTCGGCATGGACCTCGTCATCGCCGGCCTGAAGGCCCGGCTGGCCTCGGGCGGGGGTGACGAGGCGGGCTGATCCCTCGTCGGGGGCGGCGTGGCGCCGGGCGCTAGCCTCCCGGTCAGTGTCAGGCTTGACCCCCGACGACCTGCTCGAGCTGTTCGACGCGACCGCGGCGGCGATCGCCCGGGCGCTGGCCGGGACCACCGAGCGGCGGGCCCGGACCGACCGTCCCGGCCAGTACGCGCTCGACGTCGTCGCCGACGAGGCCGCCCTCGGCGTGCTCGGTCGGGCGCCGGTGGCGGTGGTGAGCGAGGAGTCGGGCCGCAGCGGTCCGCCCGATGCCGCCGTGACGGTGGTGATCGACCCGGTCGACGGGTCCACCAACTGCTCGCGGGGCATCCCGTACTGGGGGACGTCGCTCTGCGCGGTCGACGCCGACGGGCCGCTCGCCGCGCTCGTCGCCAACCTGGCCACCGGGGTGCGCACCACCGCGGTCCGGGGGGAGGGGACGCGACGGGACGGCACGGAGGTCTCCGCGTCGGGGGTCCACCGGGTCGAGGACGCGCTGGTCGCGGTCTCGGGCATGCCGGCGCGGGCCCTGCCCTGGAAGCAGTACCGGGCGCTGGGGTCGGTGGCCCTGGCGCTCTGCGACATCGCGGCCGGGGCCGTCGACGGGTACGTCGACGGCGGCGACTGGCACTCCCCGTGGGACTACCTCGGGGGGCTGCTGGCCTGCGTCGAGGCCGGGGCCACCGTGATCGACCTGGGGGGACGGCCCCTCGCGGTCACCGATCCCGGAGCGCGCCGCCAGCTCCTCGTGGCGGCGACGCCCGAGCTGCTCGAGGAGCTCCGTCCCGCGGCGCGCGTGGTACCCCGGTGATCGCCGGCCACGACGAGGACGCGCTCCTCGCCGCAGCCGAGGCCGCGGCGCGCGCCGGAGGCGAGGTCGTCCGGGCCGGCTTCGGCGGCGCCGGCGGCGCCCGCCAGAAGGCGCCGGGCGACTGGGTCAGCGACGTCGACACGGCGAGCGAGGCCACGGTCCGGGCGTCGCTGGCGGCCGCGTTCCCCGAGCTGCCGTTCTTCGGCGAGGAGGGCGGGGGAGCGGGGGAGCGTCGGGTGGTTCGTCGACCCCCTCGACGGGACGGCCAACTTCCTCCACGGCTTCCCCGCCGTCGGGGTGTCGGTGGCCCTCGTCGCCGACGGCGAGCCGGTCGTCGGCGTGATCCACGCGCCCCTCCTGGGCGAGACCTACTCGGCCCGCCGGGGCGGGGGCGCCTTCCGTGACGGCGAGCCGATCCGGGTGAGCGAGCGCGACCCGGGCCGGGCCATCGCGGCCACGGGGTTCCCTTTCCGGGCCAAGGACCGCCTCCTGCCGACGTACCTGCCGGTCTTCGAGGCGGCCCTCGCCGAGCTCGAGGACCTCCGCCGGGCCGGGGCGGCCAGCCTCGACCTCGCCTGGACCGCGGCGGGCGTCTTCGACGGGTTCTTCGAGCGGGCGCTCGGCACCTGGGACGTCGCCGCCGGGGGCGTGATCGTGCGCGAGGCGGGCGGGGTCGTCACCGACTGGGCCGGCGACGGGTCGGCCTGGCTCACGTCCGGCGACATCGTCGCCGGGCCGCCGGCCGTGCACGAGCGCCTCCTGGCCCTGACCCGCCGGGCGCTCTGACGAGCGGGCCCGTCCCGGCTCAGCCGCCCAGGCCGTAGGCCTGGGCGATGGGGACCGCCTCGCGGCGGGTCCGGGCCACCTCGTCGCCGAGGGCCGAGTACACCGCGTCGGTCACCTCGAAGAGCCGCTGCTCGTGGGCGAGCAGCGACGGCAGGCCGTTGGTGACCAGGACCATCACCAGCCCGTGCTCGGGATCGGCGAGGCCCCGTGACGAGGCCATCCCGTTGTGCCCGAAGGCCCGGTGGCCCGTGCCACCGGTGAGGCTGCGCTGGACGCCCAGGCCCCAGGGGATCTCGGTGGCGAAGAGCCGGTCCCGCAGGCCGTGGCGGTGGACGGCCGCCATCACCTCGACCGTCCGGGGCTCGAGCACCGCGGGGCGGCAGCCCAGCAGCGACTCGTAGAACCACCCGAGCTGGCGGGCCGGGCCCCGCATCCCACCCCCCGGCTCGACCTTGGCCACGTGCCAGGGCTCGTTGTGGATCCGGTCGACCTTGTAGGGCGCCATGCGGTAGCCGTCGCCGTCGGCGGCGAGGAGCGTGTAGCCCTTCCAGTGGACGGGCGCGAGGCGGTCGCCCAGCCGGGCCTGCTCGTCGAGGGGGACGCCGAGCCAGCAGTCGTCCATCCCGAGGGGGTCGAGGATCTCCTCGCGAACGTACCGGTCCACGGGCCGGCCGTCGACCGCCTCGACGACCGCCCCGAGCACCTTCCAGCCGCTGCTGGGGTGGTAGGCGGCCGCGGTGCCCGGCTCCCACTCGGCCGGGTGGGCCGCGATCCGGGCCAGCGCGTCCGGGTAGGAGAGGTCCCGGTCGAAGAGCTCGGCCCCGCCGGCCATGGTGAACCCGCCCGTGTGGGTGAGCACGTGGCGGAGGGTGCAGGCCTCCTTGCCGGCTCCCCAGCCCTCGACGTAGGCGCCCACCGGGTCGTCGAGGCCGAGCCGGCCCCGTTCCCAGAGCCGGAGGACGGCCACCGTCGTGATCGGCTTCCCCGACGAGTACCACAGCGTCACGTCGTCCGGTTCGAGGGCCCGGCCCGGCCGGGACTCCCCGACGGCGACGTCGAGGAGCACCTCGCCGCGCCGTGACACGTAGCACTGCGCGCCGTCGTGCATCCCGTCCCGGCGGTGGCGCTCGAGCAGGTCGACGACGTGACCGAGGTCGGGTGTCGTTCCCACGGCCCGACAGGCTAGGCGGGGATCGGGGGTGGACCGCGGCGGGCGGAGGCCGGAAAACCGGTTGACCCGGCGCCGGCGGCGTGCTTGCCTGGTACCGACTCGCCGTCGGCTCGGCGGGCAGGGAAGGACCGACCGTGAAGCACGACCTCGTACAGCGCCAGCGTCAGGCTGCTGCCGAGGTCACGCGCGCGCGGCTCGGCTTCGCCTGCTCCATGGCCAAGGGCACGTGGTCGCCCGCGACGGTCCACCCGATCGCCATCGACCACGAGCCCGCAGGGCCCCGACGGCACCCGGTCGACTCGACGTAGCCACCAGGCACCCAGAGCGACACCGAGGCCGTCGGGGCTCCCCCCGGCGGCCTCTCTGCGTTCCGGCCTCCGTCCACCCACCGACCCGCCCACCCGACCGACCGACCAACCGACCCGACCAGCGACCAGCGGCCCGACCAAGCCCAGCACGAGGAGAAGGACGGCGATGCTCGCCATCTCGTTCGATTGGACCCAGGAGGAGGCCTGGCGGGCCGACGCGCGATGTCGCGACGCGGCGCCGTCGCTCGTCGACCTGTTCTTCTCGGAGGAGCTGCAGGACATCGCCGCGGCGAAGGAGCTCTGCCAGGGGTGCGAGGCGCGGCGGCCCTGCCTCGAGGCGGCGCTGTCACGGCGCGAGCCGTGGGGCGTGTGGGGCGGCGAGCTCCTCGCCAACGGGAAGGTCCTGGCCCAGAAGCGCCGTCGGGGCCGGCCGCCGAAGGTCCGACCGGAGGTCGCGGTCCCCGACGTCGCCGAGGCGCGCAGCGCGTAGCTCACCGCAGGGGCGGGCCGGGGTGCCGTCGCGGGGCACGGTTCCCCCGGCACCTGCCGCGAGCCCCGGTCCGCCCGCGGTCCAGCGTCCGGCACCTCACCGGGCCGTGTGCCAGCCTGGTCGGCGTGGACGACCGGCCCGCCCTCCTCGTCTCGGCCTGCCTGCTCGGGGTCGAGTGCAACCACGAGGGCCGGGCCTCGCCGCGACCGGCCGTGGCGGCGCTCGCCGGGACGTACCGGCTGGTCCCGGTCTGCCCCGAGGTGCTCGGCGGGCTGCCCACACCGCGGGCCCCCTCCGAGCTGCAGGACGGCGATGGGGCCGAGGTGCTGGCCGGGCGGGCCCGGGTCACGAGCGCGGACGGTGCCGACGTGACCGGGGCCTACGTCCGGGGTGCCCGGGCGGCGGTCGAGCTCGCCCGGGCCACGGGCGCGCCCCGGGCGGTGCTGAAGGCCCGCAGCCCGTCGTGTGGCTCGGCGCAGGTCTTCGACGGGACGTTCTCCCGGCGTCTCGTCCCCGGTGAGGGGGTCACCGCCGCGGCGCTGCGGGCCGCCGGCGTGGAGGTGGGGTCCGACGAGGACGAGCCGGGCTGATCGGTCCGGGCCGTCGACCCGGCCCGAGCCAGGTGGCGGCCGGCCACCACACCCGCCGCGACCGAGGAGGCCAGGCTCCCGAGGAAGGCCACCGCGGGCCCCGCCGGCGGGTCCCAGGCGAGGCCGGCGAGGCTGCTCTCCACGATCCAGGCGGGCCACAGGGCGAGGAGCCCGATCCCGGCGCCGGTGGCCCATCCCGCCCAGCGGTCGGCGGTCAGGCGGTCCTCGACCGGTCCGGTGCGCATCACTCGAAGGCCTCGAAGAAGGTGGGGAAGGTCCCGACCGCTCCCAGGGCCCCGAGGGCGACACCGATCCAGAAGGCCGTGCGGATGTCGACGTCCTTGCGCCACCAGAGCGCGCCGAGCGCAGCCCAGCTCACGAGCCAGGCGATCATGGCGAGGGTCGTCTTGCCGGCGAGCGGGCCGACGCCGACCGAGCCCTGGAAGTCGGCGAGGAAGTCGGCGACGCTCTCGGAGGCGGCGGCGAGCGTCGTGAGGAGACCGAGGACGAAGATCCCGATGCCGGCGGCGACCATCGTGGCCGCGGCCGGGCCGTCGGGCTTGTCGGGCAGGTCGAGGGCCGCGAGCTCCGGGGCGACCTCTGCGTCGTGGTGGGTCGGGACGGGCTCGGTCATCGTGGGCTCCTCCGGCTCAGGAGATCGGGGCGACCTTGTTGAGGAAGGCACCGAAGGCACCGCCGACGGCCGCGGCAGCGAAGGCGGCCACGAACATCACGATCACCGCGGTGCGGACCCAGGGCCTCGAGATCAGGCGGGGGCCGTAGTACGTGACGAGGAAGGCGGCTGCGATCGCCAGGATCGGCGACGCCCAGGCGACGTGCTCCTTCCACTCCATCCCGAACTTGTGCCAGTCCTCGGTCTCCCCGGAGACGTTGGAGAGCAGGAAGTCCCGCGGGGAGCAGGTCGCGCCGGGCAGCTCGAGTCCGGCGCAGCCGGCGAAGGGGTCGTCGCCGACCGCCGAGAGCTGCTCCCGGTACCACGGGTAGACGATCCAGGTCCCCGTGACGACGGTGAGCAGGGCCGTGGCCCCCATCACCCACATCCCGACGTACAACCGCACCATGCGCTCGCGGATCCCCCGGGTGGTGACGAGGCCGGGCCGGAGGCTCCACAGGCCTGCCAGACCGCCGGCGAAGGCGAGCAGGAACACGGTGCCGAGCACGAGCCCGTGGATCACGGTCCAGGTCTCGCGGCTGGTCAGCTCCACGGATCCCCCTCTCGATCTCGCTCGTCCCACGAACGGACGGTCGGGACCTCGCGACGTCGCCGAGACTCCACCGTGGCCTTGCAGCGCCTTCATCGTCACCCGCCGCGCCCCGATGTCCAGGGGTTCCCCGGCAGGCCGAGGGTGGGTTCCCGTGGCCCGGGAGTGACTACCGTCGGGTAGCTTGGCGGCGACCGGCCGATCACCGGCCGTCGCCCTGACGGAGGAGTCGGAGGACCGGAGGAGTCATGACCAAGGTCGAGGCCCGCCCCACCGAGCAGCTCCTGCGCGACCGGATCGCCACCCTGCTGCGCGAGCACCCACCGGAGAGCACCGACGAGGTCACCTTCCTCGGTGCCCGCTACGACGCCGGGCTGGCCTGGGTGTACTTCCCCGAGGGGTTCGGTGGCCTCGGGCTCGAGCCCGACTGGCAGGGGTTCGTCGAGCGGGAGCTCGCCCGGGCCCGGGCGCCGTGGCACCCCGAGCGCAACGTGATCGGCCTGGGCATGGCCGCCCCGACGATCGTCGCCGAGGGCACCGACGAGCAGAAGCGGCGGTACCTGCGGCCGCTGTTCACCAACGAGGAGATCTGGTGCCAGCTCTTCAGCGAGCCCGGCGCCGGATCCGACGTCGCCGGGCTCGCCACCCGGGCGGTCCGCGACGGCGACGAGTGGATCGTGAACGGCCAGAAGGTGTGGACCACGCTCGCCCACACGGCGAAGTGGGGGCTGCTGGTCGCCCGGACCGACCCCGAGGTCCCCAAGCACCGGGGGATGACCTACCTCGTCGTCGACATGCACGCCCCGGGGGTCGACGTCCGGCCGTTGCGCCAGATCACCGGCGAGGCCGAGTTCAACGAGGTGTTCTTCGACGACGCCCGCATCCCCGACTCCCAGCGGCTCGGCGGGGTGGGCGACGGGTGGCGGGTGGCCCTCACGACGCTCATGAACGAGCGGGTCGCCATCGGCGGTGGAGTGCCGTCGCGGGGCGGCGGCCCGATCGGCGAGGCGGTGAGGATCTGGCGGGAACGGGGTCTCGCCGACCCGGTGCTGCGCGACGGCCTCCTGTCACTTTGGGTCCGGGCCGAGGCCGTCCGGCTCACGAACATGCGGGCGCGCCAGCTCCGCCAGGCGGGGACACCGGGCCCGGAGGGGTCCGTGGGCAAGCTGGCCTTCGCCGAGCTGAACCAGCAGATCTACGAGCTCTGCGTCGACCTGCTCGGGCCCGAGGGGATGCTCTACCCGGACGGCTACGAGATGCGCCGGCCCGAGGACGCGGGGGTGGGGGCCGTGACCCCCGCTGGTCGTTCCTGCGGGCGCGGGCCAACTCCATCGAGGGCGGCACGTCCGAGGTGATGCGTAACATCCTCGGCGAGCGGGTCCTGGGGCTCCCCAAGGAGCCGTCGGTCGACAAGGACCTGCCCTGGAGCCAGGTGCCCCGGAGCGCGTGAGCCGGAGCGGCGCCCGGCTCCCGGGCGCCGCCGGCCCTCCCCGCCCGCGACTCAGGTCGTGACCATCCCCCGTTGGGGCTCAGCGTCTCGCCCACGAAGAAGCTGGCGTCGTCGCTGGCCAGGAACACCGCCGTCGCCGCGACCTCCTCCGGCGTCCCGAAGCGCCCCTGAGGCGTCGCCAGCGCGGTCGCCGCCCGCAGCATCGGCGAGAGCGCGTCGGCCATGGGCGTGTCGATGAAGCCGGGGGCGATGGCGTTCACCCGGATCCCCTGGAGGATCACCTCCTTGGCCACCGCCCGGGTGAAGCCGAGGATCCCTCCCTTGGCCGCCGAGTAGTGGGGGAAGCCCGTGCAGCCCTCGATCCCGCAGATGGAGGCGATGTTGATGATGGCCCCGCGTCCCCGGGGGGCCATCGCGCGGAGCGCGGCCCGCGTGCAGTAGAAGGTGCCGTCGAGGTGGACGGCGATCATCTCCCGCCACTCCTCGTCGGGCAGGCGGATGGTCGAGTCCAGAGCCGTGGTGATCGCTCCGGAGGCGGCCTCGCCGAGCTGGGCCTCGCCGCGGTCCCGGATCCGCTCGGCGTGCGTGCGGCCACCGACCCCGGCGTTGTTCACGAGCACGTCGAGGGGCCCCAGGCGGTCCTCGACCTCGGCGACGGCCGCGTCGACCGCGGCGCGGTCGGACACGTCGACGACGACCGGGTGGGCGCCGTCGAGCGAGCCGGCGACCCGGGACGCGGCGTCGGCCACCACGTCGAGCACGGCCACGCGGGCCCCTTCCGCCGCGAGGGCCCGGGCGATCGCCTCGCCGATCCCCGAGCCCGCACCGGTCACCGCCGCCACCCTGCCGTCCAGCTTCATCGGTCCTCCTCGTCGTCTCCACGTCGCCGGCGCGCCCCCTGGGGGCGCGTGATCGGGCTCCATCCTGGGCCATCGAGACTTGACGTTCAACGAGAACTTGATGGTTCTCGCGTGCCCGGGCCACCGCGGCTCGGCGCCTGAGTCTTGACGTTCAACGGGAAGTCTGCTGAGCTTCCGCCCCGCCGGGGACCGGACGAGGTCCCCGGCCGAGTGCCGCCCAGACCGGCGGTCGAAGGGTTGGGGGTGACAGGTGCGAGCGAAGCGTTGGATGTCGTTGGTCGCGGTGCTCTGCGTCGTCGCGCTCGTCGGGGCGGGCTGCGGCGACGACGACGACGGCGGCGAGGCCGAACCGGCCACCACGACGGCCGCCGAAGGAGAGACCACGACCACGGCCGGGGGCAGCAGGCCTCCGGGGAGCCGATCGTCATCGGCTACGTCAACCAGGAGGACACGCCGGCGGGGTCGTTCCCCGAGATCCGGGAGGCGGCCGAGGCCGCGGTCGAGTACGTGAACAACGAGCTCGGCGGCGTCGGTGGACGGCCGCTCGCCCTCGAGATCTGCACGACGCTGGGGACGCCCGAGTCGGCGGCCAGTTGCGCGAACGAGCTGGTCGAGAAGGGCGTCCTGCTCGTGGCGCCGGGCATCGACTTCGGCACCGAGGCCTCGCTGCCGGTCCTCGAGGAGGCGGGGATCCCCTACATCGGCGGCGTCCCGCTCCTCACGCCCGAGTACCTCTCGCCGGTCTCCTTCCAGTTCATCGCCGGGAGCGCGAGCGCCTTCCCGGCCCAGGCCGTGTACCTCGCCGACGAGGTGGGGGCCACGAAGGTGAACATCCTCTACACCGACAACCCGGCCGGGCTCGCCGCCGCCGACACGTTCGGCAAGCAGGTCCTGGCCAAGAAGGGCATCACCGACGTCAACCTCATCCCCGAGAAGGCCGACGCGGCCGACTTCACGCCCTCGGTCAGCGCGGCCGCCGAGGGGGACCCCGACGCCATCATGGTGCTCTTCGCGGCCTCCGGATGCGGCTGATCATGCAGGCCAAGCAGGCCCTGGGCGTCGAGGCCGACATGTACTACCCGGGCTCCTGCCTCGACCGGAGCGTGCTGGAGACGGGCGGCGAAGGGGCGAACGACGCCTACTTCAACGCCGAGCTCCTGCTGTTCAACGACGAGGACGATCCCGAGGTGGCGATCTACCGGGAGAAGATGGAGCAGTACGGGCCGTCGGGCCACGAGCTCTCCACGTTCTCGCAGGTGGGCTTCCAGACCATCATGAACATCACCGAGATCCTCAACGAGATGGGCGATCCCGACGCCCTCACCTCGCAGGCGGTGCTGGACTACATGCCGACGGTGAAGGACCACCACAACTTCATGTCGCACCCGTACACGTGCGACGGGCAGCAGGTGGCGATCCTGCCGGCGGTCTGCAACGCCTACGACCGGATCATCCAGTACAAGGACGGGGAGCCGGTCGACGTGCTCGGGGATTGGATCACCGGGGCCGACCAGCTCGGCTGACCCGAGCCCCGGGATCACCGAGAGGGGGCGGCGGGGACACCCGCCGCCCCCCTCGCGTGCCGGGCCGGCACCCGGGCGGGAGGGGGAGACTGCTAGCGTTTGACGTGCAATGTCAGATCTGAGCAGGCTCCCGGCGCCGGCCCGGACGGTGATCGCGCTCTCGGCCGCCGCGGTCGCGGTCGGGCAGGGGTTCGGCCGGTTCACCTACGGCTTGCTGCTCCCGGCGATGGCCGACGACCTGGTGGGCTCCTACGAGCGGGCCGGGTGGTTGGGGACCGCCAACCTCGCCACCTACCTGGTCGGGATCCTCGTCGTGAGCGTCCTGAGCACGCGCGTGGATCCGCTCGTGATCGTGCGGGTCGGGCTCACGGGGACCGTCCTGGGCCTGTTCGTGCTGGCGGCCGCCCCCGACTTCTCCGTCCTCGTCCTCGGCATGGCGGTCACGGGCACGTGCACGGCCGGGCTCTGGGTGCCCCTCGCCGGGGTCGTGAGCTCGGTGACCCGGGTGGAGCAGCGGGGTCTCGCCATGGGGCTCGTCGTCGCGGGGGTGGGGCTCAGCATCGTGGCGTCCGGACAGCTCGTGAACCTCGTCCGGGCGGTGGCGGGGGAGGACGCCTGGCGCCCGGTGTGGGCCGTCGAGGCGGTGATCGGCGTCGTGGTGCTGCTGGTCGTGCTCTGGCGGCTCCGCCCGGACACCGGCGCGACGGGAACCGGGCCGGTGCGCCTGTCGGCCCTCCTCGGGGTCCCCCGGTGGTGGGCGGTGACCGGTGCCTACACCGCCTTCGGGTTCGCGTACTCCATCTACGTCAACTACGTCGTGGCCGCGCTGGAGGACGACGCCGGGTTCTCGTCGAGCCACGCGTCGACCGTGTTCTCGCTGCTCGGGATCACGAGCATCTTCGGGGGGATCCTGCTGGGGCGTTGGTCGGACCGGGCCGGGCGGCGGGCCATCTTCATGGGAGCCACGATCCTCGCCGCGCTGTGCTCGCTCGCGATCCCTCTCGGGGCCGAGCCCTGGGCGGCGTTCTCCACGGCGGCGTTCGGGCTCGCGATGACGGGGGTCGGGGCGCTCGTCTCGGCGTTCATCGGCGACCACCTCGAGGCCCGGGCGGTGGGAGCGGCCTTCGGCGTCGTCACGATCTCCTTCGGGCTGGCCCAGGCCTCGGCCCCCTACGTCGGAGGTTGGGTGGCGGACCGGGCCGGGTCGTTCACCCCGACGTTCCTCATCTCCGCCGGAGCCTTCGCGGTGAGCCTGGCCCTGGCCTGGAACCTGCCCCGCCGGGGCCCCCTCCCCCGGGCCTCGCCGACCTCCGGCCCGTCGAGGGGACCGATCGCGAGGGCTGACGGGTGCCCCGACGCGGGAGGCGCCCCGAAGGGCGCCTCCCCGCGAGGGGACCGGCGGCGGGGAGGGTCAGCGGATGGCGTCGACGGCCCGCATGACGAGCTCGCGCTGGACCTCGGACGTGCCCTCGAGCAGCTCGTACATCTTGGCGTCGCGGAACATCCGCTCCACCGGGGTCTCCTCGGAGATGCCGTAGACGCCGTGCACCGAGACGGCCATCCGGGTCACGTCCACGGCGGTCTGGGTGATGAACAGCTTGGCGCTGGCGACCTCGGGGATGGCCTCGGCCCCCTGGTCCTTGCTCATGGCGGCCCAGTAGAGGAGCTGGCGGGAGGCCTCGAGCCGGCTCGTCATCTCGGCGAGCAGGTGGTGGATGGCCTGGAAGTCGATGATCGGGTGGCCCCGCTGCTCCCGCTGGCGGGCGTAGCGGACCGCCTCCTCGAGGGAGGCCTGCATGATCCCGACGCTCATCGACGACAGCCCGAGCTTGCCGATGGTCATGGCCTTCTTCAGGGTCTTGAACCGGCCGCCGGTCGTGCCCATGAGGTGGTCGTGGGGGATCTCGACCCCGTCGAGGTACAGGTCGGCGAGGCCGGTACCCCGCAGGCCGAGCATCGGGGTGTGCTCGCCGGCGTGGACCGCCTCGGAGTCGGTGGGCACCAGGAAGAGGCTCACGTCGCCGTCGGGGTCCTTGGCGAACACGACGCCGACGTCCGCGAAGCGGGCGTTGGTGATCCATCGCTTCTGACCGGTGATGCGCCAGCCGTGCTCGGTGCGCTCGGCCCGGGTCCGCAGGAGGCCGGGGTCCGAACCGGTGTCGGGCTCGGTGAAGGCGAAGAAGGCCACCTTCTCGCCCGAGAGGAGGGACGGCACCCAGCGCTCGATCTGCTCGGGCGTGGCGCAGTCGAGCAGGGCCCCCGCCACGACCGTGTTGACCTGGAAGTGGATGCCCAGGGCGGGGAGCACCCGGGCGACCTCCTCGTGGAGGATGGCCCAGGCGAGCCAGCTCCCCCCGGCCCCGCCCACCTCGGTCGGGAAGGGGAGCCCGTAGGCGCCCATCTCGGCGAGGACGGGCCGGCACTCGTGGGGGAACGTGCGCTCCCGGTCCATGGTCGGGATCAGCGAGCGGAAGTGGCGCTCGGCCGTGCCCCGGCAGGAGGCCCTGTGCTCCTCGAGCTCGGGGGGCAGGGTGGAGTGCATGGGCGGTGCTCCCTTCGTCCTAGCTGGCGGGCACGGCGGGCGCCGGGGCGGCGGCGGCCGCCTCGAGCTCGCGACGGGCGACCACGAGTCGCTGGATCTCGCCGGTGCCCTCCCCGATGAGGAAGATGCGGGCGTCGCGCAGGTACCGCTCGACGGGGGCCTCGTCGGTGCACCCGATCCCGCCGAGGATCTGCAGGGCCTCGTTGGCCACGTAGAAGGCGGCGTCGGCCGCCCAGAACTTCGCCATCGACGACTCCCGGTCGGAGCGGTCCCCGGCGTCGATGAGGCGGGCGGCGCGGTAGACGAGCATCCGGGCGGTGTCGACGCGCACCGCCATCTCGGCCACCTTGAACTGGATCGCCTGGATGCCGGACAGGGTCGTCCCGAAGGCCCGGCGCTCCAGGGCGTAGGCCTTGGCGGTGTCGAGCGCGGCCTGGGCCAGCCCGACGCAGAGCGACGCGGTGGCCGTGCGACCGATCTCGAGCATCCGCATCAGGTAGTACCAGCCCCGGTTCTCCTCCCCGATGAGGTTGCCGGCCGGGATCCGGCAGCCGTCGAGCGTGTAGGACCCCACGCCGAGGCCCCGCAGGCCGAGCGTGTGGTACACGGTGTCGACCTCGAAGCCGGGGGCGTCGCGCTCGACCACGAACGCGCTCACCCCCCGGTGCGGAGGGTCGGCCGAGGGGTCGGTCTTGGCCCAGGTGAGGAACACCTGGGCCACCGAGGTGTTGTCGATGAGGCGCTTCTGGCCGTCGAGGACCCAGGTGTCGCCGTCGAGGGCCGCGGTCATGGACATGGCCACGGCGTCGGAGCCGGCGTTCGGCTCGGTGATACCGATGGTGCCCACCCACCGCCCGTCCCGGATGGGGGCAGGTACCTCGAGCGGGTCTCCTCGGAGCCCCAGGAGACGATCGGGACGAGGCAGAGGTTGGTGGCCATCACGCTGCTCGCGACCGTGATGCTGCCGTAGGCCAGGTTCTCCTGCTGGAGGCACAGGTCGGTGACGGTGCCCCCGAGCCCGCCGTGCTCGGGCGGGATGATGCGGGCCGTGAAGCCGTGGCGGGCCATGTCGAGGCGGAGGTCCTCGGGGACCCACTCCTCCCGGTCGACCTGGGCGTCGATCGGCGCCAGCTTCTCGGCCGCGTACTCGCGGCACTCCCGGGCGATCTCCTGCTCCGCCTCGGAGAACTCGAAGTGCATGGGGGCCTCCTGTGCCGACGGGGCGCCGGGGCGATCGGATCGATCGGGGTCACCCGGGCTCGCGCCGACCATGCTAACCTACCAATCGTTTGGTAGGCAAGAGCGGGAGGTCCGCCCGTGGCCGTGACGGGGAGCCGGCGGCGCGACGCCGACGACCGACGAGCCGAGATCCTCGCCGCCGCGTCCGGGCTCTTCGCCCGGCGCGGCTACGACGCGACCTCGATGCAGGAGATCGCCGACGCGGTCGGCCTCCTCAAGGGCAGCCTGTACCACCACTTCGCGTCGAAGGAGGACATCCTCTTCCACCTCCTGGTCGACGTCCACGAGCGGGCGCTGCGGATGCTCGACGAGGTGGCGGACGTCGAGGGCACGCCGCTCGACCGCATCGCCGGGTACGTGCGGGCCCACTTCACCTGGACCCTCCGGGACCTGGAGCGGGTGGCGATCCTGCTGGCCGAGTACCACCACCTCCCGCCCGAGCAGGCCCGACCCGTGGCCCAGCTCCGCCGCCGGTTCTCCGGCTACCTCACCGGCCTGATCGAGGAGGCCCAACGGGCCGGCCAGGTCGCCGGCGACCTCGACGCCCGGATCGCCGCGAACGCCGTCCTCGGCATCGTGAACTGGGCGAGCCAGTGGTACCGACCCGGTGGGGCCCGCAGCCAGGCGGCGGTCGTCGACCAGCTCGTCCGCCAGGCGCTCGTCGGGGTGGCCGAACCCGGCGCCTGGCCTCCGGGCTCCTGACGCGAAGCGGCGGGGGAGCCTCACCCCACCCGTCGTTCGTGGCCCTCCCAGTACGGCTCGCGCACGAGGCGCTTGAGGATCTTGCCGGTCGGGTTCTTGGGCAGCTCGTCCACGAGCTCGACCGACTTCGGCACCTTGTAGCCCGCGAGGCGCACGCGGCAGTGGGCGATCAGCTCCTCGGGGTTCGGCGCCTCGCCCGCCCGGGGCACGACGAGGGCGTGGACGGCCTCGCCCCACCGCTCGTGGGGGACGCCGATGACGGCCGCCTCGAGCACGGCCGGGTGCTCGTAGAGGGCGTCCTCGACCTCCCGCGGGTAGACGTTCTCCCCCCCGCTCACGATCATGTCCTTGAGCCGGTCGGTCACGTAGAGGTAGCCGTCGGCGGACCGGTAGCCGAGGTCGCCGGTGTGCATCCACCCGCCCCGGAGGGCCTCCATCGTCGCCTCCGGGGCGTTCCAGTACCCGTCCATCACGCTCGGGCCGCGGCACACGATCTCGCCCACCTCCCCGGGAGGGAGCGGGCGGTCGTCGGGGTCGACCACGCGGGTCTCGAACGACAGGGAGTCGGTGCCCGCGGACGGGAGCCACTCGGGGTGCCCGTCGGGGTCGTGGTCGGCGGGGCGGAGCAGCGAGGACCCCGCGGTCTCGGTCATCCCGAAGAACTGCAGGAAGTCGCACCGGAGAGCCGCGATCGCCCGGCGCAGCACCTCCGGGGGGATCGGCGAGGCCCCGTAGAGGACCATGCGCAGGGCCGAGAGGTCGGCGCCGGCCAGTGTGGGCTCCTCGCACAGGAGGTTGATCATCGTGGGGACCAGCAGCACGTGGGTGGCCCGGTGCCGGGCCAGCTCGCCCACCACGAGAGCGGGGTCGAACGCCTTCACCATCACGTTGGTCCCGCCGGTGTAGGCGAAGGCCTGGCTCATGTTGGCCGCCATGTGGAACATGGGCAGCGGCTGGACGAAGACGTCACCGGGCGTCATGCCCACCTCGAGGCCGAACATCGTGCAGCGGGCCCACACGGCGCCGTTGGAGAGGACGGCGCCCTTGGGCCGCCCGGTCGTGCCGCTCGTGTAGAGGATGGCGGCGGCGTCGGCGTGGTCGAGCCGGGGCGGGTCGACGGGCGTGGGGGCCGCGTCCAGGGCGTCCTCGTAGGCGTCGCCGGCGCCGTCGGACCCGAGGTGCCAGGTGCGCCCGACGCCCAGGGCCTCGGCCTGCTCCCGCAGGCCGGGACCGTGGACGAGGAGGCCCGGCGCCGAGTCGCCCACCATGAACGCCAGCTCCGGCACCGCGAGCCGGAAGTTGAGCGGGACGACGATCAGGCCGGCCCGCTGGGTGGCGACGAGGATCTCCAGGTACTCCAGCTCGTTGAAGGCGAGGAAGGCGACGCGGTCGCCGCGCCGGAGACCGGCGGCGGTGAACGCGGCGGCGGCGCGCCCGGCCCGCTCGTGGAGCTCGGCGAAGGTGAGCGAGCGCGCGCCCTCGACGACCGCGGGGCGGTCGGGGAAGCGCTTCGCCGAGTTGCTGAGAAGGTCGGGAACCTCCATCTCGCCCCTCCTCGGGCCGTTCAACGCTCCGGGTCGCAGATCCCCCGACCGAGGTGCCGTGGTCGAGGAAGCGCTCCTCGTCGGCCCGCGCCTCGACGCGGACCCAGTCCGCCGCGAACGCGGTCCTCAGGGCCTCCTCGGACTCGAAGAGCATCTCGTCGACGCCGTCGCAGGGGCCGTCGGCCACGTGGTGCTGCACGTAGCGGGTCACCCCGGTCATGGCCCGGCCGAACCGGGCGTGGTCGCGCCAGGCCGCGGAGAACCCGGTGTGGTCGAGGTCGGGGCGGCGGTGCAGCACGGCGAAGAAGGCGACGGGGCCGTCGCCGTCGAGCTCGACGTGGGCCTCGGAGGCGAAGGCGTCGGGGAGCCCGGGGTCCTCGTCGAACACCTCGAAGGCCTCGGGCAGGCCGGGGCGGGGCCGGCGGAGCCGGTAGGCGGTCGCCCCCTTCGCCGCGGTCCTCCCGGGTGGCCGGAGCCGGATCCAGCGGGTCGGCACCCTCACGCCTCGTTCAGCGGGGGAGCAGGAAGTCGGGGAGCTCGCCGACGGCGAGCACCGACGGGCCGACCGGGCGGAAGCGGCGCCGCGCGATCCGCCAGCCCGCCGGCTCGCGGCGCAGGTCGTCGAGGTAGGCGCCGAGCACGACGAAGTCGGCCGGCCGGATCGTGCCCGGCTCGGCCCGGTCCGCCAGCCAGTGCCAGGCCGTGACGTAGGCCCGGCTGCGCGCCCGGTCCCCGTCGAGCTCGACGTGCACGTTGCCGAGCACGTGGGCGGTGCCCTCGAAGCGCGCCATCGTCTCGGCGAACGCCCGGCGGATCGCGTCCGAGCCCCGCCACTCGCCCAGGCCGTGGTCGTCGACGGCGTCGGCCGTGTACACCTCGTCGGCCAGGCGGTCGTGGTAGCCGGAGTCGACCAGGAAGCAGTAGTGGGCGAGGAGCTCGCAGATCGCGTGGCGATCGTCCGCGGCCGACGGCGAGGGTCCGGCCGGGGCGCTCACTCGCCCGTGAACTCCGGCCGGCGGCGCTCGAGGAAGGCCGCGACGCCCTCGCGGAAGTCACGGGTGGGCCAGAGCTCGGAGACGAGCCGGCGTTCGTGGTCGAGCTGGGCCCCGAGGTCGGCGGTGGTGGCCGAGTCGGCGAGCCGGCGCAGACGGAGGAGGGCGAGTGGGGGGTCCCGGCGACCTCGGTGGCGAGCTGGCGGGCCGCCTCGAGGGCCTGGCCGTCGTCGACCACGGCCTCGGCGAGGCCGGAGCCGAGGAGCTCGTCGGCACCCAGGGGTCGGTTCCGCAACACGAGGGCGACGGCCCGGGCGGAGCCGAGGGCGCGGGTGAGGAAGTAGGAGACCCCGCCGTCGGGCGAGGCGCCGATGCCGAAGTAGCCCGGGACGAGCTTGGCCGAGCGGGCCGCGATCCGGAGGTCGGCCGCGAGGGCGAGGCCCATGCCGGCGCCCACCGCCGGGCCCTCGAGCGCGGCGACGACCGGGAACGGCAGCGCCCGGATCTTGCCGATCAGGGGGTGCAGCGTGTCGACCAGGCGGCCCAGCACGGCCTCGGTGTCGCCCTCGAAGGCGCGCCGGACGAGCGCGAGGTCGGCGCCGGCGCAGAAGGCCCCGTCCGCGCCGGCCAGCACCGCGACCCGGGCGCCCGACGCGACCAGCTCGTCGAGCCGCCCGTCGAGCGCCTCGAGCAGCTCGACGTCCATCGCGTTCTTGACCTCGGGCCGGGAGAGGAGGATCTCCCCGACGCCGTCCTCGACCGTCAGCTCCACCGCCATGGCGACCCACCGTAGTGGACCTCACGTTGAACGTCGAGTGAGAGAAGTCGGCGACGGTCGGCGGGGGTCAGACCGGGACGGTCTCGCAGCGGAAGAACTCGAGGAGGTTCGCCGTGACCCCCGACGGCGGTTCGCGGACGCCGACGAGGCGCACGCCTCCGTCGAGCAGGCCGCGCAGGTCCTCCTCCGGGAACGCCGGGGGCAGCACCACCCCGACGCGCAGCTCGGGGGCGAGGCCGGCGACCGGGGCCAGGACGGCGAGGAGGCCGTCGGCGGCGAGCTCGAAGGCCCGGAGGTCGACGAGGACGGCCTCGTGGCCGTCCAGCCGGGCCGCGTCGGCGATGGCCCGGGCGAGCCGCACCGGCGACGCCCGCAGCTCGGCCAGGGTGCGCCCTCCCACCCGTTCGACGGACTCCGGATCGAGCACGGCCGCTGTGACCACGGTGGCTCCCCTCGGTCCCGGGGCGACCCTTGACGCGATCGCGGGCCGCCGGTACGGTCGCAAAACCTTACCTTCGACGTCAACAGTCACTGTCAGCGGGAGGGGACCATGGCCGTCACGGTCGACGTCGACACCGGGGGCACGTTCACCGACGGCTTCTTCGCCGCCGACGGGCGGACGGCCACGGCCAAGGTCGACACCACCCCCCACGACCTGACGATCGGCTTCGAGGCCTGCCTCGCGCGGGGGGCCGAGGCGCTCGGGTACGCGGACCTGGCGTCGATGCTGCGCGACACGAAGGTGGTCCGCTTCTCCACCACGGCGGCGACCAACGCCCTCATCCAGCGGAAGGGGCCGCGGCTCGGGCTCCTCGTGGCGCCGGGCGCGGAGCGACACCTCTACGGAGCAGAGGAGAGCCCGGTCTTCGAGTTCCTCGTCGAGCCCGACATGGTCGCCGGGGTCGACCCGGCCGACCCCGAGGGCCTGCGGCGGGCCGTCGACGACCTCCTCGCCCGGGGCGCCCGGGTGCTGGTGGTGAGCCTGCCCGGAGCCGACCTCGACCCGGGTCCGGAGCACGCGGTGCGGGCCGTGATCCGGGCCGCCTACCCGCGCCACTTCCTGGGGGCCACCCCGGTCCTGTGCTCCAGCGACGTGTCCCGCCGGGGTCCCGACGACCGGCGGACCCACGCCGCCGTGGTCGACGCCTACCTCCACCCCAGCGCGGTCCGGACGCTCTACCGGGCCGACGAGCGGCTCAGGGACGCCGGGGCCCGCAACCCGCTGCTCGTCGCCCACGCCGCCGGCGGGGCCGCCCGGGTCGCCAAGACCGTCGCCATCGACACCCTGAACTCGGGGCCCGCGTGCGGTGCCCTGGGCGCACGGCACATGGCCGAGCTGCTCGGGCTCGACGCCGTGATCACCCTCGACATCGGTGGGACCTCCACCGACCTCGCCGTCCTCGGCCGCGACCGGGTCCCCTTCGACGAGGACCCGCTCGTCCACGGCGTGGAGGTGAGCACCCGCCAGGTGGCGGTGGAGAGCGTCGGCGGCGGGGGAGGCTCGATCGCCCGGGCCACCGACGGGAAGGTCGTGGTCGGTCCCGACTCGGCCGGCTCGGTGCCGGGGCCCGCGTGCTACGGGTTGGGCGGCGCCCTCTGCACCGTCACCGACGCCAACGTCGTGGGCGGCTTCGTCGATCCCGACTACTTCCTCGGCGGCGCCCGCCGGCTCGACGCCGAGCTCGCCGCCGACGCCCTCGACGCCGGGGTGGCCGAGCCGCTGGGCGTGGAGCGCGAGGAGGCCGTGCGCCGGGTCCGGGCGGCGCTGGCCGACATCGCGGCCGAGGAGGTCCGGCGCCTGCTCGACGGCGGCGAGGCCGGTGACCACGCCCTCTTCGCCTTCGGCGGGGGCGGCGGGCTGCACGCGGCGGAGATCGCCGAGCGGCTCGGGATGCGCGACGTCTACCTGTTCCCCCAGGCGTCGGTCTTCTCCGCCTTCGGGTCCTCCACCCTCGACGTCGTGCACGCCTACGAGGAGGCGGTCGCCGGGCGGCCCCCCGCCGCTCTCGCCCAGGAGCTCGAGGAGGTGGCCCGGGCCGACATGGAGGTCGAGGGGTTCGACCCGGCCGAGGCCGCCGTCGCCATCGAGGTCGTCCGGAAGGGTGGCGAGGCCATCGAGGTGACCGACCCGCTCGACGTCCCCGGTGACGCCGTCCTGGTCCGGGCCGTCGCCACCGTGACCGTCCCGCATCCGGCGCTCCCCGTGGGGGAGGTCACACCGTCGGCGGCCACGCCGAAGGGCGAGCGGGCCGTGCTCGGACACGACCGCCTCGTCTACGAGCGGGCCGACCTCTCCCCGGGCGCGACCCTGCACGGGCCGGCGATCGTGGAGGCCGACGACACGACCTACGACGTGCCGGCGGGGTGGAGCCTGACCGTCGACGAGCGGCGCATCGCCCGCCTGAGGAGGGAAGCGTGAGCCGGGTCCGCATCACCGAGACGCTCGACATCGAGCTCGACGACGAGCAGTGGGTCTGCAACCGCTGCGACACCGTGCTGGGCCCGGCCCGGGAGAACTACAAGCTCCACCTGCGGGCGTGGGCCCGTGACCCCGAGACGATCCACCCGCCGCTCGTCGAGGGGGAGATCTCCCTCTCCCCGAAGGCGGCCTGGGGGATGCTCGTCGAGCTCTACTGCCCGGGGTGCGGCGTGATGGTGGAGAACGAGCTCCTCCCACCCGGCCATCCGCTCACCCACGACATCGAGCTCGACCTCGACGACCTGCGGCGGCGGGTCGCGGAGGCGGGACGATGAGCCCCGCGACCGACCGGAGCTCGGCCGACACGATCAGCGTCGACATCGGCGGGACCTTCACCGACGCCTGGGTCGTCCACCGGGACCGGAGCGTCCACGGCAAGGCCCCCACGACCCGCTACGACCTCTCGGTCGGCTTCCTCGACGCGGTCGCGGCGTGCGCCGAGCAGCTCGAGATGCCCCTCGAGGAGCTCCTCGCGGACACCGGCCTCATCCGGTACGCGACGACCCTGGCCATGAACGCGCTCCTCGAGCGCAAGGGACCCCGGCTGGGGATGATCACCACGGCCGGCTTCGAGGACACCACCTCGATCGGGCGCGGGGCCTGGCACGACGGCCTGCCCATGGAGGTCAAGCGGGTCGTGGCCCGGGCCGACCGGCCCGAGCCCCTCGTCCCGCGCGACCTCGTCGTGGGCGTCCGGGAGCGGGTCGACTCGCTCGGGAACGTGGTGGTGCCGATCCGGCGCGAGGAGGTGCGCGAGAAGGTCCGCCAGCTCGTCGACCGCGGCGCCATGGGCTTCGTGGTGCTGTTCCTGTGGTCGTTCCTCAGGCCGGACCACGAGCAGGTCGTGCGGGAGGAGATCGAGGCGATGTTCCCCGAGGCGACCCTCGGGGCCTTCCCCGCGATCCTCTCGTCCGACGTGCTGCCCAAGACCATGGAGTACCAGCGGAGCAACACCACCATCCTCTCCGCGTACCTGCACCGCGACATGGCCGAGGAGCTCGCCGAGCTCGGTCACCAGCTCCTGCGCCGGGGTTACCGCCGGCCGCTGTGGCTCGTGAACAACTCGGGCGGCTGCGTCCCGCTCCACCGCTCGACGGCCATCGACACCTACAACGCCGGGCCCATCGGTGGCCTCGTGGGCTCCATGGTCGTGGCCCGCCACTACGGGTACGAGAAGGTCATCGTCACCGACATGGGCGGCACGTCGTTCGACATCGGGCATGCCACGAGCGGTCAGGCCAGCCTGCGGGTGGCGGGGGCGGCCTACGAGCACTTCTACGCGGCGACGCCGACCATCGGGCGCTGGCGGGTGGGCATCTCGATGATCGAGACGACCTCCATCGGCGCCGGCGGCGGGTCGATCGCCTCCGTGAACGAGGTCCTCGACAACCTCCTCGAGGTCGGCCCGCGCTCGGCCGGGTCGCTCCCGGGGCCGGCCTGCTTCGAGCGGGGCGGCAAGGAGCCGACGGTCACCGACGCCGACGTCGTCCTCGGCTTCATCGACCCGAACTTCTTCCTCGGCGGCGCCATGAAGCTGAACCGGGAGCTGGCCGAGGAGGCGATCAAGGAGCACGTCGCCGGCCCGCTCGGCCTCAGCGTCGAGGAGGCGGCCTGGTCGATCAAGACGCTCATCGACGCCAAGATGGGCAACGAGATCTACAAGGAGACCAACCTCAAGGGCCTCGACCCTCGCCAGTTCGTGCTCTTCGCCTACGGCGGGGCGGGGCCGACCCACGCCACCGGCTACGCCCGCGCGGTGCGGGTGCCCCGGATCGTCACGTTCCCGCAGTCGTCGGTGTTCTCGGCCTTCGGCATCTCGACCATGGACTTCACCCGGGTCTACGAGCGGAGCCGCTCGCTGCGGCTCCGCCAGCCCGACTCGGGCCCCTTCCTCGACGACTTCGAGGAGTTCAACGCCGTGGTCGACTCCCTGGTGGCCGACGCCCGGCGCGACCTCGCCGACCTGGGCTCCGAGGAGGAGGCCACCCTGCGCCTCGAGGTCGACATGCGCTACGGCATGCAGCCCAACGTGACCCGGATCCGGGCCCCGAAGCTGCGGCTGGAGTCGGTGGAGGACGCCCGGGCCCTCCACGACCGGTTCGCCCAGGAGTACGGCCGCATCTTCTCGCCCGCCGCGGTCTACCCCCAGGGAGGGGTCGACATCGAGACCTTCGCCGTGTGGGTGACGCTGCCGATGCGCGAGCTGCGGCTGGAGGAGCTCCCGCTCGGCCCCGCCGACCCGTCGGCGGCCCGGAAGGGCCGCCGGCCGGTGTACTTCGGCGAGGCCTGGGTCGACACCCCGGTCTTCGACGAGCCCCTGCTGGTGCCGGGCAACGAGATGGACGGGCCGGCGATCATCGAGGCGGTCGACACCACGATCGTCGTGCCGCCGGGCTGGCACTTCCAGAAGGACCGGTACGGCAACGGCGTGATCGAGGAGGTGGGCTGATGCCCCGCGATCTCGAGATGCTCGAGCGCTGGAAGCCCGAGCCGATCACCGACGACCAGGCCCGGTGCGTCGCCGGCATCGAGGCGGGCGACTACGAGGCCATCCGCCACAAGATGGAGCTGGTGGCCTGGGAGGCCTACCAGATGCTCTCCCGCATGGGCATCTCGCCCATGATCAAGGGCGGCGACGCGTGCGTCGGTGTCTACACGGCCAAGGGCGACCTGGCCACCGCGGTGATGGGGACCCAGCTCCACCTCATCAACAGCCAGATCGCCGTGAAGTACACGATCAAGTACTTCGTCGAGGACGAGACGGTGGGCGTGCGAGAGGGCGACATGTTCTACGTGAACGACGTCCTCTCGGGCGGGCTCCACAACCCCGACCAGATCCTCTACATGCCGATCTTCTGGGGGGCGAGCTCGTCGCCTGGTGCGCGGCGGCGAGCCACGAGACCGAGACCGGGGCCAAGGAGCCCGGAGGGCTCCCGCCCTCGGCCGAGTCCCGCTACGACGAGGGGATGAAGCTGTCGCCGATCAAGATCGGCGAGGGCTACAAGCTGCGGACCGACATCATGGAGATGATGGAGAACATGGTCCGCGACCCGCGGATGCAGACCCTCGACATCAAGGCCCGCGCCGCCGCGTGCCACACCGTCGAGCGGCGGCTCCACGAGGTGCTGGCCGACCGGGGGCGCGACTTCCTCGTCGGGGTCCTGCGGAAGATGGTCGACGAGTCCAAGGCCGCCGGCCGCAAGAAGCTCGCCGAGCTGCCCGACGGCGTCTTCCGCCACACCCTCTTCATGGACTCCATCGGGACCAACAAGTTCGGCCTCATCAAGGCGGTCGTCGAGGTCGAGAAGCGTGGCGACCACGCCATGCTCCGGTTCTCGGGGAGCCCCCGCGTCGTGGGCGGGAACTTCAACGTCTTCCCCCACATGCAGATCGCCATGACGGCGTGCTACTTCTTCCAGTTCCTCTTCTGGGAGCTCCCGCCGTCCATCGGTGTGTACGACGCGGTCGACTTCGAGTTCCAGGAGGGCTCGTTCTTCCGGGCCGACCCCGACGACGCCACCGGGCTCGGCGTGGCCACGATCTCGTGCGTGATCGCCGGGGTGCACACGTGCTTCGAGAAGATGAAGTTCGCCTCGCCCTACCACGACTTCGTGATCTCCCCGTGGCCGGGCACCCCCACCGCCTGCGCCCACGCGGGCATGAACCTCGACGGCCACGTGTTCGCCGGCTGGGACCAGGGCCAGCCCAACGGCAACGGGTGCGGGGCCCGCTGGGACCGCGACGGGCTCGACGCGGCCGGGTTCGTCTTCTGCGCCATCGGCGAGTACATCGACTCGGAGCAGTTCGAGGAGGACTACCCGCTCCTGCCGCTCTACCGCTCGCGCTTCTGGAAGGACGGGCACGGGTTCGGCAAGCAGCGGGGCGGGCGCTCGATGCACGTGGCCTGGCGGGTCCACCACGTCGACGAGACCGTGGCCCTGTCGCTGTCGGGGTTCTCGTTCCGGCCGATCAGCGGCGGCCTGTACGGGGGCTACCCGAACCGGCCCAACGGCATCGTGTTCGTCACCGACAACGACTGGGAGCAGGTGGCCGCCGACGGCCGGGCCCCCACCGACTTCGGCGAGCTGATGACCGAGGTGCACGGCGAGGTCTCGGCCGAGCACGTCTACGGGTCGCCTCACGTCCTGAAGCGGGGCGACATCGTGGCCGCCTTCACCCCGTCCGGGCCCGGCTACGGCGACGTCCTCGAGCGCGACCCGCAGGACGTGATGCGCGACCTCAAGGAGGAGTCGATCTCGGACTTCACGGCCCGGGAGGTCTACAGGGTCGTGTACGACCCCCAGACCTTCGTGGTCGACGAGGACGCCACCGCGGCCGCCCGTGACGCCGAGCGCCGGGACCGGCTGCGCCGTTCGAAGCCCACCCCCGAGTTCCTCGAGGAGTGGCTCACGCAGCGCCCGCCCGACCACGTCCTGGAGTACTACGGGTCCTGGCCCGAGGGCCTCCCCCGGCGTGACCGGGAGCCCGGCCGGCGTCGAGCCCGGGAGCCCGCCGGGGTCCGGGGGTGGTCCCGCGGGGCGCGTCGGACGGGTCGTCGAGGTCGTCCGGGAGGCGTACCTGCTGCGGGCACCCCACCGGAGGCTCGTGCTCGTCCGCCACGGCGAGACGGCCCGGCAACCCGGCGACCGACCGTACGACCCGCCGCTGTCGGAGCGGGGCGGGGCGCAGGCCGAGCGGGTGGCGGCCCGGCTGGCCCGCTGGCTCGCCCACGAGGACGTGGTGGTGGCGTCCAGCCCCCGGCGCCGGGCCGTCGAGACCGCACGACCGATCGCCGGCGCGCTCGGGGTCGGGGTGGTCGAGGTGGCGGGCCTGGCCGAGGTGGGCGGCTTCGACGCCCCGGTCCCGGTCCCGGTGGACGGGCCGGGCCTGGTCCCCGGGTTCTGCTGGGAGGTCCCCGGCGGGCCCTTCCGGCCCACGGCGGTGGCGGGGGTGGAGGAGGCCCTGGCCCGGGCCGGCGCGTCGACCGTGGTGGCGGTGGCCCACGGTGGGGTCGTCAACGCCTACGTGAGCCACCTGCTCGGTCTGCGGTGCGAGTTCTTCTTCCACCCCGAGCACACGTCGCTCACGGTGGTGCGGCTCGGAGAGGGTCGCGTCGTGCTCGAGCGGCTCAACGACCACGCCCACCTCGAGGGTCTCACGCCCGCGGGGTGAGGAGGCGCTCCTCGGCCTCGAGCAGCCCGGACGAGCAGCTCGCGCCGGGCCGGGCCCCCCAGCACCTCCGTGGCGGCGACGCCGAGGGGGTCCACCCGCTCCCGGAGGACGGCCAGGACCTCCGGGTCGGGGGCGGGGGTCTCGGGGCGGCGGCCGCGCCGAGCAGGGGGAACCCGGTGGCTGCTTCGAGGTCGCCGGCCGTCACGCCCGGGTGGCGGGAGACGACCCGCCACCCCTTCGCGGTGAGCTCCAGGACCGCCAGCGAGGTGACGAGCGTGAAGGGGTCGCGCCGGGGGTGGGGGAGGTGGGCCCGGAGGCTCACGTCGTCGACCTCGGGGACGCAGGTGCGCCGGTCGTGGTCGGGGAGGTAGCCGACGGGCCGCCGGTGCATCTCGAGGACCTCCTGGGCGCCGGCGGTCCCGGGCAGCCGGACGACCCGCCCGCCGGGGAGGTCGAGCCGGCGCAGGTTCATCGCCCCCGACCCGTCGACCTGGGCCGGGCGCACGGGCTCGAAGGCGACCAGCCCTCCGAAGCGCAGCGACCCGACGAGGTCCTCGAAGCGGATGGGACCGTAACCGGTCGCCCGGGCCCGGCCCTCGACGCCGAGGAACCCCAGCCACCCGACCCGGGTGCCGGCGTACCCGTAGGCGTTGAAGTCGAGCCCCGGGGCGTGCGTGGCCCGGGCGAGCAGCGCCGCCGCGTAGCCGACCGGCGTGAACGACCCGAGGATCGCGGTGTCGCCGTCCTGCAGCCGCCGGGCGAGCTCCACCACGATCCGCTCGTGGGGGCCACGTCTCCGGTGGCGGTCGCCGGCCGCGCTCCGGGCGGGGCCTCGAGCGGGCCGCCGCGCCCCGAGGCCCGGAGGGCCGCCCGGCGCTCCGGGCCGATCGCGGCCCGGCGGGCGTCCTCGGACCCGGCCAGGTCGGCGGCGAGCCAGACCGCGAAGCCCTCCGGCGTCGTGGCCGCATCCGCGTAGGCGAGCAGGGACCGCCAGTCCATGCCGTGCTCGGGCACGTGGGCGAGCGGGTGGGCTCCCCAGGGGGCCTCGACGACGTGGTGGACCTCGGCCGGGGCCAGGTACCGGGCCCCGGAGGCGGGCAGCCGGTCGACGATCCGCTCGGCGGTGACCACCACGGTGCGGGCGGCGCGGGCGGTCACGACGTCGACCCCGAGCGCCCCGGCGAGGAGCACGTGGCCGTCGGGGGTGGCGGCCTCGGCGTGGAGGACGGCCACGTCCGGGCGCTCCGCCGGTGCCACCTGCACCGGTGCGCCCGTGACCGGCGACGGGACGGTCGGGTACCGGTCGGCGAGGGACGTCCCGACCGGTCCGTAGAACGGCATGAAGTCGAGGCCCCGCGAGGCGGCCTCGAGGGCGACGGTGAGCCCGTGGCCGCTGTGCTCGTCGGCCCGGACGGCCCCGGTCTCGAGCGCGGCCCGGAACCGGGGGGCCAGGCCGAACGGGCCGAGGCTCACGAAGCAGAACGACACCGCCTCGGCGGCGCCCGCCCCGACGAGCAGGTCGACGTCGAGGCTCCCGGTGAGCGCCACGACGTGCAGGTCGCGCCGCCCGGCCCGCAGCAGCTCCCGCACGGCGGCCATCGGGCGCGACGACAGCCAGGTGCCGCCGAGGGCGACCCGGGTGCCGTCGGGGACGAGGTCGGGCAGGGCCGACAGGGGGACGACCCGGGAGCCCGGCGAGGGGGGACCCGCAGCGCCGGCCGGGGGCGTCGAGGGGCGGCGGGGCCCTCACGCCCGCGCCGGGCTCCGGGACGGGCCGGGCGAGGCTCCAGTGCCAGTAGACGCGGTCGGAGGCGATGCGGTCGTCGCCGTCGAAGGTGAGCAGGAGCGTGCCGGGGCCGCGCCGGGTCTCGCCCCGGCCCCCCACGCCCCCTCGATCGTGAAGGCGACGGCGGCCACGTCCCCGGCGGCCACCACGTCGAGCACGTCCATGCGCCGCTGCGGGCGGGGGAGGAGGTCGAGGAGCGCGGTCTCGGCCTCCGCCAGCGCCGCCCGGCCGACGACGATCCCCTCGGGCCCCTCGCCGAGCCGCTCCATGACGCAGTCCTCGGCGTACAGCTCGTCCACCATCGCCAGGGGGTCGGCGGTCCACAGCTCCGCGAGCCGGGCGGCCCGCTCCCGGTACCAGGAGGCGGAACGGTGACGGCCGGGCCCGGCGACGAGCGTCCCGGCCGCGGTGTCGTCGTCGGGGCGGCGCTTGGGCCACTCCCAGTAGGCGACCTCGTGTGCCACCCGGCCGTCGCCGTCGAGGTCCCACCACACGCAGGCCGGGCAGGCCTGGCGAGCCGGGTCGCCCGCCGAGGTGCCGCTGAGCACGCACTCCACGACCGCGCGGTCGCCCTCCTGGACCACCCGGACGATCCGGTTGGCGTGGTCGGGGATCCACTCGAGGAGCACCCGCTCGGCCTCGAGGAGCGCGGCCCGGCCCTCGACGCGCGAGCGGGGCCCGTGGCCCGCGTGGTCGATCACGACGTCGGGGGCGTAGACCTCCTCGGCCATCGCGGGTGGGTCGACGCCCCACAGCTCGGCCCAGCGCCGGGCCAGGGTCGCGGCGTCGGCGCTCATCGCCTGCTCACCGGTCGCTCATCGCCCCGCCGGGTCGGAGCCGCCGGTCGAAGGCCTCGACCACGGCGCGCGTCGGCGATCCGGGGCCGAGCACGGCGACCACCCCGAGCTCTCCCAGGGGGGCGAGGTCGGCGGGTGGGATCGTCCCACCCGCGAAGAGCACCACGTCGGCGCGGTCCTCGGCGGCGAGCGCCGCGCGCAGGTCCCGGAACACCTCCACGTGCGCTCCCGACAGCAGCGACAGGCCGATGGCCGCCACGTCCTCCTGCACGGCGATGGCGGCGATCTCCTCGGGCGTGTGGCCGGCCGGGAGGTACACGACCTCGTAGCCGGCGTCGCGCAGGGCCCGGGCCACGATGCGGGCGCCGCGGTCGTGCTTGTCGAGGCCCGCCTTCCCGACGAGGACCCGGGGGCCGGCCGCCGAGGCGCTCACCACTGGAACACCTCCTCGGCCGTGGTGTGGAAGAACGCCTCGGCCGCGTGCGGAGGCAGCCCGAGGTCGAGCGCCTCGCGCACGCACCGCTCGAAGGACAGGAGCGGGTAGTCGGTGGCGAACATGATCTTCCCCACCCCCCGCGTGGCGGCGTGGTGCACGACCTCGGCCGGGTAGTGGCGCGGGGCCCAGGCCGAGGTCATGAGGTAGAGGTGCTCGTACTTCAGCAGCAACCCGATGACCTCGAGGTGCCACGGCCACCCGAGGTGGGTCATCACCACCTTGAGGTCCGGGAAGGTGCGGCAGACCTCGTCGAGGTGGAGGGGGCGCTGCGGATCGGCCGGGGTGCGGGGCCCGGGGAGGCCCACGTTGACCGTGATCGGGACGTCGAGCTCGCAGCACTTCGCGTAGAGGGGGTAGTACATGCGGTCGTCGGGCGGGGCCCCGACCATCGAGGGCATCACCTTCACGGCCCGGAAGCCGAGCTCCTCCACCATCCGCCGGGCCATGCGGGTGGCACCGGTGACGCTCTCGGCGGGGTTCACGCCACCGGCGCCGACGAAGCGCCCCGGGTGCTCCTCGACGATCTCGGCCACCAGCTCGTGGAAGCGCCACAGGTCCTCGAAGGGCGAGTACTCGCGCATCGAGGAGAGGACCCCTGCCGACACCCCTGCCGCGTCCATCTCGGCCAGGGTCTGCTCGATCGTCGAGCCCCCCGATCCGCTCCCGGGCCCGGAACAGGCGGGTCGCCACGTCGCGGGGGTGCTCCTGCTCGTGCCACACCCCGGCGACCACCGGGACGTTGGGGTTGATCCACGCGTCGACGACCCGCAGCCGGGCCGGGGTGGCGTCGGGCCCGGCCGGTGCGGCGAGGACCTCGGCGCTCACGCGGCCGGCTCCTCGGCCGAGCCGAAGGCGTCGCGCAGGCGGTCGGAGACCTCCCCAGGGTGGCCCCGGCGGCCACCGCGGCCTGCAAGGGGCCGACGAGGTTGACCTCGGTGTCGCAGGCCCGCCGGAGGTCGTCGAGCGCGACGCGGGTCGCGGCGGCGTCCCGCTGCGCCTTCCACCGCTCCAGCCGCCGGAGCTGCTTCTGCTCGAGGGCGGGGTCCGGGGCGAACAGCTCGATGCGCAGCTCGGCGTCGGGCTCGGCGTAGCGGTTCACCCCGACCACGGGCCGCTCGCCGGCCTCGACGAGCTGCTGGGTCTTCCAGGCCTCGTCGCGCACGCGACGGTCGATCCATCCGCTGGCGACCACGGCCTCGACGGCGTCGAGGAGCGTCTCGCCGTTGGCCTCGATCTCGGCGAGCAGGTCCCGGGCCCGGGCCTCGAGCTCGTCGGTGAGGGACTCGAGGAACCACGAGCCGCCGAGCGGGTCGGCCACCCGGGTCACCCCCATCTCCTCGCGCAGGATCTGCTGGGTGCGCAGGGCGATGCGGGCCGAGGTCTCGGTGGGGATGGCCAGGGCCTCGTCCATCGCGTTGGCGTGGAGGCCGTTGGTGCCGGCCAGCACCGCGGCGAGGGCCTGGACGGCCGTCCGCACGACGTTGTTCTCGGGTTCCTGGGCGGTGCAGGAGGAGCCGGCGGTCTGGACGTGGAAGCGCAGGGCGAGGGCCCGGGGGTCGGCGACCCCGAACCGGCGGCGGAGCTCCGTGGCCCACAGGCGGCGGGCGGCGCGGAGCTTGGCGATCTCCTCGAAGAAGTCGTTGTGGACCTCGAAGAAGAAGCTGAACCGGGCGACGAACTCGTTGGGGTCCAGGCCCCGGGCGACGCCGGCCTCGACGTACGCGAGCGCCGCGGCGAGCGTGAAGGCCAGCTCCTGCACCGGGCTGGCCCCGGCCTCGCGGACGTGGTAGCCGGAGACCCCGACCGTGTTCCAGCGGGGCATCTCGGCGCCGCAGATCTCGAAGACGTCGGTGACCAACCGCACGGACGGTCGCGGCGGGAGGATGTGGGTGCGGGCACCCCAGCACGACGTGAGGGGATCGTTGAGCATGACCCCGGCGAGCCGGGCCGCCGGCACGCCGCGCCGGGCGGCGGCCTCGCGGTACATGGCGAGCGCGATCGGCGCCGTGCCCATGAGGACGAGCGAGATGAAGGTGTCGGAGGGGTCGAACGGCTCGATGAGGGTGGCCATGTCCCCGAGCGTGTCGAGGGCGACGCCGCCCTTGCCCACCAGGCTCCGGGCCAGCCGGTGGTCGGAGTCGAGGCCGGCGTGGGTGGGCTGGTCGAACACGACGTTGAGGACGGCACCCCGGTGCCCCCGCTGGCCCTGCTCCAGGACGAAGCGCAGCCGCGCCGCGGTCTCCTCGGCGGTGCCGAGGCCGACGATCTGCTGGCTCTGCCAGGCGACGTTGCGGTGGCCCGTGGGGAAGACCCCGCGCGTGAAGGGCGGCTGGCCGGGCAGGCCGAGGCGCTCCGACTCGACCTCGTCACCGCCGGGCCAGTCCCGGGACGTGTAGGCCGGCTTCACGGGGACCCCGCCGTCGGTCCGGACGTTCCAGGGCGGCGCGGGCGCCCGGGCCTCGACCTGCTCGGCGGCCTCGGCCCAGCGGGCGATGGCGTCGTCGAGGGGATTGGTGGCCACGGTGATGCCTCCTCGCCGGTCTCCCGAGTACGTTACAACTTGAAACCGACGTCGACTTCGAGCCCGGGAGGAGAGCGGTGGCGGAGCACGAGACCGAGTACGAGACCATCCGGTACGAGGTGCGCGACCGCGTGGCTCGGCTCGAGCTGCACCGGCCCGAGGTCCGCAACGCGATGAGCCCGACCATGATCCGCGAGATCCTCGACGCGCTGGGGAGGGCCAAGGACGACCCCGGGGTCGGGGTCGTCGTGCTCACCGGGGCGGGCGACAAGGTCTTCTGCGCGGGCGGTGACCTCGGCGGCATCGGCGAGGGGCAGGCCGAGGGGAAGGGCCCCGCCGAGGAGGGTGGCCCCCGGGTCCTCTTCGAGACCTTCGCCGGGTTGGGCAAGCCGATCATCGGGCGGCTCAACGGCCACGCCATGGCCGGCGGCCTCGGGCTCGCGTGCGCCTGCGACATCGTGATCGCCCCCGACGACGTGAAGCTGGGCACCCCCGAGATCAACGTCGGTCTGTGGCCGATGGTCATCATGGCCACGATCAGCCGGAACGTGGGGCCCAAGCAGGCGCTCAAGCTCTACATGACCGGCGAGCCGGTCACCGCCGAGGAGGCGGTGCGGATCGGGCTCGTCACCGAGGCCGTCCCCCGGGCCGAGCTCGACGCCCGGGTCGATGCCCTCGCGGCGTCGCTGGCCGAGAAGAGCCCGATCGTGATGAAGCTGGGGCGTGACGCGTACTACGGGCACCGGGACCTCCCCTTCGCCGAGCAGCTCGACTTCCTCGCCGGAGAGCTCAACCGGGTCGCGGCCACCGAGGACTCCCAGGAGGGCGTGCGTGCCTTCACCGAGAAGCGCAAGCCCGTCTACACCGGCCGCTGAGGGACCTCGGCCCCTCCGTCCCGCCGGCCACAAGCGTCCGAAGACGGCGCGGGGGGAGCGGACCCGCCGGGCGATCCTCGACGCGGCCCTCGAGGTCTTCGCCCGCGACGGGTTCGTCGCCGCCCGGGTGGTCGACGTCGCCCGCGAGGCCGGCGTGGCGCTCGGCAGCGTCTACACCTACTTCGACGACAAGCGCGACGTCCTCGCCGCGCTGCTCGAAGGGGTCTTCGACGAGCTCTACGAGGGGAGCCGGGCGCCCCTCACGGGGCAGGACCGGTCCGGGGCGCTGACGGCCGGACTCCGCCACTACCTCGAGACCTACGCTCGCCACCGGAGGCTCATGGCCCTGCTCATGGAGGCGACCGCGGTCGACGGGCGCTTCGCCGAGTACTGGTTCTCGGTGCGCTCGCGGTTCCTGGAGCGGATCGTCCGGGCGCTCGACGACGTCCGCCGGGCGGGTCGGCTCGACCTCGAGGGCGACCTGGTGCTGGCCGGCTCGGCCCTCGGGGGGATGGTCGACAACTTCGCCTGGATCTGGTTCGGCCTCGGGGGAGAGCGCCTGCGCGGGCGACCGGCGCGCGCCGACGTCACGGTCGACGAGGCCGCCGCCCTCCTCTCGCGGTTGTGGCTGCGGGCCCTCTTCCTGGAGGACGGGTCGGCCCGGCCGGACGCGACGCGGTCGCTGGCGGCCGGGTGACCGGCACCGGGCCCGCGCAAAGTTGACGTTGGACGTGAGATATACAATGCTGCGGTGGTTGCCGTCCGACGCCGCCCGGCGCTGCCCGTCGCGGCGTCCGATATCGAGAGGTCACAGGCATGGCTGACATCGAGCGGGTGGATCACGAGACGCTGTTCGTGGAGAAGCACCTGGCCGACCGCTTCGCGGTCGTGACCCTCCACCGCCCCGACAAGCTCAACGCGGGGTCACCGACCCTCTTCCACGAGCTCGGGCAGGTGATGACCGGCTTCGACGGGGACGACTCGGTCCAGGCCGTGGTGCTCACCGGGGGCGAGTCGAAGGCCTTCTCGGCCGGTGCGGACCTCGGCGGGATGACCTTCGACGACATGGGCAGCTGCTACTGGTTCATCCGCCGGTGCCACGAGGCGTTCGAGACGATCGAGCTGCTCCCCAAGATCGTCATCGCGGCCGTGAACGGGTACGCCTTCGGGTTCGGGCTCGAGGTGACGCTGGCCTGTGACCTCGTGCTGGCCTCGGACCGGGCCCGGTTCGGCCTGCGGGAGATGAACCACGGCCTGCTCCCGGCGGTGACCGTGACCCGCGGCCTCGACATCATCGGGCGGCGCAAGGTGGCGTGGATGGCGTTCACGTCCGACGACCTGTCGGCCGAGGAGGCCCGCGACTACGGCTTCGTGAACAAGGTCGTGCCCCACGACGAGCTCCAGGGCGAGGCGCTGGCCCTGGCGACCCGCATGGCGAAGCGCGCCCCGCTGGCGGTGGCGACGACGAAGCGGCTCCTCAACAAGGGCGCCGGGGCCCACTACCGCGAGGGCGAGAACCTGATGCCCGCGGTCTTCCGCACCGAGGACGTCGTCGAGGGCCGCCTGGCCTTCGAGGAGCGCCGCGAGCCCCGGTACCAGGGGCGGTAGCCCGCTTCGGCCCGGGGGTCGGTCCGGCGCCGGGGGGCGCCGTGGTGCCCTACGATGGCCGCCGGCACGCCGCCGGGGCGCTTAGCTCAGCTGGCGAGAGCGCCGCCCTTACAAGGCGGAGGCCGGGGGTTCGAGTCCCTCAGCGCCCACGTGGTACCCCTCTCGGGGCCGGGATCCGGGCCTCCCTCGCCTCGCGCCGGCCCGCGCGCAGGATGCGGCGGCGCTGGCGCTCCGAGGTCCCGCCCCAGACGCCGTGGTCGATGCGGAGCTCGAGCGCGTACTCGCGGCACTCCGCTTGGACCTCGCAGGCGTCGCAGACGCGCCGGGCGGCCTCCACCCCCACCCCGTCGGACGGGAAGAACTCGGAGACGGAGCGGTCGCGGCAGCGGGCCGAGAGCATCCACTCCGGTACGGCGGACTCCGCCGAACGAGCGTCGATCGGTGCGGCCACGGCATCCCCCAGGTCTCTTCCGCGCCGTCACCCCTTGGTGACAGGATCGCGCATCGTGCCCCTGCTGTCACCTGATGGTGACGCCGTGCCGCCCCGGACCACCAGGGACCGAGGTCCCGACGTGGCCCCTGCTCAACGACCCGTTTCCCGAGGACCACCGGGTGGACGGCGACCGGTGCGGGGGCGGAAGCTACGGAGATGCCGGACGCCGCCGGGCCGAGCCCGGTCCCCGCCACGCCGCCGCTGTGCCAGGTCGCCGCCAGCGTCGCGGACCTGGAGCGGACCCACGCGTGGTACCGCGACGTGCTCGGCTACCGGCCCGCCGGGGGCACCCGCCTCTTCCGGGGCCCGCTCGCCTCCCGGGTCCAGGGGCTCCCCCGGGCGGCCTCCACGTGCTGGTGGCTCGGCGACGCCCAGGACCGCTTCCAGCTCGAGCTCTTCGGGTTCCACCGGCCCCGGGCCCGCCCGTTCGCGAGCAGGCGGCGGCCCTGCGACATCGGGTACACGACGCTCGGCGTCGCCGTCGCCGACCTCGACGCCGCCCTCGCCCGGTCGGACCGAGCCGGGACCCCGGCGCTTACCGACCCCGTCGGCGAGCCGGGGGCCCGCCGGGTCTGCGTCCGCGACCCGGACGGCGTCCTCGTCGAGCTCATGGAGGTCGATCCCCGCGGACCGGCCCCCGGGCCCGGCCCCGCCCCGGGATCCCGGTCACCACCAGGTTCGTGACCCTGTCGGTCCCCGACCTCGACCGGTCGCGCCGCTTCTTCGTGGACACCCTCGGGGTGCCCGAGTCCGGCACCGTCCTGCACGCCCCCGGGCACGAGGCGCTGTGGGGCCTGGCCGGCGCGTGTCGCGAGACCCTGGTCCTCGACGCCGGCGACGTCTTCCTGGAGCTCGTGCGCTACGACGACCCGGTCGGCCGGCCCTGGCCCGAGGGGTACCGGATCAGCGACCAGGGGCTGCTCAACGTGGCCCTCGGGTTCCGGGACCCGGCGTCCTTCGACGCCGTGCACCGCCGGGCGCTCGAGGCCGGGTACCGGGCCAACTGGCGCCCGCTGAAGCTGGGGGCGTGGAGCGTCGTGTACCTCGAGGACGACCAGGGTTTCAGCGTCGAGCTGCTCTTCGTCCGCCCGTGGTACGAGGCCCGGATGGGCTTCCGCCCGGAGCCCTGAGTCCGCGGCGGGAAGGGAGGGGACGGGTGCGACGGGAGCCGTTCCAGCGGGCCCTGGTCACGGGGGCGGCCGGAGGGCTGGGAAGCGCGCTGTGCCGGCGCCTCGCCGGCGACGGCACCGACCTGGTGCTGCTCGACCGCGACGCCGACGGCCTCGAACGCCTGCGGGCCGAGCTCGGCGGCCGGGTCCGGGTCAGCACCACAGTCGTCGACCTCGTGGACCACGCGTCGTTCGCCACGGCGCTGCGGGAGCTGCTCGACGAGGGCGTGCCCGACCTCGTGGTCGCCAACGCCGGGGTGGACCGGCCCCAGCCGTTGGCGAGCTTCGACTGGCGGATGGCCCTCGACGACTTCGCCGTGAACGCCACGGCCAACGTCGTCCTCCTCGCCGAGGTCGTGCCGCACCTGCTGCGCCGCGGCGGGGGTCACGTGGTGGCGGTGGCGAGCCTCGCGGGCCTCGCCGGGTTCCCGGTCGAGGCGACCTACTGCGCGAGCAAGGCCGCGCTCGCCGTCTTCGTGGAGAGCGCCCGGGCCGAGCTGGCCCCCCGGGGCGTCAGCTTCACCACGGCCTGGCCGGGTTTCGTCGAGACGCCGATGCTGGCGGGCAACGCCTGGAAGGTCTCCTCACCGGTCCCTGTCGGGGAGGCCGCGGCGCGGATCCACCGGGCGGCGAGGGCCCGCCGGGCCCGGGTGGCGTTCCCGAGGTCGGTGCTCTGGAAGACCCGTCTGGGGACCCTGCTGCCCGTGCGACTCCGGGACCGGGCCCTGCGTGCGGTCATGGACCCGACCCGTCTGGGCGGAGGCTGAGCGCCGGGATCAGGCCTGCGGGAGCGAGAACAGCGGGCCGAGCTGGTTCGTGATCCAGCGGCCCACGTACTCGGCCCCCGCCTCGGTGAAGTGGCCGGTGGCGTCGACGAGCGGATCGACCGGACGCCCGCCGGGCAGGACCAGGTCGGTGCGGATCGGCCCGCCCGGGCAGACCTCGGCGTGGAGGTCGAGGAACGCGGCGTGCGACGGGTTGCGGGCCGCGGCCTCGGCGGCCAGGAGGTTGACGTCCCGCTGGGTGTCGAGGCTGCCCATACCGTCGCAGGCCGGGTAGCCGACCCAGTAGACCACGGCCCCCCGCGCGCCGAGCCGGAGGAACGCGTCGTCCTGGAGCGAGCGGTACCACGCGGACCACTCTGGGAGCGGTGGGTACAGGGCCCGGCCGTCGACGTAGCGCCCGCCCATGTCCCAGCCGCCGACCATGAGCACGAACGCGTCGGGGTCGAACTCGGACACCTCGGCCGACAGCATCGGCGGGGCGTACCCCGGGATCGGGCTGCAGAAGAGGCACGGGGGCACGGGCGTCCACGACGCCGTGAGGCCGTAGGACCACCGCCCCCGTTCGATCGCGGACGCGCGGCCGGTCGCCCGCAGCCCGACGTCGAGGCCGTGCTGGAACGAGATCGCCATCGAGTCGCCGGTCACGAGGACCCGCAGCGGCTCGGACGGCGTCGGGATCCGCCGGGCCCGGAGCCCCGCGGCCCGCGCCACGGGATCCTGGGGGAAGGCGAAGATGCCGCCGTCGGCGGCCACCAGCCAGTACCCGGAGCCGTCGGGCACCGGGGCCATACCGACGATCGGCTGGTTGAGGGTCATGGCGCCGGTGCTGCCGTGGAAGGCGGCGCTCCCGAACGCGAAGATCCCGCCGTCGGCGGCCACCAGCCAGTAGCCCTTGCCCAGCGGGCCGGGGCTCATGCCGACGATGGGCTGGCTGAGGGTGAGGGCGCCGGTGCTGCCGTGGAAGGCGGCGTCGCCGAACGCGAAGATGCCGCCGTCGGCGGCCACCAGCCAGTAGCCCTTCCCTGTCGGCGTAGCCGCCATGCCGACGACGGGCTGGTTGAGGGTGAGGGCGCCGGTGGAGCCGTGGAAGGCGGCGTCGCCGAACGCGAAGATCCCGCCGTCGGCGGCCACCAGCCAGTAGCCCTTCCCCGTCGGAGTGGCCGCCATGCCCACGACGGGTCGGGCCGGAGCGGTGCCCTCGAGCGAGCCGTGGGCCCCGGCGTCGCCGTAGCGCAGCACGCGACCGTCGCGGGTGGCGAACCAGTAGCCCTCGCCGGTGGGCGTCGGGGCGATCGCCGACACCGGGTGGGGCAGGGAGCTGCCGCCGGCCGACCCGCGGAAGCGGGCGCTGCCGAAGGAGAAGATGCCCCCGTCGGCGGCCACCAGCCAGTAGCCCGAGCCCGTGGGGGCGGAGGCCATGGCGACGATGGGCTGGTTGAGCGGGGTGGCGCCGGCGGAGCCGTAGAAGGCGGCGCCGACCGTCGAGGCTCCGGCGGGCGCCGGCGGGACGGCGGCGAGCGCGGCGCCGAGGCCGGCGAGGGCGCTCAACAGGACGACGGGCAGGCGGCGGCGCATCGGGACCGCGGGAGGGTAGCCGGTCCCGATGGACCGCGCGCCACCTGATCCGACGGCGACCGGCCGGGACCGGTCAGGCCGGCTCGCGCTCGATCCGGAACACGGGGTGGTCGGACGGGTGGGGGAGTGCTTCGAAGAGCTTCCGGACCTGGCGGTCCCAGCGCGCCCGGTACGCGGCGATGACGGGTGGCCTGTCCTCGTCGGCGACCTCGGCCACCCGGATGGTCTCGGTCCGCCGGCCGCGCTGCAGCTCACCGCTCCCCGAGGCGCGGAGGTTCCGGACCCAGTCGGCCTCGCCCCGGACCGACACCAGGTACCGCTCGCCGTCGAGGTCGAGCACGTTGACCGGCACGGCGCGCCGCTCGCCGGTGGCGCGCCCCCGGGTCACCAGGGTCGTCGCCAGCCCGAGCTTCGCCACGACGGGGTTCGCGAGCCGCTGGACGAACCGACCCGGGCGCAGGTAGTTGGCGGACACCGCACCCCCCTCCACGTCTCGGCCCCAGGCTAACGGGGGTCGGCCGGATGGGCCGGGCGCTTCAGGGAGACGCCCGGGGATGCCGAAGTCCCCTGTGTCATGCCGATCGGTGAGGAGTTCCCCGCCGTCCTGGAGGCCGCCCGGACCGGTGACGAGCCGGCGGTGGCCCGGCTGTTCCACGACGTCCACCCGACCCTGCTGCGGTGGCTGCGGGCGCTCGAGCCACGGGCCGCCGAGGACGTGGCCGCCCAGACCTGGCTCGCGGTGGCCGAGCGCCTCGGCCGCTTCACCGGTGACGAGGGGGCCTTCCGGGGCTGGCTGTTCTCCGTCGCCCGGCGCCGCCTGGCCGATCATCGCCGGCGAGCGGTCCGCGAGGCGTCGCGGCGGAGCTCCCTCGGGTACGCCGGGCAGCCGTCCGGGGACGACCCCGCGGACGAGGTGGTCGTCCGCTGCGAAGCGGAGCGCGCCGTCGCGCTCGTGCGGTCGGTCCTCCCCGGCGAGCAGGCCGAGGTGGTCCTGTTGCGGACCCTGGGCGGGTTGACCGCCGCGGAGGTGGGCCGGGTCGTCGGGCGATCGCCCGGGGCGGTCCGGGTGCTCCAGCACCGGGCGCTGCGCCGGCTGGCCGAGGCCCTCGACCGGCAGGGGGCCGTCACCTGAGCCCGTGTAACGCGGGCGGCGCTTCGAGCGATCCTCCTCCCGACATGCGACTGCGCCTCGACGACCACACCGCCGACCGCGTGCTGGCCGGGACCGTCCTCCCCGGGGACGCTCCACCCGGCTGGGAGCACGCGGCGGAGGTGCTCGCTGCGGTGGCTCGCCTTCCCGTGGAGCTCCCGGCCGGCGAGGACCTCCTGGCGCGCGTCGTGGCGACGGTCGGCAGGCCCGCGACCTCACGGAGGTGCAAGGTGCTCTCGGCGCTCGGAACCAAGGCGGCCACCCTCGGCGCTGCCGGTGTCCTCTCGCTCGGTGGGGTGGCCGCGGCCGCCACGGGTTCGCTGCCGGACCCGGTCCAGGACGTCGTGTCCGATGCCGCCGGGCACGTCGGCCTCGAGCTCCCGTCGCCGGGGGAGGCGACGTCCGGGGAGCCGACGTCCGGGGAGGGCGCGGACACCGAAGAGCTCTCCCGGGTCGTCGAGCCCCAGGGGGACGAGGACCCGACCGGCGGGGAGGGAGGCACGACCGACTCGCAGGAGGGGACGAGCGAGGACGGCGCGGAGGAGCTGGGTGAGGGGCTCGTCGAGTGCGACGAGGCCGTCAACCACGGCGAGTACGTCTCCTCCGTCGCCCGCTCGGAGGACCCCGAGGACGGCACGACGCACGGAGAGCGGGTCTCGGAGGCGGCCCGGTCCCACTGCGGGAAGCCGGGCCCGGGAGAGGACGAGGAGGACGAGGGCGACGCGGGCGACGAGCTCGGTGAGGGTGCCGGCGTGACCGAGCCCGAGGTGACCGGATCGACCGGGGCCGCCGGTGACGAGCACCCGGGCCGGGGCCGCGGTCGGGAGCAGCAGGGCCGGCCGGCCGGGGACGGCGGGCCGGGCCCCTCCCACGCCAAGGGGGCGGGGCCCCCTCGGTGAGGCGAGCGCCCGCGAGAAGGGTCGCGGCCCGGGTCGGCGAGGATGGCAGCCGGTCCGGGCCGCGAACCTCAGCGGAGGAGGCAGTCGACGGCCTCGAGGATCCGGGCCATGTTGGGGAGGGTCTCGTCCTCGAGGTGCCGGGCGTACGGGATCGTGGTCTCGGTGCAGACCCGGGCGTACCGGGCCGGGACCCCGGCTTCGGCGAGCAGGGCCGCGACCTCTCCGGAGAGGCCGCCGCGTAGGTAGTCCTCGTCGACGACGAGTACCCGGCCCGTCGCGCGAGCCGCCCCGAGCACCGCCTCGGCGTCGAGCGGGGCGACGCTGCGCAGGTCCACGACGCGGCACCCCACGCCCCGGCCGGCGAGCACGGCGGCGGCCTCGAGGGACCGGTGGACGCCGACGCCGAGGGACAGGATCGCCAGGTCGGCGCCGTCCCGCCGGACCGCGGCCCGGCCGAGGGGGACGGGGCGGAGCGGTTCGGGGACCTCGCCCGTCGCGCCGTCGGGCGGCACGTCGTAGCGCACGGTGTCGCGCCGGCCCGAGCCCAGGTACTCGAGCCAGGGGGCCGACAGCAGCTTGTGCTCCAGGAACACGACCGGACCGTCGTGCTCGACCGCGGCGAGGAGCAGCCCCGCGGCATCGGCGGGGTCGGACGGCACCACGACCGACAGGCCGGGGATCCCGCCGAGCATCCCCCAGAGGCACTGCTCGTGCTGCCCGCCGTCCCCGTAGCCGCCGCCGCACGCGGAGCGCACCACGAGCGGGGCCGTCCACCGACCGCCGGAGAACGCCTCGACCTTGGCGGCGTGGTTCAGCAGGGCGTCGAAGGCCACCCCGAGGAAGTCGACGAGCATCACCTCGACGACGGGCCGCAGCCCGGCCATGGCGGCCCCGACGGCGGCGCCGAGGAAGGCCGACTCGCTGATCGGCGTCGCCCGGACCCGGCGGGGTCCGAACCGCACGAGCAGCTCGCGACGGAGGAGGTGCACGTCCTCCCCCCAGACGACCACCCGCTCGTCGGCGGCCATGGCCGTGGCCAGGGCCGTGTCGATGGCCTCGGCGAACTCGAGCCGGGCCATCAGGCCGGCACCCCCGCGCGGGCCAGCGCAGCCTCCACCGCGAGGGCGACCTCGTCGCGCGCCCGCTCCTCGAGACGCGCCGCGGCGGCGGGTTCGAGCCGTCGACGGGCCCGGGCGAGGGGGTCGCGCCGGCGGAGCCTCCGGTCGGCGGCCGCGTGCCCGATCGTGGCCCCGAGGGTGGCGAGACCGGCGGCCCGCTGACGCCACGGAGCCCCCGGCGACGCGACGGTCGCGGCCCCGAGGGGACCGGAGAGCTCGCGGGCCTCGCCGACCGGCTCGTTGACGACGCGCAGCAGGGGGTCGCCGAGGAAGTGGCCGTCGAGGTGGGGGCACCGGGCGAGCAGGAAGGAGGGGCCCCGCCCCTTCCGGGCCCGGGCCACCGCGCGGCCCGCCGCCCGCCAGACCGCGACGACGTCCGTGCCGTCCACCCGTCGCGCGGGCAGCCCGAACGACCGGGCCCGGCGGGTGAGGCTCCCACCGGTGACCCGTCGGGAGGGGGTCGTGATGGCCCAGCGGTCGTCCTTGCAGATCGCCACGACGGGCAGGGACCAGGCCGCGGCGAGGTTGAGCGACTCGAGGAGCATGCCCTGGTTGACGGCGCCCTCGCCGAAGAAGGCGACGGCGACCCGTCCGGGCCGGAGGTGCTCGGCGGCGACGGCGAACCCGCAGGCCGTCGGCCCGGCCGCCCCCACGATGCCCGACGACGCGGCGAGGTGCTCCCTGGAGAGCAGGTGCATGTGGCCGCCGCGGCCGGCGCAGAGCCCGTCCTCGTGGCCGAGCAGCTCGAGCAGCAGGGTCACGAGGTCGACCCCCCGGGCCACGAGCGGGGGCGTGGACCGGTGGTCGAGCGCGAGCGCGTCGCCCTCGACCAGGTGGTCGAGGACACCGGCGACGATCGCCTCCTCGCCGGTCCCGGAGGTGGAGCTCCCCGAGACCAGTCCCCGCCGCCACAGCGCGGCCGAGGCCTCCTCGAAGGCCCGCATGCGGGCCATGCTCCCGACGAGTCGTTCCAGGTCGGGCCGCACCGCGCCTCCTCCCGCCGAGACCCCGGGGGGATCCGCCGCCGACGGGTCCCCCTCCCACGCTAGGCCCGGAGGCGACGTCATCCGGCCGGGGTGTTGGCGAGCTCGGCGTAGGGCCGGCAGGGCTGGCCGCGCAGGGCCGGGCACGGCGGCAGGCCGCCCGAGACCGCGACCCCGGGGACGACGGGGAGCACGACCCGTGACGGGTGGTCGGGGGAGCGTTCGATCCGGTTCGTCGCCGGGTCGGTCAGCGTCTCGAAGCGCCACAGCGGCCGGCTGGCCCCGGGCGCGTCGATCACCAGCCTGATCCGGGACCCCGCCCGGAACACGTGGCCGAACGGGAACACCTCCACTCGCACCGGCGTCGCCTCGCCGGAGGGCAGAGGTTCGGCGTCGTCCTCGAGGTGGGTGTGCACCGGCCGCAGCACGTTGGAGACGTCCTCGTCGAGCTCGCGGTGGCTGGCCCGCAGCCAGCCCGACTGGACGTAGGTCTCGTTGCCGTCGGGGCGGACCTCGGTGATCGTCACCTCGACGTCGGTGTCCGCGGCGGTCGAGCCCAGCCACAGGTCGACGCTGGCCGGGCCGACCATGACGACGTCCTCGGCGAGCGGGTCGGTGACGTACGAGAGGGCCTCGCCGGGCTCGGGGGACGGCCAGTCGTAGGGGGGCGCCGGCTTCCACACGTCCTCGCGGGTCCCCTCGTGGGTCGTCCGCTCGCCCTCGGACGGGTCCGGGGCGTACTCGTCGGCGCCGCCCGACGTCGGCTCCTCGGTGGTCAGGCGGCCCCCGGCCCCGAGGTACCAGGTCGTGGGCTCGACCTCGGGGGGCGGCCAGGCCTCGAAGGCGGCCTCGAACACCGGCACCAGGGCGCCGGGCGTCGCGCCGGCGCCGTTGTCGAAGAGGACCCGCACCGGCGGCTCGGCCCGGTAGGCGGCGAGGGCCTCGTCGTAGGAGGCGTAGCTCGTGAACCGGTCCGGCGGGAGCTCCGAGCCGGGAACGCCGATCAGGTCCTCGTAGTAGGTCGGGGCGAGGACCCGGATCGCCGGCGGGACCTGGGGGATCCGCTCGGCCACGTAGAAGTCGAGGAACTCGGCCCAGCGGGTGATGAGCTGGGGACCCAGGGCGTCGGCGTGGGTCCCGTTCACGAGCGTGAACTTCGCGTCGGGCGAGCCCGAGAACCGGTCGAGCATGGCGGGGAAGTGGCCACCGGTCTGCTCGTCCTGCCAGGCGCCGGCCAGGAACACCGGGACGTCGATCTCGTCGACGAACGTGATCGGGGCCAGCGGGTCGGCGAGCTCGGGGTCGTAGTAGGGGTTGTCCCGGACCATCTCCATGAGGTCGGGCGTCTGGTGCCGCAGCTCCTGGTTGGCGGCGCAGGTCTCGTCGCCGGCGTCGATGCGCGGCTGGACCCACTCCTGGCCGTCGGGGGCGGGCCGGGCGTCGGCCTGGCGCTCGTCCGCCCACTCGCTGGCGAACCCGATGTTGAGGATGCCGCCCGGGTAGAGCGTGGCCCGCATGGTGTCGTCGATCACCGACAGGGGCGCGATCGCGGCCAGGTGGGGCGGCCGGGTGCTGGCCACGAAGAGCTGGCTGATCCCCGGGTAGGAGATCCCGACCATCCCGACCCGGCTGCCGAGTACCCACGGCTGGGTCGCCACGGTCTCGACGACGTCGTAGCCGTCGAGGAGCTGGAGGGTCTCGAAGAAGTGGAAGGCGCCGCCCGAGCACCCGGTGCCGCGCATGTTGACCGACACGGTGGCGTACCCGAGGAGGCCGGCGATGAGCGTGCTCGGCTCGGGGTCGTCGGGGTTCGAGACGTCGTAGCCCGAGTACTCGACGACGGTGGGGTAGGGGCCCTCCTCGGGCGGCCCGGGCAGGCGGACCATGGCGCCGAGGAGCGTCCCGTCGCGCGTCTCGATGTAGGCGAAGCCCGGCTGGAGCGGCTGGGCGTACAGCGACGGGTCCGGGGCGTCGTCGGGGGAGAGCACGGCGACCGGTGGCGACGCCTCGACCGCGTCGACCCCGCGGTGCTCCACGACGTAGCCCTCGCCGGGTGGGACGTCGCGGAACAGGAGGCTGCCGAGGTCGTCGACAGTGCCCTTCCCGACGTCGTCGCGGTCGCCGCTCACCAGCACCAGCTCGGTGCCGGGCTCGGCGCCGGTCACGACCACCTGCTCGACGCTGCCCCGGACCGCGTACGCGGCCTGGGTGACGGCGGCCGCCGCGACCTCGGTCTCCGGCTCGGTCCCGGTGCCACCGGCGTCGCCGCCGTCGTCGCCCGAGCAGCCGGCCCACGCCGGGACGGCGAGCGCGAGGAGCAGCAGCGCGAGGCGGGAACGGCGCGTGCGCATCTGGACCTTCCTCCCAGTCACCCGAATCAGGGCGAACAGGGTAAACCGTAACGGGTCACGCGCACCAGCGCGACGCTCGACTCCGGGTCAGCACGCCCCGCCGGTCACCTCGACCTCCTCGTCCGACACGGTCACGCAGGCGCGCTCGTCTCCCACCCCCACCTCGATCTGTCCGTCGTCGTCGAGCCCGTCGCCGTCGCCGTCCTCGATCCCCTCGAAGGCGGCGTCGCCGGGCACCGCGTCGGCGGCGGTCTCGAGCAGCGCCACCGAGCGGTAGCTCTCGTCCCCGCGAGCCTGCTCGCGGATCTCGACCCGGAGCGCCTCGGCCGCGGTGCGGGCCAGGCCCTGCTCCACCCTCCCGGTCACCTCGCCGGCCACGTCCTCGCCGGTCTCGCGCACCGACTCCCGGGCCTCCTCCGAGCATCCCGCGAGGCCCAGGACCAGCCCCGACCCCACCAGCGCCGCCAGCACCCCCAGCACCCGTGCGCGCATCGCCACCAGCGTGGCACGGTGCCGGCCCGGAGGGCGGTCGCACCCGGCAGCGTCCCGGGCCGGCTGCTACCGTCCCGCGACGGACCGGGGGTGTGGCAGGTGCGCAGGCTGATCGTGGTCGCGCTGGTCCTGGTCGCCGGGGCGGCGTGCTCGGGGGACGGCGGCGACGGTGCGCCGGGCGCCCCGTCTGCCCCGTCCGCGACGAGCACGTCGGCGCCGACCGCCGCGTCCGGCGCGGGAACGGCGGCACCCGGTCCCACCGAGCCGCCCCCGGCGGCGCCCGGGCTGCGGGTCGTGAGCCTCAACGTGCTCCACGGCCTGTTCTGCGAGCCGGCCACCGACTTCTGCGACGCCCCCAACCGGGTGGCCCTCCTGCTGGGGCTGCTCGAGGACGCCGGGTGCCCGGAGCTGGTGGGCCTCCAGGAGATCGGCCCGCGCCAGGAGGAGCTGATCGTCCCGGCGCTCGCCGGGCTCTGCGAGGGGGCCTACGAGCTGGTGTGGAACCCCGAGCCCGGGCCCGACCGCGAGATGGTCCTCACGTCGCTGCCGGTCCTCGACGAGCGCTTCGTCGACCTCGCCGGCTTCCCGTGGAGCGCCCACTGGGTGCGGGTGGAGTCGCCGGCCGGCCCGGTCGACTTCCTCACCACCCACTTCGCCAGCAGCGCCAACAACCCGCCCTGCGGGCCGGAGACCTGCCCGCCCCTGTGCCCGGTCGGGGTCGAGACGGGCACCTGCCACGCGCTCGAGGTGGTCGACTTCCTCGACCGGTACGCCGATCCCGACGGGATCACCGTCGTGGCCGGGGACCTCAACCAGCCCGTGGACCACCCGAGGATCCGGACCCTCCTCGACGCCGGGTTCGTCGACGTGTGGACGGCGGCCGGCAACCCCGAGTGCGACCCGGCCACCGGGGAGGGCTGCACGTGCTGCCTCGACGACGAGTCCGACCCCGGCGTGTTCTCGGGAACCGAGGCCGCCTACGACGAGCGGATCGACTTCGTCCTCGTGCGCGTCCCGGCCCGTTGCGAGCTCGTGCTCGACCCGCCCGGCGACGCCGACGGGGACGGGGTCGGCACCGGTCGGTTCGCCGGGACCCCGGTGGCCGACGGGCCGGGTGGGCTGACCTTCCCCTCCGACCACGCGGGGGTGCAGGCCGACCTGGCCTGCGCGTGACTCGTCACGGGGTCGCGCTCGCGGCCGTCGCGGCCGCGAGGGCGTCGGTGGCCGCGGCCCGGACGTCGCCCACGTCGCGCTCGACCGCCCGCCCCGGCCGGGCGAAGACGAGGACGCCGCGGCTCACCGTCCGGCCCAGGGCCTTCTCGAGGGCCAGGGCGTACGCACCGATCTGGAGCCGGTACCGGTCCGCCGCGGCGTCGACGGCGGCCTCGGTGTCGAGGCGGTCGGTCTTGTAGTCGACCACGACGAGGCCGTCGGGGCCCTCGACGAGGAGGTCGACGAACCCCTCGAGCACCACGTCGCCGACCGGCGCGGCCACCGGGACCTCCCGCCAGAACCGACCGCCGGCGACGGCCTCCCGCACGATCGGCGAGCCCAGCACGCCGGCGACCAGCGCGCGGACCTCGCCCTCGCGGTCGGGGATGCCCTCGGCCCTGGCCTGGGCCCGGGCGGTCTCCTCGAGGTCCGCGCCCGAGGCGAGGTCGACGGTCTGGAGCACGGCGTGGACCGCCCGGCCCAGCGAGGTCCCGGCCCGGCCTCGCCGCCAGGGTGGCCGGGTCTCCGCGTCCTCGACGCTCTCGTCCACGCCCTCGTCGGCCTGCTCGACGCCAACTCGGTCGGCCCTCTCGTCGGCCCTCTCCTCGGCCCTCCCGGCTGCGGGCACGGGGTGCACGGGGAGCGCGGTGGCCGCGATGCTCGCGGGACGGCCGGCCCGGGCCAGCCGCCGGGCCCGGTCGGTGAGCCACGCGGCGCGCTCCTCCTCGTCCATCGGGCGCGGGGCCGCCGTGACCGCGGCCGGCGGCGGGCCGGCGGGCACGCCCGGCGCGAGGCGGCGGTGCGGCGAGCCCTCGAGGACCTCCCACAGGCGCGAGGCGTGGCAGCGTCCGGCGACACGGTGGTGGAGGAAGACGACGAGGTGGTCGCGGGCGCGGGTGGCGGCGACGTAGAGGAGCCGGATCCGCTCGGCCGCCGCCTGGGCGGACTCGCCGGCGGCGAGGTCGTCGTAGCCCGGGGTCGCGAAGCTGGTCTCCTTGGTGCCGACCCGCACCTCCATGCGACCCTCCTCCGACCACAGCGCGGGTGGGGACTCGTCGCGGTCCTCGGCCTCGAGCCCGGCGAGGAGCACGATCGGGAACTCGAGGCCCTTCGCCCCATGCACCGTGAGGATGCGGACCGCGTCGTCGTCGGGCTCCGGCACGACCGTCTCGTCGACCCGGGCGCCCTCGGCCGCCTGCCGCTCGACCCAGCCGACGAAGTCGCGCAGGCCGCCGCCCTGGGCCTCGACGAACGCCCGGGCCTGCTCCTGGAGGAAGCGGAGGCGGCGCCAGTGGTCGCGTGGGCGGTGGTGGGCCAGGGCCGTCTCGAAGAACCGCAGCTCGCGCACGACCCGTCCGACCGTCTCGCTGACGGTCTCCCACACGTGCGCCTCGTGGAGCGCCCGGAGCGTGCCCAGGGCCCGGGGGACGGGGTGCTCGGGTGCCAGCGCGGCCGGGGAGGCCTCCGGTGGTCCCAGCGGCCTCCCGCGAGGCGGAACGCGGCGAGGTCGGCGTCGGTGCACCCGAAGGCCGGGCCCCGCAGGGCCGCGACGAGAGCCACCTCGTCGGTGGGGTCGTCGACGGCCTGCAGCACCGCGAGGAGGTCGCGCACCTCGGCCGTGGCGTAGACGAGCGACTGGCTCTCGACGCGGGCCGGGACGCCGGCCCGCTCGAGGGCTGTCTCGATGGTGCTCAGGGCGGTCCGGGTCGGCAGCAGCACGGCGGTGTCGGCGAGCCGGGCCGGTCGGATCTCGCCGGTGTCGGGGTCGGTCACGGACCACTCGCCGCCTTGCACGGACCGGAGCAGGGCGGCCAGCTCCTCGGCGGCGCGGGCCCGGACGGTGCCGACTGGCTCGTCGGCGGGACCGCCGACGACGGCCACGGGCGGGGTCGGGTCGTCGGGAGCCGGGCGGTGGGCGACGAGCGGGACGTAGGCGGCCTGGAGGGATCGGTCGTCGCCCCCCATCAGGATCGCGAACACGTGGTTCACCCAGTCGAGGATCCCCGGGACGGAACGGAAGTTGACCTGCAGGGCCACGGCTCCCGTTCCCAGCAGCGCGCACCCGCTCGTAGAGGGTCACGTCCGCCCTCCGGAACCGGTAGATCGACTGCTTGGGGTCGCCGACGAAGAACAGGCGACCGGGCTCGAGCGGGACGGCGCTCCACGGCCGCGACCCGGCGCCGGGGTCGTCGGTGGCGAGCAGCACGGCCAGCTCGACCTGGATCGGGTCGGTGTCCTGCATCTCGTCGACGAGCAGGCAGTCGAACCGCTCGGCGACCCGGCGGCGGGCCACGGGGTCCTCGCGCAGGAGCTGGCGGGCCAGGACGAGTAGGTCGTGGAACCCGAGGACGCCGGCGCGCCGGCGGGCCTCGGCGGCGTCGAGCACGTCGGCCCGCACGGCCGCGGCGAGCGGGCCGATGACCGCGGCGCGCCGCCGGGCGAGCAGCTCGGCCCGGGCCTCCTCGGCCCACGCGAGCAGGCCCCGGACGAGCGTGACGTCGGGCCAGTTGCCGCTGCGCCCGTACCGCGTCGCCAGCCCGGGCCCGCGCGCGAGGAGGTCGAGGCGCTCGAGGTCGTCGTCGGCGGCCTCGAGCGTGCGGGCGTGGCCCGCCAGCCGCTCGAGATGGAGGGCCAGCTTGTCGTCGGGGTCGGTGCACGAGACCCGGTGGGCGAGGGCGGCCCGCAGGGGTCCGAGGACGGGTTCGGGGTCGACGGGCCGGAGCCCGCCGGGGTGGTGGGCACCGAACGGCGCGTCGAGGAGGCGGTCGTGGTGGTCGTGGAGGCGCCGGGCGAGGGCGCGGAGCCAGTCGAGCCGGAGCCCGAGCGTGAACGCCTCGAGCAGGGTCGCCTCGAGCGCGGGGTCGTCGAGGAGCCGGTCGGCGAAGGCGGCCCACCGCTCGTCGAACGCGATGGACGCCTCGATCTCGCCCGCCACCTCGAAGGCGGGGGGCAGGCCGGACTCGAGCGGGTGCTCGGCCAGGATCCGCTGGGCGAACCCGTGGAGCGTGCCGATCGCGGCGTCGTCGAGCTCGGCGAGCGCCTGTTCGCAGCGCCGCCGGCCGGCGTCGTCGATCGGGTGCGCGTCCGGGAGCCCGGCGCCGGCCACGGCGCGCTCGAGCGCCTCGCGCACGCGATCGCGCAGCTCGGACGCCGCGGCCTCGGTGAACGTGATGGCCGCGAGGCGCCGGAGCCGGACCCGGCCCGTCGCGACCAGGGCGAGCACCCGCTCGACGAGGACCGTCGTCTTGCCGGTCCCCGCGCCGGCCTCGACGAGGAGCGTCAGGTCGTGGGCGTCGCGCACGAGGTCGCGCACCGGCGCGTCGGCGAGCGGTCCGGTCACGGGCCCTCCCCGGGAGGCGCGGCCCCGGGCTCGGCGAGGGCCAGGTACCGGGCGCAGGTGGGGGCGTGCCGCTTGCGCTCCCATGCGACGTCTCGGTCGGGGGGGCAGAGCCGGTCGTAGGGGCAGGTGCGGCAGTTCGCCCAGGAGTCGCGGGTCTCGGCTCCGGGGTTGGCCGGGAACACGCCCGCGGCGATGCCACCGAAGATGGCCTCGAGGACGGCGAGGAAGCGGCCCATCACGGTGTCGTCGACCGCGTAGCCGGGCTGCCGACCGGTCTCGAGGAACCAGTACCGGGCCTCGACCGCCGCCTCCGGTGCCCGCCGCGTCGCCGCCAGGGCGTAGATCGGGAGCTGCAGCATCGTGCCGCGGACGACGGGATCGTCCTCGAGGTCCGTGTAGCGCTGGTCGCGCCCGGTCTTGTAGTCGAGCACGACCAGGCGCGAGCCGTCGGGTGCCACGTCGATCCGGTCGATCCGTCCCCGGAACGCCACGGTCGTGCCTCCGGGGAGGGTGACCGAGACGGGCTCACCCGCGTCGTCCCCGAACACCAGCTCGAGCGCGTCGGGGTCGGTGACGACGCCCCGCGCGGACCGGTGGTCCTCGTCCGCGTCGGCGAAGTCGCGCAGGACGCGCCGGAGCCGGCGTCGCTCCATGGCCCACAGCAGCGGCCGCCCGGTGAGCCCGCGGGCGACGGCGTCGTCGAAGCACCGCTCCGCCAGCTCCAGGAGCCGGTCCCGCTCGGCCGGGGTCCAGGGCGCGTCGGGGCGGCGACGGGCCGGGACCGAGCGCAGGAACACCTCGAGCACCTCGTGGACGAGGCTGCCCCGGTCGAGCGCGCTGATGGTCTCGACGTCCTCGGGGCGCTCGACGTCGTGGACGCGGAGCACCTGCTCGAGGAGGTACCGGCGGGGGGCAGGCGGCGTACCGCTCCAGCGACGTGGCCGACAGGGTGCGGGCGAGGTCGGGGAGGAGCCCGTCGAGCGGCCCGACGAGCCCGTCGTGGGGCCCGAGGCCGGAGCTCCGGCGCGCGGCGAGGGCCTCGAGCCCGTCGCCGAGGGCGGGGACCGCCCGGACGCGCGGGTGGGTCCGCAGCGGCCGGCCGGCCTGCTGCCACCGGCGCAGGTCGGAGAGGTCGAGGTCGAGCGGCGAGGCGGGCGCCTCGGCCCCGAGGAGCCCGGCCTCGAACGACGGCACGACCCGGTGCCACGGACCCGGGCGCGTCGAGAGCTCGCGGGCCCCGAGGTGGTCGACGCCGGCGAGGCCGGCCGCGGCGGCCAGCAGCCAGCGGGCCGGCAGGCGCTCCCGCTGGGACCGGAGGTCGGCCCGCGACCAGCACAGGACCTGCTCGCGCGCTCCTCCGACGGCGGCGAGGTGGTCACGGCGCTCCTCGGCCCGCCGGGTCCCGGCGAGCGGGAGCCCGCCGACCGCGCGGTCGTCGTCGGGCAGGAGCGGGTCCTCGCGCCCCCGGGGCGGGAAGGCGCCCTCGACCATGCCGAGCACGTACACGACGTCGGGATCGAGGCCGTAGGCATCGCGCAGCGACCCCACGAAGACTCCGGTGCCGAAGCGTCCGGCGTGGCCCCACGGGACGTCGAGCCCGGCCTGGAGCGCCTGGCGGAGCTCGTCGACGTCCGCGGCGCGGCCGGGCCCCGCCAGCTCGCCGAGGTCGCCCAGGGCCTCGACCCGGCGCCGCACCTCGCGGGAGGCCCGCAGCTCGTGCTCGGGCCACCGCTCGCGTGCCCCCTCGCCGCCGAGGTACCGGTCGAGGAGCCCGGCCGACCAGCGGGCGAGCGCGGGCCACGTCGGGGGTCGGGCGGCTCGAGCGCCCCGGCCAGCCCGTCGACGAACGCGCCGAGGCGGTCGAGGTGGTCGAGGTCGGCCTCGACGTCGAGGGCACCGTCGGCCTCGGGGTCGTCGGCGGCGCGCTCGGCCCGCCGCCGGAGGTGGTCGCCGTAGCCGGCGAGGCGGTCGCGCCACTGCTCGATCCCGCCGACCACGCCCGCGCGACGGGACAGGACGTCCCACCGGTGGGCGGGGACCGGGGCGGTCCCGGGGACCTCGAGGATCGGGGCGGAGGCCAACCAGTCCATCACCGCGTCGCGGCGGTACCCCCCGGCGGGGACGGCGAGCAGGCCGAGCAGGGCCCTCCCGGCCACGGTCTCGGCCAGGCGCCCGGTGGCCGGACCGTGCGCGGGGATGCCGGCGGCGCGGAGCTGCTCGTGGACGACACGGGCGTAGGGGTCGGCGGTGCGGTAGAGGATCGCGACCCGGTGGAGGGGCAGGTCGACCCGGTCGAGCCGGGCGACGATCGAGCGCACGACCTCGCGCACCTCGTCGTCGGGGTCGGGGGCCTCGAGCACCGACACGCGGGCCGGGCTCGGGGCGGCGGGCTCCACGGCGGCGGCGCCGAGCACCGTGGCCAGCCGCTCGGCCAGCTCCACGGCGGGCCGGTCGGCGTCGGGCTCACCGACCAGCCCCAGGACGGCCCGGGCCCGGCCGCGCCGGGCGAAGGCGCCCACGAGGGTCAGCTCGGCCGGGGACAGCGCGCGCGGGAGGTGCACGACGAGGCCGCCGAGCCCGTCGACCGCCGGGCCCCCCGCGTCGACCGCTCCCACGGCGGCCGCGGCGAGGTCCTCGTCGTCGGCGAACCCCTCGGTGTGGCGGCAGAACGCATCGAAGCACCGGACGACGTGCTCGGGTCGCGGGCCGCGGCGCGCCAGCCGCGCTCGCGCGGCGGGCCCGGCCCGCCGCAGGTCGGTGAACGTCCTGGCGAGCGCCCGCACCGTGGCGGGGTGCGACGCGACCGCGCTCAGGGCTCCCCGCTGCTCGGCGAGGGCGGCCCGCACCGCCTCCGCCCGCAGGGGGCCCCGTGAGCGGCCGGTGGCCGCGGGCGGCGAGGACGGGAGCACCGAGCAGCTCGGCCACCCGGGCGAGCGGGAGGAAGCGGACGTTCACCAGCCCCGGGCGGTCCCGGCCGTCGCCGCGGGCCAGGGACCGGCGCAGGGCCAGCCCCGCGTAGACGGTGGGCGCGGCCACGGTCACGGGCGCCAGGGGGTCGCCGGCCTTGGCGTCGTCGACGGCCGCGCGAGCGCCCCAGGGCCGGCGCACCGTGGCGGACGAGGCGGAGGTCGCTCACCGTGCGAGCGTACCGGCGGCCTGTGACAGGCCGGGGGGCCTGGCAAGGGCCGTGGCCGTCGGGCACAGTGGGCGGGTGCGCTACATCGAGGTCGGGGGCGTGCGCGTCTCCGTCGTGGGCCTGGGCACCTGGCAGTTCGGGGCCCGGGAGTGGGGATACGGCGAGGACTACGCGCAGCGCGAGGCCCGGGCCATCGTCGAGCGTGCCCTCGACCTCGGCGTCAACCTCCTCGACACCGCCGAGATGTACGCCTTCGGCCGCTCCGAGCGCATCGTCGGCGAGGCGGTGCGGGGGCGTCGCGACGAGGTGCTCCTCGCCACGAAGATCTTCCCGGTGCTGCCGCTCGCGTCGATCGTCGAACGGCGGGCCCGGGCCAGCCTCGTCCGCCTCGGCGTCGAGGCCATCGACCTGTACCAGGTCCACTGGCCCAACCCGGTCGTTCCCATAGGCACCACCATGGAGGGCATGCGGAGGCTGCTCGACGCCGGTCTGATCCGCCACGTGGGCGTCAGCAACTTCTCGCTGACCGGGTGGCAGGCGGCCGAACGGGCGCTGGGCGGGTCGGTGCTGTCGAACCAGGTGGCCTACAGCCTCGCCCACCGGGGCCCCGAGCGGGCACTGCTGCCGTGGGCCCAGGCCACCGATCACCTCGTGATCGCGTACAGCCCCCTGGCCCAGGGGCTGCTGTCCGGCCGTTACGACACCGGGCACCTCCCCCGGGGCGTGGCCCGGCGGACCAACCCGCTGTTCCTCGACGACAACCTCGAGCGGGCACGAGAGCTCGTGGAGACCCTCCAGGAGGTCGCCCGGGCCCACGACGCCAGTCCGGCCCAGGTGGCCCTGGCGTGGCTCCTCCGCCGCCCCAACGTCGTCGTCATCCCCGGCGCGAGCAGCGTCGCCCAGCTCGAGGCCAACGTCGCGGCGGCCGACCTCGAGCTCGACGACGACGAGGACGCGCGGCTCACCGACGCCTCCGATCGCTTCCACCCCCGGAGGGGACCCGGGACGCTCCCCGGGCTCGCGGGGCGCCTGGTCGGGCGGTGACGCCCCCGGGCGCGACCCGGCCCGCGGGTCTCGTCACACCCTGGTCCCGAGCCGGTCACGTCGGTGTGCCATCCTGGTCACCGTCCCGGGACACCCGCTGACGCCACCACCGGGACCCACCGGACCAGCACCGAGGCGACCAACCCACCCCAGCCGTGCGCCGGATCCTCCGCTTCCTCCTCGTCATCACCCTCGGCGGCATCGGCGTCGGGTTGTGCCTCGCCGCGCTCATCCCCGGGGCGCGGACCCTGGTGGGGAGCTCGACGTTCAGCGGAACGATCTCGCTCGATCCGCTGCCCCAGCGGACCACGATCTACGCCGCCAACGGGACGAGGATCGCCGAGCTGGGGCTCGAGGACCGGTCGCTCGTCGACCTCTCCGAGGTGCCCCAGGTCGTGATCGACGCCATCGTCGCCACCGAGGACCAGACCTTCTGGCAGAACCCGGGGATCGACGTGCAGGCCCTGTTCCGGGCCTTCGTGCGCAACGTCAGCTCCGGTGAGGTCGTCCAGGGCGGATCGACGATCACCCAGCAGCTCGTCAAGAATCGCGTGCTCACCCCCAAGCGGGACCTCAACCGCAAGCTCCGGGAGGCCATCCTGGCCTTCCGGCTCAACAACCAGTACTCGAAGACCGAGATCCTGCGGGAGTACCTCAACACCGTGTACTTCGGCCAGGGCTCCTACGGCATCAAGGCGGCGGCCGAGCGGTTCTTCTGCTCCGACGACCCCGAGACCGGGGCGGAGCGGTGCAAGACCCTGCAGGAGCTGAGCCTGGCCGAGGCCGCCCTGCTCGCCGGGCTCATCAACAGTCCCGAGGGCAACAACCCCTTCGAGTTCCCCGACCGGGCCCGTCGGCGCCGCTCCGAGGTGCTCGACCTCATGGTGGAAGAGGGCCTCGTCACCAGGGCCGAGGCCGACGTCGCCGAGCTGGCGCCGCTGCCGTCGAAGCGGCCCCCGCTCGAGCTCCGTCCCGACAACTACTTCGTGGAGGAGGTGCAGCGTCGCCTCCTCGCCGACGAGCGCCTGGGGGAGACACCCGAGCAGCGCCAGCAGGCGGTGCTGAAGGGAGGCCTCAAGGTCTACACGACGTTCGACGCCCGGGCCTACTTCCTCGCCCAGCTCGCCGTGAACGAGATCGTCCCCGACCAGCCGCCCTTCACGGCCGCGCTCGTCGCCCTCGATCCGACGAACGGCGAGGTCCGCGCCATCGTCGGCGGGCCCGGCTTCGACCAGGTCCAGTTCAACCTGGCCACCCAGGGCGCCCGCCAGCCGGGCTCGGCGTACAAGGCCGTCACCCTCGCGGCCGCCCTCGAGGACGGCTACTCGCCCAACGACGAGGTCGACGGGTCGTCGCCCTGCACGGTGGAGAACCCGGGCTCCGAGCCGTGGAAGACCAAGAACGCCGGCTCGAGCCGCGGGGTCATCTCGCTGCGCGCGGCCACGACGGGCTCGGTGAACTGCGCCTACGCCAGGCTCATCGCCAGCCTCGGGCCCGAGAAGGTCGTCGACATGGCCCACCGCCTCGGCATCCCCGAGAGCAACGAGATCCCTCCCTACCTCTCGATCACGCTGGGAACCGACGAGGCCACCCCCCTCGAGATGGCCACGGTCTTCGCCACCTTCGCCGCCGACGGCGTGCACCACGACCCGGTGTTCATCCGGAGGGTCGAGGGGCCCGACGGCGAGGTCCTGTTCGAGAGCCGGTCCGAGGGGGTCCAGGCCGTCGACCCCCAGGTCGCCCGCACGGTCACCGACATCCTGCGCGGCGTCGTGTCCGGCGGCACGGGGACCTCGGCGAGCATCGGTCGCCCGGTCGCCGGCAAGACCGGCACGACCGACGAGCTCACCGACGCCTGGTTCGTCGGGTACACGCCGCAGCTCGTCACGGCCGTCTGGATGGGCTCGCCCACCGGCAAGGTCCCCATGAACAACGTCGGGGGACGGTCGGTGTTCGGGGGCACCTACCCGGCCCAGGTCTTCCGGGCCTTCATGACGTCCGAGCTCGAGGGCGAGGCGGCGCTCGACTTCTCGAGACCGGATCCGCGGCTGTGGGGACGGCCGCAGTTCATCGACGAGAAGGGCGGGCGCTCCGCGGTGCCCGTCACCACGACGACGACCGAGCCACCGCCCGAGGAGACGACGACCACCCCGCCCACGACGGCACCGCCCACGACGGCACCACCCACGACGGCGCCCCCGACCACCGCGCCCCCGCCGTCCTCGACCACGACCACCAGCACCACGACCACCAGCACCACGACGACCACGACCACCACCACGAGCACGACGACCACGTCGCCCGGCCCGTGACGGCCGGGCCCGGTCGGTCGCCGGACGGCGGGTAGGCTCGCCTCGATGGGTCAGCTCGCGACGCTCCTGGAGGTGCAGGAGCACGACACCGCCACCGACCGGCTCCGCCATCGCCGCGCGACGCTCCCGGAGCGCGCGGAGCTGGCGCAGCGCGAAGCGGAGGGCGAGGGCTCGACCGGCGGCTCGCCGACCTGCGCGAGCGGCGCGACGTGTACCTCCGGGAGGAGGAGCGCCTCGAGGGCGAGGCCCGCGCCCTCGAGGACCGGGAGCGCGAGGTCGATCGCCGCATGTACTCGGGCGAGGTCAGCTCCCCGCGCGAGCTCCAGGCCATGCAGGCCGACGTCGACCAGCTCCGGCGGCACCGCCGGATGGTCGAGGACCGGGAGCTCGAGGCCATGGAGGCGCGCGAGGCGCTCGACCGGGAGGTGGCCGGGGTCGAGGCGGAGCGGGCGACGGTGCAGGCCGAGCTCGACCGGCTCGGCGCGTCGCTCGCCGACCAGGAGGCGGCGATCGACGCCGAGCTGGCCGTCGAGCTGGAGGCGCGCGACAAGCTGGCCTCCGACATCGCAGCGGACCTGCTGGCCCTCTACGAGCGGTGCCGTGAGCGGGCCCGCGGGGTGGGTGTGGCCCGGCTCGTGGGCAGCACGTGCCAGGGTTGCCACCTGTCGATCCCGGCCACCGAGGTCGACCGCATCCGGCGGGAGCCGCCCGACACGGTGGCGCACTGCGACAACTGCGGATGCATCCTCGTCCCGGCATGAGCGGCGCCGAGCAGGGGCGACTCCCGCTCGGCGACGAGGCCCGGGCACCCGGGCGCGACCTCGTCGTCGTGTACTGCGACGGGGGGGCCCGGGGGAACCCGGGTCCCGCCGCCATCGGGGCCGTCGTGCTCGACCCGTCCACCCGCCCTCCCACCGAGCTGGCGGTCGTCAGCGAGCGGATCGGGATCGCCACCAACAACGTCGCCGAGTACCGGGCGCTCGTCGCGGGGCTCGAGGCCGCCGCGCCCTTCCGGGCCCGCAGGGTCGCGGTACGGGCCGACTCCGAGCTGCTCGTCCGCCAGCTCGAGGGCCGATACAGGGTCCGCAACGAGCGGCTGCGCCCCCTCTTCGACCGGGCTCGGGCCCTGCTCGCCCGCTACGACGAGGTCGACGTGGCCCACGTGCCCCGGGAGCGCAACACGGTGGCCGACGCCCTCGTGAACGCGGCCCTCGACGCCGGGTGAGGAATCGTCGGTGCTGCTCTGGTACGTGGGCCTCTCGGTGCTGCTGGTGGCCAACGTCTTCCGCAGCGTCGGCGTCGACTACCGGCTCGTCGCGCTCGGCTCGCTGCTCCCCCTCCTCGTCGACGTGCCGTTCGGACGTCCGGCGGTGGGGCACACGCTCCTGGCGAGCGTCGCCCTGCTCGTGCTCGTGATGCTCGGGACGGCCGGCCGGTCCCGGCTGCTGCGCCGGCGCCTGCTCTGTCTCCCGATCGGGACCCTCGCGGGGCTGGTCCTCTCGGGCGCCTGGACCTCGGGCGAGGTCTTCTGGTGGCCCGCCCTCGGGACGGCGTTCCCTCCCGGCCGCCTCCTCCCCGTGTGGTGGGCCGTGGTCCTGCTCGAGCTCGCGGGGCTCGTGGCCTGCTGGTGGGTGGTGGGCCAGTTCGAGCTCTACGAGCGAGGCCCCTGGGAGCGCTTCGTGCGATCGGGCCGTCTGGAGGCCCCACGGTGACGGGCCCGGTCGTCGCGTTCGTCCGCCACGGGGAGACGGCACCCAACCGGGCCGGCCGGCTCCTGGGGCGGGGCGACCCGCCCCTCACCGACGCGGGGCTGGCCCAGGCGGCCCGCCTCGCCGCCGCGCTGCGGGAGCCGCAGCCGCTCGCGGTGGTGAGCAGCCCGCTGCGGCGGGCCCGCGACACCGCCGAGGTGATCGCCCGGTCGTCGGGGTTGGAGGTCGAGGTCGACGATCGGCTGGTCGAGATCGACTACGGCGAGTGGGAGGGGCAGCGGCTGTTCGACATCCCGGCCGACGTGTCGGCACGCTGGCGAGCGGATCCGACGTTCCGCGCCCCGGGCGGAGAGAGCCTGGCCGAGGTCGGGTCCCGGGTGGCGCGCTGCGTGCAGGATCTCCTCACCCGGACGGCACGGGACGGGGAGAGCGGTGTCGTCGTGGCGGTGAGCCACGTGTCGCCCATCAAGGCGGCGGTGAGCTGGGCCCTGGGCGTGGGCTGGGAGCTGACGTGGCGCATGCACCTCGGCCTGGCGTCGATCTCTCGGGTCGGTGCCCGGCCGGGCGGGCCGTACGTCCTCAGCTTCAACGAGACCGGGCACCTCACGGCCCCCCGCTGAGGCGGTCCCCGGCGGGCCTCTTCAGCCGGCGACGGAGTCCGGCGCCAGGAACGCGAAGCCGTCGGGCAGCGGTGCGGGCCCACGGGTGCTGAGGTCCTCGACGAGGGGGAGCACGCCGAGGACGGGCGCCATGCGGCCCAACCGTTCGAGGGAGGTGCGCTCGAGCACGCCGGGGTGGGCAGGCCACCGGTTGACCACCAGCCCGCTGAGCTGGAGCGAGCGGGTGCGGGCCGCCTCGAGCGTGAGGGCCGACAGGTTCACCGTGCCGAGGCCCGGCCTGGTGACGACGACGACCTCGGCGCCGAGCCGGATGGCGAGGTCGGCCATCGTGAGGTCGCCGCTCAGCGGGGCGAGGAGGCCGCCGGTTCCCTCGACGTAGAGGACGTCGACCATCCCGGCCTGGCGCTGGATCCGGTCGACGAGCCAGTCGATCCCGATGCTGGACCGCGACTGCTCGGCCGCCACCGCCGGGTCCAGCCGACCCGGGAAGCGGAGGCCCTCCTGGGCCGGGACGCCTGCGGCCTCACGCACGAAGTCCAGGTCGCCGGGCTGGCCCGGCTCGACTCCGGTCTGCACGGCCTTCACGTACCCGACGATCCGCCCGCTCGCCCGGTCGGCCCGGGCGAGCACCGTGGCCACGACCGTCTTGCCGACGCCCACCCCCGTCCCGGTGACGAAGCGGATCACGGTGCCTGGCCTCCCCCCTCGGTTCGGCGGGCCGGGAGGAGCGTAGAGCACCGGGACCGGTCCCCGGGTCGACCGCCGGCGCCCCGTACCGGGTGCCCGCCCCGTCACAGGCCGGGGAGGCGCGGCGTGGCGCCGCGGTCGTACACGAGGTGGCCGTCCTCGACCCGGGCCTCGACCATCGGCTCGTGGACGGCGAGGCGCCCGCCGTGGAAGAGGTGCAGGACCCGCGCCCCCCGCAGCAGCACCGCGGCGTCCGCCAGCAGGCGGCGGTGGCAGCGCCACCAGAGGGCTTCCGCGCACATCACGGCGGTCGGCTCCTCGGCCGCCTCGGCGAGGAGCTCGTCGAGGGCGGCGGCGAACTCGGCGCGAGCCATGTGGTCGGCGTACGCGCGGAAGGCCTCGTGCTCGAGGGCCACGTTCGGGGAGCCGGGGCGCCGGAGCCGCCGCCCGCCGAGCCGGGGCTCCCAGCGGTAGGTGATGCCGGCCTCGGGCAGCCAGCGCTCGAGCTGGACCCGGTCCAGATGGGGGTTGCGTCGCGAACCGGGCGCCGAGCGCACGTCGACCAGGTGGGTGACCCCGGCTCCGCGCAGCAGCCGGGCCAGCTCGGCCTCGGCCAGCGACCCGTGGCCGACGGTGAAGAGGGTCACCCCCCGCGCCACCCCTGACACCGGCACGAGCCTACGGGCTGGTCACGACCCGGAGCGGCCGCGACCTCGTCGGGGTGGGTCGCGTCGGGCAAGGTGGCGCGATGGTGCCCGTGCGGATCGCGGTGGCCGGGGCCGGCGGCTTCGTGGGGAGGGCGCTCGTGCCCCGTCTCGTGGCGGCCGGCCACCGGGTCGTGGCCCTGGGCCGCCGGCCCGAGGCCCTCCCTCGCGGCGACGGTGTCGAGGCGAGGCCGGTCGACGTGGGCGACCCGGGCGCGCTCGCAGCGGCGCTCGCCGGCGTGGACGTCGCGTTCTACCTGGTCCACTCGATGCAGGCCGGGCCGGCGTTCCGGGCCCGGGACCGCGAGCTGGCCCTGACCTTCGGCAAGGTCGCCCGCGAGGCGGGGATCGGTCGGATCGTGTACCTGGGAGGGCTCGGCGACGCCCCCGCCTCCGAGCACCTCGTGAGCCGCCAGGAGGTGGGGGAGTGCCTCGGGGAGGCCGGCGTGCCGGTGGTCGAGCTGCGCGCCGCGGTCGTGCTCGGCTCCGGGAGCATCTCCTTCGAGATGCTCCGCTACCTGACCGAGCGGTTGCCGGTGATGGTCTGCCCCCGGTGGGTGCGGACCCGCATCCAGCCGATCGCGCTCGCCGACCTGCTGGCGTACCTCGAGCGGTCGCTGCGGGTCCCGCCCGGCGTCTACGAGGTCGGCGGGGCCGAGGTCACGACCTACCGCGAGATGATCGCCGCCTACGCCAGGGCCCGGGGACTGCGGCGGCGGCGGATCGTCGACGTCCCGCTGCTGACCCCCCGGCTGTCCTCCTACTGGGTCGACCTCGTGGCCCCGGTCGACCGCAGGGTCAGCCACGCCCTGATCGAGAGCCTCGTCACCGAGGTGGTCGTCCGCCACGGCGGGGCCACCCGGGGGGCGTTCGACATCGAGCCGGTCGGGCTCGATGTCGCGGTGCGCGACGCCCTCGACGCCCAGGTCGTCGACGTCGACCGCGCGCTGCTCGACCGGGAGCCGGGCCTCCTCGACGGCGTGTACTGCGAGCGGGTGGAGCTGCCGCTGCCCGCGGGCGTCGCGGCTCTGGTCGACGAGGACCTGGGGCGGGTCGGCGGCGACCTCGCCTGGTACGGGGTCGAGTGGCCGTGGAGGATCCGCCTCCTGCTCGGCCGGGTCCTCGGCGAGCGGCTGGCCGTCCGGGCGGCCGCCTCCGTCGCCCCCGGGGCGGAGGTCGACTGGTGGACGGTGGTCGACCGGACCCCGGGCACGCTCGTCCTGCGCGGGCGGGGCTGGCACCCCGGCGACGCGTGGTTGGGTTACCGGGTGAGGACGGACCGGCTCGTCGAGGTCGGCGCGCTGCGGCCCCGAGGTGTCCCGGGGTTCCTCTACTGGACGCTGCTGCGCCCGATCCACCGCCGGGTGTTCGTGGCCATGGCCCACCGCCGCCGGAGGAGGGCCGGCCACCGCCGACCGTAGACTCCGGTCATGCCCGTCCTCGAGGAGCACCACGACCTCGCCCACCCGGTCGAGGCCGACCGGGCCTGGAGCGAGTCCTACTACTTCAACGGCTACGACCCGGCGACCGACTCCGGGCTGTTCACCCGGATCGGCGTCCGCCCGAACGAGGGGACCCTCGACGTCGACCTCACCGTGTGGCTGCCCGGGACGCGGGTCGCCCGGGTCTCGGCGGTCCGCCCGCAGCACGAGATGACCGACTCGGACCTCCAGGTCGGTGGCGTCCGGTACGAGCGCCTGGCGCCCATGCGCAGCTGGCGGATCACCGCCGACGCCGAGGCCGCCGTCCGCGACCTCGACGACCCGGCCGCGCCGTCCGCGACCGGCCGGGTCGAGCTCGACCTCGTCTTCGAGGCGCTCATGCCCGCCGTCGGGGTCGACGGGCAAGGTCGGTCGGGTCGGGGGGCGAGCGCCCTCACCGGGCAGAACGTGGGGAAGGGCCACCTCGAGCAGGCCGGCCGGTGGACGGGGACGATCGCCCTCGACGGACGGCGCTGGGCCGTGCAGGACGCCCGAGGCAACCGGGACAAGTCGTGGGGCCCCCGGCGCTGGGGTGGCCCCCTCATGTGGCGCTGGTTCGCGGTCAACGTCGGTGACGACGTGCACTTCGGCGGCATCCGCATCGGCACCGAGCAGGGTGACCTGCACCGGGGTTGGGTCTGGCGCGACGGCCGGCACTCCAGCATCCGCGAGTGGGACGTGCGCACGGAGCTCGCCGCCGACGGTCTCACCCAGCGGGTGAGCCACGTGCGGGCCACCGACAAGGAGGACCGGGTCCACGAGCTGCGCGGCGAGGTGCTGCGGGTCGTGCCGATCGAGCACGCCCACCAGGGGAGCGTGCTGCTCGAGGGGCTCGCCCGGTGGACCTACGAGGGGCGGACCGGCTACGGGATCGCCGAGTACCTCCACCGCCTCGACGGGTCCGGGCGCCCGGTCGTGCCGGTCGAGTGAGGGGGGTGAGGTTCCGGATGCGCACGCGTGTGACCGAGCTGCTGGGGGTCGAGCATCCCATCGTGCAGGCCCCCATGGGGTGGATCGCCCGGGCCCGGCTCGCCTCGGCGGTGTCGAACGCCGGAGGCCTCGGGATCGTCGAGACGTCGTCGGGCGAGCTGGACGCGATCCGCGACGAGATCCGCCTGGCGCGCGAGCTCACGGACCGGCCCTTCGGGGTGAACATCGCCCAGCTCTTCGTTCGGGACCCCGGCATCGTCGACTTCGTCGCGGAGCAGGGCGTCCGGTTCGTCACGACGTCGGCCGGGGACCCGACCCGGTTCACGGCCCGGCTCAAGGACGCCGGCCTCACGGTCTTCCACGTCGTGCCCACCCTCCGGGCGGCCCTCAAGGCCGTCGACGCGGGGGTCGACGGCCTCGTGGTGGAGGGCGCCGAGGGCGGGGGGTTCAAGAACCCTCGTGACGTCTCCACGATGGTGCTCCTGCCCCTCGTCTGCTCGAAGATCGACGTGCCGGTGATCGCGGCGGGAGGGATCGTCGACGGCCCGTCGATGGCCGCCGCCTTCGCGCTGGGAGCCGAGGGCGTGCAGATGGGGACCCGGATGGTGGCCACGGTCGAGTCGCCCGTGCACGAGAACTACAAGCGGCTGATCCTCGACTCCGCCGAGACCGACACCGTGTTCCTCAACCGCCTCTCCCGGCCCGCCTTCCGGGTGCTGCGGACCCCCTACTCCGAGGCGCTCGAGCGCGAGGAGGAGGTGGGGCTCGGCCCGCTGGCCGGGGTGATGGACCTCTACTTCGGTGGTGACCTGGACGCCGCCTTCGCCTTCGGCGGCCAGGTCGCCGGCCGGATCGACTCGATCCCGACGGTGGCCGAGGTCGTCGACTCGACGATGGCGGGCTTCGACGCGACCGTGCGGGCCCTCGGCCGCTTCGTGGAGGGAGCCGAGGAGCCCGCCTCGACCGCCTGAGCGGGGCGCCTCAGGCGCCGGGGGCCGGGGCCGCGGACCCGGCGGCGAGATCGGCGAGGTGCTCGGGGACGCCCTGCCTCCTCGCCCGGCGGAGCCCCACCTTGGCGAGGAGACCGTTCTTGAGCAGCAACGCGGTCTTGTTCGCCGGCGCGCGGTAGCGCTTCGCCGTGTGGGGCGCGTAGACGGCGACGCCGGTGTCCGGGGCGACCTCGAGCCATCCCGTGGTGGTGACGGCCTCGAGCCCGATGAGCTGGGGCCGGTAGGCGTGGCCGAGCAACCCGGCCCTCCGGCCCCCCGGGGGCAGGAGGCCCGGCGGGACGACGAGCCGGAGGCCGTGGTCGTCGTGGCGACCGAGGGCGACCGGGACCACCGACGGATAGCCGTCGGCCTGGCGGTAGGCGAGCAGCCGGTGGGGGAGCCGTTCGAGGCGGCGGGCGAGGCGCGCGACGGCCACCCTGGGCTCCGTCCCGCCCCTGGGCGGATCCTGGGCGGTGGGGGGTCGGAGGGGCGGGGTCCCCGGCGACCGCCGCTTCCCCCCGGGCGTCGAGCTCCGGCCACGAGACGACCCGCTCGACCCGGACGGTCACGACGGCGCGGTCCGCGTAGTACTCGCGCAGCCAGCGGTCCCAGAAGCGGCTGCGCCTCGGTGCCCCGAGGTGGCGCTCGATCCGCGGCAGCAGGGGACGGAGCCGGGCGAAGTCCGGATCCAGGTCGACGCCGGCGATCCCCTGGACGAGCACGAACCGGGAGCCGGTGGCGAAGCCGTGGTCGCGGGCGTGGTAGGCGAGCGCCACGCGGGGGTCGGCGAGGATCCGTTCGAGCTTCCGGGAGAATCCGAGCGAGGTCGTGAACGTGACGGTGCCGGCGTCGCGGTCGCGCAGGCCGCACGGCGCGATGACGGCGGGAACGGCGCCACCGGCGGGGGTGACGTAGGCCAGCGCGGTCGTCAGGTCGCCGTCGAGCACGTCGTCGACGTCGTCGTCCCAGCGGACCGGCGGGCGCCCGGGGGGAGGACTCGCCTCGGTCACGCGAGGGACGCTAGCGCGGCCAACTCGGGTGAGGTCCAGGTGACGCCCGGGCCGCCCACGCGGCTCGGAGCCCGTCCCGGTACCGTTGGTGCGATCTCGGCCACCCGAGCGCGCGTCCCGAGGAGGAGCGTTTGGCCATGCGGATCGGGATCATGGCGCCGCCCTGGGCCCCGGTGCCCCCCACGGGCTACGGAGGGACCGAGGCGGTCGTGGACCGGCTGGCCCGGGGCCTCGTCGCCGCCGGCCACGAGGTGCTGCTGTGGACCACCGGGGACTCGACGTGCCCCGTGCCCAGGGGCTGGGTCCTCGAGGCCTCGGAGGGGGACCGCATCGGCTTCGCGGCCATCGAGCTGCGCCACCTGGTCCGGGGCTACGACGCGCTCGTCGGGTGGGGTGCCGACCTCGTCCACGACCACACGCTCATCGGCCCGGTGTACGCCCGGCGGTTCCCCGACCTGCCGGTCGTGACCACCAACCACGGCCCGTTCGGGGAGGAGCTCACGGAGCTCTACCGGGCCATCGGTGACCGGGTCCCGATCATCGCCGTCAGCCACGACCAGGCGTCGAGGGCCGACGGCCTGCACGTGGCCGCGGTCATCCACCACGGCATCGACCTGGAGGACCACGCGCCGGGAAGCGGTGCCGGCGACGACCGGGGCGAGTACTTCCTGTTCCTCGGCCGCATGGCTCCGGAGAAGGGGGCGTTCCGGGCCGCGCTGGCGGCGCGGAAGGCCGGCGTCCGGCTGCTCATGGCGGCCAAGATGCGCGAGAAGTGGGAGCGCGAGTACTTCCAGGCCCGGGTGGAGCCCCTCCTCGACGAGGACGTGGTGTACCTCGGCGAGGTCTCGCGCGAGGAGAAGCTCGGGCTGCTCGGTGGGGCCCGGGCCCTCGTCAACCCGATCCGGTGGCCCGAGCCGTTCGGACTCGTGATGATCGAGGCGCTCGCCTGCGGGACCCCCGTGCTGGCCTACCGGGAGGGGGCGGCGCCCGAGATCGTCGACCACGGCGTGACCGGCTTCCTCTGCGACGGCGTCGACGAACTGGTCGAGCGGCTCCACCAGGTGGGCGAGCTGGACCGGCACGCGTGCCGGGAGGCGGTCGAAGCGAGGTTCTCGACCGCGCGGATGGTGGTCGACCACGTCGCCCTGTACGAGCGGGTCCTGGCCGGGGCGCCGGGACGGGCACGGTGACCGAGCCCTCCCCGTGGATCCACCAGGGGCCGGTGCCCTCGCTGGGCACGTTCGACGGTGACGTCACCCTCGTCGAGGGGCAGACGTTCTGCCGGAGCGGCCGCACCGGCGACGTCGTCCCCGAGATGCTCCACGGCCTCTTCGTCCTCGACACCCGGGTGCTCTCGCGCTGGGAGCTGCGGGTCAACGGCACCCGGCTCGAGCCCCTCGCCGTCTCCGTCCCCGACCCGTTCGCGGCGACGTTCGTCGGGCACGGGAGCCCCGCGCCCGGCCGGGCGGACGCCGAGCTCGTGGTGTTCCGCCGCCGCCACGTCGGCCAGGGCATGCGGGAACGGGTGAGCGTCACCAACCACGGGCTCGACCCGGTTCCGGTCGTCGTCGAGCTCGTGTGCGACGTCGACTTCGCCAGCCTCTTCGAGGTCAAGGAGGGACGGGTGCGGTCGCGGGTCCGGCACCGCGTCCGGGTCGACGACCGCGGCCTGTGCTTCGCCAGCCTCGGCGACCGGGTCGACAAGGAGGTCGTGGTGCGGCTCTCGTCGCCCGCCGCCGTCGAGCCCGGGGTGGCGGTGTGGCGCCTCCGTCTCGAGCCGGGCGAGTCCTGGGAGGAGTGCCTCGAGGTGTCGGTGGTGCTGGCCGGGTCGCCGATCGCGCCCCGCTTCGGGTGCGGCGTCACCGACGTCGAGGCCGTGCCGTCGCAGCGCCTGGCCACCTGGCGGGCGATCCTCCCGTCGGTCGGGACCGACCCGCCCGACCTCGGTGCCGCCGTCCTCCGGTCGGGCGAGGACCTCGGGGCGCTGCGGATCTTCGACCCCGAGCACCCCGAGCTCCCGATCCTCGCCGCCGGGGCACCGTGGTTCATGACGGTCTTCGGGCGCGACTCCCTGCTGACCGCGTGGATGACCCTGATCGCCGACCCGTCGATCGCCCGCGGGGTGCTGGAGACGCTGGCCCGCTTCCAGGGCACCGACGTCGACCCGGAGACCGAGGAGGAGCCCGGCAAGATCCTCCACGAGATGCGCTTCGGCGGGGCGAGCGGGCTGGCCCTACGGGAGGGCACGGTCTACTACGGCTCGATCGACGCGACGCCGCTGTTCGTCATGCTCCTCGGGGAGCTGCGCCGCTGGGCCGGCGGCGAGGACCTGGTGGAGCGTCTCCTGCCCAACGTCGACCGGGCCCTCGAGTGGATCGAGCGGTTCGGCGACCGCGACGGCGACGGCTACGTCGAGTACCAGCGGCAGACCCCCGCCGGGCTGGCCAACCAGGGCTGGAAGGACTCCTGGGACGGCGTCCGGTTCGCCGGGGGCGAGTTCCCCAGGACCCCGATCGCGCTCTGCGAGGTGCAGGGGTACGTCTACGCCGCCTACGTGGCCCGGGCGCACTTCGCGCAGGAGATGGGCGACGCGGAGACCTTCGAGCGGTGCGCCGCCCGGGCCCGGGAGCTGCGGCAGCGGTTCAACGAGGACTTCTGGCTCGAGGAACGGGGCTGGTACGCGCTCGGCCTCGACGCCGACAAGCGGCCCGTCGACGCCCTGGCCTCGAACGTGGGCCACTGCCTGTGGACGGGGATCGTGGACCCGGAGCGCGCCGGGCTCGTGGCCCGACGGCTCGTCTCACCCGAGATGTTCTCGGGTTGGGGTGTGCGGACGCTGGCCACCGACATGGCCGCCTACAACCCGGTCAGCTACCACAACGGGTCGGTCTGGCCCCACGACAACGCCCTCTGCGCGGCGGGCCTGGCCCGGTACGGCTTCGTGGAGGAGGCGCACCGGATCATCGAGGGGCAGCTCGCGGTGGCGACCGCCCGGGGTGGGCGCCTCCCGGAGCTGTTCGCCGGCTTCTCGCGCGACGAGCTGCCCGTCCCCGCCGCCTACCCGGCCTCCTGCTCGCCGCAGGCCTGGGCGGCCGCCGCCCCCCTGCTCTGGTTGCGCACCCTGCTGCGCCTGGAGCCGTGGGCCCCTCGCGGGCAGGTCTGGGTGCACCCCGAGCTCCCGCCGTGGATCGGCCGCCTGCGGGTCGAGGGGATCGAGGTCGCCGGCCGGAGGCTCGGGGTGCACGTCGAGGACGGCGGCGTCGAGGTGACCGGTGCCGGCGGCCTGGAGGTCGTCCACCGTCCACGCCCGCCGCTGACCGCCGTCGGCATCTGACCGGGTCTCGCCGACGCCGGAGGCTCAGGTCGCCGTCATGCCCGTGATCGCCTCGTTGAGGGTGAGGTTGCCGGTGCTGCCGTGGAAGGTGGCGTCGCCGAAGGCGAAGATGCCGCCGTCGGCGGCGACGAGCCAGTAGCCGTCGCCGGTGGGGGTGGGGGCCGTGCCGACGATGGGTTGGTTGAGGGTGAGGTTGCCGGTGCTGCCGTGGAAGCCGGCGTCGCCGAAGGCGAAGATGCCGCCGTCGGCGGCGACGAGCCAGTAGCCGTCGCCGGTGGGGGGTGGGGGCCGTGCCGACGATGGGTTGGTTGAGGGTGAGGTTGCCGGTGCTGCCGTGGAAGGTGGCGTCGCCGAAGGCGAAGATGCCGCCGTCGGCGGCGACGAGCCAGTAGCCGTTCCCGGTGGGGGTGGCGGCCGTGCCGACGATGGGTTGGTTGAGGGTGAGGTTGCCGGTGCTGCCGTGGAAGGTGGCGTCGCCGAAGGCGAAGATGCCGCCGTCGGCGGCGACGAGCCAGTAGCCGTCGCCGGTGGGGGTGGCGGCCATGGCGACGATGGGTTGGTTGAGGGTGAGGTTGCCGGTGCTGCCGTGGAAGGTGGCGTCGCCGAAGGCGAAGATGCCGCCGTCGGCGGCGACGAGCCAGTAGCCGTTCCCGGTGGGGGTGGCGGCCATGGCGACGATGGGCTGGTTGAGGGCGAGGTTGCCGGTGCTGCCGTGGAAGCCGGCGTCGCCGAAGGCGAAGATGCCGCCGTCGGCCGCCGTGAGCCAGTAACCGGACCCGCCCAGGGTCGCCGATCGCACGCCCAGGTCCAGCTCGGCCGCCCCGATGTCGCACCCGGGTCCCTGCGGTCGGGGAACCCCGCGCTGGTCGGCCGGGAGGTCGGGGTCGCACCGGGCCGGGCTGATCGCGTCGACCACGGGACTTCCCGGGAGCGGCGGGCGCGTGGCCGTCGACCCCCCGTGGTCGGCCAGCGGGGCGAGGCCCGGGTCGCCCGCGTCCTGGCGGTCGGTCGGGTCGGTGAGACCGCACGAGGAGTCGCCGGCGTGGTTGTGGCCGCCCGACGACGTGGACGCCAGCCCGGGACCGCAGCCGGAGGTCGCCGGGGCCGACGTCAGGATCGACGCGGAGCCGACGAGCCCGTAGGAGGGTGAGACGAGCGGGGCGAGCTGCCCTCCCGGCGAGGTGTTGCCGGTGAGGGTGGCGTGGCGGAGGGTGATCGTCCCCGGAGGTGATGTCGTCGGGAAGGGGCGGGTGGAGACGGCGACGGCCCCGCCGGCCCCGCCGGCGCGGTTCCCGACGACGGTCGAGTTCGCGATGGAGACCGAGTCCATCCCGGCGACGGCGCCACCGCCGTCGGAGGCCGTGTTCCCGCTGAGGACGGAGTCGGTGACGGAGACGGGGCCCGAGCCGGCGGTGACGGCGGCTCCGGCGAAGGGCGTCGAGTTGTCGACGAACGAGGAGCGGGTGATCGTCGCGCCGTAGAACGCGTTGAGGCCGCCGGCCCGGTTGGCGCGGAACGTCGAGTCGGTCACGGTCGTCGGGGCGCCCTCGAAGTTCACGACGCCCGCGCCGGTGTTGTCGGCGAACGTCGAGGTCCGGACGGTGGCCGACCCGAACAGCGCCATGAGGCCGGGCCCGGTGTTGTCGACGAAGGTCGAGCCCGTGACCGTCGCGGACCAGAAGGCGACGACGACGGCGTCGAGGCTCGGGGCGGTCCCCGCGGTGTTCCCGGTGAACGTGGAGCCCGAGACGACCACCGATCCGTCGACGAACACCGGCGTGCCCCCCGAGCCGCCGGTGACGGTGAGGTCGACGAGGGTCAGCACGGTGGCGGGGCTCCCGGTGCCCGCGGTCATGACCGGGGTGGCCGGGCACGCCTGGCGGAGCGTGCGACCGGCGCCGTCGAGGAGGACCGGGACGTCGGTGGTCCGCTCGAGCGTCCCGACGCCTCCGGCGAGCACGCAGGTGAGCGTGACGTCGGCGCCCAGGACGATGGTGGACACGTTCGGGTCGGCGAAGGCGGTGGCGAGGGCGGCCTGGTTCGTCACCGTGACGGAGACCGCGTGGGCGGGTCGTGCGAACCGCGCGTCGAGCGCGGACACCGAGGCGGTGAGCAGGACCGCGGCGGCGAGGACCGGGAACGCGCGACGGGGACGGATGATCATTGGGAGGGTGGTGAGCATCCTCGCTACGAGGCGACGAGCGCCCAATGTAGGAGGGACCCGGGCGGGTGTAAGCGCGTGGTTGCGGAGGGTCGCCGGCCGCTCACCGAGCGCCGACGTCGCGGGGTCGCGAGGACCCGTCACATCGGCCGGACGGGGTGGTTCCGGTCACTCGTGGGGGCGGCGGAGGTGATGGGCCAGAGGGGTGGGGTGTTGCCGAGGCTGCCGTGGAAGGGGTGGTCGGAGAAGTTGAAGATGCCGCCGTCGCTGGCGACCATGAGGTAGCCGGCGTCGAAGTGGACCATGCCGACGACGGGTCGGTTGAGGGGATGCCGCCCATGGAGCCGCGGAAGGTGGCGTCGCCGAAGGCGAAGACGCCGCCGTCGGAGGCGACGAGCCAGTAGCCGTTGCCGGTGGGGGGTGGGGACGAGGGCTTGGACGGGGGCGTTGAGGGGGATGCCGCCCATGGAGCCGCGGAAGCGGGCGTCGCCGAAGGCGAAGATGCCGCCGTCGTTGGCGACCATGTAGTAGCCACCTCCGGTGGGGGTGGCGATGGAGCCGAGGACGGGGCCGTTGAGGGGGTGCCGCTCATGTCGCCGTGGTAGGTGGCGTCGCCGAGGGGGATGACGCGTCCTCGGGTGGTGAAGGCCCAGGCGCCGTGGCCGGTGGGGGTGGCCGAGAGGCTGGTGACGAGCTCGCCGGGGGTGAGGTGGATGTAGTCGGCGGCGTGGCCGAGCGGGGGGCGTCGCCGTAGGGGTGGATGCGTCCGGTGGTGTCGAGGATCCAGTAGCCGTTGCCGGTGGGGGTGGGTTCGAGGTGGATGGCGATGCGTCCGAAGGTCGGGGGCCCATGGCGGCGGCGGCGCCGCCGAGGTAGGGGGCGTCTCCGAAGGCGTAGACGGCGCCGTCGGCTCCCAGCATCCAGTAGCCCGAGCGGGTGGCTTGTTCACCGCCGACGTCGAGGTCGGGTGGCGGTGCAGGAGCCGGCGGGGGTGACGGCGGGGGTGACGGCGGTGCCGGGGGTGACGGCGGGGCCGGGGGGTGGTGGGGTGTAGGGGGCTTCGGTGGCGCCGATGTCGCAGCCGGGCCCCTGGGGGCGGGTGACGCCTCGCTGGTCCTGGGGCAGGTTCGGGTCGCAGTGGCCGGTGGGGATGGCGTCGATGAGGGGGCTGCCGGTCACCGGCAGGCGGGTGGGGTCGGCCCGCCGTGGTCGCCCAGGGGGCCCAGGCCCGGGTCGGTCACGTCCTGGCGGTCCGTGGGAGCGCCCAGCCCACAAGAGGTGTCGCTGGCCACGTTGAACCCCGACACCACCCCCACCAGCAACCCCGCCCCACAGTTCCGCCCGTCCGAATCCAACACCGACCCGAAGCTCTCCAACGAGTACGAGGCGCCCGACGAGATCTGCCCCGAAGGCGATGTGTTGTCCGTCACCGTCACGTGGCGCAGCACGACCTTCGGCGGCGGTGCCGGGGGATAGCCCTGGGAGATGACGTTGATGGCGCCTCCGGTGTCCCCAGCGCTGTTCCCGGCAATCGTCGAGTTCTCCACCGAGACGGACTGGAGGGCGAAGATCGCACCCCCGCCGAGCGAAGCCGAGTTCCCGCTGAGGGTCGAGTCGACGACCGACACCGTGCCCCACGAGTAGATCGCGCCGCCGTCGCGGGACGAGTGGTTGCCGAGGAAGTGCGATCGGGTGACGTTCACTTCGTAGGTGGCGCTGATGCCGCCCCCGAAGTTGCCGATGAACGTCGAGTCGACCACCGTGGTCGGGCTACCCGTATCGCTTACCACCCCGGCACCCGTGTTGTAGGCGAAGTGCGAGCGTGTCGCCGTGGCCGCTCCGAAGTAGGCGAAGAGGGCCGCTCCGGTGTTGTCGGTGAACGTCGAGTCGACGGCCGTCGCCGATCCGAAGAGTGCGAACACGACTCCGTTCGCGCTCGCGGGGGACGCCGAGTTCCCGGTGAAGGTCGAACTCGTCACGAAGACGTCCCCTCCGACGAAGACCGGGTTCCCGCCGGCCCCGCCGGTGACGCTGAGGTCGTCGATGGTGAGTGTCGTCTTCACTCCCGAGGCGTTCGCGTACACGACCCCCGTGTTCGGGCATGCCTGGCGGAGGGTGTGGCCCTGGCCGTCGAGGGTCACGGCGCCGCCCACGGTGCGTGTGATCTCACCCGCGCCGCCGGAGGCGGGGCAGGTGAGGGTGATGTCGGTGCCGAGCATGATCGTCGAGACGGCCGGGTTCGCGAACGCGGAGGCCAGGCCGGACTGGTCGGTGACCACGACGGTCTGGGCGCCGGCGGGTCGGGCCGGGGCGAGGAGCCCGGTGGTGGCGAGGGCGAGGGTGCCGGCAGCGACGAGGGCTCGCCGGAGGAGTGTGGCAGGACGGGAGGTGACCATGGCTGCCCCCCTGTCTCGGGGCCGCCGCTCCGCCTACGGCGGCGCTCCTGTGAACGTAGGTCGCGCCCGCGAGTCCTTCCAGAGGCGGTGGCCGCCGAGCCGGTGCCGTTGGTCCCTGCCCGGGGTTCACCTGCACGTCAGGGAGGTCTGGCCGTGGCGACCCGGTCACTCGTGGGGGGCGGCGGAGGCCCGTGCCGCTCCGCGACAGGGCCCTGCGCACCCGCGGGTGGGTTGACCCTCTCCGGCCTCGGGGGCATAGTCGGGAACCGGCTCGCGGCCGCACGGAGGGGGAAGGCCGGGTCGCCGCGTCCGACGGAGGGGGGATCCGATGCCGACCGATCACGAGGCGCTGGTTCGTCGCTTCTACGACGAGGTCATGACCAATGGTGACCTCGACGTGCTCGACGAATTGATCCACGACGAGTTCGTCGAGCACGAGGAGATGCCGGGCATGCCCACCGGGAAGGAAGCCCCGCGGGCGTTCATGGCGACGCTCCGTGAGGCGTTCCCGGACCTGCACGCCGCCGTCGAGGACGTGATCCAGGAGGGCGACAAGGTGGTGGTGCGCGCTCGCATGTCCGGCACCCACCGAGGCGAGTTCATGGGCATCCCGCCGACGGGCTCCAAGTTCGACGTGCAGGTCATCGACATCATCCAGATCCGCGACGACAAGGCCATCGCGCACTGGGGCGTCACCGACTCGATGACGATGATGCAGCAGCTGGGCCTGATCGAGGAGCCCGGCGGGTAGGAGGACCCCCCGCCCGGGTGGTGGTGGCGAGCCGGCCTGTACGCCGGATTCTGTACCGGCGCCACCGCTCCGCGGAGCGGCTCGCGCCGGCGGCGGCCATCCCTCTCGGCCGGCGGTTGCCCGCCGGCTCCAGCGGCCTACCCGGGGGTGAAGGCGGGCCACCCATCCCCCTGTCTGGCCTTGCTCCGGGTGGGGTTTGCCGAGCCGCCCGGGTCGCCCCGGGCGCTGGTGCGCTCTTACCGCACCGTTTCACCCTTGCCTGTGCCGGCCGGAGCCGGCCATCGGCGGTCTGCTCTCTGTGGCACTGTCCTGCGGGTCGCCCCGACTGGGTGTTACCCAGCACCCTGCCCTGTGGAGTCCGGACGTTCCTCGGCACGGTCGAAGCCGTGACGCGGCCGCCCGGCCGGCTCGCCACCGTCACCATTGTCGCGCCTCCGGGCCCGGCGGGCACCCAGGAGCGCGCCGGCCATCCCGACCACCGCCGCCAGCACGACGTTCCCGAAGAGCTCCCCGGCCGGCAGGGCCGGGTCGTCGCCCGAGACGAGGCCCCGGTCGGACTCGCGCACGGCCCAGATCGCCACCCGGACCGGGATCCACAGCGCCACCGCGCCGACCCCGGCGAGCGCCCCGTTCGTGAGCGGCGCGGTCGGGGCGTCGAGGCCGGCCCGCAGCCCGGCGACGAGGTAGGCGGCGAGGATCGCCAGGGTGAACGGGACCGACCACGCCGAGTCCTCGAGGTCGGTCACCCAGCGGTCGACGACCGCCGCCGCCACGGTCACCGGGACGATGACGGCGAGGCCCGCGAGCGCGCCCCGCAGCGCCGCCACGGGGTCGACCGTGGGACCGGCACCGCCGGCCGGCTCGGATCGGGCGTCCACGGGCCCATCCTACGGGCGGGTTCCCCTCAGGTCGGGGGGAGAACCGGCCGAATGAAGCAGCGTTGGACCGATTCCGTGTCGCGGGCAGGCTGCGGGCGCGGGCGGACGACGAGAGCGAGTGATGACCATGTCGTGGCGCCAGCTGGCCCGGTGTCGGGGGTCCGACGCCGAGCTCTTCTACCCGGCCGAGGACGACGACGCCGACGAGGCGAAGGAGATCTGCACGCTCTGCCCGGTGCGCCAGGCGTGCCTGGAGCACGCCCTCGTCGCACGCGAGAAGATCGGCGTGTGGGGCGGGCTCACCGAGCGGGAGCGCCGCCGGATCCTGCGCCGCCGCCGCCGGTCGGCCTGAGCGACTCCGGGTACCCCCGACCGCGACCGTCCCCCGGCGTGCCGGGCATCGCTGGGCGTCGCGGCAGCGTCGCCGTACAGCGACATTCCACCATTGTCGTCGTTCAAAAACATTGTTACAATGTCGCGGGACGACAACATCAGGGGGGGCCAGCGTGCACACGATCCGGACGATCGGAGACCTCGCGGCTGCGATCCGCGGTCGCCGCCTCGAGAACGGGTGGACCCAGGCCGAGCTCGCCGATCGGGCGCACGTGTCGCGATCGTGGCTCATCGGGGTGGAGGCGGCGAAGAAGCCGAGCGCCGAGGTGGGCCGGATCCTCCGCGTCCTCGACGCCCTGGGCATCGACCTTCGAGCGGTGCCCGCCGGAACCGGGAAGGCCGGGCCGGCGACGTCACTCGACCTGGATGCGCACCTGGAGCGGTACCGGTCGTGAGGGCGACCTCGCTCGTCGTCGCGATGCACGGCGAAGTCGCCGGCACGCTCACCCGCACCCGGTCCGGCGTGCGCTTCGAGTACCGCGACGAGTACCGCACGGACCCGGCCGCGACGCCGTTGTCGGTCGCGATGCCCCTCACGGTGCGCGCCCACACCGACGCCGTGGTGGAACCGTGGCTGCGCGGCCTCTTGCCGGACGACGACGACGTGATCGACCGGTGGGCGCGGCAATTCGGGGTCCGCGGTCGTGCGGTGTTCGACCTGCTCGCCGCACCGATCGGTGAGGACTGCGCTGGCGCAGTGCAGTTCTGCGCCCCTGAGCGTGTCGACGACGTCCTGGCACGTCCGGGCGGAGTCGAATGGCTCACGGATGCGGAGGTCGCCGCCCGGCTCCGGAGCCTGCGCACCGACCGGGCGAGCTGGCTCGGCCCTGACTTCACCGGGCAGTGGAGCCTCGCAGGAAACCAGGCGAAGACCGCGCTCCACTTCGAGGACGGCCGTTGGGGCGACCCGCGCGGCGCTACTCCAACGACGCACATCCTGAAGCCGGCGATCGCCGGGCTGGACGAGCACGATCTCAACGAGCATCTGTGCCTGCGCGCTGCCCACGCGGCGGGCCTGCTCGTCGCGCGTACGAGCGTCGCGCGCTTCGAGGACCAGAGCGCGATCGTCGTCGAACGGTACGACCGTCGTCGAGCCGGCGGCGAGGTCATGCGCGTCCACCAGGAGGACGCGTGCCAGGCGCTCGGGGTGTTCCCGGCCGACAAGTACGAATCGACCGGTGGCCCGTCCGCCGAGCGCCTGGTGGAGCTGTTCCGCACGGTGATGCCGGCGAGCGTGGCCGAGGACGCCGTGTGGCGCTTCGTCGACGCCCTGGCCTGGAACTGGATCATCGCCGGCACCGACGCGCACGCCAAGAACTACTCGCTGCTGTTGAGCGGCGATCAGGTCCGACTCGCTCCGCTCTACGACGTCGCCTCCGCGCTGGCGTACCCGGACCTGTACGTGCCGAAGCTCCACCTGGCGATGCGGGTCGGCGGCGAGTACCAGCTGGGCATCATCGCCGGTCGACACTGGTGTCGTCTCGCCGGTTCGCTCGCTCTGGACGCGGACGCCGTGATCGAGCGCGTCCGAGCGCTCGCGGAGCGCACGCCGGACGCGTTCTCGCAGGCGGTGGGGGACGCAGGGCTCGGAGGGCTCGGTAGCCGGCTCCCGGCGCGGCTCGTCGACGCAGTGGCCGACCGCGCAGCGCGGTGCCGAAGCCTGGTCGGGTGACGATCGAACGCTCGCTCCCGGCCGGGGCCCGGGCCGGGTCGTCGGGAGTCGGCCGGTAGGCTGCCGCCATGCACTTCGAGCTGCCCCCCGAGATGCTGGAGTTGCAGGCCAGCGTGCGCCGGCTGGCCCGCGAGCGGGTCGCCCCCCGGGCCCGCGAGATCGACGAGACCGGTGAGTACCCCCAGGACCTCTTCGACCTGTTCGTGGAGGCGGGGCTGACCAGCCTGTGCGTGCCCGAGGATCTCGGCGGCTCGGGGGCGGGGATCCTGGGGCTCACGGTGGCGATCGAGGAGGTCGCCAAGTACTCGAACGCCGCGGCGCTCATGCTGCTGCTCACCCGGCTCCCGGCCGGCCCGATCCTCATCGCCGGATCCCGCGAGCAGCAGGAGCGCTACGTGCGCCCGATCGCCACCGGCGAGCAGCGGGCGGCGTTCGGCCTCTCCGAACCGCAGGCCGGCAGCGACGTCGTCGGCATGCGGACCGTCGCCCGGCCCGACGGCTCCGACTGGATCCTCAGCGGCACGAAGTGCTGGATGTCGGGGGTCCGCCAGGCCGACTGGTACTGCGTCTTCGCCAAGACCGGGCCGGCCGACTCGCGCGACCACGGCTCCATCTCCTGCTTCGTGGTGGAGCGCGACCGGCCCGGCGTCGAGGTCGGGCGCATCGACGCCAAGATGGGCGTGCGCGGCGTCGACACCGGCGAGCTCGTCCTCGACGGGGTCCGGGTCCCGGCCGAGAACGTCGTCGGCGAGATCGGTGGCTTCCGGCTCGCCATGCTCGGCCTCAACGCCATGCGGCCCATCGTCGCCGCCCGGGGGATCGGCCTGGCCCAGGGCGCGCTCATGTACGCGGTCGAGTGGATGAAGGACCGGCCGGCGTTCGGGCGCACCGTCGCCGACTTCCAGGGGATGCGCTGGAAGGTCGCCGAGCTCGCCACGGAGATCGAGGCCGCCCGCCTCCTCACCTACCGGGCGGCGATCCTGGCCGACGAGGGGCGGTTCACCAAGGAGTGGGTGCCGTTCCTCTCGATGGCCAAGTACTACGCCACCGAGCTGGCGGTGAAGGCCTCGGGGGAGGCGCTCCAGATGCTGGGCGCGGCCGGCTACACCAAGGACCATCCCCTGGAGCTCCACTACCGGGACGCCCGCCAGCTCACGATCGTCGAGGGCACCAGCCAGGTGCAGCTCGGGCTCATCGGGCGGGGCGTCGTCGACCACGACCTCTGGTGGGACTGACGGATGGGCGGACGATGACCGGGACCGGGACGAGCCCCTGGCCCGACGTGATCGGGCGACTGGTCCGCCGGGAGGACCTCGAGCCCCAGGCGGTCGAGGCGGCCCTCGGCGCGATCCTCGCCGGCCAGGCCACCGACGCCCAGGTGGCCGGGTTCGCCGTCGCCCTGCGAGCCAAAGGCGAGACCCCCACCGAGCTGGCCGCCATGGTCCGCACCATGCTCCGCTTCGCCGAGCGGGTCGAGGTGCCCGGTGACGGCCCGCTCGTCGACACCTGCGGGACGGGCGGCGACCGGGCCGGGACCCTCAACGTCTCCACCGCCGCCGCGCTGGTCGCCGCAGGAGCCGGGGCCCGCGTCGCCAAGCACGGCAATCGGGCCGCCTCGTCGCAAGCCGGCTCGGCCGACGTCCTCGAGGCGCTGGGGGTCGCGATCGATCTCGGACCGGCCGGCGTGGCCCGCTGCATCGCCGAGGCGGGCATCGGCTTCTGCTTCGCGCCACGCTTCCACCCGGCCCTGCGCTTCGCGGGGCCCGCCCGCCGGGAGCTGGGCGTCCCCACCACGTTCAACTTCCTGGGCCCGCTCGCCAACCCCGCCGGGGTCCGGCGCCAGGTCGTCGGGGTCTCCGACCCGGCGATGGCCCAGCGGGTGGTCGAGACCCTCGCCGAGCTGGGCGCCGAGCGCGCCATGGTCTTCTACGGCCACGACGGGCTCGACGAGCTCACCACCACCACGACGTCGACCGTGCGGGAGCTCGTGGACGGTCGCATCGACCGCTACACGATCGACCCGACCGACGTCGGGCTCGCGCGGGCCCGTCGTGAGGACCTGCTCGGCGGCGACGCGACCACGAACGCCCGGACCGTGCGCTCGGTGCTCGGCGGGGAGCCGGGCCCGTGCCACGACATCGTCGTCCTGAACGCCGCGGGCGCGCTGGTCGTGGCCGGCCTCGCCCCCGACCTGGCCGCGGGGGTGCGGCTCGCCGAGGAGTCGATCGCAGACGGGCGGGCGACCGCCGCGCTCGAAGCCCTGGTCCGGGTCAGCTGCGCCGCGCGGGACGCCGGAGAGGCCTGACGGTGGCCACCGCCCTCCAGTGCCCCGCGTGCCGCACCAAGCACCGGCTCGACTCGCTTCCCGACGTGGCGACGTTCACCTGCCGGAGCTGCGGGCAGGTGCTGAAGGTCCCGGCCCAGTTCCGGGCCCGGGAGTCCGTGCTCACCCCCCGGCACCCGGCCGCCCCTACGCCGGGGCCGCTCCGACGTCGCCGGGCGCGGACCTCCCCCGGCCGGGCCGGCCACCACGGTCATACCCGGCCCCGCCCCGGCGCGCCGGGAGCCGGCGCCCGCGCCGGCCCCGCGCCGGACGTGGGCAGGGAAGCTGGGGACGCTCCTCGCCTGGTTCGTGGCGGTGCCGGTCGGGCTGCTCGTCGTCGTGGTCCCGGCCCGCAGGCTCGGGTACCTCACCGGCTCCGACCTGCTCGACCTCCTGAGCGGCAGCGGCCTGCGCCGGTACCTGCTGCTCGTGCTCGTGGTCGTCTTCTGGGCGTTGATCACCGCGTCGCTCGTGCACCTGCTCGTGGAGGGCGGGCGGGCGCTGCAGGCCCGCCGGGCCGCCGTGCGCCGCCGGCCCGGCGCGGATCAGCGACCGGGGCGGAGCCCGGCCGAGGGCGACGGGTCGTAGGCGGGGGAGGCGCGGCAGCGGCGACGCCAGGCGGCCCGCCACCGCGTCGAGGTGGACCCGCCCGGCCCGCCCCGCCCGCTCCAGCCACCGGCCCAGGGCCAGGACCTCGTCGACCGCCTCGCGGGGGACCGGCCGACCGGGTTCCAGGGGCGCCATCTCCTCGCCGTCGAGGCGCAGACGGCCGCCGACGATCTCGATCGTCCCCTCGGGGCCTCGGGCCACGATCCGGCCCGCGGTCACGACCTGCTCGAGGATGCGCTGGCGCGTGAGCGTCCGGACCAGGGCCGACAGGCGGTCGCGCGTGGCGGCCGCCTCCTCGAACCGTTCGTCGCCCGCGAGGGCGTGCATGCGGCGCTCGAGGGGCTCGAGGAGCGGCCGCGGGTCGCCGCGCAGCGCCGCGGCCACGGGGGCCACCACCGACGCGTACTCCTCTTCGCCCGTGTCGCCGCTGCACGGGCAGGCGGCCACGCCGAGCTGCGCGGGCAGGCAGGGAGCGTCGCACGCGGTCGGCAGCCGCCTCCCGAGGCGCCGGGTGCAGCGGCGGAGGGGAGCCGCCGACTCGATCGCCTCCTGCACGGCGCGGGCCGCCCCGGCGGAGGGGAGCGGGCCGAGGTAGAGCCCGCCGTCGTCGCGGACCGTGCGCACGGTGGCGAGGCGGGGGAAGCGCTCGGCCAGGGTGAGCTTGAGGTACGCGTACGAGCGCCAGGCCTTGGCCCTCCGGTTGAAGCGCGGCTCGTGGCGCTGGATGAGGCGGAGCTCGCGGACCTCGGCCTCGAGCGGAGTGGCGGAGACGAGGTGGTCGATGGTGGCGGTCTCCCGGAGGAGCTGGGGGACCTTGCGGCGGTCGTCGGAGGAGAAGTAGGAGCGGACCCGGGCCCGGAGGTTGGTGGCCTTGCCCACGTAGAGGACCCGGCCTCCGGCGTCGCGGAACAGGTAGACACCGGGCTTGCGGGGCAGGCCGGCGGTGAGGGAGAGCTTGGCCGCCGCCGGGTGGGCCCGGATCGTGGGGAGCTCCAGGAGGTCGTCGAGCCCCAGGACGCCGAGGGTCCCCGCCCGCTCGAGCAGCGCGTGGAGCACGTCGGCGGTGGCCAGGGCGTCGTCGAGCGCGCGGTGCGACGGCCGGTGCGGCGTGCGCAGCTGGTCGCCGAGCGTCGCCAGCCGGAGGTTCGGCACCTCGTCGCGCAGGAGGCGGCGGGCCAGCGCCAGCGTGTCGACGCGACGATGGGGCAGCCGGCCGTACCCGTGGGCCTCGAGGGCGGCGTCGAGGAAGGCGGCGTCGAAGCGCACGTTGTGGCCGACGAGCACGCACGCCGGTGCCGGTCCGCCCGGGCGGACGTCGAGGAACTCGAGCAGGCTCGGGAGCACGGCCTCGATCGACGGGGCGGGGCGGACCATCGCCTCGGTGATGCCCGTGAGGACGGTGATCATCGGGGGGATCGGCACGCCGGGGTTCACGAGGGTCCGGAAGGTGCCGAGGAGCTCGCCACCCCGGAACCTCACCGCGCCGATCTCGGTGATCGCGCTCTGGCGCGGGGACGTGCCCGTGGTCTCGAGGTCGACGACGACGAAGGTCGCGTCCGCCAGCGGTGTCCCCAGGTCGTCGAGCGACCGCTGCACCTCGAGCATCGCCGGACTGTAGCGAACGCCTGTTCGTTCGGCGTGGATCCCCCGATCGGGGCCGCCGGTACACTGCGCCCATGCCGTACCGCTGCTCGGCCTGCGGGAACCGCACCCGCTTCGACGTCGTGGCCACCCGTCGCACCCGCGCGTTCCACCACTACAGCCTGGGCGGCGAGCTCACCGTCGAAGAGGAGGAGGTCCTCGAAGAACGGGTCGAGGAGGTGAGCTGCCGCTGGTGCGGAGCCGCCGGGTCGGCGATCGAGGAGATCGAGGACGTCGCGCCGGCCGGGGGCGAGCCCGTCGCGAACACCGCCGAGGGCGGTTCGTGAGGCGGAGCTCAGACGCCGAGGAGCTGGACGACGAGCCGGCGGGTCCTGGGCCGGTCGTCGAAGTCGATGCAGACGACCTTCTGCCAGGTGCCGACGAGGAGCTCGCCCTGGCGGAAGGGCACGGTGACCGACGGCCCGATGAGGGCGGCCCGCACGTGGCTGTGCCCGTTGGTGTCGGCGTTGCGCTCGTTGTGCTCCCAGGGACCCTCCTCGGGCGCGATCGCCTCGAGGACGTGGTTGAGGTCGGCGTTGCAGCCGGGCTCGAACTCGATCGTCGTCATCCCGCAGGTGGAGTGGGCGACGAAGACGGTGCAGAGACCCTCCGAGAGGCCGGCGTTGTCGATGGCCTTCTGCGCGTACGACGTGACGTCGATGACGTCGCCGTCGCCGCGCGTGTCGAGCGTCAGCTCTTCGAAGCGTGCCTGCATGGGGCCCCTTCCGGGCCGCCCCTCTCGGCGTCGGCGGCCCGGCCGGCCAGTCTAGGGGCCGCGGCGTCGAGTGGCACCTCGGGAGCCGGGGTGAGGAACGCGGCGGCGTGACCGAGGTCCCCCCGCTGCCCGAGTCGCTGCTCGTACCCCTCCTGGACACCGCCGGCGAGGTGCTGCGCGGGCTCGAGCCGGCCGAGGTCCCGGCCCCGCTCCGGAACCTCGCCTCGTTCGGCAAGCGGGGAATGGTCAGCGGCACCGCCCGCCATCAGCTCCGGAGCGCCCTCGAGACCGAGGACGTCTTTCGCAGCCGCGTCCTCGAGCGGTTCCTCGAGCGGCCCGAGGTCCGGGCCGCGCTCGAGGGGTGGAGCCCCGGCGTGGCCCTCACCGCGGCCCGGGAGTCGGCCCGGCGCGACGACCTCCCCCTGCTCGCCTCCGCGCTCGTGGCGGGGAGGCCCGAGGGGTGGGCCTTCGGCCTCGGCGTGATGTGGGCGGAATCCGAGCGGACCCGCCAGCGCGAGGAGGAGCGCGACGACGCCAAGGCGCTGCGCACCCGGCTCGCCTCCCTCGACGAGGCGCGCCGGAGGGCCGAGGACGCGGCGAGCGATGCCGCGGCCGAGGTCGGGCGGCTCGAGGACGATCTCCGCCAGGAGCGGCGGTCGCGCCGGGAGCGGGAGGAGCAGGCGGCCCGGGCGGCCGACGCGGCCCGCCGCCACGCCGAGGAGGCCGACCGGCAGCTCGGGCAGGCCCGGGCGGCGACCGAGCGGGCCGAGGCCCGGTCCCGGCGCGAGGCCGAGCGGGTGCGAGCGGTCGAGGCCGAGCTGCGCGAGACCCGCCAGCGGCTGGCCGACACCGAGCGGGAGCTGGCCGACAAGGCCGAGGCGCTGGCGCGGGCCGTGGCGCCCGGGAGCGGCCTGCGCCACCGTGACCTCCAGGCCCTCACCGACGCGGCGGAGCTGGCCCGGCGGCTCGCGGACGGGCTCGGCGGGGTGGCCGAGCGAGCCCGCTCGCTCGTGGCGGCCCGGGGCGAGTCGCCGCGTCCGGAGGCCGGCGGGGCCGGGAGGTCGGGAGACGCCGGCCCGGGTGGGGGGCCACCGGCCGCGAAGGTGCGCCGCCGGGCCCCGGTGCCCGTGCCCCCGGGCTGGTCGGCGACTCCCCGGAAGGGCTCGAGGGGGCGCTGCGCGCTCGGCACGTGGTCCTCGTCGTCGACGGCTACAACGTGTCGATGCGGGCCTGGGAGGCGGCGAGCCCGGCGGAGCAGCGCGAGCGCCTCCTCGCGGCCTTGGCCGAGCTCCACCTGCGGACCCGGTGCGAGACGACGCTCGTGTTCGACGGAGCCGACGTGGAAGGCGTGCGGCCCCCGCCGGCCCGGTGTGCGGGTCGTGTTCTCGGCGCCGGGCGAGGAGGCCGACGCCGTCGTCGTACGGGAGGTCGCGGGCCTGCCGCCGCACGTCCCGGCGGTGGTCGTGTCCTCCGACCGCTGGGTCCGGGAGCACGCCGAGGGCGAGGGCGCCCTCGCGGTGTCGGCCGACACGCTCCTGGCCGTCCTCCGCTGATCGGTCGGGCCCCCCGCACCCGACCCGACGACCCGAGCCGCGCTTGCCCCCGGGGCCGCGGATCAACCATGATGTATATCAATGCCGACTGATGCAGCGACCGATACGGCGTCTGATGCAGCGTCTGATGCAGCGTCTGATGCAGCGACGGATGCAGCGACGGATGCAGCGACGGACACGGCGACGGACGTGCTGCGGGCGCTCGCCGAGCCGATGCGCTGGAGGATCGTCGAGCTCCTCGCCGCCGAGCAGCTCTGCGTCTGCCACCTCACCGAGCTCCTCGATGCCTCCCAGCCGCTCGTGAGCCACCACCTCCGGGTGCTGCGCGAGGCGGGGCTCGTCGAGGGGGAGCGGTACCGCCAGTGGACCTACTACCGGCTCCGCCCCGACACCCTGGCGGCGCTGGCCGGGGACGTCGCGTCGCTGGCGGCGTCGGCGCCGGGCGGCGCCTCGTGCCGCCGGCCCTGCTGCTGATCCGATGGTGCTGGCCCGCCGTGCCCTGGCCGAGGGGATCGGCACGGCCCTCCTCCTTGCGGCCGTCGTCGGATCGGGCATCGCGGCCGAGCGGCTCAGCCCGGGGGACACCGGCCTGCAGCTCCTCGAGAGCGCAACGGCCACCGGGGTCGCGCTCGTGGCGATCATCCTCGCCGTGGGGGCGGTGTCGGGCGCGCACCTGAACCCGGTGGTCACGCTCGTGGATCGCTGGCTGGGCGGGCTCACCTCGACCGAGGCGTCCGTGTACGTGGTCGTCCAGGTCGCCGGGGGCGCGCTCGGGGTGGTCGTGGCCAACCTCATGTTCGACCTGCCGGCGGTCGAGCTGTCGTCGACGGCCCGGGCCGGTGGCCACCTCTGGCTGGCCGAGGTCGTCGCCACCTTCGGGCTGGTCCTCGTCGTGTTCGGGGTGGTGCGGTCGGGCCGGCCGGGGCTGGCCCCGTTCGCGATCGGGGCCTACGTCGCCGGCGCCTACTTCTTCACGTCGTCGACGAGCTTCGCCAACCCCGCGGTGACGGTGGCCCGGACGCTCAGCGACACCTTCGCCGGGATCGAGCCCGGATCGGTCCCGCCGTTTGTGCTCGCCCAGCTCGCCGGGGGGATGATCGCGCTCGGGGTCGTCCGGGTCCTGTACCCCCACGTCGAGCGGTCCGCCGCCGACGTGGTCGTCCCCCACGGCGAGGAGCCGCGCCCGTGAACGAGCCCGGTGCCGCCGAGCTCGCGGAGCGGCTCCGTGCCGTGACGCGCCGCCTGAGCCAGGAGCTCGCCGGCGTGTACGGGCCGGAGACGATCGACCGGTTCCTGCGCGAGTCGCTCGACCAGCTCGTGACCGCCCGGATCCCCAACTACGTGCCCGTCCTCGTCGAACGGTTCGCACGCGAGCGCCTCCGGGCACTCGCGCAGGCGGAAGGGAGGATCGTGAAGGACGTCCCCGAGGTGCTGTTCGTCTGCGTGCACAACGCCGGGCGGAGCCAGATGGCCGCGGCGCTGCTCGACCACCACGGCGGCGGGCGCGTCCACGTGCGCTCGGCGGGCAGCGCGCCGGCCGAGGTGGTCAACCCCGCCGTGGTGGCGGCGATGGAGGAGGTCGGGCTCGACCTCTCCAAGGAGTTCCCCAAGCCCCTCACCGACGAGGTCGTGCGGGCCGCCGACGTCGTCATCACGATGGGCTGCGGCGACGCCTGCCCCGTGTACCCGGGGAAGCGCTACCTCGACTGGGAGCTCGCCGACCCCGCGGGAAGTCCCTCGAGGACGTCCGCCCGATCCGTGACGAGATCGAGCGGCGGGTGCGTGCCCTGCTGGCCGAGCTGGTGCCGGTGGCCCCGCCGGACTGACCGGGGGGGCGCCCCCTCGGTCAGTCCCGCGTTGGGACCGATCCGGCCCCTCCCGGGGCCTCCCACGTCCCATCGCGAGGCCGAGCCCCCTCATCATGGGTGTCACACCCCACCGGCATGCTGTCCCCGGCCCACACGGCCCGGCGAGACGGGTCGGGGGAGACCGACGGGTCCAGGGACACGAGGAGCGTGGCGGCGTGCTGCGGATCGACTGTGGCGAGTGCGTGATGGAGGGCACCGGTGCGTGCGACGACTGCGTCGTGACGTTCATCGTCGACCGGGATCCGGGCGACGCCGTCGTCATCGACGCCGCCGAGGAGCGGGCCGTGAGGCTCCTGGCCCACGCGGGCCTGGTGCCGCGCCTCCGGCACGTGCCGCGCACCGGGTGACCGGCCGGTCTCCTCCTCGCCGTCGCCGCTCGCGGACCACCCGCCAGCCGCGTCAACAACCTGACAGGGCAGAACAGCTAGTCGTCGCCGGTCTGCATGCGCCCGAGGTCGGCCGCGCCGGTGGCGGTGGCCTTCTTCCCGATGCTCCGCAGCGACGTGTCGACGTCGGTGGCCTGGGCTCGCAGGGCCCCGACCGTGCACTGCTCCCTGGGGATGTGGCGGAACGGGTCGTACTGGAAGACCCGCATCGCGTTGCAGGTGCGTGATCTTGTCGATGTCCTCGTCGGGCAGGTCGGCCATCTGCTTCATGATCTGCTCGGGCGACTGCGGCCACGTCGAGTCGGAGTGCGGGTAGTCGCACTCCCAGGTGATGAGGTCGACGCCGATGTCGTGACGGTCCTTCAGGCCCTGGCGGTCGTCGATGTAGCACGTGATCACGTGCTCCCGGAAGAGCTGGCTCGGGAGCGTGTCGCCCATGTCCTGGCCGGTCCAGTAGTGGTGGCGCTGGTACGTGTAGTCGATCCGCTCGAGGAAGTACGGGATCCAGCCGATCCCGCCCTCCGACAGGGCGAAGGTGATGCCCGGGAACTTCCGCAGCACGGGCGACCAGACGAGGTCGGCCGCGGCCTGGACGATGTTCATCGGGGTGAGCGTGATGAGCACGTCCATCGGGGCGTCGGGGGCGGTGATGACGAGCTGCGACGACGACCCGATGTGCAGGGCGATCACCGTGCCCTCGTCGGCGCAGGCCGTCCAGAACGGGTCCCAGTGGTCGCTGTGGAGGCTCGGGTAGCCGAGCTTGTTGGGGTTCTCGGAGAACGTGACCGCGTGACAGCCCTTCTCCGCCACCCGCCGGACCTCGGCCGCCATCAGCTCGGGGTCCCAGAGCGGTGGGAGCGAGAGGGGGATGAAGCGACCGGGATGGGACCCGCACCACTCGTCGATGTGCCAGTCGTTGTACGCCTGGAGGAGGGCGAGCCCGAGCTCCTTGTCCTCGGATCGGGCGAAGAGCTGCCCGCAGAACTGCGGGAAGCTGGGGAAGCACATCGACCCGAGGACGCCATTGACGTTCATGTCGCGCACGCGCTCGTCGACGTCCCAGCAGCCGCGGCGCATCTCGTCGAAGGAGGTGGGGTCCATCGCCCACTCCTCGGGTGGTCGGCCGGCGACCGCGTTGAGCCCGATGTTGGGGATCTCGATCCCCTCGTAGACCCAGACGTCGGTGCCGTTCTCCTTGTGGACCAGCCTCGGAGCGCGGTCCTTCCACTTCGCCGGAAGATGCTGGTCGAAGAGGTTCGGTGGTTCGACGACGTGGTCGTCGACGCTCACCAGGATGAGGTCCTCGGTCCGCATGGCACGTCCCCCCGGTCGTGTGCGCTCGTGGTGCCGGGCACGGGATCCTCGCCCGCGGCGCCGGCTGACCCCAACCTTAGGGCAGCCTGAGGAGTGCTGTCCCGTCGACGGCCCGCCGCCGCGCTCAGACCCCGACGCCCCAGCAGGTGGGGGTCCGGCAGGCCCGGGACGGCCAGGTGGCCGGGGGGAGCGCGTGCAGGGGGTGGTCCGCCGGCAGGGGGACGAGCCGCAGCCCGGCCGGTGGGGCCGGCGGGAGGGTGGTCGTGGCGCCGCCGCCCCCTCCACCGCCGGGGGCGGTCGTGGTCGGTGCGGGCCTCCCCGGGCGCGGTGGTGGGCGGGCTCCCTCCCGGCACGGTCGGTGCCGGGCCGGTGCCGCCTCCGCCCGGCGGGGCGGTGGGGGAGGGCCGGTGCCCCTCCGCCCCCCCGTCGCCGGGTGGCGACGTCGGCGTGGAGCCACCGAGGTACGTGAAGCCTCCGGGGATCACGATCGTGGTGTCGTCCCGGCCCCGGACGACCACGTCGACCGGGCCCGGAGCGTGGGCCCGGGTGGTCACCACCACGAGGCCGGGGGCCAGGTCCACCGACACGGGTGCCCCGACGCCGCCGAAGGTGACGGTCGACCCGGCGGGTAGGTCCCGACCCCGGATGGCCACCGACGTTCCCCCGGAGGCGGGGCCGCTCGAGGGGCTCACCGAGTAGCCGCCGGTCCCGCCCCCGGGCCCGGGCGGCGCCGGGACTGCCGGGGTCGCGTCGACGGTCGTCGACGGGGGCCCTCCCCGCGGACGTTGTACGCGGTGACCCGGAACCCGTAGGTTCGGCCGTTCGTGAGGGCCCCGACCTTCGTCGAGGTCGACGCGGTCTGGGCCACGAGCGAGCCGTCGCGGTAGACGCGGTAGCCCGAGGGGCGTCCCCCGAGACGGGCGCGGCCCAGCTCAGCGAGACGCTCCGGTCACCGGGCCGGGCCGCGAGCCCCGACGGGGCGCCGGGCGCTGCCGCGGGGGCCGTCGTCGGGCTCGTGGGCGCGGTCCCACCGCCCCCACCGCCACCGCCCCCACCGCCACCGCCCGGCGCGGTGGTGGGCGTCGCCGCCACCGCCATCGCCCGGTCGGGTGATGGGCGGCGCTCCGCCGCCGGGCGGGCTGGTGGGCACAGGGCTGCCGCCGCCGCCACCACCGCCACCGCCGCCACCACCGGGCGGGCTGGTGGGCACGGGGCTGCCGCCGCCACCACCGCCGCCGCCACCACCGCCGCCGCCACCGCCGGGCGGGCTGGTGGGCACGGGCCACCACCACCGCCGCCGCCACCGGTCGGGACGGTGGTCGGCGGCAGGACCGACGTGGTGGGGGGCGTCGCGGGCTGGTCGGCGGTGAGGGTGACCTCGAAGAGCACCGCGAACGCGCCGCCGGCGGACGGCCCCGCGGGGTCCGCCTCGTCGACCAGCCTCGAGGACCAGGGCGTAGGTGGTGGCCGGGAGGTCGAGCTCGAGGGGGACGACCAGTCCGGGGCCGAGGAGCAGGTCCCGCTCGTCAGCGGTGAGGCCGCCGGGCGGGGCGAGCACCACCCGCCCCGACTCGTCGGTGACCCCCTCGGCGGTCCCGCCGGCGAAGGTGGCCTTCACCGGCTCGTCCGCGACGGCGAAGGGGCTGCCGTTCCAGGACGTGGCGAGGGTGATCCGGAGCGCGGGGCGGGAGCCTGCCGGCAGCAGCTCCGGGTCGACGACCCGCAGCTCCGCCGCGGCCCGCTGGGCGGCGTCGGCGGCCAGCCGGTGGAAGTCGAGGAAGGAGACGGCGAGGGCGAGCGGGAGGGTCCGGGCCGCCGTCCCGGTGTTGAGCCGCCCTCCGGTCGCCGAGAGCCCGGCGAGGCCCGAGGGCCGGTCGACGGTCGAGAGCAGCCGGTCCCGGACCGCGGCGGCCGAGGCGCCCGGCTCGGCTCCCCGGACCAGGGCCACGGCGCCCGCCACGTGGGGGGCGGCCATGGAGGTGCCGCTCTTGTAGCCGTAGCCACCGCCGGCCTCGGTGCTGTGGATGGCGAGGCCGGGCGCGAAGAGCTCGACGCTCGCCGCACCCCAGTTGGAGAACGACGCCCGAGTGTCGGCAGGGGTCGAGGCACCGACCGCGATCACGTTCTCCTGGGGGAAGGAGGCCGGGTACGTGGGCGCGGCGTCGATGTCGACGCCCGAGTTCCCCGCCGCGGCGACCACGATGACGCCCGCCGCCCGGGCCCGTTCGATGGCGCCCTCGAGGACCGAGACCGCGGCGCGGGGGTGCCCGGGTAGGTGCCCCAGGAGGCGTTCACGACGGTGGCGCCGTTGGCGACGGCGTAGTCGAGGGCCCGCACCGCGGTCGAGAGCTGGAAGGTCCGGCCGTCACCCACCTTCAGGGCCATGATGCGGGCCTCGGGGGCGACCCCCGCCACCCCCAGGCCGTTGCCGGCCACCGCCGCGATGGTGCCGGCGACGTGGGTGCCGTGGGAGTAGTCGGCGCCGTCGTCGGTCCTCGGGTCCTCCTGCAGGAAGTCCCAGCCGTGGCAGTCGTCGGCGTACCCGTTGCCGTCGTCGTCCACGCCGTTGCCGCAGACCTCCCCGGGGTTCCGCCACAGGTTCGGGGCCAGGTCGGGGTGGTCGAGGTCGACGCCGTTGTCGACCACGGCCACCACCGACCCGGCACCGCGAGCGCGGGGCCACGCCTCGGAGGCGTCGACGTCCGCGTCGGCCACGACCGGCGCCGGCGCCCCCGGGTTCGCACCGGTGTTCTCGAGCCCCCAGAGGCTCGGGAACAGGGGGTCGTCGGGGGCCTCGAAGGGCATGAGGAGCGGGTCCTCGTCGACCGCCGCCACGCCCGGCAGCGCGGCGACCTGCTCGGGGGACAGGGTGGTCGTGAGCGCCACGTGCTCGTCGTCGACGCGCTTCGCGTCGACGATCCCCGGGACCCCCGAGAACGTCTCCGGCCCGGCGGGCGGGGTCGCGGCCACGGTGGTGCTCCCGCCGGGCGTGTCGAGCTCGGCCCAGACCGACCCGTCCGGGTCCTCCACGATCCGCGTGGCGTGCGCGAGGGCGGCCCGGGCCTCCTCGTCCGCCCGGCGCTCCTCCCCGGGGCCCGACAGGAGGACGCGCCCGGCCGGCGCACCGGGACCGGGGTCGCCGAGGCGCACGATGAGGTGCCGGTCGCCGTCGTCGGGGTGGCGCGAGGGGGCGGGACGCGCGCCGGAGGTCCTCGGGAGCCGGGCCCGCGGCTCCGGCGTCGGCCCGGGGACCGGTTCCGCTCTCGACGAGCCACAGGAGGGGGAGCGCCAGGAGGACGGCGAGCACGGCGATGCCCGCTCGCGCGGCGAGGGTCGTCTCGCGCGGCCCCGTCCCTGGGTGCATCCACGTCCTTCCGTGCCGCCCGCGGTTCCGTCCGCGGAGTGACCACGCATGGTGGTCACTCGTGAAGATCGGCACGAGCCGGGCCGACCTGAGGGATCACGGGGTCGCCCCGGAACCCGGCGGTGGGCGATGATGACCGCTCCGGCCCGGGGAGCCGGTCACCGGGGGGTACGGAGGGGGAGGAGCCGTCTCGGATGGACGTCGACGCGCTGAACACCGGCTTGCTGGTCCTGCGGGTGACGGTCGGGGCGGTGATCCTGGCCCACGGGGTGAACCACATCGTGGGCGGCGGCCGGATCGCCGGCACGGCCCGGTGGTTCGAGAGCCTCGGGATGCGCCCGGGGATCCTCCACGCCTGGCTGGCCAGCCTCACCGAGGTCGCCGTCGGGCCGATGCTGATCCTCGGCCTCCTCACACCCCTCGCGGCCGCCGGCGTGCTCGGCGTGATGCTCGTGGCGTGGATCACGAACCACCGGGGCAACGGCTTCTTCATCTTCCGGCCCGGTGAGGGTGGGAGTACGTGATGACCCTGTCGGCGTGCGCCGTGGCGCTCGGGGCCATGGGCGCGGGCGAGTGGTCCCTGGACCACGCGCTCGACGTCACCTTCGAGGGGTTCGCCGGCCTGGTGACGACCCTCGCCGTCGGCGGGGGAGGAGCGCTCGTGCTGCTCGCGCTGTGCTGGCGCCCACCCGCCCCGGCCCCGACCGAGGCCTCCTAGGCCTCGGAGGCCTCAGGACCGGAGCGCGTCCTGCCCGACCCGGGCGATCTCGTCGACGAGCAGGGGGAGGACCGCGCGCCAGTCACCGACGATCCCGGTGTCGGCGACCTCGAAGACCGGCGCGGCGGGATCCGAGTTGACCGCCAGCACGGTGCCCGCGGCGACGAAACCGACCGAGTGGTTGAACTTGCCGCCGGCGCCGATCGAGACGAGCAGCCGGGGGCGATGCTACGGCCGGTGATCCCGATCTGGCGGGCCCGGGGCTGCCAGCCCCGGTCGGTCACCTTCCGGGTCGCCCCGAGCTCGGCGCCGAGCACGTCGAGCAGCGGCTGGAGCGCGCCGTACTCGTCGGGACCGACGGCCTGGCCGACCGCCACCACCACGGGGGCCTCGGCGAGCACGTCCAGGTCGTCGTCGCGGACCCGGGAGGCGACCCGCACCCGCCCCCGCTGCTCGACCCGCTCGCGGGTCACCGGCGCGACGGCGGCGCGGGGCCGGCGCCGGGGCAGCACGCCGGCCCTCACCGTGGCCGTCTGCACCGGGGACGTGGCCGTGACGGCCGCGACGAGCTGGCCGCCGAACGCGGGCTTCCACGCCACCAGGCGCCCGTCGGACGTCTCGAGGCTCACGGCGTCGCCGGTGAGCCCGGCACCGAGCCGCGCGGCCACCCGCCCGGCCACCTCGCGGCCCCAGGCGGTGCTCGGCGCGAGGATCGCCCAGGGGGTCGCCCGGCCGGCCCAGTCGCCGATCCCGCGCGCCACGTCCTCCTCGACGACCGCGCCCACGATCTCGAGCAGCACGACCTGGTCGGCACCCCAGGAGCCCAGCTCCGCCGGGTCGGCGGCTCCCACCGCGGTCGCCACCACCCGGCCGCCGAGCTCGGCCGCCAGGCCGGCCGCGGCCCCGAGGAGCTCGCGGGTGAGGTGGGCGCGATCGGGCTCGACCACGACGCCGACGGCCGGTCCGTGGCCGCCGGTCGGGGCCGGGACCTCACCGACGTCGGCGAGGTGATCGAGGGCCGGGTCGAGCGCGCCGCGCTCGACGAGCACCCCGACCGCGGCCCGCACCTGGCTCTCGACGTCGGCGTCGAGGCGGTGGCGCAGCCGCTCCACCTCGTGGACCCGGACCGGCCCCACCCAGGTCGGGCTGCCCTCCTGCCCCCACGGGCCCTCGCCGAGGTCGGCGGCCGCGAGGCGGCGGAGCCGCTCGGCCGGCACGCTCGCCCGCCCCTCCGGGGGCACCTTGCAGGGATCGCAGAGGCGCTCGGCCGTCGAGAGCACCGCGGGGAGGTCCACCTCGGCCTCGACCCACCCGTCGTCGTGCTCGCAGCGGACGGCGACGGTGCCGCCCCGCAGCTCCAGCTCCCGCACCGCCGTCGCGAAGGGGAGGTCGAGGAGCTCGGCGACCTCGGGGCCGACCTGACCGGTGTCGGCGTCGACCGAGTTGCGCCCCACGAGGACGAGGTCGAAGGGGCCCTCCCGCCGGAGCGCGGCGGCCAGGGCCCGGGCGGTGGCGAGCGTGTCGGAGCCCGCGAAGGCGGGGTCGGTCACGAGGACCCCCGCGTCCGCGCCCCAGGCCACGGCCTCGCGCAGCACGTCCTCGGCGGACGGTGGGCCCAGGGTGAGGACCGTGCACGTGCCGCCGGTCGCCCGGGCCAGCTCGACGCCCTCGGCGACGGCCCGCCGGCAGTACGGGTTCATCTCCAGCTCCAGGCCCTCGCGGCGCAGGCGCCCGTCGGGGCCCAGCTCCATCACCTCGAACCGGGGGATCTGCTTCACCAGCGCCGCGACGCGCAGCGGCCGGGCGGGGGCGGGAGCGTCGGCGGTGGCGTCGGCGGAGGGGACCATGAGCTCGGCGGGCCCTTCGGGAGTGGAGCGCGGCGGCGGGGCGGTGAACCGGACCTGACCGGCGTGTCAGATTGGCGACGACGAGCGTAGCGTGCGGGCCGGCACGGGTCCGGAGGGGTCAGGCCGTGGCCACGAGCTCCCGCATGGCGAGGAGCTGCTCGAGGAGGTGGCCGGCGGAGCGGCTGGTGAACCGCAGGGCCAGCGCGGTCGCCCCCGCGGCCCCGTGCCGCGCGACCGCGTCTCTCGTGGCGCCAGGCTCGCCCACCGGGTCGAGGTGGCGGGCCTGGACGACGACCTCGAGGGGGCGGGCCCGCCGCTCCCAGGCCTCGGTGTCCCGGGCCCGGGCCAGCCAGCCCGCCACCTGCTCGGGCTCGACCTGGAAGGGGCTCCAGCCGTCGGCGAGCTCGACGGCGCGGCGCAGCGAGCGGGCCGTGCGGCCGCCGACCCAGATCGGTACGCGGGCCTGCACGGCGCAGGGGTCCACGACGAAGCCGTCGAAGGCGTGGTGGGACCCGGCGTAGGCGGGCCGCGGCCGCGACAGCGAGGCCCGCAGGGCCCGCAGCGCGTCGTCGGCGTGCTCGCCCCGGCCCTCGAAGTCGGCCCCGAGGAGCTCGAACTCCTCCCGTAGCGACCCGACCCCGACCCCGAGCACCAGGCGGCCACCCGAGACCCGGTCGAGGGTGCCGTACCGCTTCGCCAGCTCGAGGGGGTGGTGGTAGCCGAGCACGAGGACGTAGGTGGCCAGGCGCACGTGCTCGGTCACCGCGGCGAGGAAGCCGAGGGTGACGCCCGGGTCCCAGTAGCGCGAGCCGCGCAGCGGGGCCACCGCCTCGGGGACGGCGACGTGCTCGGAGCAGGTGAGGAAGTCGTAGCCGAGGCCGTCGGCCTCGCGGGCGACGGCGACGAGCTCGTCGACGCCGGCGGTCTCCTCCCAGGGCGCGTGGGCTCGCGGGTTGAGCGTGACGACCGGCGTGACGATCCCCAGCTTCACGGTGGTCCCCCGGGCCCCGGTTGCGCTCCTACCGCCGCGGCAGCTTGATGGCCCGGTCGGCGATGATGTTCTTCTGGACCTCGGTCGCGCCCGCACCGATCGTGGTGTAGCGCTGGAACGAGTAGAGCCGGGTCCAGCTCCCGCCGTCGACCGCGTCGGGCCCGCCCCGGGCGAGCACCCCCGCCGGGCCGAGGAGGTCGACGGCGAGCTCGGCGAGGGTCTGGGCCAGGTACGACCACTGGAGCTTGGCCAGGGGGACCTCGGGCCAGTTCCTCTCGCCCCGGAGGATCTTGGTGAGGGCCCGGTAGTTGAGCAGCTTGGTGAGCTCGATGTCGGTCCAGGCCCTCGCGATCCGCTCCCGGATGGCGGGGTCGTCGAGGGCGCCGGGGTTCACCGACCGGGCGGCCGAGACCATCGCCTGGAGGTCGGCAGCCATGGCGATGGCGAGCCCGGCGGTGCCGACCCGCTCGTGGCCGAGCGTGCCCATGGCCACCTGCCAGCCCTCGCCCTCGCCGCCGAGTCGGCAGTCGGCGGGCACGCGCGCTCGGTGAAGAACACCTCGTCGAACATCTCGTCGCCGACGATGTCCTTGATCGGCCGGCACTCGATGCCCGGGGTCTCCATGTCGACGACGAACGCGGTGATGCCCTCGTGCTTCGCGCCCCGCTCGATCGCCGTGGGATCGGTGCGGAGCAGGAACAGGCCCCAGCGGGCGAGGTGGGCCGTGGTGATCCAGATCTTCTGGCCGTTCACCACGTACGCGTCGCCGTCGCGCACGGCCGTCGTGCGCAGGTTGGCGAGGTCGGAGCCGGCCTCGGGCTCGGTGAAGCCCTGGCACCAGTGCTCGTCGGCGTCGAGGATGCCGGGCAGCCAGCGCTCCTGCTGCTCGGGCGTGCCCCAGCGGATGATCATGGGCCCGATCTGCCAGATCCCGTTGGCGTTGAAGATCCCCGGGGCCCGGACCCGTGCCATCTCCTCGGAGTAGATGAGGTTCTGGGTCGGCGTGGCCTCGCGACCGCCCCAGCTCGCCGGCCAGTTGATGGCCGCCCACCGCCCCTCGTGCAGGCGCCGCTGCCACTCGCGCCGGCGGGCCTGCGTGCGCGCGATGCCCCGGCGGCCGGCCCCCTCGCCGCCCTCCGCTCCGGAGTCCTCCTCGGCCCCCCACTCGGCCAGGAACTTCGGCAGGTGCTCGTCGAGCCAGGCCCGCAGCTCCTCGCGGAAGGCGAGGTCGTCGGCGGTGTACGCGAAGTCCATGCCGGCAGCGTAGCGGCAGGTGGGACCGGAAGACTAACGTGCATGTCAGGTTTCGGAAGACCGGTTCCGCACCCTCCGAGGAGCCCGGACGCGTGGACTTCACCTTCAGCCCCGAGCAGGACGCCCTGCGAGACGCCGTGCGCGGCTTCCTCGCGGCGCAGGCCCCGGGCGGCTACGTGCGCGCCATGGCCGACGACGAGGCGGGCATCACGCCCGGGATGTGGGGGCGGATCGCCGAGCTGGGCTGGCCCGGCCTGCTCGTCCCCGAGGAGCACGGCGGGCTCGGGCTCGGCCTCGGCCTCGTCGACATGGTGGTCGTGCTCGAGGAGATGGGCCGGGTGCCCTTCCCCGGGCCCTTCTTCTCCTCGGCCGTGCTCGCCACGCTCGCCGCCTCCCGCCTCGGCGTCGCCGACCTCCTCCCGGCCCTCGCCTCGGGGACGGTACGGGGGACGGTCGCCCTCGAGGAGCAGGGCCACGGCGACCCGGTCACCCGGATCCGGACCCGGGCCCGGCGCCGGGGGCCCGACTGGCTGCTCACCGGGCACAAGCCGATCGTCCTCGACGGTCACACCTCGGACTGGGCCCTCGTGGTGGCCCGCACCGAGGAGGGGCTCGGGACGTTCCTGCTCCAGGCCCCGGGGGCCGAGCCCGTCCCGGCCCTGGACCCCACCCGGAAGGTCGCCCGGCTGGTGCTCGACGGGCGCCGGGCGGTCCCGGTCGGCCCGGGCGGCGACCACACGGCCCTGTGGCGGCGCGTCGTCGACGACGCCGCGGTGATGCTGTGCGCCGAGCTGGTCGGGGCGTCGGAGCGCTCGTGGGAGCTGGCCGTCGAGTACGCCAGGCACCGGGTCCAGTTCGGCCGGCCCATCGCCAGCTTCCAGGCCATCAAGCACAAGGCCGTCGACATGCTCCACCGGGTGGAGCTGGCCCGCGTGGGGGTGCACTACGCGGCCTGGGCGTCCGACGCCGACGACCCCGCTCGTGAGCGGGCCGCGGCCATGGCCAAGGGCTACGTCGCCGAGGCCGCGGTGCACGTGTCCGGCGAGGACATCCAGATCCACGGAGGGGTCGGCTTCACCTGGGACTGCGACGCCCACCTCTTCTACAAGCGGGCCAAGATGAACGACGCCCTGCTCGGCTACCAGGGCTTCCAGCGTCATCGCCTCGCCGACCTGATCCTCGATCCCGTCTAGCGTCCGCGCGATGCCGGTCGACCGACGACCCTCGCTGCGCGACGCGGTGGCCGAGCACGTGCGGCCCGGCGACGCCCTCCACCTGGTCGTGGGCCACACCCGCTGGACCGCGGCCGCCTACGAGGTGGTCCGCCAGTGGTGGGGGCGAGACCCGGGATTCACCCTCGTCATGCTGAGCCTGTCGAGCCTGGGGACGCTCTTCTTCCGTGGCGGGATGGTGCGCCGGGTCGTCACCGGCTACTCGGGCGACACCTTCCCCAACTTCACGCCCAACCCGATCTTCGCCGCGGCCTACGAGCGGGGCGAGGTCGAGGTCGAGCACTGGTCCTTCCTCGCCTTCGCGCAGCGGCTCGAGGCCGCGGCGCGTGGCCTGCCGGCGGTGACGACCCGGTCGATCCACCGGTCCTCGATGGAGGAGAACCCGGGGTACGCCCGCGTGGACACGCCGTTCGGCGAGGTCGGCCTGCTCGCGCCCCTCGTGCCCGACGTGGCCCTGCTCCACGCCGCGGTCGCCGACCGCGAGGGGAACGTGGCGGTGAACCCGCCGCTGCTCGAGGGCGTGTGGGGGGCCCTGGCCGCCCGGCGGGGAGCGGTGGTGACCGTGGAGCGGGTGGTCGACGACCTCACGGACTGGTCGCCGCAGGTCCGCATCCCCGCCCACCGGGTCCTGGCGGTCTGCGAGGTGCCGATGGGGGCCCACCCGGGCGGGCTGTTCGCCCGGGGCCTACCCGTCGAGGGGTACGGCGAGGACTACGAGTTCTGGGTCGAGGCCCGTGACGCCACCCGCCGCGACGACTTCGACGCGTGGGTCCGCCACCGGGTCCTCGAGGTGGCCGACCACGGGGAGTACCTCGACCGGCTCGGGGCCGACCGGATCCGCTTCCTGCGCGGTCGCGCCGACCCGGGGTCCTGGCGTGACGACCAGGTGGCCTTCCCGCCCGACCTCGACGCCCCGCCGAACCGCTGGGAGGCGGCCGCCACGTTCGGGGCCCGCTACCTCGCCGAGCGGGTGCTGGCCCTCGGGGCCGACGCGGTGCTCGCGGGGGCGGGCGTGGCCAACCTGTCGGCCTGGCTCGGCGTGCGCCGGGCCCGGGCCGCGGGCTCCCACGTGCAGCTCACGGCCGAGATCGGCCTGTGGGGCTACGAGCCCACGCCCGCGGACCCGTTCGTGCTCAACCACCGCAACTTCCCGTCGGCGGCGATGCTCGCGGACGCCTCGATGGTGCTCGGGACGCTCGTCGGGGGTCCGGGGACCACCACGGTGGCGTGCCTGGGCGGGGCCCAGGTCGACCGGTGGGGGAACGTGAACTCCACGCTCGTCCCCGGCGGGCCCTTCCTCGTGGGGTCGGGCGGGGGCAACGACGTGGCCAGCGTGGCGGCCGAGTCGGTGGTGGTGGCGACGCTCACCCCCAGCGGACCCCGGACCGGTGCGGGTACGTGACGTCGCCGGGTCACACGGTCCGGGCCCTCGTCACCGACCTGGGCCTGCTCGAGAAGCCCGGGGTCCTCGACGGCGGGGAGCTCGTCCTCACCGCCGTGCCCCGGGGGCCGGGCTCCGTCGCCGACCGGGTGGCCGCGGCCCGGGCCGCCTGCGGCTGGGAGCTGGCGATCGCCGCGGACGTGGCCGAGCTCCCCGCGCCGGGCGCCGAGGAGCTGGCGGCGCTGCGGGGCTGGGACCCGCGCGGGTGGTTCCTGCGCGCCCGATGACGCGAGGGCATCTCCGGGCGGCCGGGCTCAGGACCGGGCCAGCTCCTCGGCGGGGAGCGGCATGCTGAACAGGTACCCCTGGCCGAGCTGCACCCCGAGGTCGCGCAGGGCCGCCATCTCGCGCTCGGTCTCGATCCCCTCGGCCACGAGTTGGCAGCCGGTGTAGCTGGCGAAGTAGCCGAGCCCGGCCACGAGGGCCTGCCGGGCGCTGTCGTGGTCGAGGTCGCGGACCCAGCTCGCGTCGAGCTTGATGAACGCCGGGTGCAGGGCGAGGATGTGCCGGAGGCTCGCGTACCCGGCCCCGGCGTCGTCGACGGCGAGGCGCGTCCCGGGCTTGAGACGCTGCAGGGCGCGGCGGAGCGCCTCGTAGTCCTCGACCCGCTCCTGCTCGGTGAGCTCGAGCACGAGCGGCCGGTCGTGGGCCGACAGCAGGTCGTTGACGAGGTCGCTCGTGACGAGGAGCGTCGACGAGACGTTCAGGCTCACGAAGAGGCCCTCGGGCAGGCGGGTCGCCTCGGCGAGCGCGTGCTCGATCGTCGCCTGCTCCAGCTCGGGACCGATCCCCAGCCGGCCGGCCTCGGCGAAGCGGATCTCGGGACGGACGCCGTCGGAGAACCGGGTCAGCGCCTCGAAGCCCACGGTCTGCCAGTCCTCGAAGGACACCACGGGCTGGAAGACCGTGCCGAACGACCGCTCGACCACCACCCGCTGGATGACGTGGCGGGGGCCCGCCAGCGAGCCGTGGTGCTCGAGCGCCGGCGCGAGCAGCGCCGCGACCACCGGAGCCAGGTCGATGGCCGTGGCGAGGGTGTTGCCGGCCAGCGCGCCCGGCTCGGCCGGCGTCGTGGTCCCCAGCACGAGGAGCCCGAGCAGCTTGCCCCGGATCCGCAGCGGGGCGCAGGCGAGCGGGGTCCCGTCGATCAGGGGCCCCATCCCGGAGGCCCGGTAGGTGAAGGCCCCCTCGGGAGCCCGGCCCCGAAGGGTCTGGCCCAGCCCGTCGGCGAGGGCCCGGCCGGCGCTCGTGAAGGGTCCGGGGAACCCGGCGCCGGCGAGCGGGGCGACCTGCTCGTCACCGGTCACGACGAAGATGGCCGCGCTGTCGCTCCGGGAGCGGGCGGCCAGCTCCCGGCAGACGAGCTCCCCGATGTCCTCGGCCGAGCCGTCGAGCGGGATGGCGGTGAGCGCGTCGACGATCGACGCCCGCTCCTCCCACCGGCGCTCCATGGCGGCGCGCCAGGCGCCCTGGCCCCTGAGCTGGGCCCGGACCCGGGCCACGAGCTCCTCGGGGTGGACCGGCTTCGTGACGTAGTCGTTCGCCCCGGCCTCCAACCCCCCGACCCGGTCGTCGATGTCGGCCTGACCGGTGACGAGGATCACGGGGAGGGTGGCCGTCCGGGTCTCCCGCCGGAGCTCGCGGAGCATCTCCAGGCCGGTGAGCCCGGGCATGTGGCTGTCGAGGAGGACCACCGAGGGGAGGTCGCGCGCGACGGCCTCCAGCCCCTCCTGCCCGTCGGCGGCCTCGACGGTGGCCAGCCCGGCCCGCCGCAGGGCCCGGACGAAGAAGCGGCGGACGGCCTCGTCGTCGTCGACGACGAGGACGGTGCCGTCGACCGGCTCGAGGCCCGGTTGCTCGGGCGGGTCAGCGCCCACGGCGTTCCAGGACCTCGCGGATCCGGTGCACGAGCTGGTCGGGCCGGAACGGCTTGAGGAGGACCTCCGCGGGGGCGAGGGGCTCGCCGGCGGTCTCGTTCGGTGCGCCCGAGACGAAGAGGGCCTCGAGCCGGGGGTGGACCGCTCGCAGCCGCCGGGCGAGCTCGGGGCCCGAGACCCCCGGGAGCACGGCTGAGCTGAGGAGCAGGTCCACGGGGCGCTCGCTCGCGGCGACGAGCGCCCAGGCCCGATCGGGGTCGGCGACATCGAGCACCGAGTACCCGTGGCGGGCCAGCACCTCCCGCACCAGGGCGCGCACGTGCTCGTCGTGCTCCACGACGAGCACCGTCTCGTGGCCCCGGGGCCCCGGGTCACGCGCGCGGGGCGCACCGGCCCGGGCCACCGCGGCCCGCCGGGACGCGGGGAGGTGGACGTGGAACGCGCTCCCCCGACCGGGGGCGCTCTCGACCGCGATCCGCCCGCCGGCCTGGGTCACGATCCCGTAGACCGTGGAGAGCCCGAGACCGGTGCCCCGGCCCCGGGTCTTGGTCGTGAAGAACGGCTCGAAGATCTGCTGGCGGGTCTCGGCGTCCATGCCGACGCCGTCGTCGGTCACCGAGAGGACGACCTCCTCGTGGCGGTCCTCGGGCGGGTCCGTACGCCGGGTCGCGACCACGAGGCGGCCCCCGTCGGGCATCGCGTCGCGCGCGTTGACCACGAGGTTGAGGACGACCTGCTCGAGTTGGCTCCGGTCGGCCCGGACCGCGGGCCGACCGGGGGCCAGCTCGGTCCGGAGGTCGATGTCGGCCGGTAGCAGCCGTCGCAGCAGCGACTCCATCGACGTCACGACCTCGTTGAGGTCCAAGGTCCCCGGCTGGACGACCTTGCGCCGGCTGAAGGAGAGGAGTTGGTCCACCAGGGCCTTCGCCCGGTCGGCGGCCGCGTCGATCTCCTCGAGGTCGGGCCGGCGGGGGTCGCGCGGGCCGAGGTCCTCGAGGAGCAGCGCGGTGTAGCCGGTGATGGCGGTCAGGAGGTTGTTGAAGTCGTGGGCGATCCCACCGGCGAGCCGGCCGACGGCGTCCATCTTCTGGGACTGGAGGAGCTGCTCCTCGAGCCGCAGCCGCTCGGTGACGTCGCGGGCGTTGACGACCACGGCTCCCACATAGGGGTCGGCGAGGAGGTTGTTGGCGACGATCTCGAGCTTCCGCCAGGACCCGTCGGCGTGCGCGACCCGCACGTCGAGGAGCTCCTTCACGCCGGCGGTCCGCACGGTCTCGGCCAGGGCGGCTCGGGCGGAGTCCCGCTCGGCGGGATGGAGGAGCTCGAAGACGCTGGTGCCGACGTGGGCCTCGGGGTCGCGACCGAGGATCCTCCGCACCGCCGGGCTCACGTACGACAGGGTGCCGTCGGCATCGAGGACGACGACGAGGTCGCTCGAGTGCTGCACGAGCGCACCGAAGCGCTCCTCGGTCCGGCGGCGCTCCTCGTCGGCCCGCCGGCGCTCGAGGCCCACGAGGACGATGTCCCCAGCACGCGCAGGGGCGAGAGCTCGTCGGCGGTGACCGCCGGCATCGTCCGGCGCCACAGGAGGACGACGATGCCGCCGACGTTCCCGTCCAGGACCACCGGGATGGACGCCGTGGCCAGGGCACCCGACCGCCGGAAGGCGTCGGCCTCCTCGACCGCGTCGCGGGGGATCTCCCAGGCTCGCAGGACGACCGGCTCGTCCCGGACGAGCGACCCGTGCATCCAGAGGAAGGAGCCCCGGGCGACGTCGCGGGGCAGCTCGGGCGGGGCCATGGTCGGGTCGTGCCACTCGTGGGTCATGACGAGGCCGTGCTCCTCGGACCGCTGGACGACGGCCGCCCCGTCGGCCTCGACCGTCCCGGCCAGGTCCGCCAGCCCCTCGACGATGGCCGCGTCGAGGTCTCCGCTGCCCTGGATCAGGAACCGGCGGGACCACCGGGAGATCATCGCCTCGATCTCGGCCCGGCGCCGGAGGACGTCTTCGGCCCGGTGCCGGTCGGTCACGTCCTCGACGGCCCCGAAGAAGTGGGTCGACGCCCGACCCGGGTCCGTCCCGAAGCCCGCCGCGGCCCGCAGGGTCCGCACGGTGCCGTCGGGCCGGACGGTTCGCCACTCGAAGGGCTCGGACTCCCGGCCCGCCGCCAGAGCGTCGCGGACCGCCCGGCGCAGGCGGGCGCGGTCGTCGGGATGGGCTCGCTCGAGGATCGTCGCCAGCGTGGCCGGCGCGTCCCCGGGCTCGACGCCGAGCAGGCGGTGGAGACCGTCGGACCAGGAGCGCTCACCGGTCCGCAGGTCGGCGAACCAGCTCCCGAGCCGCACCGGGTCCGAGGCGCGTTGGGACGGAAGGTCCGCAGCCGCGTCCAGGGCGCCAGATGTGGCATCGACGCGGGGTGGCCGCGCGGTCCGCGCCTCGGTCACGCTCCTCCTCCCTGCCCCGACACCGGAGCGAGGTGCAGCAACAGCGTAGTTTGTCGTCGTTTCCTCCCGGTTCCTTGACGGCGCGCCCGCCCGGTGACCACGCGAACGGATCCGGTGGGGAGCCCGTGTGCGGGCCTATCCTGGGCCCGCTCCGTCCATCCGGAGGTGATCGTGGGCAGGGTCGCCCTCGAGGGGGTCACCAAGCGCTACGGCGACCTCGCGGCCGTCGACCACCTCGACCTCGAGGTCCACGACGAGGAGTTCCTCGTCCTGCTGGGCCCGTCAGGGTGCGGGAAGTCGACCGCGCTCCGCATGATCGCCGGGCTCGAGGAGCCGACCGAGGGCGTCATCCGCATCGGTGACCGGATCGTGAACGACGTCGAGCCCAAGGACCGTGACGTCGCCATGGTCTTCCAGAGCTACGCGCTCTACCCCCACATGACGGTCCGGCGGAACATCGAGTTCCCCCTGCGGTCCCGGCGGGTCCCCGCCGAGGAGCGCGGCCGGCTCGTGTCCGAGGCGGTGCGGGCCCTCGGCCTCGAGGGCCTCCTCGAGCGGAAGCCGGCCCAGCTCTCGGGGGGCCAGCGCCAGCGGGTGGCCCTGGCCCGGGCGATCGTGCGCCGGCCCGAGGCGTTCCTCATGGACGAGCCGCTCTCGAACCTCGACGCGAAGCTGCGCATCCAGACCCGGGCCGAGCTGGTCGAGCTCCACCGCCGCCTCGCCACCACCGTGGTCTACGTCACCCACGACCAGGTCGAGGCCATGACCATGGGCGACCGCATCGCGATCCTCGACGACGGCGTGCTCCAGCAGCTCGGTCCGCCCCAGGCGGTGTACGACCGGCCCGCCAACCTGTTCGTGGCCAGCTTCATCGGCAGCCCGCCGATGAACACCGTCGACGGCCGGGTCGTGGCCCACGGGGAGGGCCTCGCCGTCGAGATCTCGGGCGGGGTCATCCCCCTGCCCCCGCCCGTGGCCGGGGCGGTGAGCGCCGGGAACGTCACCGAGGTCGTGGTCGGCGTGCGGCCCGAGCACCTCCGGGTCGACGACGGGCCGGTGCGGGCGACGGTGAGCGTGGTCGAGTCGCTGGGCCACGAGCGCCACCTGGCGTGCCGCCTCGACGACGGCCAGCTCGTCATCGTCCGCCAGCCATCCTCCGACCAGGCCCCCGCCGACGGTGCCCGCGTCCGGCTCTCGGCCGACCCGGGGGACCTCCACGTCTTCGACGCCGCGACCCGCCGGCGGGTGGACGGGTGACCCGACCCCCGCCACCGCGGCGGAGCAGGCCGTCGCGGACGCGGCGGTGGCCCGGCCACCCCGCTCGAGGCGCAGGCGGCGGATCCGGGAGGCCGGGCTCGGCTACCTGCTCGTGCTCCCCGCCATGCTCGTCTTCGGGGTCTTCATCTTCTACCCGTTCCTGCGCAACTTCTACCTCGCCTTCTACCGCACCCCGCCCTTCCCGGGGATGCCGAAGCGCTACGTCGGTCTCGACCAGTTCGGCGACGTGCTCACGTCGAGCGACTTCACGAACAGCCTCAAGGTGACCGTGCTGTTCGTGCTCTACACGGTGCCGGCGGGGATCGTGCTCGGGCTGGCCCTCGCCGTCCTCGCCCACCAGCGGCTGCGGGGGATCGCCGTCTACCGCCTGGTCTTCTCCTCGACGGTGGCCACGTCGGTGGCCGTGGCCTCGGTGATCTTCTTCACCCTCATGAACCCCCAGATCGGCCTGGTGAACTACTACCTGGGCCGCGAGGGGGCGTCGGGATCCTCGAGGACCCCCGGTGGGCGCTCGTGGCCGTCTCGGTGGTCACGGTCTGGCAGAACCTCGGGCTGTCGTTCATCCTCATGAGCGCCGGGCTGCAGGCGGTGCCCGACGAGCTCCTGGAGGCCGCGGAGGTCGACGGAGCCGGAGCCTGGGCCCGGTTCCGCCACGTGACCCTCCCGATGCTGTCCCCGACGATCTTCTTCGCGGTGGTGGTGGGCTCGATCATCGCCTTCCAGGCCTTCGGGCAGATCGACCTGCTCACCGAGGGGGGCCCGCTCAAGAAGACCAACGTCCTCGTCTACAGCATCTACACCACGGTGTTCCAGAAGCAGAACGACGGGGTGGCCGCCGTGCTCGCCATCGCGCTGTTCGCCATCGTGCTCGTGCTCACGCTCCTGCAGCTCCGCTTCGTCGAGCGGAGGGTGTCCTATGAGCGCTGAGGCCACGCTCGAGGCTCCCACCGCGCTCCCGTCCCGGCCCACGGTGGGCCGCGGTCGGGGCCGGAGGACCGCCGGGCTCGTCGCCCGCTACGTGCTCCTGACCTTCCTGGCCGCGGTCATCCTGTTCCCCATCTACATGACGATCGTGAACTCGCTGCTGCGCCCCGACGTCATCGCGGCCAAGCCACCGACGCTCTTCCCCGAGAACCCCCAGTGGGACAGCTACTCCACGGCCTGGACCGACGGGCACCTGGGCGACTACCTCTTCACGAGCTTCGTCCAGACGATCTCCATCACCGTCGGCCAGGTGGTCACCGCGATCCTCGCCGCCTACGCCTTCGCCTTCCTCGCGTTCCCCTTCAAGCGCACGATCTTCGTGCTCTTCCTCGCCACGATGATGGTCCCGTTCGAGGTCGTGTTCTTCAACAACCTCCAGACGATCGTCGACCTGGGCTGGTACGACACCTACGCCGGGCTCATCGTCCCGTTCCTCGCCACGGGCTTCGGGGCCTTCCTGCTCCGCCAGGCGTTCCTCACCGTGCCCCGGGACCTGCGCGACGCCGCGGCCCTGGACGGCTACGGCCACTGGCGCTTCATGGCCCGGGTCGTCGTGCCGCTGAACCGGCCCGCCGTCGCCGCGCTGGCCGTGTTCTCGTTCCTCTCGGCCTGGAACCAGTACCTGTGGCCCCTCGTCGTGACCAGGGACGATCGGCTCCGCACGGTGCAGGTGGGGCTCCGCCAGCTCAGCCGGACCAGCATCGACCAGATCAACGTCACGTTCGCCGGTACGGTGCTGGCGTCCATCCCGCTGTTCATCCTCCTCGTCCTGTTCTCCAAGCAGCTCGTGCGTGGCCTCACGGCCGGCGCCGTGAAGGGCTGACCCGACCGACCCGGGAGTGACCATGGCTCGATGGAAGCGCATCCTGGCCCTCGGCCTCGTCGCGGGGCTCGCCCTCGTCTCCTGCGGCGGTGGCGACGACGACGGCGCCGGAGGCGACGGGGGCAACGGGGGCAACGGGGGCAACGGTGAGGCGAACGGCGGCGCGCCCGAGCTCCCGCCCTGCCCGCTGGGCGCGATCGACGAGGCCGGGGCCACGCCGGTGGAGATCACGATGTGGCACTCCATGGCCGAGGAGAACCTCACCACCCTCGAGGCCCTCGCCGCCCGGTTCAACGAGTCCCAGGGCGACGTCGTCGTGAGCCTGCTCCAGCAGCCGAGCTACGACGAGACGCTCACCAAGTTCAAGGCCGGGCTCGGCGGCGGCGACCTCCCCGACCTCATCCAGCTCGAGGACACCGCCACCCAGCTCATGGTGGACTCGGGGGCCGCCCTGCCCGCCCAGAGCTGCGTCGACGACGAGGGCTACGACCTCTCCGACCACCTGACCCGGGTGATCGACTACTACTCGGTGCAGGGCGTCCTCTGGCCGATGCCGTTCAACGTCTCGAACCCGGTCCTGTACTTCAACAAGAAGATGTTCACCCAGGTCGGCCTGGACCCGGAGAACCCGCCCTCCACCCTCGACGAGCTGCGGGAGGCCTCGCAGACCGTCGTCGACGCGGGCGCGGCCCCCGTGGGCCTCGCCTTCAAGCAGGACCCCTGGTACCTCGAGCAGTGGATGGCCATGGCCGGGGAGCCCTACGTGAACAACGGGAACGGGCGCGACGAGCGGGCGACCGAGGTCGTCTTCGAGAACGAGGTCGGGCTGGAGATCTTCACGTGGCTGTCCTCGATGGTCGCCGACGGGCTCGCCCAGCCCGCGTCGCGGACCGGGTTCGACAACGTGCTCGCCCTCGGGAACCTCGGGGCGGCGATGACGATGGACACCTCGGCGGTGCTCGGCACCGCGGTGCAGGTGCTCGAGGCCGGCGGCTTCCCCGAGGTGGGGCTCGAGGGCCTCGGCGTGGCGCCGCTTCCTGGTCCCGAGGGCGACGGGGGCACGTTCGTGGCCGGCGGCTCGCTGTTCATCCTCGACACGGGCACCCCGGCCGAGCAGGAGGCGGCGTGGCGGTTCGCCAAGTTCCTCAACGAGCCCGAGTCCCAGGCCGAGTGGGCGGCGGGGACCGGCTACATCCCGATCACGAGGTCGGCGGCCGAGCTGCCCCAGGTGCAGGAGCTCTGGGAGCGGATCCCCGGGTTCAAGGTCGCCTACGACCAGCTCTCGACCGGACCCAACAACGTGGCCACCGCCGGGCCCCTGATCGGCGACTTCTCGAACCAGCGCAGGGTGGTCGTCGAGGCGATGCAGTCGATGTTCACCCAGGGCACGCCACCCGACCAGGCGCTGGCCGCGGCGGCCCAGGGGTCGAACGAGGTCGTCCAGGAGTACAACTCCCGGCTCGGGTGAGACGACGGGGAGGCTCTCATGCGTCGACGCACGCTCCACCTGACCGTGGCGCTGGTCCTCGGGCTCCTCGCCGCGTGCGGGGGCGGTGACGACGACGGCGCCGGCGACGGGACCGGGGCGCCGGAGGACGGCGGCGACGGCCTGGCCGCGCTCTGCCCGCTCGATGCGCTCGAGGGCGCCACGAAGCCGGTCGAGGTCGTCTTCTGGCACAACCAGGCGGGCGAGAACGAGGCCCTGCTCGGCGAGCTGACCGCCGAGTTCAACGCGTCGCAGGACGCCGTACGGGTCGAGCTCGTGGCCCAGACCGGGTACGTCGACACCCTCACCAAGTACAAGGCCGGTCTCACGAGCGGCGACCTCCCCGACCTCGTTCAGATGGAGGAGACGACCGTCCAGACGCTCGTCGACTCGCAGAGCACGGTGCCGCTCCAGGCGTGCGTCGAAGCCGACGACTACGACGTCTCGGACTTCCTCCCCCGGGCGCTCGCCTACTACACGACCCAGGACGTGCTGCGGTCCATGCCCTGGCACGTGTCGAACGTCGTCCTCTACTACAACCGCAGGGCCTTCGAGGCGGCGAGCCTCGACCCCGACCGGCCCCCGACCACGCTGGCGGAGGTGCGGGAGGCCTCGGAGGCGATCGTCGCCTCGGGGGCGGCCGAGAGCGGGATCGCGCTGCGACCGCTCGGGTACCTCAACGAGTTCTGGTACGCCAAGGCGGGCCAGCCCTACGTGGACAACGGGAACGGGCGTGACGCACGCGCCACGCAGGCGCTGCTCGACAACGAGACCGGCCTCGAGCTGTGGACCTGGTGGAGGGAGATGGTCGACGACGGTCTGGCCATCACGACCTCCGCCGACCCCGAGAGCGCGGACCACCTCTTCGCGATCGGGGGCGGCCAGGCGGCGATGACCGTCGAGGCGTCGTCGATCCTCGGGCGGATCCTGGCCGTGCTCGGCACCGGGCAGTTCCCCGACGTCGAGATGGGGGTGGCACCCCTCCCCGGCCTCGAACCCGGGGGCGGCGTGCCGGTCGGCGACGGCTCGTTGTGGCTGCCCGACCGGGGCCTCCCGGAGCGGGTGGCGGCCGCGTGGGAGTACGTGAAGTTCCTCTCGGCACCGGAGCAGCAGGTCCGCTGGCACCTCGGGACCGGCGCCGTCCCGACCCGCCGGTCGGTGGCCGACGACCCGGGGGTGCAGGCGTTCTGGGCCGAGCAGCCCGGCTTCCGGGTCGGTTTCGACCAGCTCGAGACCGGACCGGTCGACGAGGCCACGGTCGGAGCCGTGATCGGCGACTACCAGGGCGTGCGCGACGCGGTGCGCGACGGGCTCACGGCCATGCTCACCCAGGGGGTGACGCCCGCGGCGGCGCTGGCCCAGGCCCAGGAGGACGCCGACGCGGCGATCGAGGAGTACAACCGACGCCTCGGCTGACGGTTCGGGGAGCTCAGCGGGCGAGGACGACGACGGAGGCGTTGGCGCCCCGGCCGACGGTGTGCCCGAGCCCTACCCGGGCCCCCTCGACCTGGCGGGGGCCCGCCTCGCCCCGGAGCTGGCGGGTCAGCTCGACGACCTGGCCGAGCGCCGAGGCCCCCAGCGGCTCCCCCTTCGAGAGCAGGCCGCCGCTGGGGTTCACGGGGAGCGCCCCGGTCATCTCGGTGAGCCCGTCCGCGACCGCCCTCGCGGCACCGCCCCGGGGGACGAGCCCCAGCTCCTCGTAGGAGAGCAGCTCCCGGGCCGCGTCGGTGTCCTGGCACTCGACGACGTCGACGTCGTCGGGGCCCAGGCCGGCCGCGGTGAAGGCGTCGGTCGCCGCGAGCGTCGTGGGGGCCGGGGCGTCGTCGGCGGCGAGCCCGCTGAGCGGCGTCGCCTCGCCGAGCACGTTGCCCGGGAGGTGGGAGCGCAGCACCGCCGCCCGCAGCGTCACCGGGGCCCGGCCTCCCCCCACCCGGCGCAGCACGACCGCGGCGGCTCCCTCGTTGGGGGAGCAGAGCATGAAGAGGTGCAGCGGCTCGCACACCAGCCGCGAGCCGAGGACCTCCTCGACGCTCACCGCGGAGCGGAACATGGCGTCGGGGTTGCCGACCCCGTTGCGGCGGTTCTTCACCACCACCCGGGCCAGGTGCTCCTTGGTGACCCCCGACTCGCGCATGAGCCGCTGGGCCCGCAGGGCGAAGTACGCGGGTGTGGCGGCGAGCCCGGCCTCCTCCCGCCAGGGCTCGAAGAAGGAGGAGCGGATGACGCCCCTGGGCATCTTCTCCTGCCCGAACACCAGGACGCAGTCGTACTGGCCGGCCCGGATGGCCCCGGCGGCCAGCATCAGCGCGGCACCCCCGCTCGCGCAGCCGGCCTCGACGTCGACGATCGGGACGCCCGTCATCCCCAGGGCCCCGAGGACCTTGTGTCCGGCCGCGACCCCCGAGTAGACGGTGCCACAGAAGGCGGCCTGGAACCCGCCCCGGCCGATCCCGGCCTCGGCGAGGGCGGCCCGCACGGCCTCGACGGCCATCTCGGTGACCGTCTTCTCGCCGAAGCGGCCGAAGGGGTGGAGGCCGACCCCGGCGACCTCCACGCCGGCGCTCACGACGGCTCCCCGGCCGGTGCGAAGGCGTAGGTGACGACGGTGTCGCCGGCCTCGTCGGTGTGCAGGGGGACCACGACGAGCCGGACCGGCTGCCCGGAGCGGAGCCGGGCCGGGTCGGCCTCGGTGAGCCGGGTGACGACGCGCAGGCCCTCGGGGAGCTCGACGACCCCGAAGCCGAACGGGACCTCGCCCCGGTACCCGGGAGGCGCCGCCGTGACCGCCGTCCACCCCCAGAGGGTCCCGTGGTCGGAGAGCGTGGTGTCCTCGACGTCGTCGGAGGAGCACCAGGGGCAGGTGGGCAGGCGGGGGAAGTGAGGGCGGCCGCAGGCCCGGCAGCTCCCGCCGAGCAGCCGGCCGGCGCCGTCCCCGTCCACCGTGAACAAGCCGGTGGTGACCGGGACCGTCGCCATCAGATCACCCCCGCCTCGTGCAGGGCGTCGAGCTCGTCGTCACCGAGGCCGAGCAGGTCCCCGAGCACCTCGCGGGTGTGCTCCCCGAGGCGAGGAGCACCCGGCGGTGGGTCGACCGGCCGGCCCACGAACCGCGGGTAGGGCGCCTGCTGGCGCATCGGCCCGGCGGTGGGGTCGTCGACCGTGACGAGGTCGCCGCGGGCCGCGAAGTGCGGGTCGGCGAACATGTCGGCCGCCGTGTACGCGGTGGCCACCGGGACGTCGCAGGCCACGCAGGCCTCCTCCACCTCGGCCGCGGTGTGGCGCCGGGTCCACCCGGCCACGATGCCGTTGATCTCGTCGCCGTGGGCGGCCCGGTCGGCGAGCTTCGTGAAGCGGGGGTCGTCGAGCAGGTCGGGACGCCCCATGGCCCGGCAGAGGCGGGCGAAGTTGGCGTCGGAGCCGGCCACGACACAGACGTACCTCCCGTCGGCGGTGGGGTAGTTGTCGAGCGGCGCCGAGTTGGCCAGGCGGTTGCCCTCGCGCTCCCGGACGATCCCGAGCCGGTCGTAGGCGGGGACGACCCACTCGAGGATGCGCAGGACCGCGCCGTAGAGCGCGGCGTCGATCACGGCGCCGCGCCCGGAGCGCCGGGCGTCGCGCGCGTAGAGGGCCGCGGTGGCGGCCTGGGCCGCGAACACGCCCGTGAGGTAGTCGGAGATCGTGACCCCGACGCGCACGGGGGGACGGTCGGGGTAGCCGGTGAGGTTCAGGAGGCCGCCGTAGCCGATCCCGAGCCGGTCGAGGCCGGGGCGCCGGGCGTAGGGGCCGTCCTGGCCGAAGGTGCTGATCCGGACGACGACGAGGCGCGGGTCGAGGTCGGCCGGGCCGATGTTCCAGCGCTCGAGGGTCCCGGGGCGGAAGTTCTCGACCACCACGTCGGCGGTGGCGGCCAGCCGCCGGAGCAGGTCCTGACCCTCCGGGTGGCGCAGGTCGAGCGTGACGCTGCGGCGCCCGCGACCCTCCACGGCCCAGAACAGCGAGTGGGGGGGCTGCCCCGGTACCTCGACGAACGGACCGATCTCCCGCATGAAGTCGCCCGTCCCCGGCTGCTCGATCTTCACGACGTCGGCACCCATCTCGCCGAGGAGGCCGGCGCAGAAGGGCGCGGCGATCCGGGTGCCGAGGTCGAGGACCCGGAGCCCCTCGAGCGGTCCGCTCACCGGGCCGCCCCGGGCCGGGGCTCGCGGGGGAGGCCGAGCACCCGCTCGCCGACGACGTTGCGCTGGATCTCGTTGGTGCCGGCCCAGATCGACGACGCCTGGTAGTAGAGCCACGAGCGCTGCCACGTGCCGTCGCCGGGGTTCCCGTCGGCGCCCCGCCAGAGCGGGGCCGCCGGGCCGAGCACCCCCATGACCGTGTCGTGGAGGCGCTTGCTCATCTCGCTCCAGTACAGCTTGAGGAGGCTGCCCTCGGGGCCGGGCTCCCGGCCCTTGGCCAGCCTGGACAGGGTGCGCCAGTTGTGGAGCTGGAACAGCTTCACCTCGGTGTACGCCTGGGCGAGGCGCGGCGCGAGGCGCGGGTCGTCGTAGGCGCCCGACCCGACGGCGAGGCGCAGCAGCTCCTCGACGAGCTGGACGTGGACGACGAGCTGGCGGGGGTTGACGCCACGCTCGTGGGACAGCGTCGAGTTGGCGACCGTCCAGCCCTCGTGCTCGGGTCCCACCAGGTGCTCGCGGGGCACGAACACGTCGGTGAGGAAGACCTCGTTGAACTCCGCCTCGTCGGTGAGCTGCCGCAGCGGCCGGACCTCGACCCCGGGCGAGCGCATGTCGACGACGAGGTAGGAGATGCCGCGGTGCTTCGGCGCGCCGGGGTCGGTGCGGGCCAGGCAGACCCCCAGTCGGCGAACTGCGCGTAGGAGGTCCAGACCTTCTGGCCGGAGAGCGACCAGCCGCCCTCGACCGGCGTCGCCCGGGTCGCCACCGCGGCGAGGTCGCTCCCGGCCCCGGGCTCGGAGAAGAGCTGGCACCACAGCTCCCGGGCGGACAGGATGCCCGGGAGCCAGCGCTGCTGCTGCTCGGGGGTGGCGTGGTGGAGGAGGGTGGGCCCCACGAGGTTGACCCCGATCCGGCCGACCAGCTCGGGGGCCCGGGCCCGGGCGAGCTCCTCGGTGACGATGAAGTGCTCGACGGGTCCGGCGCCCCGCCCGCCGTGATCCCGCGGCCAGGCCACGCCCACCCAGCGCCCGTCGGCCAGCTTCCCCTGCCACTCGCGCAGGAACGCCACCTCCTCGGCGAGGTCGTCGAAGCGGGGCGGGAGGCCCCGGCCGTACTCCCACGGGAGGTGCTCCTGCAGCCAGGCCCGCACCTCGGCCCGGAACGCCTCCTCGGCCGGCGTCGGGGTCAGGTCCATCGGCCGGAGCGTACCCGGCGCGGCCCGGTCCATGACAGACGTGTCAGGAACTTGGGGCGCCTGGACGAGCGGGGCGATCCGCCCCATACTGCCCCGACGACCCGGGGAGGGCCGCGATGAGGCGAGGGGCTCGGACGATGCTGGCGGCGGTCGTCGTGACGGTCGGGGCGACCGTGGCTCCGGCGCCGCCCGCGGGCGCCTTCCCCGGTCCGGCGCCGCCCGGGCCGGTCCCCGCCGGCCAGCCCGGCGCCGACGGCCCGTGCAGCCGGACGGGCTTCGACCGGCCCAGCCCGGTCGACGCCCACCAGCGGGTCTGGGTCTTCGAACCGGCCGGGACCGGGGCGCCGGCCACCACGGGCGGGCGCTGCGACGACGCGCACCGGCCGGTCGTCCTCGTCGCCCACGGCTACGCCACGAACGTGATCCCGATCGTGTACGACGGTCTGATCCGCCACCTCGTGAGCCACGGGTTCGTGGTCGTGTACCCGGGCTACAGCCTCCTCTTCAACCCTCCTTCCAGTACCGGACCGTCGACGCGGGCTTCCGGGTGGGCGTGGAGGCCTCGGGCCGGGTCGACGTCGACCACGTCGGGCTGGTCGGCCACTCCTTCGGGGGCGGCATGGTCCCGAGGATGACCCAGCTCGTCGCCGAGCGCGGGTGGGGGACCAGGTCGCTGTGGGCGGCCATGCTGGCGCCCTTCTACTCGTACCAGGTCGGCGGCGGGCCCATCGCCCTCCCGGTGCACGCCCGCGTGCTCGTGAGCGGCTACGAGCACGACGTGTTCGTCGACCACCGCATCGCCATCGAGACGTTCCGGGCCCTCGGCGTCCCCGACGACCACAAGCGCTACACGGTGGTGCTCGGCGAGCGCCGGGGGCGGTGGAACCTCGGGTCCGACCACCTCACGCCGCTCTCCCTCCCGGTGCCGCTGCCGCTCTTCGCCGAGGACGCGCTCGACCGGTACGGCATCTTCCGCCCCGTCGACGGCCTCGCCCGCTGCGCCCGGTGGGGGGAGTGGTGCGACCTCGACCTGACCGACATGGGGACCTGGAGCGACGGCGCGCCGTTCCGGGCGGCGATCAGCACGGACGACCCGGTGGACCTCGGCCCGCCGGCGATCGAGTGCGACCTCCTCGGCGGGCTCCTGAACCCCAGGCCCTGTCCGTAGCCCGGGCTACGCCCGCTGCTCGATCGGGACGTACGGGCGCGCGGTCGGGCCGGTGTAGATCTGGCGGGGGCGCCCGATCTTGCGCTCGCCGCTCCCCATCATCTCCTTCCAGTGGGCGATCCACCCCGGGAGCCGTCCCATGGCGAAGAGCACCGTGAACATCTGGGTGGGGAAGCCCATGGCCCGGTAGATGAGACCGGAGTAGAAGTCGACGTTGGGGTAGAGCCGGCGCTCGATGAAGAACTCGTCGTTGAGCGCGACCTCCTCGAGCCGGAGGGCGATGCCCATGAGCTCGTCGGGCTCGCCGAGCTCGGCGAGCACCTCGTCGGCGGTGGCCTTGATGATCCGGGCCCTCGGGTCGTAGTTCTTGTAGACGCGGTGGCCGAAGCCCGACAGCCGGAACGGGTTGTCGGGGTCCTTGGCCATCTTCACGTACCGCTCGACGTCGCCGCCGTCCTCGCGGATGCGCTCGAGCATCTCGATGACGGCCTGGTTGGCGCCGCCGTGGAGGGGGCCCCACAGGGCGTTGATCCCGGCCGCGATCGAGGCGAAGAGGTTGGCCTCGCTCGAGCCCACCAGCCGCACGGTCGAGGTGGAGCAGTTCTGCTCGTGGTCGGCGTGGAGGATCAGGAGTCGCTTGAGCGCCGTCACGACGGTGGGGCTCACCTCGTAGGGCTCCGAGGGGACGGCGAACATCATCGTGAGGAAGTTCTCGATCAGGTCGAGCGCGTTGTTCGGGTAGATGAACGGCTGCCCGATCGACTTCTTGTACGAGTACGCCGCGATCGTCGGGAGCTTGGCGATGAGCCGCACGATCGAGAGCTGGACCTGGTCGGGGTCGTGGGAGTCGTGGCTGTCCTGGTAGAAGGTCGAGAGGGCGCTCACGACGGAGGAGAGGATCGCCATCGGGTGGGCGTCCTTGGGGAAGCCGTCGAAGAACCGCTTGGCGTCCTCGTGCAGCAGCGTGTGGTTGCGGATGGCGTAGCGGAACTCGTCGAGCTGCTGCTCGGTCGGCAGCTCCCCGTAGATGAGCAGGTACGCGGTGTCGAGGAACGAGTTGTGCTCGGCCATCTCCTCGATCGGGATGCCGCGGTAGCGGAGGATGCCCTGCTCCCCGTCGATGAAGGTGATGGCGGAGCGGCACTCGGCGGTGTTGGCGTAGCCCGGGTCGAGGGTCACCATCCCCGTGCGGGCCCGGAACTTGGCGAGCTCGAGCCCGAGCTCGCCCTCGCTGCCCCGCACGACGGGAAGCTCGATCTCGTTCTCTCCGTGGCGCAGGACGGCGGGGGTTCGCTCACGGTTGCTGCTCCTCGGCGTTCGGGGCACGGGACCGAATGGGCACGCGCGAATCTACCGACCCGAGGACGCCGGGTCCGCCCCGGGGCCCGGGACCGACGCGTGGTGACGCCGACGTCAGGTAGCCTCGGGTCGTGGACTTCGAGCTCTCCGACGACCAGCTCGCCCTGCGCGACGGCGCACGCGAGCTCCTCGGCGACCTCGCCGCGATGCCGCGGGTGCGCGCGGTCGTCGAGGAGGGCGGCGGGTACGACCCGAAGCTCTGGGAGGCGATGGTCGAACAGGGTTGGCTCGGGGTCGACCTGCCCGAGGACCGGGGTGGGCTGGGGCTGAGCGCCGTGGAGGTCGCCGTGCTCGCCGACGAGGTCGGGCGGCACGCGGCGCCGGCGCCCTTCGTCCCCGGGGTCCTGGCGCTGGGCGCGCTGGCCCGGGCCGGGCAGTCCGAGCGCGTCGAGCGGATCCTCGGGGACGGGGCCGTCGGCACCGTGGCGTGGAGCCGGGACCCCGGGGCGGTGCGGGCGGCGCCGTCCGGCGACGGGTGGGTCCTCACCGGACGCCCGGACCCGGTGCCGTACGCCCCTTCCGCCGACGTGGTGGTCGTCCCGGCCACCGGACCCGACGGCCCCGCCCTCTTCGCGCTCGACCAGGCCGAGTCGGGCCGGCCGGCCCGCCAGCCGGCCATGGACCGGACCCGCGAGCTGGGGTGGGTGCACCTCGACGGGACGCCGGCGGTCCGGCTGGGCGGTGCCGGCGCCGTCGCCGCGCTCGTCGACCGGGGCGCCACGTTCGTGTCGGCCGAGATGCTCGGCGGGGCCTCGCTGGTCCTCGACCTCGCGGTCGGGTACGCCAAGGACCGCGTGCAGTTCGGCCGGCCCATCGGGAGCTTCCAGGCCGTGAAGCACCGCTGCGCCGACATGCTCGTCGACGTCGAGGGCATGCGCTCCACCACGTACTGGGCCGCGTGGTGCATCGGTGCCGGGAGCCCCGAGGCCTCCGTGGCCGCCTCCACGGCCAAGGTGTGGTGCTCCGACGCGGCCCGACGCGTGATGGCCTCGGCCCTCCAGGTGCACGGGGGCATCGGGTTCACCTGGGAGCACGACCTCCACCTGTTCCTCAAGCGCTCGCAGCTCGACCAGCTCACCTTCGGCGACGCCGCCTTCCACCGGGAGCGGCTGGCCGCCCTCCTGCGGCCCCGGGTCGAGGCGGGCGAGAGCGTGATCTGATCCGCCGGGCGTCGCGGCCGGGTGGGCGCGCGGCTCTGGCGTAGCGTGCGGTGGTGGAGCGCGACGGTTGGCTGCGGGAGGTCGTCGAGCGGGGGGACCTCGACGAGCTGGTCCGGGTGGTCGACGGGCTCTGCGACACGCGGGAGTGGTCCGATCTCCTGGCGTTGCGCGACCGCTGCCTGCGGGCCGTGGAGCGGGGCAAGCAGCTCTGGCCGGCGGCCCACCTGGCCGAGTACCGGCTCGCGCTCGAGGCGCCCGCGCCGCTCGCGGGGGCCATGCTGGTGGAGGGGGCCGGGCGCTTCACGCTGGGCCCGATCTCGGAGGTGGCGGCGTCGACCCACACCTGGGCCGAGCTCGCGCCCCACGCGCCGCCGGGCCCGGTCGCGGCCCTCGCCGCGCACGAGCGGGTGGTCCGGGGTGAGGACCTCGGTGCCGAGCCCCCGGTGCCCCCGGTGCTCGACCTGCCGGGGCGGCTCCAGGACTGGGAGCCCCGGTACGCGCTCGCCACGTACCGGCCCCACACCGCCGACTTCCCGACCCCCGAGCTGCCCCGCCTCGAGCCGGTCGAGCTGCCACCGCCGGGGGAGCGGATCACCGACCCGTTCGGCTGCCAGGCGCTCGTGGACCTGGCGGTGGCCTGGACGTCCGAGTCGAACGGGCGGGCCGAGGCCGTGGCCGTCCGGGGCGACGCCCTGGCCGCCGTGGCCGCCCTCGGGGTCCCGCGGGCGCGCGCGGCGCGGCTCCTCCCGGCCGAGGCCCTGGCCTCCATGGCGTGGACCGCCGCCAGCGGCGGCGCGCACGGCCGGCGCCGCGGCGCCGCGACCGGCCGCTTCGACGCCTGGTTCGCCGTGGCCGCGCTCGGCGGGGTGGCCGACGACTGGCCCCTCGCGCCCGACGCCGTCGGCGCGGCGCTCGAGCGCCTGGCCTGGTACGCCTGGGACGCCCGGGAGCCGCTCACCGGCTGGAACCTGCACCTGGCCGCGGAGGACCGGCGGACCGGCCGGGCCTGGGCCGTCGCCGCCGTCGACGCCCGCTGAGGGCATGCCGGCCGGCCCCTCGCGGCCTCTTCGGGCTCCACTACACTCGACCCACGCGGTTGGCACTCTCACGTTGAGCGTCAGATGTCCGCTGACCCGAGGACGGAGGCACGAGGATGGCGCTGCGCAGTGCGAAGGAGTACCGGGAGTCCCTGCGCGACGGGCGGAGGGTCTTCTACCGCGGGAAGCGGGTCGACGACGTCACGACCGAACCCGATCTGGCCGTCGCCGTCGAGCACGCGGCCCTCGACTACGAGCTGGCCGAGCGCCCCGAGCTGCGCGACCTCGCGGTCGCCGAGGATCCCGAGACCGGTGAGGAGATCAGCGCCTACTACCGGATCCCCGGAACGCCGACGACCTGCGGGCCCGCTCACGGCTCATCGAGGCCGCCACCGCCGAGGCCGCGACCGTCGTGCTGCTCATCAAGGAGATCGGCACCGACGCCCTCTTCGCCCTCCAGCGCGTGCTGGAGGGCGAGGAGCTCGAGCGGGCCCGGGCCTTCTACCGCCACTGCGCCGACGGCGACCTCGCCGTCTGCGTGGCCCAGACCGACGTCAAGGGTGATCGCGGCAAGGGCCCGTCCGCCCAGGCCGACCCGGACCTCTACCTGCGGATCGTGGACCAGAACGCCGACGGCATCGTCGTGCGGGGCGCCAAGGTGCACACGTCGGTGTCGATGAACGCCAACGAGATGATCGTCCTGCCCACGCGCACCATGGGGCCCGACGACGCGGAGTACGCCGTGAGCTTCGCCGTCCCGCTCGACACCGAGGGGCTCGGGCTGTACGTGTCCAGCTACGCCGCGGGCGAGCGCAACGCCTTCGAGTTCCCGGTCTCGTCGCGGTACAAGATGGTCGAGACCCTCACGGTCTTCGACGACGTCTTCGTCCCCTGGGACCGGGTCTTCATGTGCCGGGACCACGAGAAGGCCGGGCCGCTCGCCCTCACGTTCGTCGAGTACCACCGGTTCACCGCGGTCTCCTACAAGCTGCCGCTCCTCGACGCGCTCGTCGGCGCGGCGGGCGAGATCGCCCAGATGAACGGGATCATGAAGGCGAGCCACGTCCGGGAGAAGCTCACCTGGCTCATCACCTACGCCGAGACGGTCCGGGCGCTCACCGAGATGGCGGCGTTGCGCTGCCGGACCGGCGCCCACGGGATCGCCTACCCGGACCCGATGACCACCAACATGGCGAAGTACACCTTCGCCTCCCGGTACCACGAGGCGCTCGAGCACGTCCAGGACCTCGCCGGTGGGCTGCTCGTGACCGGGCCCGGCGGCGAGGACTGGGAGAACCCCGAGATCCGGGCGGTGCTCGAGAAGTACTTCCGTGCCGCGTCGCCGGCCGACGTCCGCCTGCGGATGCTGCACCTCATCTCCGACCTCACGGCCCGCGACCTGGGCGGCTACCACGCCGTGCTGGCCGTCCACGCCGAGGGGAGCATCGAGGCCGAGAAGCTCCAGATCTTCCGCTCCTACGACCCCACCGCGGCCATGGCCTACGCCCGTCGCCTGGCGGGCATCGGGTAGCCCCCGGTCCGGCGGGCCGGTCGCTCAGATCTTGGGCACGCCGTCCGGGCCGCACTGGACCCCGGCCCGGAGGCAGTCGACCACCCGGCGGGCCAGCTCGGCCTGGTCCCAGGAGTTCACGAAGTCGCCGTGGGTTCCCATGGTGGACCCCGACGAGAGCGTGACGTCGCCCCCGCTGATCGGGTACTTGACGAAGTAGGTGACCTTCGGCACCGGGACGGGGTGGCTGTCCGGGCACGCCCCGGCGATCGGGTAGGCCATGTGGCTGCGATGGTCGGGGCTGTCGAGGTGGGCGCTGTCCCAGCAGCTCGGGAACGTGACCTGCAGCTTGAGCTTCGCCCCGGTCGGGCACACGGGCGCCTGGTGGGCGTCGTGGATCCCGCCCTCGGTGCAGCCCCAGCTCGCGATGCCCGAGCTCTGGGGCACGGTGGCCTGCGGATCGCCGGCGATCATCATCAGGCCGGGCGCGAAGGCCTCGATGGAGGAGAGGTCGGTGACCCCGGCGCGGTAGTAGACCGTCACGTGCTCGGGCGGGATCGGTTGCCCGTCGAGCAGCAGGGTCGGGATCCAGTAGGCGGCGAAGTCCGCCGGGGACGGTTCGCACGACGTCGCCGGGGCCGTCCGCAGCGAGTCGTACGTCGAGCTCGCGCTCGTCGACACGTTGCCCCAGAAGTCGTGGCTGTGCGAGGCGCCCGCCTGCCCCGGGAAGACGATCGGATCGTCGGACGCCCGATGGCTGAAGGTGCACGAGCTCGTGAACTTGGCGTGCTCGGGCTTGGGTGCCTTGGATTCCTTGGGCGGCGCCCCCTCCTTCGGCGTCCCCGGGAGCTGGGCGCAGGCGGCGGCGAGCAGGGAGACGGCGGCGGTGAGGACGGCGAGGCGCTTCATGCCCGGGTTTTCGTCACTCTCCGCGCGAAACCTTGAGGACAGGCACCGACGAGAGACCGTCCCGGGGCGGACTGCGTAGATTGGGGACGGTTGGCCGGACCGGCGGGCCACCGGGGAGGCGGGCATGAGCAAGCAGGCGGTGGTGGCGCTCCGGGCCGAGCGGGGCGAGGTGCTCGCCCTGGCCGGGGGCCTGACCCCCGAGGAGTGGGCGATGCCGAGCGACTGTCGCGGCTGGTCCGTGCGGGACGTGGTGGCCCACATGGGCTCGCTGTTCCACCTGCTGCTCGACCCGGGCGCCGCCTGGAAGGCGATGCGGGCCGAGCGGGTCGAGTCGCTCAACGACGAGCTCGTCGACGTCCGCCGCTCGTGGTCGACCGGCCAGGTGCTCGACGAGTACGAGACGTGGAGCCGGCGGACCCTCCGGCTGCTCGGCGTCGTCCAGGTCCCGCCGCTCGGCGCGATCAGGCTCCCCCTCGGCGACCTCGGGACCTACCCCGCCAACCTGCTCGCGAACTCCCTCGTGTTCGACCACTACGCCCACCTGCGGCTCGACCTGCTCGCCCCGTTCGGCCCGCTGGACCGCCCGGTGCCCCCCTCGGATGCCCTCCGCCTCGGGCCGACCCTCGAGTGGCTGCTCGGCGGGATCCCCAGCAGTGCCGCGACGCCCTGGCCTGGGTCGACCGGCCCCTCAACCTCCGGCTCCGGGGCCCCGCGGGCAACGTGTGGCGGGTCCTGCCGGGCGGCCCCGGGGGCCTGCTCGTCGTCGAGCCCGGCGAGGCCTTCGACGCGGCCGCCACCGTCGCCTCCACCACCACCGAGCTCGTGGTGTGGGCGACGAAGCGGCGCGACTGGCGCACCCGTGACGTCGAGATCACCGGCGACGAGCCGTTCGCGGCCCGCTTCCTCGACGACCTGAACCTGGTGTGAGGGCCCGGCCTCGGGGCCGGGGCCCGGTTCAGGAGCGACGGGCCGCCAGTCGCCGCAGCGCCGCCCGGTCGACCTTGCCCGCCGCGAGCGTCGGCAGCTCGTCGAGGCGCACCACCCGCTCGGGCGTCTTGAAGCGGGCGACGCCCCGGGCTTCGAACCAGGCCCGGCACGCCTCGAGGTCGAAGGAGTCGCCGGACACCACGAACGCGCAGACCCGCTCGCCGAGCCGCTCGTCGGGGACGCCGACCGCGACGGCCTGGCGGACGGCCGGATGGGCCTCGAGCACCGCCTCGACCTCCGCGACGGCGACGTTCTCCCCGCCCCGGATGATGACGTCCTTCAGGCGACCGACGATCGTCACCCAGCCGTCGCCGTCGAGCGTGGCGAGGTCGCCGGTGCGGAACCAGCCCTTGGTGAGCGCGGCCCTCGTCGGGGCAGGGTCGGCGTAGCCCACGAACAGCTCCGGGCCCCGGAGCCACAGCTCACCGGGCTCGCCCGGGGGCCGGTCCCGGCCGGTCGTGGGGTCGACCACCCGCAACTCGGCGTCTCCCGTCGACCGGCCGTCGGTGGTCCGAGCGGCTTCCTCGGGGTCGCGTGGGCGGCTGGTGGCCACGGTCGGGGCCTCGGTCGAGCCGTAGGTGCGCTTCACCCGGCAGTCGAGCGTCGCGCTCGCTCGCTGCACGAACGCCGGGCTGACCCCGGCGCCGCCGCTCGACACGAGGCGCAGGCTCGAGACGCGCTCGGGAGTGAGGTCGCCGGCGCCCATGAGCCCGGTGAAGAACGTGGGCGGCCCGACCATGAACGTGATCTGCTCGCGCTCGACGAGGCGCAGCGCCCGGCCGGTGTCCCAGCGGTCCATGAGCACCGACCGCATGGGGCGGAGCCCGGGGACCAGCACGCCGTTGAGCAGTCCGGACACGTGGGCGAGCGGCGCGGGCATGAGCACCGCGTCGCCGCGGGTCAGCGAGTGCACCCTTCCCATGAGGCGACCCTTGTAGGCGAGGCCCCGCTGGGTGTGGAGCACCGCCTTGGGCCCGCCCGTCGAGCCGGCGGTGAAGAGCACGACGGCGAGGTCGCTCGCCCGGCCGGCCGACGCCGTCACCGGCTCGCCGAGGAGGCGGTGGAACCCGGCCCCGGCGCCCCGGACGCCGACGGCCCCCTCGACGTCGCGCAGTGGTAGGTCGGGGCCGGCGAGCACGACCCTGGGCTCGACGGCGTCGAGCACCGCGCCGACCTCGCCGGGCCCGGCGTGGTGGTGGATCGGGGCCGCGACCGCGCCCAGCCGCCAGCACGCCCGGTAGAGGATCACGGCCTCGTACCAGTTGGGGAGCTGCCAGGCCACGACGTCGCGCCGGCGGACCCCGGCCGCGCGCAGGCCACCGGCCAACGCGGCGACCCACGTCTCGAGCCGTCGGGCGTCGAGGCGCACGTCGCCGTCCACGAGCACGGGCTGATCGCCGGGGAGGCGGGCGGCGCGGAGCAGGTCGTCGAGGGGCGCCACGTCCCAGGGGCCACCCTGGCGGCGGTAGTCGCGCGCTCGGGGGTGCTCGTAGGTGGGGCGCAGGCTCACGAGGGGTGGCTCAGCGGACCGGCCTCCGCCAGCCCGGGCTCACGGTGGTGCGCCCCCGGAGGACCTGGGAGCCGACGAGGTTGCGCTGCACCTCGACGGTGCCGGCGCCGATGCACAGGCCGCGGATGTCGCGGTAGACCCTCTCGACCGGGTACTCGCGGCTGAACCCGTAGCCCCCGAGGAGCTGGATGGCCTCGTCGCACACGAGCTTGGCCGCCAGGTTCGCCGCCGTCTTCGCCATCGCCGTCTCGAGCGCCGGCGGGGTGCCGTCCGGACCGGCCAGGTGCACGGCCCGGTACAGCAGGAGGCGGGCCGCCTCGAGTTGGGTGGCCATGTCGGCCACCTTCCACTGGAGGCCCTGGAGCTCGGCCAGCGGCTTCCCGCCGACGACCCGCTCGTTCATGTACTCGACCGCGTACTCGAGGGCGCCCTGCGCCGCGCCGACGCACATGGCGGCGTTCCCGCACCGCTCGTGGTTGATGTGGGAGATGAGCGCCTTGAAGGCGTCGCTGTTCGACGGGTCGCCGGCGACGAGCACGTCCTCGGGGGCCACGGAGACGTCGTCGAAGGCCAGCTCGGCCTCGCTGGTGCCGCGCAGCCCCATCTTCACGTGGGTTCCGGCCACCGAGACCCCGTCGGACTCGAGGTCGACGACGACGGCGCCGATGCCCCTGGCGCCCTCGCTCCCCGGGAAGCGGCACCAGACCAGGCAGGCCCGGGACTTGTGGCCGCCGGTCACGTAGTTCTTGTAGGCGTTGAGCCGGTAGCCGGCGCCGTCGGGCTCGAGACGGGCCCGCATGTGGGTGACAGCCGAGCCGGCCTCGGTCTCGCTGATCCCGATGCAGAAGAGCCCCTCGCCCGAGGCGGCGAGGGGCAGCCACCGCTCCTTGAGCGCCTCGCTGCCGAGGTGCTGGATGGCGCGCGGGGGCCCGTTGAAGACGAGCTGGGCGAGGATCGCGCTCGACACGTCGGCGCGGGCGAGCTCCTCGAGCACGATGGCCGCCTCGACGTCGCCCATGCCCAGGCCGCCGTAGCGCTCGTCGACGGTGATGCCGAGGAGGTCGGCCCGCCGGAGCGCGTCCCAGGAGTCGTGGGGGAACTCCTCGGTCTCGTCCCAGTGGCGAGCCCGGGGGCCAGCTCGCGCTCGGCGACGTCGCGGGCGAGCTTGCGCAGGGCCTGCTGGTCCTCGTGCTCCGCGAAGGGGTCGACGCCCGTCCCGCCCATGGCTGACAGCCTAGTCAGGGATGGCTACGGTGTCGGCAGGTGCTCGACACGGGGGGACCGCATGGGCGGCGAGCAGCTCGGGGGACGGCTCGACCACGCGATGAGCCAGCCCTACCCGATGTGGGCCCGGGCCCGGGCCGAGTGCCCGGTCCTGCGCTACGACGACTCGGGCTTCGACGGGCGACCCAGCTTCCACGTCACCCGGTTCGCGGACGCGGAGCGCGTGCTGCGCGACTGGGAGGCCTTCTCCTCCTCCATCAACGGAGAGGTCATCGGGAGGTACATGGGCGAGCTCATCCTGGCCCTCGACGGGCCGGAGCACCGCCACTACCGCGACCTCGTCGCCCACGCCTTCCGGGCCAGCTCGATCGAGCGCTGGGAGCGCGAGCTCATGGTCCCGATCGTTGACGGCCTGCTCGACCGGATCGCTCCCCTGGGACGGGCCGATCTCGTGCGCGACGTCACCAGCCGGTACCCGGTGCAGGTCATCGCCGGCATCGTCGGGGTCCCGCTCGATGACCACGACCGGTTCATGGCCTGGGCCGAGGACGTCAACTCCGGTCCGCTCGACCCCGAGCGGGGCCTGGCGGCGTCGCGGGCCATGCGCGACTACCTGGAGCCGATCGTCGAGGCCCGCCGGCGGGAGCCTCGCGGCGACCTCGTCAGCGAGCTGGTGACGGCCGAGATCGAGGGCGAGCGCCTCACCGACGAGCGCATCTACGGCTTCCTGCGGCTGCTGCTGCCGGCCGGTGCCGAGACCACCTTCCGGGTCATGGGGAGCTGCCTCGTCGCGCTGCTCACCCATCCCCAGGTCCTCGCCCGGGCCGCCGCCGACCCCGACGTGCTGCACCGGGTCATCGAGGAGACCCTGCGCTGGGAGACCTCGGTGACGATGGTGAGCCGCATCGCCACCCGGGACGTCGAGGTCGCCGGGTGCCCGATCCCGGCCGGGTCGCCCGTGACCGTCCTCACCGGTTCGGCCGACCACGACGAGGCCCGATTCCCGGAGCCGGAGGAGTGGAGCCTCGACCGCCCGCCCCGGCAGCACCTCGCCTTCGGGACGGGGCCGCACCAGTGCCTCGGGATGCACCTGGCCCGCCTCGAGCTCCGGGTGGGCCTCGCCGCCGTCCTCGGGCGGCTCCCGAACCTGCGGCCCGACCCGGACGCGCCGCCGCCGACGGTCGAGGGGTTCTTCTTCCGGGGGCCCTCCTCGCTGCCCGTGCTCTTCGACCCGGCGTGACTCGGCCGCCACCCCAGAACCGGGGGCCCTGGAGGTCCAGGTCAGAACGGGTTCCCGAACATCGCCATCCACTGGTCGAGGCTCCGGAGGCGGAACACGTAGTTGCGCTGCCGGGTCTCGCCCAGGGTCGCCGACGGCTCGGGGGAGTAGAGGTGCCCGGGGTACAGGACGGTGTCGTCGGGGATCCGGGCGAGTCGCTGCGTGAGGCTCTCGTACATCGCCTCGGGATCCCCGCCCGGGAGGTCGGTCCGGCCGCAGCCGTCGAGGAACAGCGTGTCCCCGGCGACGAGCTTCCCGTCGAGCAGGAAGCACTGGCTCCCCGGCGTGTGCCCGGGCGTGTGGAGGAGGACGACGGGGATGTCGCCCACCATCACCGTGTCGCCGCTGTCGTGGAGCGCGAGGTCGGAGTCGGACAGTCCGGTCCAGCGCTTCACCCACTCGGCCTCGTCGCGCTGGACGTGGACCCGGGCCTCGACGCCTTCGAGCGCGACGAGCTCCCGGACCCCCTGGATCGTGTAGCCCATCAGGTCCCCGCCGAGGTGGTCGGGGTGCCAGTGGGTGGCCAGGACCCCCGTGACCCGCAATCCCTCGCCCGCGACCGCCTCGACCAGGTCGGCCACCCCGTAGGCGGGGTCGACGATCACCGCGTCGCCGGTCTCCCGGTCGCCGATCAGGTAGGCGAAGTTCACCATCTGGCGGGCGACGGGGTCGCCGGTCGCGAAGTCGCGGCCGGCGAGCAGCTGGCGGAAGAAGAGGCGCTCGGTCATGGCGGGCAGCGTACCGGGGGGTCGTCGCGTCCCCGCCAGCCACCCGGTGGTCCCATGGCGGTCAGTCGCGCAGGTCGAAGGCCACCTTCACCGCGCCCGACTCGTCCTGGCGGGCGAGGGCGGCGAACGCCTCCCGCCACCGCTCGAGGGGGAAGGTGTGGGTGAGCAGGGCGGCGACGTCGACCCGCCCGGATCCCACCAGGTCCAGGTAGTGCTCGATGGCGTGCTTGCGCACCCCCTCGACCTCCTCGACCCCGAAGGCGTTCGACCCTACGAGGCGGGCCTCCTTGAAGTACCACGGCGACCAGTCGAAGCGGGCCGGGGCGTGGACGCCCGCCACCACGATCGACCCTCGCGCCGCGACGACCCGTAGCGCCGCCTCGACGGTGGCCGGGGCGCCGATCGTGTCGTACACGACGTCGACGTGGGCCGGGTGGGCGAGGGGGAGGCCCTTCCACGGCTGGCGGAGCACGCCCCCCGACCAGTCGGCGAGCGTCACCACGAGCTGCTCGGCGGGCTGCTCCGAGGGGACCACCAGCGCGGCCCCGAACCGGCGGGCCAGCTCCTGCTGGGCGGGGTGGCGGGCCACCACGGCCACCTCCACGCCCGGGTACAGGGCCGAGAGGACGGCGACGGTCGTGAGCCCCAGGGCACCGGCCCCCCAGACGACGACCCGGCCCCCAGCCGGTGGGGGGTTGCGGGTGACGGCGTGGAGGGAGACGGCGAAGGGGTCGGCGAGGACCGCCACCTCGTCGGGGATCGGGTCGGGCACCGGCACCGCCATGGAGCAGTGGGCCGGGAGCAGCTCGGCGAACCCGCCCGTCGCGTCGGCCGAGTTGCCCGTGTGGATCCCCGGGGCGAGCCGCCCGTCGGCGAAGCTCCAGCACAGCGAGAGGTCCCCGGCCCGGCACGCCGGGCAGGGCGGGTCGATCCCGCGCGGGCCGCAGGAGAGCCAGCAGTCGAGCACGACCCGCTGGCCGATCTCGACTCCCTCGGCCTCGGGCCCGATCTCGAGGACGTCGGCGACGACCTCGTGGCCGAGGACCTGGGGGAACGAGAGGAAAGCCGTCAGGGCGAAGTCCGAGGAGTCGCCGCCGGTGTCCATGAGCACCTGCTTGGTGTCGGACCCGCAGATGCCGGTGAGCCGGGTCGCCAGCACGACCCAGTCGGGGCCGAGGAGCCCGGGCGGCGGGAGGTCCCGGAGGCCCGCGGGCGTGCGGGCCAGGTTGGCCAGCAGGGGGTGCTCCGGGACGTGAGCGGCCGGGGGCTCCGGTTCGACGCCGAACACCAGTGCCTTCACGATCCCCCCTCCCCACGGCGCCGTCCCAGGGTACCGGAGCGTGCCGGCTCGCCCGGGAGCCCGTGCGGGCCGCCCGTACACTGCGGTGCGTGGAGCCCGAGACGTCCTCTCCCACGACTCCTCGCCCGCCGAGGGAGATCCCTCCGGCGTTGCGGCACCAGGGGCCCGGGCGGCAGTACGTCCGCGACGTGGTCCTCGCGGTCAACGACGGCCTGGTGTCGATCTTCCTGCTCGTCGCCGGTGTGGTCGGGGGCGGCTTCGACGCCAACGACGTGTTCCTCGCCGGCCTCGCGGGGGCGGTCGCCGGCGCCATCTCGATGGCCTCAGGGGAGTACCTCGCCACCAAGTCCCAGGAGGAGGTCCTGACGGGCGAGGCGGAGCTCGAGAAGGTCCACCTCCGCCAGTTCCGCGACTACGAGATGCGCGAGCTCGCCGAGATGCTCCGTGACATGGGGCTCGAGGACCCGCAGGTCGAGCGGGTCGCGGGAGCGTTCGCGTCCAACGACGACGCGCTGCTCCGGCTCAAGATGGCGATCGAGTTCGGGGTGGTCGAGCGGGCGCGCCGGTCACCCGTGACGGCCATGATCGTGTCCGGGCTCGTCTTCGTCGTCGGATCGGTCCCCGCGGTCCTGCCCTTCGCCGTCATGTCCGAACCGGGCCCGGCGCTCCTCGCCGCCGCCGTGGCCACGTCGGTGGCGCTGTTCGCCGTCGGGGCCGCGAAGACCCGGGCCACGCGCGGCTCCCCGCTGCGGAGCGGCCTCGAGAACCTCGCCATCGCCTTGATCGGCGCCGCGGTCAGCTTCGGCGTGGGCCGGGCCTACGACCAGCTGAGCTGATCCGGCGCCCCCGACGGCCCGCGCGGAGGGCCCGTCGCCTCAGATCCGCCGGGCCTCGCGAGCGGCGCGGGCCATCGCCGCCATCACCTCGATGAACCCCTCGACGTCGCCGGTCTTGTGGACGACGACGTCCTTGAGGTCGGGGACGTAGTGCTCGAACGCGGGGGACTCGATGGCCTCGATGATGCCGGCCGCGCACTCGTCGGCGGGCGTGAACGGCCCTTCGACGAGCCCTGGCAGCTCGCCGGGCCGGCGCTCCCAGATCTCGGTGGCGATCGCACCCGGGAGCACGAGCTTGACCCGCACGCCGGTGTCGGCGAGGTCCATCGCCGCCGCCTCGCTCCACCCGCTCAGGGCGAACTTCGCGGCGCAGTACGCCGACTCGTGGACGATCCCGAAGCGGCCGGCGGGACTGCCGACGTTCACGATGAGGCCCGATCCGCGCTCGAGCATCCGGGGGAGGGCGGTCATCGCCATTCGGACCGGCGAGGCGAAGTCGAGCCGCATCACCTCGTCGAGCTCGGCCGCGGTCAGGTCGGTGACGTGCTTGCGCTTGCCCATGGCGGCGTTGTTCACGAGGCAGTCGAGGTGGCCGAAGGCCTGCCAGGCGTCGCGCACCACCTGCTCGGCCGCGTCCAGATCGGAGAGGTCGACGACCCAGGCCCGCGAGCCGGGCGCGTGCTCGCGGCAGCGCTCCAGGACCTGCTCGAGGCGGTCGCGCCGGCGGGCGACGATCCCCACCGTCGCGCCGCGAGCGGCGAGCTGGGGCGCCAGCTCCGCCCCGATCCCCGACGACGCCCCGGTGACCAGGATGGTCGAGCCTGCGATCTCCACGGCTCCTCCTGCCCTGCGCTGCTCGTGCCCAGCCGGCGCACCCGCCCCGCTCAGCCGGCGTCGGCGACGGCCCTGCGCACCGCCGCGAGCAGGTCGCCGGTGGTGACGCCGGTCGTGGCGTCGGCCTGGTGGACGCCGGGGGCCTCCCAGACCGACCGGATCCGCTCGGCCAGGTCGTCGTCGACCCGCGCGTCCGCACCGGCCAGCGCCTCGGCGACCCGGTCGAGCGTGTCGGGCGGCGCGACGTGCATGTCCCCGGCCATCATCGCCGCGACCACCCGGCCGTCGGGGGCGACCGCCACACCGGCGCGGCAGAGCTTGCGGCCCTTGTGGTTCCCGAACCCCACCCGGGTCCCCGCCGGTGCCTCCGCCCGGAACCGCCCCGACGACACCCTCCGCACCGAGTCGTCGGTGGCGATGCGGCTGCTGATCTTGGCCAGGGCGGCCCGCTCGACGTCGCTCATCGGCTCGGGCTCGACCGGCACCCCGGCGTCGGCGAGGGCGGCGAGCAGGGCGTCGCGGAAGGCCTCGTAGGAGACCGGCCGCCTGGCCACCTCCTCGGCGGTGCAGACGTACTCCCGCATGTCCTTGACGAGCTTGTCCTTGAACTTCTCGTCGGGGACCCGCACGACCCGGAGGTAGCGGTCGAGGTCGGGGGGACGGATGTTGAGGAAGCCGCCCACGCTGGTGACCCGCCCGAAGGCACCCGCCGAGACACCGCCGAGCTTGCGGCCCTCACGCCACCGGAGGTCCGCGGAGCCCTCGAATCGGACCTCGCCGAGGCCGATCCGCCCGAGGGCACCGAGCACGATCGGCTGGAACGCGGCGATCTCGGCGTCGAGGCCCTCGTGGCCCTCCCCGGGGAACAGCACGCCGAACATCACGGCGCACCCTGCGTCGTAGAAGGCCGTGCCCCCTCCCGCGAACGGCCGGCGGATCACCTGGATCCCGAGCTGCTCGCACGCGGCGAGGTCCAGGGTGGCGTCGACGTCGTCGAACCAGCCCACGTTGAGATGGGTCGTCCCCCAGACGCTGGTCTGGAGGGTGGGTCGCCCGCGCTCGGCCGTCGACCGGGAGAGCACGGCCATCTGGGCGTTGTTCTCGAAGGCGTCGACGGCACCCAGGTCGACGAACCGCCACGGCTCCACGGACGGCGACCGTAGCATGACGCGCCCGTCAGTGTTCCGGGGCCGGCCCATCGGCCGGGATGCCCTCTCCGCCGGAGGCGCCGGCCTCGCGCGACCCGGTCGCGGCCCAGCCGAAGACGCCGCGGGCCATGGTCGACGAGGCGTCGGCGACCCGTCGCTCGAAGACCTCGGCGTGCGCGGCGCGCACCGCCGGGTCGTCGGGGGCGGCCAGCGCGGCCCACTCGGCCAGGTGGCCGGCGAGCCGCAGGTCGCCGCCGTCGGCGAGGGCGAGGGCCCGCTCGGCCAGGCGGCCCGGGCCCCCGGAGAGCGAGGCCACCTCGGCGGCGAGGGCCGCCTCGGGAGCGGGCTTCAGGTGGGCCGGGTTCCCGTCCCACCATCCCCCGTAGAGCCGCCAGACGTTGTGGACCACGAACTCGGGCTCGTCGTAGACCGGCCGGAGGTACGGGCGCTCGAGCAGGTGCTGCGGCGCGCGCACCGAGTGGACCAGGGTGTCGAGGCGGGCGCCCTCGTTCATGAGGGCCAGGGCCTGGTCGTGGAGGCTCTCGAGCAGCTCGGCGGTCTCGGTGAGGGCCCGGCGCACCCGGTCGCCCCCGACGATGGGCAGCCCGTGGCCCGGCAGGAGCACCTCCGCGTCCAGGTCGGCCATCGCCCGCAGCGCCGTGGCCCACTCGAGCGGGTAGCGCTGGACCTTCTGGGGGTTCCCGCAGTTGGGGGAGGCCCAGATGAACAGGTCTCCGGTGCAGAGCACCCGCCGGGCGGGCACCCAGACCCAGGTGTGGTCGTCGGTCTCGCCCCGGGCGTGGTGGAGCTCGAAGTGCTCTCCTCCGACCTCGAGCCGGAACCGGTCACGGTAGGTGACGTCGGGATAGCGGTAGTCCGTGGGCCACTCGAGGTCCGGCACCCGGAACTGACGGCGGTTGACCGCGGCGTTGTACCCCGCGGTCAGGATGTAGCGGTCGAACCGTGCGGGCACGGCCTCGTGGGCCACGACCCGGGGTGGCGGCCATCCGTGCTCGGCGGCCTCGGCCTCGTACCGGTCCATCCCGAAGACGTGGTCGATGTGGCCGTGGGTGAAGACGGCGGTGGACAGGGGCCGGTCGCTCCAGCGGCGCACGGCGCGGTGGCACCACTCGGCGAGGAACGGGCTGCCGGTGTCGACGAGGACCAGGCCCTCCGCGGTCGCGAAGCCGCTGACGTTGGCGAACGCCACCACGAAGGCGGTCGACGGGTCGAGCTCCGCCAGCTCCCCCCACTGCTCGAAGGGGTGGTGGTCCTCGATGGCGAGCGCTCCGGTCCAGAGCGCGTCGGCCGTCTCGAGCAGGTCGCCGCCCACGCCGCCTCCTCCCTGCCGGCCCCCGGACCTCCCGGCCCCCGGACGCGCTCGGCCCCCGGGCCGCGCGCCGGAGCCGCCCGCAGTCTCGCAGGCCGCGGCGAGCGGGCGGGGCAGGGTTGCCCGCGAAATCGCAACGTGTTTCGATTCCCGGGTGACCGTCCCCGGCCGGGACCCCGCGACGGGGTCCAGCACCCTGGCGCGCAGCCAGGCCGCCCGCCGTCGCCGCGTCCTCGACGCCACCCTCGCGCTGGCGGCCCGCGGCGGGTTCGACGCGGTGCAGATGCGCGACGTGGCGACCGAGGCCCGGGTGGCGCTGGGCACGGTCTACCGGTACTTCGCCTCCAAGGAGCGGCTGCTCCTCGAGGCGATGGTCGAGCAGGTCGAGCTGCTCGGGACCCGCCTCGAGGCGAGGCCTCCCGCGGGCGAGACCGCCGCCGATCGCGTCGTCGACGTGCTCGCGCGGGCCACCGCCGCGCTCCAGCGGAACCCCGAGGCCACCGCGGCCATGGTGCGGGCTCTCGGGTCGGCCCGGCCCGAGCAGGCCGACCTGGTGGAGCGGGTGCGGGACGCCATGACGGCCATCATCGCCGGAGCCATCCACGCCGGCCTCCCCGAACCCAGGGACCTGGCGGTGGCCCGGGCGCTCCAGCAGGTCTGGTTCTCGGCCCTCGTCGGATGGGTCGGCGGCGTCGACCCGCCGCAGCGGGTGGGCGACGACCTCGCCTCGGCCGCCCGGCTCCTGCTGGAGCGGGACGGCCCGGGCTGATCCGCGCGCGCCGTCCCGGCGCTCGCCCCTCGCCGGGACGGTTGTCCCCGCCCGCGAGAACGTGTTTCACTTCTCCGCATGGCTTCCTTCAACTTCGCGGACCTGTTCGAGCTGGCCGTCGACGCCGTCCCGGAGCGGACCTCCCTCGTCGTGGGGGACGTGCGGCGCACCTACGCCGAGCTCGAGGCCCGGGCGAACCGCCTGGCCCACTTCCTGGCCCGGTCCGGGGTCGAGCCGGGGCAGCACGTCGGCATCTACGCGGTGAACGGCAAGGAGTGGGTCGAGGGCATGTACGCGGCCTACAAGATCCGCGCCGCGGCGGTGAACGTGAACTACCGCTACGTCGAGGACGAGCTGCGCTACGTGTTCTCCAACGCCGACCTCGCCGCGCTCGTCTTCCGGCGCGAGTACGCCCCGCGCGTGGCGGCGGTCCGGGGCGACGTCCCCACGCTGCGCACCCTGATCGTCTCGGAGGACGGCAGCGGGGCCGACACCACCGGGCTCGACGACGCCGCCGAGTACGAGGAGGCGCTCGGAGGGGAGTCGCCGGAGCGGGACTTCGGGCCGCGCTCGGGCGACGACCGCTACCTGCTCTACACCGGCGGGACCACGGGCATGCCCAAGGGCGTCGTCTGGCGCCACGAGGACATCTTCTTCGCCCTCGCCGGGGGTATCGACGCCTTCAGCGGGGAGCGGGTCCGCCGGCCCGAGGAGATCTCGGAGCGGGCCCGCGAGGCCGCGGCCCTGGGCGCGACCGGGATGCGCTTCTTCGTCCTGCCGCCCCTCATGCACGGCGCGGGCCAGATGGCGGCCCTCCGGGCCCTCCACGGCGGTGACACCGCGGTGATGATCCCCCGGTTCGACGCCGAGGAGGTCTGGCGGATCGTCGACCGCGAGAAGGTCAACGTCATCAGCATGACCGGAGACGCCATGGCCCGGCCGCTGGCCGAGGCCCTCGAGCGGCTCCGGGACGAGGTCGACGTCTCGTCGGTGATGTCGATGGGGAGCAGCGCGGCCATCTGGTCACCGGTGGTGAAGGACCACATCGCCCGCCTGGTGCCCCACGCGGTGCTCACCGACTCCATCGGGTCCTCCGAGTCGGGGATGAACGGCATCCGGGTGGTCCAGGCCGACGACGTGCCCAGGAACGGGGGTCCCAACGTCACCGCCGTGCGCGACACCGTCGTGCTCGACGAGCAGACCCTCCGGCCCCTCGAGCCCGGGTCGGGGGTGATCGGGAAGATGGCCCGGACGGGCAACGTGCCGCTCGGCTACTACAAGGACCCCGAGCGGACGGCGGCGACCTTCCCCGTCGTCGACGGGGTCCGCTACGCCATCTCGGGGGACTACGCGATCGCCGAGGCCGACGGCACGATCACCCTGCTCGGGCGGGGCTCGCAGTCGATCAACACCGGGGGGGAGAAGGTCTTCCCCGAGGAGGTCGAGGCCGCCCTGAAGTCCCATCCGGACGTGTTCGACGCGCTCGTGGTGGGGCTCCCCGACGAGCGCTGGGGCGAGCGGGTGACCGCGGTGGTCCAGGCCCGTCCCGGCCGGGCCCCCACCCTCGAGGAGCTCGACGCCCACTGCCGGCAGCACGTGGCCGGCTACAAGGTCCCACGCCAGGTGTTCCTCGTGGACGAGGCGCCGCGCCTGGTCAACGGGAAGCCCGACTACCGCCGGGCCCGGCAGGTGGCGGAGGAGGCCGCGGGGACCGCGCCGCGCCGGTAGGATCGCTCCCTTCGTCCGGATCGGAGGGTCGCCCGTGCGCCGCCTCGTCCTCGCCGTCCTCGTCCTCGTCCTCGCCCTCGCCGCCGCGGCGTGCGACAAGCGCAGCGAGAAGGCCGACGCGGGCGCGGCCGGGACCTCGACCACCGGCGACCCGATCGACCCCTCCGACGGGGTCGACGACAGCGTCGGCGACGGCGCGCTCGAGCCCTCGACCACCGTCCCGAGCTTCACGGGGGAGGGAGCCGAGGAGTTCTGCGCGACCGAGCGCGCGTTCGCCGACCAGTTCGCGGCCGCGCTCGGCGGCGGGCAACCCACGGTGAGCGCCGAGCTCTACGACCAGGTCCTCGGGCTGCTCGACGACCTCGCCGTGGTGGCGCCGGCCGAGATCGCCGGTGACGTGCAGGTCCTGCGCGACGTCCTGGGCGAGTTCCGGGCGCCGCTCGCGGCGGCCGGCTGGGACGCGGCGCAGGTCCCGGTCGAGGACCAGGCCATGCTGATGGACCAGGCGTTCGTCACCGCCGTGCAGCGGATCGGGCAGTACGAGCAGCAGGTCTGCCTCGCGGGCCTGTCGGGGTGAGCGGCGCGCCTCGACGGCTGTCCCCGGACCGGGCCACGAGGGAGCTGGCGGCGCGCGACGCGGGGTTCGCGGCCCTGGTGGAGCGGGTGGGTCCGTGCGACCTGCGGAGGGGACGGCCCCGCCTGGACCACTTCGGGGAGCTGTCCCGGGCCGTCTGCTACCAGCAGCTCGCGGGGCGGGCCGCCGCGACGATCCACGGGCGCTTCGTCGCGCTGTTCGACGGCTCGCCCACCCCCGAGGCCGTGCTGGCGACTCCGGTCGAGCGGCTCCGGGCGGCCGGCCTGTCGGGGGCCAAGGCCGCCTCGATCCGGGACCTCGCCGCCCGGGCGCTCGACGGGTCGGTGGTGCTGGAGGAGCTGGACCACCGACCCGACGAGGCGATCGTGGCGGAGCTGACGACGGTCCGGGGCATCGGCCGCTGGACGGCCGAGATGTTCCTGATCTTCCAGCTCGGCCGGCCCGACGTGTGGCCGGTCTCCGACCTGGGCGTGCGGCGGGGCTTCGCCCGGCTGCGGGGCTGGGAGGAGTGGCCGAGCCCGTCGGCGCTGGGGCCGCTCGGCGACCCGTTCCGGCCGTACCGCACGGTGCTCGCCTGGTACTGCTGGCGAGCCGTCGACATGGTGTTGCCATGATGGCCTCGTGCGCTCCCTGACCCGCTCGCCGTCGGCCAGGAGGGTCTTCGCCTTCCTCCTGGCCTGTGCCCTCGCCGGTTCCGCCCTGGCCGTGATCGTCCCGGCCCTCCGGGACGGGGGCGAGGACGGGGGCGACTCGTCCCCGTCGCCGTCGGGGCCCCCGACGGACGCCGCGGCGCTCTGGGTGTTCGGGTTCTCGACGCTTCGGTTCGACCCCGACGACCTCGAGCGCAACGCCCGGATCGACGTCGTGGGCTTCGGGGAGGTGCTGGGCGGGGACGGCGTCGTCCACCTGTTCGAGCCGGGTTCCGGCCCGGTCGGGGTGCTCGACGCCACGAGCAACGAGCTGGAGGTCCTCGGGCAGGTGCCCTCGGTGGCGTCCCCGGCCGGGGTGGGGCCCCTCCTGGCCGAGGCGGGCGACGCGCTCTGGCTGGTGACCGGGCCGGGGAGGTCACCCGCTTCCGCCCGGGGGAGGGCGAAGCCGACGCGCCGGTCCCGGTCGCTCCGGACGGCGCGGCCCGGGCCACCCGCGTCGCCGGCGGGGCCGACGCGGTGTTCGCGGTCAGCGCCTTCGGCGACGGGGATCTCACCATCGCCCGGCTCGACCCGGCGACGGGGGCGGTGTCGGCGACGGCCGCGCTGCCCGGAGACCTCGACGCCGACGGCCTCGGGCCGCGCGCCCTGGCCGTCGGCGGGGACTCGGTCTGGGTCGTCGGCGCGACGGCGGTGGCCCGGGTCGATCCCGCGTCGCTCGAGGTGACGGGCCGCTTCGAGGTGGACGCCGGTCCGGGGGGCATCCGCCTGGCCACGTTCGCCGGTGGGGCGCTGTTCGCGCTGGTCGAGAACGGGGCCGCGCTCCTGCGGATCGACGGCGAGGGGACCGTCACCGACCGCCTCGTCCTCTCCGAGGAGCCGGTGGAGTGGCGGCTCCCGGCGTCCCTCGCCGCCGGGCGCGGGCACGTGTGGGTGATGGTGCAGGCCGGCTCCGACCCGGCTCGCCACGACGTGCGGATCGTGCGGGTCGACCCGGCGACGGGCGCGGCGACCGGTGTGTTCACCGTGGCCTCGGAGCTCTTCGCCGGGGCGATCGCGGTGAGCTGAGCCCATCGCGTCTCGGGTCGGCCAGGTTGGCCGACTCGGGTCGCGGGGTCCAGGCGGCTGCGGAACGTGGCCTCTCCCTGCTGGGCTCGCGCGTGTCGTGTCCGGCGTGCCGTGCGCAGGTTGGGGCGGCTGCGGGTACGCCGCCTCCTCCCTGCGCGTTCGCGACGGTCGTCGGCGGCGACGCCGCAGCCGCCGTTCACCGTGCCGGTCGCGTTCGCGCGCGGCATCTCCGGGGCTCTCGGGTGTCTCCAGCCCCGCTCAGCGAGGGTAGGGACACCCGGGTGGAAGGGCTTCGGTTCTCGGGTGTGTTCACGCCCGCTGAGCGACGGTAGGGCACCCAGGCGGGGGGGCGGCGCGTGGGTCAGGGCGGGTCGGGACCGGGGCCAGCCCCGGCGGATCGGGTGTGCCGGCGGTCGGGTCGTGTCCGGTCGCGGGCGGTCTTGTGGTGGTGGTCGGCGCGGCAGAGCGGCTGGAGGTTCTCGTAGCTGGTGGGCCCGCCGTTGGTGTGGGGGTCGCGGTGGTCCCATTCGAGGCCGGCCCGGCGGTCACACCCGGGGACCGAGCAGGTGACGTCGCCGTGTTCGAGGATCGAGCGGACCTCGAGGGCGGTGCGTAGCTCGGCGGGGATGCGTCGCCCGAAGTGGCGGACGGCCTCGATCCGGGTGCCGTCGACGAGGACTCCTTTGAGGAAGGCGTCGTCGAGGAGCTCCCGGGCCCGCTCCAGCGGGATGGGGCCGGCGCCCTGGACGGTGCAGATCTCGCCGGGGTCGACGGACCCGCGGCGCAGGGCCTGGTGGGAGACGTGGACCACGACGTCGACTCGGGGGGCGGGGCCGCACGACCGGGGTTGTCGTGGCCTCCCCGCCGGTCGCGTCCGTTCGGGGGCTCCCGGTCCCGTCGCTCGAGCCGAGGAGGCCGAGCGGACCACCGGCCCCACCCCGGGCGGGCTCGCCGGACGTCTCGCTCTTTCCGCCCGGTCCGCCGGTGCCAGTGGTGGCCGTCGGGTGCCACCGGCCGAGGTGACGAGGGTGACGAGCGCGTCGGCGAGGTGACGGTCGTGGGCCTCGCGCCGGCCCTCCCGGTACCCGAGGCGGTACTCGGCGTCGGCCTGGTGCTCGAGGCGGGTGACCACGGCGGCGCCGAGGTCGGGGGGGAGGCGGAACCGGCCCCAGACCATGCCCTCGTCGTCGCGGCCGTGGACCAGGCTGCGCGCCGCGTGCTGGCGGCGATACCGGCCGAGGCGGTCGTCGTCGGACTCCAGGCGCACGTCGCGGGCCCGGTCCTGCAACCGTCGCAGGCTCCCGGTGCCCGCGAGGGCCAGCAGGTCGGCCTCGGCGGAGGGGACGGCCTCGACCGCCCGGGTGATGGCGTGGGCCTGCTCGACCGACACCACCCCCGAGACCAACGCCTCCTCGGTCCGGGGGGCCGAGCCGAGCCGCCGGGCGGTCTCGACCACCTCGGTGGCCCGCATCAGCGACGTCCCCGACCTCGCCGCGATCAGCTGCGCGGTGGAGCGGTGCCCGGCCCGCCGGTGCGCGCCGAGCTCCTCGACCCGGCGGGCCACCAGCACCTGCGCGGCCGACACCACGCGTCCCAGCAGGGACAGCGAGCCCAACACCGCCAGCGCCTCGTCGGCTTCGAGCCGCCCGGACCGCAACGCCCCGAGCAGACCCTCGGCTTGCCCGACCAGCCCGTCGGCCAGCCCCATCACGGCCCGAGGTTCCCCAGGTTCCCTGGTTGCGGATCCCACCACCGCCGAACGCGACACCGGCCCTCCTGCGCCACATCACCGGTCGCCATCGGCGAACCCACGACGACGACCGTGACCTTCGATGCGAGGAGGCCGTTCGACGCCCGGCCACGAAGCGCTCCCCCCACCATACCCGAACACACGTTCGCTGTCAACCGTCCGGGCGTCCGGGCGCGGGAGGTCCTCCCGGCGACGCGACGGCGCCCGCGTCGCGGAGCTCCGCGACCTCCGCGGGGTCCAGGCCCCAGTCGGCGAGCGCGGTGTCGGTGTCGGCCCCGGGGGCGACCGGGACCCGGGCGATCGCGCCGGGCGTGCGGGAGAAGCGGGGGGCCGGAGCCGGATGGGGAGCGCCGTCGACCTCGGTGAAGGTGGCCCGGGCCCGATGGTGGGGGTGATCCCGGGCCTCGCGCATCGTGAGCACCGGCGCGAAGCAGACCTCGTGGCCCTCCATCGCCGCGACCCACTCGTCGCGGGTCCGGGTGCGGAAGATCGCGGCGAGGCGCTCGCGCATCGCCGGCCAGGCGTCGCGGTCCATCTGGTCGGGGAGCTCCTCTCCGTCGAGACCCAGGACGGCCAGGAGCTCGGCGTAGAACTTCGGCTCGAAGGCGCCCACCGACACCCACCTCCCGTCGGCCGTCTCGTACACGCCGTAGAAGTGGGCGCCGCCGTCGAGCAGGTTCGTGCCGCGCGCCTCGGACCAGTAGCCCATCGCGTCGAGGCCCCAGAAGACGCTCATGAGGAGGGCCGCGCCGTCGACCATCGCGGCGTCGACGACCTGGCCCCGACCCGACGCGGCCCGCTCGACGAGGGCGGAGACGATCCCGAGGGCGAGGAGCATCCCCCGCCCCCGAAGTCGCCGACGAGGTTGACCGGGGGCACCGGCGGCCCGCCGGCCGGTCCGATGTGGTGGAGCACCCCGGCCAGTGCGATGTAGTTGACGTCGTGACCGGGGTCGGCGGCGAGCGGGCCGTCCTGGCCCCAGCCGGTCATCCGCCCGTACACCAGGCGGGGGTTGCGCTCCAGGCACGGCTCGGGACCCACCCCGAGGCGCTCGGCCACGCCGGGCCGGAATCCCTCGACGAGGACGTCGGCCGCCTCGACGAGGCGGAGCACCGTCTCGGCGCCGCGAGGGTGCCTGAGGTCGACCCCGGCCGATCGACGGCCCCGGTCGAGGACGGCGAACGGGGAGGTCATGGTGGTCGGCCCGCCGCCCGCGCGGACCTCGTCGGCCCGGTCCAGGCGCAGGACGTCGGCGCCCAGGTCGGAGAGCACCATCCCCGCGAACTGCACCGGCCCGATGTTCGGCAGCTCGACGACCCTGATCCCGTGCAGCGGCCCCATGGCCGGGCATTGAACCAGGTCGGACCGGGCGGGCGCCTCGTCAGCGGGTCAGGGCGACGACGGGCACCGGGGACTGCCCGCTGGCGGACCCGAGGAACGTGGCGTCGCCGAAGCAGAAGACGCCGCCGTCGGCGGCCACGAACCGGTACCCCCTGACCCGAGCGCGTCGCGGCCATGCCGACGATGGGCTGGTTGAGGGTGATGGCGCCGGTGGAGCCGAAGAAGCCGGCGTCGCCGAAGGAGAAGATGCCGCCGTCGGCGGCGACCAGCCAGTAGCCCTTGCCGGTGGGGGGTGGGGGCCATGCCGACGATGGGCTGGTTGAGGGTGATGGCGCCGGTGGAGCCGAAGAAGGTGGCGTCGCCGAAGGAGAAGATGCCGCCGTCGGCGGCCACGAGCCAGTAGCCCTTGCCGGTGGGGGTGGGGGCCATGCCGACGATGGGCTGGTTGAGGGTGATGGCGCCGGTGGAGCCGAAGAAGGTGGCGTCGCCGAAGGAGAAGATGCCGCCGTCGGCGGCCACCAGCCAGTAGCCCTTGCCGGTGGGGGTGGGGGCCATGCCGACGATGGGCTGGTTGAGGGTGATGGCGCCGGTGGAGCCGAAGAAGGTGGCGTCGCCGAAGGAGAAGATGCCGCCGTCGGCGGCCACCAGCCAGGCGCCACCACCCGAGGGGGTCCCGGCCACCCCGACCACCGGCCGGGCCAGCGACATCCCCGTGGTGCTCCCGGCGGCGGGGGAGCCCGTAGGAGTAGAGGCGGCCGTCAGCGGTGGCGATCCGGTAGCCGAGGTGGGCCTCCTGGGTCCCCGGCGAGATCCCGACCTGCCCCCGGACGTCGTGGGGGTCGGGGGCTGCGTCGTGGTCGTGGGCGGGGACCCCCGGCGTGACCGGGCTCGACGGGGCCGAGGCGGGGCCCTCGCCGAGCGCGTTCCCGGCCGTGACCGTGAACGTGTAGGCGGTGCCGTTGGCGAGGCCGGTCACGACCGCGGTGGTCGTGCCGCCCCCGGTCTCGACGCGGTTCCCGCCCGGGGAGGCGGTGACCGCGTACCGGGTGATCGGCGTCCCACCGTCGGAGGAGGGCGCCGTCCAGCTCACGGTCGCCTGGCCGTCGCCCGCCGAGGCGCTCACGCCCGTGGGCGGCCCGGGGACGGCGGCGTCGAGGGCGGCCTTCACCCGGACGCGCGAGAACGTGGCGCCGTTGATCGGGTCGGTGACCCCCAGGCCGGTCGCGTGCAGGCGGGTCAGGAGCTCGTCGACCGGCGCGCCCGCGTACCGCTGGCGGAGCACGGCGAGCGAACCGGTCACGTGGGGGGCCGCCATCGAGGTGCCGTCCGACGCGTCGTAGCCGCCGCCGGGGACCGACGACGTGACGTCCTGCCCGGGGGCGAGGAGGAGACGGCCCACGAGGAAGGCGGCGGTGTTCGTGAACCAGGAGACCGAGTCGGACGCGGAGGTCGAGCCGACGGGGACGGCGCTCGAGACGCAGGCCGGCTCCGACACCCCGAAGCCCGAGCCGTCGTTGCCGGACGCCACGACCGTGACGATCCCGACGGAGCGAAGGTTGTCGATGATCGGCTTGTACGCCGAGCCGTCGCACGCGGCGACGTGGAGGCCGCTGCCGAGGCTGAGGTTCACCGCGGCGATCGAGAAGCTGCCCCGGCGGCCGTACACGTGCTCGAGGCCGGCGATGACGTCGTCGCGGTAGGCCTTCGCGCAGGGACTGGGACCCGTGAAACCGCAGGGATAGGAGTTGAGCAGCGGCTCGTTCTCGAACTCGGAGAACACGCGGACGCTCAGCACCGAGGCGCCGCGGGCCACGCCGCCGGGAGGCGCCCCGGCGACACCGGTCCCGTCGCCGGCGGCGATCCCGGCGACGTGGGTGCCGTGGTCGCAGCCGTTCGCGGCGCACGGCGAGCCCGAGCCCGAGCCGGTGTCGGTCGCCAGCCCGTTGGGGCAGTCGCCCACCGGACCGGACCCGTCCTGACCGAGCGCGAAGCAGGCCTCGTCGACGATCTTCCCCGCGAGGAAGGGGTGCGTGGCGTCGACGCCCGTGTCGAGGACCGCCACCGCCCGGCCGCTCCCGTCGTACCCGGCCGCCCAGGCCAGGTCGGCCTCGACCGTGGGCCCGCTCTGGGCGAGGGCCGTCTCGACGAGCCCGTCCTCGCTCACCCGGGCGACGAGGGGGGATTCGCGCAGGGCCTCGATGGTCTCGGCGGTGGCGTCGAGGGCGACGAGCGGGACGGTGACGTGCTCCCGGCGGGTGGTCCCGCCGCGGCCGGCCAGCGCGTCCGCGAGGGCCTCCTGGCCCGCGTCGATGACGTGGCGCTGGACGGCCCGCCCGACGGGTCCCAGGTCGCCCTCGGGGGTGAACGGGGTCGCCAGCTCCACGATGACCGGGACGGTGCCCTCGGCCCGGGCGCGGGCCTCGAGGGCGTCGAGGTCGCCCGCCGGCGCGGGGCCGGCGGCCACGCCCGCGGCGGGCCGCGGGCCGAGCGCGGCGGCGGCGTGGAGCGGGACGAGGGCGCCGGCGAGCGCGGCCACGACGAGCGAGGTCGCGAGACGCCTCACCGCTCCGTCCCCCTGCCCGCGCGTGGCGCACCTACTCGCGCCCGTGCAGAGTGCATCGGCCGATCCGACCGCCTCATGAGGAAGTCGTGCTCCCCCGAGCCTCATGGGGGGCCGCACCGTGGCGCCCCCCGCCCGCCAACCGCGGCGCCAGCATACCTCACACTCCGCGCGCACAACCAGTCACGGAGAGTGTCAGGCCTCCCCGTCCGGGGGCGCGAACGAGCCCAGCTGGTAGTTTCGTCGCCCGCGACAGGGGGGCCGATGGGTCGAGGCGACCGCGACTGGGGTCACGCCACCGAGCTGGAGGACGTGTCCGGGAAGGTCGCGATCGTCGGGATCGGCGAGACCGCCTACACCAGGGCCTCGGGCCGGACGGCACGGGAGATCGGGGCCGAGGCCGCCGAGCGGGCCATCGCCGACGCCGGCCTCGAGCCCGGTGACGTCGACGGCCTGACCTTCTCGGGGGCCTTCGCCGACTTCGACGTCGCGGCCTTCCACGAGCACTTCGGCACCGACCACGAGATCTGGTCGTCGCGCTGGGGCGGGGGGATGACCTGGGCGGGCACCGCGCCCCACCTGGCGGCCCGGGCCATCGAGGCGGGCCGGGCCCGCCACGTCCTCAACGTCTTCCCGGTGGCCTGGGCGACCCAGCGGGGCTCCATGACCGGCGGGCCCGGGGAGACCCACGCCGCCCAGCCCCTCAAGGCGAACCTCGAGGTGCCCTTCGGCTGGTTCCCCCAGCCCGTGTACTTCGCCACGATCATGCGGCGCCACATGATCGAGTACGGCACGACCCCCGAGCAGCTCGGCGCGATCGCGCTGGCCTGCCGCCGCCACGCCGGGCTCCACCCCGACGCCGTGATGCACGGCCGGCCGATGACCCTCGACGACTACCTCGCCGCGCCCGTGCTCGCCGACCCCCTGCGCCTCCTCGACTCCTGCCTCATCTCCGACGGCGGCGCGGCCTACGTCACCACCTCCACCGAACGGGCCCGCGACCTGCCCCGGCCGCCCGTGGTCGTGGCGGGGGTGGGGGAGGGGAGCTCGGGCAGCGGCATCCACTGGAGCCAGCAGCGCGACCTCACCAGCACCCCCCAGGTGTTCGCCGCGCCCGGGGCGTTCGCGATGGCCGGGATCGGTCCGGCCGACGTCGACGTGCTCACCGTGTACGACCCGTTCACGATCGTCTCGCTCATGCAGATCGAGGACATGGGCTTCTGCGCGAAGGGGGAGGGCGGCGCGTTCGTCGAGGGCGAGACGCTCTTCCACGACGCGGGGAAGCTCCCGTTCAACACCCACGGAGGGCTCCTGAGCCACGCCTACGTCCTCGGCATCGCCCACGTGGTCGAGGTCGTGAAGCAGCTCCGGGGGACGGCACCGGCCCAGGTGCCCGGGGCCGAGATCGGCGTCTACGGCGGCTACACCGGCGCCATGGCCAGCACGCTCGTGCTGGCGCGGGGGTAGGGAGCCGACGATGGCCATCCGGCGCGAGGACTTCCCGCTCCCCGACGTCACCGACGAGCGGACGGCCGGGTTCTTCGAGGCCGCGGCCCGGGGCGAGCTGGCCATCCCGCGCTGCGACGGGTGCGGGCGGCTCTGCTGGTACCCCGAGGCCGACTGCCCGGCGTGCGGCGGGGACGCGTTCACGTGGGCGGCGACGAGCGGTCGCGGCCGGCTGTACTCGTGGGCGGTGGTCCGTCGCCCGTTCCTGCCGGCCTTCGAGGCGATGGTGCCCTTCGTCTCCGCGCTCGTGGCGCTCGACGACGATCCGGCGGTCCGGGTCGTCGGCTACGTGGTCGACGCGGACCCCGCGTCGCTCGAGGCGGACCAGCCGCTCCGGGCGGTGTTCCGCCCCCTGTCGTTCCCGACCGTCCCCGGGCGGTCGGTGGTCGTGCCCATGTTCGTGCCGGCCGAGGAGGGACGGGCATGAAGACGCGCTTCACCGACGTGACCCTCGACGTCGACTACCCGATCGTCGACGCCGACGCCCACGTCAACGAGCCGCCGGATCTCTGGCGGTCCCGGGTCCCGGCGAGGTGGCGGGACCGGGCCCCGCGGGTGGAGCGGACCGAGCGCGGCGACGTGTGGGTGTTCGACGACGGGAAGCGGACCCGTGACGTCGGCCTCACGGCCACGGCCGGGCTCAGCTACAACCAGTTCGCGCCCAGCGGGGGCAGGTACGACACCATGCGCCCGGGCAGCTTCGACGCCAAGGCCCGCCTGGCCGACATGGACATCGACGGGATCCACACCGCGGTGATCTACCCGAGCGTCACCCTGAGCGGAGCCGGCGTCTACGCCGACGAGCGTGAGCTCCAGCTCGCGTGCGTCCACGCCTACCACGACTGGCTGGCGGAATTCTGCGAGGGCGCCGACGGCCGCCTGGTCGGCCTCACCGTCGTCCCCACGACCGGGGTCGACGACGCCGTGGCGGCGATGGAGCGCGGCATGGAGCTGGGCTTCCGGGGGGCCGTCATCTCCTGCTTCCCCAACGGGACCCTCGACCCCACCCCCGAGGACGACCGGTTCTGGGGCGCGGCCCAGGAGGCCGAGCACCCGGTCCACATCCACATCGGCAGCTTCACCCCGGGCGCGACCGGCCGGACGTGGCCCCGGACCGACGACCTCTCGTTCCTCGGCCGCACCGGCTCCACGAAGGCGGGGGCGCAGGCCATGCCGGTCGCCTCGAAGCTGGTCTTCTCCGAGGTGCTCGAGAAGTTCCCCCGGATCAGGGTGGTGCTCGTCGAGTCCAACATCGGGTGGATCCCGACGTTCAACGAGCAGGTCGACGACATGTTCCTCCGCTACCGGTTCTTCACCGGCGGCGCCGAGCGGATGCCGAGGCTGCCGAGCGAGCTGTTCCACCGCAACGTGTGGGCCACGTTCGTGGTCGACACGGTGGGCCTCGAGCTGCGGCACCGTCTGAACCTCCGGCACCTCATGTGGTCCACCGACTACCCGCACACGAGCTGCGACTGGCCCAACTCCCGGGTCGTGATCGAGCGCCAGATGCGAGGCCTCCCGCTCGACGAGGTCAAGCTCCTCCTGCACACCAACGCCAAGGAGCTGTACCGGCTCGACGGGCTGCCCGACCGGGTGTGATGGCCCGCCCCGCCCTGGAGGGCCTGCGGATCGTCGAGGTCTCGACCGGGATCCCCGGCGGCTACTGCACGCGACTGCTCGCCGATCTCGGGGCCGACGTGCTGAAGGTCGAGCCGCCCGGCGGTGACCCGCTGCGGCGCCGGTCGGCGTCGGGCCCGGTCGGGCGCGACGGCCACCCCGACGGAGCCCTCTTCCGCCACCTCGCGGCCGGGAAGCGATCGGTGGTGTGCGACCCGGACCGGGCCGAGGGGCGGGCCCGCCTCCGGGAGCTCGCCGGCGCCGCCCACGTCGTCGTCGAGAGCTCCCGCCCCGGGGTCGCCGAGGAGCTCGGGCTCGACCGCCTCGGCAACGTCCTCGTCTCGATCACGCCCTTCGGGCGGGGCGGGCCCGACAGCGGGCTCGACGCGTCGGAGTTCCTGCTCCAGGCCCGCTGCGGGTCCACCTCGAACCACGGCGAGATGGCGCGCGAGCCCCTCGCCTGCGGCGGGCGGCTCGGCGAGTGGGCGGCGGGGGCCTTCGGCGCCGCCGGAGCCCTCACCGCGCTGGCGCGCTGGTCGCCGGGGGACGGGGAGCACGTCGACGTCTCGATCCTCGAGGTCATGGCCCTGTGCCTCGTGACCGTCCCCACGGTGATGTTCGCCTTCCCCGGCGGGCAGCGGCCGACCCGGCGGTGGGTGATGATCCCGGGGATCGAGCCCTGCGCCGACGGGTACGTGGGCATCACCACCGTGACGAGGCAGCAGTGGCTGGCCTTCCTCTCGATGATGGGGCGCGACGACCTCCTCGGCGAGGAGGACCTCACGACGATGCTGGGCCGGAAGCGCCGCACCGACGAGGTGAACGGCGTCATCCGGGACTGGACCACGCGGCACCGGGCCGCCGAGATCGTGGAGGCCGGCGAGCGGTTCCGGGTGCCGGCGTCGTTCATCGGCAACGGCGCGACCTTCCCCCGCTACGAGCACAGCGTGGCCCGGGGCGCGTTCGGCCGCGACTCCACCGGCCTGCTCCGCCCGGGCCCCTCGTTCCGGCTCCACGGCTGCCCGCCCCCGGAGCGGGGGACCGCGCCCCGCCTCGGCGAGCACGAGGGGCCCGCGGACCACCGCGGCGCGAACGGTCCCGCGGGCCGGCCCGCCCGACCCGCCCGGGAGCGGCCGCTCGACGGCCTGCGGGTGCTCGACTTCACCGCCTTCTGGTCGGGCCCGTTCGCCGGCCAGTACCTGGCCACGATGGGGGCCGACGTGGTGAAGGTGGAGTCGGTCCAGCGGCCCGACGGCATGCGTTTCAGCGCCGCGGTGCCGCCGACCTCGGCCGACTGGCACGAGCTGTCGGCCCTGTTCCACGCCTCGAACCTGGGGAAGCGTGGCGTGACGCTGAACCTCTCGGACCCCGAGGGCCAGGAGCTGGTGAAGCGCCTCGTCGCCCACTGCGACGTCGTCGTCGAGAACTTCACCCCCCGGGTGCTCGACGGCTTCGGCCTCGGGTACGAGGCCCTGGCGGCCTGCCGTCCCGACCTGGTGATGGTGCGGATCCCCGGCTTCGGCCTCGACGGGCCCTGGCGGGACCGCCCGGGCTTCGCCCAGACCATGGAGCAGCTCACCGGCATGGCCTGGGTGAACGGCTACGAGGGCGACGTGCCCATCGTGCCCGGCGGGGTGGTCGACCCGCTGGCGGGCATCCACGCCGTCGTCGCCCTCCTCGCGGCCCTCGAGCACCGTGACCGGACCGGCGAGGGCCAGCTCGTCGAGGTCCCGATGATCGACGTCGCCGGAGCGGTCACCGCCGAGCAGGTGGTCGAGCACGACGCCTACGGGGTGGTCCTCGACCGGCACGGCAACCGGGGGCCGGAGGACGCCGACCGGGCGATGGTGCGCTGCGACGGCGACGACGAGTGGGTGGCGGTGGAGTGGGACACGCCGGGCCGGCGGGCCGCGCTGGTGGCGCTGCTCGGCGACCCGGGCGACGTCGGGGTGGCGCTGGGCGGGTGGTGCGCGAAGCGGTCCCCGGCCGACGCCGAGGCGGAGCTGCGCAACGCCGGGGTCCCGGCCGCGGCCATGGTCTCCGCCCACACCATCGACGCCGATCCCCAGATGCGGGCCCGGGGGTTCTTCGAGACCGTGTCCCACCCGGTCGCCGGCGACGCCCCCTACCCGGGGTGGCCGGTGCGCTTCTCGAAGGGTCCCCACCGCTGGTACCGCTCGCCGGCCCCGACCCTGGGCCAGCACAACGCCGAGGTCCTCGGCGGGCTCCTCGGCCTCGACGCCGGCGAGCTGGCCCGGCTCGAGGGGCGCGGGGTCACCGGCAGCCGTCCCGTCGCCGGCTGAGCCGCCTCGCGTCCCGGCTCCGGGTCCGGGCGGCCCGCTCACCGGCACCTACCATGGCCGCCCGGTTCGTCCCCGAGGAGTCGAGATGCACGAGTGGAGCCAGGAGCACCGCATGGTGCGGGACGCGGTGCGCAGGTTCGTGGACGAGGAGGTCCGGCCCCACCGCGAGGCGCTGGAGTTCGGCGACCTCCCGCCCTACGACCTCCTCCGCAGGCTCTTCGCGACGTTCGGGATGGACGTCATGGCCGGCGAGCAGTTCGACCGCCGCATCGAGCGGGAGAAGGCCGCCGCCGCGGGCGAGCCGCCGGCGCCCGGCGAGGACGAGGGTGGCGGGGGCCTCGGGGCCATGTTCCTGATCCCGGTCATCGAGCTCTGCCGCTGCTCGCCGGGGATGGTGACCGCCTTGGGGGTGAGCGCGGGGCTCACCGCCGCGGCGATCATGTCCCGGGGCACGATCGCCCAGAAGGAGCGCTGGGCCCGCGACCTCCTCACCCTCGACAAGGTGGGGGCCTGGGCCATCACCGAGCCCGACTCCGGCTCCGACGCGTTCGGCCAGATGCGCTCGACGGCCCGCCGTGACGGCGACGAGTACGTGCTCAACGGCTCGAAGACGTTCATCACGAACGGCCCCCACGCCGACACGGTGGTGTTCATCTGCAAGCTCGACGAGGACAACCCGCCCGAGGAGCGGCGCGTCCTCAGCTTCGTGCTGGAACGGGGCCTACCGGGCTTCGAGCGGTCCGGGCCGCTTCGCAAGATGGGGCTCCACTCGTCGCCCACGGGCCAGCTCTTCCTCACCGACGTGCGGGTGGGCCGGGACCGCCTGCTCGGCGAGACCGAGGAGGCACCCGGCGGCGGGCGGGAGAGCGCGAAGGCGACCTTCACGACGGAGCGCACCGGCGTGGCCGCCATGGCGCTGGGGATCGTCGACCGCTGCCTCGAGCTCTGCGTCGACTACGCGCGCGAGCGGGTGCAGTTCGGCCGGCCCATCGGGGAGTACCAGCTCGTCCAGCTCAAGCTGGCGAAGATGGCCGTGGCCCGCTTCAACCTCGAGAACATGGTCTTCCGCCAGATCGGGATGGCCGAGGCCGGCGAGGCGATGGGGCTGGCCGAGGCCTCCGCCTGCAAGCTCTACGCGGCGGGGGCGGCCGTCGAGGTGGCCCTCGAGGCGGTGCAGCTCTTCGGTGGCAACGGCTACATGGCCGAGTACGAGGTCGAGCAGCTCGCCCGCGACGCCAAGGTGCTCCAGATCTACGGCGGCACCGACGAGATCCAGGTCTCCCAGATCGCCCGGAGCCTGCTCGCCGGCGCCTGACCGTGACGGTGCCGGCGGGCCCGGTGACCGCGGTCACCTTGCCCCCCCGGTCGCTCGGTGCTATTTCTAGTAAACACTGGAAATACGCGGGGCGACGGAGGGAGGTCCGGTCATGCCGCTGCCGCCGGGCGCCACCAGCCACCACACCGTCTGGGTCCAGGCCGGGCCGGGGGCCCGTCCGGTCCCGGCCCGCTACGCCGTCGATGGCGAGCGCCTGGTCGCCTTCGGCGACGACGGCCTCGCCGGCATCCCGGACGGCTCGCGGGTCACGATCACCGTCCACGAGATCGCCGGCGGTCCGGCGCTGGGGTCCTCGGGGGCCGTCGTGCGGACCCTCGAACCCGACGCCGTCACGACCAACGTCCTCGCCGAGCTGCTCGCGCACGTCCCGCTCGGGCGCACCACCGAGGAGGTCCGCGAGCGCCTGGAGTGGCACCGGCGGCACCGCCGCATCGTCGAGATCGTCCCCTGACCGAGGAGCAGACATGACCACCCTGGACCTTCGCCAGATCCCGCCTCCCCAGCGCCACCCGCTCGTCTACCAGCACCTCGACGGGCTGGGACACGGCGAGGTGCTCGAGCTCGTCAACGACCACCGGCCCTCCCCCTGCGCTACGAGCTCGACGCGACCCGCCCCGGCGAGTTCGAGTGGGACTTCGTCGAGGACGGGCCCGAGGTGTTCAGGGCCCTCGTCACCTGCCGGGCCCACGTCGTGGACGCCCGCCCGATCCTGGCCCGCGGCGAGGAGCCCTTCGACACGATCATCGCCACGGCGGCGCAGGTCGAGCCGGGCGGCGCGCTCGTCGTCCTGGCCCCCTTCGAGCCGGCCCCCTCCAGGGCGTGCTGGGGTCCCAGGGCTTCACCTACGAGGCGACCCAGCTCTCCACCGGCGACTGGCGAGCGGTCTTCCGGAGCCCGGCGTGACCTCACCGGCGATGCCGGTCGCCCCGCCGACCGTCGGGCCGGGCCGCGCCCCCACGGGGCCCCCGTCCGCGCCGCCGCCGTCGGTGCCCCTCACCTTCCTGTTCCTGGCCGCGCTCGGACTCGTGATCTTCGGGATCGCGCTGGCCCTCGGAGCGGACAAGGCCGTGGTGGCCCCCACCCACCCGGGGGCCGTGGGCGCCGCCCACAGCGGCCTGCTCGTGTTCCTGTCCACGGCCGTGCTCGGCGCCCTCCACCAGTTCGCGCCGGTGGTGGGGGCCCGACCGCTGCGCTCGGTACCCGTCGCCCGGGTCACCGCGGTCGTGTTCTTCGGTGGGGCGGTCGTGCTCGCCGGTGCCTTCGCGCACGTGGGGTCGGCGTGGCTCGTCCCCTGGGGGGGAGCCGCCGCCTTCACCGGGGTGGTCCTCGCGGCCTGGAACCTCTCGGGGCCCCTGTCGTCCCGCCAGGGTGGCACCCCCCTCGTGGGCCTGCGCCTGTCGGTGACGTTCCTCGTGGTCACGGCGGCGTTCGGGATCGTCTACGCGTTCAACCGGGAGGCGGGCTGGTTCCCCCTGTTCCCCGAGCGGGTCATGGCCCACGCCCACCTCGGCCTCCTCGGGTGGCTCGGGCTGACCTACGTCGCGGTGGCCGAGAAGCTCTGGCCGATGTTCCTGCTCGCCCACCGGCCGGGTGCCCGCAGCGGCGCCCGGGCCGTGTCGTACCTGGCCGCCGGGTCGGCCCTGCTGGCCCCGGGGCTCCTCTTCGAGATCCAACCGCTGGCCGTGGCGGGCGGCACCCTGGCCGTCGCCGGGTTGCTCGCCCACCTGGTCTCGCTGGGGGGCGTGATCCGGCACCGGCGGCGGCGCCTGGAGCTCCTGCACGCCTTCGTCCTCGCCGCCGCGGTCGCCATGGTCGTCGGGATCGCGCTCGGTGCCGTCGCCGGCATCGGCGACATCGACGTCGACACCCGCTTCCGGCTGGCGGCCGCCGAGGTCGCCGCGCTGGCGGCGTGGCTGACCCTCGCGGTGATCGGGCACGCCCACAAGATCGTCCCCTTCATCTCCTGGGGCATGTTGCGATCCCGCGGCGTGACCACGGCCCCCGGCGGTGGGCCGCTGCTGTTCCAGCACCTCTTCGACGCCCGCGTCGCGCGCCTGACCTTCGTGGTGGTCGTGGCGTCGGAGGCCGCCGTGGTCGGGGGTCTCCTGGCCCGGTCCGAGCCGGTGATGGTGGCCGGCGCGCTCGGGCTGATCGCCACCGGAGCCCTCGTCTTCGGGAACCTGGGGCTCGGGCCCCGGCGGGCGGCCCGGGCCGCCCGCTCCCTCGCCTAGGAGGAGACCATGACCCGTGAGCGGACCACCAGCGTGACCGAGCCCCTCCGGGCCGAGCACCGCGAGCTGCTGCCGCACCTCGAGGAGGTCGCGGGGGTCGCCGCCGCCCTGGGCGAGTGGACCGCCGACACGCCCGCCCGGCTCGAGGCGGTCGTGGCGTTCCTACGTGACCACCTCGTCCCGCACGCCCGGGCCGAGGAGGCCGCCCTCTACCCGGCGGTGGAGCGGGCCATGGGAGCTCCCGGCGCGACGGCCACGATGGCCGCCGACCACGTCGAGATCGTCCGACGCATCGACGCGCTGGCCGCGGCGGTGGCCGGGATCGGGGACGGAGCCCCCGACCCGGTCGCCGTGGACCGGCTCCGGGCCCAGCTCGTCGGGCTCCACGCCATCCTGCTCCTCCACTTCCACAAGGAGGAGGAGGTGCTGCTCCCGGTGCTCGACGCGCACCTGGGCGAGGACGAGGCGCGGGCGATGTTCGCCGAGATGGTCGCGGTCGCCCACCCGCACTGACCGGATCGAGCAGGAGGAAGCGATGACCGACGTGATCGAGCAGGCCCGCCAGGCCCTGCGCACCGTCTACGACCCCGAGCTGGGCCTCGACGTCGTGTCGATGGGCCTGGTCTACGACCTGCGCCTCGAGGACGGCCGCCTGGTCGTCGAGATGACCCTGACGACGCCGGGGTGCCCCGTCGCCGAGAGCCTCCCGGGCCAGGCGGCCCGGGCGGTGGCCGACGCGCTCGGGCCCGACGCGCCCGAGGTCGACCTCCGGGTCGTGTGGGACCCGCCCTGGACCCCCGAGCGCCTCGAGCCCGAGGCGGCGGCCGCCCTCGGCTTCCGTCGGTGACCGACGTCGTGACCGGTCCCCGGATCGGCGCGACGACCGGTCCCGGCGTGACCCGCCCCGCCGGGGCTCCCGGGCGGGTCGCGGCCGTCCACCGCCAGACCCGGACCACGCTCGCCCTCGCGGCGGCCTTCGCCCTGACCGCTCCGCTCACCGCCGTGCTCCCGCACCGCACCGGGAGCTGGCTGCCCCTCCACCTGTTCCTCGTCGGGGCCCTGCTGCTCGCGATCTCGGGCGCGACCCAGCTCTTCGCGGTCACCTGGTCGGCGGCGCCGGCACCCCCGGGGCCGGCGGCGGCCGCCCAGCGGTGGTCCCTGGCCGCGGGGGCGGCCGGCCTGGCGGCCGGGCGCGAGGCCCGGGCCCCCGATTGGGTCGTCGCCACGGCCGGGAGCGTCGTGGCCCTGGCGCTCGTGCTGCTGGCCGTCCTGCTCGTGCGGATCGTGGGCACCGGGGTGCAGCGCCGCTTCGACGTCTCGCTGGCCTGGTACCTCACCGCCCTAGCCGCGGGGCTGGTCGGGGTCGGGCTGGGCGTGGCGATGGTGGCGGGGTGGCACCTCCCGTGGGCGCCCGGACGGGTGCGTTCGGCCCACCTGACCCTCAACCTCCTCGGGCTCGTCGGGCTGACGGTGGCCGGCACCCTGCCGTTCTTCGTGGCCACCGAGGCGCGGACGAAGATGTCGGCCCGGGCCGGCGCGATCCGCCAGGCCGGCCTGCTCGCCGTCCTCGCCGCCGCCCTCGCCCTCGCGGGCGCCGGCCTGCTGGTCGGCGCCCGGGGCCTCTCCGCCGCCGGGCTCGCCGGCTACGCCGCGGGGGTCCTCGCCGTCGCGACGCTGCTGCCGAGGCTCGGTCGCCGCCAGCTCGCGTGGGCGGGGCCGCGCCTGGTCCACCTCGGGGCCGGGCTGTCGTGGTGGGCGGGGGCGACGGTCGCGGCGGCGGGAGAGGTGCTCGACGGACGGCCCCCCTTCGACGGGCGGGTCCTCGCCGTGCTCGTGGTGGGAGGGTACGCCCAGGTGCTCGCCGGTGCGCTCGCCTACCTGGGACCGGTCCTGCGGGGCGGTGGGCACGAGCGGCTGACCGCCGGCTTCGCGACCACTCGCTCGTGGGGGAGGGCTCGTCGCCGCGAACGCCGCCGCGGCGGCCGTGGCGCTCGGGGCGACGCGCCTCGCCGCCGTCCTCGTCGCGCTCTGGGTGGCCGACGCCGCCCTGCGGGCCGCGAGGCTCGCCGCCCCCGGCCGCCGGAGGACCGGGTGAACGGCCCCGACGACGTCGTCCGGCGGCAGGCCCGGGCCCTGGGAGACCCGACCCGCCACCGGATCTTCCGTCTCGTGGCCGGCGGGACCGACCCGGTCACCGTGGCGGAGCTCACCGCCGAGCTGGGCCTCCACCACAACGCGGTCCGCCAGCACCTGGCCAAGCTCCGGGACGCGGGGTTGGTGGTGGAGGAGTCCGAGGAGCGGTCCCGGCCCGGCCGGCCCCGGCTCCTGTACCGGGTCGCGGTCGAGGCGGGCACCTGGGGGGGAGACGACCCCTACGAGCGGCTCGCCCTGCTCCTGGCCGAAGCCGTGCGCAGCGGCTCGTCGCCACGCGAGGTCGGCCGGCGCGCCGGGCGGAGGCAGGTGCGGCCCGACGGCGACGGAGACCCGGTCACCCGGCTCGAGCGGGAGGTCGCCCGCCAGGGGTTCCGGCCCCGTCGCGCCGCCGGCCCCGAAGGGCTCGAGCTCGTCCTGGAGCGCTGCCCCTACGCGGCCGTCGCCGCGGCGGACCCGCGCACGGTCTGCCAGCTCCACCTGGGCCTCACCGAGGGCCTGGCCGAGGGTCTCGACGGCGTCGAGGTGCGGGGGCTCGTGCCGCGTGACCCTCACACGGCGGGCTGCCGGCTCCAGCTCGGCGGCGAGGCCACGACCTGAGCCCGTCTTCGCTCGACGGCGGGGACACCGGGAGGGTAGGAAGTACGCCGAGCGCACGGGTCGGGGGCCTGACGAGCAGGAGGCCGGGATGGCAGGCCACACGGTGGAGAGCGTCCGCGCCGAGGTGCGGGCCTGGCTGGCGGACCAGTGGGACCCCGACCTCACGGTCGCGCAGTGGTGGGAGCGCCTCGCCGACTCGGGATGGGCCGTTCCGACCTGGCCCGAGGAGTGGCACGGGCGGGGGCTGAGCCGGGAGCACGCCGCCGTCGTCGCCGAGGAGCTCCGGCGGGCCGGGGCGGCCGGACCCCCGTCGGGGCTGGGGCTGCTGCTCGCCGGCCCGACGATCCTCGCCCACGGCACCGACGAGCAGAAGCGGCGCTACCTGCGCCCCATCGTCACCGGGCAGGAGGCCTGGTGCCAGCTCTTCAGCGAGCCGGGCGCGGGCTCCGACCTCGCCAGCCTCCAGTGCCGGGCCGAGCGCGACGGAGACGAGTGGGTGGTCAACGGGCAGAAGGTCTGGACCTCGACCGCCCAGCTCGCGGACCTCGGCATGCTCATCGCCCGCACCGACCCCGACCTCCCCAAGCACAAGGGGATCACCTACTTCGCCATCGAGATGGACCAGCCCGGGGTCGAGATCCGGCCCCTGAAGGAGATGACGGGCCGGGCCCTGTTCAACGAGGTGTTCTTCGACGACGCCCGGGTCGCCGACGCCGCCCGCATCGGAGGGCTCACCGAGGGCTGGCTGGTGGCGAACACGACGCTGGCCAACGAGCGGGCCGGGCTCGGCAGCGGCGGCAGCGGTGCGGCCGGAGCGGCCTTCCCGGGCCCCAAGGCCGGCGCGCTGGACCAGCGGGTCGGCGACGTGGCCGCCGGGCCTCCCGCGACGGGCGGCGGCGGCCTGGCGTCCCGGTCCCTGGGGATGCTCACCGACCTGGCCCGGACGCTCGGGAGGGACGGCGAGCCCACAGTGCGCCAGGGGCTGGCCCGGCTCCACACGCTCAACGAGGTCGGCCGGTACACCGCCCTGCGGGCCAAGGCGGCCCGGGCGGCCGGACGGGCCCCCGGGCCCGAGGGCAACACGGCGAAGCTGATGATGAGCCAGATCACCCGGCTCTCCCGCGACCTGGGCATGGCCATCCTCGGCCCGCACGGCATGCTCATGGGCTCCGACACCCCGAGCGGCGGCCTGGTCCAGGAGATGACGCTGTTCAGCCCGGCGGTGTCGATCTACGGCGGGAGCGACGAGATCCAGCGCAACATCATCGGTGAGCGCGTGCTCGGCCTCCCCAAGGAGCCCGGTCCCGACAAGGGCACACCGTTCCGGGAGTTGAAGGTCGGCACGCAGCGCGCCTGACGGGTCGGCCGGCCGCCGCGCGATCCTGCCCGGCGTGCCGGTCGAGCCACCGTCCACGCGATGGCGCTTCCCGTCGCCCGACGAGGCCGACGAGCACGGGATCGTCGCGGTCGGCGCCGACCTCGAGCCGGGCACCCTCCTCGCCGCCTACCGGGCCGGCCTCTTCCCCATGCGCGTGCACCGGCACGGGCCGATCGCGTGGTGGTCGCCCGACCCGCGGGGGATCCTGCCCCTCGACGCCGTCCACGTGAGCCGGTCGCTGCGCAGGACGCGCCGCCGCTACGAGATCCGGGTCGACACCGCCTTCGAGGAGGTCGTCCGGGCGTGCGCCGACCCCCGCCGCCCCCACGGGTGGATCGACGCCTCGTTCGTCGAGGCCTACACGCTCCTGCACCGGCTGGGCTGGGCCCACAGCGTCGAGGCGTGGTCGGCGTCGGGTGAGCTCGTGGGGGGCGCGTACGGGGTGGCGATCGGCGGCTTCTTCGCCGGGGAGTCGATGTTCCACCGGGCCACGGACGCGGGGAAGGCAGCCCTCGTGACCCTCACCGGGATCCTCCGGGAGGGAGGGGCCCTCCTCTTCGACGTGCAGTGGACCACGCCGCACCTCGCCTCCCTCGGAGCCGTCGACGTGCCCCGCCGCGAGTACCTCGCCGCGCTCGGCGAGGCGATCGAGCGGCCGCTCCCGGCGGTCCTCGGCGGCTGACCGGTGTGGCCGGCGGCCCGCTCGTTCCGCCGTATGCTCGGAGCATGGAGATCGGTGACACCGCCCTCCGGGTGCTGGGGTGCCTCATCGAGAAGGAGCGCACGACCCCCGACGCCTACCCGCTGACGGTGCACGCCCTCGTCGCGGCGTGCAACCAGAGCACCAACCGCGAGCCCGTCGTGTCCTACGACGAGCGCACGGTCGAGGCCGCGCTCACCGAGCTGCGAGAGCGGGGCCTGGCCCGTCGGGGCGTGTACCCGGGGAGCCGGGTGCCCAAGCACCGGCACGTGGTCGGCGAGGCCCTCGGGCTGGGCCCGGCCGAGCAGGCGGTCCTGTGCGTGCTGCTCCTCCGGGGGCCCCAGACCCCGGGAGAGCTCAAGGGCCGCACCGAGCGGCTCCACGCCTTCGGTGACCTCGACGACGTCGTGCGGACGCTCGAGGGCCTCATGGCCGGGGACCAGCCGCTCGTGCGGCGGCTGCCCCGCCAGCCGGGCCAGAAGGAGGCTCGCTACGCCCACCTCCTCGGCACGGGCCCGGCCGTGGCCTCCGCGCCGCGCGTCGAGCCGGAGCCGGCCCCCAGGGAGAGCCGGCTCGGCGTGCTGGAGCAGCAGGTGCGCGAGCTCCAGGACGAGGTGGCGGCCCTGAGAGACGAGCTGGCCGGGCTCCGGCGCGGCCCCGGCGAGTAGCCTCCGGCCCCGCGGCCCGCGATACCGAGCCGGGCCGACCGCCGGAGGGGGAGCGCGAGTCGTGGCCGAGCTGGTCTGTTCCACAACCCGAGGTGCAGCAAGTCGCGCGTCCCTGGAGCTCCTGCGGGAGCGGGGCGTCGAGCCCGCCGTCGTCGAGTACCTGAAGGAGCCCCCCGACCGGGCCACCCTCGAGCGGATCCTCGACGCCGTCCCCGATCCGCCCGCGGCCCTCGTCCGCCACGACGGGCGCTTCGCCGAGCTCGGGCTCGACCGGGACGCCTACGAGTCGCGTGAAGCCGTGGTCGGGCTGCTCCTCGAGCACCCCGAGCTCATGGAGCGGCCGGTCGTGCTCGCGGGCGCGCGGGGCGTGATCGGCCGCCCGCCCGAGAGGGTCCTCGACGTCCTGGACTGACCGCGTGCCCTAGCCTGCCGGTCGAGAGGAAGGGGCGCGCATGAAGCTCGGGCTGCAGCTGGGGTACTGGGGGGCGGGGCCTCCGATCGGGGCGCCGGAGCAGATCGCGGAGGCGGAGCGGCTCGGCTTCGACTCGATCTGGACCGCCGAGGCCTGGGGCTCCGACGCCCTCACGCCCCTCGCCTGGTGGGGCTCGGCCACCACGCGCGTGAAGCTCGGCACGGCCATCGTCCAGATGTCGGCCCGGACCCCGGCGGCGACGGCCATGGCCGCCATGACCCTCGACCACCTCTCGGGGGGCCGCTTCGTCCTCGGGCTGGGGGCCTCGGGCCCCCAGGTGGTGGAGGGGTGGTACGGGCAGCCCTTCGCCAAGCCGCTCGCCCGGACCCGCGAGTACGTCGAGATCATCCGCCGCATCCTCGCCCGGGACGAACCGGTCGTCTTCGAGGGCGAGCACCACCGGATGCCGTACCCGGGCGGCACCGGGCTGGGCAAGCCCCTGCGGTCGATCGTGCACCCGCTCCGGCCCGACGTGCCCATCTACCTCGGGGCCGAGGGACCGAGGAACGTCGCCCTGACCGCCGAGATCGCCGACGGATGGCTGGCGATCTTCTACTCCCCCCGCAACGACACCTTCTACCGCGACGCCCTCGCCGAGGGCTTCGCCCGGCCGGGGGCCCGCCGGAGCCTCGACGACTTCGAGGTCCTGTGCACGGTACCGGTGATCGTCCACGACGACGTGGAGGAGGCCGCCGACCTCGTCCGGCCGTTCCTGGCCCTCTACATCGGCGGGATGGGCGCACGCGAGGTGAACTTCCACCACGAGGTCTTCGCCCGCATGGGATACGAGGCCGAGGCCCGCCACATCCAGGACCTGTACCTCGACGGGAGGAAGGCCGAGGCCGCGGCGGCGGTTCCCCTCCGGCTGGTGGAGGACGTGGCCCTCGTCGGTCCCCGGGAGAAGATCCGCGACGACCTGGCCTGGTGGCGGGAGTCGCTCCTGACGACGATGCTCGTGAGCGGCGACCCGCAGACGCTCCGGACGGTCGCCGAGCTCGTGCTCGGCGGATGACGCGGTGACCGGGGGACGGCTCGACGGGAAGGTGGCCATCGTCACCGGTGGTGCCTCGGGGATCGGGGCCGCCACCGTCCGGCGGATGGCGGAGGAGGGTGGTCGACGCCGGGCTCACCTCGCGGCACCCGGCTCCCGCCTACCCCCCGTACCGGGCCTGACGCGAGGTCCCGCTCGGTCCGGCTCGTGCCGCGCGAGCCGGGCGATGGCGGTGGTGCCCCGGACGAGCCCGTCGGCCTCGGGCCGCTCGCCGAGGATCTCGGCGAGCGCCGCGAGGTCGTCGGCCCGCAGCGGCAGCTCGTCGCCCGGATCGGCCCGGCGCAGCTCCACCAGGATCGACCGGTACGCCGCCAGCACCTCGCCGGGCGTCGGGTGCTCGGACGGGAGGTCGCGGCTGGACCCCCGACGCGGAGCGTGCGGCCGTGGCGCTCCACCGGGCGGGTGGCCCGGGTGGGGATCATCCGGCCGACGCTCGTGCCGTAGCAGGCCGCGAGGCGCTCGAGCTCGTCGTCGGGGACGGGTTCGGCCCCCCGCTCGTAGCGACCCAGCGTCCCGATCGGGATCCCGGCCAGCTCCGCGGCCCGCGTCCTCGTCAGGCCGCGATCGCGACGGGCCCGGCGGAGGCGGTCCCCGACCTGTTCGGTGGGCACGCCCGCGGTGAGGGTGGTGGGGGCGCTCACCCCTCCTCCATCGGCGCGGCGGGCCGCCGGTTGAGCGGGCGCTCAGGGCTCGGCGCGCTCGATCGTCGACTCGCCCGGGGCGTCGACGATCACCACGGGCTCCTCGTCCGTCTCCGGGGCGAAGCGGTACGGCGGCCCCGGCATCTCGGGCGGGCTCGTGGGGGGGTGGGGGCGTCGTCGGGGGCCTCGACCTCGGCGGGCGGTCCGGGAGGACCGGCCGGGTCGACCGTGACCGCGTCCTCCTGGGCGCCGGACGAGGGTGAGGCGGAGGGGGCTCGGACACCGGTGCCGTCGTCGGGGTCGTCGTCGGGGCCGTCGTCGGGGCCGTCGCCGGGGGGCCGTGGTCGTGGGCCCCGAGGTCGTGGAGGCCGCGGGCGGGGGTCCGGTGGTGGTCGTGGCCTCCACCGCCGCGCGGTCGCTCGACCCGTCGGGTCGCTGGGCCGCGGCACGGACCCCGCCGATCAGGCCGGCGCCCACGACGATCGTGGCCGCGGGGGCGAGGACCCGGCGGCGGAGGATCATCCTCCGGAGGGCGGCGGCCTCCTCCCGCGTGCAGCCCATGAGCTCGACCAGCCGCTCCTCGACCACGGCCGGGTCGGAGCCCAGCGCGTCGGCGAGGGCGTCGAGGTCGTCGTCGCGCAAGGGGATCGGGTCCCCGGGGCGGACGCCGCGCAGCGTGTAGAGCATGGTCAGGTAGTCGGAGAGCACGCCGTCGGACGACGGCCCCGTCGATCGCATCATCCCGCCGATGGCGAGGGTCGCCCGCCCCTGGTCGACCACCACGGCCCGGCGGGTCGGTACGAGCTCCTCGGTGCTCGTCCCGTAGAGCGCGGCGAGGCCCGCGAGGTGCTCGGGCGTGACGGCCTCGACGCCACGCTCGTAGCGCGAGAGGAGGTGGCGGCTGATCCCCAGCTGCTCGGCGGCGGCCCGGACGGAGAGGCGTCGGGCCGTGCGGGCGCGCCGGAGAAGAGGACCCATCCGCTCGGCCGGCACGGGCGCCGGGCCGTTGGTCATGCCTCTTGTGTCGGCAGGGGGCGCCGGGCCTTGAGCAGGCCGGGTGGTCCGTGAGGGGCGGTGGGGGGTGGGCAGCGGTCCGGCTCCCTAGTAGTCGGTGTCGACGGGCGCCGCCGTGCAGGGCGCACCGTCGCACACGTCGATCAGTACGCCGCCGGTGCGGAGGAACTCGGACTTCTGGCGCCGGGCCGCGGCGTCGAAGCGGGGATCCTCGTGGGGGTCGCGCCCGTCGCGGGGCGGGGTGTTCGTGAGGGGCGGCGCCGGGGTCCCGCTGTCCCAGACCACCATGGCCGAGCCGTCGAAGGGGTACCCGTCGACGGCCGGGATCCCCCAGTACGGCTCGACGTCGGTGCTGCGGCCGGGGGCCAGCGCCGGCTGGTGGACCCGCGCCCCGATGGTGCGGGCCTCGACGTCCGCCGCGTACGTGGTCACCTGGAAGTCGCCGAAGGCCACGTGGAGGAGCACGTCGTGCTCGGGCGTGCCGGGGAGGGATCGTCGGTGAGGTGGTTGGCGTAGCCGTTGGTCTCCCCCGGTCCCACAGCATCTGGATGAGCGACAGGGCCAGGGTCCGCCCGAGCTCGTCGGGGTAGGCGGGCTCGAGGATCAGGGCGTACTGGTCGAAGTCGGTGCTGCGGCGCAGCAGGAGGCCGTAGTTCATCCCGGGCACGCCGAGCACGGCGCGGGTCCAGTCCTGGGCGACCGCGGTCGCCATGCCGCCCATGATGCCGCCCTGGCTGTTGCCGTCGTAGAACAGGTCGGACGTGTCGATGGCCGGACCGCCCGCGGCCTGGAAGGCCGGGTCCGACACGAGTCCCTGCTCGTGGACCATGAGCCGGCCCAGGAAGAGGGTGTTCAGGACGCCCTGCTGGAGCCGGTCGGGTATGGACGGGAACCCGGAGAGCTCCTGGAGCACCGCGACGGCGTTGGGGACGTCTTCCTCGGACATCCCGATCCAGTCGGTGGCGCAGAACACGAAGCCGTGCTCGTGGGCCATGAGCGCGACGTGGGCGTGACCGACCTGGGTGCGGCTCCCCAACAGCCCGTGGCCGTAGAGGGAGGCTCGGAACGGGGCCTCGCCGCGGGGGACGATGCACGCGAAGCTCGCCGTGTACTCGCCGACCCGCTCGGGGAGCCCGTCGGGACCCCCGGTGAGCCGGGACCCGGGGGCGCCGCCGTCGGTGAGGTAGAGCGGGACCTGGAAGGTGCCGTCGACCCGGCGGGCGACGTGCTCGTCGACGTCCTCCTGCACCCCGGTGACGGTGAAGGTGGGGGCGGCGTCGCCCAGGGCCGCGAACGCGTCGTCGCGCAGCCGGAGCATGCGCTCGGTGAGGTTGCGGGTGCTGGCCACGGTGAAGTCCCACGCGAGGTACAGGCCGTCGCGGTCCACACCGGCGTCCTCGAGCACCTCGAGGAGGCCGTCCATGTGCTCGCGGCGCTCCTCGACCTCGGGGACGGGCGTCTCGAGCCGGTCGCGGTACGCCCGGAACGCGGGCCCGGCCGGGATGGGCTCGCCCGCGCCGTCCCGGAGGTCCCGCAGGGCGACGACGTAGCGGTGGCCGTCCTCGAGGTTCACCGCCGGCCGCACCATGAGCGCCCGGGTCCCGGGAGCGGTGGCGTTGGCGTCGAGCTCGGCCCAGTAGGGATGGCGCTCGCCGGTGTCGGCGTCGAGGAGCAGGATCGGGGCGTCGGGGTCGAGGGAGCGGGCGATGTCGTCGATCGGGGCGGCGCCGGTCTGCTCCAGGTCCAGGCCCGGGACCAGCGTGAGGACGGCCGAGCCGGGGCTGAACCCGTCGTTGCGGTTCCACTCGGTCGGGTCGATGCCCACCCCGTCCTGGTTGGCGGGCATCCCCGCGGCCGGCAGCGCCACCCGCCGGCCGGTGTCGGTGGCGTCGTCGGCGACGGTGAAGGCGTCGTTGGGGAAGGGCAGCAGGCAGTGGGCCTCGTCGAGCGGGTCGCACGGCGCCGGGTCGGCGACGGTCAGCTCCATCGTGCCGGCCAGCTCGACCTCGGCCCCCGCCTCGGGCGCGGGGCTCGAGCTCCGGGAGCCGTCGCCGCTGCACGCGCCGGCGAGGAGCGCCAGGGGGAGGAGCACCGCCAGCAGGGGCGAGGGGTGGTGCCGTCGGGCGTGGCGCATCGTGCCTCCGGTGTCGGTGCCACCACGCTACCCAAATGCCCGCTTCGCGGGAATAGCGGGAGTCTTCCCGGGTCCGGAGGCTCATGCGGGCGCCGGGCCGGCCGATCGGGGAGGAGCCGACCCCAGGGCAGGGCCGAGCCCAGGATCAGCCCATCCACGCGCACCCTCGCCGCCGACGTCGCCACCGCCCCGGACCCGCCCGAGGCCCGGCCGGCGTCGTGGCCCTCGCCCTCGCGCTCGCCGCCGTCGCCGTGGTGTTCCCGGCGGCTCCGGGCTCGCCCTCGAGCCCGGCCGGCAACGCCTCCGGCGCGCTCGACGCGTCCTTCGACCCGTCGACGACCCGCAACGTGGAGCCGGTCGGGCTCCTCGTCGACGGGGCGGGAGGGATCGTCGTCGTGGGCCGGTCGGTCGCCACCGACGACATCTTCGACCGGAGGGTGGGGCTGGCCCGTCACGTCCTGCCCCACGGCGAGTGGGACCCGGCCTTCGGGGTGGAGGGACGGGTCGAGACCTCGACGACGATCGAGAACGACGGCGGGATCGAGCTGGCCACGGCGCTGCTCGACGGGGCCGGCCGCATCGTGGTCGTCGGCTCCCTCCACCAGGACTTCCTCGTCGGCCGGTTCCTGGCCGACGGCAGCGCGGACGGCTCGTTCGGGACCGGGGGCTGGGTCGAGGTCGACGTCGGCGCGTCCGAGCGGGCCAACGGGGCCGTCGTGGTCGGCACCGACCTCGTGGTGGTCGGGGAGTCGTGGGTGGGCGACGACACGGACATCGCGCTGGCCCGCCTCGACGAGGACGGGGAGCCGGTGGCCGCCTTCTCGGGGGACGGCCGCGTCACGTTCGGCGGCGCCGGGAGCCAGCGGGGCCTCGCGGTCGCCGCCCTCGACGGGGACCTCTACGTCGCGGGCGAGGACGACGACCACTTCCACCTCGCCCGGCTGGACGCGGCCGGGAACCTGGTCCCGGCCTTCGACGGGGACGGCCGCCTGACCCTGGACTTCGGAGGGGGTGCCTACCGGGACGACGCGGGCCTGGCGATCCTGGCCGTCGACGGCGAGCTGGTCGCGTCCGGGCGGGCGCGCCTGAGCTACGCCGGGGAGGTCCAGGAGAACGCCGCCTTCGTCCGGGTCACCCCCACTGGTGCCCTCGTCGACACCTTCGACGGGCCCGACGGGGACGGCGACGGGATGTTCACGGTCAACGCAGCCTCCTCGGTCGACCTCGACGTCGACGACGAGGCGTCGTCACTGCTCCTGGACGGGACGGCCCTGGTCGCCGGCGGCTCGAGTCGCTTCTGGGGCGCCTCGTCGGGCTTCCTCCTGAAGCTCGACGCCACGACCGGCGCGCCGGCCGCCGACTTCCACGGCCCCTACGACCAGCCGGGGGTCGTCGCGAGCCCGTTCCTCCGACCGGTCAGGGGCCTGGGTGCCACCGCGACCGGCTACGCGGTCGCCCACCGGGAGCTCTTCACGGCCTACCGCGTCTCGCACTTCGACCGGGTGACCGGCGCGATCGACCGGGCCTTCGGCCAGCCCGACCGTCCGGTCGGCGTCACCGCCGGCCCGGGGGATCGCCGGGTCACGGTCTCCTGGAGCCCGCTCGCGGACACCGGGGCGCTCCCGCTCACCGCGTACGAGGTCGTCGCCTCGCCGGGGGGCGCGACGGCGACGGTGGGGCCGGACGCGACCACGGCGTCGGTGACGGGGCTCGACAACGGGACGGCGTACTCGTTCACCGTGCGGGCCCGCAACGTCCTCGGGGCCGGCCCGGACTCCGCGCCCGCCAGCGGCACGCCGGTGGCGCCACCCACGACCACGACGACCGCCTCCCCGGCACCGCCGGCACCCCGAGCCCGGCCCCCGCTCCCGCCCCGGCCCCCGCTCCGGCCCCGTCGCCCCCGCGGCCGGGCCGGGGGGTGATCGGCCCCGACGGTCCCGTGACGGTGCGCGACGGGGTGCTGTCGCCGATCGCCCACGGCGCGCCGCCGGGGACCCGGCTGGTGGCCGCCGCCGAGACGGCCAGCCGGGGCGGGTCCTGGGTCGTGTCCCCCGAGGGGCACGTGTTCACCGCGGGGGACGCGCCGTTCCTCGGCTCGCTGGCCGGGATCCCCCTCACCCGGCCGGTCAACGGGATGACGGTGACGCCGTCGGGGCGGGGCTACTGGCTGGTGGCCTCCGACGGGGGATCTTCGCGTTCGGCGACGCCGGGTTCTTCGGGTCGACGGGGGCGGTCGTGCTCAACCAGCCGATCAACGGGATGGCCCCGACCCCGACCAACCGGGGCTACTGGCTGGTGGCCTCCGACGGGGGGATCTTCGCGTTCGGCGACGCCGGGTTCTTCGGGTCGACGGGGGCGATCGTGCTCAACCAGCCGATCAACGGGATGGCCCCGACCCCCTCGGGCCTGGGCTACTGGCTGGTGGCCTCGGACGGGGGATCTTCGCGTTCGGCGACGCCGGGTTCCACGGATCCGCGGGGGGTCTCGACCTCGGCTCGCCGATCTCCGGCATGGTCGCCACGGACTCCGGCCGCGGTTACTGGCTGCTCACGGCGGACGGGCGTGTCCTGCCCTTCGGCGACGCCGCGGGGTGAGCGTTCCTGTGCCGGCGCCCCCGGGATCCTCGCGCGCAGAGTGACATCTTCTTTACTCTGAGCGCGAAACGTGCCACACTGAGCAGGCTCGACCGTTTCGCCCCAACGCGACAGGGAGGTCGCGATGGCCCCGATCACCGCCCGCCTCACCCGCTCGATCGCCGGCCTGGCCCTCCTGGTCGCGGGGTGCAGCGCCACCTCGGCGACGTCGATCCACATCGGGCCCTCCCACCTCGGGACCCAGTACGAGCCCGGCCTCACCAGGGCGCTGGTCGTGCGGTGGACGGCGACCTTCCCCGGCCCCCCGTCCTACGCGCTCGCCGCCGACGGCCGGGTCTTCGTGACCGCCCCGAGGGAAGGGGCGGCGGGTACGGCGCTCCACGCCCTGGACGCCGCGTCAGGGGCCGCTCGGTGGACGGCCGACCTGGGCGCCTCTCCGTTCGCGGCCGCGACCCTCGACGGCCTCCGGGTCGTCGTGGCCACGGGCGACGGGACGCTGCTGGCCCTCGACGCCGCCACCGGTGCGCCGCGATGGCAGGTCGCGCTGGGCGGGGAGGTGTCGGCGCCGCCGACCGCGCTCGGAGGGACCGTCTACGTGGAGGTCGGCGACGGAGCGGGCGCGGGAACCCTCCAGGCCCGCAGCGCGGCGACCGGTGCGCTCGTGTGGAGCCGACCCGTGCCGGGTGCCGGCAGCACCCCGGCCGTCGCCGGCGACACCGTCTACGTCGCGTACAGGTGCGGGGTCACCCACGCCCTCGACCGATCGACCGGCGCGCCGCGCTGGTCGACCGATCCCGGCTGCGAGACCGGTACGGCCAGCACCCCCGTCGTCGACGAGGCGCGGGGACGGCTCGTGGTCGGCGATCACGAGACGGGGAGCGGCCGGTCGGTCGCCGTGCTGAGCACGACGACGGGGGCGGTGGTGCGGACGTTCGCCCCGGGAGGCACGCCGGCGGTCGCCGGCGACCGGTTGCTCGTCCCGAACGGGACCGAGCTCCGCTCCTACGACCTGGCGACCGGGGCCGAGCGGTGGGCGTTCACGGCCGCCGCCCCCTGGTCGACCGCGCCCGTGGTCGTGAACGGCACGGTGTTCGCGGCCACCGAGACCGGGGTGATCCACGCCCTGCGCGCCGAGGACGGGACGGAGCTCCCTCCGGGCGACGTCGGGGCGCCGGTCTCCGCCACGGCGGGGGCCGGCGGGGCGCCCGTGGCGCTCTCGGCCGCCCAGGGCCACCTCTTCGTACCCACGGGGGACGGCCGGCTCGTCGCGTACGGGAACTGACGCCGACGGGACCGGTCACGGGCCGATCGGGGGGTGAGCGCGGGCTAGCGTCCGGGAATGCCCCTCTACGCCCTGGGCGACCGCGAGCCCGACATCCACCCCGACGCCTACGTCCACCCCGACGCCACCGTCATCGGTGCGGTCACGATCGGTCCCGACTCGAGCGTCTGGCCCCAGGCCGTCCTGCGGGGCGACTACGGCCGGATCACGGTCGGGGCCCGCACGTCGATCCAGGACGGTAGCGTCATCCACGCCACCGCCGAGCTCCCGACGTTCATCGGCGACGACTGCGTGATCGGGCACCTCGTGCACGTCGAGTGCTGCACCATCGAGGACGGATGCCTGATCGGGTCGGGCTCGGTCGTGCTGCACCGGGTGGTGGTCCGGGCCGGCGCGCTCGTGGGTGCCGGGGCGCTGGTCCCCAACGACACCGAGGTCCCGGCGCGGGCCATGGCGCTCGGCGTGCCCGCCAAGCTCCGCCTCGACGCCGTCACCGACGACATGATCCGGCCGACCGCCGTGAACTACGTGGCGAACGCCCGGAGGTTCCGCTCAGCGCTCCGCCGCCTCGACGCCTGATCCGTCTCCGTCGGTGCCCGCGGGCCCGGCGGCCGGGGCCGAGCGGAAGAGGTCGGGCTCGACGTAGACCACCCGCGCCGCGGGGACCGCCGCGCCGGATCCGCCTCTCGACCGCGTCGATCTCCTGGGCCACGGCTGCGGTGGTCGTGCCCGTGAAGTCGAGCTTGGCGGCGACGAGGAGCTCCTCGGGCCCGAGGTGGAGCGTGCGGAGGTGGATGACGTGACGGACCTCGGGCCCGGCCAGCATCGCCTCGCGGATCGCCCGCTCGTGGGCCCGGGTCGCCGCCTCGCCGATGAGCAGGCTCTTCATCTCGGCGGCCAGGACCACGGCGATGACGGCGAGCAGCACGCCGATGCTGACGCTGCCCATCGCGTCGAAGCGGGGCTCGTCGGTGACGCTCGCGAGCCCCACTCCCGCGAGCGCCAGGACGAGTCCCGAGAGGGCGCCGAGGTCCTCGAGGAGGACGACCGGGAGCTCGGGGCTCTTCGAGTGGCGGACGAACTGCCACCAGGAACGGTCACCGCGCTCGGGTCGGGCCTCGCGCACCGCGGTCCGGAGGGAGAAGGCCTCCATCACGATGGCGACCGCCAGGATCCCGATCGCCCACGCCGGCGAGTCGAGCTCGTGGGGGTGGCGCAGCTTCTCGATCCCCTCCCAGAGGGCGAACAGGGCCCCGAAGGAGAACAGCACGAGGGCGACCACGAAAGCCCAGAAGTAGCGCTCGCGCCCGTAGCCGAACGGATGGGCGGGGAGGGCCGGCGCCGACCTCGCCGGCCACCCAGGAACAGCAGGGCCTGGTTGCCGGTGTCGGCGACCGAGTGGATGGCCTCGGCGAGCAGCGACGCCGAGCGGGTGAACGCGAACCCGACGAACTTGGCGGTGGCGATCCCGAGGTTGGCCAGGAAGGCCGCCAGGATCGCCTTGCGGCTCCCCTCGTTCACCCGACTCCCTCCGCGAGGTCCGGGGGCCGCTTCTCGAAGAAGGCGGTGACCGCTTCGACCTGGGCCGCAGTGCCGATGAGGCGGGCGAACGCAGCGTCCTCACGCTCCCGGGCGGCCCGGACCGCCTCCAGCCGCGGCGCCACCAGGAGCCGCTTGGTCTCGACGAGCGACTCCACGGGCATGGCGGCGATCCTCCGGGCCACGGCCAGGGTCTCGTCGAGGAGCTCGTCGGGCTCGCAGGCCTTCCAGGCCAGCCCCGACTCGACGGCGTCCTCGGCGTCGATCCACTCGGCGGTGAACAGCGCGTGGGCGGCGCGCTGGGACCCCATGGCCCGGGGCAGCAGGTAGCTGCTCGCCGCCTCGGGCGCGACACCGAGGACCGCGAACGGCGCCCGCAGCCGCGCCCCCTTCGCGATCAGCACGAGGTCGCAGTAGGGGAGCAGGGTGAGCCCGATCCCGACCCCCACCCCGTTCACCGCGGCGAGCAGTGGCTTGGGGAAGGAGGCGAGGGTGTCCACGAAGCCCGCGAAGGGGTGCGGATCGTCGCCCGGTCCGGGCCGGGGGTCGACCAGCTCGGCGAGGTCGACGCCGGCCGAGAAGGCCCGTCCGGCTCCGGTGAGGACGGCGACGGCGAGGTCGGAGCGCTCGGCGGCCTCCGACAGCGCGTCGGTGACGGCCCGGTAGAGGGCCCGGTCGAACGCGTTGAGCCGCTCGGGCCGGTCGAGGGTGACGAGGCGGACCCGGTCCCGGTCGTCGATGCGCAGCACGGGGGGAGTCTTCCATGCCGGTGCCGGGTTCGTGGTCGGCCGATCCGCGGGTATCGTCCACGTCGCCCCGACCCGAGGAGATCGTGATGCCCGAGGCCGTGATCGTCGCCACCGCCCGCAGCCCCATCGGCCGCGCCTTCAAGGGCTCCCTCGTCGACCTCCGCCCCGACGACCTCGCCGCCACCATCGTCGGAGCGGTCCTCGACAAGGTTCCCCAGCTCGACCGGGCCGCGATCGACGACCTGATCCTCGGCTGCGGCCTGCCGGGCGGGGAGCAGGGGTTCAACATGGCCCGCGTGGTCAGCATCCTGGCGGGTCTCCCCGACGTCCCCGGGTGCACGGTCACCCGGTACTGCGCCTCCTCGCTCCAGGCGATCCGCATGGCCGCGCACGCCGTGCGGGCCGGTGAGGGCGACGCCTTCGTCGCCGCGGGGGTCGAGTGCGTGAGCCGGTACGGCAAGGGAACCTCCGACAGCCTCCCCGACACCCAGAACCCGAAGTTCGCGGCCGCGGGGCTGCGCAGCCTCGAGCGGTCCGAGGGTGGCCAGGGCCCCTGGACGCCGGCCGAGGGTCTCCCCGACATCTACATCGCCATGGGCCAGACGGCCGAGAACGTGGCCGAGCTCGAGGGGGTCACCCGCGAGGAGATGGACGAGTTCGCCTGCCTGTCCCAGAACCGGGCGGTGCGGGCCCAGGAGGTCGGGTTCTTCGAGCGGGAGATCACCCCGGTGACCCTCCCCGACGGCGGGGTCGTCGCCGAGGACGACGGTCCCCGTCCCGACACGACCGTCGAGAAGCTGGCCCAGCTCCAGCCGGCGTTCCGGCCCGACGGGAAGGTGACGGCCGGGAACGCGTGCCCCCTCAACGACGGCGCGGCCGCGGTCGTCGTGACGAGCGACACCCTGGCCGCGGACCTCGGTGTCACGCCCCTGGCCCGGATCGTGTCCAGCGGGGTGTCGGCGCTCGACCCCGAGATCATGGGCCTGGGTCCGATCGAGGCGAGCCGCCGGGCCCTCGACCGCGCGGGGATGACCATCGACGACGTGGACCTCGTCGAGATCAACGAGGCGTTCGCGGCCCAGATCATCCCGTCGGCCCGTCACCTGGGCATCGACTGGGACAAGCTCAACGTCCACGGCGGTGCCATCCCCCTGGGCCACCCGTTCGGGATGACGGGGGCCCGGATCATGACCACGCTCCTCAACGGGCTCGAGGACGCCGACGCGACGGTGGGGCTCGAGACCATGTGCGTCGGTGGCGGCCAGGGCATGGCCATGATCGTCGAACGCCTCAGCTGAGCTCGGGCCGCACGTCCCAGATCGTCGCCCGGGCGACCGGCACCCTGGCCCCGTCCACTCGCAGGAGGAGGGAGGCGGCGCCGCGCCGCTCGAGCACGCCCGTGGTCCGCACCGCCTCCCCGTCGCGGCGATGGAGGACGGCGAGCGTCCGGCCCAGTCCGAGGTGGATGCGCTCGTCCCAGCCGTAGTGCCAGCGGCCGTCCGGGCCGCGGCGGGCGGGCTGGCCCACGTGCACCCGCCGGGCCCGGAAGGCGGCGAGCAGCGCGTCGGCCCGCGACCGGCCCACCGTGGCCCGGGTGAGGTCGAGGAGGACCCGGGCGAACGTCCGGCCGTGGTGGGGAAGGTCCCCCTCGGGGAACAGGGCCCAGTGCACGAGCTCGTGGAGGACGACGCCGTCGGTCCGGTACCGGCGGGGGAGCGTGATCGTGGCGCCCGCCTCCTCTTCGCGGAAGAAGGCCTGGCGGGCGCCCTGGCCCGGGCGGAACCGGGGGAGGAGCCGTACGGCGTGGTCGGGGAAGCGGTCCCGCCACCACGCCGAGTCCACCACCTCCTCGGCGAACCCGCGGCAGTCGTCGAGGAGCGGGAGGCGCCGGCCGCCCAGCCGGGTCTCGGCGATGTACACGCGCCGCCGCTGCGCGTCACGGGGCCGCCGGCTCCCCCCTGTGGCGCTCGCGACCTTCCCGACCGGATCCATGCGGGGCTCCTCCCCCTGGAGAGCGACGAGGCTAGGCGAGGTCCGGGAGCTCCTGCTCCTCGTCGAGCGCGTCGGCGGCGAGGTCGCCGAGCCTCCCGACCCGCTCGAGGACCTCGGGAGCCTCGAAGACCAGGACGCCGGGGTCCCCGTCCCGGAGCGCCCCGGCCACCTCGTCCCACGACACCGGCGTGGAGACCGCCGGCCGCGAGCCGGCCCGCAGCGAGTACGCGCAGACCGTTGTCTTGTGCCGGTCGTTCTGGCTCCAGTCCACGAAGACCTTCCCCGGCCGCGCGTCGCGGCGCATGGCCACCGTGACCCGGTCGGGCTCACGCCGGGCGAGGAGCTGCCCCGCGGCCCGGGCGAAGGCCTTGGTCTCCTCCGCCGTGGTGCGGGTGTGCAGCGGGACCGTGACGTGCAGACCCTTCCCGCCCGACGTCTTCACCACCGCGATCAGCCCGACCGCCTCGAGCAACGCCCGCAGGTCCAGGGCGACCCGGCAGCACTCCAGGACCCCGGCCGGAGGCCCGGGGTCGAGGTCGAAGACGACCGAGGTGGGACGATCCGGCTCGTCGGCCCGGGCCTGGGGGGTGTGGAGCTCCAGGGCGGCGAGGTTGGCGGCCCACACCAGCGAGGGGAGGTCCGCGACGAGGCAGCCCTCGTAGCCCTCCCCGTCGCCGACCCGGGCCGTGGCGACCCAGGCCGGGCGGTGGCCGGGGCAGCGCTTCTCGAAGAACGACGGTCCGTCGACCCCGTCGGGGTACCGCGACATCGTGACGACCCGTCCCGCGAGGTGGGGGAGCATCCACGGCCCGACGCGCGCGTAGTAGTCGACCACCTGGGCCTTGGTGAACCCGGCCGCCGGGTAGAGGACCTTGTCGAGGTTGGAGAGCGACAGCTCGCGCCCGTCGACGTGCACGCGCACCTCGCCGGGCTCCCGGCGCGTGGAACCGACCCCCACGACCTGCGAACCTAGTGGGAACCGCTCCGGGGGGAGGTGCCAGGTGCCCGCGACGATCTGGACGGGGACGATCAGCTTCGGGCTCGTGACCGTGCCCGTACGCCTCACGCCGGCCACCCGCTCGCGTGACGTCTCGTTCCACCAGCTCGAGGAGGGGACGGGGGCCCGCATCCGCTACCGCAAGGTCTCCGAGGCCACCGGGGAGGAGGTCCCCAACGACCGGATCGCGAAGGGCTACGAGATCTCGCGGGGGAACTACGTCCTGGTCGATCCCGAGGAGCTCCAGGCGCTCAGGCCCGCGTCGACCCGCACGATCGAGATCGAGGACTTCGTCGACCTCGACGAGATCGACCCGATCTACTTCCAGCAGCCGTACCACGTCCTCCCGGACAAGGGTGCGGTCAAGCCCTACCGCCTCCTCGTGGAGGCGATGCAGGGGCTCCGCAAGGTCGCCATCGGCCGGGTGGTCATCCGGTCGAAGGGCCATCTCGTGGCCATCCGTCCCCGTGACGGGCTGCTGTGCATCGAGACGATGCGCTACGCCGACGAGGTGGTGGACCCGGCCGAGCTCGGCGGCGTGCCCGGCGAGGAGGTCGAGCTGGCGGAGCGCGAGCTCGACATGGCCCGCCAGCTCGTCGAGGCGCTCTCGGGGAAGTTCGACCCGGACAAGTACCGCGACGAGTACCGAGAGGAGCTGCTCGCCCTCATCGAGCGCAAGGCGGCGGGGGAGGAGATCGTGGCCGAGCCGGTGGTCGAGGCGCCGGCGAAGGTGCTCGACCTCATGAGCGCGCTCGAGGCCAGCCTGGCCCGGGCGGCCGACGGTGAGCAGGCGAAGCCGGCCCGCCGGAGGGGCGGCCGGCAGGCCGCGGGCGGGACGAAGGCGACGCGGGCCGGGAAGGCGACCGGCGCGCGAAAGGCCGCCGAGACGAAGGCCACGAAGAAGGGAGGCCGGGCCAAGCGCCCGGCCTGACGAGCGACGGGCGCCGCGCCCGTCTCGACGTCCCGCTACGAGGCCCGCCGCTCCACGAGGCCCGCTCGGCCGGCCCGCAGCACCGTGACGGCACCACCCGCGACGACCCCGTGGTCCTGCGCGAGCCATCCGCAGGCCAGGCAGCAGCCACCGGGCTCCTCCGGGTCGACCTCGTAGTCGGGGCAGGGCTCGAGGAGCACGGGCGGCGCCGCGAGGCCACCGCCGGCGTCGCTCCGGGTGTCGACCCGAGCCGTCGCCTCGCTCGTCCGGTCCTCGCTCGTCCGGTCCATGGTCGCCTCCACGGTTCGGCCCACGATCGCCCCGATCCCGGAATCACACCGTTGTGATTCCACCGTCGTCATTATCGCGGTTGCCCCCCGGCGGGGCAACGACGCCATCCTGCCCGGGGGGTGTGACGGGCATCGGGACCGATGCGCTCCTAGCCTGGCCGCGACGACGGGAGGTACCCGATGGCGGTCGAGAGCAGCACGGCCCGGGTCGGCTCACCGGCCCCCGACTTCACGCTCCCCGTGGCCGGCGGAGGCGAGATCACGCTTTCGTCGTACCGGGGCCAGCCGGTCGTCCTCGTCTTCCTGCGCGGCTACCTCTGACCGTTCTGCCGCCGGCACCTCGCGCAGTTGCGCGACGACCACGACCGCTTCACCGCCCTCGGCGCCGAGATCCTCGCCCTCTCGGCCGAGCGGGTGGGCGCGGCCGCGGCCTACCTGCGGAGCCACCCGATGCCGTTCCCCACCCTCGTGGACGAGGACCACGCGGTCTTCGACGCCTACGACGTCACCAGCCGGCTCGCGTCGCTCGGCCAGCGCCCCGCCCTGTTCGTGGTCGACGCCGACGGGGTCGTGCGGTTCTCGCACGTCGGCACCCAGCAGTGGCAGATCCCGCCCGACGAGCAGGTCCTCGCGCTGCTCGAGGACCTGGCCGGCACCGCGGGGTGAGGGTGCCGCCGGCTCAGGCCCCGCCGGCGGCCGAGCCGACCTGGACCGACCGGCCGTCGCGCCACTCCCGCAACACCAGGTAGCGGCCCTCGAGGGCCCCGTGGTCGTAGTGGCCGAAGCCCATGGTCGTGCCGGGGTACCCGCTGGTCGCGAGCAGGCGCTTCACCCGCTCGAGGCCCTCCTCGAGCCCCGCCCGGGTCAGGTGCTCGGTCCGTACCAGGGCCTCGCCGAGCAGCCGGCCGGCGTCGTAGGCCGCGCAGCCCAGGGGCCCGGCGGCCACCTCGGGGGCACGGTCCCGAAGGGCCCGACGCTCGTCGTTGTCGTCGGCGACGGAGTCGAGGTACTCCCATCCCCGCCAGCCGGCGCGCCACTCCGGGCGGGCGTAGCCGAACATCAGCGCCGAGTTGGCGACGACGGGGACCGTCCAGGCTGCCTCGGCGAGGGCCACGGCCAGCGGCCGGGACGTGACGCCGAGCCCCAGGTAGACGAGCGCGTCGGGCGAACCGGAGCGCAGGCGGGCGACGACGTCGCCCAGGTCCTCCCGCAGCGGCGAGACGGCCGCCGTGCCCGTGACCTCGATCCCCAGCCCGGCCCGGGCCTCCTCGAACGCGGTGGCGTAGCGACGCCCGACGGGCGAGTGGTCGTGGACCACGGCGGCGGTGCCGAGCCCGCGCTCCACCAGGCGCTCGGTCAGGACGGCCGGCTCCAGCTCCAGCGATCCGACCTGGTACTGGAAGGCGAACTCGCCCCGGGTGTGCTCGCCGCCGGTGAAGTTCACGATCGGGAGCTCGGCCCGGTCGGCCAGGTCCCGGGCGATCGAGCCCGGTCGCGTCAAGCGGCAGGGATCTCACCCGGTCCCGCAGACCTCCAGCCCCAGGTCCGAGGCGGCGCGGGCCGCCTCGTCGAAGTGACCCGCCGCTTCGACCAGGGCGGCTCCGTAGCCCGAGGCGTCCCCCTCCCGGAGGAGCTCGACGGCGCGGTCGTAGCCGTCCAGCCCCGCCTCGACGTCGTCGAGCATGGCGTCGACCGCATCGGCCTCGTCCTCGGGTGGGGTGAGGTCCCGCAGCTCCTCGAGGTCGCGGCGCTGGACGGCGAACGCGGCCTCGTAGGCGTCGGCGAGCTGGGCGAGTTCCTCCTCGGTCGCCGCCTCGGGGTCGAAGCCCGGATCGTCGAGGAACGCAGGGGTCTCGACGCGCTCGAGCTCGGCGCCGGTCTCGGCGCAGATGGCGTCCGCCTGCTCGACCCACTCCTCGAGGCTCGGGGCCGCATCGTCACCGTCCCCGCTTCCCCCGCCGCCGCACGCGGCGAGGGACACCACGAGCGCCACGGCGCCGGCCCACCGCCCGACCCGTACGGTCCGCGCGAGCATCGCCGCCTCCCTCCGTTCGCCGTCGGACACGATCATGGCCCGTCCCCCGGGCCCACCCACGCCGGTCGGGGGAAGGGTGCCCGATGTCACCGGGCTAGTGTTCCGGCATGTCCGAACGGTCCCTCGTCGCGGCGGTGCGACACCTCGGCGGTGACGTGCTCCAGTGGGGCTGGGAGCAGCTCGGCCGCATCGGCGCGATCGGTCCCCACAACCGCCGGGCCCGCCGGTTCGGCGCCTTCGGTGAGGGCAGCGCGATCTGCTTCCCCGTGGCGACGCTCTACGGCGAGCGCTCCATCCGCCTCGGGTCCCGGGTGCTCGTCGGTCCGTACGCGGTGCTCTCGGCCGGGGTGTCCCCGGACCACGTGCCGCTCCACGACCCGGTCATCAGCATCGGCGACCGGACCGTCATCGGCCGGGGGAGCGGCATCGTCGGCCACGAGCGCATCGAGATCGGCGACGACGTCTGGACCGGTCACCACGTCTACGTCACCGACGCCAACCACGGCTACGAGGACGTCTCGCTCCCGATCGGGCTCCAGTTCGCCGCGCCCCGCCCGGTCAGGATCGGCTCGGGCTCCTGGCTCGGCCACGGGACCATCGTCCTGGGCGGCGCCACGATCGGGGATCACGTGGTCGTCGGCGCCGGGTCGGTGGTCACGGGCACCCTGCCCGACTACAGCGTGGCGGTCGGCAACCCGGCCCGGGTGATCCGCCGCTACGTCACCGGCGAGGGCTGGGTGCGGGTCGACGACGACCCGGCGCGCCCGCCCCTCGCCCGCTCCGGCTGAGCGACGGCGCAAGGCTCAGGTCGGCGTCGCCGTGACCCAGTCGGCGACGATCCGGGCCACGTCCGGCCCCCGGTCCTCCTGGAGGAAGTGCCCGGCCCCCTCGATCGTGGCGTGGGGCTGGCCGGCGGCGCCGGGGATCTCGGCCGACAGCACCCGATCGGCGCCCCGGGTGATCGGGTCGGAGTCGGCGAAGGCGCACAGGAAGGGCTTCTCCCACCGTCGCAGGGAGGCCCACGCCCGCCGGTTCGCCTCCGAGGCCGGGTCGTCGGGGCGGGTCGGGACGAGCACGGGGAACTGGCGGGCCCCCTCCTTGAAGCGCTCGTCCGGGAACGGAGCGTCGTACGCGGCCACGATCTCCGGGGCCAGATCGGTGACGCAGCCTCGGTCGACGATCCGGCCGACGGGGAAGGCCGGGGTCTCCTGGGAGAACCGCCGCCAGGCGAGGAACGCCTCGCCCGGGGCGACGTCGCCCGTGGGGAGGAAGGTGTTGGCGGCGACGATGCGGGCGAAGCGGTCGGGGTCCTCGGCCGCGAGGCGCAGCCCGACGAGCCCGCCCCAGTCCTGCCCGAAGAGCGTGATCCCCTCCAGCCCCACCGCTTCGACCGCAGCGCGCGTCCAGTCGACGTGGCGCTGGTAGGTGTAGTCCTCGCGACGGGTGGGCTTGTCGGAGCGACCGAAGCCCACGAGGTCGACGGCCACCGCCCGCAGTCCGGCCTCCACGAGCACGGGGATCATCGTGCGGTACAGGAACGACCAGGTGGGCTCCCCGTGGAGCAGGAGGACGGGCGCGGCGTCGGGCGGCCCCTCGTCGACGTAGTGCATCCGCAGGTGGCCGCCGTCGCCGTCGGGCACGTCGACGTAGCAGGGGGCGAAGGGGAAGCCGGGCAGGTCGTCGAAGCGCTCGTCGGGCGTGCGCAGCGTCTCCATCGGGCCTCCGGGCGCGCTCGGCGACCCGCACCCTAGCGCCTGGTCGTCTCCGCGCCGGCCGCCGGAGGGTCGCGCGCTGGAGCGGGCCGGGACCGCGTAGGGTGACCCGGGGATCGGAGCCAACCGTGGCCGCAGGTCGAGTGCCGCTGGGCGAGATCGCGCTCGTCACCACCCGCCTCGCCGTGGGGAGCGCGCTGCTGGCCGGCGAGGGGCTGGTCCGGGTGATCGTCGAGGCGGCGGCCACCGGGGCCGCCGGCGCGGGCGCCGGCCCGGGCGAGGAGGCCGCGGAGCCCACCACGGCCGAGGGCGGTCGCTGGGGCCCGCTCCTGCTCGGCGTGGGGTTCGCGACCGAGCGCCGGATGATCGACGGGGCGCGCGCCGTCCACCGGATGGCCCGCGGGGGCGGGGAGCGGGCATCGCCGCTGCTCGACCGCCTCGCCGACCTACCCGTCGTGGCCCCGCTGCGCCGGCGGGTCGAGGCGGAGGTGGACGCGCTCGTCGCGCGGGGTCGCGCCGAGGACGCGGCGAGCCGGGAGCTGGTGCGGTCGGTGCTGCGGGCCGTCGGTGAGCTGTCGGTCGACGGGGTCGTGGCCAACCCCGAGGTGCGCGACCTCCTCCTGACCAGGACCCGGGGTGCCGCCGAGGAGGTGGCCGACGGGGTGCGGGCCCGGACCCTGGGGGCCGACGCGGGCCTCGAGCGGGTCGTCCGCTCGCTGTTGCGTCGCCGGCCCCGGGAGTCCCTGCCCGAGCCGCCCCTGGACCTCGACACGACGGAGCGGACGTGACCGGTCCGGGTTCGCCGGTCTCGCCCGACGGGAGCCTCCGGGGCTGTTACGCGGGCTTCGTCACGCGTCTGCTGGCGACCGTCGTCGACGCGATCGTCCTCGCGGTGAGCTACGCCGTGGTCGTGTGGGTGGTGGCCGCGACCGTGGGCCTGGTCAGGCTGGAGTCGCCGCAGAGCCCGTCCGGGCCCGTGTGGGCTGCCCTCGCCCCGTCCCACGTGGCCGTCTTCCTCCTCGCCTGCTGGGCCCTCGCGGGCAAGACGCCGGGGAAGGCGCTGATGGGGGTGCGGATCGTCACGCTCGACGGGGACCCGATCGGGGTCGGACGCGCGCTCGTGCGCCTGCTCGGCTACGTGGTCTCCGCCGCGCCCCTGTTCGCGGGCTTCGCCTGGATCCTCGTGAGCGATCGGCGCCAGGGGTGGCACGACCTCCTCGCCCGCACCTGCGTCGTCTACGACTGGGACGCCCGCGCGGCGGAGCTCCCGATCCCCGCCGGCCTGGGCCGCCTCGTGCCCCGATGGCGGACCCCGGCCCGGCGCGGTCGCTAGATTCCTCCCGTGCCCAGGGTCCTGATCGTGCTGGCCGCGCTGCTCGCCACCACCGCCGCGTGCTCGGTCTCCGTCGGCGGGGACGAGAAGCTCGACACCGCCGAGATCGAACAGGTCGTCGCCGAGGGGCTGGCCACGCCGGACGGTCCGCGTGTCGAGGAGGTCCGCTGCCCGGACGACGTGGAGCTCTCCGCGGGTGACCGGTTCGCCTGCACGGCCGTGATCGAGGGTCTCGACGTCGAGATCGAGGTCACGCAGGAGGACGACGAGGGGAGTGTCCGCTGGGAGCGGGTCCAGGCCGTGCTGGACCTGGAGACGGCCCGTGCGGTCATCGCCGACGGCTTCGCGGGCGACGTCGAGGTCGACTGCGGGGGGGAGGCGTTCGCCGTGGCCGAGCCGGGCGACCGGCTCGAGTGCCGGGTCACCGACGCGGCCGGCTCGGTCGTCGTGGTCACCATGACGGTGAGCGACGTCGAGGGCAACGTGGAGCTCGAGGTGACCGGCTGAGCCGGCGCGACGGTCTCCTCGCCGGAGTCCGGGTCCTCGACCTCGGCGTCTGGCGTCCCGGCCCGCCTCGGGGTGGGCTACGAGCAGGTGCGGCGGCTGACCCCGGCCCTCGTCTACTGCTCGATCTCCGGCTTCGGCCAGACCGGGCCGAGGGCGGCGGTCCCGGGTCACGACGTCGACTACCAGGCCCTGGCCGGGGTGCTGGCCCCGACCTGGCCATGACCGACGTGCTCGCCACCTGGACCGGCCCCTTCGACCGCTTCGCGATGCGCAGCGGTGAGCCGCTCGACGGCCTGCCGACCTACGGGACCTACCGGACCGACGACGGCCACGTCGCGCTCGGCATCCTCGACGAGGACCACTTCTGGGTCGGGGCCTGCGACGCCCTCGGGCTCGCCGACGTGGGCGCCCTCGACCTGGCCGGGCGGCGCCGGCGGGCCGGCGAGATCAGGCGGCGGCTGGCCGAGGCGATCGGGAGTCGCTCCCGGGACGAGGTGTGCCGGCTCCTCGAGTCCCGGGGGGTCCCGGTCGCTCCCGTGCTCTCCCGGACCGAGATGCTGCGCGACCCCCACCTGCGGGCCCGGGGCGTCGTGGGGGAGGACGAGCAGGGGCGCCCGGCCATGGGCCACCCGGTCCGCTTCGAGCGCTCGCCCGCCGTCCGCCGCTCACCCGCGCCCGCGCTCGACGAGCACCGGGGGCAGGGCTTCGCGCCCCGGCCGGAGCCCTGACCGCGCGGCGTGCGCCGCACATCATCACCGTCAGTCGACGACGACGATCTTCACGTTGCCGCTCGGGTGCAGCGTGCAGATCCCCTCGAACACGCCGGTCTGGCGGAACGTCTGCTCCAGCGTCTCGCCGGCGCCGACGGAGAACGGCCCCACGAGGTGCTCGCGGTCGTCGCGGTTCGTGATGCGCAACGTGTCGCCGACCCGCACCTCGAGGCGGGCGGGGAACAGCTCGACGTCCTCGCCCCGGTCGAGGCGGTCGCCGGTTCCCGGCGGGACGTCGTAGGCGTGGACCTCCGCCTCGTGGGGCGACAGGGCCGGCCACGCGACGAGGAGCCCCGCCGCCACCAGGCCCGCCAGCACCACCGCCAGGGTGACGAGGTTCCGGCGGGAGGCGGACCCGGTGGCGGCCACCGGCGTCAGACCTCCCGGACCTCGGCCGTGACGATCGTCTCGCCGGCCTTCTCGAAGGTCAGGGTCACGTCGATGGTCTCACCGGCCTCGAGCTGGCGACGCATGCCGAGCAGCATGACGTGGAGGCCACCGGGCTTCAGCTCGACGGCCTCGCCGGCGGGCAGCTCGATGAACTCGACCTCCTGCATGACCATCTCGCCCATGCCGCCCATGTCGCCGCCGTCCATGTCGCCGCCGTCCATGTCGCCGCCGCCCATGTCGCCGCCGTCGGCCGGCACGACCTCGTGCAGCTCCACCGTGTCGGCGATCGTGACGTCGACCGACGCGGCGACGAGCCTGTCGTCCTCGGCGGCCGTCAGGGTCATGTACACGGCGCTCGTGGTGGCGGTCGGGGCCATGGCCCGGGCCCACGGATCGGCGACGTCGACCGCCGCGGCGTCGACCGCGGCCGTGTCCTCGGTCGCGGCGGCCGTGGTGGCGGACTCGTCGGCGGTCTCGCCATCGTCGTCGCCGCACGCGGCGAGGGTCGCCGCGATCGCCAGGGTGCCCAGCAGGGCCAGGATGCGCTTCACGTTCGTCTCTCCTTGTTCGGGATCGGCAGCGCGTCAGGCGTCGTCCGCCTGCCGCGCGAGCAGGACGCGCAGGTCGTGGGCCATCGACTCCGGGTAGGTGCCGAAGGGCCACTCCACGAGGACGGTGCCGGTCTCGTCCACGACGAAGACCTGCGCGGTGTGGGACATCTCGTAGCCCTCCCCGTCGGGGTCGGGGACCTTCTCGGCCGAGGCCCGGAAGGCGGCCATGGCCGCCGCCAGCTCGGCCTCGTCCGTCGTGGCGAGGGCGTGGGAGCGCTCCTCGACGAAGTGCCCGAGGAACGGGACGAGCACGTCGGGGGTGTCGCGCTCGGGATCGACGGTGGCGAAGGCGACCGACACCCGCTCGGCGTCCAGATCGGGCTCGCGCAGGGCGAGCCGCACGTCCACGAGGGTCGTCGGGCAGATGTCGGGGCAGTGGGTGTACCCGAAGAACACGAGGAGGAGCCCCCCGGCTCGGCCCGCATGGCGAACGGCGCGCCGTCGGTCTCCGACCACTCGGGGAGCGTCACGTCGCCGACCTCGAGCGGCGGCTCCCGCACGAGGCCGCGCAGCTCCTCACCGCCGGCGTCGGCGGAGCCGTCTCCGTCGGACCCGCACGCGGTCAGGGCCAGCATCACGAGGGCGACGGTCAGAGCGAGGGTTCCGGGCCGGGCGACGTGGGGGCGTCGGGGTCGGCCCGGATCCCTCCTCGTGCGGAGGGTACGCACGGCGTGGTAGTCGCCCCGGGGGGCTCCGCGGTTCCCGGCCGGGGCGGGTGAGACGGGGGTCACACGCACGGCCTCCTGGCCCCGCTCGCCCCGGTCCGCGAAGATCGTGCCGCCCCCGGGAGGGAGGAACCGGCATGACCGCAACAGCCCGACGTCGGCCGCGCCCCCGCCGCTCCCGCCTCGCCCGCCCGGTCCTGCTCGCGGCCGCTGCTCTGGGGGTGCTGGGTGCGCTGGCGGCCCCTGCCGCCGCGCGGGGCGGCGACGAGCCCTCCGAGTCGCGGGTCGTGCTCACGGGCCGGGTCGAGGTCGAGCCCGACGAGCGGGTCGACGCGGTGGTGATCTTCGACGGTCCGGCGGTGATCGACGGGACCGTCGAGGGGCCCGTGGTCGCCTTCAACGGCAACGTCCGGATCCGGGGCACGGTCGACGAGGACGTGGTGGCCTTCAACGGCCGGGTGACCGTGGAGAGCGAGGCCGTGGTCGGCGGCGACGTGCTGTCGTCGAAGCGGCCCGTCGTCGAGGCGGGCGCCCGGGTCGACGGCGACGTGGAGCGGGTGAACTTCCCGCTGCTCTTCTCGCGACTGCGGCGCGCCCTGTGGTTCGGTTGGTGGATCGCGGCGAGCATCTCCTCCTTCGCCTTCGGCGCGCTCCTGCTGTGGCTGTTCCCCCGCGTCCCCGCGGCCGCCCTTGAGCTGGCCCGGACCCGGGTCGGCCCCTCGGTGGCGTGGGGCGTGGTCGTCGGGATCGGGCTCCCGGTGGCCTCGGTGCTCGTCCTCTTCTCGATCGTCGGCATCCCGCTCGGCCTGCTCGGCCTCCTGTCGCTCGCCCTCCTCTACATGACGGGGTTCGTCGTCGCGTCGCTGTGCCTCGGGCGCCTGCTCGTGAAGGAGCCGACGAGCGTGTTCCTGGCGTTCCTGGCGGGCTGGGGCATCCTGCGGGCCGTCGACCTCGTCCCGTTCCTGGGTGGGCTGGTGACGCTCGGGGCGAGCATCTACGGGATCGGGGCCCTCACGCTCGCGGCGTGGCGATCCCAGGGCCGACGGCTCACCCCGCCGGCTCCGGGACCGGACGTGCCGGAGTGGCCGGCGCCGGCCGCGGGCCCGACGGCGGAACCACCCGCCCCCGGCTCCGGGACCTGACGCTCGTCGCGTCGTTCAGACGGGGGGCTCCCAGCGGCCGGCCGCACCGACGCGCGAGACCAGGGGCGTGGGGGCCGCGGCGATCGGACGGCCCGGGAGGTGCTCGGTGACCACCGGCTGGCGCCGCTGCCATGCGTACGCGGCTCCCATGAGGGCCGCGCCCGCCACGCCGGCGACGACCGCCGGGGCCACGAGCGTCGAGCCGGTGCCCCGGATGACCTCGGCCATCACCTTCCCCCACTCCGCGAACGCGGGGAGGACCGCCGCCGGGAACAGCCAGAAGACGACGAGCTGGAGGCAGCCGTACCCCGCCAGCCAGCGTCCCACCCGCCCGACGGCCTGGGAGCGGTGGGGGTGGAGCACCACACCGCCGATCACCAGGCTCAGCCCCAGGAGCGCGCCCACCACGGTGAACGCGCCGAGGCGTCCCTTCCAGGCCTGGAGATCGGGCAGGTCGCCCTCGCCGATCCGGACGGTGATCGGGTCGTCGTACCCGATGTAGTCGGCCAGCGAGGAGTCGCCGCGGGCGAGGGCGCTTCGGACCGAGTCGGTCGTGGCCGAGAGGTCGAGCACCACGGGGCCCTCGGCGCCGGCGAACACGCGCTGGTACAGGGCGGTCATGGCCTCGGTGAACGCCTCGACGAAGCGAGGGTCCCGCAGGGTCTCACGGGCCGCGGAGACGACGGTGCCGTCGTGGACGGCGTCCGACGGGAGCGCCTCGGCGATCTGCTCGGCGACCTGGTCGCCGAGGAGGTCCTGGACCGGCGCCGCCTCGAGGATCCCCGCGGCCGCCGCGGTCAGGCGGTCGACGTCGAAGACGGTCCGCCGGGTGGCGAAGGCGCTGTAGGCGAGGACGCCGAGCACCAGCCCGGCGGTCAGGATCAGGTTCGCGGCCCGGCGTGCCGTCACGTGAGGGTCATCGGCATCACGCCGCCGTTCATTGAATCGGGGGAGATGACGGCGCCCGCCTTTCCGCAGGGGCGAGCCGTCCCGTAAGGTGCGGGGAGGGCCATCGTGATCGGATGGTGGGGGAGGCGCCCGTGGGTCGTGACCCGTCCGCGGCGGTCGAGGGACTCGAGGCTCGGGCCACGCGCGTCGGCCCCGAGCGGCTCCTGCTCGCCCTCGGCGGGCTGCTCGTGCTGGGCGGCCTGGCCCTCGTCGGCGTGGCGTGGTGGCGGACCTCGGAGACGTCCGCGCTCGACGAGCAGATGGAGTACCTCGTCGCCGGCGGGTTGCTCGGCATCGTGGTGGCCACCGTCGGGGCCGTCGTCTGGCTGCGCGGGTCGCTGGCCCGGTACCTGCGGTACACGCTGGTCCGGCTCGTGCACGAGCAGCGGGAGCAGACCGACCGGGTCGTCGACGCCCTCGCCCGTCTCGAGGACCGGATCGCGGCCCTGGGGCCCGAGCCCGGGACGGTCGAGGCGCTCGATCGGATCGAGCGCCTGATCGGGGGGCGGGGCGCGAGGACCGCGGTCCCCGAGGAGGAGGCCGGAGCGGCCGGGGCGAGAGCCGAGGAGCCGGGACCCCGGCGCGAGGTGGAGCGTCCCCGGGCGGCCCGGCTGTCCGGGGGGCACTGGCCTCCCCGCACGGCGGCCCGCCCGTGACCGGTCGTCAGTCCGGCGGCTCGAACCGCACGAGCTGGCGGTAGCGCGTGATCGCGACGTAGCCCATGCGCCGGTAGAGCGGCTCGCCCATGGTCGAGGCCTGGAGCGCGGCCACCGAGGCCCCCCGGTCGAAACCGGCGTTCCCGGCCGCCCGGGTCACGAGCTCCGCTAGACCCCGGCCGCGGGACTCGGGCACCGTCCCCACCCAGTAGATGCCGGCGACGCCGTGGCTCACCATCGTCATCGCGGCCGCCGCGGGCGCACCGTCGGCGTAGGCGACGAAGGCGGCGAGGTGCGGGCCCACGAGGCTCTCGGGGCGGGCGAACAGGGTGGGGGCGAGGTCGAGAGGCGCGCCGTAGGTGGCGTAGGCGGCGCTGTTCACGGCGGCGAAGTCCGCGGCTCCGTGCTCGTCGTCGACCCGGCGGAGCGAGACCCCCTCGGGCGGGTCGGCGTCGGGCAGCCGGTGGTCGAGCACCATGCCCGGGTCGTCGCCCATCGGCCGGAGGCCGGTGGCCGCCGCGGCCCGCTCCAGGTCGGCGTCGGCGTGGGTCCGGATCCACACGGTGAAGCCCCGGCGGTGGGCACGGAAGAACCGGTGGGCCCGGGAGAGCACGGTCTCGGCGGGGAGCCGCGCGTCGAGGCGCAGGACCCCGTTCACGAGGACCGGGAGTGGGTGGGCGCTCGTGTAGAGCACGAGGCCGTCCTCGTCGAGGACCGTGCCCCCGCTGCGGCGGCTCTGCTCCCGGTAGAACTCGGCCAGGTTGAGGTCGGACCGCTCGATGAGCTCCTCCATCGTGGTGAGACTAGGCGTCCGGGTAGCCTGACGGGCCGTCGACCGCCGCGATCGCCCACCTCGTGGGCGGCGTGCGATCGGTGTGGACGGTCGGTCGCTTCGATCCCGAGGTGGTGGTTCTGGGCGTCGCCCCGGCCTGAACCGAGGGGCGTGACGCGCGACCCACCCATGAAGGGGTGGTGTCACCCCACCCGTGCGCTCGCGATCATCCCTCTACTCGTTCCGAGCCGAGGAGCCGCTTCCCGATGGCGCACGGGGTCGAAGCAGATCGACTGGAGGAGGCACGAGCCGGTGTCCCGTGGAAGCGCTGGGGTCCCTACCTGAGCGAGCGCCAGTGGGGCACCGTCCGAGAGGACTACAGCGACGACGGCGACGCGTGGAGCTACTTCAGTCACGACCAGGCTCGGTCCCGGGCCTACAAGTGGGGTGAAGACGGGATCGCCGGGTTCTGCGACGACCGGCAGCGGTTGTGCTTCGGGATCGCGCTGTGGAACGGGGCGGATCCGATCCTGAAGGAGCGACTCTTCGGCCTCACGAACGCCGAGGGCAACCACGGCGAGGACGTGAAGGAGTACTACTTCCACCTCGACGCGACGCCGACCAGCTCGTACCTCAAGTACCGGTACCGCTACCCGCTCGTCGAGTTCCCGTACACCGAGCTCGTGGCGACGAATCGCGCCCGGACCCGTCTCGACCTGGAGTACGAGCTCCTCGACACGGGCGTGTTCGATGGCGACCGGTACGTGGACGTGGACGTCGAGTACGCGAAGGCCGCGCCCGAGGACCTCCACATCCGCATCACGATCCTCAACCGCGGCGACGAGCCGGCGACCGTGCACCTGCTGCCGTCGCTGTGGTTCCGCAACACCTGGTGGATGGGCCAGCCCAAGGGGGTGCTGTACGCCGCCGAGCACCCCGGCCGGACGGCCATCGCGGCGCGCCACCCCGACCTGGGGGACCTCGAGTTGGGGTGCGAGGGCGACCCGGCGCTGCTGTTCACGGAGAACGAGACCAACAACGAGCGACTGTGGGGCTCGACGAACGCCTCTGCCCACGTGAAGGACGCGTTCCACGAGCACGTCGTGAACGGACGTCGGGGGCGGTCAACCCGGCGCGCACGGGGACCAAGGCGGCGGCCCACTACGTCCTGGACGTTCCCGGAACAGGTTCGCGCGTCGTGCACCTCCGCCTGTGTCGCACCGATGCGCCACGGCTCGACGAGCACGGGGTCGACGCCGTGTTCGCGTCCCGCATCGCCGAGGCCGACGAGTTCTACGCGTCCATCACACCCCCGGCTACCCGCCCCGACGAGGCCTCCGTCATGCGCCGGGCGCTCGCCGGGATGCTGTGGGGGAAGCAGCACTACTTCTTCGACCTCGACCGGTGGCTGGAGGAGCACGACGCGCACCCGCTGCGCGACGGAAGCCGCGACATCCGGAACCAGGGCTGGTTCCACATGGTCAACGACGACGTCATCTCCATGCCCGACACGTGGGAGTACCCGTGGTACGCGACATGGGATCTGGCGTTCCACGCGGTGGCGCTCGCCACGGTCGACCTCGACGAGGCGAAGGCGCAGCTCGAGCTGATGTTGCGTGAGCTGTACCTCCATCCGAACGGGCAGCTCCCGGCGTACGAGTGGAACTTCAGCGACGTGAACCCCCCGGTGCACGCCTGGGCGACGCTGCTCCTCTACGAGATGGAGCTCGAGCAGCGCGGCGAGGGCGACGTCACCTGGTTGAGGCGGGCGTTCCAGAAGCTGCTCGTCAACTTCACCTGGTGGATCAACCGCAAGGATCCGACCGGGCGCAACGTGTTCGAGGGCGGGTTCCTGGGTCTGGACAACATCGGGGTCTTCGATCGCAGCGCGCCACTACCCACGGGTGGCCATCTGGACCAGTCGGATGGCACGGCATGGATGGCGTTCTTCTCCCAGTGCATGCTCGGCATCGCCATCGAGCTCTCGCAGCACGATCCGCTCTACGAGGACATGGTCCTGAAGTTCGCCGAACACTTCACCTTCATCGCGGCGGCGATGGGTCGGATCGGCGGCAGCCATGACGAGCTCTGGGACGAGGAGGACGGGTTCTTCTACGACGTCCTCCGCCTCCCGGACGGACGGTCCGAGCGGCTCAAGGTCCGGTCCATGGTCGGGCTCCTTCCCCTCTGCGCGTCGACGATCCTGCCGCTCGAGGGGGCCCATCTGAGTGAGGACCTGCTGGCGCGCCTCCGACGGCGGATCGAGGCGATGCCCGAGCTCCTCGCCAACATCCACGATGCCCGGCTGTTGGGGGTCAACGGGCGACGCATGCTGGCGGTGCTCGACGAGCGGAAGCTGCGCCGGGTCCTCGCCCGCATGCTCGACGAGGACGAGTTCCTGAGCCCCCACGGTCTGCGAGCGCTGTCCCGACACCACGCCGATCATCCCTACCGGTTCGACGTGCACGGGCAGACCTTCGAGGTTCGCTACCTGCCCGCCGAGTCGGACAGCGGCATGTTCGGCGGCAACTCCAACTGGCGCGGTCCGGTCTGGTTCCCCGTCAACTACCTGATCCTTCGGGGGTTGCTGAACCTGTACGCCTACTACGGCGACGACTTCAAGGTGGAGTGTCCCACGGGGTCGGGACGTCAGTGCACGCTGTACGAGGTGGCGACCGAGATCGGCCGGCGGTTGGTGTCGACCTTCCTTCCCGACGCCGATGGCCGTCGTCCCGTGTACGGGGGGACCGAGCGGTTCCAGACGGACCCGAACTGGAAGGACCTCCTGCTCTTCCACGAGTACTTCCACGGCGACAACGGAGCGGGTCTCGGTGCAAGCCACCAGACGGGTTGGACCGGTCTCGTGGCCCGGATCATCCAGGTGTTCGGTTACCTGCGGCCGGAGGACCTGCTCGACACAGCCCTCCGGGGGAACCTCGTGTACGGACACGCCCCGCGGTGAGCACCTGGCCGCCCGACCCCGTCATCTACGAGCTCGACACGGCCGCGTGGCTCCGTGATGTCGGTGACCGGGCCGGGAAGGCGGTGACGCTGGCCACCGTTCCGACCGCCGAATGGGAGCTGGTGACACCGGAAGGCGTGGACGCGGTGTGGCTCATGGGGGTCTGGGAGCGAAGTCCGGCCGGGGTCCGGATCGCCATCGACGCCCCCGAGCTGGTCGCGTCGTTCCGGGCCGCGCTCCCCGACGTCGGCGATGCCGATGTGATCGGATCCCCGTACTGCATCCGCCGCTACGAGGTCGACGCGCGCTTCGGGGGCCGTGAGGGCCTCGCGGCCGCCCGGACCGCCCTCGCCCGGCGGGGTGTGCGGCTCGTGGTCGACTTCGTGCCCAACCACGTCGCCCCCGATCATCCGTGGCTCGCCGACCACCCCGAGCACTTCGTCCGCGGCGACGACGGCGACCTCGTTCGCGAGCCCGGGAGCTTCCTGCGCGTGGGCGAGGCCGTCGTCGCCCGCGGCCGGGACCCCTACTTCCCGCCGTGGCCGGACGTCGCGCAGCTCGACGCGTTCGCCTCCGGGTTGCGCGGGGCGGCCGCGGACACCCTCATCGACATCGGCCACCAGGCCGACGGCGTGCGCTGCGACATGGCGATGCTGCTGTTGAACGACGTCTTCGCCCGGACGTGGGGCGAGCGGGCCGGGGCCCCGCCCGAGAGGGAGTACTGGACCGAGGTCATCGGGTCCGTACGGGCCGTCCACCCGGACCTGCTCTTCGTCGCGGAGGCGTACTGGGACCTGGAATGGGAGCTGCTGCAGCTCGGTTTCGACCACTGCTACGACAAGCGCCTCTACGACCGGCTGCTCCACGAGGCACCGGCCGCGGTTCGTGGGCACCTCGGCGCAGACGTGGGTTACCAGCGACGAATGGTCCGGTTCCTCGAGAACCACGACGAGCCCCGCGTGGCTGCCGAGCTCGGCCCGGCCCAGGAGCGAGCGGCCGCCGTCGCGATCGCCACGCTGCCCGGCGCCACCCTGTGGCACGAGGGCCAGTTCGAGGGATGGCGGGTGCACCTCCCGGTGTTCCTGGGCCGCCGCCCGACGGAGCCCGTCGACGAGGAGCTGCGCCGCTTCCACCTCGCGCTCCTCGCCGCCGTCGCCCCCGGAGGGCAGGGCACTGGGCACTGTGCAGGGCGAGCGGGTGGCCGGAGGACTCGAGCTGCGACCAGCTCCTGACCTGGTGCTGGGCGGACGACGAGCAGCGATCACTCGTGGCCGTCAACTACGCCGACGCCCCGGCTGCCGCACGCGTCCACCTGCCGTGGACCGACCTCGAGGCGCGGCCGTGGCAGCTCGAGGACCTGCTCTCGGGCGACGTGTTCGAGCGCGATGGGACCGAGGTCGCCACGGACGGGTTGTACGTCGAGCTCCCGCCGTGGGGCGCCCACGTCCTCGGTTGGACGCCGGCCGAGCGGAGCGTCCCCGCCAGGACCTGAGGTCCGACGACTCGACCCGCGGACCGCGCCGTACACTCGCCCGGTGGCGCGAGCGTCGCCTGGATCGTCGTCGACTGCGCTGCTTCGAGCGAAGCTGCGCGCGCCGCCGTTGAGGCCGGATCACCACGTACGCCGGACCCGTCTGCACCGGCTACTGGACGAGTCGGTGAGGACCCCCCTCACGCTGGTCGTCGCCCCGGCCGGTACGGGGAAGACGTCGTTGTTGTCCGGGTGGGCGGCCGAATCGACGATCGGGACCGCCTGGTTGTCGTTGGACGAGACCGACGGGGATGCGGCCCGGTTCTGGTCGGGCGTGATCGCTGCCGTCGAGACGGTGGTGCCCGGTTGCGGCGAACGCGCGCTCGCGCCGCTCCGCCGCGCTGCGCCCGTCGAGGCCGTCGACCAGCTGCTGGAGGATCTCGAGGCGAGCGCGGGCTCGCCCACGATCCTTGTGGTCGACGACCTCCACCATGCCGTCGACGACGACGTCGTCGCGGCGTCGCTGGCCCTGTTCCTGGAGCACCTGCCGGCCTGGCTGCACGTCGTGCTCGTGTCTCGGCGGGTGCCGAGGCTCTCGCTGGCCCGGTTACGGGCCCGTGGGCGGCTCGCCGAGGTTCGCTTCGCCGAGTTGAGGTTCTCGCCCTTCGAGGCCCGGGAGCTCCTGTCCCGGCTCGATCCCTCGCTGGCCGGGGAGCGCGTCGACGCTGCCGTCCGGGAGGCCGACGGATGGGCGGCCGCTCTGCAGATGGCCGCCCTCACGGCTCGTTCCGCGCGAGCCCAGGAGGACGACGAGGCTCCTGGAAGCAGCGATCTGATGGTCCACGACTACGTCGTGCGCGAGGTCCTCGCCTCCGAAGGGCAGGACCTCATCGACGCCCTGTCCGACGTCGCCATCGTGAGGCGGGTCAACGCGAGCCTCGCCCGGGCCCTGACCGGTCGGGACGACGCCGCTGACCTCCTTCGCCGGGCCGAGACGCGCGGCCTCTTCGTCACCCGCCTGGATCCCCAGGGATGGTACGAGGTGCACTCGCCGATCCGGGCCGCTCTCGTGGCCGAGTTGTCGAATCTTCGCCGAAGCGTCTGGTCGAACAGCACGTCCGTGCCGCGCGGTGGTTCGAGGACGAAGGGGAGCTTCCCCTTGCCCTCGAGCACTGGCTGCTCGCCGGCCGACCCCGAGAAGCGCTCCGCCTCCTCGCGGCCGAGAGCGCGGAGCTGTACGACCGCGGTCAGGAGGCGATCCTGACTCGGACGATCTCCGCCATCCCGGCTGCCGTCGCCATGACCGACCTCGAGTCCATGCTCGATCTCGCGTGGTGCCACCTGTTCGTCAGCCGGCGTCGCTTCCTGGAGACCGTCGAGCAGGCGACCTGGTGGGCCCGCCAGTCGGTCCCGCTCGACCCGATGCCGAGTGCTCGCCTGGCGATCCTCCAGTCCATGGCGGCGACGATGAGCGGGTACTCGGTCGAGGGCGCCGGACTGGCCCGGCAGGCCTTGGTCGAGCTGGGCGACACCTGGTGGCGGGACCGTCTCGGCCGCTTCGCCTGGAACACGATCGCCCTGGAGATCGCGCTGTCGGAGCGGTGGGTCGATCACGACGACGGCGTGCGCGCCGCCCGCCTGGCCACGAGCCGCGACCTGGACCGGTACGTGGCGTTCGAGGGCACACGGGCCCTGGGAGAAGCCCTGTCCGGGCAGCCGGTGCAGGCCCTGCGGGTCGCCGCCGGTGTCCGGCAGGCCGCTGCCGTCTCCGACCGGGTGATCCCGGGTTCCGAGCTGTCGATCGCCGAAGCGGTGGCCCACCGCGAGATCGGCGATCGGTCGCGAGCCGTGGTCGAGCTCGAAGGGCTCTCCGAGGCGCCGACCGAGGCGACGCCCTACGTGAGGATCCTGGCCTCACTGGAGCTGGTGCAGGCGCACCTCGACCGGGCCGACCTCGCTGCCGCGCGGCACTCCTTCGAGGAGATGCAGGCTCTCGTGGAGATCGAGTCCTTCGGACCCGACGGGCGTGGCTGGCTGGCGCGCGCCGGGGCGTTGCTCGCCCTCGCCGCCGGCGAGATCGACGACGCCCGTCGCTGGGCGGACCAGCTCCACGATCCGTTCTGGGGCGGCTCGAGCGTCGCCCGTGTTCTCCTGGCGGAAGGAGATCGACCGGGTGCCCTCGCCGCGCTCGAGACGGCGAGGCCACGCTGTGTGCGTCACGAGGTCGTCCTCGGTCTCCTCCGGGCGCGAGCCGTCGGCGACGGCGACGAGTCCGTGAAGGGCGCGACCGCCGCGATGGAGCTCGCGGCGGCCAACGGCCTGTTGCAGACGGTGGTCTCGGAAGGGGCCGACATCGCCGATCTGATCGAACGGGCCGCGTGGCGATTGCCGCGGCCGTGGCTGGATCGCCTGAGGCGGGCCCTGGTGGCGGGCGGCGACCCCTCGCCGGTGGCCCGGCGTCACCCGGCGCAGCCGCTCACGGAGCGGGAACGGGACGTCCTCCGCTTCCTGCCGAGCCGGTTCACGATCCGCGAGATCGCCGATGAGCTGGGCGTCTCGGTGAACACCCTGAAGTTCCACCTGAAGGTGATCTACCGCAAGCTGGGCGTCAACTCCCGCGCCGAGGCCGCGGCCCGGGCGCGCGAGCCGACGTTCCGCTGACGAGGGTCCGGCGTCTCGGCCGCCGGGACGGGCGCGCCGACGTGTCGATCAGCCCACGGCCGAACGCATCGATCCGTCCCCACCTCCCGGGGATGTCGAGCAGCTCGAGATGGCCGATGCCGAGGGGCAACGCCGGGTCGACGACCAGGTGGTCGTCGACCGGTTCGAGCCCGAGCATCGTGCGGAGCAGCAGCAGCGGGGCACCGGTCGACCATGCCTGGGGGCTGCACGCCGTCGGGTACTGGACCGGGTACTTGGTCATCTCTCGCGGGTAGCCGCCGAAAGCCTCGGGCAGCCGGCCGTCGAAGAACGTCGCCGCGTCGAGGATGCCGGCCGCGACGCACGCGGCCTCCTCCTCGAAGCCGTAGCGGCGGAGGCCCCACGCGATGAACGAGTTGTCGAACGGCCAGATCGTGCCCACGTGGTACCCGATGGGGTTGTAGCGTCCTTCGCCCTCGGCGAGGGTGCGGACACCCCAGCCGGAGAACAGCCTCGGCCCGACGAGATGGCGCGCGATCGACGCGGCCTTGGATCGGTCGACGATGCCGCTCCAGAGCAGGTGCCCGACGTTCGACGTGAGGGAATCGACCTGGCGGCCGTCCGCGTCGAGCGCGATGGCGAAGTACTCGCCGTCCTCGACCCAGAAGTCGCGGTTGAACCGGCGCTTGAGGTCGGCGGCCTGCTTCTCCAGCGCGTCGGCGAACGCCGGATCGCGCCAGACCTTGCGGGCCAGGCGTGCCCCACGCATCTTCGCGTCGTAGGCGTAGCCCTGGAGCTCGCAGGTCGCCCGCGGGAAGCCCGGCAGCTCGCCGTCCCGGTAGGACACCGAGTCCCAGGAGTCCTTCCAGCACTGGTTCTCGAGGCCCGTCTCCTCGTTGCGGCGCTTGTAGGAGATGTACCCGTTGCCCTGCAGGTCGGCGAACTCGTCGATCCAGTTGAGGGCGGCCCTCGCCTCGACCTCGAGGTCACGCACCAGCTTGTTGTCCCCCGTCCACCGCTCGTACTCGTCGAGGAGGACGACGAACAGCGGCGTCGCGTCGGCGGCGCCGTAATAGGGCGAGTGCGGCCGTTCCTCGAACGCGGTCAGCTCGCCGTAGCGCATCTCGTGGAGGATCCGGCCCGGGTCCTCGTCACGGAAGTCGTCGAGCCGGGTCCCCTGGCGCTCGGCCAGCGCCAGCAGCGTCGTGGACGCCAGCTCGGGGGCGAAGGGCAGGGCCTGCAGGCTCGTGAAGATGCTGTCGCGGCCGAACATCGTCATGAACCAGGGCAGCCCGGCGGCGGGAAGGGCCCGGCCCGGGAGGCTGCGGGCGGTGAAGCGCAACGCCGCGAGATCGACGAGGCTGCGGTGGTAGGTCGCGGTGAGTGTCCCCGAGTCGCATTGGATGCGGGGCGCTCGCCCGAGCCACTTCTCGAGGCCGCGGGCCATGCTGGGACGCCGGGTGGCCGGTTGGTCCTCCCAGCCGACGACGAACGGTCTCACCTCGAGCCCGGTCGTCCACTCCCCGTGGGGCTCGATCGTCGCGGAGAAGGTGAGACCGTGCTCGTCGATCGCCGCCGGGGCCGTGGCCGAGATCGATGTCGCGCGCTCGAACGTCTCCCGGCGGTACCCGAGCACGAGGCGACCGTCCTCGACCTGGTGGTGATACGTCCCCTTCTTCTCGAGCGCGTCCTTCACCTCGAACAGGTCGGCGAAGTCGCTGCCCGCGTCGAGCCGAACCTCGACGGGGACCGTCTCGTCCGTGTGGTTGAGGATGGTCAGCTCCTCCTGGAAGCCCGCGCCGACGGCCCGGCGTCGGATCACCGACAGGGGCGCGTCCACGTAGACCGTGCCCGTCCCCGGGACCAGGAAGAAGCGCGTCTCGAAGTACTGGAGATCGTCGGTGGACAGGGCGTTCAGGCGCCGGCCGTCGAGTGTGAGCACCCACCTCGACAGGAAGCGGGTGTCGAAGGCGAAGAGGCCCATGGGGTCGGTGAGAGAGGCTTCGATGTCGCCGCGACGATCGCTGACGACGAAGGTGTTCCCCTCCAGGATCTGCACCAAGCCGTCGGGCATCGCGCCGTCCCCTCCGGGCTCGCTCACCTCGCCGTGACGGGTCGGGTCCCTTCACGTGCTCCACGTGCTGGCCCGGGGAAGAGCCGCTGGAACGAGACGATGAGCCCGACGTCGCCCTCGGGCTGCATCGCGCCCCGCAGGGTCGCGGCCATCGCGTTCGCCCGGCCGGTGGCCAGGTCGTCGAAGAGGGCCCGGTCGGTCCGGAGGATCGCGTCGGCCTCGGCGTCCTGCCGGGACACGGCGACGTCTCCCTTGCGCACGGTGACGTACCAGTGCTCGGTGCGGCGGCCGCCGGTCAGGTCGAAGCGGATGGTGCCCGAGAGCCTCCGGAGCAGGGGCTCGTGTCCCCGGTGCGCGAGCTCCTCGAAGAACGCCCGGGCAGCGCTGGTCCTGTTGGTCTCGCCGACGGCTGCCATCGGACCCCTCTCGTCCGCCGCGCCGCGGCTCGTCCACGGGAATGTACCGCCGGGCCGGGCGCGATGGTCGTCGGGTGTGGGTGCCGTGGACCTCCGCCCGGGAGGCCGGAGGACTCAGCCCAGCAGGGCGGGGGCGAGGCGCCGCCACTCCTCCAGCGGAGCCCGGCGCGGGTCGGTGGTCAGGACCTGCACGCAGACGTGGTCGGCCCCGGCGTCGCGCTGGGCCTGCACCCGCTCCCGCACGGCGTCGACGTCGCCCCACGCGACGAGCGCGTCGATCAGGCGGTCGCTGCCCCCGTCGGCGAGGTCGTCGGCGGTGAAGCCGTGCCGGAGCAGGTTGTTGGCGTAGTTGGGGAGCCCCAGGTACACCCCCAGGGCGGCCCGGCCGACCTGCCGGGCCGTGGCCGCGTCGGTCTCGAGCACGGCCTTCTGCTCGACCGCGAGGAGGCGCTCGGGGCCCAGGGCCCGGCGGGCGGCCGACGTGTGCTCCAGCGGCACGTTGTAGGTGAGCGCGCCCCCGGCCCGCTCGGCCGCCAGGGCCAGCATGCGCGGGCCGAGCGCCGCGAGCACGCGCAGCGGCTCCTCGGACGGCGCCGCCGCCGAGTAGACCGAGCCGTCGAGGCGGTCGAGGTACGCCCGCATCGTCTCGATGGGCGGCCCGTACTCGCGCTGGAGGTAGCCCTCGACCATGGGGCCGTGGCTCACCCCGAGCCCGAGCACGAAGCGTCCCGGGTGGGCCTCGGCCAGCGACCGGGCGGCCGCGGCCATCGCCGGTGCCTCGCGGAAGTAGATGCTGGCGATGCCCGTTCCGACCGACAGGCGGTCCGTGGCCCCGAGGAGGAGGGAGGCGGCGACGAACGGGTCGCGCCCGAACACCTCGGGCAACCAGATCGCGCCGTAGCCGAGCTCGTCGACCTCGGCCGCGACCTCGCGCACCCGCCCCGCGGGCAACGTGTCGAACGTGAACGTGAAGATCCCCGTGGGCGCCGGCTCCATGGGGCGGCATCCTAGGCAGGCCCGCGGGGGCCTCGTCGGGCCGGCCCGGCGATCCGTGGGGCGCTTCTCGCTACTCGGGTGGAGGCAGGGGCCGCGACCCGTCCCGCTCGCCCTCACGGCGTCGCTCCTCCTGGAGGGCGAGCGTCTGCTCGCGGTCGGGGAGGAGGAAGCCGAGCGCGAAGGCGAGCGCGAGCAGCACCAGTGATATGAGGAACACCTCGTTGTAGGCGCCGAGGGCCTGGGGGGCGGCCGCGGCGGACGCCGGGTGGTTGGACCCCGTCCTCGTCGCCAGGATCGTCGCCAGGACCGCCACGCCCAACGCCCCGGCCACCTGACGGTTCAACATCCGCACGGCGGTGGCCTGCGAGACGTAGCGCCCGGGGACGGAGTTCATGGCCGTGACGGTGTTGGGCATCATCGAGAGCCCCGCGCCGAGCCCGCCCACGAACAGGACGAGCGCGATGAACCACAGCGGCGTGTCGAGCCGTAGGCGGGAGAGGGGCCAGTAGGAGGCCGCGAAGATCGCCAGCCCGACGGTGACGGGCAGGCGGGCCCCGATGCGGTCGGCGAGCCGCCCGCCGATGGGCATGGTGATCGCGATGCCGAGGGCCGACGGCGTGAGGACCAGGCCGACCCGGAGCGCGCTCAACCCGCGGAGCGTCTCGAGCTGGAGGGGGATGAAGACGAGGCGGGCGAACTGGGCGACGGTCATCAGCCAGACGATGGCGATCGTCACGCTGAAGACCGGGACGCCGAACATCCTCACGTCGACGAGCGGGTGGCGGACCCGCAGCGCGCGCAACACGAAGGCGGTGAGCAGGACCGTCCCGACGACGACGGTCGCCAGGAAGGCGGGGGAGGCCCAACCCCAGCGTTCGGCCTCCGACAACCCCAGCAGCAGGAGGGTGAGACCGATGCCCGCGAGGGCCATGCCCGGGCCGTCGAACGGCCGGTGCTCCCGGAAGCCGACGTCACGCAGCAAGCGGAAGCCGGCGAACGTACCTACGATGCCGATCGGGACGTTCACGAGGAACAGGAGACGCCACGTCGCCGCGGTGGAGAGGAAGCCCCCCAGGGCCGGGCCGAGGGCGGGGGCGGCCATCACCGCGATCCCCCAGATCCCGAGCGCCGTGCCGCGCTCGTGCGGCTCGAACAGCTCGTAGATCATGGCCATGCCAACGGGCATCATCGCCCCGCCTCCGAGCCCCTGGAGGATCCGGAACCCGGTGAGGGTGGCGAGATCGGGGGCCAGGGCCGACAGCAACGAGCCGACCGTGAAGGCCATCAGGCTCCACATGAAGACGCGCTTCTTGCCGAGCCGATCCGCCGTCCACGCGGTCAACGGCTGCACGACGCCGACCGACAGGAGGTAGGCGGTGACGACCCACTCCACCCCCGAGACCGCGCCGAAGTCCTTCCCGATCTGGGGGAGCGCGACGTTCACGATCGACGTGTCGAGGACCACCATGAACGAGCCGATGAGCACCACCCCCATGGCCACCCAGGGGTAGCGATCGCTGCCTCCGGGGCCCGGGGGCTCTCGACGGCGCGTGGGGGAGGAGCAGCGCTCATCGTCGGGAATGTAGTTGCTTGAGCCAACCAAGTAGACTCGGCCCCGATGGACGTCGCGGATCCGATGGACGACGCCGATCTCGCCGCGATCGAGCGCGCGCTCATCATCCTCGTGCGCCGGGCCGATCACCCCCGGTCGCACGCACGGCTCGAGCGCCGGGCCGGGGTGTCGCTCGAGAGGACCTCCTACGTCGTGCTCGCCCGCGTCCACGACGGGGAGTCGCTGCGGCTCTCGGACCTCGCCAGTGGGCTCGGCGTGGATCTCTCGACAGCCAGCCGGCAGGTGGCGCGCCTCGCCGAGCTCGGCCTCGTCGCCCGGGACGACGACCCGGCGGACCGGCGAGCCGCCGCCCTGCGGGTCACCCGACGCGGCCGGGACATCCTCCGGCGGCTGCGGGCGGCGCGGCGCGAGCGTCTCGGCGAGCTCCTGGCCGGCTGGACCGCGCGGGACCGGGCGGAGTTGGCGCGGCTCCTCGGTTCGTTCGCCGACATCCTGGTCGCCTCCGCCGACGAGGAGGCGCTGGTGGCTGGTGGGCGGGACCCGGCCGGCGGCCGCGCCTTGTCGGGCCCGCCGGCGACCTGACACACTGTCAGATCATGGCCACGACGATCTCGGGCCGGGATCCGTCCCGCCTGCTCGTCGGCGGCGAGTGGCTCGACGGGGGGAACGGCACCTACGAGATCGTGAACCCGGCGACCGAGGAGGTCGTGGGCCACGCCCCGGAGGGCACGGCCGACGACGCCCGGACGGCGGCCCGGGCCGCCCGTGCCGCCTTCGAGGGCTGGTCGCGCACGACCCCCGGGAGCGGGCCGAGCTCCTGGCCCGGGCGGGCGAGCGGCTCCGCGAGCGGAGCGACGAGCTCGTCCCCCTCGTCATCGCGGAGACCGGCTGCACGGCCACCGTCGGGCGCACCATGCAGGTGCCCGTGGCCGCCGGACGCTTCGACCGGTGCGCCGCGGGGGCCCTCGAGCCCACCGTGATCCCCCTGCCGCCCCAGGAGATGCCGGCCACGGCACTGGCGCCCGGCGGGCTCATGGGGGCGATCGCCCGGCGGGCGCCCATCGGGGTCGTCGCGTGCATCACCCCCTACAACTTCCCGATCGTGAACACCGCCGGCAAGATCGGCCCCGCCCTCGCCATGGGCAACACGGTCGTGGTGCGGCCCGCGCCCCAGGACCCGTTGGCGGTGATCGAGCTCGTCGGCGTCCTCCACGAGGTCGGGTTCCCTCCCGGGGTCGTCAACGTGGTCACCGGCTCGACCCCCGTCACCGGCGAGGCGCTCGTGGAGTCGCCCGACGTCGACATGGTGAGCTTCACCGGCAGCACCGCGGTGGGCCTGCGCATCGCCGAGGCGGCCGGACGCACCATGAAGCGGCAGCTCCTCGAGTTGGGCGGCAAGGGCGCCTGCCTCGTCTTCGCGGACGCCGACCTCGACGCCGCCGTGACCGCTCTCGCCTCGGTGTGGACCTTCCACTCGGGCCAGATCTGCACCGCCCCCACCCGGGCGATCGTCCACCGTTCCCGCCACGACGAGGTCGTCGAGCGGCTGGCGAAGACGGCGACGGTCCTGCCCGTCGGCGACCCGCTCGACCCGAAGACCGTGGTCGGCCCGCTGATCTCCGCCGCGCACCGGGAGCGGGTCGAGGGCTACGTCGCCCTCGGTCGCGAGGAGGGCGCCGAGGTCGTCGCCGGCGGCGGTCGGCCCGGGCACCTCGAGCGGGGCTTCTACGTGGAGCCGACCCTGCTCGCCGGCGGCCGCAACGACATGAGGGTCGCGAGGGAGGAGATCTTCGGGCCCGTGATCGTGACCGTCGCCTTCGACGACGAGGACGAGGCGATCGCCCTCGCCAACGACAGCGACTTCGGCCTCTACGACTACGTGTTCACCGGGGACTCCGCCCGCGGCATGCGGGTGGCCCGGCGGTTGCGGGCCGGCAACGTCGGCATCAACACGATCCAGCGCAACCACGAGACGCCCTTCGGCGGGACCAAGTTGAGCGGTGTCGGGCGCGACGGCGGGTCGTTCGGGTTGCACGCCTACTCCGAGCTGCAGAGCGTCGTCTGGCCCGGCTGATCGCCGGGCGGAGCCCGGCCGGGGGGAACGGGGGAACGGACCATGCCGATGATCGCCCTGCGCTACGACCTGCGGGTCCCCGGGTTCGCCTCGACGACCCACGCCGAGCAGTACGCCGCCTGCCTGGAGCAGGCCGCGTGGGCCGACGAGCGGGGGCTCGACGCGGTCACCTTCTCCGAGCACCACGGCACCGACGACGGCTACCTGCCCGCGCCGCTCACGCTGGCCGCGGCCGTGGCCGGCCGCACCCGCCGGATCCAGATCACGGTGGCCGCGGCGCTCGTGCCCCTGCACGACCCGGTGCGCCTCGCCGAGCAGATCGCGACCCTCGACCTGCTCAGCGGGGGCCGGGTCACGACCGTCGCCGGCCTCGGCTACCGGCCCGAGGAGCTCGAGATGGCCGGGGTCGAGCCGTCCCGGCGCGGGGCGCTTCTCGAGGAGCACCTCGAGGTGATGCGGCGGGCCTGGTCGGGTGAGCCGTTCGAGTGGCGCGGCCGGACCATCCGGGTGACCCCCACGCCGATGACCAGACCCCACCCCCTTCTCATGGTCGGCGGCTCGACCGCGGCGGCGGCCCGCCGGGCGGCCCGGCTGCGCCTCCCGTTCTTCCCCGCGGTCGGCGACCCGGCCCTCGCCGAGGTCTACGAGGAGGAGTGCGCGCGGGTCGGCTTCGACGGGGGCTTCTGCTCCCTCCCGAGCGGGCCGGGCATGGTCATGGTGGCCGAGGATCCCGACAAGGTCTGGGAGCAGGTGGCTCCTCACGCCCTCTTCGACGCCCGGACCTACGCGCGGTGGCAGCCCCCGGGCCAGCGGTCGGTCGTCCACACGGACGCGCAGGACCACGACGAGCTGCGGCGCAGTGGCGTCTACCGGGTCGTCACCCCCGACGAGTGCGTGGCGATGGCCGAGGCGATGGGCGACCTCGGGACGCTGGTGCTCCACCCGCTCGTGGGCGGGTTGGCACCCGAGCCGGCCTGGGAGAGCCTCGAGCTCTTCGAGGCCGAGGTCCTGCCGCGCCTGCGCCGATCGTCCCCTCCGTCCGGACCGGCCAGGCCGTAGGCTCCGCGGGTCCCACCCGCCGACCCGGAGCCGACCATGCCCGAGCCCAGGATCCCCCCGGTCACCGAGCCCACCGAGGAGCAGCGCGAGGCCCTCGGCAAGGGCATGGCCCGTGACGGCGTCCCCCTCAACATCGCGGCCACCCTCGCCCACCATCCGAGGCTGCTGCGGCGCTTCAACGTCCTCGGCGGCGCCTTCCTCGCCCGGGGACTGGTGCCCGAGCGGGAGCGCGAGATCGTCGTGCTGCGGGTCGGCTGGCGCTGCGGGTCCGACTACGAGTTCGGCCAGCACACGCTCATCGGTCGCGAGGTCGGCCTCACCGACGACGAGATCGCCCGCCTCGCCACCGAGGGCACGGCCGGCTGGGACGCGGGGGACCGCCTGCTCGTGGCCCTGGCCGACGAGCTGTGCGCGGCCGACACCGTCGACGGCGCCACCTGGGCCGCGCTGGCCGAGCGGTGGAGCGACCCCCAGCTCCTCGAGCTGGTCCTGCTGGCCGGCTTCTACCGGATGGTGTCCGGGTTCCTCAACAGCGTGGGGGTCCGGCGCGAGGAGGGCGTCCCGGGCTTCCCGGCCGGCACCCAGCCGTCCGCGTGACCCTTCCGTTGCCGCGCGATTCGGGCGGACGTTAGATTCGGCGCCGTCGACGGGGGGACGCATGGCTCGATTCACCGACCGGGTCGCGATCGTCACCGGGGCCGGGTCGGGACTCGGGCGGGCGACGGCGCGGCTCCTGGCCTCGGAGGGGGCGGCGGTCGGCTGCCTCGACCTGGTCGGCGACGCCGCCGGGGAGACCGCGACCGGGATCGTGGCTGCCGGCGGCACGGCCCGCGCCTACGCCGTCGACGTCAGCGACCCCGGGTCGGTGAAGCCGGCGGTCGACGCGGTGGCCGCCGACCTCGGGCGGCCGAGCGTCCTGTGCAACGCGGCGGGGATCGGCGGGTTCCACCACTCCACCGACGTGCCCTTCGAGACCTGGCAGCACATCCTCGGGGTCAACCTCACCGGCACCTTCCTGGTCACCCAGGCGGCCCTGCCGTACCTGCTCGACGGCGGCGGCAGCGTCGTGAACGTCGCCTCGAACGCGGGCCTCATGGGCCAGCCGTACAGCGCCGCCTACTGCGCCTCGAAGGGCGGGGTGGTGAACCTCACGAGGGCCCTCGCCCTCGAGTACCTCGATCGCGGCGTCCGGGTGAACGCGGTGGCGCCCGGCGGGATCGACACGCCCCTGCTGGCCTCGTTCGCTCCGCCCGAGGGGGTCGGCTTCGAGGCGTTCGCCCGGGTGATGTCGCCGCTGGGGCTGGCCACGCCCGAGGAGGTCGCCGGGGTCGTGGCCTTCGTCGCCTCCGACGAGGCGCGCTACATGGCCGGCAGCATCGTCTCGGTCGACGGCGGGATCACCGCCTGAGGACGGCGGGAGGGGGGACCATGCTCGACGACGCACGCAGCCTCTGGGAGCTGATCGAGCGGCGGGCCGCCGCGACGCCCGACGCCCGGATGGCGGTCGACGAGGACGGCCGGACCCTCACCTTCGACGAGTACCGCCTGGCCTGCGAGCGCGCGGCGGCCGCGCTGGCGCCCCGGGGGATCGGCGAGGGGACGCCCGTGTCGTGGCTGCTGCCCACCTGGCTGGAGTCGCTCGTGCTCGTGGGGTCCCTGGCCCGGCTCGGAGCGGTCCAGAACCCGATGCTCCCGATCTACCGTGAGCGCGAGGTCGGTTTCATCACCGGCCAGACCCGGGCCCGCCTCCTCGTGGTGCCGGGCGAGTGGAAGGGCGTCGACTACGAGGCCCTGGCTCGCCGCGCCACCACCGGCCAGGAGGGCCCGGAGATCCTCGTGGCCGACCGGAAGCTGCCCGAGGCCGACCCGTCGACGCTGGCGCCTGCCCCGGCCCCGGCGACCCCGGAGGAGGCTCCGGTCCGGTGGGTCTTCTACACCTCCGGCACCACCGCCGACCCCAAGGGCGCTCGCCACACCGACCGGACCGTCCAGCACTCGGCGATCGCCATGAGCCTCGCCCTCGCGCTCGGCCCCGGCGACCGCAGCGCCCTCGTGTTCCCGTTCACCCACATCGGGGGATCGGCTGGCTGTTCGCGTCCCTCATGACCGGCTGCCAGCTCGTCCTCGTCGAGGCCTTCGTCCCGGCCACGGCCATCCCGGTGCTCCAGCGGGAGCGGGTGACGGTGGCGGGCGCCGGGACACCGTTCCACCTCGCCTACCTGGCCGCCCAGCGCCAGGACTCCGGTACCCCGTTGCTCCCCGAGTGCCGGGTCTATCCGGGGGGCGGGGCGGCGAAGCCGCCGCAGCTCCACCACGAGGTGAAGGCGGAGCTGGGTGGGGCCGGGGTCGTCTCGGGCTACGGGCTCACCGAGTGCCCGATCCTCGCCATGGGCTCGGTCGGCGACCCCGACGACCGGCTGGCCGAGACCGAGGGCCGGCCCGCCCCAGGGGTGGAGCTGAAGCTCGTGACGCTCGACGGCCGGGTCGCGGGGCCGGGGGAGGACGGCGAGATCCGGGTGAAGGCCCCGCAGCTCTTCCTCGGCTACCTCGACCCGTCGCTCGACGCCGAGGCCTTCGACGACGAGGGGTTCTTCCGCACGGGTGACCTCGGCCGCCAGGACGCCGAGGGCTACCTCGCCATCACGGGGCGGCTCAAGGACATCATCATCCGCAAGGGCGAGAACATCAGCGCCAAGGAGGTCGAGGACCTCCTCTACACCCATCCCGGCGTGGCCGACGCGGCGGTGATCGGCGTTCCCGACCCGACGCTGGGGGAGCGGTGCTGCGCGGTGGTGGTCCCGGCCGACCCGGCCCGCCCCCCGACGCTCCCGGAGCTCTTCGAGTTCCTGAAGGGCGAGGGCCTGATGGTGCAGAAGATCCCCGAACAGCTCGAGATCGTCGCCGAGCTGCCCCGCAACCCGGCCGGCAAGGTCCTCAAGGCGGACCTGCGGGCCCGCTACCACTAGGCGATGGCGCTGCCCGACGAGCTCCGGGAGCTGGCGAACCGGGTCTCGAACTGGGGCCGATGGGGACCCGACGACCAGCGCGGGACGCTCAACCTCGTCACCCCCGAGGCCGTGCGCCGGGGCGCCGCCGCGGTGCGGCGGGGCGTCTCGTTCTCGCTCTCCATCCCCATGGACGAGGACGGTCCCCAGATCGGGGCCATCCCGGGACGGATCAACCCGAGGCACACCATGCTCGGCTGCAACGTCCCCTACACGGGCGACCCGAGCGACTTCTGCGCCAGCGACGACGTCGTCGAGACGGGGATCCAGGCCGCCACCCACTGGGACGCCCTCGCCCACGTCGGCTACGACGGGTTCCTCTACAACGGCGTCCCCTTCGACGCGGTCACCGAGGCCGGCGCGTCGAGGCTCGGGATCGAACACTTCGGACCGCTCGTGACCCGCGGCCTCCTCCTCGACCTGGCCCGCCTCGAGGGGGTCGAGCACCTCGACGGCAACCGGGCCGTTACCGGCGACGACCTCGATGGGGCCGCCACCGCCGCCGGGATCACCGTCGAGCCGGGCGATGCCGTGCTCGTCCGGACCGGCCAGATGGCGTGGCTGCGCCGGGGCGACCGGCGGCGCTACGGCGACCCGAGCCCGGGGATCGGGGTGGGGGCGATCGAGTGGTTCCACGACCACGACGTCGCCGCGGTCGCCACCGACACCCTCGTCTTCGAGGTGTGGCCAGGCGAGGACCCCGCCGTGCTGCTGCCCGTCCACATGATCGACCTGCGCGACATGGGTCTGGTCCAGGGCCAGCTCTGGTACCTCGACGAGCTCGCGGCCGACTGCGCGCGGGACGGCGTGCACGAGTTCCTCCTCGCCGCCACCCCGCTGCCGATCACCGGAGCGGTCGGCGGCGCGGTGGCCCCGACGGCGACCAAGTAGCCGGCCGGGTAGCCTGCGGCGCGCCCGGGGGGCCACGAGCGAGGAGGCGACGGTGGGGACCTGTGTGGTGACGGGGTCGGCCTCGGGGCTGGGAGCCGCGGTGCGGACCCGGCTCGAGCTCGCGGGACACCGGGTCGTGGGGGTGGACCTGCGCGGCGCCGAGGTCGTGGCCGACCTCTCCGATCCCGGCGGGCGGGAGGAAGCGTTCGCGATGGTCCACCGGACGGCACCGGCGCTGGACGGGGTGGTGGCCGCCGCGGGGCTCGGGCCCCAGGTCGACGACCGGGCCGCCCTCGTGGCGGTGAACTACTTCGGCGCGGTCGCCACCCTCGACGGGCTCCACGGTGCGCTCGCCGCGGGGACACGCCCCGCCGCGGTCGCGGTGTCGTCGAACTCGGCCTCGACCCTCCCGGCCGATCCCGAGCTGATCGCGGCCTGCCTGGCCGGCGACGAGGAGGCCGCCCGGGCCCGGGCCGCGTCCCTCGAGGGCATCGTGGTCTACGCCACCTCGAAGCTGGCGCTGATCCAGGCCGTACGCCGGAGGGTCGAGACGTGGGCGGCGGCCGGCGTGCGCCTCAACGCGGTGGCGCCGGGGCCGTTCCGGTCGGCGCTGCTCGACGCCACCCTGGCCGACCCGCAGCTCGGTCCGGCCGTCGAGTCCTTCCCGGTGCCGCTGGGCCGGGTGGCCGAGACCGACGAGATCGCGGCGGTGGTCACCTTCCTCCTGGGGCCCGAGGCGTCGTTCGTGCACGGCAGCGTGCTCTTCGCCGACGGCGGCAGCGACGCCCTCCTCCGCCCCGACGGCCTGTAGCGTCGCTCCAGGGCCGCATGCTCCCGACCTCACGATCCGCGCGTCTCGTCGTGGCGGCGCTCGCCGTCGCCCTGGTCGTCGCGGCCTGCGATGACACGGGCACCAGCCGGGGCGTGCGCCGCGCGCTCGGCCCGTCCGGCGGGCTCGCCTGGCGGCCGTGCGGCCCGGGCCTCGAGTGCGCCCGCCTGGAGGTGCCGCTCGACCACGACGACCCCGGCGGCGAGACGGTGGAGCTCGCCCTGGCCCGGGCGCCGGCCGGAGACCCCGACGATCGGATCGGCGCCCTCCTGGTGAACCCGGGGGGCCCCGGCGCCCCGGGCACCGAGCTGGCCGCGGCGGCGGCGAGCTTCCTCCCCGAGGAGCTCACCGACCGCTTCGACGTCGTCGGGTGGGACCCCCGCGGGGTCGAGACCAGCACCGCGGTCGACTGCCTCGACGATCTCGACCCCGTGTTCGCCCTCGACTACTCGCCCGACGATCCCGGGGAGCGGGCGGCGCTCGACGAGATGGCCCGGGACGTGGCCGCCGCGTGCGAGGAGCGCAGCGGGGAGCTGCTCGCCCACGTGTCGTCGGTCGACACCGTGCGCGACATGGACCGGATCCGGGAGGCCCTGGGCGAGGAGGCGCTCACGTACCTGGGCTACTCGTACGGCACGTACCTGGGGGCGCTCTACGCCGAGCTGTTCCCGGACCGGGTGCGGGCCCTCGTCCTCGACGGCGCCGTGGACCCGGCGATGACGCCCGTGCAGGCCAACCTGGAGCAGGCGGCCGGCTTCGAGGCCGCCCTCCAGGGCTTCTTCGACTGGTGCGAGCGGAACCGGTGCCCGTTCGCGGAGGGCGAGGACCGGGCCGAGGCGTTCGGGCGTCTCGTGGCCCGGGTCGACGGGGGAGCCGATCCCGGTGGGCCGCCGGACGCTGGGGCCGGGGGAGCTCGACCTCGGGGTCGCCACCCTCCTCTACTCGGGCGTTCCGGGCTGGCAGGAGCTGGGGTCGAGCCTGGCCGACGCGGTCGAGGGCGATGGCGAGGCGCTGCTCGACGCGTCCGACTGGTACGTCGGGCGCGACCCCGACGGGAGCTACGACAACAGCCAGGAGGCCTTCTGGGCCATCGGCTGCCTGGACGGCGGGCTGGCCCCCGACGAGATCGACGCGGTGGCCGAGCAGGCCGCGACCGCGTCACCGTTCTTCGGCCCGTCGACGGTGTACCTGGGGATCGTGTGCACCACCTGGCCGTACCCGGCGGTGGAGGTCCCGACCGTCCGGGGCGCGGGGGCGCCGCCGATCGTGGTCATCGGCACGACGGGCGATCCGGCCACGCCGCTGCGCTGGGCCCGGGCCCTGGCCGACCAGCTCGAGTCGGCCCGGTTGGTGGTGTTCGAGGGCGAGGGACACACGGCCTTCCCGAGCTTCGACGGCTGCCTCGACGGCGCGGTCGTGGACTACCTCGTCGACCTCGTCCCGCCCGCCGACGGCACCACCTGCCCCTAGCTCCGGGGCCCTCAGCCCTCCGGAAGCACGACCACCTCGCCGGGGAACACGAGGTCGGGGTCGCCCGAGGCCAGGCGCGACCGGTTGGCCTCGACCACCCGGATCCAGGTGCGGGCGATCTCGTCGTTCCCGAGTCGCGACGGGGGGAGGCCGGTCGTCCGGGCGAGGTGGTCGGCCGCGATCGACCAGAGGTGCTCGCCGGGGACGATCACGTGCGTCGTGACCGCCGGGGCGGTCGGGCCGGGCGCCGTGGTCGCCCCGGGGCCGGGATCGCGCGTGACGTCGGCCCGGCCGTCGCGCACGGGCGGGGGCGCCGCGTCGGTCGCGGTGGCGGGGGTCACGGCGGCGGGGGTCACGCCGGCGAGCGGCGTGGCGGCGAGGAGCGAGACGGCGAGGGCCCGGTCGACCCGGGCCCGCACCACCGGCAGGGTGGTGCGGGCGACCGCGGCGGCCAGCCGGGGGAGGCGCCCGGCCCGGGCCAGGGCGTAGAGGACGGTGGTGACCAGGAGCCACCCGGTCACGGCCAGCCCGGCCGCCCGGGCCAGCGCCCCGACCGCCGCCTCCGGGTCGGCGTGGGCGAGCCAGCGGGCCGGGTCGTGGCGGGGGAGGGCGAAGCCGTCGACGGCGCCGAGGCGCCAGAGGACGGCGAGCGCGCCAGCCTCGAAGGCGAGCAGGAGGATGACGCGCACCAGGCCTCGCAGCGTCGGCACGGGCGGGAGGCTAGGCCCGACTCGGGGTGATGTCAAGATGCGTCAAGATGCGTCACCGTGTCAAGGACCGCGCCGCCCCGCCGCCAGCGTTGGGACGGTTCCGGCCCTCCCAGGGGCGCCGGACGTCCCAACGCGCCGGGGGCGGTACGGTGCCGGCTATGGCTCGCCTCGTCCTCGTCCGCCACGGCCGCCCGGCGGCCGTCTTCGGGGACCATCCGGACCCCGGCCTCGCCCCCGAGGGGCGGGACCAGGCCCGGGCCATGGCCGAGGCGGTCGCGCCGCTCGGCCCGCTCCCGATCGTCACGTCGTCGCTGCGGCGCACCCGGGAGACCGCCGCGGCCCTCGAGGAGCGCTGGGGCCTGGAGGCCCGGGTCGAGCCGGCCGTGGCCGAGATCCCCTCGCCCGGGGGCGACCCGGCGGCCCGGGTGTCGTGGCTGCGCGGGGTCCTCTCGGGCCGCTGGGCCGATCTCGACCCGGCGCTGCGGCGCTGGCGCGACGAGCTGGTGGCCTGGCTCGTCGCCCGCCCCGGGGACGGGGTGGTCGTCACCCACTTCGTCGCCATCAACGTGGCGGTGGGGGCCGCCACCGGCGACGACGCCGTGGTCGGCTTCCGCCCGGGCCACTGCTCCCGGACCGTGGTCGAGGTCGTCGGCGCCGCGCTGCGCCTCGTCGAGCGTGGCCACGAGGCGGATACCGTCGTCGGCTGAGTGTTCCGCGTCGACGACAAGGGTCAGGGCGGGTCGGGTCCGGTGCTGGGGCGGCCGGGTGGGGTCCGGTCGCGGGCGGTCTTGTCGTGGTGGTCGGCGCGGCACAGCGGCTGGAGGTTCTCGTCGCTGGTGGGCCCGCCGTTGGCGCGGGGGTCGCGGTGGTCCCATTCGAGGCCGGCCCGGCGGTCGCAGCCCTCGACCGAGCAGGCGACGTCGCCGTGTTCGAGGATCGAGCGGACCTCGAGGGCGGTGCGCAGCTCGGCGGGGATGCGCCGTCCGAAGTGGCGGACGGCCTCGACCCGGGTGCCGTCGACGAGGACCCCCTTGAGGAACGCGTCGTCGAGGAGCTCCCGGGCCCGCTCCAGCGGGATCGGTCCGGCGCCGGGGACCATGCAGATCTCGCCGGGCTCGAGGGACCCGCGGCGCAGGGCCCGGTGGGAGACGTGGACCACGACGTCGGCCCGGGGCGCCTTCCGTACTGCAGGGGCCCGGGTTCGGGTCGGGTCCGCCTGGCCGTCGGCGGCGTCCTCGCCGGCCGAGGGTGCCGGGCCGGCGGTGAGGAGGGTGACGAGCGCATCGGCGAGGTAGCGGTCGTGGGCCTCGCGCCGGCCCTCCCGGTACCCGAGGCGGTACTCGGTGTCGGCCTGGTGCTCCAAGCGGGTGACCACCGCGGCGCCGAGGTCGGGGGGGGAGGCGGAACCGACCCCAGACCATGCCCTCGTCGTCGCGGCCGTGGACCAGGCTGCGCGCCGCGTGCTGGCGGCGGTAGCGGCCGAGGCGGTCCTCCTCGGCCTCCAGGCGCACGTCTCTCGCACGCTCCTGCAGGGTGCGCAGGCTCTCGGTGCCCGCCAGGGCGAGCAGGTCACCCTCGGCCGAGGGGACGGCCTCGACGGCCCGGGCGATGGCGTGGGCCTGCTCGACCGACACCGCCCCCGAGACCAGCGCCTCCTCGGTGCGGGGGCAGGAGCCGAGGCGCTTGGCGGTCTCGACCACCTCGGTGGCCCGGGCCAGCGACGTCGCGGACCTCGCGGCCAACAGCTGGGCGGTCGAGCCGTGCCCGGCCCTGCGGTACAGACCGAGCTCCTCGACCCTCCGGGCCACCAGCACCTGCGCGGCCGACACCACCCGTCCCAGCCGGGACAGCGAACCCAGCAACGCCAGCGCCTCGTCGCCCTCGACCTGCATCGATCCGAACACGGCGAGCAGCTCCTCGGCCCGAGTGGCCAGCGCGGCGAGCTCCGCCAGCACGCCCGACACCGAACCGGCGCCATCGGCCATACCGGTCGTGGATCGCAGCGCAGCGGCTCGCGGCATCACGCCTTCCTCCCGGACATCCCCGCCATCAGTGACGGCGAGGGCCTTCGCAGGGAAGAGGCCGTTCGACGCCCGGCCACGAAGCGCTCCGCTCACCCTATACGAACACACGTTCGCTGTCAAGCCCCGAGAGACCATCCCGCGCGATCGCCCACGCCGCCCGTCGCCGCACGCCGGCGGGCCGCTAGGGTCCCGGGCGGTCGGGGCGCGGGGGCGCGAGCGTCGGGGGAGGGAGGCGACCATGGTCGACCAGGGCGACGGCGGCACCGAGGGAGCGGGGAGCTGGTTCGACCGCCAGGAGGCCGTCGACGTCCTGCGGCAGGCCTTCGAGCACACCCCGCTGCACCGCCTCCTGGGCCTGCGGTTCGTCGGGATCGGTCAGGGCGTCTCGGTGGTGGAGATGCCCGTGCGCTCCGAGGCCTTCAACCCGGTGGGCAACCTCCACGGCGGGGCGCTGGCCACGCTCATCGACGTCGCCGCCGGCTCGGCCGCCGCGACCGCCGGGACCTTCGTACCGGGTGAGAACACGCTCGTGACCGCCGACCTGCACGTGCGGTACCTCGGCCGGCCCAAGACCGACACCGTCCGGGCCGAGGCCGGCGTCATGCGCTCCGGCCGGCAGCTCGTCGTGGTCGAGGTCCGGGTGCTCGACGGGCTCGACAACGTGATCGCGTTCGCCGACTTCTCGTCGATGGTCGTCCCGCTGCGGGAGCCGCTCGAGGGCGCGGCGCCCGCCGACCGCCGATCGCCGGACCTCTAGCCGGCCCGGACCGTCGACCGAACCACCGGGCGGCGCGAGCGCGGCGTCAGGCGGTGGCGACGACCCGGAAGGTGCCCGGGCGGCCCTCGTCGCAGAGGTCCATCAGCTTGGCGATCTCCGTCGGCGTGTCGCGACGGCTTCGCATCTCCTGGATGTCGTCGAGCGTCCGCCACGGCCCGAAGGAGTAGAACTGCTGCGGCTCGTCGAGGCTCTGCAGCAACGTCCCCTGGCCGGGTGGGCGGGGCAGGCTCCCGAAGTAGCGGCCGAGCCCCTTCCACGCCTCCACGAACTCGCTCTGCTTCCCGTCCTTCACCCGCCAGACGCCCAGCGTGTAGATCTCGTCAGGCATGTCTCGGCCTCCCCCGGGTGTGCTCCGGTGCGCCCGTCCGACCGATGATGCCCGCGAGCGTCCGCCGGCTCACGTCAGTCGCGCCGAGCTCACACCCCGATGAGGTCGGCGACCCGGGCCCGGTGGGTGCCGGCGCTGCCGAAGAGGGCGGCGTCGGACTTCACCCGGCGCACGTACAGGTGCATGTCGTGCTCCCAGGTGAAGCCGATGCCCCCGTGGACCTGGATGCCCTCCTTGGCCAGGAGGCGCTGGCAGTCGCCGGCCGCGGCCTTGGCGGCCGAGGTCGCCAGCGTGCGGCGCTCGTCGTCCTCGGCGATGGTGAGCGCGGCGTAGTAGCCGGTCGCCCGGGCCCGCTCGAGGGCCACGTACATGTCGGCGAACTTGTGCTTGATCGCCTGGAAGGATCCGATCGGCACGCCGAACTGGTGGCGCTCCCTCGCGTAGGCGAGCGAGACGTCGAAGATCGCCTGGCAGGCGCCCACGATCTCGAGGGCGAGGGCGACGGTGGCCTCCTCCACGGCCCGCCGCAGCGCCCGGGCGGTCGCCGGGCCGGGGGTGCCGAGCACGCGGTCGGACTCGACCCGGGCCCCGTCGAGGAGGACGGTGGCCAGGCCGCGGCTGGCGTCGAAGGCCTGGAGCGGGGTGACGGTCACCGCGGTGCGGGGCACCACGACCGCGGTGACGCCGTCGTCGCCCACCGACCCCGGCTCGCGGGCGACGACCACGAGGTCGTCGACCGCGGTGGCCTCGACCACGAACCGCTTCGTGCCCCGCAGCACCACCGCGTCGCCGTCGCGCTCGACCGTGGCGGTGACGTCGGCGGGCTCGAAGTCGCCCTCGGCCTCGGCCAGGGCCAGCGTGCCGCTGCGCTCGCCGGCGGCGACGGGGCCGAGGAACCGCTCCTGCTGCGCGGGCGTGCCGGTCTCGCGCACGGCCGGGACGAACTGGGTCGCGGTGGGGACGAAGGGACCGGGGGCCACGACCCGGCCCAGCTCCTCGACGACCACGGCCATCTCGACCGCTCCGAGGCCGAGGCCTCCGGCGGCCTCGGGGACCGTGAGGGCCGGCCAGCCCAACTCGGCCATCTGGGTCCAGAGCCGCTCGGGACGGGCGCCCTTCTCGACGACCTCGCGCACGAGGGACATGGGGCACTCGCCGGCGAGCATGGCGCGCACGCCGTCGCGCAGCTCCTCCTGCTCGGGCGTGAACTCGAGCTCCACGGCCTCCTCCCTTCGAGGCTCAGCTGCCCCTCACCAGCGCGGTGAGGGCACGACGGTCGATCTTCTCCCCGGCCGTCAACGGCAGCAACCCGACGACGACCACGTCTTCGGGCAGCTTGTGGCGGGCGAGGCGAGCCGCCGCGAAGTCGCGCAGCTCGGCCAGGCCCGGCGGCCGCTCCCGGTCGCGGGGTACCACGACCGCCACCCCGACCTCGCCCATCACGGCGTCGGGGCGGGGAGCGACCGCCACCGCGGCGACGTCCGGGTGGCCGGAGAGCACCCCCTCGACCTCGACGGGGTAGACGTTGTAGCCGCCCCGCACGTACATCTCCCTGGCCCTCCCGACGAGGCGGAGCCGCCCCTGCTCGTCGACCCACCCGAGGTCGCCGGTCCGCACGAACCCGTGGGCCGTGAAGGCCGCCCGGGTGGCCTCGGGGTCGCGCCAGTAGCCGCTCATCACCGCCGGGGACCGCAGGCAGACCTGGCCGACGTCGCCCCCCGCCACCGGCCGGTCGTCCTCGTCGAGGACGGCGAGGTCGACGCTCCGGTGCGGCCGACCCACGCTGACCACGGCGTCCTCCGGCGGGTCGTCGAAGGCGGTCCCCAGCCCCACGCCGGCCTCGGTGCACGAGTAGCGCGTGGCGAGGGGGCCCCGAAGCGCTCGCGGGCCTCCTCGACCAGCCCGGGGGTGACCGGCCCGCCGCCGGCGACCACGAACCGGACGCTGTCGAGGTCGTAGGCGTCGAAGTCGGGCTCGCGCAGCATGAGGGCGAGCTGGGTGGGGACGCCCGCCACCGTCGCCATGCGCTGCTCGGCGACCAGGCGCAGGGCGTCGGCGGCCCGCCAGCGCTCCAGCATGAAGTTCGTGCCGCCCCGCCGGAGGTTGCCGGGCAGCTTCGTCATGAAGCCGAGGTGGGCGAAGCTCGTGCCGACGAAGCTGCGGGTGCCGCCGCCCCAGCCCTCGCCGACGTCGGTGGCGGTGATGAACGCGAGCTGCCGGTTCGTGTAGAGCGCCCCCTTGGGCAGCCCGGTCGTGCCCGACGTGAACACGATGGCGACCGGGCGTCCGGGGTCGTCGGGGAGCGGGGGAGGCGTCACGCCCGCCACCCGGAGCCCGGCGAGGAGGTCGGCGACTCCGGCGGCCCGGCCCACCTCGACGACCTCGGGGCGGTCGGGGGCGAGCTCGGGGAGGGCGAGGACGATCCGGGGCCCGGCCCGGTCGAGCACCGCTTCGCGCTCGGCCGGGGTGAGCCGGTCGTTCACGCCCGTGGTGACGGCGCCGAGCTTCGCCGCGGCGAGGTAGGCGACGAGGTACTCGGGTCCGGCCGGGAGCACGAGCGCGAGGACGTCGCCCTCGCGCAGCCCCCGGTGGGCCAGGCCCGCCGCCACCTCGTCGGAGCACCGGTCGAGGTCGGTGTAGGTGAGGGGCCAGCGGGCGGGGGTAACGTACGCGGGTGCGTCACCGAACCGCCGTGCCGCCTCGCGAGTGGTGGTGGGGAGCACGCTCGGTCAGCCCTCCGGGGGTGCGCCGGTCGGTCGTGAGGAGGGCCGGGGAGTGAGGGCATCGTGACCGGATCGCAGCGGCGGTCCCGGGGGAAGAAGGCCGCCGAGCAGGCCGAGCCCGTCGCCACGGGCACGCCGGCCAGCCAGCGGGAGCTGCGGGCCCAGGGCCGCCGCACGATGGGCAAGCTCCTCGACGCCGGGATGAAGGTCTTCGCCGAGCGGGGGTACCACGCCGCCCGGGTGGACGACATCGTGCGGGCCGCGCGCACCTCGCACGGCACCTTCTACCTGTACTTCACCAACAAGGAGGACCTGCTGCGGGCGCTGGCCGTCCGGTGCGCGGACGAGCTCGACGCGCTCGCGGAGCACATCGGCCCGATCACGGCCGACGACGCGGGGCTGGCCGAGGTGCGGGCCTTCCTCGCCGGCTTCCTCGACGTCTACGAGCGGTACGGTCCCGTGATCCGGGCCTGGATGGAGGGGCAGGTCTCGGACCGCGAGGTGAACCGGCTCGGGTTGCGGGCGTTCATGCGCATCGGCAACCGCCTCCGGGAGCGGATGCGGGAGGCGGGAGGGGCCGACCGGGCCGAGCTCGACGCCCGGGTCGGCGTGCTCATGGCGATGCTGGAGCGGTTCAACTACTTCTACTCGTCGCGTGACCTGGGCCTCGACCGCGAGGCCACCCTCGACACGCTGGCCCGGATCGCCCACCGGGGCTTCTTCGAGGCGGCGGCCGCCTGACACCGGGCCGGTCCCCACCGGGGCTCCTACCCGACCCCGAGGATGCAGGTCCCGGCGGAGGAGAACCAGCCCCCGGTGCCGTTCACGCAGGCGAGCTCGGCCCCGGCGACCTGTCGCTCGCCGCACTCGCCCCGGAGCTGCTTCACGGCCTCGACGAGTAGGAACATGCCCCGCATCCCGGGGTGACACGCCGAGAGGCCACCGCCGTCGGTGTTGGTGGGCAGGGCGCCGCCGACCCGCATCCGGCCGTCCTCCACGAACGGGCCGCCCTCGCCCTTCGCGCAGAACCCGAGGGCCTCGAAGGTCAGCAGCACCATCGGGGTGAACGCGTCGTAGAGCTGGCAGACGTCTATGTCGGCCGGGGACACCCCGGCCCGCCCGAAGGCGAGCCGGCCGGACCGGGCGGCGGGCGACTCGGTGAAGTCCTCCCACTCGCTCATGGTCGTGTGCGACGTGGCCTCGCCGGTGCCCAGCACCCACACCGGCGGCTTCGGGAGGTCGCGTGCCCGTTCCTCCGACGTGAGCACGACGGCCCCACCGCCGTCGGAGCGGATGCAGCAGTGGAGCTTGGTGAGCGGGTCGGCCATCATGCGGGAGCCCTGCACGTCGTCGACGGTGATGGGGTCCCGGTAGTAGGCGTCGGGGTTGAGCGAGGCGTTGTACCGGCTCGAGACGGCGATCTCGGCGAGCTGCTCGACGGTCGTCCCGAACTCGTGCATGTGGCGGCGGGCGGCCATGGCGTACTTGGCGATGAGGGTGTGGCCGAACGGGGCGTCGAACTGCACGGGGCCCCGGGCGCCGAAGGAGAGGTTGGCGCTGCGCCGCCCGGCCTTCAGGTCGGCCCGGGTGGTCGAGCCGTAGACGAGGAGGACGACCTCGGCGTGTCCGGACTCGATGGCCGCGGCGGCGTGCTCGACCATGAACTCCCAGGTGCTCCCGCCCACGCCGGTGCCGTCGGCCCAGGTGGGGCGCAGGCCGAGGTACTCCGCCACCTCGACCGGCGCGAGCAGGCCCATCCCGTTCGAGCCGAAGCCGTCGACGTCGGCCTTCGTGAGCCCGGCGTCGGCGATGGCCCGGCTGGCCGCCTGGTAGTGCAGCTCGAACGGCGACCTGGTGTCGACCCGTCCGCAGTCGGACAGCGCGGCCCCGACGATCGCGACCCGGCGTGCCACTACCGCAACCTCCACTCGACGCGCTTCCCGGACGCGAAGGCCTCCTGGCCCTGGCGGATGGACTCCTGGTCGGTGCCCATCGACACGAACGCGTAGGCGAGGTCGACGGCCTGCCGGCGGGACAGCTCGCGGGCCGCCCAGATCGCCCGCAGGGTGCCCTGGACGGCCAGCGGGGGCTGGCTCGCGATGGCACCGGCCGCCCAGGCCGCCGCGTCGTGCAGCTCGTCGGCCGGCACCACCTCGGACACGAGGCCGATCTCCCGGGCCCGCTCGGCCGACAGGCGCTCGTGGTTGCCGAGCAGCGACAGCCGCATGATCTCCCCGAAGGGCATGCGGCCCGCCATGTGGATCGGCTCGAAGGCGGCCGTCATCCCGTACGTGACGTGCGGGTCGAAGAAGGTGGCGTGCTCGGCGGCGATGACGAACTCGACCTCGCCCAGCATGTAGAAGGCCCCGCCGCAGGCCATCCCGTTCACGGCCGCGATCACCGGCTTCCACAGGTCGCAGCTCTTCGGGCCGATGTTGTCGCCCGGGTCGTCGAACATGAACGGCGTGGAGCCCGAGCCGACGACGGCGCCTTCGGCCGGGCGGTCCTCACCCATGGTCTCGGTCCGGTCGATGCCGGTGCAGAACGCCCTGTCCCCGGCCCCGGTGAGCACGACGCAGCGGACGGGGTCGTGGCGGCGCAGGAACCGCCAGCAGTCGCGCAGCTCGGTCTGCATCCGGGCGTCGAACGCGTTGTGGACCTCGGGGCGGTGCAGCGTGACCCAGGCCACGCCGTCGTCGCGCTCCTCGTAGCGGATGGTCTGGTAGTCGGGCACGGACGGATCCTCCGGCCCTATCGGCGCCGCTGGGCCTCGATGCCCGGGTTGACGGTGCCGAAGGCGTACTTCCACAGGGTCGGACCGATGTCGGCGGCGTCCCAGCGCGCGGGGTTCCCGTCGCCGTCGGTGGCCTCGAACAGCTCGCCCATCTGCCACGGCCGGTAGTGGCACAGCGTGTTGCCCACCATCCGCAGGACCTGGCCGGTGAGCGGCTTGGAGTCGTCGGAGGCGAGCCAAGCGACGGCGGGCGCGGAGTTGCCCGGGTTCATCGGGCTGAACTCCGTGAACTGCTCGGGCTCCTGGACCTCGACGTCCTTGTAGGCCTGGCCGACCATGCGGGTGAACCCGCCCGGGCAGATGGCGTTGACCCGCACCCCGTAGCGGGTCAGCTCGAGGCTGCCGATGACCGTGAGGGCCGCGATGCCGGCCTTGGCGGCGCCGTAGTTCGACTGCGAGGCCTGCCCCTGGAGCCCGCCGCTCGAGACGGTGTTGACGACGGCGGCGCTGGGCTGGCGCCCCCCCTTCGACTCCGCGCGCCAGTGCTTCGAGGCGTGGTGCATCGTGTTCCAGGTGCCCTTGAGGTGGACCCGGATCACCGAGTCGAAGTCGTCCTCCGACATGGTGAAGATCATCTTGTCCCGGAGGATCCCGGCGTTGTTCACGAGCACGTCGAGGCGGCCGAACGCCTCGAGGGCGGTGGCGACGATGTCGCCCGCCCCGGCGTGGTCGGAGACGTCGTCGTAGTTGGCGACGGCCTCGCCCCGCGCGCCCGGATGACCTCGACGACCTCGTCGGCGACCCGCTTGTCGGCCCCTCGCCCGCCACCGAACCCCCGAGGTCGTTCACGACGACCCGGGCTCCTGGTCGGCGAGCTCGATGGCCTCGCCCCGCCCGACCCCGTGGCCGGCCCCCGTCACGATCGCGACCTTGCCGTCGAGCAAGCCCATGTCCCCGTCCTCCGGTGCAAAACTGACGTCTGCGTCACCCTACTCCGGGCGTTCCCACGCCGCCACCCGGTGGCGGGACCGGCGAGACTTGCGCCTCGCCGGTCCCCGTGGGAAGACTGACGCCCACGTCACTGCGGAGGGAGAGGTAGAGCATGGCCGTCGACAGGAGCCACATCGGCGAGTCCACCGGCGCCTCGCGGTGCACGGTCGAGCGGGGGCCCGTCGCCAACTTCGCCGTCGCGGTGAAGGACGAGAACCCGGTCTACGCCGATCTCGACGCCGCGAGGGCCGGGGGCTTCGACGGCATCCCGGCCCCGCCGACGTTCACCTTCGCCCTGCAGCACTGGGGCAGGTTCGCCGAGCAGCAGCCGCCCGACCCGACCGGCGGGCAGAGCCCGATGCTCGCGGTCATGGGCGGCCTCATGAGCAAGGGCGGCCTGATCCTCCACGGGGAGCAGGAGTTCGTGTACCACCGCCCGGTGGTGTCCGGCGACGTGCTGTCGGGCGAGGGAAGCTCGTCGACATCTACGAGAAGGAGAGCAAGGGCCGGACCATGACCTTCATCGTCATGGAGACGGTCTGGAGCGACGACCGCACCGGTGATCCGGTGGTCACCGAGCGCTTCAACCTCATCCACCGCTCGTAGCGCGGGCGCGCCCCGGTAGCCTCGGGCCGTGATCGAGGAGCAGGCGAGGCGCCGGCGGGCGGCGATCGAGACCTGGGTCGACCAGCAGTCCCCCGACCGGCCGCGCACCGAGGCCGTCCCGGCGGCGACGGTCGTCGTGCTGCGTGACGGCCCGGCGGGCCTCGAGGTGCTCATGGTCCGCCGCAGCTCCCGGCTCGACTTCGCGGGCGGCCACTGGGTCTTCCCGGGTGGCCGGGTCGACCCCGCCGACCTCCGGCCCGGCGAGGCCGACGAGCTGGGCGCCTCGCGGCGGGCCGCGGTCCGGGAGACCGCGGAGGAGGCGGGCCTGCGCCTCGCCGAGGACCGGCTCGTCGTGCTCTCGCACTGGATCCCCCCCGAGGTCAGCCCGAAGCGGTTCTCCACCTGGTTCTTCCTCGCCCCCGACCCGTCGGGTGACGTCGTCGTCGACGGCGGCGAGATCCGCGCCCACCTGTGGGCCACGCCGGGGGAGGGCCATCCCCAGGCGCGACGCCGGCGAGATCGAGCTGCTCCCCCCGACCTGGGTCACCCTCCACGGCCTCACCGGCCACCACACCGCGGGGGCCGCCCTCGACCACGCCGCCGCCCGCGAGCCGCAGCGCTTCGTCTCCCGCCTGGCCCGGGCCGGCGACGAGGTCGTGGCCCTGTACCCGGGCGACGCGGGCTACGAGACCGGCGACGCGCTGGCGTCCGGGCCCCGGCACCGGCTGTGGCTCCTCGGTGCCGGCTGGCGCTACGAGCAGGACCCGGACCCCGGGGCCTCCTAGGCCCCGGCGACGGCACCGAACGTCACCAGCGCGGCGACGCTCCCGAGGAGCACCTGCTGGACGGTCGACATCGGCGCCGCGTGGTGGCGGCGGCGAACCGGCCCGATGCCACCGGGCAGGAGCGCGTACAGGTCGTCGTCGCGCAGACCCGGCGGGAGCGCGGGACCGGGGTCACGCCCGACCCCGACGGCCGGGAGCGTGTCGTCGCCGGCCCGGCACCCCAGCACCGGGTCGACCATCCTCCGCCGGCAGGCCGGGCAGCGCTCCACGCTTCGAGGGTACGGCGGCGGGCGTGCCCGGAGCGGCGAATTTCCCGGGGCGAGGCTGCTAGGCGGTCTCCAGCTTGTAGCGGGCCAGGCGCTCGACCTGTTCGAGGAACTCGGACGTGCGGCGGAACCGGGGGGCGAGCTCGTCGAGCGCCGCGCCCTCCTCACGCCATCGCATCACCCGCCGCTCGATCGGCCGGAGCGTCCCCGCCGTGGTCGGGGTCACGCCCGAGCGACCCGGGGCCCGGGCCACGGTGAGCACCTGGCGCACGTAGCGGGGTGTCCGGCGGAACCTCCAGGCGATGTCGAGCTCGTCGACACCTTCCTCGGCGAGGCGGAGCATCCGCCGCTCCCGAGGTCGCAGGGCTGATCGCGTCTCCATCCGGCACCTCCCCCGGCGTGAGGCTAGCCGTCCGGCGGCTCAGGCGATCGTCACCCCGGCGCGGCCATCTCCTCGAGCGCGCGGTCGCCGTCGCCGGGCTCGACGTCGACGGCCCGCACGCCCTCGCGCAGCACGAGCGTGTCGAAACCCAGCCGGACGGCGTCGAGCGCGGTCTCCTTCACGCAGTAGTCCGTGGCCAGGCCGAGCACGACGACCCGCCCGACGCCCCGCTCGCGCAGGAGCTCCTCGAGCCCGGTCGGGGACGTCTCCCCGGTGACCGGGTGGATCACGGTGAAACCCGAGTATCCGTCCTCCTCGCCGGTCCCGTTGAGGATCCGCGGGCCGACCACCTTGAGGTCGGGATGGAGCTGGGCGCCCCAGGTGTCGCGCACGCAGTGGACCGGCCACTTCCCCCCGTACTTCGCGAAGTGGGGGGTCTGCGGGGGGTGCCAGTCCTGGGTGTACACGACGAGCGCGCCGGCGGCCGCGGCCTGCTCGATCTCCCGGTTGGCGACCGGGACGACCTCGTCGCCGCCCTGCACCGAGAGCGCGCCGTTCGGGTCGGCGAAGTCGTTCTGGACGTCGACGACGACCAGCGCGGTACGGGTGTCGTAGCTGGTCATGGGTACCTCCTGTCGTACTGCCAGGGTAACGGCGACCGGGCGCGCCTCCATCGCGGTCTGCGAGCATGGGACACCGAGGAGAGGGGGTGCGCCGTGCCCGGTGGGCTGCTCACCGACCAGTACGAGCTCAACATGGCGGCGAGCTACCTCGCCCGGGACATGGACGGGCTCGCCACCTTCAGCCTGTTCGTGCGGAAACTCCCGGCCCGGCGGGGCTTCCTCGTCGCCGCGGGGCTCGAGGACGCCCTCGCCTTCCTCGAGCGGTTCTCGTTCGACGACGACGAGCTCGACTACCTGCGCGAGGGCATCGGCTACGGCACCGGGATGGTCGAGGCGTTCCGCGGCCTGCGGTTCACCGGCGACGTGTGGGCGGTGCCGGAGGGGCGGGTGGTGCTCGCCGACGAGCCGCTCCTGGAGGTCACGGCGCCGATCGCCGAGGCCCAGCTGGTCGAGACCTACCTCCTGAACCAGCTCACCTACCAGACCGCCGTCGCCACCAAGGCGGCCCGCTGCCGCCTCGCGGCCGGCGCCGCCACGGTCGTCGACTTCGCGTTCCGCCGCACCCACGGCGAGGACGCGGCGATGGCGGTGGCCCGGGTCTCGGCGATCGCCGGCTTCGGGGGGACGAGCAACGTCGAGGCCGCCCGGCGGTACGGCCTGCGGCCGGTCGGGACGATGGCCCACTCGTTCGTCGAGGCCTTCGAGGACGAGGCCGACGCCTTCCGCGCCTTCGCCCAGGACCACCCCGATCGGACCACGTTCCTCGTCGACACCTACGACACGCTCGAGGGCGTGCGGGTGGCGATCGCCGTGATCCGCGAGCTCGACCTCACCGGGCCCCTCGCCGTGCGTCTCGACAGCGGCGACCTCGCCGTCCTGGCGCGCGACGCGCGCGGGATCCTCGACGCCGCCGGCCTGGAGCACGTGCAGATCTTCGCCAGCGGCGGGCTCGACGAGCACGAGATCGACGACATCGTGCGGGCCGGCGCCCCCGTCGACGGGTTCGGCGTCGGCACCCGGATGGGCACGTCCTCCGACGCCCCCTCGCTCGACAGCGCGTACAAGCTCGTGAGCTACGACGGCCGGCCCGTCATGAAGCTCAGCGAGGGGAAGCGGACCCACCCGGGGGCCAAGCAGGTGTTCCGCCGGGTGACCGACGCCGGGGTCCACGACCTGCTGGCGCTGCGCGAGGAGGCGGGGCCGCCGGGGTCCGAGCCGCTGCTCGTCCCCGTGATGGCCGGCGGGCGCCGGCTCGGCCGGCCCGACACCCTGGAGGCGGCCCGGGCCCGGTGCGCGGCCGACCTCGCCGCGCTGCCCCCGGCGGCCCGGGAGCTGCGGGAGCCGCGGGCCCCCGCGGCCGAGGTCTCGCCGGTGCTGGTGGCGCTCGGCGCCGAGGTGGCGGCGCGCCATCGCCGGCCGCCGGCGTGACGGATCGCCCGAAACCGGACAGAATGCAGGGATGGGACTGCGCCAGCGCCGGGGCGGCCGGAGGGCCGCGGTGCGGGTCGACGAGCGGGGCCTGCGCGTCGACGCCGGGGGTGAGCGCCGGTTCCTCGCCTGGGCCGAGCTCGAGGCCGTCGCGCTCGAGACGTCGGGTGGCGACCCGACCGAGGCCCGCCTGGCGTGGCTGCTCGGGGCCGGCGACGGGCAGGTCGTCCTCGTCCCCTCCGACGCCCGCGGCGGCCAGGCCCTCCTCGAGCGGCTCCAGGAGCTCCCCGGGTTCGACCGCCGGGCGGTCCTGAACGCCGCGCTGTCGTGGCGGCCGCGGACGTTCGTCTGCTGGCGCGCGCCGAGCTGGGTCCCGCCGGTGTAGGGCGCTCCTATCCGTCGTCGCCCTTCGCGGCGTCGAGGTAGGCCGGACGCTCGCCCCCGCCGTGGACCACGAGGTTCGCGCCGCTCACGTACCGGGCGAGCGGCGAGGCGAGGAAGAGGCAGGCGTCGCCGATGTCCTCGGGCTCGGCGAGGCGGCCGGCGGGCACGGTCGCCTCGACCCGGCGGATCCCCTCCTCGTCGCCGTAGAAGAGGTGGGACTGCTCGGTGCGGACGAGCCCGGCGGTGACCGCGTTCACCCGGACCTTCGGCGCGTAGTCGACCCCGAGGGTCGCGGTGAGGTTGACGAGGCCGGCCTTGGCGGCGCCGTAGGCGGCGGTCCCCGGGGACGGCCGGATGCCGCTCACGCTGGCGACGTTGAGGATCACGCCGCCCTCGGGCTGCTCCTGCATCACCGCGTTGGCCTGCTGGGCCAGGACGAGGGGAGCGATCAGGTTGAGGGTGACGACGGCCGTGGTGAACGCCGGCGAGGCGGTCGCCGAGTCCGCCGGGGGCGAGCCGCCAGCGTTGTTGACGAGCACGTCGAGGCGCCCGAAGCGCTCGACGGCGAAGCGCACGACCGCGCCCGCCTGCTCGGGGTCGCGCACGTCGGCGGCCACGAACGCGGCGGTGCGGTCGCCGGCCCGGGGGAGGTCGTCGGGCTCCTGGCGGGCGCACACCACCACGTCGGCCCCGGCCTCGAGGAAGCGGGCGGCGATCCCCCGCCCGACGCCCCTGGTGCCGCCGGTGACGACCACCACCTTCCCGGTCATGTCGAGCGGGTCCGTCATCGTTCTCCTTCCCGCGGTGCCCTACTCTGCCGCGGTCCGACGAGCGGGAACAGCGGCCGGTCCCGGGCCGGTTGACCCTGGCGACCACATCGTCACTCGGGGGTCGGTGATGTACGAGACGGCGACGTTCGCGGCCGGATGCTTCTGGGGCGTCGAGGCGGCGTTCCGGCGGGTCGACGGGGTCGTCGACACGCGCGTCGGCTACACGGGCGGTGACGTCGAGGACCCCACGTACCAGCAGGTGTGCACCGACACCACGGGGCACGCCGAGGCGGTGGAGGTGACGTTCGACCCGCGACGGGTCTCCTACGACGACCTCCTCGCGGTCTTCTGGGCCTCCCACGACCCGACCCAGGTCGACCGCCAGGGCCCCGACGTCGGACGCCAGTACCGCTCGGCGATCTTCGTGCACGACCGGGAGCAGGAGCGGGCCGCGGTCGCCTCGAAGGAGGCCCTCGAGCGCTCGGGACGCCTCCGGCGCCCGGTCGCCACCGAGATCGCCCCGGCGTCCACCTTCTGGGAGGCCGAGGAGTACCACCAGCGCTACTACGAGCGTCGCGGCCTCCGCGGCTGCCGCATCTGAGACCGGCGGTATCCTGCGCGAGCCGTGCGCACTCGGGGGGACCTCGACCACTACGCCGTGCTCGGCCTGGCGCCGGACGCCACCGCGCCCGAGATCGGTGCCGCCTTCCGGCGTCTGGCCAAGACGCTCCACCCCGACCGGCGGCCCGGGGGTGACGGCGCCGAGCGCTTCAAGCAGGTGACCGCCGCCTACGAGGTGCTCGGTGACGCCGTCGCGCGACGGGCCTACGACGCCACCCGCGTCCCGGCTTGCGGAGCCCCGGCGCCTGCCGTGGTGCCCGTCCCTCCGGTCCCGGGCCACCGGCGGGCCTGGTTCGCCGTGGTCGGGGGTGCCGTCCTCCTCGTGGCCGGGCTCGTGACGGCGGTGCTCGTGCTCCGGCTCCAGCAGCGCGACGCGGCGGTGCGGGAGCGGGGCGTCCCGGTGCGCGCGGTCGTCGTGGGGGAGGAGGGCGGCCGCCGGCTGCTGGAGCTCACGACCCTCGAGGGGGAGACGGTGCGGGTCCGGGAGCCGCTGCGGACGGGCCAGCCGGCCGGAGGCCGGGACACGACCAGCGTCGCGCTGCTCTACGACCGCTCCGACCCGACCCGGGTCACGCTCGCCGCCGACACGACGGCCCGCGACGTCACCCTCTGGATCGTGGCCGCCAAGCTCGTGCTGGCCGGGCTGACCTTCGTGTCCGTGGGCGGCTTCTGGCTGCGCCCGACGCGGGAGCGGCTGTAACCGACCGGAATCGTTCGCGCTCGGCGACTATCATTGATTCTTCGGCCGAGAACGCGAACGGAACGGGGGAGCCCGCATGCGGTTGTCGTTGACGAAGCGCGGTGAGTACGGGGTCCGGCTGCTGGTCCACCTGGCGGCCCAGGAACCGGGCACGAGGATGACGGCGAACCAGCTGGCCGAGGTCTGCGACATCCCGGTCGGGAACCTCCCGACGATCGTGAACATGCTGTCCCGGGCCGGGATCCTGCTGTGCAGCCCCGGTCGGGGTGGGGGTGCACCCTCGCCGCCGACCCCGACGACATCACGATGCTCCAGATCATCGAGGCCCTCGAGGGCCAGCTCGAGATCTCGCGCTGCCTCCTCGACTCGCGCCGCTGCCACGACCGGGACCCGGAGTGCGCCGTGCACTCGGCCTGGGCCGCAGGGCGCGACGCGGCGATCATGGCCCTCAAGCGCACCACCCTCGCCGACGCGCTGCGGCGCGAGCGGGAGATCGCCGCCGAGCTCGTCTGACCGCTCGGCTCCGCGTCGGCTACGCCGAGACGCCGCCGTCGACGAGCAGCTCGGTGCCGGTGATGTTCACGGCGGCGTCGGAGGCCAGGAAGGCGATCGCGGCCGCCACCTCCTCGGGCTGGGACATCTGGTCGGTGGGGGGGAGGATCCGGGCGAAGAGCACCGGGTCGGCGTCGTCGGGCGCGGTGAAGTGCTCCAGGAGCGGCGTGAACACCCCGCTCGGGCAGACCGCGTTGACCCGCACCCCCCGGCGCGCGTACTCGATGGCCAGCGACCGCGACAGGGCGACCACCCCGCCCTTCGACGCGCAGTAGGCGGCCGCGTAGGGGTGGGCCTTCACGCCCGCGATCGACGCCACGTTCACGATCGCCCCGCCCCGGTCGAGGAGCACCGGGAGCGCCTCGCGGCAGACGAGGAACACCCCGGTGAGGTTCACGGCCAGGATCCGGTTCCAGTCGTCGAGGCTCGCCTCGGTGGTGTGGCGGAAGCACCCCGTGCCCGCGACGTTGGCGAGCACCTGGAGGCCGCCGTAGGCCTCGACCGCGGCGGCGATCCCGCTCTTCACCGAGATCTCGTCGGTTACGTCGACGTGGACGGCGAGCGCGTCGCCGCCCTCGGTGCGTACCGCCGCGGCGGTCGCCTCGGCGGCGGCCGCGTCGATGTCGGCGACGGCGACCCGGGCCTCGCCCCGGCCCAGGAGCAGCGTGGTGGCCCGGCCGATGCCCGAGCCCGCGCCGGTCACGAACGCCACCTTCCCCGCGAACTCACCCATCGTCCCTCCTGACGTCGGCCGGAGCACCGCGAACCGGTCCGAACGCTCGCGTTCCTCGCGATGGTTGCGCTCGGTCCGGGATCGCGGTACAACAAGACACCGGGCGTCAATTGTAACCCTGTCTCCACTCCCCGTCCCACCCCGAAGCGCCGGCGCCCACGGGAGGAGGCCCGTCGTGAAGCTCAGGTCGCGTGGTCTCGGTCGCAAGGAGCTCGTGATGGACTTCCGCGAGTACCACGTGGTCCGCGAGGACGACGAGATCGTGATCCAGGGGACCATCCACGAGCCGGTCCACTGGGACTTCACGATCACGATGTGCGAGGACGACCTCGCCGGCGTGACCCGGGTCGCGCTCCAGCGCCCGACCTTGGGCCTGCTGCTGCGGGCCGCGTTCAAGCGACGCAAGCGCGCCCACTGGAGCGAGGATCGCGCGACCCACCTCGCGCGCGTGAAGGAGCACCGGGCCCAGAGCGCGGCCAAGCGGGCCGAGCAGGCCGCGGCGGCCGTCCCCGACGCGATCGCCGTCCCCGAGGCGTCGTAGCGCCCGGGAGCACGGACCAGGACCCAGGAGGTGCCACCATGACCCAGGCGACCGCCACCCGCCCCGCGGTCGACGCCCGCGGCGAGCCGATGCCCCGGCGGGCCCACTACGACTTCGTGATCGTGGGCGGAGGCCCCAACGGCCTCGGCATCGCGGCCTACCTGTCCAAGTGGGGCTTCTCGGTGTGCATGCTCGAGGCCCGTCCCGAGATCGGCGGGGGGGCCGAGAACGCCGAGCCCGTCCCCGGCTACTCGATCGACCCGCACGCCTCGTACTTCTACGGCGCCGCGGCCCCGGGCCTCGAGCAGCTCGACCTGCCCCGCCACGGCTTCCGGATGTCGTACATCAAGAACTTCGGCGGCTGCATCTCCCACGACGGCCGGGCCTTCTTCGGAGGCAACTTCTTCCACGACCAGGCGGGCCGCGATCCCGAGACCTACGTCCGCCTGCTCGGCGTCGACCGCGACACCGCGAAGCTCTACCTGGAGTTCATGGAGGGGCTGCGACCCCACGCCGTCGACTTCTTCCGCAGCATCTACTGGACGCCCCCCTACGACGAGCGCTGGGCCGTGCCCAAGGGCGAGCTCCCCGTGGCGCGCGTCCTGCGCGAGGCGATGCCGTCGTTCTGGGACGAGTCGCTCCTCGACATGTCCTTCATGGAGATGATGGAGGGCCTGGGCCTGCCCGACCCGATCAAGGCGGGGCTCCTCGTGGGGTCGTGGGGCAACGGTCCGCACCCCTACTGGAAGGGCATGGCCCTCCCCGGCTTCGCCTGCACCCAGCTCATGATGTACTCGGGGGCCGCCCCGGTGGGCGGGATGCACGCCCTCGCGCACGCCCTGGCCCGGTGCGCCCTCGCCCACGGGGCCCGCATCTGGGTCAACAGCCCCGTCTCCGAGGTGATCGTCCACGACGGCCGGGCCGTCGGGGTCCGGGTCGCCGACGACTCGCTCCTCGAGGAGAAGACCGTCTGGGCCGACATGGGGGTGATCCTCGGCACCCACATCAAGCAGTTCCCCGACCTGGTGGGGCGGGCCCACCTCGGCCGCGACCTGGTGCAGCGGATCGAGGACCTCAGCCTCAAGGGCGGGAGCCTGTTCGTCACCAACCTCATCGTGAAGGAGCTGCCGGTCTACAAGGACGCGCCCGAGGAGTACGGACCCGACGACTACCCGGCCGGCATGTCGCTGCACTGCACGACCGAGAAGGTCCTCGACCTCATGCGCGACGTGCACTCCTTCCGGACCCACCCCACCGACCCCGACGACTTCGCCGGGGTCTGGTTCGTCGTGCACGACCAGCACGACCCGACCCGGGCCCGGGCCGGCGAGGGTCACGTCATCACCGTGAACCTCCAGGTGCCCGCGCCCGAGGACCACCGCGACGGCCCCGAGGCGGTGAACCGGGCCAAGGACGAGATCGTCGAGAACATCAAGACGGTGCTGCGGCAGTACGCGCCCAACATGACCGACGACGTCTACATCGCCACCCCGACGAACACGCCCTACGACTCGGAGCTCCGCAACATGGCCTTCGTGGGCGGCAACTGGGAGGGCGCGCGGTCGTCGCAGGACGAGTGGTGGTCGAGGAAGCCGCTGCCCGAGATGGCTCGCTACCGCACGCCCGTCGAGGGGCTCTACCTCTGCAACCAGACCTCGTACCCGGGCGGGCTCTGCCTGCTCGCGGTGCCCTACAACCTGATGCACATCCTCGAGGAGGACTACGAGCGGATGGGGGCCAGCACGCCCGAGTGGTGGTACCGGTCGAAGTGGCACCTCACCGACGAGCAGGGAGGCACGCAGTGAGCGACCCGTCGTTCCGCCGGCACCGGCCCGACCCCTCGGACGGGCTGCTGCTGCCCCCGGAGCTCCCCGAGGAGATCGAGACCGACGTCGTGGTCATCGGCTCCGGCCCCAACGGGCTCATCGCGGCGGCCTACCTGGGCGCGGCGGGCCTCGACGTCACCCTGCTCGAGCGGCGCTACGAGATCGGCGGGGGGCTCGCCACCGAGGAGATCCTGTTCCCGCACCACTACGCCAACACCCACGCGTCGTACCACTACATGGTCGACTACCTGCCGCCCCTCGAGGACTTCGACCTCACCGGTCACGGCCTGCGGTTCCACAAGCCGTTCGGGCAGACCGGCGCGGTGGTGGGGAGCGATCACGTCTACCTCTGCCGGGCCTTCGAGGACACCCGGGACTCGATCGCCCGCTTCGGCCTCGACCAGTCCGACGTGTTCGGGAACCTGGCCACGCGCTTCCGCGGCATCGTCGAGGACATCCTGGCCCCGGCCACCTACCTCCCGCCCGACGCGCCCGTCGACCTCATGGAGGCCCTCGACCGCACGGCGGTCGGGCGCGACATGCTCCACCTCTCGGAGCAGAGCGCGCTCGAGATCCTCGACGAGTACGCGCTGCGCGACTCGATCAAGGCGACGCTGCTCTACATGTCGTGCCAGTGGGGCCTGTCGCCGACCGAGAGCGGCATGGGCTTCATGGTGCCGCTCATGGTCGACCGGGGCATGCAGAAGGCCTTCGTCTACGGCGGATCGCACCGACTGGCCAGCGCCCTGGCCCGGGTGATCCTGCGCCAGGGCGGCCTCATCCTCGACAACGCCGAGGTGGTGCAGATCCTCACCGACGGCGGGCGCGCCGCGGGCGTCCTGGTCGAGGACGGGCGGCGGATCATCGCCCGCAAGGCGGTGCTGTCGAGCCTGGACCCCCGGAGCACGTTCCTCCGCCTCCTGCCGGCCGAGGCGGTCCCCGCCGACCTGCGGGCCTCGGCCGAGGGCTGGAACTGGGACAAGTGGTCGCTGCTCAGCGTGTTCTTCAGCACGCGGGGCAAGCCGGAGTGGCGCCCCGACCCGGCCAACGGGATGATCGGGATGCCCGACCCCTTCGCCACCATCCTCGGCTTCGACGGCACCGACGACGTCGTCGCGTTCCTCGAGGCCGTCGAGCGGGGCGAGCTGCCCAAGGTCGCCGGCCACTTCACCTGCGAGACGGCCTTCGACAAGACGCTGAGCCAGAAGGAGGGCGAGCACGTCTCGTTCTTCCAGATGCCCGCCCCCTACGACTTCCCGTGGGAGGAGCGCCGCGACGACGTCGTGGCCCGGGTCACGGCCCTGGTCGACGCCCACTTCCAGGGCTTCGCCGACAGCGTCGTCGACGTGGTCGTGGAGACCCCCCGCACGATCGAGCAGCGGATGCCGAACATGGTCCGGGGCTCGATCAAGCACGGCGACTACAACCCGCTGCAGATGGGCAACAACCGCCCGAACGCCGACTGCTCGGCGAGCCGCACGCCCGTCCCGGGCCTCTTCCTCTGCGGGGCGTCGATGTTCCCGGGTGGGATGGTCATCGGCGGGCCGGGCTACATCGCCGCCCACGCGGTCTGCGAGGACACGCGCACCAAGTTCCCCTTCGACCTGCCCGGCCGGGTCCAGCGGTACCTGTCGACCTACTTCCCCGACGGGAAGTGACCAGGAGCGTGGCGATGAGCGACTTCGACGTGATCGTCGTCGGGGCGGGCTACGGCGGGGTCACCACCGCCGCCCTGCTGGCCAGGGAGGGCCGGCGGGTGCTGCTGATCGACAAGAACGACCGGGCCGGCGGCAAGGCCATGACGATCCGGCGGCGGGGCTACGGCTACGAGATGTGGCCGGTCCTCAGCCTGCCGGCCGACGACTCGCGCTTCCACGAGCTCGTCGCCACGCTCGGCATCGAGGGCGAGGCCCCGCTGATCGTGCCCGAGGGCGACGCCGTCGACCTGCGCTACCTCGCCGCCGACGGCACCTGGCGGGGCTACGTCGGGCCCTCGAAGCAGGCCGACGATCCCCTCGCGGTCGAGAACCTCGAGGCGACCTTCGGGGTCGGGCCGGAGGACGTCGAGGCCATGGTCGAGATGACCGCGGCGGTGCTCACGCTCGGAGACGACGACGTCGACGCGCTCGACGACACCGGGATGCTCGCCTGGCTGCGGGGCTACGGGCTCGCCGACCCGGTCATCGCCTACCTCGCCTCGATGCTCAACCTGGTGTTCGTGGCCCCCGTCGACCGGATCCCGGCGTCCGAGGGCGTCCGCACCATGCGCCAGCTCTTCCTCGGCGGCGGCGGTCGCTACCACGCGGGCGGGTACGGCCGGGTGGCCGAGGCGTGTGCCGACCACCTGGTCGGCCACGGCGGCACGTTCCTCACCCGGACCAGGGTGGAGCGCATCCTCGTCGAGGACGGCCGCGCCGCGGGCGTCGACACCGCGGCCGGCACCTTCCGGGCGCCGGTCGTCGTGTCGAACGCGGGGATCCAGCCCACGGTGCTGAAGCTCGCGGGCGAGGAGCACTTCCCGGCCGAGTACGCGCAGCGGGTGGCGGGCCTCGAGCCCGGGTGGGGGATGGTCGGGGTGCGCTACTTCCTCGACGCCCCGGTCTTCCGCACCGGCATGACCATGGTCTTCTCCGACCAGAGCTGGTGGGACACGGAGCGCTACGAGGCGGCCCACCGGGGCGAGTGGCCCGACGTCCCCCTGGTCTTCGTGGCGGTGCCGAACCTCTACGACCCCTCGCTCGCGCCCGAGGGTCACCAGGTGGCGCTCGTGGGCATCCTCGGCGACGCCGACCCCCGGGCGGTCGCGTTCAACGAGGAGGCGATCGCCCGGGCCGAGGCGGCCCTGGCCGACGTCTTCCCCGACCTCCCCGCGCGCGTCGAGCGCCGGGAGGCCTACTCGGCCCACCACGTGTCCAACCTCACCCGGGACGCGGCCGTGCCCGGCGCGGGAGGGGAGTGCATCGGGCTCGCGCAGGTGATCGGCCAGTGCGGCCGCTCCAAGCCCGAGGCGGCGACGCCGCTCCCGGGCCTGTACCTCACGGGCACCGACGCCGGCGGCTACGGCTGCGGCACCCACCAGGCGGTGGACTCCGGCTTCACGGTGGCGGCGGCGGTGCTGGCCGAGCTCGACGCCCGCCAGCCGACCTGAGCCCCTGTCGGCCGGCGGGACGGCGTGCTAGAACAGGTTCTAGTACGCGGGGAGCAGGAGGAGCCATGCGCGACTACGACGTGATCGTCGTCGGGGGAGGCATCAACGGGCTCACGACGGCCGCCTACCTGGCCCGGGCGGGCCTCTCGGTCGCGGTGTTCGAGGCCCGGGGCCAGTGCGGCGCGAACTGCGACACCGTGGAGCTGGGGCTCCCCGGGTTCCTCCACAACACCCACGCCTGCTGGCTCGTCCCGTCGATCAGCCCCGCCATGGCCGACCTCGACCTCGAGGGCCACGGCCTCGACCTGCGGGGCACGAGCGTGCTGTTCGCCAAGCCCTTCCTCGACGGTCGCAACGTCCTCCAGGCCCTCGACGGCGCGCAGACCCAGGCCAGCCTGGAGCGGATCTCGCCTCGCGACGCCCGGGTGCGGGAGATCATCTCGACCCACGCGGTCGAGGAGGCCGGCGAGTCGCTCGCCGTCGGCCGGGCCTCCCAGTACGGCCCCCCCACCCCGGCGGTGCGGCGGCGGGTCATGGAGCAGCACGCCCGGCTGCTGGCCAAGCTCGACCTCCCGATCACCGCCGAGGACCTCCACCGGATGACCGGCCTCGAGGTGCTCGACCTCCTCTACGAGTCGGAGGAGGCCCGGACCATCGTGGCCGGCCTGGGGGAGTACACGGGGCAGTGGCCCACCCACCGGGGGACCGGACCGAACGTCCTGGGCCAGGCGGGCCTGGGGCTCACGCCCATCCACACCGCCCGGGGCGGCTCGCACGCCCTCACCCACGCCCTGGTGAAGGCGTTCGTGGCCGCCGGGGGCGACGTGTGGACCACCTGCCCGGTCGAGCGGATCGTCGTCGAGGGCGGCCGGGCCGTCGGCGTCCGCCTGTCACCCGACGCCCTGTTCCCCGGCGAGGAGGTGCGGGCCCGGGTGGTGGTCTCGAACCTGACCTTCACCCCGACCTTCCTCGGCCTGCTGGGCGAGGAGGTCATCGGGCCCGACTGGGCCGCGCGGGCGAGCCGCTTCAGCTACGACGAGCCCCAGCTCCTCGGCGTGTACTACGCCCTCTCGGGCGACGTGGAGTTCGCCTCGGCGGCCCACGACCCCGGCATCCAGCGGTGCTGGGTCGGCTACCTCGGCGGCGAGACCCTCGACCGGATGCGGGCTGCCTTCTCGGCCCTGGCCACGGGCGTGATCCCCGACGAGCCCGGGGTGGGCTGGTTCCTGCCCACCCGGGCCGACCCGACCCAGGCGCCGCCCGGGTGCCACACCGCCTTCCTGTGGACCGGCGTCCCGCCCTGCCCCCGCCGGTGGCGGGGCCGGCGCCTCGACGGCTGGGACTCGTGGCCCGAGGTGGCCGAGCCACTCGCCGACGCGGTCACCGAGCAGACCGAGCGGTACGCGCCCGGGTTCTCCGACCTGGTGATCGAGCGCCACGTCCTCACCCCGGCCGACATGGAGGCCAACAACCCGACGGCGGTGCGGGCCAACATGTGCGGCGGGAGCCCGATCCCCGAGCAGATGGGCGAGAACCGGCCGCTGCCCGGCGTGATCCGGGAGGGCGTGTCCCGGACCTTCGTCCCCGGCCTGTACCTCTCGAACTCGATCCACCCCTACGGCGCCACCCACCTGGCGTGCGGCTACCTCGCCGCCGACGAGGTCGCCCGCGACCTGGGCTGTCGCGACGTGGACTGGTGGTGCTCGGAGCCCTTCGACTGGTACATCACGAACCTCGGCCGGATCCCCCTCGATCTCGGCGTGGGAGAGCGCTGGCGGGCCGAGCCGGCGGGGGTGGCGTCGTGAGCGGAGCGGGCGGGACCTACGACGCGGTCGTGATCGGCGGCGGCCCCAACGGCCTGATCTGCGCCGCCTACCTGGCCCGGGCCGGGGCCCGGACCCTGCTGCTGGAGCGCCGCCACGAGACCGGGGGAGGCCTGGCCACCGACGAGTACAACGGCTTCCGGCTCAACCTCCACGCGATCTACCACATGATGGGCGAGGTCATGCCGGCCCACCGGGACCTCGACCTGCCCCGCTTCGGCCTCCGGTACCTCCACCCGCCGGTCGTCGCCGCGTTCCTGCTGGGTGACGGCGACTCGCTCGTGCTCACCCGCGACCCGGCCGAGAGCGCCGCCTCGATCGAGGCGCTCAGCCCGGCCGACGCCGACGCGTGGCGGGCCATGTGGGCGGACTTCGGACCCATGCTCGACCGGTACCTGGTCCCGATGACCTACGAGCTCCCCGAGCCCGCCGTCGACCAGATGGTCGCGTTCCAGGAGACCGAGGTCGGGCGCCGGCTGGGGGAGATCTCGGAGCTGAGCTTCGTCGAGCTGGTCGACGAGTACGGCTTCACCGACCCCAGGGTCCGCATGGCCCTGCTGTCGTTCCCGGCCATGTGGGGCATGCACCTCGACGACCCCCTGGGCTACCTCTTCCCTCTGTACCTCGGCCGGATGCTCGCCGCGGGGTTCGTGAAGGGCGGCTCCCACCGGATGTCGTCGGCCGTCTACCGGTCCTTCGTGGCGGCCGGCGGGACGGTGCTCGACGCATGCCCGGCCACGCGCGTGGTGGTCGAGGCCGGGCGGGCCGTCGCGGTCGAGACGGCCGACGGCCGCCGGTTCGACGCCGGGGCGGTGGTGTCGACGCTCAACCCGCACCAGACCTTCCTCGAGCTGGTCGGCGAGGCCGACCTGCCGGGCGACCTGGCCGAAGCGGCCCGGGGCTGGGAGTGGGAGGAGCGCACCCTCTTCGGCCTGCACCTCGGCGTGAAGGGGGACGTGACCTTCCGGGCCGCCGACCCCCGGGTGGGGGAGGCGATGATCGCCTTCTGCGGGCTCGACACCGACGAGGAGCTGCTCGACCACCTCGCCCGGGTCGACGCCGGCCGCGCCGGCGGCGACGAGTGGCTGCACGTGACCGTCCCGAGCCGCTTCGACGCCACCATGGCCCCGCCCGGCCACCACCTGGTGCGGGCCGAGGCCGTCGTGCGCTACGACGACGACTGGGAGCGCGGCGCGAAGGCGTTCGGCGACGCGGCCCTCGACCTCCTGGCGCGCCACGCGGACCTCGGGCGGGTGGTGCTGCGGCGCGACTACCCGCCCACCCACATCGAGGCCCGCCTGTCCACCATGACCCGGGGCTCCATCAAGCACGGGGCCTACACACCGCTCCAGATGGGCTACCTGCGCCCCAACGACCGGTGCTCCCGGGTGGAGACCCCGGTCCCGGGCCTGTTCGTGGCGGGGGCGTCGGTGTACCCGGGCGGCATGGTGCTCGGCGGGCCCGGCTACCTGGGAGCCCGGGTGGTGGGGGAGCACCTCGGCCTCGAGGTGGCCGGCGGGGCCGCCGGCGACGGAGGTGGGCCATGAGCGGGGTCGACCACGACGTCATCGTGGTGGGCGGTGGCCCGGGAGGGCTGGCCTGCGCGGCCCGGCTCGCCCACTGGGGCGTCCGGGTCCTGCTGCTCGAGCGCAACGACCGGACCGGAGGCAAGGCGGTGACCGTCGAGCGCGACGGCTTCCGCTACGAGCTGGGCCCCAAGCTCCAGGTCCCGATGCGAGGCCCGGCCTTCGCCGAGCTCTTCGATGAGCTCGGCATCCCCGACCGGCTCCGCCAGGTCATGCTGACCCGGGCCCGGATCTGCTACCGGCCGGCGGGTGAGACCGAGTACCGGGCGCTGGTGAACGAGGTCACCGACGAGGGCTCCGACGGCTCGGAGATGTTCGACCTCTGGGGGCTCGACGAGGCCCAGCGGGCCCGGGCCGTCGAGATCATGGCCGGGATGGTGCTGCTCGCCCCCGAGCAGCTCGACGGCCTCGACGGTGTCACGATGGAGGAGTACCTGGCCAAGGTGGGCGACGTCCCCGAGGCCCTGTACCAGTACCTGGGGATGCACGCCAACGCCTCGCTGGCCGAGCCGATCGACCGGGTGTCGGCCTCCGAGCAGATCAAGATCATGCAGCAGCTCGCCCTCCAGGGAGGTGGGGGGTTACTACGAGGGGGCTTCGGCCGGATGCTCGACGACCTCGCGGAGGCCGTCCGCGAGAAGGGGGAGAGATCCGCACCGGCGTCGCGGTGGAGGCGATCGAGATCGCCGGCGGACGGGTGACCGGCGTCCGCACCGACGCGGGGGTCTTCGAGGCCCCGGTGGTGGTGAGCGACGCCGGCATCCAGCCCACGGTGCTGAAGCTGGCCGGCCCGGAGCACTTCCCGGCCGACTACGTCGAGCGGGTGGCGAACCTGGAGCCGGGCTGGGGCTGGGCCAGCATCCGGTACTTCCTCTCCCGCCCGGTGGTCACCGAGCCCATGGTGATGATCTACGGCGACGACCTCTGGTACACGACGCAGCGCTACGAGCAGCTGAAGGCCGGGGAGTGGGGCGACGAGGTCATCGTGTTCGTCACGGTGCCGTCGCTCTTCGACCCCACCATGGCGCCGGAGGGAAGCAGCTCCTGGTGACCGGGTCGATCTGCTCGCCCGATCCCGAGGCGGCCGAGATCGAGGCCATCTACGAGAGGATCGAGGCCACCCTCGAGAAGGTGTTCCCCGGGTTCACCGGGGCGATCGAGCGGCGCGAGGCCGAGGGGCCCCGGGAGGTGTCCCGCCACACCCGGGACTCGGTGGTGCCGGGCCAGGGCGGCGAGTGCGTCGGGGTCGGCCAGGTGGCGGGCCAGTGCGGCACCGCCAAGCCGTCGCCGGTGACCCCGGTGGCGGGCCTGTACCTGTGCGGCACCGACGCCGGCTACGAGGGATGGGGACCCACCAGGCCGCCGGGTCGGGGATGCGCGTGGCGGCCCTCGTGCGGGACGCTCTGGTATGAGCGCGACGATCCTGCTGGCCACCGGGGACGGGCTCGTGAGCCTCGACGGGGACGGGGCCACGCTGGCCCACGACCTGGCGGGACGGTCGGTGTCGTCGGTGGCGGCCGCCGACGGGCGGGTCCACGTGGCGCTCGGGCAGGGCGGCGTGCACCGGAGGGGCCCCGACGGCTGGGAGCTCCTCGGGCTCGAGGGCGCCGAGGTCTGGGTGGTCGCCGCCGGGCCCGGCGGGGTCGTCTACGCCGGGTTGGAGCCGGCCGCGCTGTGGCGTCTCGGCGACGGGCCGCCTGTGGAGCTGTCGGGCCTCGACGCGGTCGAGGGCCACGACTCCTGGCACTCGCCGTGGGGGCCGGCCGACCTGCCGACGATCGTGGTCGACGGCCCGCGGCTGGTCGTGGGCGTCGAGGTCGGCGGGGTGGCGATGTCCCACGACGGCGGGGCCACCTGGGAGGCCCGCAACGAGGGGCTCTACGAGGACGTCCACCACGTCGTGGCCGACGGCCCGCGCCTCTGGGCCACCACCGGGATGGGCTGCTACGCCAGCGCCGACGAGGGGCGCTCCTGGACCTGGGCGAGCGAGGGGCTCGACCGCGGCTACACCCAGGGCCTGGCCCTGGCGGGCGGGTCCCGGGTCGTCGTGTCGGCGGCGTCGGGGCCGCCGCCGATGTGGGAGGAGGGCGGTCCCGAGGCCGCCCTGTTCGCCGCCGAGCCGGCCCCGGGCGGGGACGGCGCCACGCCGCGCTTCGAGATCGTGGCCGAGGGCTTCGCCGGCAACGTCGAGCGCCAGGGCCTGGCCGCCTCGGGCGACCTCGTGGTCGCGGGCACCGGCGCGGGCGAGCTGCTCGTGAGCCGCGACGGCGCCCGCACCTTCGAACGTGTCCGCTCCGACCTCCCCCCGGTGACGGCGGTCGCCCTGGCCTGAGCGTCCCTGTGCGGGAGGCGGCCTATGCGGGACCGCCGGTCTCGACGAGCGCAGCGAGCTTGCCGATCGAGATGCTCCAGCCCTCTTCGTTCTCGGCGGCGGACAATCCGGGGGGCAGGTCCTCGTGCCGACCGGTGACGAGCGTGCCCTCATCCGCATCGGCGAGCGCGTAGGTGATCGTCATCTCGCCCTGCAGGGCGGGATCGTCGCTCTCGAACTCCACGACCTGGACGACCGTGGTGTCGGGCACGAGCTCGAGGAACCGGCCGCGGAAGGAGTCGGTCCGTGGCGTCGTCTTGCCCGAGGCCGTGGGCGCGTCGTAGGTCAACGTGATGCGGAAGCGGCCTCCCTCCCGGGGCTCGAACGTGTGGATCTCGCTCGTCATGCCGTCGGGCACCATCCAACGCCGGACGGCCTCCGGATCGAGCAACGCGCGGTACACCAGCGAACGAGGAGCCCGGATCAGCCGGGAGATCTCGGTCGTGGCCACGACCCGACCGTAGGTCAGAGCATGAGCCAGTGGGGGTCGAGGGGTTCGCCGGTGGGGTGTTGGTAGGGGTGGGGTGGGGGTGGGGAGGTGGCTGGGGGTCGGGGTCGGGCGGCGGGTCCGATGGGCCGTCCGCGGGCGTCGTGGAAGCGGAGTCCTTTGGGGTGGGGGCGGGGGAGGTCGGCGTCGCCGGTGATGGTGAGGGCGCCGAGGTGGTGTTGGCGGTGGTGGTGGCCGCAGAGGGCGACGAGGTTGGGGGGTGTCGCTGGGGCCGTGGTCTTCCCAGTGGGTGATGTGGTGGATGTGGAGGTGGCGGGTGGTCTCGCAGCCGGGGACGGCGCAGCCGCCGTCGCGGTGTTCGACGAGGCGGCGGGTGCGTCGGGGGACGGTGCGCATGGTCCGCCCGACGCTGACCGGCTTCCCGTCGAGGTGGACGACGGGGCGGAGGCGGGTGTCGCAGGTGAGGTAGCGGCGCAGCGTGTCGGGGAGGGGCCGGTCGAGGTGGACCGAGAGGCGGGCGGGGTTGGTGGGGTCGGCGGGGTCGGCTTCGAGGTGGGTGAGGACCAGGTAGCGGTCGGGGCCGGGCAGGGTCACCTCCCCGGCGGCGAGTGAGGTCTCGGCGACGGCGACGAGCGCGTCGGCCCAGGTGACCCGCCCGGTGTCGGGGGTGCCGGTGGCCTGGGTGAAGAGCTGGTGGTGGGCGGCGGCCAGGGCGGTCTCGACCACAGCGCCTTGGTCGGCGGGCAGTTCGGCGTGCAGGGTCCAGGAGCCGTCGTCGCGGCTGGCGAAGGAGACCCGGCGGCGTTCCTCACCGGGCTCGGAGTCGGCGGTGACGCGATCGGGGTCGGGGGTTGGTAGGCGTAGCGGGCCAGGGTGCGGGTGAGCTGGGCGACGGTGGTGTGGCGGGCGAGGTCGACCGCGGCGGTCTCGTGGGCGGCGGGGACGTGGCGGGCGACCACGCCGGCCTGGTCGAAGGACAGCTCCCCGCGGCCGAGTGCGCCCAGGGTGGCGGGCAGCTCGGGGGCCCGGCGGGCCAGGGCCAGGATGCGGCGGGCCCGGGTCACCGAGATCCCCAGCTGCCAGGTGAGCCACTGGGTCGGTGAGGACACGCCTGCCTGCTGCCACAGCCCCTGGGCGAGGCCGTCGGCGACGAGGGCGACGAGGCGGCCCTGGGCGGCATTCAGGATCCCGGCCACCTCGGCCAGCTCGGCCTCGAGTGCGTCGATCTGCCCGGCCCGGGAGGCCGCCTCCCCGCGATCGTCGACCACAGACACGAACATACGTTCGTATCATAGGGTCCGGTCGGCCGCCCGTCAAGCACGAATCGCGGTGGTTCCACCGGATCCGAGTGGGCCCCTCGAGACCCTGGCCGGGACCGCCCGGGACCCGCCCGGGACCCGCCCGGTTGGTGCGGAATCGCGGCCCACGACCCCGAGCGCGCGCCGACCCGGGAGGTCGCGGAGGCGGCCGGCCGGCCGGCGCTCGGGTACGGTGCGGGCCCGGTCGAGGAGCGCGGGAGCCGATGGACGAGACACTCACCATCCCGGCCCGGTTCTGCGGGCCGCCCACGTCGGGCAACGGCGGGTACACCGCCGGGCTCCTGGCCGCCCACGTCGGTTCTCCGGTCGTCGAGGTGACCCTCCGCCGCCCGCCGCCGCTCGACACCCCGCTCGCCGTCGTGCGCGACGGCGACACCGTCCGCCTCCTCGACGGCGACGCGCTCGTGGCCGAGGCCCGGCCCGCTGTTCCCGACGTCGACGTGCCGGGCCCGGTCCCGCCCGAGGAGGCGGCCCGGGCCTCGGAGCGGGCCCCGGTCCTGGCGTGGTCGCCGTTCGGCACCTGCTTCACCTGCGGCCCCGATCGGACCGAGGGCGACGGGTTGCGGATCTTCGCCGGACCCACCGGCGACGGCGTGCATGGCGCGGCGCCCTGGACCCCGGCGTTCGGTGACGGCGAGGGGCGGGTCGAGGAGCCGGTCGTGTGGGCGGCGCTCGACTGCCCCGGCTACGGCGTGCTGCCGGCGGGGACGACGGCCCTGCTCGGCCGGATCACCGCCGAGGTGCGCGAGCGGCCCCGGGTGGGGGAGCCCCACGTGATCGTGGCCCGACTCGACGGCGCCGACGGCCGCAAGCGCCACACCACCACGGCCCTGTACGCCCCGGACGGGCGCCTGCTCGGATGGGCCCGCGCCGTCTGGATCCTGGTCGATCCGCCGCACTCCTGAGGGGGCCGCGCGGAGCCCTCCTCGGCCTGAACGGCTGGATCGTCGCGTAGAGGACTTCCGCGAGGACGGGCAACCGGTCGCAGCACGGCTGCGTAGTCCTTGGCCCGCGCGGTGGGCCCTCAGCCACCCCTCACTCCCCGCCCCAACACGAAGAGCCACATGACCCGTCACGTCGCCCCTGGAAGGACGAGCACGTCGTCACGTCGGCGGGCGACGCGACGGGGATGCGGGTGGAGCTCTGCCGAGAGCGACCGCATGCGGCCGCTCCGGCGGGCTCGGTCAGTAGCCGCGCTCGGGGACCACGGGACTGGACAGGTCGAGGTCCGCGGCGATGACCTTGTAGGCGTTGTAGCCGCACGCGGCGTGGATCCCGCCGCCGGGGTAGGCGGAGGGGCCGCAGAGGTACAGGCCGTCGATGCCGAGCCGGTAGCTCGAGGCCTCGGGGAAGGGCCGGTTCGCGCCCATCTGGTCGGGGGACATCTCGCCGTTGGAGAAGTCGCCCTCCCACATGTAGTTCTTCCGCTCCATCTGGTCGGGTGTGTAGAGCTTGTGGGCGATCACGTTGTCGGGCGTCATGTTCGGCGCGTAGTCCCGCCACCGGGCCAGGAACCGGTCGTTGAAGGTGCCGCGCACCTCCTGCCACCCCGACGGGTCGAGCGCGCTGGCGGGCGGGAAGAAGTACCAGCCGGTGGCGGCGTGGCGGCCGGGGGGCGCCTGGGCCCGGTCCCACAGGCTGTTCACCCAGGTGCCGGCGGCCGGCTCGGGGAGGCGGCCCGAGTAGGCGTCGCGGATGTAGCGGGCGGCCTCCTCGGGGGTCTCGTAGCCCACCACGGTGTAGAAGCACCGGTCGATGTCGGGATCCCAGCGGGCCGAGCGGTACGCGGGGGCCTCGTACAGGCACCACATCGGGGTGGCCAGCACGTGGCTGGGGCCGTAGCGGAACCGCGTCGCCCGGCGGTGGAGCCGGGCCGGGGCGTGCTCCTCGCCCACGAGGTCGACCACGGTCTGGCGCACGTCCGCGTTCGACGCCACGACCCGCCGGGCCCGGATCTCCCGCCCCCGGGCCACGACGCCGACGGCCCGGCCGCCCTCGACGAGGATCCGCTCGACCGCGGTGTTCTCGAGCAGCTCCACGCCCTCGCGGTAGCAGGCCTGGGTCATGGCCTTGGCCAGCGCGTGGGTGCCCCCGCAGGTGATCCGCCAGTTGCCGATCATCCACATGAGCGAGGTGAGGACCATGTGGCCCGCGCCGGGGGTGTCGACGCCGACGCCGAACTCCACCGACGTGCGGTACAGGAGGGTCCGCATCTCGGGGCTCTCGAACATCTCGTCGATGACGACCTTGGGGGACTTCAGCGCGTAGTCGGCGGTCACGCCCAGGTGGCCGAACCAGTCCTCGATCAGCATCCCGGCGGCCTGCTCGGCGCCCGCCATCGGCGGGTGGTAGATGCCGAAGGCGAGGAGCGGGCCGAAGTCCCGGGTCCTCTCCTGGAGCTCGACGTACAGGTCGGCGTCGGCCCTCGAGTGGCGGGCGATGCTGGCCCGGGTCCGCTCGAGGAGGTCCTTGCGGTGCAGCACGATCGGCGGCCGGCCGTCGGCGAACGCGATCCCGCACTGGTTCTCCGGCGTGATCGAGCGCAGCCCCAGGTCCCACAGCCCGAAGTCGGAGATCATCGGGATGATGTCGAAGAACTCCATGTAGTTGGCGTGGAGGTTGTGCCGGAAGCCCGGCAGCACCGGCTCCTCGGTGTTGGCGCCGCCGCCCTCCTCGTGGCGCCGCTCGACGATGACCGTCGACAGGCCGGCCCGGGCCAGGTAGGCGGCGAGGCAGAGGCCGTTGTGGCCCGCGCCGATGACCACCGCGTCGTAGGTGTCGGTGCGCACCGCGTCCTCCGGGGTCAGACCGGGCTCGGCTCGGCGAAGTAGGTGTGGCGGTACCGGGCGATGTAGTCGGGCTCCCGCCACCACTTCTCCACGCCGGCGTCCTCGGCGACGGCGTTGGCGGCGATGTAGCCGGGCCCGCCGATGATGAGCCCACCGGGGTAGGTCGACGCGCCGCACACGTAGAGACCCTCGATGGGGGTGCGCGACGAGGAGCACTCGTCGTTGGGCCGCATGCTCCCCATCTGGAGGGGGTTGTAGGCCCCGTGCTTGATCGAGCCCCGGCGCATGTTGGGCAGCCGGGCGGCGATGTCGACGGGGGTCTCGGAGTGGGCCGTGAGCACCCCGAGGCCCGGCGCGGCGCCCCGCCAGCGGTCGAGCACGAGCGCCTCGACGTCGGCCCGGCGGGCGTCCCAGCCGCCCTCGAGGTCGAAGGGGGCGTGGATCTGGAGGAACCCCACGTGGTGGCCGGGGACCTTCGACAGGGTCGGGTCGTAGCGGGTCTCGCAGGTGGCGTGGCCCACGACCCCGCCGTCGATCCGGCCGCCCACCACGCCGTCCCACCAGTCCAGGAGGCCGTCGACGCCGTCGAGGCCCAGCACGGTCATGAAGGCGTCGTCGACCCACGGGTCGTCGCCGGCGTACCTCGGGGGGCCGTCGGTGACGACGTGGGTGGTGAAGAAGCTCCACTTCTCCCACTCCCACCCGTCGACCGCCGCGGTGAGCGACGGGGTGAGGTGCTCGCGGCCCACCAGGTCGAGGAAGGTGGAATGCGGGTCGAGGCTGGAGAGCACGATCCCGGCCTCGACGGTGCGGCCGTCCTCCATCTCGACGCCGGTGGCGACGCCGTCGCGCACGTGGACGCGCACGACCTCGGCGGTGTCGAGGATGGTCCCGCCGTGGCGGAGCACCTCCCGCCCGAGGGCGGCGGCCAGGCGGTGGGAGCCGCCGTAGCAGATCGCCTTGTTCATGGTGCGGTCGACGAGCAGCGGAACCATGAACCCCAGGCCGGTCTCCTCGGGGTCGAGGCCCCACATGCACGCGACGTAGAGGAGCAGGGCCCGGACCTTCTCGTGCTCGAAGAGGCCCGTGACGATCTCGAGGGGGCTCTGCTCCGACAGCTCGAGGAGCTCGCGGCCGAGCTCGGTGCGCTCCATGGCCTCGATCAGGTCGACGGGGGGGACCGGGGGAGGTAGGTGGCCGGCGCCACGAGCTCCTCGACGAGGCGCCGCCAGGTGCGCATCACCTGGCCGAACGTGCGCGAGTCCCGCTCGGAGAGCGTGGCGATCGAGTCCTTGGTGTCCTCGATCATGCGGCACAGCAGCAGCGAGCTGCCGTCCTCGAAGACCGCCGCGGTCTGCGCGTTGGGCGAGACGAACGTGAGGCCGTGGCGGTCGAGTCCCAGGTCGGCGAGGGGCGGCATGTAGTCGACCATCATGTGGTAGACGGCGTGCGGGTTGGAGTAGTGGCTCGGGAAGAGGATCTCCTCGGTGGCCAGCCCGCCCCCGATCTCGTAGCGGCGCTCGCACACGCACACCCGCAGGCCGGCCCGGGCCAGGTACGCCGCCGCGATGAGCCCGTTGGGGCCGGCTCCGATCACCACGGCGTCGTAGGTGGAGCGCTCGGGGAACTCCTCGACGAACGTGGTCGGCGGGCGGTACCCGGGCAGCGGGGGCTGGTAGCCGGTCATCGGGCCGCTCCGGTCGTCTCGGTGTCCCTGATGTGCCACGGCGACGGGTACCACCAGCCCCCCGGCTCGGCGATGCCGTCGTCGATCAGGATGTGCATGAGGTTGTAGGGGACCGCCATGAGGCACAGGCCGCCGGGGAACGAGGTCTGGTGGCAGAGGTACAGGCGGTCGATCGGGGTGCGGTAGCGGCACAGCTCGGGCAGGGGCCGCTTCGTCCACCACTGGTCGGCGCAGTGGCGGGTCGCGTACCAGTTCCCGCCCACCAGCCCCGCGTTGCGGAGCTCGGAGTCCCGGGGCGTGTTGACGAACGTCGCCACGATGTTGCCGTCGGTCATGTTGGGGGCGTACTCGCGCAGCATGGCGAGGATCTCGCCGGTGATCTGCTCCTCCTCCCGGTTCGCGGCGTCGGGCCCCTCGACGTGGTACTCGGGCGGGGGCAGCTCGATGTAGATCGGGGAGAGGACGTGGAGGCCGTCGGGCGCCCGGGACCGGTCGTACGTGGTGGGCATGAGGACCGGGATCGTCATCTCGCGGGGGCCGGTGGGCGTCGTCTTGCGGGAGTAGGCGGCCCGCATCTGGGCGGTGACGCTGTCCCAGTCGTCGCAGGGGAACAGGGCCGAGCCGGGGTAGCCCACCTCGTCGACCAGCTCGCCGGCCTGCCCCTTGAACCGCGGCAGCTCCCGGCAGACCACGTGGAGGACGTAGAGGCTGCCGCCCTTGAGGTTGATGTCGGAGATCCTCTGGCGGAACGACGGGTCGGTGTGGCGGGGCCCGATCATGCGCAGGAAGGTCTGCTGCACGTCGACCGCGGAGATCACGGCCCGGTCGGCCCAGATGGTCTTGTCGCCGATCGCCGCGTCCTCGGCCAGGACCACGCCGGCGGCCCGCCCGTCCTTCACGACGATCTCCTCGACCGGGCAGTTCACGAGGATGCGGGCGCCGTGGGCGATCGCGCAGCGGGCGATGGCGTGGGCGTAGGTGTGCATGCCGCCCTTGGGGGCGCCCGAGCCGTAGAGGGCGAGGAGGAAGGCGCCGAAGGCCTGGGCCGCCATCCCCTCCCAGGTGGGGGCGGCCCCCGAGTACCAGGCCCCCAGGCCGGTGATGGCCTTGAGGATGCCGCTCTCGAACATGTCGTCGAGCACGTCGACCATCGACGCCTCGAAGAAGTTGCCGGGGAGGGCACCGCCGGTGGCCTGCGTCCAGGTCTGGACCCAGGGGAGGTCCTCGCGGTCGACGTCGAGCTCGGGTGGGAACGGCGGCGTCCAGAACGTCGAGCGCAGGATCTCCTGCATGTTGGCCTCGATGGCGCCCATCATCGAGCCCCACAGGTCGGCGTCTCGCTCGCTGAAGGGCCGGAGCGTCTCGGCCGCCCGGGCGAGGGTCCAGCGGTTGCCCCCCACGAAGCCGCGGTGGTCGCTGCCGATCGCCAGGCCGTACTGCTGCCAGTACGACATGCGGAAGCCGTACCTCCAGAGCTCGAGCTGCTCGAACCCGGGGGCGGCCCCGCCGTAGAGCACCGAGGCGTGCGGGTCGATGCGCACGCCGGGGATCGGCTCGGTGTTCTCCTGGGCCCCGCCGATCTCGAGGCGGGACTCGACGACGCACACCGAGAGGCCGCACTTGGCGAGGTACGCGGCGATCGTGATGCCGTTGTGGCCGCCGCCGACGACCACGACGTCGTAGCGCTGCTCCACGGTGCCTCCCAGGGCCGGGCGAGGGGTCGAGCAGGGGTCTGAGACAGCGTAACACTTGACGTCTTCTGTATCAGTGTTACGTTGTTGTATCGTCGGCGGCACCCTGCCGGACGAGAGAGGTCCCAGGCGCAGCACACGGCGCAGCCGATGGCCCAGACACAGAGCAACCAAGCGCAGGACAACGGGTCCACCGCGGACCGGATCCTCGAGGCGGCACGGCGGTGCTTCTCCCAGTTCGGGTTCCACAAGACGGCCATGGAGGACATCGCCCGGGAGGCGGGCATCTCCCGGGGGAGCATCTACCGGCACTTCCCCGACAAGGAGGCGCTGTTCCGGGCGGTCAGCGAGCAGCAGGCGGGGCAGTTCCTCGACGCGGTGGCGCGCCGCACGGCCGAGATGACCGGGCTGAGCGCTCAGATCGAGGAGGTCGTCCGCATGACCGTCTCGTTCCTCGAGGACAACCCGCTCAACGCGGCGATGGCCCGCACCGACCCCGAGTCGTTCGCCCGGATCCTCACCACCGACGGCCGCGACCTCCTCGCCATGTCGATCGAGGTCGTGGTCCCGCTCGTGGAGGCGGCGGTCGAGCGGGGCGAGGTGCGGCCCGACCTCGACGTGCGCCGGGCCGCGGAGTGGATCACCCGGATCTCCTTCTCCCTGGTCTCGACGCCGTCGGTCACCTTCGACCGCGACGACCCCGCCCAGGTGCAGGCCTTCATCCGGGAGTTCCTCGTCCCGGGCCTGCGCTGACGACGGCCCGGCCGCCGTGCCGTCCCCCGAGGTGAGGTGGTGAAGGAGTACGACGCGATCGTCGTCGGCGCGGGCCACAACGGCCTGTGCGCCGCGGCGTACCTGCAGCGGGCCGGGCTCTCGACGCTCGTCGTCGAGCGCCGGCACGAGGAGGGCGGCGGGGTCAACACCGAGGAGCCGGTGATGGCCGGGTTCCGCCACAACATGCACGCCAACTACATGGAGTTCTTCGACATCATCCCGATGATCGGGGACTTCGGGCTCGAGACGGAGTGCGGCCTGCGGTCGGTCACCCCCGAGAACCAGTCGGGCATCGCCTTCTCCGACGGTCGGCCGCCCATCGTCCTGCACCGCAACGACCTGCTGGAGAAGAGCCACGCCAGCATCGCCCGCTACTCGAAGGCCGACGCCGACACCTTCCTCGAGCTCAAGCGCCGCACCATGGACTTCGGCGACCTGCTGGCCTTCGGCATCTACAACCCGCCGTTCCCCGGCATGGCCGAGGGTCAGGCGGCCATGCTCGAGGAGCTCTACGGCGACATGGGGATCCGGGCCCACCACGGCCTGAAGACCGCCCGGGTCATGATCGACGAGCTGTTCGAGACCCCCGAGCTGCGGGCGTTGCTGTACCGGATGAGCGTCGAGTTCGGCGTGCCCCTCGAGATGACGGGCTCGGCGTCCCTGGTGCTCACCTCGCTCCCGTGGATGGTCGGCCGCTGGCGGCTGGCCCTGGGCGGCACGCACACGCTGGCCAAGGCCATGACCCAGGCGTGCTACCGGGAAGGCGTGGAGCTGCTCGAGAACACGGCCGTCGAGCGGATCCTCGTCGAGGGCGGCCGGGCCGTCGGCGTGGTCGCGCGGGGCCGCGAGATCCGGGCCCGCCGGGTGGTGGCCGCCAACGCGGACGCCCGCCAGACGTTCGTCGACCTCGTCGGACCCGAGCACCTGAGCGACCTGTGGTACTCGCGGGCCAGGAACTTCCGCTACGGGCCCAGCGGCGTCCTCGCCACCCCGGCCCTGTGCCTCTACGACCCCCCGGCCTACGCGTCGGCGCGCTGGGACCCCGACATCGACCGGTGCTTCTACACCGTGGTCGGCTACGACACCCCCGAGGAGGTCGTCCGCTACGTCCACGACGCCCACGGCGGCCACCTCCCGGTGCCCGAGGCCGCCGGCACGTGGGTGAACACGCTGTGGGATCCGAGCCAGGCGCCGCCGGGCCGGCACTCGGCGACCGGGTGGTTCTTCTTCCCGGGCGCGAGCACCTTCGGCGCGACCGAGTGGGCGGAGATCCGGGTCGACTACCTCGACCGCTTCCTCGACCGGTGGGCCCGGTACGCGCCCAACATGACGAGGGACAACATCCTCGCGGCGAAGCTCTACACCCCGGACCAGATGGAGCGGAAGAACCTCATGTGGGAGGGCGACTGCCTGCTCGGCGACATGTCGCCCGACCAGGCCGGGCTCAACCGGCCCTGGCCCGAGGCGTCGGGCTACCGGACCGAGGTCGAGGGGCTGTACCTGTGCGGACCGTCGGCCTACCCGGGCGGCGGCGTCCACGCCGCCCCCGGCTACAACGCGTCGAAGGTGATCATCGAGGACCTCGGCCTGCCCAGCCCGGTCCCCGACGGTCGGGCGTACTGAGCCCCGTTGCCCGCCCCCGGGCCCCGGGCCTAGGCTGCAACCGGTTCTAGTTCGGTTCGGATCGAGACCCCGACCCGGGAGCGACCGTGGACTTCTCCCTCGACGAGGCCCAGCAGGAGCTGGCGGACCTGGCCGCCAAGATCCTCGGCGAGCAGGTCACCGCCGAACGGCTGCGCGAGCTCGAGCGCGCCGGGGAGCCGTTCGATCGCCGGCTGTGGGAGCAGCTGGCCCGGGCCAACCTGCTCGGCGTGGCCCTCCCCGAGGACGTGGGGGGCATGGGGTACGGGATCATGGAGCTCTGCGTGCTCCTCGAGCAGGTCGGCCGCCACGTCGCCCCGGTCCCGCTCCTCGCCACCGTCGGGACGGCAGCGCTGCCGATCGCCGAGCTGGGCAGCGACGAGCAGCGCCGGCGCTACCTCCCCGGCGTCATCGAGGGAGCCTCGATCCTCACCGCCGCGCTCCAGGAGCCGCTCCACGGCGACCCGCTCGCCCCCTCCACCACGGCCCGGCCCCGGGACGGCGGCTGGCGGATCGACGGCGAGAAGGTGGCCGTCCCCTACGCGCCCGTCGCCGAGCGGATCCTCGTCACCGCCACCACCGGCCCCGGGGCGGTGGGCCTCTTCCTCGTCGACCCGACCGCCGACGGCGTCACCCTCGAGCCCGCCACGGCCACGAACCGCGAGCCCCAGGGCCACCTGACCCTCGCCGGGGTCGAGGTCGGTCCCGAGGACGTCCTCGGCGATCCCGCGGCCGGTACCGCCGCGGTGGAGTGGGTGGTCCGGCGGGCGGTCGCCGGGCTGTGCGCCACCGGGGTCGGCGTCCTGGAGCAGGCCGTGCGCATCACCGCCGACTACATCTCGCAGCGGGTGCAGTTCGGGAAGCCGATCGCCACCTTCCAGGGCGCGACCCTGCGGGCCGCCGACGCCTACGTCGACACGGCCGCCGCGCGGGTCACCACCCGCTCGGCGGTGTGGCGCCTGGCCGAGGGGCGCCCGTGCGCCGAGGAGCTGGCCATCGCCAAGTTCTGGATCGCCGACGGGGGCCAGCGGGCGGCCTACGCCTGCCAGCACCTCCACGGCGGCATCGGCGTCGACCTCGACTACCCCATCCACCGCTACTTCCTCTGGGCCAAGGAGCTCGAGCTGACGCTGGGCGGGGCCACCGAGCAGCTCCTGCGCCTGGGGAGCCTGCTCGCCGGCGAGGCCGGCGAGGCGAGCCCGACGAGCTGACGACGGAGCGCCCACGTGTTCATCGACCTCACCCCCGAACAGGTCGCCCTGCGCGACGAGGTGCGCGAGTACTTCGCCGGGCTCATGACCCCGCAGCGCCGTGCGTCGCTCGTCGGCGAGTCGATGGGCCCGGCCTACCGCGAGATCGTCCGCCAGCTCGGCGCCGACGGGTGGCTCGGGATCGGCTGGCCGAAGGAGTACGGCGGCCAGGGGCGGGGCGCGGTCGAGCAGCTCGTCTTCTTCGACGAGGCCAACCGGGCCGCGGTCCCGCTCCCGCTGGTGACGATCAACACCGTCGGGCCCACCCTGGCCCGCTTCGGGTCCGAGGAGCAGAAGGCGCGGTTCCTGCCGCCCATCCTCGCCGGTGAGCTCCACTTCGCCATCGGTTACTCGGAGCCCGAGGCCGGCACCGACCTGGCGTCGCTGCGGACCCGGGCCGTGCGGGACGGCGACGAGTACGTGGTCAACGGCCAGAAGATCTTCACCACGGGGGGCCACGACGCCGACTTCGTCTGGCTGGCCTGCCGGACCGACCCCGACGCCCCCAAGCACAAGGGCATCTCGATCCTCCTCGTCGACACGACGTCACCCGGCTTCTCCTGGACCCCGATCTGGACCATCTCGGGCGGTCACACGAACGCCACCTACTACGAGGACGTGCGGGTCCCGGCCTCCATGCTCGTGGGGGAGGAGAACACCGGGTGGCGGATGATCACGACCCAGCTCAACTTCGAGCGCGTTGCGCTGGGCCCGGCCGGGAACATCCTCAAGTGCTACGAGCCGGTGCTCGCCTGGGCCCGCGAGACCGTGGCGGCCGACGGGCGGCGGGTGATCGACCACGAGTGGGTCCGGCTCAACCTGGCCCGGGTCCGGGCCAAGGTCGAGGCGGCGAAGCTCTTCAACTGGCAGGTGGCGGCCCTGCTCGAGGAGGGCACGCTGAACCCCGCCGACGCCTCGGCGACCAAGGTCTTCGGCACCGAGCTGCGCCAGGAGTCGTTGCGGCTCCTGCTGGAGGTGCTCGGGGCCGCCGGGACGCTCACGAAGGGGTCCCGGGGGGCGCTCCTCGCCGGGATGCTGGAGGCCGACCACCGGGCGTCGACGGTCGGCACGTTCGGCGGGGGGGTCAACGAGATCCAGCGGGAGATCATCGGCGCCGCCGGCCTGGGCATGCCCCGGGTCCCCCGCTGAGCTGCCGAACCGCCGGGCCGCCCCGATTCCGCCCGAACCACCCCGACCCTGGGAGCAGACGACATGCGTGCAGCGATCCTCCGCCAGATCGGCGACGAGACCCTCGACGTGGTCGACGACATGACCGTGGTCCCGACCGGGCCCGGGCAGGTCCGGGTGGCGATCCGGGCCACCGGCGTCTGCCACACCGACCTCTCGGCCATGCAGGGCGTGCTCCCGACACCCATCCCCAGCGTGCTCGGCCACGAGGGGGCCGGCGAGGTCGTCGAGGTCGGCGCGGGGTCGCCAACGTCGCGGTCGGTGACCACGTCATCGTGTCGTGGGTGCCGCCGTGCGGGACGTGCCGCTACTGCCTGGGCGGGCAGCCCAACCTCTGCCCGACGATCATGCTGTCCGAGGGCTTCGTCCCCCGCTTCCGGCTCGGCGACGAGGAGGTCGGGGCCCTGGCCGGCACCGGCACCTTCGCCGAGGAGGTCGTCCTGCCCGCCCCGTCGGTGGTGAGGATCCCCGACGACGTGCCCTTCGACGTGGCCTCGCTCATCGGGTGCGGGGTCATGACCGGCGTCGGCGCCGCCCTCAACACGGCCCGGGTCCGTCCGGGCTCGTCGGTGGTGGTGATCGGCTGCGGCGGGGTCGGGATCAGCGTGATCCAGGGCGCCCGCATCGCCGGGGCGGCCGAGATCGTCGCCGTCGACATGCTGGAGTCGAAGCTGGACGCGGCGCGGCGGTTCGGGGCGACCCACGGCGTCACGCCCGACGGGCTCGCCGAGCTCTCCGCCCGGCTCACCGGCGGCGACGGCTTCGACTACGGATTCGAGGTGATCGGCCTGTCGAGCACGATCCGGGCCACGTTCGACGCGGTCCGCCGCGGGGGCACGGCGGTGGTGGTGGGCGCAGGGCGGGGCGACGACGAGGTGGCCTTCAACGCCTTCGAGCTCTTCTACCTCGAGAAGACCCTGGTCGGGAGCTGCTACGGCTCGGCCGACGTCCGGACCGACTTCGACCGCCTCATCCGCCTGTGGCGGGCGGGGCGGCTCGACCTCGAGGGGATGATCAGCCAGAAGGTGGGGCTCGCCGACGTCAACCGGGCCTTCGACGACATGAAGGCCGGCCGGGTGGTCCGGACCGTCATCGAGATGTGACCGGTCTCGAACCCCCGGTCTCGGGGTTCGCCCGCCTGGTGCGCTCCCGCCGGGGGCGCCCCCTGCGGGCCCTCCAGCACCGCGCGTTCGCGGTCCTGTGGTCGAGCTACCTCGTCACCCAGGTCGGCTTCTGGGTCTCCCAGCTCGGGCTCCAGTGGCTGGTGACCGAGGAGACCGACGCCGACGCGTTCCAGCTCGGGCTGCTCATGTTCTTCAGCCTGCTGCCCCTCCTCCTCGTGACCCCGATCGGGGGCATGGTCGCCGACCGGGTCGAGCGGAAGCGGGTCGTCGTGGCGAGCCAGCTCGGCGTGGCCGTGGCCGCCACGGCGCTGGGCGTCGTCGTGATCGCGGGGGCGACGATGCTGGCGGTCGTCTACCTGTTCGCCTTCGTCCTGGGCACGGCCCTGGCCATGAACACCCCCGCCGCGCAGGCCGTGCTCGCCAACGCGGTCCCGGTGGGGGACCTGCCCAGCGCGATCTCGCTCCAGGCCATGGGGGGAACTTCGCCCGCGTGGCGGGCCCGAGCCTGGCGGCCCCGGTGCTCGCGCGCTGGGGGCCGGCCCGGCCTTCCTCGTCTACGCGGGGGCGGCCCTGTTCACCGCCTGGTCGATCGGCCGCATCTCGATCCCGCGGGTCGAGCTGCGGACCGACGAGCAGGGCGTGGTCGCTCGCATCCGCCGCGGCTTCGAGCACGCCCGCGAGCGCCCACCGGCCCTCATGGTCCTGTTCCTCGTCGGCGTCAGCGCCGTCTTCGGGTCGTCGTACATCGCGCTCCTGCCCCTCTTCGCCAAGGAGGTCCTCGACGACGCCGACGTCTTCCCGGTGCTCGTGGTCGCCACGGCGGTCGGGGCGGTGCTCGGCGCCTTCCTCGTCGGGTACCGGGAGGGGCCCACGAGGGTCACGGTGGCCGCGCTGCAGGTGGTCGCGCTGGGAGCCTCGTTGGGGCTGCTCGGCCTCTCGGGCGGCCTGGTGCCGTCGCTCGCCCTGGCCACCGTCACGGGAGCCTGCAACTTCGCCGCGCTGTCGACCCTGAACTCGATGATCCAGCACGTGGTCGACGAGGACAAGCGGGGCCGGGTCATGAGCCTGTTCGTCGTCTGCTGGGGCGGGCTCTTCCCGATCGGCGGCCTGCTCGTCGGCACGACCGCCGACGTCGCCGGCCTGCGGAGCGCCTACGTCGGGTTCGCCGCGGTCTGCGTCGCGATCGCGTCGATCGTCGCGGTGCGCGCCCGCCTCGTCGCCGCTCCGCCCCCACCGGCTCTTGACGCTGGGTAGAATCTGTTCTAGTTCTCTACCTGCTCCTCCTGGAACCAGGAACGAGACGATCCGAGACAGCGGCGGTGAGGCATGGGTGAGCAGCGGGTCTACGACGCCATCGTCATCGGGGCCGGTCACAACGGCCTCTGCACCGCCGCCTACCTCCAGCGGGCGGGCCTGAAGACCGCGGTCTTCGAGCGCCGCCACGAGGAGGGGGGCGGGATCAACACCGAGGAGCCCCTCGTCCCCGGCTTCCGGTTCAACATGCACGCCAACTACATGGAGTTCTTCGACATCATCCCGATGATCGAGGACTTCGGGCTGGAGGAGCTCGGGCTCCGCTCGATCACGCCCGAGAACCAGTGCGGCATCGCGTTCGCCGACGGCCGGCCGCCGCTCGTCCTGCACCGCAACGACCTGCTCGAGAAGAGTCGCCAGAGCATCGCCCGGTTCTCGAAGGCCGACGCCGACACGTTCATGGAGCTCAAGGCGCGGACCATGGACTTCGGGCCCCTCCTGGCGATGGGCATCTACACCCCGCCGAACCCGGCGATGGCCGGGGCCCAGGGCGCGGTGCTCGAGAGCCTCTTCGGCGACATGGGGATCGGCGCCCACTACGCGCTGAAGACCCCCAGGCCGTCATCGACGAGGTCTTCGAGTCCCCCGAGATGCGCACCCTGCTCTACCGGGCCAGCGTCGAGTTCGGGGCGCCGCTCGACCAGCACGGCAGCGGCACCGGGCCGATCCTGAGCTTCATGTGGATGTGCGGCCGGTGGCGGATCGCCTGCGGCGGGACCCACACCCTGGCCAAGGCCATGACCCAGGCCTGCTACCGGGAGGGCGTCGACCTCATCGAGAACACCATGGTCGAGCGCATCCTGGTGGAGGACGGCCGGGCCGTCGGCGTGCGGGTGCGCGGTGGGGTCGAGTACCGGGCGAACGAGGTCGTGGCGTCGAACGCCGACGTGCGCCAGACGCTCATCGACCTCGTCGGCGAGGAGCACCTGAGCCCGCTGTGGGCCAAGCGGGCCAAGGACTTCCGCTACGGCCCCAGCGCCGTGCTCGCCACCCCGATCTTCTGCCTCTACGAGGAGCCGAGGTACGCCTCGGCCCGCTGGGACCCCGACATCGACCGGTGCCACTACACCGTCGTCGGCTACGAGGAGCCCGACGAGGTGTACCGCTACGTCCGCGACGCCCACACCGGCCGGCTCCCCGAGCCCGCGTCGGGGACGTGGGTCAACAGCCTCTGGGACCGCTCCCAGGCGCCCCCGGGCGCCACGCCGCCTCGGGCTGGTACTTCTTCCCCAAGGCGAGCTGCTTCAGCGCGCCGGAGTGGGCCGAGATCCGGGCGACCTACAACGAGGGCTTCATCGACACCTGGCAGCGGTACGCGCCCAACATGACGCGCGACAACATCATCGCCCACCGCCTCTACACGCCCGACCAGCAGGAGGTGAAGAACCTCATGTGGGAGGGCGACTGCCTCGTCGGGGAGATCTCGCCCGACCAGAGCGGCGTGAACCGGCCGTTCCCCGAGGCCTCCAGCCACCGCATGGAGGTCGAGCGGCTCTACCTGTGCGGCCCGTCGTCGGCACCCGGGGGCGGGGCCCACGCCGGCCCCGGCTACCAGACGTTCAAGGTGATCGCCGAGGATCTCGGCCTGCCCGGGGTCATCCCGGCCGAGCGGGGCTACTGATGGGCGCGGCCCCTCCCGGCCGTCGCCACCGCCGTCCGTCCTCGCCGGTGGCGGTCGTGGTCGCGGTGGCCGTCGTCACGCTCCTCGCCGCGGCGTGCGGTGGTGGAGGCGGAGGCGACGACGGGAACGCCGGAGGGCCCGCGTCGTCGGTCGACAGCCGGACCACGGAACCACCCACCACGGAGCCGTCCGCCGAGCCGCAGCCCGGGGGCGAGCTCGTCGTGGCCACGATCTTCGACCTGTTCGGTCTGGAACCCGCGACGTTCGTCGGGTCGATCACCGACGGCCTCATGGCCCTCGCCCTCTACGACCCGCTCATGACCTTCGACCCCGCGACCGGCGAGCCCGTGCCGTGGCTGGCCGAGTCGATGGAGAGCGACGACGGGCGGACCTGGACGATCACCCTCCGCCCGGCCGTCCAGTTCCAGGACGGGACGCCGCTCGACGCCGCGGCGGTGAAGGTCAACCTCGAGCGCCACGCCGACCCCGAGCTGAGGTCGCGGTCGATCACGAGCGCCCAGCACATCGAGGCGATCGAGACCCCCGACCCCCTGACCGTGGTGGTCCGCCTGAGGGACGTGTGGCCCGCGTTCCCCGAGGTGCTCGCGGGGTCGCTCGGCCTGATGGCCAGCCCGGCCGCCATCGCCGCCGGGACCGTCGGCGAGCAGCCCGTGGGCACCGGCCCGTTCCGGCTCGTCGAGTGGATCCCCGGCGACCATCTCACCGTCGAGCGCAACCCGGGCTACTGGCGGCCCGGCGAGCCCTACCTGGACCGGATCGTCTTCCGCCCCATCCCCGACACCGTGACCCGCTTCGAGAGCGTGAAGCGGGGCGAGGTCCACCTCGGCCAGACCACGAGCGGGGCCGAGCTGGTCCGGGCCACCGAGGCCGGGCTCCAGGACCTGGGGATCCGCCGGGGCCAGGCCATCACCCTCTTCATGAACACGGCGAAGCCGCCCTTCGACGACGTGCGGGTCCGGCGGGCCCTCCACCTCGCCACCGACACCGACACGATCAACCGGGTCATCTTCGACGACAGCGCCCCACCCGCCTTCGACGGCATCGTCGACCGCGACTCGCCCTACGCCGACCACGACGCGCCCTGGCTCACCTTCGACGCCGACGCGGCCGCGACGCTCGTGGACGAGGTGGTGGCCGAGAAGGGCCCCGACGCCGTCACGTTCACCTACCAGTGCCACACCCAGCCCGACCTGGTGAACATGGCGGCGGTGCTGGAGCAGATGTGGGAGGACGCCGGCTTCTCGGTGGAGGTCGAGACCCAGGACCAGATCTCGGTCGTGGTCGACGTCATGGGCGGGAGCTACCAGGCCTCGTGCTTCGGGACCGGCGCGGCCCACGACCCCGACCTCAACTTCTTCACCCAGCTCCACTCGGGCAGCAACTCCAACTGGACCGCGTACTCCGACCCCGAGGTCGACGAGGCCCTGGTGACCGGCCGGACCAGCACGGACGAGCAGACCCGCCGGGAGGCGTACTCCCTCGTGCAGGAGCACCTGGCCGCCGACGTCCCCCTGTTCGTGCTGAACGCGACGCCCTGGGGCTACATGGGCCGGCCCGAGGTCCACGGCGTCGGGATGATGCAGAACGCGATCTTCCAGCCGAGCGTCGTGTGGCTGGAGCGCTGAGCGACCCCGTCCTGGACACCGCGCGCCGGCACACGGGAGGATAGAACCCGTTCCAGTCATGAGGGGACGCCCGGGCGCGTCCCGCGGGAGGGCTCGTGCACATCGCGTACACGCCGGAGCAGGAGGCGCTCCGGGCCGAGCTCCGCGAGTACTTCGCCGGGCTCATGACCCCGGAGGTGCAGGAGGAGCTGGCCTCGGGCCGGGGCGAGTACGGCGGCGGCGAGCTCTACCGGAAGCTGGTCCGCCGGATGGGGGAGGACGGGTGGCTCGGCATCGGCTGGCCCCGGGAGTACGGGGGCCAGCAGCGCACGATGATGGAGCAGCTCATCTTCACCGACGAGGCCGGCGTGGCCGGCGCCCCGGTGCCGTTCCTCACCGTGAACACGGTCGGGCCCACGATCATGGCCCACGGCACCGAGGAGCAGAAGCGCTTCTTCCTCCCCCGGATCCTCGCCGGGCAGATGCACTTCTCCATCGGCTACTCCGAGCCCGACGCCGGCACCGACCTCGCGGCCATCACGACCCGGGCCGTGCGCGACGGCGACGAGTACGTCATCAACGGCCAGAAGATGTGGACCAGCCTCATCCAGTACGCCGACTACGTGTGGTTGGCGGCCCGGACCGACCCCGAGGCCCCTCGCCACAAGGGCCTGTCGGTGTTCCTCGTCCCCACGACCGCCGAGGGCTTCCGGTGGACCCCGGTGCCCACGATGAGCGGGACCACCACGAGCCAGACCTTCTACGAGGACGTGCGGGTGCCGGCGTCGGCGCTGATGGGCGAGGAGCACAAGGGGTGGCGCCTCATCACCGGCCAGCTCAACCGGGAGCGCGTGGCGCTCTGCTCGGCGGCCGGCCTCCAGCGGGCGCTCGACGAGGTCACCCGCTGGGCGAGGGAGACGACCCAGGCCGACGGCCGGCGGGTCATCGACCAGGAGTGGGTCCGGGTGACCCTCGGGAGGGTCCACGCCAAGACGAGGTTCCTGGAGCTGCTCAACTGGAAGATCGCGTGGGGCGTCGACCAGGGCCTGAACCCCGCCGACGCCTCGGCCACGAAGGTGTTCGGGACCGAGCTGTTCACCGAGGCCTACCGGCTGCTCCTCGAGGTGCTCGGCGAGGACGCCTACGTGCAGGCCGGCTCCCCGGGGGCCGTCCTGCGGGGCCGCATCGAGCGGATGGCCCGGGGGAGCCTCGTCCTCACCTTCGGCGGGGGCACCAACGAGATCCAGCGGGACATCATCGCCATGGTCGGCCTCGGGATGCCCCGGGCACCCCGCTAGAGGAGACGCACCCATGGACTTCGGGATCACCGACGAGCAGGCCGAGCTGAGCGCCCTGGCCCGCCGCATCCTCGAGGACCGGGTCACCCCCGCCTCCCTCCAGGGGCTCGAGCGCGACGGGGGAGAGCGCTTCGACCCCGACCTGTGGGCCGAGCTGGCCCGGGCCGACGTGCTCGGCGTCGCGCTGCCCGAGGACGTCGGCGGGTCCGGCTACGGGTTCTTCGAGCAGTGCCTCGTGCTCGAGGAGGTCGGGCGGGTCCTGGCCCCGGTCCCGTTGCTGGCCTCGATCGTCATGGGGGCCATGCCGATCGCGCACCACGGCACGCCCGACCAGCGCGAGCGCTGGGTGCGCCCGGCCGCCGGCGGGGAGCGGATCCTCACCGCCGCGCTCGCCGAGCCGCTCAACCGCGACCGGCACCGCCCGCGCACGACGGCCACCCGCGACGGATCGCGCTGGCGGATCGACGGCGTGAAGACCGGCGTGCCGGCGGCCACCCTCGCCGACCTCGTCCTCGTGCCCGCCGCGACCGGGGACGAGGTGCGGGTCTTCCTGCTCGACCCGGGGGCCGACGGCGTCGCCGTCGAGGCCCAGCAGACCACGAGCCGCGACACCTTCGGCCGCCTGGAGCTGTCCGGCGTCGTGCTGGGGGACGACGCCGTCCTCGGCGGTGGCTCCCGTCCCGGCGGCGAGATCCTCGCCTGGATGCTCGAGCGGGCCACGGTGGGCCTGTGCGCCCAGCAGCTCGGCGTCACCGAGCGGGCCCTGGCCGACACGGCCCGCTACACCCGGGACCGGGTGCAGTTCGACCGGCCGATCGCCACGTTCCAGGCCGTGGGCCACCGGTGCGCCGACGCCTACATCGACGTCGAGGGGATCCGGCTCACGACGTGGCAGGCGGCCTGGCGCCTCGCCGAGGGCCTGCCGGCGAGCCTGGAGGTCGAGACGGCGAAGTTCTGGGCCGCGGAGGGCGGCCACCGCGTCGGCCACGCGGTCGTGCACCTCCACGGCGGGATGGGGGTGGCCAACGAGCACACCATCCACCGGTACTTCCTCCACGCCAAGCAGCACGAGTTGATGCTCGGCGGAGCGACCGAGCAGGCGTTGCGGATCGGGACGGAGCTGGCGGCGACGCCGGCGTGACGGAGAGGGCGACGATGACGACCGACGGGCTCGACGGCACGGTGGCCCTGGTGACCGGGGCGGGGCGCGGTCTGGGGCGGGCCGAGGCGCTCGAGCTCGCGCGCGGGGGCGCCCGGGTCGTGGTGAACGACTTCGGTACCCGCCTCCACGGCGAGCGCGACGAGAGCCCGGCCGAGGCGGTGGTCGAGGAGATCCGGGCCCTCGGGGGCGAGGCGGTGGCCGACCACGGCGACGTGGCGTGCTTCGAGGACGCCCGGGCGATGGTCGGCCGGGCCGTCGACACCTTCGGCTCCCTCGACATCCTCGTGAACAACGCCGGGATCCTGCGCGACCGCATGATCTTCAACATGAGCGAGGAGGAGTGGGACGCCGTCGTGCGGGTCCACCTCAAGGGGCACTTCTGCACGAGCCGCTGGGCCGCGGCCTACTGGCGGGACCGGGCCAAGTCGACCGGTGAGCCGGTCCACGGACGGGTGGTCAACACCTCCTCCGAGGCGTTCCTCTCGGGCTCCGCGGGCCAGCCGAACTACGCCGCGGCCAAGGCCGGGATCGTCCAGCTCACCCTGGCGACCTCCCACGCCCTCTCGCGCTACGGCGTGACGGCCAACGCGATCTGCCCGCGGGCGCTCACCCGCATGACGGAGCAGCTCCAGGGCTTCGACGCGGCCGAGGGGGAGTTCCAGGTCTTCGCGCCCGAGAACGTCGCGCCCCTGGTCGCCTACCTGGCGTCGCCGGCGGCCCGCCGGATCACCGGGCAGGTCTTCGTGGTGTACGGCCGGATGATCACCCTGCTCGCCGGGCCGTCGGTCGAGGCCCGCTTCGACGTCGAGGACCGCTGGACGCCCGACGCGGTGTCGGGGCAGCTCACGCCGTTCTTCGCCGAGCGGGACCCGACCGACGGCTTCGCCATGCGGCTGTCGGGGTGAGGTGCCGGCGGACCGGAGCGACGTGAGGAGGTGGCCGTGACGCAGGGCCTGCTCTCGGGGATGCTGGTGGTGGACTCCACCGACGGGCGCGGTGAGCTCTGCGCGCGCATCCTCGCCGACCTCGGGGCCGACGTGGTGAAGGTCGAGCCCCCCGGCGGGGCGTCGTCGCGGCAGCACCCGCCGTTCGCCCCCGACGGCACGAGCCTCTCCTTCGCCGTGCGGAACACGAACAAGGCGTCGGTCGTCCTCGACCTCGACGACGCCGCGGGCCGCGACGACCTCCACCGGCTGCTCGCCCGGGCCGACGTCTGGGTCGAGAGCTCCCGCCCCGGCGACCTGGCCGCCCGCGACCTCGACCACGCCGCCGTCGTCGGCCGCCACCCGCACCTGGTGCTCACGTCGATCACCGACTTCGGCCTCACGGGCCCGTACCGGGACCACGTCGCCACCGACGACGTGCTCGTCGCCCTGGCGGGGGTGCTGTGCCGCTCGGGGGTCCCGGGCCGTCCTCCGCTCCTGCCTCCCGGATCGATGGCCCACGACGTCGCCTCGACCACCGCCGCCTTCGCGACCCTGGCCGCCTGCTGGCAGCGGCGCCGGACCGGGCGGGGCCAGCACGTCGACCTGTCGGTGCTGGAGGCGCTCGCGCAGACCACCGACTGGAGCCTCCCGAACTGGAGCGTCTACGGCGGGTCGGGCGGCACGGGCGGCCAGGTCCGCTCGGGCTCGGGTCCCGTCTACCCGCTGTACCCCTGCGCCGACGGGTACGTCCGCCTCGTGGTCCTCAGCCCGCGGCAGTGGCGGGCCATGCGGGCCTGGCTGGGCGAGCCCGAGCACCTCCAGGACTCCGCCTGGGACCAGTTCCTGACCCGCCTCACCCGGGCCGACGTGCTCGACCCCCTGTACCGGGAGCTCTTCGCCGACCGGACGGCGGCCGAGCTCGCCGCCGAGGCCCAGGAGCGCGGCATCGTCATGACGCCCGTGCTGTCGCCGGCCCAGGTGCTGTCCGTCCCCCACTACCGGGAGCGCGGGACGCTCGTCGAGGCGGAGGTGGCCGCCGGGGTGCGGGGGCCCCTGGCGTCCGGGTTCTTCGAGGTCGACGGCGATCGGGCCGGCTACCGGGCCCGGGCCCCGCGGGTCGGGGAGCACCAGGACGAGGTCCCCGGTCCCCGACCCCCGCCCGGCGCCGCCCGGCCCCGGTCGGGCCCGCCGAGCCGTCGTACCCCTTCGAGGATCTCCGGGTGCTCGACTTCGGTCACGGCGGGGTCGGGGTCGAGACCGGGCGCCTCCTCGCCGAGTACGGCGCCGACGTCGTCAAGATCGAGTCCCGTACCTACCCCGACTTCATCCGGACGGTGGCCGGGAGCGAGATGAGCGCGTCCTTCGCCTCGTCGAGCCGGGTGAAGCGCAGCTTCGGCGTGAACGTGAAGACGGAGGAGGGGCTGGCCCTGGCCCGGCGGCTGGTCGCCTGGGCCGACGTGATCATCGAGAACGGCTCGACGGGGACGATGGCCGACATGGGCCTCGACTGGGAGACCGTGCACCGGCTGAACCCGGGGGTGGTCATGGTGAGCAGCCAGCTCATGGGGTCCCGGGGGCCCTGGAAGGACTGGAAGGGGTACGGCCCCAGCACCCGGCCCGCGGGCGGCATGACCTGGCTGTGGAACTTCGACGACGGCGGGATGCCGCCGGGCGCCGGGGTCATCTACCCCGACCACCTGGTCGGCCGCATGGCCGCGGTGGGGGCCGTGGCCGCCCTCCTCGGCCGGGAGGGCCCCGCCGGCCGGGGCACCCACGTGGAGGTGGCCCAGGTCGAGACCGTCGTCGGGATGCTCGCCGACCTGTTCCTCCGGGAGTCCCTGGATCCGGGATCGGTCCGGCCCCGGGGCAACCGCAGCGAGTGGGGCGCGCCGTGGGGGGTGTACCCCTGCCGCGGCGAGGAGCGCTGGTGCGTCGTGACCGTCCGCGACGACGCCGAGTGGGAGCGGTTGCGCCGCGCCCTGGGGGAGCCCGCGTGGACGCGCGACCCGGACCTCGCGAGCGCGCCGGGCCGGCGGGCCCGCGCCGACGAGCTCGACGCGCACCTGGCCGCCTGGACCTGCGAGCGCACCGACGACGAGGTGATGGCGACCCTGCAGGCCGCGGGGGTCCCGGCCGGGACGATGCTCTACGCGGCCGACGTCGCCTCCGATCCCCACTACGTGGCGCGCGCTATCCGCAGCCGGTCTCGCAGCCCGGCGCCGGCGCGCTCGTCCTCGAGGGCCCGGCGTTCCGCGCCACCGGGATGCCCGAGCCGATCGTGGCGCCCGCGCCCGGGCTGGGGGAGCACACCCGTGAGATCGCCCGCGAGGTGCTCGGCCTCGCCGACGGCGAGGTCGACGGGCTCGTCGCCCGGGGCATGCTGGAGATCCCCCTCGACGGCGAGGGCTGAGGAACTAGAATGCGTTCTAGAATGCAGGCTTTCGATGCCGGCCAGGGCCAGGTGCCATGACCTCGACGACGTTCACGCTGGAGTTCCCGTACCGCCGCAGCGTGGGGCCCGTCGTGGGCGCCTTCCTGACCGGGCTGCGCGAGCAGACGATCCTCGGGGTCCGGGCCGGCGACGGGCGCGTCGTCTGCCCCCCGCTCGAGTACGACCCCCGCACCGGGCAGGGGTGCGACGACCTGGTGGAGGTCGGGCCCGGTGGCACGGTGCACGAGTGGGCCTGGGTCGTCGAGCCCCGGCCCAAGCACCCGCTCGACCGCCCCTTCGCCTGGGTCCTCGTGCAGCTCGACGGGGCCGACACGACGATGCTCCACGCGCTCGACGCCGGGTCACCCGACGCCGTGCACCGGGGCCTGCGGGTGCGGCCTCGCTGGCGGACCGAGCGCACCGGCCACATCACCGACGTCGAGTGCTTCGAGCCGGACGCGTGATGACCGAGCCCGTGGCGTTCATGCAGCAGATGGTCGGCCTCGAGTACGACGTCCGCAGCTCGCCGGTGCGGCGGCGCTTCGACGAGCGCATGGTCGAGGGCCGCATCACCGGGCACCGCTGCCCCTCGTGCGGCAAGGTCTACGTCCCGCCCAAGGGCTTCTGCCCGCTCTGCGTCGTCGAGACCACCGCGCACGACGAGGTGGAGGTGGCCGACCGGGGGACCATCGCCTCGTTCACCGTCGTCACCCCCATCCAGTACCGGGGCCAGCAGGAGCGCGAGCCGTACGTCCAGGCGTCGCTGCTGCTCGACGGGGCCGACTCCACCGTCGGCCAGCAGCGCGTCGAGGGCGTGCCCACCGAGGAGGTGCGGATGGGGATGCGGGTCCGGGCCGTGTGGAGCCCCGAGGAGGACCGGGGCGGGGGCGACGGCGGCAACCGGCACGGTCTCGGCCCGGCCATCCGCCACTGGGTCCCCACCGGCGAGCCCGACGCGCCCCGCGAGGCCTACCGGGAGCACATCCTCTGATGCGCGACGTCGCCGTGGTCTCGTTCGCCCAGGCCCCGTGCCGGGCCGAGGTCTCCGAGACCGAGACCCAGATGCTCTACCCGGTCGTCAACGAGGCGATCGCGCGGTCGGGTCTCGACCGGGCGGACATCGGCTTCACGTGCTCGGGGAGCTGCGACTACCTCGCCGGGGCCCCGTTCTCCTTCGTGGCCAACCTCGAGGCGGCGGGGGCCTGGCCCCCGATCTCCGAGTCGCACGTCGAGATGGACGGGGCCTGGGCCCTCTACGAGGCGTGGGTCCGCCTCCAGCACGGCGACGTCGACGTGGCCCTGGTGTTCTCCTCGGGGACGCCGTCCCGGGCCGACCTCAGCGACGTCCTCGCGCTCCAGCTCGACCCCTATTACCTCTCGCCCCTCTGGGTCGACGACGTGAGCCTGGCCGCCCTCCAGGCCCGGGCCCTCCTCGACCGGGACGGCACCACCGAGCGCGACCTGGCGGGGGTGGTGGCCCGCAGCCTCCGGGCGGCCACGGCCAACCCCCACGCGCTCGCGGGCGCCGACCTCGACGTCGACGCGCTGCTCGCCGAGCCCTACGTCGTCGCCCCGCTGCGGGCCCGGGACTGCGCCCCGGCCGGCGACGGCGCCGCGGCGGTCGTGCTCGTGGCCGGCGACCGGGCCCGGGAGGTGTGCGAGCGGCCGGCGTGGATCCGGGGCATCGACCACCGCACCGACGCCCACGCCCCGGGCGTGCGCGACCTGGCCGTCTCGGAGTCGACCCGCCTCGCCGGCGAGGCGGCCGGCGTGGGCGCGGGCCCGGTCGAGGTGGCCGAGCTGTGCGTGCTCTTCAGCCACCAGGAGCCCATCCTGCGCCGGGCCCTCGGGCTCGGCGAGGACGTCGAGGTCAACCCGTCGGGTGGCCCCCTCGCCGGCAACCCGGTCATGGCGACCGGGCTCGTCCGCATCGGCGAGGCGTTCCGGCAGGTCCACGAGCACGGCCGGGGGCGGGTGGTGGCCCACGCCACGTCGGGGCCCTGCCTGCAGCAGAACCTCGTGTGCGTCCTGGAAGGGGAGTGATGGCGGAGCGGTGCGCCGTCGTGGGCATCGGCCAGACCCACCACGCGAAGGTGCGCGACGACGTGTCGATGGCCGGCCTGGTCCGGGAGGCGGCCGAGCGGGCCCTCGAGGACGCCGACATGGACTGGGGCGACGTCGACGCCGTGGTGATCGGCAAGGCCCCCGACTTCTTCGAGGGCGTGGTGATGCCCGAGGTCTACCTGGCCGACGCGCTCGGGGCCACGGGCAAGCCGATCATGCGCGTCCACACCGCCGGCAGCGTCGGCGGCTCGACCGCGATCGTCGCCGCGCACCTCGTCGCCTCGGGCGTGCGCGAGCGGGTCCTCACGGTCGCCTTCGAGAAGCAGTCGGAGGGGGACACCACGTGGGGCCTGGGGGGCGGCCGCAGCGGCAGCGTCGGGGCGGGCGGCTACTTCGCCCCCCACATCCGGGCCTACATCGAGCGCTCGGGGGCCCCCGAGTACATCGGCTGGATGGTCGCGGTCAAGGACCGCCGCAACGCCCTCAAGAACCCCTACGCCCACCTCAGGCTGCCCGACATCACGCTCGAGACGGTGCGCGACTCCCCGATGGTGTGGGAGCCGGTCCGGCGGCTCGAGTCGTGTCCCACGTCCGACGGCGCCGCGGCGATGGTCCTGGCCGGCGAGCGCGTGGCCGGCGGGCGCTCGAAGCCGGCGGCCTGGCTGCACGGCACCGCGGTGCGCAGCGAGCTCGGCCAGTTCCCGGGCCGCGACCCGGTGAACCCCCGGGGCGGGCGCGACTGCGCGGCCGACGTCTACCGGCAGGCGGGGATCACCGACCCGCGGCGCGACGTCGACGTCCTCGAGTGCTACGTGCCGTTCTCCTGGTACGAGCCGATGTGGCTCGAGAACCTCGGGTTCGCCGACGAGGGCCGGGGCTGGGAGCTCACCGACTCGGGGGCCAGCGACTTCGGGGGCGCCATCCCCACGAACGTGTCGGGTGGGGTGCTGTCGTCGAACCCGATCGGGGCGTCGGGGATGCTGCGGTTCCTCGAGGCGGCGCTGCAGGTGCGGGGGATGGCCGGCGAGCACCAGGTCGACGGGGCCCGCACCGCGGTCGGTCACGCCTACGGGGGCGCGGCCCAGTTCTTCGCGATGTGGGTCGTGCGGGCCGAGAAGCCGTAGGGACGCCGTGTCCGGGAACGAGAACCGGTTCATGTTAGCGTCGCGCGCGCCCCGTGAGATCGTGGCGTGGACGGCGCGCGGACGTGGGATCGACGTGGGAGACGTGGGAGTGGTGGATCGGTGACGGACAGCGTGGGGCCGGCCCCGGCAGGGCTCGCGGAGGGCGGGAGGACGGCGTGATCGAGACGGCGAGCGTCGACGCGCTGACGCCCAAGCAGCGGGAGCGGCGCCGCAGGATCATCCAGGCCGCCCTCGCCCTGGCCGCCGAGGGGGCTACGAGGCGGTCCAGATCCGCGAGGTCGCGGCGATGGCCGACGTCGCGCTGGGCACGCTGTACCGCTACTTCACCTCCAAGGACCACCTGCTCACGGCGGGCATGGCCGCCTGGACCAGCCAGCTCGTCGAGCGGCTCGAGCAGCGGCGGCCCACGGGTGACACCCCCACCGAGCAGGTCGTCGAGGCGCTCCGGCGCATGTCCCGCAACCTCGAGCGCCAGCCCCGCCTCACGAGCGCCGTCGTCACGGCGATGGGGGCACCGACCCCGGGGTCGCGGAGTCGATGAACGAGGTCGGGGACAACCTGCGGGCGATCGTCGTGCCGCTCCTCGACGACCTCGACCCGCAGGTGCGCGAGGACTTCATCGACGTCATCCGGCACGTCTGGAACTCGCTGCTCCTGCAGTGGGCGCGCGGCCGGTTCGACATGGCGGAGATGGCCGACGCGCTCGAGCGGACGACGCGGCTGATCCTGCCGTGCCACCTGCCCGGATCCGACGGCCGCCGGAGCTCCTAGGCGCGCCCACTCGTCGACCCTCCGCGTCGATCGTCGCGCGTCCCTTGTGGCCCAACTGAAACGCGTTGCAGAATGGGGTCGCGGGACGGCGGACCCGAGGAGCCGCGGTGCGAGGGCTGCGTTCGAGGCTGATCCGGCTGGTGCCGGTCCTCGTCATCGTGACGTTCGCGACCTTCTCGATGGTCCGGCTGCTCCCCGGCGACCCGGCCCGCTCGTTCCTCGGGCCCGAGGCGCCCGAGGAGCAGGTCGAGCACCTGCGGGACGAGATGGGGCTCGACGAGCCGATCCTCGTCTCCTACCTGGCGTGGCTGGGCCGGGTGGTGCAGGGCGACCTCGGCGAGTCGTACCGGACCGGGCAGAGCGTCACCGAGGCGCTGGGCCAGCGGTTCCCGGTCTCGCTCGAGCTCATGTTCCTCGCGCAGGTGTTCGCGCTCGTCCTCGCGATCCCCGTCGGCGTCCTGACCGCGTACCGGGCCGGGAGCGTCCTCGACCGCCTCTGGTCGGCGACGGCGTTCGCCACCATCGCCGTGCCCGGCTTCGTCCTCGGGCTCCTGCTGATCTACCTCTTCCCGGTCCGCCTGGGCTGGCTCCAGATCTCGGGCTACACGCGCCTCACGGCGGACCCGTGGGGGAACCTCCGGTCGCTCGTCCTGCCCGCGGCCACGCTGGGGCTCCTCCAGGTCGCCGTCTACTCACGGATCCTCCGCAGCGACATGGTGGCGACGCTCCAGGAGGACTTCGTCGTCCTGGCCCGGTCGAAGGGGGTGTCGACGCCCCGCATCCTGTTCGGTCACGCGCTCCGGCCGTCGTCGTTCTCCCTGCTCACCCTGGCCGGCCTGAACGTCGGCCAGCTCATCAGCGGGGCGGTGATCGTCGAGTACCTGTTCGGTCTCCCCGGGATCGGGCTCCTGCTCATCGACTCGATCCTGTCGCGCGACCTGATGATGCTCCAGGGGGCGATGCTCTTCATCGTCGTCGGGTACGTGCTCGTGAACCTGGTCGTCGACACCCTCTACGAGGTCCTCGACCCGAGGACGAGGCACCACGCCGATGTCTGAGCCCCGGCCTCTCGCCCGCCGGCTCGGGCCGCTCTTCTGGCTGGGCGCCGCCTGGGTGACCGCGGTCGGGCTGGCCGGGCTGCTCGCCCCGATCCTGCCCCTCGACGACCCCAACCGGAGCGACTTCACCGCCCTGGCCCGCGGCCCGAGCGCCGACCACCTGCTCGGCACCGACGCCCTCGGGCGGGACCTCCTGGCCCGGATCGTCTGGGGCACCCGGGTCTCCCTGGCCGTCGGCCTCTGCTCGGTGGCCATCGGGTTCGTGGCCGGCGGGGCCCTCGGCCTGGTGGCCGGCTACTTCCGGCGGCGGACCGAGTCGGTGATCATGACGTTCGCCGACGCGATGCTGGCGTTCCCCGCCCTGGTCCTGCTGCTCTCGCTCACGACCTTCCTCGGGCAGAACCTCCGGAACATCGTCGTCGCCATCGGCGTGGTCACCGTCCCGGTCTTCATGCGCCTGGGCCGGGCCAACACGCTGGCCCACGCCCAGCGCGAGTTCGTCCTCGCCGCCCGGGCCACGGGGGCCGGCCACCTCCGGATCATCGTGAGGGAGATCCTCCCCAACGTCGCCCTGCCCCTCATGGCCTTCTCGCTGATCGTCGTGGCGGTGGCGATCGTGGCCGAGGGGTCCCTGAGCTTCCTCGGCATGAGCGTGCCGGCCACCACCCCGACCTGGGGAACATCATCGCCGGGGGTCGCCAGGACCTGCAGGAGGCGCCCCACATCGTGTTCATGCCGGCGATGGTGCTGTTCCTCACCGTGCTGGCCTTCAACCTCGCCGGCGACCGCCTGCGCGAGGTCCTCGACGTGAAGGAGGGGTCGCTGTGAGCGGCCCCCGTCGCCCCCGAGCCCCTGGAGGAACCATGCGCGCACACCTTCCGGGCCGCCACGGCCCCCGACGTGCCCTCCCGACCCTCGTGATCGCGCTGCTCCTCGTGCTCGCCGCCGGGGCCTGCGGCGACGACGACGGCGACGGGGCGGGGGTGGTGCGGCCACCGCCACGACCGGGGACGCGGCGCCCACCACGACCGAGGCCGTGGCGGAGCCGAGCTACGGCGGCGAGCTCGTGGTCGGCACCATCTTCGACGCCTTCGGGATGGAGCCGGCGACGTTCGTGGGCGGCGTCACCGACGCGCACATCGCCCACGCGATCTACGACCCCCTGGTGATCCTCTCCCCCGAGGGGGAGGTCGAGCCGTACCTCGCCGAGTCGATCGAGAGCGAGGACCAGCAGACCTGGACCCTGACCCTGCGGTCGGGGGTGCGGTTCCACGACGGCACCCCGTTCGACGCGCCGGCCGTGAAGGTCAACCTCGAACGCCACCGCGACCCGGCCCAGCGGTCCCGGTCCATCGCCAACGCCAGGCACATCGAGTCGGTGGAGGTCGTGGACCCGGCCACCGTCCGGATCGTCCTGGCGTTCCCCTGGCCCGCCTTCCCCGAGGTGCTCGCCAACGGTCCGCTCGGCCTGATGGCGAGCCCCGCGGCCATCGCCGCGGGGACGGCCAACGACCAGCCGGTGGGGACCGGCCCGTTCCAGCTCACGGAGCGCGTGCCCGGGGACCACACGACCGTCGTGCGCAACGACGCGTACTGGCAGGAGGGCAAGCCCTACCTCGACCGCATCGTGTTCCGGGTCATCGTCGACGACGCCGTCCGCCAGGCGAGCGTCGAGAAGGGCGAGATCCAGGCGGCCCAGTCCATCCGGGGCGACACGCTGGCCGAGGCAGCCGACGCACCCGAGGTGAAGAGCACCCAGAGCCCGGGCCACGCCAACACGATCCACATCAACACCTCGGCGGCGCCCATGGACGACGTGCGGGTGCGCCGGGCCCTGGCCCTCGCGCTCGACACCGACGCGCTCGACGACGTGATCTTCGACGGCGCCGCCCCGACCGAGGGCCACTTCCTCGTCGCGTCCTCGCCCTTCTTCGCCACCGACGTCGACTTCCCCCGCTCCGACCCCGACGCGGCCCGTGCCCTCCTCGAAGAGGTGGCGGCCGAGCGGGGCGGGCCGGTGGCGTTCACCTTCTCGTGCTACACGGAGCCCTCCCGACTGAAGCTCTCCGAGCTGGCCGAGCAGATGTGGGAGCAGGTGGGCTTCGAGGTCGAGCTCGACATCTCCGACCAGATGTCGCTGGTCCTCGACCTCTTCGAGAAGAACTACACCGCGGCGTGCTTCAGCATGGGGGTGGAGACCTCCGACCCCGACATCGTGTACTACGGCACGTTCCACTCGGAGAGCGCGAGCAACTACGTCGCCTACTCGAACCCCGAGATGGACGAGGCCCTCGACCGGGGCCGAACGAGCACCGACCCGTCCGAGCGCGCCGAGGCCTACGCCACCGTGCAGCGGCTGCTGGCCGAAGACGTCCCGGTCTTCGAGTACGCCGCGTCCCCGTGGGGCTGGGTGATGGGCGACGACGTGCACGGCCTGGTCGCGCTCCCCGGAGGTGAGTTCGACCCCGCCGGCGTGTTCCTCGCGGAGTAGCAGGGGGAGGAGGTCCCCCGTGGACGGCGGTCCGGGCGATCGGGGCGCGCGGGACGGCCTGGGTCGCTACCCGTGGGTGGTCATGGGCATCGTGCTCGTGGCGACGTACATGGTCGTGTTGGACACGACCGTCCTGGGCGTCGCGCTCCCGCGGATCGCCGAGGACCTCGACGACGCCCCCGGCCTGAGCATCGACTGGGTGCTCATCACCTACCTCGTGGCCGTGGCCGCGACGCAGCCCGCCACGGGCTGGATGGCGGACCGCTTCGGGCGCCGGAACGTCTACCTGGCCGCGCTGGGCCTGTTCGTGCTCGGCTCGGCCCTGTCGGGCTTCGCGCCGACCCGGCCGGTGCTCGTGGTCGCGCGGGTGGTCCAGGGCGCCGGCGGGGGCGTGATGATGCCGGTCGGGATGGCGATGGTCTACGAGCTCTTCCCGCCCCACCGGCGGGGACGGCCCTGGGCATCCAGGGGATCGCGCTCATGGCGGCGCCCGCCCTCGGACCCCCGGCCGGTGGCTGGCTCGTGACCCACGCCACCTGGCGCTGGATCTTCCTGGCCAACCTGCCGATCGGCGCCGTCGCGCTCGTGCTCGGCCTCAGGCTGCTCCGCGACATCGGGTACCGGGAGGCCCGGCCGCTCGACTGGCGGGGCTGGACCATGGGCTCGGTCTCGATGATCGGGCTGGTGATGGTCTCGCGCCAGGCGGGGGAGTGGGGGTGGGGCTCGGCCGCCACGATCGGGACCGCCTCCGGGAGCTTCCTCGTCCTCGCCTGGCTCGTCGTCCGCTCGCTCCGCTCCGCCGATCCGATCATCGACTTCCGCATGTTCGCGGCGCCCGGGTTCAGCCTCACCTTCGTCCTCATGGGCCTCAACACCGTCACCATGTTCGCCCGGGTCGTCTTCCTCCCGGTCGAGCTCCAGGTGGTCCGGGGGATGAGCGCCCTCGACGTGGGTCTGCTCCTCGCCCCCGCCGCGCTGGGGGTGGCGGTGACCATGCCGATCGGGGGCTGGCTGGCCGATCGGGTCGGGGCGCGTGCGCCCGTGACGATCGGGGTGGCGTTCACGCTCGTGGCCACGTGGATGCTCGCCGGCCTCGAGCCGTCGACATCCGAGACGGAGATCGTCGTCGCCCTCCTCGTGGCCGGGGTCGGGACCGGGTTCGCGCTCACGCCCCTCAACGTGAGCGCGCTCAACGCCCTGCCCGCCCGCCTGGTCTCCCAGGGCACGGCCGTGCGGGCGATGGGCAACCAGCTCGCCTCGGCGCTGGGGACGGCCGCGTTCGCCGCTCTCGTCGTGGCCCGGCTCGGCGCGGTCGCGCCCTACGGGATGGGACCGGGTGACCTGGCCGACGGGCAGGCCGCCTACAACGGCGTGTTCGCCGTCTCGCTGGTCATCATGGCGGGCACCCTGGGGCTGGCGCTCTTCCTGCCCGGCCGCGCCGCCACGCGGGAGCACCAGGCCGCCCGGGTCGCGGAGCACGAGGCGCTCGTCGCGGCGGCCGGACGCGAGTGAACGGGGGTCAGGCCCCGAGCACGACCTCGGCGACCGTCCGCATCTGGGCGAGGTCGCGCGCCCCGACCACGAGGTGGGTGACGCCGGCCTCCTCCCAGCGGGCCAGGTCGTCGCGGATCCGCGCGGGCGGACCGACCAGCGAGATGTCGGCCACCATCTCACGGGGTACGGCCGCGATCGCCCGGTCCCGCTCGCCGGCGAAGAAGAGGTCCTGGATCTCCTCGACCTCCCGCTCGTAGCCCATCCGGGCGAACACGTCCTTGTGGAAGTTCATCTCGCGGGCTCCCATGCCCCCGACGTAGAACGCGACCATGGGCCGGAGGGCGTCGAGGGCCGCGTCGACGTCGTCGGTGACGACCACCTGGCAGTTGGGCGCGATCTCGAACGTCTCGCGCGTCCGGCGCGCCCCGGGCCGGGCGAACCCCTCGTCCAGCCAGGCCCCGTACATGCCCGCCACGCGGGGCGAGTAGTAGATGGGGAGCCAGCCGTCGGCGATCTCGGCGGTGAGGGCGACGTTGCGGGGGCCCTCGCTGCCGATCCAGATCGGCAGGTCGGCCCGGAGGGGATGGACGATCGGGCGCAGCGGCTTGCCCAGGCCGACGGATCCCTCCCCGCGGTAGGGGAGGGGGTGGTGGGGTCCGGGACTCTCGACGGGCGCCTCCCGGGCCAGCACCCGGCGGACGATCCCGACGTACTCGCGGGTCCGCGCCAGCGGCTTGGCGAACGGCTGGCCGTACCAGCCCTCGACGACCTGGGGCCCGGAGAGCCCCAGGCCCAGGACCATGCGCCCCCCGACAGGTGGTCGAGGGTGAGGGCGTGCATGGCCGTGGCCGTCGGCGTGCGGGCGGAGATCTGGACGACCGAGGTCCCGAGCCGGATCGTCGACGTGCGCGACCCCCACCAGGCCAGGGGGGTGAAGGCGTCGGATCCCCACGCCTCGGCCGTGAAGGCGATGTCGAAGCCGAGCTTCTCGGCCTCGAGCACCTTCTCGAGGGCGTCGGTGGGCGGTCGGGCACCCCAGTACCCGAGGGTCAGGCCGAGCTTCATGATCCTCCCCGCTGGACGCCCGCTCCGGGACGTCCGTATGCTAGCTCCCCGAAGTAGAACCGGTTCTCTCTCAGGGGGTGGGGTGAGCATCGCCGAGGTGCAGGGAGCGGGCGACGACGCGCTCGACCGGGACGCGTTCGAAGCCCTCCTCCAGGAGTTCGTCGGCAAGCCGTACGGTCGCCCGCTGCGGGCCCGCGACCCGATCAACCTGCCGATGATCCGGCACCTCACCGACGCGCTCGGCGACGAGAACCCCGTGTACCTCGACGAGGAGGTCGCGGCCGGGACCGTCTTCGGCGGTGTGGTCGCCCCGCCCACCTCGCTGCAGGTCTGGACCATGCAGGGGCTCGCGGGGCGCCGGGCCTCCCCGGATCCCGACGACCCCCAGGCCCGGCTCATGGGGCTCTTCGAGGACGCGGGGTACATCGGGGTGGTGGCGACGAACTGCGAGCAGACCTACCACGCGCCGCTGCGGCTGGGCGCGGTGCTCACGAGCACCTCCGAGATCGAGTCCATCTCGGGCCTCAAGAGGACCGGCCTCGGCGAGGGCTACTTCCTCACCACGCTCCAGACCTACCGCGACGAGGCGGGCGAGGTCGTCGGGGAGATGCGGTTCCGGATCCTCAAGTTCCGGCCCGGAACGGGCCGGGAGGCGGGTGCAGAGGCGGAGGGCGGGAAGGCCGCCGGGGAGCCCGCCGGGACCGGGTTCCCGCCGCCCGGCTTCCCGTCGCCGCCCCGGGACTCGGCCTTCTTCTGGGAGGGCCTCGACCGGGGCGAGCTGCGCATCCAGCGGTGCACCTCGTGCGGGAGGCTCCGCCACCCGCCCCGGCCGATGTGCCCGGTGTGCCGCTCCCTCGATCGCGACCACGTCGTGGCGAGCGGTCGGGGTGAGGTCCACAGCTTCGTCGTCCACCACCACCCTCCGGTGCCCGGTCGCGACCACCCCTTCGTGGTCGCCCTCGTCGAGCTCGAGGAGGGGACGCGCATCGTCGGCAACCTGCTCGACGTCGCGCCCGGCGACGTGGCCGTGGGGATGCCGGTCGAGGTGACGTTCGAGCCGCGCGCCGACGGGCGGATCCTGCCCCAGTGGCGGGCGAGAGGAGAGGGCTGATGGCCCCGGTCCGGGCGACGACGCTCCGCTTCGACGAGGTCGAGGTCGGCCAGGAGCTGCCGGAGTTCCCGATCGAGCTCACGCCCACGTTGATCGTCTCCACGGCCATCGCCACCCGCGACTACCAGGACGTCCACCACGACCGCGACCTGGCCCGCCAGAAGGGGTCGAAGGACATCTTCATGAACATCCTCACGACGAACGGGTTCGTGGGCCGGTTCGTCACCGACTGGGCCGGTCCCGAGGCGATCCTCAAGAGCGTGTCCATCCGCCTCGGTGCCCCCAACTACGCCTACGACACGATGCGCCTCACCGGGCGGGTGACCGAGACCGACGAGGACGAGGGCATGGTGACCGTCGCGGTGCGGGGGGCCAACAGCCTCGGCGACCACGTCGTGGGCACGGTCCGCCTCGCGCTGCCCCGGGGCGCGGCCGCGTGAGCGCGAACGCACCGGCACGGGGCCTGCGCGGACGGGCCGCGATCGCCGGCATCGGGGCGACCGAGTTCTCGAAGGAGTCGGGGCGGTCCGAGCTCCAGCTCGCCGTCGAGGCCGTGCTGGCCGCGCTCACCGACGCCGGGCTGGGCCCCGACGACGTGGACGGCCTCGTGACCTTCACCCAGGACTCCAACCTCGAGGTCGACGTCGCCCGGAGCCTCGGCGTGCCCCGGCTGACGTTCTTCAGCCGCATCCACTACGGCGGCGGTGCCGCCTGCGCGACGGTGCAGCAGGCGGCCCTGGCCGTGGCCGCCGGCGTGGCCGACGTGGTGGTGTGCTACCGGGCGTTCAACGAGCGGTCGGGGTTCCGCTTCGGTCGCACCGACCGCTACTCGCCCGAGATGGAGTACGGCTGGTACTTCCCGTTCGGGCTGGTGACCCCGGCCTCGTGGGTGGCGATGTTCGCCCGCCGGTACATGCACGTCCACGGCGTCACGAGCGAGGACTTCGGGCGGGTCTCGGTGGCCGACCGCAGGCACGCGGCCACCAACCCGAAGGCGTGGTTCCACGGGCGACCGATCACCCTCGAGGACCACCAGGCGTCGCGGTGGATCGTGGAGCCGCTCCGGCTGCTCGACTGCTGCCAGGAGACCGACGGTGGCCAGGCCATCGTGGTCACCACCGCCGAGCGGGCCCGGGACCTCCGCCGTCCGGCCGTGCTGGTCGAGGCGGCGGCCCAGGGCTCGGAGTGGGACCAGGAGTCGATGAACAGCTACTACCGCGACGACATCAGCGGGCTGCCCGAGATGGCGCTGGTGGGGCGCCAGCTCTGGGAGCAGTCGGGCCTCACCCCGGCCGACGTCCAGACCGCCGTGATCTACGACCACTTCACGCCCTTCGTGCTCGTGCAGCTCGAGGAGCTGGGCTTCTGCGGGCGGGGCGAGGCGAAGGACTTCGTGCGCGACGGGAACATCGAGATCGGTGGCGGGCTGCCCCTGAACCCCCACGGGGGCCAGCTCGGCGAGGCGTACCTCCACGGGATGAACGGGATCGCCGAGGCCGTCCGCCAGGTCCGGGGGAGCTCGGTCAACCAGGTCGAGGGGGTCGAGCACGTCCTCGTCACCGCGGGGACCGGCGTCCCGACGAGCGGCCTGGTCCTCGGCGTGGACCGTTGAGCGTGGACCGTTGAGCGCGGACCGTTGAGAGAGGGAGAGCACCCATGCCCGAGCCGGTGATCGTCGAAGCGGTGCGGACCCCGATCGGGAGGCGCAACGGCTGGCTCTCCGGCCTGCACCCGACGAAGCTCCTGGCCGCGGCCCAGATCGAGGTGGTGAAGCGGGCCGGCATCGAGCCCTCGGCGGTCGAGCAGGTCGTCGGCGGCTGCGTGACCCAGGCGGGGGAGCAGGGCTCGAACGTCACCCGCAACGCCTGGCTCGGCGCGGGCCTGCCCCCGGAGGTCGCGGCGACGACGGTCGACTGCCAGTGCGGCTCGGCCCAGCAGGCCAACCACTTCGTGGCCGGGCTCATCGCAGCCGGCGCGATCGACGTCGGCATCGGCTGCGGCGTCGAGGCCATGAGCCGGGTGCCGCTCGGAGCCGCCGCGCGGAACGGGCCCGGGACGTCCCGCCCCGACGACTGGCCCTGGGACATGCCCAACCAGTTCGAGGCGGCCGAGCGCATCGCGCAGCGGCGGGGGATCACCCGCGACGACATCGAGTGGCTGGGACTGGCCTCCCAGGAGCACGCGGCGCGGGCCTGGGCGGAGGGTCGCTTCGAGCGCGAGGTGCTGCCCGTCGAGGCACCGGTGGCCGACGGCGACGGGAACCCCACCGGCGAGGCGGTGGTCGTCACGCGCGACCAGGGGCTGCGGGAGACCACGAAGGAGGCGCTCGAGGCCCTGAAGCCCGTCCTCCCCGACGGGATCCACACCGCCGGCACGTCCTCCCAGATCTCCGACGGTGCCGCCGCGGTCCTGTGGATGTCGCGCGAGCGGGCCGAGGCCCTCGGGCTGGCGCCCCGGGCCCGGATCGTGCAGCAGGCCCTGGTGGGCTCGGACCCCTACTACCACCTCGACGGGCCCGTCGAGGCCACCGCCCGGGTCCTGGCCCGGGCCGGCATGACGATCGGCGACATCGACCTCTTCGAGGTGAACGAGGCCTTCGCCTCGGTCGTCGTGTCCTGGGCCCGGGTCCACGAGCCCGACATGGACCGGGTGAACGTCAACGGCGGGGCCATCGCCCTGGGCCATCCGGTGGGGTCCACGGGGAGCCGGCTCATCACCACCGCGCTCCACGAGCTCGAGCGGGCCGACCTCCAGACCGCCCTCGTCAGCATGTGCTGCGGCGGTGCCCTGGCCACCGCCACGATCCTCGAGCGCGTGTAGCCGGCCCGGCCCGTCCGCCCGCCGGGGTCAGCCGAAGGGGTCGGCGTCGACGAAGGCGAGGGCCCGGCTCATGGCCCCGAAGTCGTTGGGGGCCCCGAAGTGGTCGACGCCGGGGAGCACGACCAGCTCGGCGTCCGGGAGGGCCTCGACGAGGGGGTCGGGCGGGCCGGCGAAGTCCCGATCGCCCATCACGACGAGCACCGGGCAGGTGATCCGGCCCAGGGTGGACCGGTCGAGCGGCTCGTGGGGGTGGCGGAGGACGGCGGCGAGCGCCCGCGGGTCGTTGCCGGCCGTGTGGGCGAGGCGCAGGAACAGCGTCGCGACGACGTCGTCGGGCTCGGCCCGGTCCTGCTCGAACACGTCCACGAGGTGGCGCAGCTCCTCGTCCTCGCGGAAGAGGTTGGCGCCGACTCCGATCACCACGAGCTTGCGGAACCGGTGCGGCTCCCGGGCGGCGAGCTCGAGGAGGAGCCGCGCGCCGAGCGAGAAGCCGACGGCGTCGACCTGCCGGTGGGGCGCCACGGCGGCCGCGAGCGCACCGGCGAGGTCGTCGGGGCCGGCCGGCGGCGGGGTCCCCCCGTGTCCCGGGAGGTCGAGCGGCGGGACCGCGCGCCCCGCGTCGGTGGCCAGGTCGACCCAGCCGGGCTTGCGCCAGCCGTGGTCGAACGAGGAGGCGAGCCCGTGGACGAGCAGCAGGGGCGGCCGCGCCGCCTCCGGGCCGTCGCCGGTTCGGTCGTCCTGGGCTCCCATGGCCGGGCCAGCCTAGGGTGGGCACCAGAACCCGTTCCATTCCGGCGCCGGCGGCGGCGCTCGTCCGGGGGAGGTGCCCCGTGCTCTCGTCGTGGGACGACTACCCGGTCCACCAGGTGTCCGAGCCGGTCCGGTTCGTCGGCACGAGCGACCGGAACTTCTACGACCGCTACTACTTCAACCTGCACGCCAGCTCCGACGAGCTGTTCATGGTCATGGGGATGGGGCAGTACCCCAACCTCGCCACCCAGGACGCCTTCGCCTGCGTGCGCCTGGGCGACCACCACCACGTGGTGCGGGCGTCCAGGGTGCTGGGCGACCGCATGGACACGAGCGTCGGCCCCTTCCGGATCGAGGTGGTCGAACCGCTGCGGCGGCTCCGCTTCGTGCTGGAGCCCACGGAGCACGGGCTGGCCTGCGACCTCACGTGGGAGGGCGCGATCCCGGCCTACCAGGAGCCCCGGCAACTCCTGCGCCGGGAGGGCCGGGTCCTCTTCGACACCCAGCGGCTGGCCCAGACGGGCTGCTGGAGCGGGTGGATCGAGGTCGGGGGCCGGCACCTCGACGTGACGCCGGACCGCTGGAAGGGCACCCGCGACCGCTCCTGGGGTGTCCGGCCCGTCGGGGAGCCCGAGCCGCCGGGCATCCACGAGGGGCAGGGCTCCTTGCGGGGGATGTGGAACTACGCGCCCATGCAGTTCGACGACCACTCGATCCTCTACCTGTGCAACGAGGAGGCCGACGGGACGCGTCCCCTCGAGGAAGCGGTGCGGCTCTGGCCCGACGGGCGGGTCGAGGACCTGGGCCGGCCCGAGTTCGCCCACACGCTCCGGCCCGGCACCCGCATGGTCGAGGGCCCCTCGCGCCTCGAGTTCCCCGAGGCCCCCGGCGGCGGCTTCGGCGTCACGGTCACGCCGCTCGTGCACAACTACGTGGCGGTCGGTACGGGCTACGGCGTCGGCGACGACTTCCGCCACGGCATGTACCGCGGGGAGCTCGTCGTCGACGGCCGCCGCTGGGCGATGGCCGAGCTCGACACCTGGGCCTGGTTCGGCATCGTCGACCACGCCGCCCGCTTCGAGGTCGACGGAGGTCCCACGGGCTTCGGCCTCCACGAGACGGGCTTCTTCGGCTCCTTCCCGCGCTACGGCCTCCATGGGGCCACCTCGGTCGCCTGAGCGGACCTACCTCGCGATTCCCGACCCTTGATATCGAGGGATGGGGCCCCTAGACTGAAACCGGTTCTACGCGTGCCGCAGGCGAGCGTGGAGGCGGGCGCGGAGGCCGGGAGGTGCCGATGGCGACCACGACAGGCAGTCGCCCCATCCGGGCCACGGTCGACCCCACGACCGGCGAGGCCATGGCCCGGAGGCAGCGCTACGACTTCGTGGTCGTGGGCGGCGGCCCCAACGGCCTGGGGATCGCCTCCTACCTCTCGAAGTGGGGCTTCTCGGTCTGCATCCTCGAGGCCCGGCCCGAGATCGGGGGCGGGGCCGAGAACGTCGAGCCGCTCCCCGGCTACTCCTGCGACCCCCACGCCTCGTTCTTCTACGGCGGGGCGGCCCCGGGGCTCGAGCAGCTCGAGCTGGGCAAGTACGGGCTGCGGTTCTCCACGACCACCGAGGGCATCAGCATCCGGCCCGACGGCTTCGCCGTCGCCGGCTCCCGCAACGCCTACCACGACTCCCGGGCCCTCGACCCGGAGTCGTTCGCCGCGATGCTCGGCATCGACCGCGAGGGCCCCAAGGCCTACGTCGAGTTCATGACCCACATCGTCCCGAGGATGAAGGAGATCCTCCGCAGCATCTTCTGGACCCCTCCCTACGACGAGCGTTGGGGCATCCCGGTCGAGGCCCAGCCCTTCGCGACCATCATGCGCGACGCCCTCCCCGACTTCGACGAGGCCATCCTCCACATGTCGCTGTGGGAGTGGCTGGAGCAGATAGACCTGCCCGACCCCCTGCGCTGCGGGATCCTCGTCGGCTCCTGGGGCAACGGGCCCCACCCGTGGTGGAAGGGGATGGCCGTCCCGGGCTTCATGGTGCTGCAGACCATGCAGTACACGAACGCGGCCCCGGTCGGGGGCATGCACGCCCTGGCCCACGCCATGGCCCGCTGCGCGCTGGCCCACGGGGCCCGCATCTTCGTGAACGCCCCGGTGAGCGAGATCATCGTCCAGGACGGGAGGGCCCTCGGCGTGCGGGTCGCGGACGACGCCGTGCTCGAGGAGAAGACGATCTGGGCCGACATGGGCGTCATCAACGGCACCCACGTCAAGCAGCTCCCCGACCTGGTGGGGCGGGACAACCTGGCGCCCGAGCTCGTGCGCCGGGTCGACGACCTCAGCCTCAAGGGCGGGAGCCTCCTCGTGGCCAACCTGGTCACCACCGAGTTCCCCCGTGTTCAAGGACGCCCCGGACGCGTTCGTCGACGGCCCCCTCCCGACCGCGTTCGTGCTCAACGCCGACTCGGACCGGCTGATGGAGCTCATGCGCGACGTCCACACGTACCGCACCCACCCCACCGACCTCGACCACTACGCCGGGGTGTGGTTCGTCTCGCACGGGTCCCACGATCGCAGCCGGCTCCGGGGCGGTCCGGGCCACGTGTTCGACATGAACCTCCAGGTGCCGGCGCCCGAGGACCACCGGGACGGACCCGACGCGGTGAACGAGGGCCTGCCCGAGATCATCGACAACGTCAAGGCGCTCCTGCGCAGCTACGCGCCCAACATGACCGACGACAAGTACCTCGGGGTCTACGTCAACACACCCCGCGACTCCGAGTTCCGCAACATGGCCTTCGTCGGCGGCAACTGGATGGGCATGCGCGAGTCGAGGAACGAGTGGTGGGAGCGCAAGCCGCTCCCGGAGCTGGCCCGCTACCGGACCCCGGTCGAGGGCCTCTACCTGTGCAACCAGACCTCCCACCCGGGCGGTCTGTGCCTCATCGCCGTGCCGTACAACCTCATGCACATCCTGCGTGAGGACTACGAGGCCATCGAGGCCAGCACCCCCGAATGGTGGTACCCGTCGCCGTGGCACATCACGGACGAAGAAGGAGGCACCCGGTGACCGAGCAGTTCCCCATGGAGTCGGAGACCGACGTCGTCGTCATCGGCGCCGGTCCCAACGGGCTGATCGCGGCCGCCTACCTGACCGCGGCGGGGCTCGACGTCACGGTCATCGAGCGGCGCTACGAGATCGGCGGGGGCCTGGCCACCGAGGAGATCCTCTTCCCGCACCACTACGCGAACACCCACGCGTCGTACCACTACATGGTCGACTACCTGCCGCCGGTGCACGACTTCGACCTCGCCGCCCACGGCAACCTGCACTACCACAAGCCGCTCGGCCAGGTCGGCGGCGTCTTCGGCGACGACTACGTCTACCTGTGCAACAACCTCGAGGACACCCGCGACGCGGTGGCGTGGTTCGGGCTGCGCCAGGCCGAGGTCTTCGCCGACCTGGCCCTGCGCTGCAACAAGATCGTCGAGGAGATCCTCGCCCCGGCCACCTACCTCCCGCCCGACGCCCCCGTCGACCTCACCGAGGCGCTCGACCGGACCCAGGTCGGCCAGGACATGCTCGACGTGTCGGAGATGAGCGCCCACGAGCTGATCGGCAGCTACGACGAGCTGCACCCCGCGATCCAGGGCACGCTGCTGTACATGGCCTGCCAGTGGGGCCTCTCGCCCCGGGAGTCCGGCATGGGCTTCATGGTGCCGCTCATGATCGATCGGGGCATGCAGAAGGCCTTCGTGTTCGGCGGCTCCCACCGTCTCGCCAGCGCCCTGGCCCGGGTGATCCTGCGCCAGGGCGGACTCATCGTCGACAACCTCGAGGTCGTGGAGATCTCGACCGAGGGCGGCCGGGCGACCGGCGTGGTCTGCGAGGACGGCCGGCGCATCAAGGCCCGCCGCGCGGTGCTCTCGAGCCTCGACCCCCAGAGCACGTTCCTGCGCATGCTGCCCGCCCAGGACGTCCCCGACGACGTCCGCGCGTCGGCCGAGGGCTGGAACTGGGACAAGTGGTCGCTGCTCAGCGTGTTCTTCGCCACCGAGGGCAAGCCGACGTGGCGCCCAGACCCGAACAACCAGATGATCGGTCGGGCCGACCCGTTCGCCACCATCCTCGGCTTCGACGGCCCCGACGACGTGGCCGACTTCCTCGACGCCGTCGAGCAGGGCCAGCTCCCCAAGATCGCCGGCCACTTCACCTGCGAGACGGCCTTCGACCACACCCTCAGCCAGCTCGAGGGCCAGCACGTGTCGTTCTTCCAGATGCCGGCTCCCTACGACTTCCCGTGGGAGGAGCAGAAGGACGACATCGTCCGCCGGGTGGTCGACCTGCTCGACGCCCACTTCGAGGGGTTCCGCGACTCGATCCTCCAGGTCGTGGTCGAGAGCCCCAGGACGATCGAGCAGCGCCTGCCCAACATGGTGCGGGGGTCGATCAAGCACGGCGACTACAACCCGCTGCAGATGGGGACCAACCGCCCCAACGCCGAGTGCTCCGACACCCGGACGCCGGTCGACGGTCTCTACCTCTGCGGTGCCTCGGTGTTCCCGGGCGGGATGATCATCGGCGGCCCCGGCTACATCGCCTCGCGGGCCGTGTGCGACGACCTCGAGGTGAAGTTCCCCTTCGAGTACCCCGACAACGTCAAGCGGTACCTGCAGACCTACTTCCCCGACGGGAAGTGACCGCGAGCGTCGGCCCGTAGGAGCGCCTCGATCCGCTCGAGCGCGGCGACCGCGCGGTCGTTGAGCTCGCGCTGCTCGTGCATCTCGCGCAGCAGCCAGTACCGCAGGTAGCGGCCGAGCGAGAACCGCAGGTAGAGGGCGGCCCCGGCCACCGCGGCCCCGAGGCCGACGCAACCGGCCGAGAGGAGGTAGGGGATCTGCTCGGAGACCTCGCGGGTCCCCGAAGCGCCGTACCAGCCGACCGCGAACATGACGAACCCGGAACGCGACGAGGACGAGCCCCAGGCCGAGGAGCGTCCGCTCGGAGCGGGGGAGGTCACTCGCCGTGCGCAGGCCCTCGACGGCCCGCTCGAACTCGGCCAGCCGCGGCGACTCGGTCGTCCGTTCCATCTGCTGCACGTCCATCTGCTGCACGACGCTCTCTTCCGTTCGTCCGGTCATGCGTTCCGTCACGAGCTCGTCCCCAGGTACGTGCCCACCAGCGTCCCGGCGACGTCGGCCGGCCTCCCGACCTGCTCCACCCGGCCGTGCACCATGACCGCGGCGATGTCGGCCACGCCCATCACGGCGTGGGCGAACTGCTCGACGATCAGGATCGAGACGCCCTCGGCCGCGATCGCGGCCACGTGGTCGTAGAGCCGCTCCACGATGATCGGGGCCAGACCCATGGAGAGCTCGTCGAGGAGGAGCAGGGCCGGGTCGGTGGCGAGAGCCCGGGCCATCGAGAGCATCTGCTGCTCGCCGCCCGAGAGCGTGCCCGCCACCTGGTGGCGGCGCTCCCCGAGCCGCGGGAAGCGCTCGTAGGCCCGGTCCTCGATCTCCTGGCGCGGGCGCCCCGCGTGGGTCGCCATCCGCAGGTTCTCCCGCACGGTCAGGTTGGGGAAGATCCCCCGGCCCTCGGGGATCGTGCAGACGCCGGCCCGGGCCAGCGCGTCGGGCGTCGCACCGTTGACGTGGCGCCCCATCAGGTGGACGCAGCCGGCCGTCGGGGGGAGCAGGCCGCTCGCCACCTTGAGGGTCGTCGACTTGCCGGCGCCGTTGGCACCGAGCAGGGCCACGACCTGGCCGGCGGGGACCAGGAGGTCGACGCCGAAGAGGACGTCGATGGCCCCGTAGCCCGCCCTCACGTCGCGCAGCTCGAGCACGGGGCGGTGGCCCGGACCCGCGAGGGCCTCCCACTCAGCCCACAACGTCGGGCTCCGGAGCTCGATCCGCCGTGGCCCCGGCGCCGAGGTAGGCCGCCTGCACGTCGGGGTCGGAGCGGACCTCGGCGGGCGTGCCGACCGCGATGACCTGACCGAAGTCGAGGACGTGGATGCGCTCGCAGACCCGCATCACCAGCCCCATGTCGTGCTCGACGAGGAGGACGCCGAGGCCCTCGGCGGCGAGGTCGACGAGCAGGTCGCCGAGCGAGCCGGTCTCGCCGTCGCTCAGCCCCGACGACGGCTCGTCGAGCAGCAGCACCCGTGGGCCCGACGCCAGGGCCCGGGCCAGCTCGACGAGGCGGGCGAGACCGGTCGGGAGGGTGTCGACACCCCGGTCGGCGACGTCCTGCAGTCCGACCCGCTCCAGCAGGCGCTCGGCCACGGTCCGCGGGTCGGAGGAGTCACGGGTCCAGCCCTGCTTGATCTCGGCCGCGACCAGCAGGTTCTCGCGCACCGTGAGCGAGCCGAACACCTCCAGGCGCTGGAAGGTGCGGGCGAGCCCCCGCCGGGCCCGCCGGTGCGGCTTGGCCCGGGTGATGTCGACGCCGTCGAGCCACACCCGTCCGGTCGTGGTGGGCTGCAGGCCGCAGACCACGTTGAACAGCGTCGTCTTCCCGGCGCCGTTGGGCCCGATGAGCCCCGTGATCCGGCCCGCCTCGACGTCGAGATCGACCCGATCGAGGGCGAGGAGGCCACCGAAGACGACCGAGACCTGCTCGACCTTCAGCACGAACCGGTACCCACGATGCGCTGGCCCATGGCGACGCTCCCCGCGGCGAGAACGCGTTCTCCCTCATTGTGGAGGGGGAGGGCAGCTCCCGGCAAGCGTCGCACCGGCCTCACCTCGCGCGGAGCCGCGGCACTGCCGCTCGTACGATCTCGGCCACCCGCATCCCGGAATCCCCGGCCTGGTGGGTTCCCATCCCCTCGCTCCCGGCGTCGGCACCGCAGAAGTAGAGCCCCGGGAGCGGCGAGACCGGCGAGGGCTTCCTGGTGCCGCACTGGCCGACGACCTGGCCGATGCCCACGCACTCGCCGCCGGCCCCCGGCACCACCGAGTCGCGCGTATGGGCCGAGACCTCGGCTGGTCCCTCGGCGACCCGGTGCTCGACCGCGTCCATGAACCCCGGGAACACCCGGGCCATCATCTCGTCGACCTTGCGGTAGAGCATCGGGATCTCTGGCGCTTCGGGGTCGGGGGAGCAGATGGTGCCGGCCACCACGCACTCCTTGCCCGGGGGCGCCATCGACGGGTCCATGGCCGCCGGCACGGTGAGGAACACGATGACGTCGTCGGGCTCCTCGCCCGCCCGGACCCGGGCGTAGCGCTCCGTGGTGTACCAGCTCTCCTCCGCGTACATCGTGTACATCGGCGCGTCGACGACCTTGCGGTCGAGGAAGTAGCGGACGCTGGCCCAGCCCCACCCGGGCTCGAGGTCCGAGACGTAGGAGACGTACTCGGTCGGGAAGTGCTCCGCGCCGACGAGCTTCAGCACCGTGGGCTGGATCCCGGCGTCGCTCACGACGACCGGGGCTCGGAACGTACCGTCGGTCGTGGTCACGCCGATGGCGTCGGTCGCCCTCGACGTCGATCGAGACGACGCCGGTCCCGGTGCGGAGCTCGCCGCCGAGGCCGACGAACGCCTCGCCGAGGTCCTCGAGCATCCGGCCGAAACCGCCGTAGTAGTAGCCCGCCCCGGTGTCCTTGACGAGCTGCTGGATGATCTTGATCTGCTCGGAGGCCGCCACCCGGTCGATCGGCTCGGCGAGCGAGGCGTTGGAGTGCAGCCCCATGTTGTTGTAGAGGGGCCCGGGGATGTCGGGATACCGTCCGAGGTACTCGTCCATGCTCACGTCGTCGAGCTCGTCGAGCTGGTCGCGGGTGAGGGAGACCATCTCGGCCATGATCCGGGTGGCCGCCTCGCGCTGGGCGTCGTCGAGGCCCCAGAGGTCGAAGGGCGTCAGGCCCTGGTGGGCTCGGCGGGCCCGGTCCTCGGGGGTGATGATCACCCACTCCGACGACCCCGCCCGCTGGTAGGCCGAGCCGCCGCCCTCGGGGAGGATGGCACCGAGCCGCTCGGGCATCCCCAGCTCGGCGAAGAGCCGTTCGAAGGCGTGGCCCCGCATCGGGACCTGGAGCTTCGGGCCCAGCTCGAACCGGAAGCCGTCGCGCACCCCGGCCACTGCCTTGCCGCCGAGGTGCTCGCTGCGCTCCACGATGAGCGTCCGCAGCCCCCAGTGGGCGAGACGGGCCCCGCAGGTCAGCCCCCCGGGCCCGGCACCGACGATGATGACGTCGTAGTCGATCACGGTGTTCTCCTCCTCGTCACGCCGGCTGGCGGGCCTCGAGCTCCGCACGGACCATCGCCGCCACCGCGAAGCCCGACTCGACCGCCTGGTGGGTGCCGCAGCCGAAGCCACCGGCGTCGCAACCCACGAGGTAGAGGCCGGGCAAGGGCGTGCGGGCGTCGGGCTTCGATCCGCCGCACTGGCCGATCACCTGGCCGAGGCCGATGCACTCGCCACCTTGTCCCGGTACGGCCGAGTCTCGGGTGAGGTTCGAGACCTGGCGGGCCGTGTAGCGCTCCTTGCGCTCGAGGTGCTCGAGGACGCCGGGCCAGAGCTCCTCGATGGTGGCCTCGGCCCGGTCGACGAGCCGCTCGTTCACCTCGGAGGTCGGGTCGGGGGACCCGAGGATCCCCACCTGCACGACCTGGTGCCCGGGGGGAGCCATCGAGGGGTCCCAGTTCGAGGGGATGGTGATGTAGGCCAGCGGGACGTCGGGCTCCCACTCGCTGGCCATGAGGCGGGCGTAGCGGTCGGTGTCGAGCCAGCTCTGGTCGGAGTACATGGACGCCGTGCGGGCCTCGAAGACGGGCCGGCTGAAGAAGTAGCGCAGGCCGACCATGCCCCACCCGGGCTCGAGCCCCCGGACCCGCTCGACGTAGTCGGCGGGCAGCGCCCCTCGGGGGCGAGCCTCGAGGGCGGTGGGGTGGATGCCGGCGTTCGAGATCACCACCGGGGCCCGGCGCTCCTCGCCGTCCTTGGTCCGGATCCCGACGGCCCGGCCGCCCTCGACGAGGATCGTCTCGACCCGCGTCCCGGTGAGGAACCGGCCCCCGTGGTCGTCGACGTACCGCGCGGCAAGCTCGGCGACCCGCCCGAACCCACCGGCCGCGTACCGGGGGCCGCCGCCGAGGAAGAGCTGGCGGAGGGTCCGCACACCCTCGGAGACCGGGATGCGGTCGACCGGGGCCACGAACACGAGGTTGAGCATCGTGGCCTGCTGGGTGATGATCGGCTCGGCCAGGTCGAAGCCCCGCATCCACTCGAGCATCCCGACGTCGTCGAGGGCGTCGATCTCCTCTTCGGGCATCGTGGCGATCGCGGTCGCCATCTCGACGAACTTCGCCATCTCCTCGTCGCTCACGTCGAGCTGCTGCTGGGTTCGCTCGATCGTCGGTGTCCCCCCGGTGGTGTCGTCGATCGGCGGGTCGTGCTGCCACGTGCCGTCGGGCCGCTTGTAGAAGCGCTCGCCGACCTTCGGCCCGTCGGGCATCAGGAACAGGGAGTCGTCGCCCACCCCGAGCGTGCGCACGAGCTCGTGGAGCCGGGAGTCGCGGGCCGGCAGGCCGTGCACGGGCCACAGCTCGTAGGCGTAGCCACGACGCCGGACGGTCATGGCCTTACCGCCCGCCTGCTCGTTCTTGTCGACCAGCAGGACCCGCCGGCCCTCCCGGGCGAGCAGCGAGGCGACGGTCACCCCTCCGTAGCCCGCTCCGATGACGATGGCGTCGTGGTCGCTCACGCGGTCCCTCCCTGCTCGTCGGTGATGTGCCAGGGCGACGGGTACCACCAGTCGGGGGTCGTCGCGGAGATCTCCGGGTAGTCCTCGTGGAGGATGTGCATGAGGTTGTAGGGGACGGCGATGAGGCAGAGGCCACCGGGGTGGGAGGTCTGGTGGCAGAGGTAGAGGCCGTCGATCGGGGTCCGGTAGCGGGCGAGCTCCGGGAGGGGCTTGTTGACCCCCCACTCGTTCTCGGACTCGCGCAGGCCCATCCACTGGCCACCGACGAACCCCATGTTGCGGATGGACGAGTCGTAGGGGCTGTTGACGAAGACCTCGACGTACTTGTCGTCGGTCATGTTCGGTGCGTACTTCCGCACGACCGCCTTGCAGTTCTCGACGATCTCGTCGCGAGCCTGGTTGACGGCGAGGGGGCCGTCGCGGTGCTCCTCGGGGGCGGGGACCTGGACGTTGAAGTAGAGGACGTGGCGTCCGTCGGGGCGGACCCGGGTCTGGTCGCGCACGTCCTGGCAGATGATCCAGAGGCCCGCGAAGTGGTCGGGGTCGGTGGGGTGGGTGCGGAACGTGTGGACGTCGCGCATGAGCTCGAGGAGTTGGGGCGTGTCGGCGTTGAGCACGGTGACGGTGAGCTCGGTGCCGGGCTGGTTGAGCTCGGGGGCCAGGGTGAGCTGGGGGAGCTCGTTGACCACCATGTTGGCCACCCAGAGGCTGCCGCCCTTGAGGCTGAGGTCGTCGATGCGCCGGGCCAGCTCGGGGGCGAGGTTGCCCCGGCCGACGAGGTCGGGGAGGTGCTTGACGTGGGTGCCGCTGATGACCCCCATGTCGGCCCAGATCGTCTTCTCCCCGAGCACGCCGTCGTCGGCCACCCGCACCCCCCACGGCGCGGCCGTCGTGGACGACGATCTCGGTGACCGGGCAGTTCACGTAGATGCGGGCCCCGTGGGCCAGGGCGCAGCGGGCCATGGCGTGGACGAGGGAGTGCATGCCACCGACGGGCGAGGGCTGGTGGGGCCCATGAGCTGGCCGACGCCGAAGGCGGGGATCAGCATCCCCTTGTAGTACGGGTGAGGCCCGTTGCCCCAGGCGTTGATGAGCTGGGCGCACATGAGCGGGTCGGGGAGGTCCATGGTGGCGAAGAAGTCGTAGAGCGACATGTCGAGGAAGGCGTCGTCCCACGTCGGGACGATCTCCTTGAAGATCCTCGTCTCGGGGAGCTCCTCGCGGGGGACCCGCCAGCGGTGGTCGTAGGGCGGGGTCCAGTAGAGGCTGCGCAGGAGTTGCTGGACCCTGGGCTGGAGGTTGGCCATGAACTCGATGAAGAACTTCGCCCCGTCGGCCGTCCCCCCGAGGGATTCGAGGTAGCGGACCGGGTCCTGGGCGAGGGCGCTCTCGTAGATGTCGCGGCCGTGGATCATCGAGCGCCCGTCGGACGTGAACGACGCGCTCCCCGAGGTGTGGGTGAGGCGGAACCCGTAGCGGCCGAGCTCGAGCTGCTCCACTCCCGGCCCCTGGGCGCCGTAGAAGAACGAGGCGTGGGGATCGATCGAGTGGCCCGGGAGGGGCTCGGCGTTCTCGGCGCCGCCGCCGACCTCGGGGCGGGCCTCGAGCACGCACACCGAGAAGCCCCACTTCGACAGGTAGGCGGCGATCCCCAGCCCGTTCGGTCCGCCGCCGGCCACGACGAAGTCGAACCGGTTCCTCCCCGGCAGCGCCTCGCCGGTCGCCGCGTCCACCGCGCGCCGCGGTGCGCTCACCTGTGCCATCCGGGGACCTCCTCGATCCTCGTCGACGGGGGTCGGCGGGGCGCGCGCGCCCGCCGACGAGGGCAGGGGCGTGCCGCGCGGGGAGGCGCTGATCCGCAACGGTCGCCACGGCGACGCCGCGTCGGCCCCCTCCGCTCGCTGCGTGCCGGGCGGCCGCGTGACACGCGTCCGTCATGCCGGCACTCCAGTTCTACTAGAACCGGTTTCAGGTTAACCCGTCAGCGCCCGATCCGGCAAGGACGGGGGTCGGGACGCGGGCGCCGTCGCCGGCCGTGGGGCAGGTGGCGCCGATGCCGAGGGCCGTGTCGAGGGTGCGGGCCTGCTCGGGGGCCAGCCGGGCGCCGAAGGGGAGGCGGGAGGTGAGGGTGACCTCCACCCGCGGGACCTTCCCGGGCTCGACCCGCCGGGCCCGCACACGCCGCCACAGCTCGCCGATCTTCACCACGACGCCCTCGGGGTGGCGGGCCATGCCGATCCCGACCAGGGCCGGACCGACCGCGTGGAGCCACGAGAGCCACGAGATCTCCTGGGAGACGATGGCCATGATGGCGAACATGGTCCCGGCGAACAGGGGACCGCTGCCGGTGGCGATGCCGCCGATGACCGCCAGCAGCAGGATCTGGAGGCCGTCGACCATCGTGAAGTCGTTGGCTCCGACCGCGACGCGCAGGCCGGCGAACATCGCGCCGCCGAAGCCGGCCATGGCGGCCGAGAGCGTGAAGACGACGAGCTTGGTACGGGTCACGCTGAGGCCGAGCGTGGCGCAGGCCGCGGGGCTGTCCCGCAGCGAGACGAGGCGGCGGCCGAGGCGACCGCGCCGCAACGCCAGCACCCCGACCGCGCATGCCCCGTAGACGGCGGCGAGGAGCATGAAGTAGGCCCGCTCGCCCTCGAAGGAGACCCCCAGGATCTCGACCCGGTCGAGGATCACGCTCCCGACCGAGAAGACGCGGGGGTGCTGGAAGACCATCACGTCCATGAAGACCGCGAAGGCCAGCGTGCTGAGGGCGAGGTAGAGCCCCTGGAGGCGCACCGCGGGGAGGGCGACGAGCGCGCCGACCGCCCCGGTGACGACCACCGCGACGGCGGGTCCCATGAGCGACCCGTCTTCGCCGAAGCGGTACGCGCAGTACGCCCCGATGCCCGCGAACGTGAGCTGGCACAGCGACACCTGGCCCGCGTAACCGGTGAGGGGGACCATCGAGAGGACGACCAGGGCGATCGCCAGACCGTGGCCGACCCGCAGCACGTCGCGCTCGGCGAGGAGGCTCACCACGACCCCGGCCGCCACGACGAGCGCGGCCGCGCCGAGCAGGGACTGGCGGAGGCCGGCCACCCGCACCGACGCGGCCTGGAGGGTGCGGGTCCCCGGAGGCGGGCCTCGGGCAGGAGGAGGAGCACGACGAAGAGCATGAGCACCGGCAGCGCCGCGCCGATGCCGCTGAGCCAGGACGGCAGGGCGTTGTCGGGGAAGAGCCGGGGCAGGTAGCCGATCGAGTACGACTGGAGGAACCCCAGGATGAGGGCGCCCACGAGGGTGAGGGGCAGGCTCCGCAGCCTCCCGACGACGGCGGCCGCGTAGGCGTCGAGCACGAGCAGGGTGAGCGGGACGATGTCGAGCCGGATCAGCACCGGGGCGAGCAGGACGCCGGCCAGCGCCGCCAGCGCCGCCCCGAGGGCCCAGGCCAGCGAGCTGGTGCGGGCGGGACGGGCCCCGTTGAGGGCGGCGAGGTCACGGTCGTCCACGACCGCGCGCATGGAGATGCCCCCACCGGGTGTCGTAGAGGACGATCCGCAGCCCGACCGCCACCGCGATGGCCACGAGCACGGTGATGGCCCGGTGCCAGGTGACGAAGACCCCGAGGACGTGGAACCCCTCGGGGTCGAAGAACCCGGGGAAGGGACGGGCCTCCGGCTTCCAGACGTGCTGGGCCATCCCGATGAGCCCGGCCAGGAGCCCCACGGTGATGACGAGGGTCGTGGCGAGCGGTGCCCCGTGGAGCCGGCGCACCAGCACCTTCTCCACCATCATCCCGGCCAGCGGCGCGCCGACGCCGATGACGAGCACCAGCACGAGCGGTGCCGGCCACCCGAGGTTGAAGCGCAGCTCCCAGTAGCAGAAGGCCGCGAGCATGCCGAAGGCGCCGTGGGCGAAGTTGAACACGCCCGTGGTGGCGTAGGTGAGGACGAGCCCGCTCGCGACGACGAAGTAGATGCCCCCGGCGACGAGGCCGAAGATCGAGAGGCGGACGAAGGTCGTCACGGCCGGTCGGGGCCGTCGGTCACTCGTACGTCCCGGTGACGGTGACGATGTTGCGCTCCCTGTCGCAGGAGAAGCCCTCGTCGGGGTAGTGGCGGACGAACTCGCCGCCCTCGACCCGCAGGTACACGAAGCAGCCCGACGGCATCCCCGCGCCCGGGTCGCTCGTGCCGTGGATGCCGTGGCCGTCCCACTCGTGGATGGAGTGGAGCTCGTCCAGCAGCCCCGCTCGGGTCAGGTCGCTGCCGAGCGCCTTCGCCGCGGTGGCGAACAGCAGGCCGGCCGACCAGCTCTGGATCCCCAGCCCGGCCGGCTCCGCGCCGGGGTTCGTCGTCTCCAGCCACTCGGCGTAGCGGCCCAGCTCGGGGCTCTGGTCGATCTCGAAGAGGGGCCAGGTCGAGGAGTTGATGAGGAGACCCTCGACGGCGTCGCCGCCGGCGTCGAGGAGCTCCTGCTTGTACATCGCCGAGCCGCCCTCGACCACCTGGACCTCGACGCCCTGGGCCTTCATCTCCTTGAGCAGGCCGGCGAGCATCCCGTACTCGGCCTGCATGAAGACGTACTGGGCGCCGCTGGAGCGGAGGGCCTCGACCCGCGGGCCCCAGTTGGTCTCGTTGATCGGGACCTCCTGCTTGAGCACGAAGTTCCACCCGATCGACTCGTAGCCCTCGATCTGCTTGAGGGCCGAGGTCTTGGCGACGGAGGGGGCGTAGAAGATCGCCGCGTTCTGGGCCGCCTCCGGGTAGGTCTCCATGATGTAGCGCCCGGCGCCCACGGGCTGGGTCCTCGGGCTGTTGGGCGACGGCATGATCACCGTCGCGGCGAGCTGGTGCTTGGGGGAGGCCGCGAAGCCCACGATGTCGGGGATGCCGCAGCCCTCGCTGACGTCGACGGCGGTGTCGTCGAACACCGAGGCGCCGCCGACGATCGCGAACGCCTCGTTGCAGGCCCGCTCCACGGCCGCCCGGTACTCGGTGAGCGCCGAGTCGAGCTCGAGGAGCTCCAGCGGGCGACCGTTGATGCCCCCGAGGCTGTTGCAGTACTCGACGAACGCCTGGATGGCGCGCCGGTTGTCGACGAAGATCTCCGGGATCGGGCCGCCGATGTCGGCGATGTTGGCGATGACGATCGCGTCGTCGGTCACGCCCACCTCGGTGGCGCCGCCGGCGTCACCGGGCCCGCACGGCGCGTCCGGGTCGCCGTCGGCGACGGCGGCGGTCGTCTCCGTCGGGGCCGACGTCGTCGCCGTGGTGGCGCCGGTCGTGTCCGAGGCCTCGTCGCCGGAGTCGGTGCGGCTGCCGCAGGCCGCGACGAGGAGGGCCAGGACGGCGATCGTCGCCGGGAGGCGCCGACGCCACGAACGTGGGCTCCGGGAGCCCTCCGGGGACCGACGTGCCGCGGACCTACCCATGATCGACCCTCCCGTTCGGTCGCGCGGTGAGCATGGCACGAACGAGAACGGGTTTCAATGGTGGCCGTGGGCCCGGGCCCTGGCCGAGGCTGCGGCCCGGCTCAGGAGACGGCGGAGTCGCTCTGGTCCGCGGTGTCGGGCGAGTCGCCCGGCGCGGGCGGATCGGCGGCCACGGCCCCCCGCCGGGAGCCGAAGCCGAGCCGGCGGCGCGGCGGCGCCTCGGCTTCGGCGTCGTCGTCGACCGCCTGGAGCCGCTTGGCCCTCGGGGTCCCCGCCCCGGCCTGCTCGAGGAGCTCGTCGACGGGCTTCTCGAAGGTCGCGCGGCGGGCGGCCCTGGCGGCGGCGAGGTGCTCGGCCCGGTCCTGGTTCCAGTGGTGGGCCTTGCGCCGCTTGAACAGGGAGCGGAGCATCAGGCGGAGCACGGGCCGCTGGACGGCGACGCGGGCGACGCCGGCCAGGTCGTCCTCGCACATGCGGATGCTGAAGTCCCAGCGCACCGGCTCGCGGATCGTCCCGATGACCACGATCTCGTTCCCGTCACGGACCACCCGGTACTCCCGGAAGTCCATGACGAGCTCCTTGCGCCCGAGACCACGCGACTTGAGCTTCACGACGCCACCAGCTTCACGACGCCACCTCCCGGGCCGGGTGTGCCGACGGCCACCCGGACCGCGGGCCCCGCGAACGAGAACCGGTATCACCGTAGGCAGGGCGCCCGGCGAATGCAAGGAACGCTCGCGAGGAACGGAAGGGGACGCCGGGGAGGGCGGTGGGGCCCGGGCGCACCGGTCGCGGCCGGCCGCCCCGGGCTTGACGGCCGGAAGCAGCGCGGTAGAACCTGTTCTACGAAGGATCTCGCGCGATGCTCGCGAGGATCGAGGTCGGAGTCCGGGCCGGAGGTCGTGATGCGGGACGCCTACGACGTGGTGGTGATCGGGGCGGGGCACAACGGGTTGACGTTGGGGGCGTATCTGGCTCGGTGTGGGTTGGAGGTGTTGGTGTTGGAGCGCCGTCACGAGGAGGGCGGCGGGTTGTGCACCGAGGAGTTGACCCAGCCGGGGTTTCTGCACAACGTGCATGCGAACTATCACACGTTCGTGGACATGGCGCCGCCGGTGCGGGATCTGGAGGTTCGGGGTCACGGGGTGGAGTACGTGCGTCCGGATGTGCAGATGGCGTCGGTGTTCGATGACGGTACGGCCTTGACGGTGCATGCGGAGATGGACAAGACGTTGGCGTCGATGGCGCGGTTCTCCGAGGAGGACGCGGCGACGTTCGAGCGTCTGTACGGCGAGGCGCACGGGTTCGTGGATCTGTTGTTGGGGACGTTGATGTACCAGCCGCCGTTGTCGGTGAAGGAGTTGACGAAGGCGTTGGCGGCTTTCGGGGTGGAGGATCGCAGCGAGTTCTTGTCGGTGCGGTTGCGGCGGGAGTCGATCAACCAGTTCCTGGACCGGCATTTCTCCCATCCGAAGATCAAGGCGCATCTGGCGTTCCACGGGGCGGTGTGCTCGTACACCAACGATGTGGCGGGGTTGGCGATCGGGTATCCGTTGCTGGTCGGCAAGATCGACAACTGGCATGTGTGCGTGGGTGGTTCGCATCGTCTCGCCCATGCCTTGTGGCGGGATCTGGCCCAACACGGCGGGGTGATGGTCTCGGACGCCGAGGTGGTCGGCATCGTGGTCGAGGACGGCCGGGCGGTGGGGGGTGCGTCTGGGCGACGGGACCGAGATCCAAGCCCGCCGGGCCGTCGCCTCGACGGTCTCGGTGGAACAGACCTTCTTGGAGATGATCGACCCTTCGGCGCTGGACGCCGGGTTCGTCCAGGAGGTCAAGAGCGACGTGGCCCACAAGGACTGGACGCTGTTCTCGGTGCATCTCGCGATGAGCGCGCTGCCCGAGTACAGCGCGGCCGAGTTCGACCCGGACGTGAACCGGGCCTGGGTCGTCAACTGCGGGTATGCCTCCACCGACGCCTTGGATGCCGAGTGGGCCACGATCCGGGCCGGGGGGCTGCCCGACCCGCGTCCCAACGCCGCGGTGAACAGCCTCTATGACCCCACCGACGCTCCCGAGGGGCACTACCCCGGCCTGTTGCGCCAGTTCGCTCCCTTCGCGCTCGCCGACGGCGGTGAAGGCGCCTGGGACGACCTGGGCCGCTGGTACGGGCGGCGCTGCATCGACGCCTGGGCCCGATACGCCCCCAACCTCACCGACCGCACCATCATCGACTGGGCCGTCTTCACCCCCACGACATCGCCCGCAAGCTCCCCAACATGATCCGCGGCGACTGGATGATGGGCGACATCAACCTCGACAACATGCTCGACCGGCGGCCCCTGCCCACCCTCGGCCAGTACCGCACCCCCATCCAGGGCCTCTACATGGCCGGCAGCACCCAACACCCCCCGGCCCCCCCCCCCCCCCCCCCCCCAAAAACCCCCCCCCCCCCCCGCCCCCCCCCCCCCCCCCCCCCGGCGGGGGGGGCGGCCTGGGCGGGCCCCCCCCCCGGTGGCCCCCGCCGCGCCGCCCCGGGGGCGCGCCCCGCCCGCGGCCGGCCCACCCCCGCCCCCCCCCCGCCGCGGCGGGGGGCCCCCCGGGCGCGGGGGGGTCGTGTTGCAGGCGGCGGACCGGGGCCTGGCCGTCACGGTCGACTTCGCGCCGGGGCGGGTCCGCATCAGCGACGGGGCCGCGCCGGGCGCGCCCGTCCTGGCCGGCCCCTGGCTCGACATGGCCCGGCTCTGCTCCGGGCAGCTCAACCCCTCTCGTCGCGCTGCGCGCCGGCACCCTGACGATCACCCCCGCCGGCCCACCCCCGCCCTGGCCGCGGCCGGCTACGTCCTCTCGGTCCCGGCGTCCCACTACGGCGAGGAGACCGACCGCCGCGCCCTCTACGCCACCCTCGCGGTCGCCGGTCTCACCGTCGCCGTCCTGGTCTGGGCTCGCCACCGTCGCCGGGTGGTGCGCGCCCGCTGATCCCCCGGCGCGGTCCGGAGCGCGGCGGAACGCGGCGATTGCGAACGCTCGCGGCAACCGTTAGCGTAGAACGTGTTGCAATACGCGGAGCCTGGGGGTCCGGTGACGGCGAAGATCCGGGCGAGACGGCGTCGGATCGCGGTCGGGGTGGCGGCGGTGCTGGTCGCCGCCGGGTGCGGGTCGCGGGTGGACCGCGACACGTGGCAGGGAGCGATGGGGCCGGGTGACGTCGAACCCGGGACGACGACGGCGCCGCCGGGCGCGTCCGGGTCCACGACCACGACCGCGCCCGAGGATGGCGGAGCGGGCGACGAGGGGCCCTGCGGGCCCGGGGACGCCTCGGGGGCGACCGACGTCGGCGTCACCGACACCGAGATCACCATCGCCACCATCCAGGACATCGGCGGCCCGGTCCCGGGCATGTTCCAGGGCAACCAGGACGCCATGGAGGCGTTCGTGGCCTGGTGCAACAGCCTCGGCGGGGTCAACGGGCGGACCCTGCGGCTGCTCGAGAAGGACACGGGCCTCTTCGAACCCCGCCCCGCGATCGAGGAGTCCTGCCGTGAGGCCTTCGCCATCGTGGGCAGCGGATACGTGTTCGACGACGCGACGGTCGAGCCGCAGTCCGAGTGCGGGATCCCGGAGGTCGCCGCGTTCACGTCGACCCCTGCTCACGCCGACGCGCCGCTCACCGTGACGGCGGTGCCCTCGCCGTCCGACCAGACCCAGGCCGGCGCGTCCTGGTACTTCGCCGAGCACTTCCCCGACGCCGTGGAGAAGGCCGCGATCTTCTACGCGGACGCCGCCACGACCAAGGACCGGGCGTACCTCCAGATGGAGGCGTACGAGGCGGCCGGCTTCACGTGGGTCCACGAGGCCGCGATCCCCATCACGGAGCTCAACTGGGGGCCCCACGCCGAGGAGCTGCGGAGCAAGGGCGTCGGCTACGTCACCGTGTGGGCGGACTTCACCGCGCCGGTGAAGCTCGTCCGCGAGCTGCACGCGCAGCAGGTGGACGTGCCCATCGTCGAGATCGGGGCCCAGTCCTACGACCCCGACTTCATCGAACAGGCCGGCGAGGCGGCCGAAGGCGCGTACGTGCTCGTGAGCACGTGGCCCTTCGAGGAGGCCGACGGGAACCCGGAGCTCCAGCGGTACCTCGAGTGGCTCGAGAAGGCCAAGCCGGGGGCCAAGCCGACCTCTCTCGCGATCCACGGCTGGTCGGCCGGGCTGCTCTTCGCCACCGTCGTCGACTCGCTGGGCAGCGACGTGACCCGTGAGGGCCTGCTCGCCGGCCTCCGGGAGGTCCACGAGTGGACCGGTCGGGGCATCCACGGCCTCACCGACCCGGGGTCGAACGGGCTCACCGAGTGCGTCGTCATCCTCCAGGTGCGAGACGGCGAGTTCGCCAGGGTCTTCCCCGACGAGGGCTTCAGCTGTGACGAGCGCAACGTCGGCTGGACGCGCGGCTCGTCCCGGTGACCGTCGTGGCGGCCGGCCGACCGCCACGGGCCGGCTCCTCGTTGCGGCCGTCGTGACGGCAATCGTCGCGACCGCGTGCGGGTCGCGGGTGGACCGCGACACGTGGCAGGGCGCGGTGGGGGAGGCCCTGGAGCTGGGTGACGTCGCACCCACGGCGACGCCGGTGGGCGCGTCCGGGTCCACGACCACCGCGCCCGAGGAGGACCGACCGGGCGACGAGGGCCCTGCGGGCCCGGGGACGCCTCGGGGGCGACCGACGTCGGCGTCACCGACACCGAGATCACCGTGGCCACCATCCAGGACGTCGGCGGCCCGGCGCCCGGTCTGTTCCAGGCCAACCAGGACGCCATGGAGGCGTTCGTCGCGTGGTGCAACAGCGTGGGCGGGGTGAACGGCCGGGCGCTCCGCCTCCTCACGCTCGACTCGGCCTTCTTCGACTACCGCCTCCGGGTCGAGGAGGCCTGCGAGCAGGCCCTCGCCCTCGTCGGGTCCATGGCGGTCCTCGACGACGCCGGGGTCGAGCCCGCGATCGCGTGCGGGATCCCCGAGGTCCCCGCCACGAGCACGAGCGTGGCCCACGCCCGCGCCGCCAACGTGTTCGACGCCTACCCGAATCCCGCCGACCAGTACCAGGTCGGCCAGGCCCGCTACTACGTCGAGCACCACCCCGACGCCGTCCGGAGGGCCGCGCTCTTCTACTCCGACCACCCGCTCACCCACACCCAGGCCCTGAAGCACGTGGCGGCCTACGAGCAGGTCGGCTTCGAGTTCGTCCACGTGGCCCCCGTCGGCGTGATCGAGACGAGCTGGGGGCCCCACGTGGAGGAGCTGCGCGAGAAGGACGTCGGCTACGTGTTCGTGTCCTCGGAGTTCACGAACATGGCCCGCCTCCAGAAGGAGCTCCAGGCCCAGGGGGTGACGGTGGAGGTGATGGACGCCAACTCCGAGAAGTACACCTCCGGCTACCTCGAGCAAGCGGGGTCGGCGGCCGAGGGGACCTACCTGTACGTCTCCACGTGGCCGTTCGAGGAGGCCGGCGCCCAACCCGAGATGGCGCGGTTCCTCGACTGGTACGGGCGCACGAACCCCGGGTCGACACCGACCGCGCTGGGGGCGCTGGGCTGGTCGGCGGGGCTGCTCTTCGCCACGGTCGTCGACTCGCTCGGGTCCGAGGTGACCCGGGAGGGCCTCCTTGCCGCCCTCGGGGAGGTCCACGAGTGGACCGGAGGTGGCATCCACGGCCCCAGCGACCCGGCTGGTCGCCGGCTCGGACCGTGCTTCGTCGAGCTGCAGGTCCGAGGGGGCGAGTTCGTGCGGGTCCACCCCGACGAGGGGTTCGACTGCTCGCCCGGGAACGTCGCCGAGGTGGAGGTGCCGTGACCACGTTCGTGCGGCTCACGATCTTCGGCCTGGTCACCGGGGCCACCTACTCGGTGGCGGCGAGCGGGCTCGTGCTCACCTACACGACGTCGGGCATCTTCAACTTCGCCCACGGCGCGATCGGGATGCTGGCCGCCTTCGTCTACTGGGAGCTCCACCACCATCACCACTGGCCGACCCCACTGGCCCTGGCCGCGCTGCTCCTCGTCCTGGCGCCGTTGGCCGGCGCGGCGATCGAGCGATTCCTCGTCCGCCCCCTGCGCGACGCGCCGCTGGCGGCCAACCTCGTCGTCACCGTGGGCCTGCTCGCGGGCTGCATCGGCCTCGCCCGGACGGTCTGGAAGCCCGACGTCGGACGGGTCGTGCGCCCCTTCTTCGGCCTCGAGGGCTTCCGGGCCGCGGGCGCGTTCGTGAGCTGGCACCAGGCCACCACCCTCCTGGTGGCGGTGGCAGCCGCCGTCGGGCTGCGCCTCCTCCTCCACCGGACCCGCAGCGGGATCGCCATGCGAGCGGTGGTCGACGATCGGGACCTGGCGTCGCTCAACGGCATGCGCCCCTCGCGCTCGAGCACCCTCGCCTGGGCCGTGGGGGCCTCGATGGCCGCGCTGGCCGGCATCCTCCTCGCCCCGGTCCTGACCCTCGACGTCGTCCCGCTCACCCTTCTGGTCGTCAACGCGTACGCGGCCGCGGTGGTGGGCCGGCTCCGGAGCCTGCCGCTCACGTTCGCCGGGGCGATGATCCTCGGGCTCCTCCAGTCCTACGCCATCAGCTACCTTCCCAAGGCCTTCCCCGGTGACCGCCTCCCCGACTGGCTCCCGGGGCTCAACGCGTCGCTCCCGGTCGTCATGCTCTTCGTCGTCCTGCTGCTGCTGCCCGAGGCCCGGCTGCGGGGGGCGCGGGCGATGCGGGCGGTCACGACCGGGGTGCCGTCGCTGCGCCGGTCGGTGGCCGGCGCCGTGCTGCTGGTCGCCGCCGCGCTCGTCGTGTCCGGCCTCCTCGGCGACCGCACGCTGTCGCGGGTGGGCGAGGGCCTGGCCCTGGGGCTCATCGGCCTCTCGCTCGTGCCGCTCACGGGGTTCGCGGGGCAGGTGTCACTGTGCCAGCTGAGCTTCGCCGGGTTCGGCGCGGTGATGATGGCGAAGTACGGCGTCGACGGCGCCCTGTGGGGGCTGGTGCTCGCGGTCGCCGTGCCGGCCGCGGTCGGCGCGCTCGTGGCGCTGCCCGCCCTGCGCCTCCAGGGCCTCTACCTGGCCCTCGCCACCCTCGCCTTCGCCGTCCTCGTCGACAACATGATCTTCCCGCAGCGGCGGCTGTTCTGGACCGGCTCGGTCGACGTCGACCGCTTCGACGTCCTGGGGTGGTCCCTGCAGGGGGACCGGGCCTGGTTCGTGGTCCTGGCCGTCGCGTACGCCGGGTCGGGCGTCTTCGTGCTGGCCCTGCGCAGGGGCTCGTTCGGGCGCCGCCTCGTCGCGCTGCGCGACAGTCCCGTCGCCTGCGCCACGCTCGGCATGAGCCTCACCCGCACCAAGCTCGCGGTCTTCGCGCTGTCCGCGGGGATGGCCGGCCTGGCCGGAGCCCTGTACGCGGCGCTCCGGGAGTCGGTGTCGGCCCAGAGCTTCACCATGGTGAGCGGCCTCGTGATCCTGCTGCTCGCGGTCATCGGGGGCATCGGGGCGGCGACCGGCCCGCTCGTGGGCGGCCTCGTGATCGCGGCCATGACCATCGTCTCCGAGGAGCTCCCGGGCGCGACGTGGGTGGCGGCGATCGGACCCGCGCTCGCGGCGGTGGCGCTGGCCCGGCACCGGGAGGGGCTCGCGGTGAGCCTGGGTCGGGTCGCGCGGAGCCTCGTCGGATGGCGGCCTGGCCAGGGAGCCGGGGCGCCCGACGGCCTCGCCGGGCTCGACGCCTCGCTTCGGCCGAGCCGGACGCTGCGTCCCGACCAGGTCGAGGCCCTCGACGAGCTGTTCGGCCTGCGCGAGGCCGCCTGCCGGGGGGCGACGTGAGCGCGCCACACCGTTGTCGGTCCCGTCGGTCGACGGGAACCACGCTTGGGGGTGACCAGTGACCCACACGGACCACATCACCGACATCGCCGACATCGCCGACGGCGCAACCCCGTCGGGGCGGGAGGAGCGTCTCGAGGAGGCCGTCGCCGCGCTGCGGGTCGGGGGGACCCACGGTCCCGAGACGCGGATGCTCGTCCTCGCCGGGATCCTCCTCGTCGCGAGCCTTGCGCTCGTGGTGGCGGGCTGGTGGGGGGCGTCGGGCACCCTCTACGTCGCGGACCAGGTCCCCTACGTGCTGTCGGGCGGGCTGGCCGGCGTGGCCGTGGCGACGATCGGCGCGGCGCTGTACCTGCGCTTCTCCCTGGGGCGCTACCTCCGGTACTGGCTGCTGCGCGCCGTCCACGAGCAGCGGGAGCAGACGCAGCGGCTGGTGGAGGAGCAGCGGCGGACCGTCGACGCGCTGGTCCGCATCGAGTCGCTCCTCGCGCAGCGGGCCGCGGCGGTCGGCGAGGACCCGCGCCGGTCCTGACCCGGCCCGGCGATGCCGGTATCCTCATGACACGCGCGTCAGGAGGGGGCCGAGGCCATGTTCGGACGCCGGAAGCACCAGGAGGCGGCGGCGGGCTGGCCGGCGTCGCGTGACGGCAGGCGGCGGGTGCTCATCGAGAACGCCGACGGATCCATCCAGACGGCGGCCGAGCGGATCCTGCGCGAGGCCGGCTACGACGTGGCGCTGTGCGGCGGGGTCGAGACCCACAGGAACCGCCGCTGCCCCCTCGTCGAGACGGGGGAGTGCGACCTGACCGGCGGCGCCGACGTGATCGTCCACAGCCTCAACGTGAGCGGGCCGGGGGCGACCGACGTGCTCCGGGCGTTGCGCAAGGAGCACCCGACGACGCCGGTCGTGGTCGAGATCTCGGCCCAGCGGCTGGTCCAGCTCGCCTCGGAGCTCGAGGGCTGCTTCGTGGTGCCGGCGCCGGTCACCGAGCAGCGGCTGCTCGAGAGCGTCGAGGCCGCCCTGGCCGGTGCCGAGCCGCCTCCGGTCGGCGCCCCGAGCTGATCCGGCCCCGCGCGGGCGATCCGCGCCGGTTCGTCCCCCGGAACGAGAACGTGTTACAAGTCTCTCGCCGGCGCGTGCTCGTCACCCGGGAGGGAAGATGCTGGACGGCAAGGTCGCGATCGTCACCGGGGCCGGGCAGGGTCTGGGCCGGGCCGAGGCCCTGTTCCTGGCGAGCCTCGGCGCCCGGGTCGTGGTCAACGACCTCGGGGTCGCGCTCGACGGGTCGCCGGGGCCGGAGCGGCTGGCCGACCGGGTGGTCGAGGAGATCCGGGCGGCGGGCGGCGAGGCCGTCGCCGACCACGGCGACGCGGCCGACTGGGACCACGCCCGCAAGCTCGTGGAGCTCGCCGTCGAGACCTTCGGGGACCTCCACGTCCTGGTGAACAACGCGGGGTTCCTGCGGGACACGATGGTCTTCAACCTCGACGAGGACGACTGGGACTCGGTGATCCGGGTGCACCTCAAGGGGCACGCGGCCAACTCCAAGTGGGCCACGAAGTACTGGCGGGACCGCTCGAAGGAGACCGGGGGCCCCGTCTACGGCCGGATCGTCAACACGTCGTCGGAGGCGATCTTCGGCAACCCCGGCCAGCCGAACTACGCGGCGGCCAAGGCCGGCATCGCCAGCCTCACCGTGGCGACGGCCCGAGCCGTCCTGAAGTACGGGGTGACGGCCAACGCCATCTGCCCCCGGGCCCGGACCCGCATGACCGAGGGGATCTTCGCCCCCTCCGGGGACGACTTCGACGAGCTCTCGGTCGACAACGTCACGCCGCTCGTCGGCTACCTGGCCTCGCCGGCCTCCGCCGGGGTCTCGGGGCAGGTGTTCCTCGTGTACGGCGGGATGGTCTCGGTGCTCGGCGGCCCCCACGTGCTCCAGCGCTTCGACACCGAGGGCCGCTGGTCCGTCGAGGGGCTCGCCGACACCCTGGGCGCCTACTACGAGGACCGGCGCCCGATCGAGGACGGCTACGGCGGCACCCTGTTCGCCTGAGCGCGTTCGCGACGGTCGTCGGCGGCGACGCCGCAGCCGCCGCTCATCGTGCGGCGTCTCGGGTGTGTTCACCCCCGCTGAGCGACGGTAGGGACACCCGGGTGGAAGGTGGCGGGTCGCGTGGGTCAGGGCGGGTCCGGACCCGGGCCCGCCCCGGCGGATCGGGTGCTCCGGCGGTCGGGTCGTGTCCGGTCGCGGTTGGTCTTGTGGTGGTGGTCGGCGCGCAGAGCGGCTGGAGGTTCTGGTAGCTGGTGGGTCCGCCGTTGGCGTGGGGGTCGTGGTGGTCCCATTCGAGGCCGGCCCGGCGGTCGCAGCCCGGCACGGAGCAGGTGACGTCGCCGTGTTCGAGGATCGAGCGGACCTCGAGGGCGGTGCGCAGCTCGGCGGGGATGCGCCGCCCGAAGTGGCGGACGGCCTCGACCCGGGTGCCGTCGACGAGGACCCCTTTGAGGAAGGCGTCCTCGAGGAGCTCCCGGGCGCGTTCCAGCGGGATCGGTCCGGCGCCGGGGACCATGCAGGTCTCGCCGGGCTCGAGGGACCCGCGGCGCAGGGCCTGGTGGGAGACGTGGACCACGACGTCGGCCCGGGGAGCGGCCCGCACGGTGCGGGCGTGGGTTCGGGCCGGGTCCGCCTGGCCGTCGGCGACGTCCTCGCCGGCCGAGGGTGTCGGGCCGGCGGTGAGGAGGGTGACGAGCGCATCCGCGAGGTGGCGGTCGTGGGCCTCGCGCCGGCCCTCCCGGTACCCGCGGCGGTACTCGGTGTCGGCCTGGTGCTCGAGGCGGGTGACCACGGCGGCTCCCAGGTCGGGGGGCAGGCGGAACCGACCCCAGACCATGCCCTCGTCGTCGCGGCCGTGGACCAGGCTGCGGGCCGCGTGCTGGCGGCGGTACCGGCCCAGGCGGTCGTCGTCGGCCTCCAGGCGCAGGTCTCTCGCCTTGTCCTGCAGGGTCCGCAACGACCCGGTGCCCGCCAGGGCGAGCAGGTCACCCTCGGCCGAGGGGACGGCCTCGACGGCCCGGGCGATGGCATGGGCCTGCTCGACCGACACCGCCCCCGAGACCAGCGCCTCCTCGGTGCGGGGACAGGAGCCGAGCCGCTTCGCGGTCTCGACCACCTCGGTCGCCCGGGCCAGCGACGTCCCGGACCTCACGGCCAACAGCTGGGCGGTCGAGCGGTGCCCCGAACCCCGGTACGCGCCGAGCTCCTCGACCCGCCGGGCCACCAGCACCTGCGCGGCCGACACCACCCGTCCCAGCCGGGACAGCGAGCCCAGCACCCCCAGCGCCTCGTCGGCTTCGAGCCGCCCGGACCGCAACGCCCCGAGCAGACCCTCGGCCTGCCCGACCAGCCCGTCGGCCAGCCCCATCACGGCCCGAGGTGCCCCAGGTTCCCTGGTTGCGGATCCCACCACCGCCGAACGCGACACCGGCCCTCCTGCGCCACATCACCGGTCGCCATCGGCGAACCCACGACGACGACCGTGACCTTCGATGCGAGGAGGCCGTTCGACGCCCGGCCACGAAGCGCTCCCCCCACCATACCCGAACACACGTTCGACGTCAAGCGCGACTCGCGGCCGCGCCGGTCGCCGACCGCGCCGCGAGACGCGGCCCCCGGGATGACGACGACCCGGAGGGGCGAGCAGGATGGCCCGGTGCCGAGCACCCCGTCGCGCCCCGAGGACCGTCCCTCTCCGTGGGTCGTGCGCTTCGCGCCGCTCGTGCCGGCGGGGGAGCCGGTACTCGACGTCGCCTGCGGCGGCGGCCGGCACACCCGCTTCCTCCTGGAGCGAGGTCACCGGGTCGTCGCGCTCGACCGGGACACCTCGGGGATCGAGGACCTGCGGGGCGACCCGCGGCTGGAGGTGCTCGAGGTCGACCTCGAGGACGGCCGGCCGTTCCCGCTGCGCGGGCGGCGGTTCGCCGCCGTGGTGGTCACCAACTACCTGCACCGCCCGATCCTCCCGGACCTCGTGGCGGCGGTCGCTCCCGGCGGCCTCCTCCTCTACGAGACCTTCGCCGCGGGCAACGAGCGCTTCCGGCGGCCGCGCCGGCCCGAGTTCCTCCTCCGCCCGGGGGAGCTGCTCGAGGCCGTGCGCAACGAGCTGCGGGTCGTCGCCTACGAGGACGTGGTGGTCGACGAGCCCCGCCCCGCGGCCGTGCAGCGCATCGCCGCGGCGCGGGACCCGGAGGCCGGGCCGGCGGGCGAGGCGGGCGACCGTCCGTGACCGCGGCCCGGGCCGACGCCGCCCGGGTCAGCCGGGGTGGTCCGGGGAGGAGGACGAGGAGGACGAGGAGGGGCGACGACGGGCGAGCGGCGGGCTCGACGAGCTCCACCTCCCCGAGCTCCTCGCGGACCTCCTCCTCGAGCACGTGGCGGGCCACCACTCCCTCCCGCTCCACGCTCACGTGGGGGATGATCCGGTCCAGCCAGCGCGGCAGCCACCAGTTGGCCCGGCCGAGCAGCTCCATCGTCGCCGGCACGAGCAGGGTCCGCACCACGACCGCGTCGAGGAAGATGGCCGAGGCCAGCCCCACCCCGAACAGCTTGAGGATGCGGTCGTCGTTCAGCACGAACGACGCGAACACCGTCACCATGATCGTGGCCGCGGCGGTGATGACTCGGGCGGTCACGGCCAGGCCGTCGGCCACGGCGAGGCCGTTGTCGCCGGTGCGCAGGTACTCCTCCTGGATCCGCGAGATCAGGAAGACCTCGTAGTCCATCGAGAGGCCGAAGAGGATGGCGAAGAGCCACATCGGGACCATCGACAGGATCGGGCCGGTCCGGTCGATGCCGATGAGCTCCTTGGCCCAGCCCCACTGGAAGACGGCGACGACGATCCCGTAGGCCGCCCCGATGGACAGCAGGTTCACGAGCACGGCCTTCACCGGTACGAGCACCGAGCGGAAGACCACGAGGAGCAGCAGGAAGGAGAGGACCAGCACCCCGCCCATGAACACGCCGAGACGGTCGCCCACGAGGTCGGCGACGTCGATGGACGCGGCGGTGATGCCCCCGAAGAACACCCGGGCTCCCGTGCCCTCGACCGCGGCCGGCGCGACGTCGCGGCGCAGGTGGTGGAAGAGCCGGTCGGTCGCCTCCGACTGGGGCGAGGTCTCGGGGATCACGGCGACCATGGCGGTGTCGCCGTCGGGGTTGAGCTCGGGAGGGGCCACGAGCGCCACGCCGTCGGCGGCGGCGAACGCCTCCACGAGCCGGTCCGTCGCCTCCGTCTCGCCCGGCCCGGGGAGCTCGACCACGGCGAGGAAGGGTCCGTTGAACCCCGGGCCGAAGCCCTCGGCGAGGAGGTCGTAGGCCCGGCGGAAGGTCGACGAGGTGGGCTCGGTGCCGTCGTCGACCGAGCCGAGACGCATCGACAGCGCCGGCACGGCGAGGAGCAGGAGCAGGCCGGCTCCGGCCACGACGGCCGGCCAGGGGCGGCGCTGCACGAGCCGGCTCCAGCGGAACCAGGCCGAGCCCCGGTGCCCGGTCTCGCGGCGCCCCCGGCCGATCGGGAGCTTGTCGACGGCCGGGCCGGCGAAGCCGAGCACGGCGGGCAGCAGGGTCGTGGCGGCCACCATCGTGAGCACCACGGCGGTGATCGCGCCGAAGGCCAGGCCGTGGAAGATCGGCATCCCCATGAGGAACAGCCCGCTCATCGAGATCACGACGGTGGTGCCGGCGAACAGGACCGCCCGGCCCGAGGTGGTCATGGCCACCGCGGTGGCGTCCTCCGACGAGAGCCCGCCGTGGAGCCCCTGGCGGAAGCGGGTGACGATGAGGAGGGCGTAGTCGATCCCGACGCCGAGCCCGATCATGGTGGCGACCTGGGGTGCGAAGTCGGGGATGTCGACGACGTTGGTCACCAGCGCGATGAGGGCCAGCCCGAACCCGAGGGCGAAGAGGGCCGTGAGGATGGGGAGGCCCGCGGCCACCACGGACCCGAAGGTGAAGAGCAGCACGACGACGGCGGCGACGATGCCGACGAGCTCGCTGCGGCTCGGGCCCTCGCGCCCGGCGAAGCGGAGGGCCTGGCCTCCCACCTCGACCTGGAGGCCGGGCGCCGACGCCCCGGCCACGATCTCGCGCACCTCGTCGGCGACGCGGGCGGGGATGTCGGGGCTCTCGACGTCGAACTGGACGACCGCGAACGCGATGGCCCCGTCGGCGGAGACGGTCGGCGTGGCCGGGTCGTAGGGGCTCATCACGTCCTGGACGTGCTCGAGCACCGAGAGGTGCAGGAGCGCCTGCTCGACGCGCTCCTGGACGGCGGGGTCGCGCACGCCGTCCTCGGCCCGGAACACGACGTTGGCGGTGTCGCCGGCCCGGGCCGGGAAGCGCTCCCGCAGGACGTCGACGGCGCGCTGGGACTCCGTGTCGGGGACGGTGAAGTCGTTCACCGGGTCGCTGCCGACGTTGGCGGCGGCCGCGACGGTCCCGGCGACGACGAGCACCCACAGGAGCAGGACGGCACGCCGCCGCCGGTGGCACCAACGGGCCAGACGCTCCACTCGACCTCCAGGACGGGGATCCGAGACGAGGAGTTCGAACTCGGCGTTCGAACAATAGTAGGCTTCCTGTCGCGTCATCGAACCGCGGCCGGGCCGGCCGCGGCGGGCGCGACCGGCCCGCGCCGGGCCGGTCCGGGAGCGAGGAGCGCCGTGCGAGGACGGCTGCGAGCGGTGCCGCCGGATCTGGCCGAACGCCTCCGGAGCGCGGCCGCGGGTCTCACGGAGGCCAGCTTCGACGCCGTGCGGGTCGAGGACCTCGTCGAGGCCTCGGGCATCCCCAAGACGACGCTCTACTACTACTTCCGGGGCAAGAACGAGATCCTCGAGTTCCTCCTCGCCGACTTCCTGGAGCGCATGGCCGTCGAGGTGGAGCGGGCCGTGGGGGCTCCCGGGCGGGCGGCCGACCGCCTCGTCGCGCTCATCCGGGCCCAGTTCCGGGCCATGGCGGCCCACATCGGGACGTGCCGGGCCCTGCTCACCGAGCTCAGCCGGGCCTCGGGGCTCCCGGAGCTCTCCGACGCGGTCGAGGGCGCGGTCCACGGACCGATCGCGGCGCTCGTGCGCGAGGGGGCGCGTGACGGGTCCCTGCGGCCGGTCGACGCCGAGGTGGTCGCGGTGGCCGTGTTCGCGGTCGTCTCCCACCTGGGCTTCCACCAGCTCGCGCGCGAGGGCCGGATCGACCCCGAGCGGCTCGCCGGCGAGGCGGAGCGGTTGCTGCTGTCGGGGCTGGCCCCGGAGCCGGCCCGGGCGGCGGGGGAGCGGTAGGCGGGTGGTCTGGACCGAGCGGGTGGAGCCGAAGGGCCGGGTGCTGCGGCTCGTCACCGCGGTCCACCGGAGCGTCTACCGCCGGAGCGGCGGCCGGCTGCTCACGCGGGGCCGGGGCAAGCCGGTGCTGCTCCTCACGACCACGGGGCGGCGGTCGGGCCGGTCCCGGACCGTGCCGTTGCCGTATCTGCCCGACGGCGACGCGCTCGTGGTCGTGGCCTCGAACTCGGGGAGCGACCGTCACCCGGCCTGGTACCACAACCTGGTGGCCGACCCGGCCGTGACGCTCCAGGTCGGCCGGCGCCACCTGGCGGCCCGGGCCGAGGTCGTCGCCGGCGGCGAGCGGGCCGACCTCTGGGCGCGCCTCGTGGCCGGGGCGCCGTGGTACGACACGTACCAGGCGGGGACCTCCCGGGAGATCCCGCTCGTCCGGCTGGTGGAGGCGTGATGGTCGAGCGTCCGGCGCTGGGGTGGTGGATCGGCGTGATCGGGGGCATGACGTTCCTCGGGCTGGTGGCCTTCGAGCCGCGCACCGCGGCCGGATGGTCGCGGCGGGCCGGCGACCGGGTCCCCCGGCGCGCCTACCAGGCCCTGTTCGCCGCGTCGCTGGCGACCCATGCGGCGGAGGCGGCGGTCGCGGCGCGGATCGCCCGGCGGGCCGGGCTCGCGGTCGGGCCGTGGACCCGCCAGACGCTCCTGCTCGGCTACCCCTCGCTGCGGCTGCTGCGACGGGCCGCCGCTCGCGCCGCTCAGCCGGCCTGAGCCGGCCCCCGACGCGGGCGGGGCCCGGGCTCCGCCGGCGGCTCCGGGCTCATGAGGGCCATCGGGACCGACAGCCCGGCCTCCCGGCGCAGGGTGGCGATCCGCCGCCCGGGCTGGACGGCGTCGCGGGCCGGCCCGAGCCGGTCGCCGAGGAGCGCGGCGGCGGCGTCGAGGTCGTCGACGGTGACCGCGAGGCCGAAGAAGCCGGCCGGCCCCTCGCCGGCCTCCTCGGGCGCGACGACCTCGAGGACCACCTCGCCGAGCCGGAAGAACGTCTGGCGGATCGGTGCCCCGGGGCCGCGCACCCGCCGGACCCGCCGGGCCGGGAGGCCGCGGGCCTCGAGCGCGGCGACGGTCCGGTCCCCGTCGGGGGTCCAGACCACGACGTGGTCGATCCGGCGGGCCCCGTTGGGGTGGGTCGCGGGCTCGGGCGGAGGGTCGTCGGTCGCGTCCGTGGGGAGGCCGTCGATCGGTCCCGGCTCGCCGCCGCGCAGCGACCAGGCGACGGCGCCGCGACCGGCCCCCGCGCCCGCGAGGCGGATCCGGACGGTCCCCAGCCGGACCACCCCGCCGGGGTCGACCGCGAAGCCCACCGCCGCCCACGCCTCCGGGGGGTCGGCGACGGTGAGCGCGGCGAGCGACGGCGTCACCCGTAGGACTCCGCGAGCCGGGCGTGGCGGTCGAGGACCGGGAGCACCTCGTCGGCCGGAGCCGACGGGACCCGCAGTACCACCTCGGTCGCTCCCAGGCTCGCGTAGTGGTCGAGCTTGCCCGGGTCGGGGAGGGTCCCGAACGGCACGATCCGCAGCGCGGCGGGGTCGCGACCGGCTTCCTCCCAGGCCCCGCGGAGCGCGGGGAGGGCCGCGGCGACCCCCGCACCGCCGACGGGCATCCACCCGTCGGCGTACCCGGCGACGTGCCGGAACAGGGTCGGGCCGGGGCCTCCGCCGATGAGCACCGGGGGCCAGGGGCGCTGTCGCGGCTTGGGCCAGGCCCAGCTCGGCTCGAGGTGGACGTGGTCGCCGTGGAAGTGGGCCACCTCGTCGGACCAGAGCCGCTGCATGGTGAGGACGTGCTCGCGCACGCGCTCGCGGCGCCGGTCCGGGTCGACGCCGTGGCTCTCCATCTCCTCGCGGTTCCAGCCGAACCCGATCCCGAAGACGAACCGCCCGCCCGAGAGCAGGTCGAGGGTGGCGACGGCCTTGGCGGTGACGATCGGGTCGTGCTGGGCGACGAGGCAGATCCCGGTGCCGACCCGGATCCGCTCGGTGGCGGCGGCCGCGGCCGCGAGGGCGACGAACGGGTCGAGTGTGCGGGCGTAGTGCTCGGGCAGCTCGGCCTCGCCGGTGGGGGGAACGGTGCGCCGGCTCACCGGGATGTGGGTGTGCTCGGGGACGTAGAGGGAGGCCAGGCCCCGCTCCTCGGCCGCGCGGGCGAGCGCGACGGGGTCCATGGCCCGGTCGGTGGCGAACATCGTGATGCCGAGCTCCACGCGCACCTCCGAGCGGAACTGACGGATTGTCGGATCGTGGCACCGGTCTGCATACTGTCGCCCGAGCGAGGGGAGGGGCGAGTGGGCGGGATCTGCGAGGGTCGGGTCGCGATCGTCACCGGAGCCGGGCGGGGCATCGGCCGCGGCCATGCGCTCGAGCTCGCCCGCCAGGGCGCCCGGGTGGTCGTGAACGACCTCGGCGCCGAGGCCGACGGCACGGGGTCGTCGGCGGGCCCGGCCGGCGAGGTCGTCGCCGAGATCCGGGCCTGCGGCGGCGAGGCCGTCGCCAACGGCGACGACGTGGCCGACTGGGACGGGGCGGCCCGCCTCGTCCTCCAGGCCGTCGACACCTTCGGGCGGCTCGACGTCCTCGTCTGCAACGCCGGGTTCGTCCGGGACCGCATGATCGTCGCGACGACCGAGGACGAGTGGGACGCGGTGGTCCGGGTCCACCTCAAGGGTCACTTCGCCCCGGCCCGTCACGCCGCCGCGCACTGGCGGGAGCGGTCGAAGGCCGGGGAGCCCGTCGACGCCCGGATCGTGAACACCAGCTCGGGGGCCGGGCTCATGGGCAGCGTCGGGCAGGGCGCCTACTCGGCGGCCAAGGCCGGCATCGCGGCCCTCACCCTCGTCGAGGCGGCCGAGCTCGGGCGGTACGGCGTGACCGCCAACGCCATCGCGCCCTCGGCCCGCACCAGGATGACCGAGGGGGTCTTCGGGGAGCGGATGGCCCCGCCCGGGGCCGGCTTCGACGCGTTCGCCCCGGAGAACGTCGCCCCGCTCGTCGCCTGGCTGGCCGGCGCCGGGTCCGCCGGGGTCAGCGGGCGGGTGTTCGAGGTCGAGGGAGGGGTCGTCTCGGTGGCCGACGGGTGGCAGCACGGGCCGCGGGTCGACAAGGGCACCCGGTGGGACCCGGCCGAGCTGGGCCCGGTCGTGGCGGACCTGCTCGCCCGGGTGCCCCGGCCCGCCCCGGTCTACGGGGCCTCGTGAGCCGCCGCCCCGGCGACGTCCACCCCCGGTCCCCGTCGAGGTGCAGCGGTGGTGGCGCGAGCGCGGCGCCTGGACCGACGAGAGCCTCGTCGACCGGCTCCTCGCCGCCCCGGCCCGGTTCGGCGCCGACCGGGTCGCCGTCGTCGACGGCGGCGTGCGGCTCACCCTCGGCGGGCTCGTCGAGCGGTCCGGCCGGGTCGCCGCGGCCCTGCACGCCCGCGGGGTCCGCCCCGGCGACGTCGTCGCCTACCAGCTCCCGAACTGGTGGGAGTCGGTGGTCCTGGCCTGGGGGATCCTCCGCCTCGGGGCGGTGGCGAGCCCGGTCACCCCGACCCTGCGCGAGCGCGAGGTCGGCTTCGTGCTGCGGTGCACCGGAGCCCGGATCATGGTGGTGCCGGAGCGCTTCCGGGGTCACGACCACGTCGCCACGGTCGCCGCCACCGGCTTCGACGGCGAGGTGCTCGTCGCCCGGGGCGCGAGCGGCCCCGCCTCCTTCGACGCGCTCCTCCGCGAGGGGGAGCCGCCGACGGTGACGGTCCGCGCCGACGACCCGGCGGTGGTGCTGTGGACGTCGGGCACGACCTCGGACCCCAAGGGGGTCGTCCACTCCCACCAGGGGCTGCGCCACGAGGCCGACAGCCTCGTCGCCGGCCACGACCTCAGGGCCGACGACCGCCTGCTCCTGCCCATGCCGGCGACCCACGTGGCCGGCCTCACCTACGGCGTGCTGCTCCCGCCCTGCGTCGGGGTGCCGGCGGTGCTCATGGACGTCTGGGACCCGGGCGAGGGGTTGGCGCTGCTCGCGGCCGAGCGGATCACCGTGATGATCTCGACACCGGTCTTCCTGCGGGGCATGGTCGACCACCCCCGGTTCGCCGCCACCGACGTGTCGTCGCTGCGCCTGTTCTCGCTGGGCGGCGCCGGGGTCGCGCCGTCGATGGTGCGGGAGGGCGGGGAGGCGTTCGGTTGCTGGTGCAAGCGCACGTACGGGTCGACCGAGTACCCGACGCTCACGACGGGAAGGGTGGGCGACGACCCCGAGCTCGACGCCACGACGGACGGTCGGCTCATCGGCGAGGCCGAGCTGCGGATCGTCGACCCGGCCACCGGCCGTGACGTCGCCGAGGGCGAGCCAGGCGAGATCTGGGCCCGGGGCCCGGAGATGGCCTGGGGCTACCTCGACCCGTCGCTCGACGCCGAGGCGTTCGTCGACGGCTGGTTCCGGACCGGGGACCTGGCCACCTTCCGCGACGGTCACCTCCGCGTGATCGACCGCCTGAAGGACATCATCATCCGGGGCGGCGAGAACGTCTCCGCGGGCGAGGTCGAGAGCCTGCTCGTCGCCCACCCCGGGGTGCGGGACGCGGCGGTGGTGGCCGTGCCCGACCGCCTCATGGGGGAGCGGGTCTGCGCGTTCGTGGTGCCGAGCGGTGCCCGGCCGCCCACCCTGGAGGAGCTCGCGGGGTACCTGGCCACGCGGGGCCTGGCCCGCTTCAAGATCCCCGAGCGCCTCGAGGTGCGCGACGACCTGCCCCGCACGGCGAGCGGCAAGGTCCAGAAGGCCTCGCTGCGCGAGGAGGTCCGCTAGCGCGTGCGTGTCCGCGTCCCCGGTTCCTCGGCCAACCTCGGCCCGGGCTTCGACGCCCTGGGGGTCGCGATCGGCGTCCACCTCGAGGTGGTCGTGGGCGGCGACGACCCGCGGGGGAGGAGCATGCCGCGGTCGTCGCGTTCCGGCGGGCCGGCGGCCGGGGCCCGCTGGCGGTCCGCTCCGAGCTCCCGGCGGCCCGGGGACTGGGGTTCTCGGGCGCGGCGCGGTGGCCGGGGCGCTGGCCGGCGCGTCGCAGCGGGGCCTCGTCGGCGATGAGGCGCGCCGCGTGGCGTTCGACGTGGCGCGCGGGCTCGAGGGCCACGACGACAACGTGGCGGCCTCGCTGGCCGGGGGCGTCGTGGTGACCGCGGCCGGTCGTGTGGTCGGGGTCCCCGTGGCGGTCGAGCCCGCGGTGGTCCTCTGGGTGCCGGGTCAGGAGACCGTCACGGCCGAGTCGCGCGCCCGGCTCGCCGACCCCGTCCCGAGGGACGACGCCGTGTTCAACCTGGGCCGTACGGCGCTGCTCGTCGCCGCGCTGGCGACCGGACGGGTCGAGGCGCTGCGCGACGCGTGCGCCGACCGGCTCCACCAGGAAGCGCGCCTCCGGGCCGTCCCCGGGGCGGACGAGGCGATCCGGGCCGCGCTGGAGGCGGGCGCGTGGTCGGCGTGGCTCAGCGGGTCGGGACCGAGCGTGGCGGCCTTCGTGGAACCGGGTCGCGAGGACGAGGTCGTGGCGGCGCTCCCGGAGGGCGGCGTCCCGCGCGTCACCACCGTCGACCCACGCGGTGCCGTGGTCGACCCCACGCCCGGGCCGGGCGACGGCGGCGAGGAACGCCTCAGAGACGCTCGATGATCGTGGCGGTGGCGAGCGCGCCGCCGCAGCACATCGTGACGAGCGCGGTGCCGAGCCCGGTCCGCTCGAGCTCGTGCAGCGCGGTGGTGACGAGTCGGCTGCCCGTGGCGCCCACCGGGTGTCCGAGGGCGATGGCTCCGCCGTTCACGTTCGTGCGGTCGAGGTCGGCTCCGGTCACCAGGGCCCACGAGAGCACCACGGAGGCGAAGGCCTCGTTGACCTCGAAGAGGTCGATGTCGGCGATGGTCATCCCGGCCTTCGCGAGCACCTTCGGGGTGGCGTCGGCGGGTCCGTCGAGCAGGTACCAGGGGTCGGACCCGGCGAGCACCTGGGCGACCATCCGGGCCCGCGGACGGAGCCCGAGGGCCCGGGCCCGCTCCTCCGACATCCACAGCACGGCCGCGGCGCCGTCGGAGATCTGCGAGCTGTTCCCGGCCGTGTGGATCTGGCCCTCGACCACGGGCTTCAGGGCGGCCAGGCCCTCGGCCGTGGTCTCGCGGATCCCGCCGTCGCGCTCCACGACCCGGCGCTCGCCGGTGGGGCCCTCGGGGCCCACGACCGGCGCCTCGACGGGCACGATCTCGCGGTCGAAGCGCCCCTCGGCGACCGCGCGAGCGGCCTTCTGCTGCGAGGCGAGGCCGAGGGCGTCGACGTCCTCGCGGGTGATCCCGCGCTTCTCGGCGATGCGCTGCGCCGCGTGGAACTGGTCGGGCATGTCGTAGGCGAACCCGTCGGGCAGGAAGAAGCCGGGGCCGTTGGCGACGTTCATGCCGAGCCCCACCCGGCTCATGGCCTCGACGCCGCACGCGACGCCGACGTCGATCGCGCCGGCGGCGACGAGGTTGGCGACGAAGTGGTTGGCCTGCTGGGCCGACCCGCACTGGCAGTCGACGGTCGTGGCCCCCACCTCGTAGGGGAGGCCGGCGGCCAGCCAGGCGTTGCGGGTCACGTTGCACGCCTGCTCGCCGGCCTGGGTCACGCAGCCCCCGACGACCTGCTCGACCACGGCGGGATCGAGACCGGCGCGCTCGACCACCTCGACCTGCACGGCGCCGAGCAGCTCGGTCGCGTGCAGGCCGGCGAGGTCACCCCGGCGCTTCCCGATCGGCGTGCGCACGGCCTCGACGATGACCGGCTGTCCCATGGCTCCCCCTCCCCTTCGCGCCCTTCGTCCCCCAGCGTACGGTCCCGCGCGGGCCGGATGGGAACCGGCCGGACGGGCCGGAACGACCGGGCCGGGATCAGACGGTGAGGCCCTTGGCCGCCAGCGGCTCGCTGAGCACGATCTCGGTCCGCGCGCCGAGGGACCCGAGCTCGCCCATCGCCCGGGCGAGGGTCTCGCTGCCGGCGTGGGCGGTGAGGGCGTCCTGGTCGGCGTAGAGCTCGAAGAACCAGAACGTGTCGGGGTCGGTGGTCGAGCGGTTGAGCACGTAGGCCTCGGTGCCGGGCTCCGGCCCGGCCGCGTCGACCAGCTCCGGGAGCATCCGGAGCAGCTCGTCACCCTTGCCCTCGGGGGCCACGATCTTGGCCAGGATCGAGATCTTCGCCATGGTTCCTCCTCGGTCGTGGCGCCATCGAAGCAGGTCCGCGCGCTCGGAGGCCAGACCGGCACTGGGAGGATCGTCCCGCAGCGCGCCGCGAGCCCCACCTGGTGCGCGCGGCTCCTCGGGGAGCGGGTAGCATTCCGTGCTCATGTGTGCACGAAGGGTGAGATCGAGGCGCCACGCGGGTCGCCGTCGCGCGGGGTGGCGCGGCCCGTGATCCACCACCCCGACCTGGCGACGACCCCCACGGTCACGACGCTCCTCGAGGGCGTGCCCGACGGCGTCGTCGTCTCCGACGCCGGCGGCACGATCACGTTCGTGAACCGCCGGCTCGAGGAGCTGACGGGCTTCGGGCGCGAGGAGCTGCTCGGTCGGTCCGTCGAGGCGCTCGTGCCGCTGCGCCACCGCGAGCAGCACGTCGTGGACCGGGCGTCGTTCGACGCGCAGGGTCGGAGCCGACCGATGGGGCGGTCCGGCGCGGTCGTGTGCCTCCGCCGCGACGGCTCGGAGATCCCTGTCCACGTGAGCCTGACCCCCTCGAGACGCCGGACGGACCGGTGACGGTCGCCGCGGTCCGGGAGGCCGGCGACACCGCGGCCGACGAGCGGGTCGTCGGGCCGGCCGACCTGCGGCACGTCCTGGCCGAGACGAGCCAGGCCGTCATCCGGACCGACTCGGTCCCGCGGCTGCTCGCCGAGGTCTGCCGCCTCGCCGTCGAGGGGGGCGGGTTCCTGGCGGCCTGGGTCGCGCGCCGGGACGGCGTCGACGGCGCGCCCCGGATCGTGGCGGCGTGGAACCGGGAGGGGACGGCGCTCGACGCCCTGGCGTCGCGCGACCTCGTCGACGGGCCCGGGTTCGCCCGGGACGCGCTCGACGCCGGGCGGCCCCGGATCTGGGCCGACGTGGCGGCCGACCCCGCGCCCGAACCGTGGCGGGAGGTCGCGCTCGGCCGGGGTGTGGGGTCGGCGGCGGCCCTCCCGCTGCGGGTCGACGACCGTGTCGACGGCGTCCTCGCCCTCTTCGCGGCGACGCCGCACGCCTTCGACGCCGAGACCGTCGACCTGCTCGGCGAGCTGGCCGCCGACGTCGGCGTCGCCGTCGAGGCGCTCGGGCGCGAGCTGCACCTAAACCGCACCGAGTCGGAGCTGCGGGCCCGCGCCCGCCAGCAGGAGGCGGTGGCCGAGCTCGGCTACCGGGCCCTCGCCGGGGAGGAGATCCGCGTCCTCCTGGAGGACTCGGTCGCCCTCGTCGCCCGGGTGCTCCGGACCGAGCTGGCCGCGATCCTGGAGCTGGTGCCCCCGACGGCGGTCTCGCCCTGCGCGCCGGCGTCGGGTGGCCGGCCGAGCACGTCGGCGCCGTCTCGGATTCCCGGGGCTCCGCCTCGCAGGCCCGCCTCACGTTGGAGCTGGGCGAGCCGGTCATCGTCGAGGACCTCGAGGCCGAGCGGCGCTTCCCGGTGGCGGACCTCGTCCGGGAGCAGGGCGTGCGCAGCGGCATCACGGTCGTCGTCCCCGGGTCGTCGGGCCCCTTCGGCGTCCTCGGCGTCCACACCCGCGAGCGCCGCACGTTCACCCGCGACGACGCCACCTTCCTGCAGGCGGTCGCCCACGTGCTGGCGTCCCGCGCCGACCACGAACGGGCCGAGGCCGCCCGGCGCGAGAGCGAGGAGCGCTTCCGCCGCCTCGCCGAGCAGGCCCCCGACATGGTGTACCGGTTCCGGCTGCGCCCCGACCGGGCCTTCGAGTACGTGAGCCCCTCCTCCAACCCCATCCTCGGCCTCACCCCCAAGGAGCTCTACGCCGACCCTGACGTGCTGCTGGGCCACGCGCACCCCGACGACCGGCCCGCGCTCGAGTGGCTGTTGAGCCGGCCCGGGGAGGTCAGCGGGCCGGTGCGGTGCCGGATGCGGCGCCAGGACGGCCGGGTGGTCTGGACCGAGCACCGGGTGGTCCCGATCTTCGATTCCTCGGGGCGTGCGGTGGCGGTCGAGGGGATCGCCCGCGACGTCACCGACGCGGCCACGGCGGCCGAGGCCCTCGAGGACCAGGCCCGGTTCGCCCGGTCCGTGCTCGACTCCCTCGTGGCCCGGACCGCGGTCGTCGACGCCGGCGGCACGGTCATCACCGTCAACCGGGCCTGGGCCGAGGCGGGACCCGAGCCGCGGGGAGCGCTCACGTGCTGCGGGATCGGCGACGACTACCTGGCCGTGTGCGACGCCGCGGCGGCCTCCACGCCGGGGGCGTCCGAGGCGGCCGCGGGGATCCGCGCCGTTCTCGCGGGCGCGGAGCAGCAGGTCCAGGTCGACTACCGGTGCCGCGCCGGCGACGGCGACCGCTGGTACAGCCTGCGGGTCTCGCCGCTCTCCGTGGAGGGCGGTGGTGCCGTGGTCGCCCACACCGACATCAGCGAGCGCAAGGAGTTCGAGGCCCAGCTCGCCCACCAGGCCCTCCACGACCCCCTCACGGGGCTGCCCAACCGCGCCCTCCTCCTGGACCGGCTCGCCCGGGCCCTGGCCCGGTCCGAGCGGCGGGAGGGCCGGGTGTGCGCGCTCTTCCTCGACCTCGACAACTTCAAGGTCATCAACGACGGGCTCGGGCACGAGGCCGGCGACGCGATCCTCGTCGCCGTGGCCGGGCGCCTCCGGACCCTCGTCCGTCCCGGCGACACCGTCGCCCGGTTCGGCGGCGACGAGTTCGTGGTCCTCTGCGAGGACATCGCGGACGGCCCGGAGGCGGTCACGGTGGCCGAGCGCGTCGCGCGGGCGCTCTCGGCGCCCTTCGACCTGGGCGGCGGCAGCGAGACCGTGCTCACGGTCAGCATCGGGATCGCCCTCGCCGAGGGCCCCGGCGACCAGCCCGAGACGCTCCTGCGCGACGCGGACGCGGCCATGTACCGGGCCAAGGAGCGGGGCCGGGCCCGCCACGAGCTGTTCGACCAGGAGATGCGGGACCGGGTCATGGACCGCCTCGAGACGGAGAGCGCGCTGCGCCGCGCCCTCGAGCGCGGCGAGCTCAGGGTCGTCTACCAGCCGATCGTGGCGCTGGAGAGCGGCGACGTCGTGGGCGCCGAGGCCCTGGTCCGCTGGGAGCACCCGGAGCGGGGGCTGCTCCAGCCGGGCGACTTCATCGGCGTCGCCGAGGAGACCGGCCTCATCGTGCCCCTCGGCCTGTGGGTGCTCGAGGAGGCGTGCCGCCAGGCCGTGCGGTGGCGACGGGCCCGGCCCGCCGGCCGGCCCTTCACCGTCGCCGTGAACTTCTCGGCCCGGGAGCTGGCCCACCCCGACGTCGTCGAGCGGGTCGCGTCGACGCTCGTGTCGACCGGCGCCGCGGCGGGGGAGCTGTCGATCGAGATCACCGAGAGCACCCTCTTCGAGGAGCCGAGCAACCCGGCCGCCGTCCTCGGGCGTCTGAAGGCCCTCGGCGTGCGGGTGTGCATCGACGACTTCGGCACCGGCTACTCGTCGCTCAGCTACCTCAAGCGGTTCCCGGTCGACGTGGTCAAGGTCGACCGTTCCTTCGTCGACGGCCTCGGGAGCGACGCCGACGACGCCGCCATCGTGGCCGCGGTGGTGCGGATGGCCCACGCCCTCGGGCTCGGGGTCGTGGCCGAGGGGATCGAGACGCCCGAGCAGCGCCTGGCCCTGCTGGAGCTGGGCTGCGGGCACGGTCAGGGCTACCTCTTCGAGGCGCCGGTCGCGCCGGGCGCGCTCGAGGCGCTCCTCGAGCGTCCCCTCGGCCCGAGCGCCCGCCCCTGAGCGAGGCCCCGAGGCCGGCCGGACGGTCAGTCGAGCGCGCCGCCGGCGGCGAGCCGGTCGATCTCGTCCCGGTCCAGCCCGAGCAGGCCCGACAGCACCCAGTCGTTGTCCTGCCCGAGGGTCGGGCCGGTCCGGTCGTACCCCGAGGGGGCGCTCGACGGCCGGAACCCGTTGCGCTCGTACAGCCGGGGACCCATCACGGGGTGGGTGAGCGGGACGAAATGGCCCCGGTGGGCGAGCTGGGGGTCGTCGTGGAGGTCGCCGAAGTCGGCCACCGGGACCGCCTCGATGCCGGCGGCCTGGAGGGTCTCGGCGACCTCCTCCCGGCGGCGGTGCGAGGTCCAGGCCGCCACGGCCGCCTCGACCTCGTCGACCCGGGCCCGCCGCCGGTCGAGCGTCGCGAGGTCGGGGTCGGCGACGCCGACGATCGCGGCGAGCCGCTCCCACTCCTCGTCGGTCCAGACCGCGACGTCCACCCAGCGGTCCTTCCCCGCGCAGGGGAAGGCCCCGTGCGGCACGGCGCGCCGGGAGCGGTTGCCCATCCGCTCGACGGTGACGCCGTCGAGGTGGTCGAGGAGCCAGGGGGTGAGCGACCACACGGCGGCCTCGACCTGACCGAGGTCGAGGTAGGCGCCCCGGCCCGTCCGTCGCCGGTAGAGGAGACCCGCGGCGAGCGCGGTGGCGACGAAGCGGGGGCGAGCGAGTCCGTGATGGTGCCGTGGGGCCCGACGGGGGCGCGGTCGGGCCATCCGGTGAGGAAGTTGTAGCCCGAGAGGGCCGAGCCCTGCCCGCCGAAGCCGGGGTAGTCCTTGTGGGGACCGGTGTTGCCGTTGAGACATGCGCTGATCATCACGAGGTCGGGCTTCTCGGCGGCGAGCGTGTCGTAGTCGAGGCCGAAGCCCTTCATCGCGCGGGGGGCGAAGTTCTCGGCCACGGCGTCGGCCCATTCGTGCACGAGCCGCTTCACGAGACGGATCGCGTCGGGGTGCTTGAGGTTGAACGTGACGTTGCGCTTGCCGACGTTGAGGCCGTCGTACATCACCGCGCCCTCGAGCCCGTGGGGGTTGTCGGGGCCGAGGGCGTACACCCGCAGGAAGTCGGGCCGGGTCCGGGACTCGATCCGCAGCACCGTCGCGCCGTGCTCGGCGAAGTACCGGGTCGCGATCGGCCCCGCCGCGCCCGAGCCCAGCTCGAGGATCCGGGTTCCCTCCCAGAGGGCGCGTCCGGCCTCGCCACCCGGGTGGGGCCGGGCGTCCCAGGCCGGCCGGGGGCCGGCACCGGCCGCGCGGGCCGGGCCGGACGGCCGGGCCGGCGCCGCCTCGCCGTCGGCGCTGCGCACCACGACGAAGGCGCGCGGGAAGCAGCCGACGTCGCCGACCGGCCCGTAGAAGTCGCGCGCGGCGAGCTGCTCGCTGGCGAGGATCTCGCGCGGTGAGCACGCCGGGGCCAGCATGAGGTTCGTCCGGACGGCGACCTGGTAGAGCTCCGCCATCGTGTGGCGGGCGAAGTAGGCGGCGATGGGCTCCTCGATCGCCCGTAGCTCCTCGTCGCTCGTCGTCGTGGGGGAGTACTCGCCCCAGTCGCGCTCGGTGAGCGCGGGGGTGGCGAGCCCGTCCTCGGCCACGAGGCGGGTGATCTGCTGGAGGCTGGGGACCCGGGCCTTCCCGCCCCGCAACCCGAACGACACCCACCCGTCGGCGCAGGGCCAGATCTCCCTGGTCCGTCCCATGGCGGCGCCCCGGCGCTGGCCCCGGAAGCCCGTGGTGGGGAAGTCGGCGGGGGTGGCCATGTTGGCGATCAGCACGACCTCCTGCATGGACACGTCGATGCGCTGCGGGGTGCGGGAGGCGAGACCGCTGAGGACGGCGAGGGCGGCCTCGGGGCCGGTGTGGGCGTAGGCCGACGGCTCGGCGCAGCGGACCGGGGGCCGGTCGGCGTCGCCGGTGGAGTACTGGTTCCCGGTGGAGCCCATCACTCCGAGGTCGGAGGCCCGCCAGCCCGACCGGGGCCCGGTCCGGCCGAACGGCGTGACGCTCACCCAGACCGCGTGGGGTGCCCGGCCCGGGTCGACCTCGAGCGCGCCGGGGAACCCGGGGGTGTCGAGCACCGCGTCGGCGCCGGCGAGCAGCTCGTCGAGGCCGGGGTCGCCGGCGGCGCAGACCACGCTCGCCTTCCCCGCGTTCCAGGCCTGGAACCGGTGGGGCTCGAGCCGCCGGAGCGGGTCGCCCCCGGGGGGCTCGACCTTGAGGACCTCGGCCCCCAGGTCGGCGAGGATCCGCCCGGTCATCGCGGCCGGCTCCCCGGCGAGGTCCAGCACCCGGGTTCCGGCCAGCAACCGCTCCGGCACGTCGTCCTCCCCCCGTCGGCGGCGGGCCGGGCCCGCCGCCTGTTCCTGACGTGCCCGTCAGACTACCGGCTCGGCTCGCCGGGCGCGGCCGCCGCGGGTCCCTCGTCGCGAGGCGTCCCGCGCTCGAGGGCCGCGAACGTGAGGCGCTGCAGCGTGCGGTGGTGGACGTACTCGACGATGTGCTCCACCGGGGCAGGAGCCGGTCCGCGGCGGCCGCGGACCGCCCCTGGAAGGCGGCGAGCGCGCCCGGGTCCCACGAGGGGCCGCGGTCGCCCGCGAACAGGGACATGACCTCGCGCTGCATGGCCTCGACGCCCTGGGCGTAGATGCGGCCCAGCTCGATGACGATCTCGGCGGGCAGGTCGACGCGCCGCAGCTCGGCCACGGCCACGAGCAGGTCGAGGTCACGGGCGTCGTAGGCGTCACGGCCGATCTCGGATGGGTCGCGCAGCAACCCGGCGTCCCGGAGGGACCGGACGAGCCCGGGGTCGACACCGGCGCGCTCGGACAGCTCGGCGAGGTCGTAGGAGGGGCCCTCGTCGCCGGCGAAGAGGGCCTCGATCATGGTGGGTCGGTCCTCGTTCAGCAGCGAGCGGATGGCGGCGAGGGAGAAGCGTCGGGCCTGGAGCTCGCGGATCTGCTCGAGGCGCTGGAGGTGCTCGGGGCCGTAGCGGGCCCGCCGGCCGTCCCGCTGGGGCGGGGGGAGGAGGCCCTCCCGCTGGTAGTAGCGGACGGTGTCGACGGTGACGCCGGCCCGGCGGGCGATGGCGTCGACGGCCCACTCGTCGACGACCCGGCCCGGGAGGTCGACGCCCGCGTCGTCCCTGGTCAGGGGGGTGACGGAGGCTTCCCCGGCACGGTCGGTGACCAGGCGCTCGGGCTCGGCCAAGGATTTCCTCGCAATGATTGACAGCGTCGACGATGCGAGTATATGCTCGCAGAGCAATCGGGCGACGAGCTACTCCCCAGCGGTGTCCGTGCTTCTGACGGTCGGCCGGCGCCGGGGGGCCAGCGGGAGCAAGAGGCAACCACATGCGCAGGGCGAGGAGCAGCGCAGCGAACCGGACCCCCGAGCCGGTGCCGCGCTCCCACGCCTTCGCATGGCTCACCCGCCGGCTCGAGTGGGAGCGGACGCTCGCCGGATTGCGTGCGGTTCAGGTGGCGGCGGCGGAGGTGCAGCCGAGCGCAGCCTGAGGCGCGGACGTGACGTTGGCGGCGGCGGCGGGTCTCCCCCCGGCCCGTCGCTGCCCGCCGACGTCGTGCGGACGGGAGCCCCTCGTGGGCTCCCGATTCGCGTCCGGAGGCCGTTCCGGAGGCCGTGCCGAGGGGTCCCCGCCGCCGGCGGGTCAGGCCCGGACCCAGCGCGGGAGGGCCACGTCCTCGACGCTCTGGAAGACGACCCGGACCGGCTCGCCGATCTCGATCGTGGCCGGGTCGACCTCGTCGATGCCGCCGTCGGCCGAGGCCAGCAGGTTGCCGACGAGGCGGATCGCGGGGTCGTCGTCGAGGGCCACCACGATCACGTTGTAGGGGGCCAGCTCGGCGTAGGCCGGGAGCAGCGGCGGGTGGGGCACGACGAACGACCAGACCGTGCCCCGGCCCGAGACCTCCTGCCAGCGGGCCTCAAGCGACCGGCAGTGCGGGCACATGGGTCGCGGCGGCATCCGCAGCCGCCCGCAGCTCCCGCAGGCCTGGATCGCGAGCACGCCCCGGGCGGTCGCCTCCCAGAACGGGGCCGTGTCCTCGTCGTCGAGGTCGGGCAGGAGGAGCTCGCTGCTCATGCCCGCTCCCCGGTGAGGAGGAGGGCGCTCGTGGGCACGCCCTCGCCGCTGGTGACCAGGCTCACGTCGGCCCCCTCGACCTGGCAGGTGGACGTCCCCCGGATCTGGCGCACCCCCTCGAGGACGAGGTTGAAGCCGTGCACGTACGCCTCGGACATGCCGCCTCCGGAGGTGTTCGTGGGGAGGCGGCCGTCGGGCCACTCGAGGGCTCCCCCGTCGGTGAACGGGCCGCCCTCGCCCCGCCCGCAGAAGCCGTAGCCCTCGAGCGACAGGGGGACGAGGGGGAGAAGGCGTCGTAGAGCTGGGCCACCTTGACGTCCTCGGGGCCCACGTCGGCGTGGCGCCACAGCGCGTCCGAGCACGCCCAGGCCGGGCCCATCAGCGGGTCGTCGCGGAAGTAGTTGGTCATCACCTGGTGCTGGGGGTTGATGCCCTGACCGAAGGCGTGCACGTAGACCGGGGGGTGGCGCAGGTCTTGGGCCCGCTCGACCGAGGTGACCACGACCGCCAGGGCACCGTCGGTCCCGAGGCAGTTGTCGAAGAGGCAGAGGGGCTCGGAGATCCAGCGGGCCTCCATGTACTGCTCGCGGGTGAGCGGCTTCTCGTACATGGCGGCCACCGGGTTCCGGTTGGCGTGCTTGCGGAACGCCAGGGCCACGTTGGCGAGGTGGTCGCGGGTGGTGCCGTACTCGTGCATGTGGCGGCGGGCGAGGACGGCGATCTCGTCGACCGGTCGCAGCAGGCCGAAGGGCCGGCTCCACTGCCAGTGACCCTCGATGCGCTGCTCGACCTGGGCCCACGGCCGGCTGGTCTTCGCGGCCCGCTTGCGGGCCCGCCACGCCACCGCGACCTCGCACTGGCCCGAGGCCACGGCCATGGCCGCGTGCCCCACGGTGCCGCACCCGGCACCCCCGCCGTACCCGATCTGGGAGAAGAACGTGATGTCGCCCAGCCCGACGTTGCGGGCCACCTCCACCTCGCGCCCGTCCTCCATGGAGAACAGGGTCAGGCCGTCGACGTCGGACGGGGCCAGCCCCGCGTCGTCGACGGCGGCGGAGACGGCCTGGCAGGCGAGGGAGAGCTCCGAGTCGGGCAGGCCCTTTCCGAAGGCGGTCTGGCCGATCCCGACGATCGCGGTCCGGTCCTTGATCACCATCCCCGGAACTCCGGGGGCCGCCGCTCGACGAAGCTCGCCATGCCCTCGGTGGAGTCACGGGTGCCGCCCACCAGCTCGACGAACCACGCCTCCTCCTCGAAGAGCGTGGCCCGGTCGGTGTCGAGGGACCGGTTGAGCAGCCGCTTGGCGAAGCCGATGCTCTTCGTCGGCCCGGACGCGAGCCGCTCGGCCCACTCCTTGGCCGTCGCGGGCAGCTCGGCCGCGGGGACGACCCGGTTCACGATGCCGAGCCGCTCGGCGTCACCGGCGGAGAGGTCGTCGCCGAAGAAGACGAGCTCCTTGGCCTTGTGCAGGCCGACGAGGCGCGGGAGGAAGTACGTGCCGCCGCCGTCGGGGACCAGGCCCCGCCGGACGAACACCTGGATGATCCGGGCGGTGTCGGCGGCGACCACGAGGTCCGCGGCGAGCGCGACGACCGCTCCACCGCCCGCGGCCGTCCCGTTGAGGGCCACGAGCACCGGCTTCTCGCAGTCCTGGATGGCGGCCACGAGCCGCTGGATCCCGGTGCGGATCATGCGGGCGGTGTCGCCGGCCGCACGCTCGGGGCGCCCTCGGGCCTGGGGCGGGCTGGGGCCGGCCGGCCCGCAGGTCGGCGCCGGTGCAGAAGTGCCGGGCGCCGACGGCCGTGATGACCACCGCGCGCACGTCGAGCGACGCGCCGGCCGCGCCGAGCAGGTCGATCATGCGGTCGCGCACGGCGGGGGTCATGGAGTTGCCGGCCTCGGGCCGGTTGATGGTGATCCAGGCCACGCCGTTCTCGACCCGGTGCGCCAGCTGCTCCTCGAGGGGTGCTTCGCTCACGTGGTTCCCTTCTCTCTCGGTCGCGGGGTCGCGTGCCTACTTCCTCACGACGAGCGCGTCGAGGGCCACCGCCCCCCGCGGTCGCACGACCAGGGGGTTCACGTCGAGCTCGGACACGTCGTCGGCGAGGTCGAGGGCCAGGCGCTGCACCTTCATGACCACGTCGACCAGGGCGTCCACGTCGGCGGGCTTCGCCCCCGCGCCCCCCGGAGCAGGGGGTAGCCCTGCAACTCGGTGAGCATGCGCCGCGCCTCGGCCTCCGGGAACGGCGGGACCCGGAAGGTGACGTCCCCGAGCACCTCGACGAAGATCCCACCCAGACCGACGGTGACCACGGGTCCGAAGAGGGGGTCGGTGGAGACGCCCACCAGCGTCTCGACCCCGCCGGCGACCATCTCCGAGACGAGGACGCCCTCGAGCCGGGCCTTCCGGTCGGCCCGCCGGGCCCGCCGGACCAGGTCGTCGAAGGTGGCGCGCACGTCCCGGTCGGAGGCCACCCCCACCTTCACCAGCCCCAGGTCGCTCTTGTGGAGCAGGTCGGGTGACGAGACCTTCATCACCACCGGGTAGCCGGTCTTCCTGGCCGCCCGGACGGCCTCGGCCGGAGTCGAGCACAGCACGTCACGGCTGGGGCGGATCCCGTAGGCCTTGAGGAGCTGCTTCGAGGCGTGCTCGGAGAGCGCCTCGCCCGGGGCGAGCCCCTCGAGCAGCCGGCGGGCCCGGCGTGCCGCGGGCAGCGGCTCGGTGGGTGCGGTCTCGAAGGGGGACACGTAGCCGTCGACGAACCGCCAGTAGTCGAGGTAGGCGCGCACGGCCCGCACGCAGTTCCCGAACGTGCGGAAGACCGGGAGGTCGGACGGGAGCAGCACGTCGCGGTAGGCGGGTTCCGAGCCCACCGGCGAGCCCCAGACCACGAAGACGGGCTTGTCGGTGGTCTTCGAGACCTCGACCAGGTCGCGGGCCAGCGGCATGCTCATCGTCTCGAGCGCGCCGGTGATGGGGCAGATCAGGATGTCGACGTTGGGGTCGGCGAGGATGACGTCGAGGATCTGGCGACCCGCCGGCGTCATGACCGGGGGCCCGCCGCAGTCGACCGGGTTCGAGACCCGCAGGTACCGCGGGATGAGGCCGTCGTGAAGCCTCGCCTGCGACGCCTTCGTGAGCGGGGGAGGCGCAGCCCGCGGCGGCGGCCATGTCGGCCATGTGGGCGCCGGTCCCCCCGGAGATGGCGTAGATGCACACGCCGTCGCCGCTCGGTGGCTTCGTGCGGGCGAAGGCCGCCGACACGTCGAGCAGCTCGTCGAGCCCGTCGACCCGGGTGACGCCGAACTGGCGGAAGACCGCGGAGGTCACCGCGTCGGATCCGGTGAGGTGACCGGTGTGGGCCTTGGCCATCGACCGGCCCTCGTCGGTGCGGCCCACCTTCACGACGACCATGGGCTTGCGGAGCCTGGCCGCGTGGTCGGCCGCGAGCATGAGGGTGCGGCCGTCCTTGAACCCCTCGACGTAGGCGGCCACCACGCCCACCTCGGGCTGGTCGGCGAAGTACCGGGCGAAGTCGGCGAACTCGAGGTCGACCTCGTTGCCGGTGGGCGCCCAGTGGGTGAGGCGGACGCCGATCTCCTGGCCCTGGAACACCGGCCGTCCCTGATGACCCGACTGGGTGACGAGGGCGATCGACGGGCCGGCGAGGTCGTCGCGGAACTCCTCGAAGGCGTTGAGGTTCGTGTTGGGGCCGAGCAGGCGGACGTCGTGGGCCCGGACGAGCTGCTCGAGGCGGGCCTGGAGCCTCTCGCCCTCCGGGCCCACCTCGGCGAAGCCGGCCGCGAAGATCACCGCGAACCGCGCCTTGCGCTGGACGACCTCCTCGAAGGTCTCGACGGCCTGCCCGGTGAGGATGATCGCGAGGTCGATGTCGCCCGGCACGTCGAACACCGACGGGTAGCAGCGCTCGCCGGCCACGGTCTCGTACCTGGGGTGGACGGGGACGAACCGGGCTCCGTGCCGGTCGGCCCAGCGCTTGAACTTGCGCGTCATGGCCGTGTTGGGCTTGCGCGACGCGTCGGAGGCTCCGATCACCACGACCGTCTCGGGGTGCAGGAAGCGGTCGAGATCGACGTCGCGCAGGGCCAGCGGCCGGCCGCTGACGTCGAGGCCGGCGGGCGCGGGGCTGTCGCTCATGACGGTCTCCGGGGCTGCGCGGACGGGACGGGCCCAAGTATGACGCCAGAGTCAGGGTTCTGCCACCCCGCCCGACGCCACCCCCGGAGGCACGCGGAGGCACCCGGCGGCGCGGCGTCGCGCTCCGGCCGGGGGTAGGGTGCGGGACGGGGACCGAGAGGGAGGTGCCATGCGCGTCGTCGTGGACTTCGACCGGTGCCGGAGCAACGCCGTGTGCATGGGGATCGCGCCGGAGGTGTTCGAGGTGCGCGACGACAACTTCCTCTACGTGCTCGACGAGGAGCCCCCCGAGGAGCTGCGCCCGCGGCTCGAGGAGGCGGTCCGGAGCTGCCCGACCCAGGCGATCTCGCTCGAGGGCTGAGGGTTGCCCGACGTGCCCGTCCCCCGCCCGGGGTGAGCCCGGTGGACGAGCTGCGCACGGTGGTGGTCGTCGGGGCCTCGCTGGCCGGGCTCCGGGCCGTCGAGGCCCTGCGGCGCGACGGCTACGAGGGCGCCTCGTGCTCGTGGGCGACGAGCCCCACCTGCCCTACGACCGGCCGCCGCTGTCGAAGGAGCTCCTGGCCGGCGAGTGGGAGCCCGACCGGGCCGCGCTGCGCAGAGCCCCCTACGAGGACCTCGACCTGGACTGGCGACTCGAGCGGCGCGCCGTGCGCCTCGACCTCGGGCGGCGGGCCGTCGAGCTGCACGACGGCGAGCGCCTCGACTTCGACGGGCTCGTGGTCGCCACCGGGGCCGCCCCGCGGACGCTGCGGGGCGCGCCGCCCCTCGCGGGGGTGTTCACCCTGCGGACGCTGGACGACTGCCTCGCCATCCGCGAGGTGCTGGCCTCGAAGCCCAGGGTGGTCGTCGTCGGAGCCGGGTTCATCGGCTCCGAGGTCGCGGCCACCTGCCGCCGCCTCGACCTCGACGTGACGGTGGTCGAGGCCCTGCCCGTGCCGCTCGTGCACGCCCTGGGGCCGGTGATGGGCGAGGCGTGCGCCCGCCTGCACCTCGACCACGGCGTCGACCTGCGGTGCGGGGTGACGGTCGAGGGTCTGGAGGGTGACGGCCGGGTCGAGCGCGTGCGCCTCGGTGACGGGACCGCGGTCGACGCAGACCTCGTGGTCGTGGGCATCGGCGTCGCCCCCCGTCACGGGGTGGCTGGAGGGGTCCGGCCTGGTCCTCGACGACGGCGTGGTCTGCGACGAGACCCTGCTCGCGGCTCCCGGCGTCGTCGCGGCCGGTGACGTCTGCCGGTGGCCGAACCCGCTCTTCGGCGAGTCGATGCGCCTCGAGCACTGGACCAACGCGACCGAGCAGGGGGTGGCGGCGGCGAAGCGCCTCCTCGCCGGCGAGGGCCCGGCCGGGGCGTTCGCGCCGGTGCCGTTCTTCTGGTCCGACCAGTACGACGTGAAGATCCAGTTCGCCGGGCTGGCGTCGGCCGGCGACGACCTCGCGGTCGTCCACGGCTCGGTCGAGGACCGCCGCTTCGTGGCGCTCTACGGTCGGGCCGGCCGGGTCGTCGGCGTGCTCGGCTTCGACAACCCGCGCCGGGTCATGCAGTGCCGCCGGATGGTCGCCGATCGGGTCGGCTTCGACGAGGCGGTGGCCGAGGCCCGGGCCGACGCCTAGCTTCGGACGCCACGCGAGCCGAGACGGCCGCCGACACGGAGGCGAACCCATGCCCGAGCACCTGCTCGTCGACGGGCCACGCGACGGCGTGGCCACGCTCACGCTCGACCGGGCCGAGAAGCGCAACGCCCTGTCGATCGCGCTGCGCGACGAGGTCTCCGACGCCCTCGACGCCCTGGCCGGCGACCCCGACCTGCGGGTCGCAGTGGTCACGGGGGCCGGCGAGACCTTCTCCGCCGGGTTCGACCTGAGGGAGTTCGAGGGGCTCGGAGACGAGGCCCACGCCCGGAGGCTGTGGGCCTCGAGCGACCGGTTCCACCGGACGGTGCTGGCGTTCCCGCTGCCGCTCGTCGCCGCGGTGAACGGCCCGGCCCTCGGGGGCGGTTTCGACCTGTCCGTCATGTGCGACCTGAGGATCGCCGCCGACACCGCCCGCTTCGCCCACCCCGAGCGCACCTTCATCGAGGTGGTGTACGGCCCCCTCCACGACCTCGTCGGCGGCGCGGTCGCCCGCGAGCTGGCCCTCACCGGTCGGGTCCTCGACGCCCGCGAGGCGCTCGAGCTGCGGCTCGTCTCCGCGGTGGTCCCACGCGCCGAGCTGGCCGCCGAGGCCGCCCGGCTCGCGGCCACGATCGCCGAGGCGCCCCGCGACGTGCTGGCCCGCATGAAGGCGAAGATCCTCCGGCGCTCGGGGGTCGTGGCCGGCGACACCCTCGAGCTCTGACCGTCGCCCGTCCCCGGTGGCGGATTGGCGGGGCCGGGGCCGTCCGGCGACGATGAGTCGATGCCCGGTCCCCGGCTCGTCACGGCGCGCTTCGTCCTCCTCGTGGTCTCGGGCATCGGCTACTTCGTGGCGATCGGGAGCCTGCTGCCGGTCCTGCCCCGCTACGTGCGCGACGAGACGGGAGGAGGGGACGTCGCGGTCGGGCTCGTCTTCGGCGTGTTCTCGATCGGCGCGATCGCCGTGCGGCCCTCGCTGGGGCGGCTCGGCGACCGGTCCGGGCGACGGATCCTCGTCGTCGGCGGCGCGATCGTCGCCGGGGCGTCGATCGCCCTCTACGGCGCGGCGGGGTCCCTCGTCCCCCTGGTCGCGGCCCGGGTCCTCACCGGCGTGGGCGAGGCCGCGTACTTCGTGGGGGCCGCCACCACCGCCACCGACCTCGCGCCCCCCGAGCGGCGGGGAGAGGCGGTGAGCTACTTCTCGGTGGCCGTGTACGGAGGCCTGGCCTTCGGACCGGTGCTCGGCGAGCAGGTGCTGCAGGCGGGAGGGTTCGGCGCGGTGTGGTGGACCGCGGTGGGCCTCTGCGCGTGGGCGGCCGTCCTGGGGACCACGGTGCCGGTGATCCGTCACCCGGAGCACGAGCGCCGCCGCCTCCTCCACCCCCTCGGCCTCCCGCCGGGGGTCGTGCTCGGGCTCGGCCTCGTGGCGGTGGCCGGCTTCGCCGCCTTCGTCCCCCTCTACGTCGAGGAGCTCGGCATGGGGGACTCGGGCGCGCTCTTCATGATGTACGGCGGGCTCGTCCTGGCGGTGAGGGTCGTGGGAGCGCGGATCCCCGACGCGCTCGGACCGCGGCGCTCGGGCACCGGCGCCCTCACCGCCATCGCCGCGGGGATGGCGCTCGTGGCCGCGTGGGGCAAGCCCGCCGGCCTCTACGCCGGCGTGGCCGTCTTCGCGGTCGGGATGTCCCTGCTGTTCCCCGCCCTCATGGCCCTGGCCGTCACCGACGTGCCCGAGAGCGAGCGCACGTCGGTCGTCGGGACGTTCACGATGTTCTTCGACCTCGCGCAGGGAGGCGGCGCCCTCCTCCTGGGTGCGGTCGCCGCCGCCGGCGGCTACCGGGCCGCGTTCCTCGCCGCGGCGACGCTCGCGCTCGCGGGTCTGGCCCTGCTGCTCGGCGGGATCGATCCGCGTGCCCGGCGGGACGTCGCGGGCCCCGTGGCCGTCCCACCACCCGCGTAGCATCCCGCCGTGCCGTCGCTGCTCGTCACCAACGACTTCCCTCCGAAGCTGGGCGGCATCCAGTCGTACCTCCACGAGCTGTGGCGACGGCTCCCGCCGGAGGAGACGACGGTGCTGACCACCGCCTTCGACGGGGCCGCGGCGTTCGACGCCGCCCAGGCGTTCCGGGTCGAGCGGGTGGGGGAGCGGCTCCTGCTCCCCACGCCCGGGCTCGCCCGGCGGGTCGACGACCTCGCCCGCGAGGTGGGTGCCGACGTGGTCCTGCTCGACCCGATGCTCCCGCTGGGGCTCGTGGGCCCTCGCCTCCGGGCTGCTCCCTACCTGGTCGTGGCCCACGGGGCCGAGATCACGGTGCCCGGACGGATCCCGGGACCCAACCTGCTGGCCCGGTGGGTCCTGCGCCGCTCGGCCGGGGTCGTGGCCGCCGGCCGCTACCCCGCCCGCGAGGCCCGCCGGGCGGCCGGCCGTCCCGTGCCGACGGTGATCGTCCCCCGGGCGTCGACGTGGAGCGGTTCCGCCCGCTCGCCCCCGCCGACCGTCGGGCGGTGCGGGCCCGCCTGGGCCTCGACGCCGACCGGCCCCTCGTGCTGGGGGTCAGCCGGCTGGTCCCCGCAAGGGCTTCGACGTGCTCGTCGACGCGGTCGCGGGGCTCGATCCCTCGGTGGTCCTCGCCGTCGCGGGGAGCGGTCGCGACGCCGACCGCCTCCGGGCCCGGGCCCGGGCGCGGGGCCTGGGGGAGCGGGCCCGCTTCCTGGGCCGGGTGCCCGACGCCGCGCTCGCCGACGTCTACGGCTGCGCCGACGTCTTCGCCATGCTGTGCCGCGAGCGGTGGGCCGGGCTCGAGGCCGAGGGGTTCGGGATCGTGTTCCTCGAAGCCGCGGCGTGCGGCGTGCCGGCCGTGGCCGGGCGCAGCGGGGGCTCGCACGAGGCGGTGGTCGACGGCGAGACCGGGTTCGTCGTCGAGCCGCGCGACGTGGACGCGGTGCGGCGCAGCCTGGAGCGGTTGCTGGAGGACGACGCCCTGCGGGCCCGGATGGGGAGGCGGCCCGGCGCCGGGCCGTCGGGGAGCTCTCCTACGACCGGCTCGTCGACCGGCTCCGGCCCGTGGTCCGGGGGGACCTGTCGGGCCTCCGGCCGGACCCGGCCCCGTGAGGGCCGGCCGGTACGCTCGTCGGTCGATGCGGGAGGCCGAGCGCGGGCGGGCCATCGTGTGGGCGTCGTGGGCCGGGAACGTCGCGTTCGCGGTGACGGCGGTGCCCGCCGCCCTCGGCGTGGACGCCGTCGACGACGCCGCGGTCGCGGTGGCGCTGGGTCTGTTCGCCGTGTCCCTGGTGGTGTGGCTGTGGGCCTTCGGGCTGGCCGTGGTGCGCAGCGCCCGGGGCGACGACATCGTCGTCGCCAACCTCTTCCTCCTGCAGGGCTCGGCCCCGCGCCCCGTGCAGTGGCACCTGCTCGGGTCGGTCGGCGTGTCGGTGGTCCTCGCGGTCGCCACCGCCGCGGCCGACCCCTTCGGGGTGCTCGTCCCGATGCTGCCGCTCGGCCTGGCCGGCCTGTGGTCCGCGCGCCACGGGCGCTTCCCGCCGAGGCCCGTGCCCGGTGGTCCGGGGGGACGCCGGGCGGCCTGAGCGGGCGCCCGGCGGCGCGGCTACCTTGCGCGCGGCGGACGACGAGGAGCGGCCATGGTCGAGCAGGCGCACGAGCGGATCCGGATCGACGCGTCGCCGCAGCGGTGCTTCGACGTGGCGACCGACTTCGAGCACTACCCGGACTGGGCTCGCGACGTGAAGCGGGCCGAGGTCCTGGCCCGCGACGAGGAGGGCCGGGGTACCCGGGTCGAGTTCCGGGCCGCCGCGCTCGGGCGCAGCATCCGCTACGTCCTCGCCTACGACTACGCCGACGCGCCCGAGGCGTTCTCGTGGAGCCTGGTCGAGGGTGATCTGGTCCGCTGCCTCGACGGCACGTACCGGTTCGAGCCCGACGACGGCGGCACGCGCGTGACCTACGACCTGGCCGTGGACCTGTCCCTCCCGCTCCCGGGCCTCATCAAGCGGCGGGCCGCGGGACTCATCACGGGCAACGCCCTCAAGGAGCTCAAGAAGGTCCTCGAAGCGACCTGACCCGTGACGGCCCGGGCGGGCGCCGGGCGGGACGGGCCGGGGGTGGCTCCGCTAGCGTCGCGGCGGCATGCGTGTTCTGCTCTTCACGGGCAAGGGCGGCGTCGGCAAGACGACCGTGGCCGCGGCCACCGCGCTGCGCGCCGCCGAGTCCGGGATGCGCACGGTGCTGCTCTCGACCGATCCGGCCCACTCGCTGGCCGACGCGCTCGACGTCCCGTTGGGCGACGAGGTCGTGCCGGTCGCGACCTTCCCCGGGCACGGCGGGCTCCTCGCCGGCCAGCAGCTCGACGCCCGGGTCCGGCTCGAGGAGGCCTGGGGCTCGGTGCGCGAGTACGTCGTGTCGCTGCTCGACTGGGCGGGCGCCGACGCGGTCGAGGCCGAGGAGCTCGCCGTCATCCCCGGGCTCGACGAGGTGTTCGCCCTGGCCGACATCAAGGCCCTCGCCGAGTCGGGGGACTGGGACCTCGTCGTGGTCGACTGCGCCCCGACCGCCGAGACCCTCCGGCTCCTCTCGCTCCCCGACGTCCTGGGGTGGTACATGGACCGGGTGTTCCCGGCCCAACGGGCCGTCACCCGGGCCGTCCGCCCCCTGCTCTCCCGCGTGGTGAGCATGCCCATCGCCGGGGACCGGGTGTTCCAGGCGGTCCGGCGCTTCTACGAGCGGCTCGACGGCGTGCGCGACCTGCTCACCGACGCCTCGGTCACCACGGCCCGGCTGGTCGTGAACGCGGAGCGGATGGTGGTGGCCGAGGCCCGGCGGACGTTCACGTACCTGTCGCTCTTCGGGTACCACGTCGACGCCGTCGTCGCGAACCGGCTGCTCCCCGACGCGGTGCAGGACCCGTGGTTCGCGACGTGGAAGGGCATCCAGGCCGAGCACCTCGCCGCCATCGAGACCGTGTTCAGCCCCCTGCCCGTCCTCACCGCCGAGCTGGCCGCCCACGAGCTCGTCGGTCTCGAGCCCCTGTCGGCCTTCGCGGCCGCGCTGTACGGCCCGCGCCACCCCGCCGACCGGCTGGCTCGCGACGAGCCGATGCGGATCGAGCCGGTCGGCGACGCGCTCGTGCTGTCGCTCGCGCTCCCGTTCGCCGACAAGCGGGACGTCGACCTGGGCCGGGCCGACGGCGAGCTCTACGTGGCCGTGGGCTCCTACCGGCGGGCCATCGCCCTGCCCGACAGCCTGCGGCGCCGCGCGGTCGGCGGGGCCCGCATGAGCGGCCACCGCCTCGAGGTCGAGTTCGTGGAGGGCTGATGCGCGACCCGGGCACGGCGCGCCGCAACCCGCTCTTCGTCGCGGCGGAGCCGTCGTCGCGCCGCCCGCGGGACCGGTCCGAGCCGGACCCGGCCGCCGGGTCCGGGCCGGGCGAGGTCGACCCGGGCGAGGAGCCGCGGGCGACCGGGCGGTCCGGCGCCGGCGCGGACGCCCCGCCGGGCCGGCACGACCCGTCGTTGGGGGAGCTCGCCGAGGCGGCCGGGGACCTCGCGGCGGCCGCCGCCGCGTGCACCGCGTGCCCGGTCGGGGTGATCCTCGCGACCCTGCGCGACGCGCAGCCCGAGGCCACCGAGCACCTCCTCGCCGCGGCCCACGAGCTGGTCCTGGCGGTCAAGACGGTCGTGGGCGCGGCCGACCGCGTGCTCGAGCAGCAGCTCGCGGGTGGGCCGGCGCGTCGGGCCGAGGCGGCCGAGGGCCCCGGGGGCCCCGGGGCGGGCGAGCCCGGCCCCGAGCCGGCGCCCGAGCGGCCGCGGCGGCGGGGCGGGAGGCCACCCCGGGTCCGCCACATCGACGTGTCCTGATCGGCGAGCGAGGGCGGCCGTCCGCCGGGCGGCGAGTAGCCTCGCCGGCCGTGGCGACCACGCTGGGGCTCGACGTGGGGGCACCAAGGTCCTCGGGGCGGCCGTCGCCGCCGACGGCTCCGTCCTCGCGGAGGCTCGGGTCCCGACCCCGGACCGGTGGGAGGAGATCGTGGCTGCCGCCCGCGACGTGGTGGCGGAGCTGCGACGGGCCCGGCCGGAGGTCGCCGCCCTGGGCGTCGGAGCCGCCGGGCTCGTCGACCGCGACGGCGTCGTACGGTACGCGCCGAACATCCCCGGGTTCCGCCACGCGCCCCTGCGGCGGGCGCTCGCCGACGCCACCGGCCTCCCGGTCGTCGTCGACAACGACGCCAACGCCGCGGCCTGGGGGAGGCGTGCCACGGCGCGGCACGGGGCGCCCGGCACGCCCTCGTCGTGACCCTGGGTACCGGCGTGGGAGGCGGCATCGTCGCCGACGGTGCGATCTACCGGGGCGCCCACGGCTTCGCGGCGGAGATCGGCCACTTCACCGTCGACCCCCGCGGGCCGCGCTGCGCGTGCGGCGAGCCCGGGCACTGGGAGGCCTACGCCTCCGGGACGGCGCTGGGCCGCATGGGCGCCGAGTGGGCCTCGGCCGGTGACGCCCCCGCGCTCCTGGCCCGCGCGGGCGGGGACCCCGCGGCGGTCACCGGGGTCGACGTCGGCGACCTCGCGCGGGAGGGCGACGCGGACGCGCTCGCCCTGGTGGGGGAGTACGCGGATCGGGTCGCGCTCGGGCTCGCCGCGCTCGCCAACATCCTGGACCCCGAGCGGATCGTCGTGGGCGGCGGGCTGGTCGAGCTGGGCGACCTGCTGTTCGCCCCCCTCCGGGTCGCCTTCGAGCACCACGTCGAGGGCCGGTCCTACCGCCCGGCCGTCCCGATCGTGCCCGCGGAGCTCGGCGAGCGGGCCGGGGCGGTCGGCGCGGCAGCCCTGGCCCGCACGCTGGTCGGTGACGGCGGCGGTGACGGCGGCGGTGACGGCGGCGGAGGCGGAGCGGGCCCGTGACCGTGCGGATCGGCATCACGCTGCCGTCGTTCCACGAGGACCCCGACGTCCCGCTCACCGTCGCCCGGGCCGCCGAGGCAGCCGGGCTCGACGGCGTGTTCGTCTTCGACCACCTCTTCCGCCGCGCGGCCGACGGCTCCCGCCGGCCGGCCCTGGAGGGGACCGTCCTGCTGGGGGCGATCGCGGCCGAGACCGAGCAGGTCGCGGTGGGCACGCTCGTGGCCCGGGCCACGCTGCGACCCGCGGCGACGCTGGCCGCGGCGCTCGACACGGCCCACCGGGTGAGCGGGGGCAGGCTGGTGGCCGGGTTCGGCTCGGGTGACGCCGAGAGCCGCGAGGAGAACGAGAGCTTCGGCCTGCCCTTCGGTCGGACGGAGGACCGGGTCGGCGCGCTCCGCGAGGCGGTGGTGACGGCCCGCGACCGGGGCTACCCCGTGTGGGTGGGCGGCAGCGCACCGCCGGTCCGGGCGGTGGCGGCCGAGGAGGCCGACGGGTGGAACCGCTGGGGCGGCACGCCCGGGGTCTTCGCCCGCCAGGGCGCCGGGGTGTCCGCCCGGGCGACCCGGCCGGGCTTCGCGCTCTCGTGGGGCGGGCTCGTGGTGACGGGCGCCGACGACGCGGCCGCCGGGGAGAAGGCGGCCCACCTCGGGGCGGGACCCGCGGTGCTCGTGGGCGGGCCCGAGCGCCTGGCGTCGCTGCTCGTTCCCTACGTCGAGGCCGGGGCGACCTGGCTCGTCCTCGGGCCCGTCGACTCGTCGGACCCCGGGAACGCCGCCGTGCTCGGCGAGGCCGTCGCCCCGCGGCTCCGGGAGCCGCGCGACCGGGCTCAGCTGTAGCGGGCCTCGATGCCCCGGGACTCGCCGTGGTGGGCGACCGCGTCGCGCAGGTCGGCGAGGAACGTGTCGACCACGGCGTCGTGGGCGGGTGACACCATGAGGTGCAGCGCGTCGGGTCCGTGCTGGCGGTCGAGGTGCCACCCCCGGTCGTCCATGACGTCGCCGACGGCCATCACGTCGAGGGTGTCGGAGCCGAAGGCGAGCACGCTCGCCACCGGGTCCCCGAGGACGTGGAGGCCGGGGATGGCGTCGATCCCCTCGCGGAAGCGGCGGGTGGCGTCGAGGAGCCGGGCGGTGAGCTCCAGGTAGCCCGGCTCGCCGAGGAAGGTCATGACCGCCCAGGCCGCCGCGATGGGCGCCGCCGGCCGGGCGCCGGCCATGGCCCCGGAGCCGTACAGACCGCCCGGCCACCGGTCGTAGAGGAACACCTGGTGCTCGAACCACCAGTCGCGGCGGCGGTGCAGGACCACCGAGGCGCCCTTCAGCGCGTAGCCGTACTTGTGGACGTCGGCCGACATCGAGGTGACCCCGGGGACCCGGAAGTCGAACGGCGGCAGCTCGTACCCGAGGCGCTCCACGAACGGCAGGAGGAAGCCGCCGACGCAGCAGTCGACGTGGAAGGCCACCCCCCGCTCGGCGGCGAGGCCGGCGAGGTCGGCGATCGGGTCGAGCATGCCGTGCGGGTACCCGGGCGCCGAGCCGACGAGGAGGGCGGTGTCGTCGGTGAGGAGGTCGGCGGCGGCGTCGACGTCGGCCCGCAGGTCGTCGCCCAGGGGGATCTGGTCGTGCTCGAGCTGCAGGTACGCGGCGGCCTTGGCGAAGGCGGGGTGGGCCGAGACCGGCGCGAGGAGCCGGGGCCGGGTGACGCCCCGCTCGGCCCGGGCCCGGTCCCGGGCGACCTTGACCGCGAGCAGGATCGACTCGGTCCCGCCCGAGGTCATGGCGCCGCCGAACCCCTCGGGGGCGTGGAGGAGGTCGGCGGTCATGGCCACCACGTCCTCCTCCATCCGGCGCAGGCTCGGGAACCGGAACGGGTTGAGGGCGTTCTCGTAGAGGTAGAGCCCGGCGGCGTCGGCGAGCACCTCGTCGACCTCGGGGCCGGCCGGGTACACGAGCGAGAACGTGCGGCCCTCGTGCCAGCGGGCGTCGGCCTCCTTGCGCTCGCGCATCCGCGCCAGCACCTCGTCCCGGGGCGTGCCGTGGCTCGGGAAGCGCATAGGGGGCGGAGGCTAGCGGCCCTTGAAGACCGGCGGCCGCTTCTCGGCGAAGGCCCGCGGGCCCTCCTTGGCGTCCTCGGTGGCGAACACGGCCCAGCCGATCTCGTCCTGGATCTTCATGGCCTCCTGGTCGGGGACGCCCTCGCACTCCCGCCAGGCCCGCAGGATCGCCTGGGTCGACAGGGGTGCGCACGCGGCCACCTGCTCGGCGACGGCCATCGCCACGGGCAGGGCCTGGCCCTCGGGGACGATCCGCCCGACGAGCCCGATCCGGAGCGCCTCGTGGGCGGTCACCGGCCGGGCGGTGAGCAGGATGTCCATGGCCTGGGTGTAGGGGATCTGGCGGGGGAGGCGCACCGCCGAGCCTCCGAGCGGGAACAGGCCGCGCCTGGCCTCCCACACCCCGAGGATGGCCGTCTCGGCCGCGACGCGGATGTCGGTGCCCTGGAGCATCTCGGTGCCGCCGGCGACCGCGTAGCCCTCGACCGCCGCGACGAGCGGCTTCTTCAGCCGGTGGTTGCGCAGGAGGGCCCGCCAGTGCAGGTCGGGGTCGGTGGCCATGCGCTGGCGGACGGCCGGGTCGACGTTCGGGTCGGCCATCGCCTTGAGGTCGGCGCCGGCCGAGAACGTGCCGCCGGCACCGGTGAGGACGGCGACCCGGAGGTCGGGGTCCTCGTCGACGAGCTTCCACGCGTCGGCGAGGCCGACCATCATCGACGGGCTCAGCGCGTTGCGGGCCTCGGGCCGGTTCATCGTGACGACGAGCACGTGACCCTCGCGCTCGACGGTGCAGTGCTCGGTGCTGATGGGCTCGAGGGCCATGGCGCGCCTCCGCTCGGCCGGTGGGGACTGGGCCCGGCTGCCTTGTGACCCCGGACCAGAACGTGTTCTACTACAGGCGTCACGTCTTGCGTCGCCCGGGGGGCTTGCCGATGCACGTCGACTTCCCGTTCCACGACCCGGCGGCCTACACGGCCGGGCCGCCGTACCCGCTCTTCGCGGAGCTCCAGCGCGAGGACCCGGTCCACTGGGTCGACGTCCCCGACCACCCCGACCTGGCCCCCGGCTACTGGGTCGTGACCCGCTACGACGACGTCGTGGCGGTGTCGCGCGACGCCGCCACGTTCTGCTCGGGCCAGGGGTTCCTCTTCGAGCCGTCGACGGAGGGCTCCGAGCTCCTCCTGATCAACCAGGACGCGCCGCGCCACACCCGGCACCGGATGCTGATCGCCCGGGCCTTCACGCCCAAGGTCGTCGCGGCCATGGAGCCGCAGGTCCGCGCGGCCACCCGGGCCATCGTCGACCGCGCCCTCGAGCTGGGCTCGGGGGACTTCGTGACCGAGGTGGCCGCGGAGCTCCCCCTGGTCGTCATCGCCGACCTCATCGGGGTCCCCAGGAGGACCGGCACCTGGTCTTCGAGTGGAGCAACCGCATGATCGGGCGGCTCGACCCCGAGTACGGGGGGTTCGACGAGGACGCCGACCCGGCCACCGTCGACGCGATCTCACGGGAGCGGTCGAGCCAGGCTTCCGCCGAGCTGTTCGCCTACGCGCAGGAGATGGCCCGCGAGCGCACGGCCCGGCCCCGCGACGACCTCGTGACGACGCTGCTCCACGGCGAGGTCGACGGCGAGAAGCTCACCGAGATGGAGTTCAACATGTTCGTCCTGCTGCTGGCGGTGGCCGGCAACGAGACGACCCGCAACGCCATCTCCGGGGGCATGCTCACGATGTTCGAGCACCCGGGAGCGTGGGCGGAGCTGGTCGAGGACCGCTCGCTCCTCCCGGGCGCGATCGAGGAGATCCTGCGGATCGTGTCGCCGGTGCAGTACTTCCGGCGCACCGCCACCCGGGACACCGAGATCCGGGGCTTTCCCGTGGCCGAGGGCGACAAGGTGACGATCTGGTACGGGGCGGCCAACCGGGACGAGGGCGGTTCCCCGACCCCCAGCGCTTCGACGTCCGGCGCCACCCCAACGAGCACGTCGCCTTCGGGGGGCGCGGCCCCCACCACTGCCTCGGCGCGCCGCTGGCCCGGCTCGAGATGCGGGTGATGTTCGACGAGCTGCTCGCGCGGATCCCGGGCATCCGTCCCGACGGCGAGCCGTCCCGCCTGGCCTCGACCCTCATCAACGGCATCAAGCACCTGCCGGTGGTGTTCGCGGCCTGAGGGCGCAGGGAGCGGCCGCCGCGACGGGGTCGCGGCCCGGCGTCGTGCTACCCGAGGAGCTCCTCGACCGTCTCGAGCAGCTCGACGACGTTGGCGAGGCCGGCGTCGGCGGCGTCGTGGCAGCCCCGGACGGCGGCGACAGTGGCGCTGTGGAGGTGGCGCCGGAGGTCCCCGGCGTCGGCGTGCCGGTCGGCCTCTGTGGTGACGAGGACCGCCCGGCGGAGGTTCCAGGCCGTCTCGGTCGCGGAGCACGCGGCGTGCATCGCGCCTGCCGCCTCGGCGATCGCCGCGGCGTGCGCGGCGAGGCCGGCGAGCGCCGTCAGGTGCTGGGGGGCGGGGATCGGGCGGACGGCGACGTCGGTCATGGCGGGCCTCCCGGGAGCCGGTGCCCCGCCATCGTAGTCCGTTTCGTCCCGAAATAGAAGGAAAATCTAGACGGAGGGTGAGGACAGGCCCGGGATTCACCACGAAGCGCGCGCCGGGGCGAGAGGGCGCGGCGGACCGCGTCACACGTGCGGCTCGCCCGAGCGCCCGGAAGGGCGGGCCCCGAGGGCCAGGGCGGCCGCGACGGCCGCGACGGCGGCGCCGGTCGCCGGCCCGGTCGAGGAGGGGTCGCCCGGCCCGCCGGTCCGGCCGGGGAGCGGCCCCGGTGCCGCGACGGAACCGGCCGGGAGCGCGGCCCGCTCGGCGTCGGCGGGACGCCCCGGGTCCGTGGTCGCGGGGGTCGGGTCGGCGGTCGAGGTCGGGAAAGGCGTCGCCGTCGGTGCCGTCGGGGCGGGCCCCGGCGCCGCCGCCTCGAGGGCCGAGAGGACGAGCTCGGCGAGGGCCTCCGCCCCGGTCGGGGTGAGGTGCAGCCCGTCGGCGTAGGTGGCGCCGGGCGTGGCCTCGACGACCGGGTGCCAGTCGACGACCCGCAGCTCCGGCCACCGCTCGACGGCCCGGCGCAGCTCGGCGTTCATCCCGGCCCGCCCGGGGTCGAGCTCGCCCTGGGTGAGCCACAGCACCCGCTCCACCGTGCCCGACTCCTCGAGCGCGGCCATGACCCCGTCGATGCGGGCGGCGAAGGCGGCCGGGTCGGGGCCGTCGTTGTGGCCGAGGTGGACCACGACCAGCGGACCCACCGCGGGCGCGGCCCGGACGACCTCCGGGGCCCCCAGCGTGGACAGGCCCTCGTGCGCGTCGACCGTGGTCCCGGGGAGCCGGGCGAGGAGCGCGTCGCGGGCGCCGAGGATCACGGAGTCGCCGAGCACGTACGGGCCCGGGCCGGGACCCTGCGCTCCGGCCGTCGCGGGGACGGCGAGCACGAGCATCACGACGGCCGCGGCGACGAGGCGTCTCGGTCTCACCTCCCGTCGACGGTAGCCCGGGGTCGGCGGCCCTTGCGGCCGCGGACGAGAACGTGTTCTACTACCGGGCCGTCTCGGGAACGGGGGAGCGGGCCATGAGCGGTTTCTGGAAGTACGCCGAGGAGGACCCCGGCCACCTCGCGGTCGTCGATCCCGACGGGCCGGAGCACACCGCGGGCGAGGTCCTGGCCCGGTGCAACCAGGTCAGCCACGCCCTGCGCTCCCTGGGGATGCGGCGGGGCGACGCCGTCGCCGTCGTCCTCCCCAACGGCGCGGACCCCGTGCACGTCTTCCTCGCGGCACTCCAGTCGGGCTGGTACTACGTCCCGATCAACTTCCGGCTCAGCGCCCCGGAGATCGCGTACATCCTCTCCGACTCCGAGGCCCGGGTCTTCGTGGCCCACGAGCGGTTCGCCGACGCGGCCGCCGCGGCCGCCGAGGAGGCCGGCATCCCCGCCGCGGCGCGCCTGGCCGTCGGCGACGTCCCCGGCTTCCGCCCGGCGGCCGAGCTGTACGACGCCCACCCCACCGTGCGACCCGACGACCTCGCCACCGGCGCCGCCATGCACTACACGTCGGGCACCACCGGCCGGCCCAAGGGGGTCCGGCGCAAGCTCCCCGACCTGGACCCCGACACGAACGCCGCCCTCCACAGCGGGTTCCTGGCCCTCTTCGGGATCCCGCAGCGTGACGGGAACGTGCACCTGTGCACGTCGCCCAACTACCACACCGCGGTCACCACCTTCGCCGGGAACTCCCTCCAGGCCGGCCACACGGTCGTCTTCATGGACAGGTGGGACCCCGAGGAGACGCTGGCCAAGATCGAGCGGTACCGCTGCACCCACACCCACATGGTCCCCACCCAGTTCAAGCGGATGCTCCAGCTCCCCGAGGAGGTGCGGACCCGCTACGACGTGTCGTCGATGCGGTGGGCCATCCACGCCGCGGCGCCCTGCCCGGTCGACGTGAAGCGGGCGATGCTCGACTGGTGGGGGCCGGTGATCTGGGAGTACTACGCCGCCACCGAGGGCGGCGGGACCCTGGCCACCCCCGAGGACTGGCTGAAGTACCCCGGCACGGTCGGCAACGCCTGGCCGATCAGCGAGCTGAAGATCGTCGACGACGACGGCGACCGCTGCCCGCCCGGCACGCCGGGCACCGTGTGGATGCGGATGGGCGCGGGGGACTTCGAGTACAAGGGCGACCGGACGAAGACCGACGAGAGCCACGACGCCGAGGGCTTCTTCACCGTCGGCGACGTCGGCTACCTCAACGAGGACGGCTTCCTCTTCCTCTGCGACCGCAAGAGCGACATGATCATCGCCGGGGGCGTCAACATCTACCCGGCCGAGATCGAGGGCGAGATCCTGGCCCACCCCATGGTCGCCGACGTCGCCGTGTTCGGGATCCCCGACGACGACATGGGCGAGCAGATCAAGGCGGTGGTGCAGCCGGAGGAGGGGATCGCGCCCGACGACGCGCTCCGGGCCGAGATCATGGGGCACCTCCGGGACCGCCTGGCCAAGTACAAGTGGCCCCGCTCGATCGACTTCGTCGAGGAGCTCCCGCGCGAGCCCACCGGCAAGCTGCTGAAGCGCACGCTGCGCGACCCCTACTGGGAGGGGCGGGACCGCGCCATCTGACGGTCGGCACCGCCCGGCCGGGTCGCGAGCCAGGAGGGACCACGCGTGACCGAGCCTCTCGTCGAGCACCACGTCCTCGAGTACCCGGGCGGGTACCAGCGGTCGGTGGGGCCGGTGATCGGGCGGTTCCTCACGTCCCTGCGCGACGGCCGCATCGAGGGGGTCCGCCTCGCCGACGGCCGGGTCCTCGTCCCGCCGGCCGAGTACGACCCGGTGACCAGCGAGCCGCCCGGCGAGTGGGTCGAGGTCGGTCCGGCCGGCACGGTGACGTCGTGGACCTGGGTCGCGGAGCCCCGGCCCGGGAAGCACCACCTCGACCGGCCCTTCGCGTTCGCCCTGATCCGTCCCGACGGCGCGGGCACGGCCATGCTCCACGTGGTCGACGTGCCGGGGCCGGAGGCCATGGCCGTGGGACTGCGGGTCCGCCCCCGCTGGAAGGCCGAGCGGGTGGGTCACGTCACCGACATCGAGGCCTGGGTGCCCCTCGCCGAGGACGAGGCCCCGCCGCCGACCCCGCCCCGCCCGGCGGACGCCGGCACCGAGCCCGTCACCGGGATGGTGTCGCCCGTCCGCCTCGAGTACGACATCAACGCCGGGGTCGCCCCGGCCCGGTTCCTGCGGGGTCTCGCCGAGGGTCGGATCGTCGGCCAGCGGGCCCGCGGCTCCGAGGAGGTCTACGTGCCGCCCCGGGGCTCGGACCCCAGGACCGGGGCGCCCACCGAGATCGACGTCGAGGTGAGCGACACGGGGACGGTCACGACGTACTGCGTCGTGAACATCCCGGGGCTCAACGAGCTGGCGCCCGAGATCCCCTACGTGTGCGCGCAGGTCCTGCTCGACGGGGCGCACACGCCGTTCTTCGGCCTCGTCGCCGGCGTGGCGCCCGAGGAGGTCCACATGGGCCAGCGGGTGCGGGCCGTGTGGGCCGAGGAGCTCGTGCCCGACATGCGCAGCATCAAGTGGTTCGAGCCCACCGGCGAGCCCGACGCCGACGACGCCACCTACGAGGACTACCTGTGATGCCCGTGATGCGTGACGTCGCCGTCGTCGCCTTCGCCCAGTCCCGGCACGCCGCCCGCGACCGCGAGCGCAACGAGGTCGAGACGATCATCCCCGTCGTCCAGGAGGCCGTGGCCGCCTCGGGCATCCCCAGGGCGGACATCGGCTTCACCGTCTCGGGGAGCTGCGACTACCTGAGCGGGGGGCCGTTCACCTTCGTGGCCGGGCTCGACGCGGTCGGGGCGTGGCCGCCCATCCGCGAGAGCCACGTCGAGATGGACGGGGCCTGGGCGCTCTACGAGGCCTGGGTCACGCTCCAGACCGGCGACGCCGACTCCGCCCTCGTCTACGCGTTCGGCAAGTCGTCGCTCGGCGACCTCCACGAGATCCTCGCGCTCCAGACCGACCCCTACCACTGTGCCCCGCTGTGGCCCTCGATGGTCGACCTGGCCGCGCTCCAGGCCTGTGCCCACCTCGAGGCGACGGGCCGGACCGAGCGGGACCTCGCCGAGGTGGCGGCCCGCAGCCGCCGCGCCGCGCTCGGCAACCCGAACGCCGTCGTGGCCGAGGACGTCGACGCCGGCGAGCTCCTCGCCCGGCCCGTGACCCACCCGCCGCTGCGCCACTCCGACCTGCCCCCGGTCACCGACGGGGCGGCCGCCGTCGTGCTCGCCGCCGGCGACCTGGCCCGCCGGGTACGCCAGCGGCCGGCGTGGATCCGGGGGATCGACCACCGGATCGAGGCCCAGGGCCTCGGCGTGCGCGACCTGGCGTCGTCCGCGTCGGCCCGGATGGCGGCCGAGCGGGCCGGGGTGGCCGGCGGACCGGTCGACGTCGCGGAGCTCCACGCCCAGTTCAGCCACGAGGAGCTGATCCTGCGTGACGCGCTGGGCCTGGACGGCGGGGTGCCCGTGAACCCCTCGGGCGGCCCGCTGGCCGCCAACCCGTACATGTCGGCCGGCCTGATCCGCATCGGCGAGGCCGCCGCCCGCATCCACGACGGGAGCGCGGGGCGGGCGGTGGCGCACGCGGCGCAGGGCCCGTGCCTGCAGCACAACCTCGTGTGCGTCCTGGAGGGGGAGTGATGGGGGCCAACCGGGTGGCCGTCGTCGGCGTCGGGCAGACGAAGCACCGCGCGGCCCGCAAGGACGTGTCGATCCCCGGCCTCGTGCGCGAGGCGGCGATCGAGGCCCTCGAGGACGCCGGGATGACCTGGGCCGACGTCGACGCCGTGGTCCTCGGCAAGGCGCCCGACACCTTCGAGGGCGTCGTCATGCCCGACCTGTACCTGGCCGACGCGCTGGGCGCGGTCGGCAAGCCGCTGCTGCGGGTCCACACGGCCGGGAGCGTGGGGGGCTCCACCGCCATCGTCGCCGCCAAGCTGGTCGAGGCCGGCATCCACGAGCGCGTCCTCACCGTGGCCTGGGAGAAGCAGTCCGAGAGCGACTCGGTCTGGGGCCTGACGGTCGCCATGCCCTTCCAGGCCCCGCTCGTCGCCGGGGCCGGTGGCTACTTCGCCCCGATCATCCGCGCCTACATCCGCCGGTCGGGCGCGCCCGACCACATCGGGATGCTGGTGGCGGTGAAGGACCGGCTCGCGGCGTGCCGCAACCCCCGGGCCCACCTGCACCTGCCCGACATCGACCTGGAGACGGTCGAGGAGTCGTTCATGCTCTGGGAGCCGATCCGCTACCTGGAGACCTGCCCGTCCTCCGACGGGGCCATGGCCATGGTGCTGGGCAGCGAGCCGGTGGCCGACGCGGCGCCGAACCCGGTGGCGTGGGTCCACGGCATGGCCATGCGCAGCGAGCCCACCATGTTCGCCGGGCGCGACCAGGTGAACCCCCGGGCGGGCCGGGAGTGCGCGGCCGACGTGTACCGCCAGGCCGGGATCACCGATCCCCGCCGCGACCTCGACTGCGCCGAGGTGTACGTGCCCTTCTCCTGGTTCGAGCCGATGTGGCTCGAGAACCTCGGCTTCTGCCCCGAGCGCGAGGGCTGGAAGCTCACCGAGGCGGGCGCGACCGCGCCCGACGGCGACATCCCGTGGAACCCGTCGGGGGGCGTGCTCTCCTCGAACCCGATCGGGGCCTCGGGGATGATCCGCTTCGGCGAGGCGGCCCAGCAGGTGCGGGGAGCGGCCGGCGGGCACCAGGTGGAGGGGGCCCGCCTCGCGCTCGGCCACGCGTACGGGGGAGGCTCGCAGTTCTTCTCCATGTGGGTGGTCGGCGCCGGGAAGCCCTGACCGCGCCGGCCGGTGGAGGGCCGGTGGAGGTTCAGCCGAGCAGGTCGACGAGGTCGGCGAGGGAGGCGACCCGGTCGCAGTCGATCCCCTCGTGGAGCCCGAAGGGGTCGAGCAGCACGGGGCGGACGCCGGCCGCCCGGGCCCCCAGGACGTCGGCCTCGGGGGTGTCGCCCACGTGCACCGCCCGGGAGGCCTCCACGCCCAGGGCCTCGAGCGCGATGCGGAAGATGCGCGGGTCGGGCTTGGCCACGCCGACCACCCCGGAGTCGACGATCGCCTGCACCGGCACGCCGACGCCGGGGCCGACCTGGCAGATCCCGTCCGCCCAGAGCCGGTCGGCGACCGAGCCGTCGGCGTTCGACACCACCGCCAGCGCGCGACCCGTGGCGGAGAGGGCCCGCAGGGCCTCGACCGAGCCGGGGATCACCCGGCGCCAGACGGCCCCGGTCGTGAACTCGGCCGACAGCTCCTCGAGCACCTCCTCCAGCAGCTCGTCGCCGACCCCGAGCGACCGGGCGTAGGCGACCTGGTAGTCGCGCCAGATCCGGGCGTCGCCCTCCGTGAAGGTGGTGAGGGCCGCGATGCCCGCGTAGTGGGCCCGGTCGAGGAGCGCCGGGTCCACCACCGCGCCGGCCCGGGCCAGGGCGGTGAGGATCCGGTCGTGGTCGGGGAGGTGGAGGACCCCACCCACGTCGAGGAGGACGGCGTCGACGGGTGCGGCTGGCATCGGCGCGGGGAGCCTAGCGGCCCGCCTGGTACCGTCGTCGCATGGAGTTCCGTCGGATCCACGCCCTTCCCCCCTACGTGTTCGCGCAGATCGACACGCTGAAGGTGCAGCTCCGCCGGGCCGGCGAGGACGTGATCGACCTGGGGTTCGGCAACCCCGACATCCCCTCGCCCCAGGTCGCGGTCGACAAGCTGGGCGAGGCGGTCCGCAACCCCCGGAACCACCGCTACTCCACGAGCCGGGGCATCCCCAAGCTGCGCCTCGCGGTCGGCGACCTGTACTGGCGGCGCTTCGGCGTCGAGGTCGACATCGAGACGGAGGTCTGTTCGACCATCGGGGCCAAGGAGGGCTTCTCCCACCTCATGTGGGTGCTGGTCGGTCCCGGCGACACCGCCCTCGTCCCGAGCCCCTCCTATCCCATCCACATCTGGGGGCCGATCCTCGCGGGCGCCGGCGTCCACTACGTGCGGCTGGGCCCCGAGCAGGACCACGAGGGCTTCTTCGCCAACCTCCGATCGGCCTGGGAGCAGGCCTGGCCACGGCCGCGCGTCCTGGTCACGTCGTTCCCCCACAACCCCACGACGATGTGCGTGGACCTCGACTTCATGACCCGCCTCGTGGGCTGGGCCCGGGACCACGGCGTCTTCCTCGTCCACGACTTCGCCTACGCCGATCTCGGCTTCGACGGCTTCGACCCGCCGTCGGTGCTCCAGGTCCCGGGGGCCAAGGACGTCGCCGTCGAGATCTACAGCCTGACGAAGTCGTTCTCCATGGCGGGGTGGCGCATGGGCTTCGTCGTCGGCAACGCCGAGGTCGTGGCCGCGCTGGCCCGGCTCAAGTCCTACCTCGACTACGGCTCCTTCCAGCCCATCCAGATCGCCGCCACCGTGGCGATGAACGAGGCGGCCGAGTTCCCCCGGCAGGTGAACGCGGTGTACCGGAGCCGCCGCGACGCCCTCTGCGACGGCCTCGAGCGGATCGGGTGGAGGATCGAGCGGCCCCGGGGGACGATGTTCGCGTGGGCGCCGATCCCGGAGCCCTACGCCGAGATGGGCAGCGTCGAGTTCGCCACCATGCTCGTGCAGGAGGCCCGGGTCGCGGTCGCCCCGGGCGCCGGGTTCGGTCCGGGAGGCGAGGGCTTCGTGCGCTTCGCCCTCGTCGAGAACGAGCAGCGGATCGGCCAGGCCGTGCGCGGGATGCGCCGGGCCCTCACCAAGCTCGGCTGACGCCCGGCTCCTCGCCGGTGGCACCGCGGGCGACGGGGCGGCGCAGGCGACCGGGACCCCGATAGTGTCCCCGCCACGCGCGGCGTGCGGCCGTGACCGTGCGACGAGGAGGAACCCGTGATCCGGACGATCGTCGTGCCTCTGGACGGCTCCGAGTTCGCCGAGCGGGCTCTCGGCCCGGCGACCGTGCTGGCGTCCAGGCTGGACACCGGGCTCCGCTTCGTCACCACCCGCTGGGGCGACGACGCCGTCGCCCCGGCCCGGTACCTCGAGGAGGTCGCGTCCCGGGTCGAGGTCCCCGCCGACGTCGTGGTCGTCCACGACCGCGAGGCGGCCGAGGCCATCCGGGTCGTCGTCGGCGAGGCCCCGGACTCCGTGGTCTGCATGACCACCCACGGCCGCTCGGGCCTCGGCCAGGCGCTCCTCGGGAGCGTGGCGGAGGAGGTGCTGCGCAGCCTGGACCACCCGGTCCTCCTCGTGGGGCCCTCGGTCGACGCGAGCTGGCCGTCGGCCTGGGAGCGGATGCTCGTGTGCACCGACGGCTCGGACGCCTCCCAGGCCGTCCTGCCGGTGGCGGCCGAGTGGTCGCGGGCGCTCGGCCTCGAGCCCTGGCTCGTGCAGGTGATCAGCCCCGAGGCGGTCCGAGAGGCCGAGCTCTCCGGCGCGAACGGCGGAGCGGCGGAGTCCGGCCTGCTGCGCCACCTCGCCCAGGAGCTCGGGGAGGAGGCGAGCTGGGAGGTCCTGCACGGGGACGACCCGGCCCGGGCGGTCGTGCAGTACACCCGCTCCCGGCCCTTCTCGCTGGTGGCGACGAGCACGCACGGCCGCAGCGGCCTGGCCCGGGTGACGCTGGGCAGCGTGGCCATGAAGGTCGTGCACGACTGCCCGGCGCCGGTCCTCATCGTCCGGCCGTCCGACCTGTCCTGAGGGCGGGGCTCGGCCCGCCGGTCAGCCGGTCAGGCCCCGGAGGCAGAACGCGACCGCGACGTCGGCGACCTGCTCGACCGGCTCGCTCCGCTCGAAGACCGAGGTGCGGGTGAGCTGGCGGACGACGCCCACGATCGCCTGGGCGACCATCTCGGGGTCCTGGTCCGCGACGCGCCCCTCGGCGATCGCGTCCTTGATGTGCCGGGACGTGTCGGCCACCGCCGCCTGCTCGTTGCTCCGCAGCACCGGGGCGAAGCGGTCCTCGGACGCCGCGAACTGGAAGAGCGTGAAGTCGCCCCGGTGGTCGCGGAACCAGTCCAGGCTGGCCCGGATCCCGAGCTCGATGCGCCGGATCGGGTCGGGCTCGTCGCCGATGGCGTGCCGCTGGCGGCGGCGGAGGTCCTGGTGCGCGGCGCGCAGGATCTCCACGAACAGCTCCTCCTTGCTGGAGAAGTACCAGTAGAACACGCCCTTGCCGACGCCGATGCTCTCGACGATGTCGGCGACGGAGGTCGGGTGGTAGCCCCGCTGCGCGAACAGCGCGGCGCCGTGCTCCATGAGCTGGCGCCGCCGCTCCCGACCCCGGTGGGTCAGCTTCCGCCGCATCGGCGGCAGGCTAGGGTCGCTTGACCGGTCGGTCAAGAAGCGCGGGCGCCCGCATGCCCGCGACGCGCCGGCGCCGGTCCCGGGGCCCGGCGGTAGGCTTCGCCGATCGGCCGGCCCGGCCGTGACGAGGGGATCGCGGTGCTCTACTGGGTGATGAAGGCGGTGCTCACGCCGGTGCTGCGCTTCTGCTGGGAGATCCGGGTCGAGGGGCGTGAGCACGTCCCGTCCCGGGGGCCGGTCATCCTCGCCGCCAACCACCGCTCGTTCATGGACTCCCTGTTCCTGCCGCTCGTGGTCCGCCGCCGGGTCACGTTCGTCGCCAAGGCGGAGTACTTCGACGACGCGAAGACCGCGTGGTTCTTCCGAGGCGTCGGCCAGATCCCGATCCGGCGCGAGGGAGGCAGCGCCGGCGAGCGGGCCCTCGCCTCGGCCACGGAGGTGCTCGAGGCGGGAGGCGTGTTCGCCATCTACCCCGAGGGCACCCGCACCCGTGACGGCTACCTGCACCGGGGCCACACGGGGGTGGCCCGGCTGGCCGAGCGAACCGGGGCGCCGATCGTGCCGGTCGGCCTGATCGGCACCGACGAGATCCAGGCCGTCGACCGGCGGATGCCGCGGCTCTTCCGCACGGTCCGGATCCGGTTCGGCCCGCCCGTGCTCCCGGATCGTCTCGCCGCCGCGGACGAGCGCCTCGTCCTCCGCCAGCTCACCGACGAGGTCATGTTCGAGATCCACGAGCTCTGCGGCTACGAGTACCGCGACACGTACGCCACCCGTGCCGCCGAGGTGGCCCCGGCCGAGCCGGCGGTCATGGCGGCGCTCGTGCTGGACGAGGTGGCCCGGGCCTCCTGACGCCGGTGCGGGCCCGGGCCCGGGCCCGGGTCTCACCCGGGGGCGGCCTCGCGGGCCCAGCCCCGGGCCCGATCGACGGCCCGCCCCCACTCGGCGCAGCGCCGCTCGACCTCCCCGGCGGGCATGGCGGGGAGGAAGTGGGCCTCCTCGGCCCAGCTCGCGGCGGCCTCCGCCGGCGACGCCCACACGCCCTCGGCCAACCCGGCCAGGTAGGCGGCCCCGAGCGCGGTCGTCTGCTGCACGCGGGGCCGGCGGACGGGGACGCCGAGCACGTCGGCCTGGAACTGGCACAGCACGTCCATGACGCTCGCCCCGCCGTCGACCCGCAGCTCGGTCGGACGGGTGCCCGTGGCCGCGGCCACGGCCTCGACGACGTCGCGGGTCTGGAACGCCATGGCCTCGACCACGGCGCGGACGAGGTGGGCCCGGCCCGTCCCCGGGTTACGCCGAGGATCGCGCCCCGGGCGTAGGGGTCCCAGTGGGGGGACCCGAGCCCGGTGAGCGCGGGGACGACGACCACGCCCCCCGCGTCGGGGACGCTCGAGGCGAGCGGGCCGGCCTCGGCCGCGTCGGCGATGATCCCCAGCCCGTCCCTCAGCCACTGGAGGGCGGCGCCGGTGACGAAGATCGCCCCCTCCATGGCGTAGGACACCGTGCCGCCGAGGGACCACGCCACCGTGGTGAGGAGCCCCTCGACCGGGTCGGGGAGCACCGGCCCCAGGTTCACGAGCACGAACGAGCCCGTCCCGTACGTGTTCTTGGCCATCCCCGGTTCGAAGCAGGCCTGGCCGAACAGCGCCGCCTGCTGGTCGCCGGCGATCCCGCTCACCGGCACCCGCAGCCCGGCAGCCACGTCGGGGTCGGTGACCCCCAGGCGCGCGCTGCTCGGCCGCACGGCGGGCAGGCAGCTACGGGGGACCGAGAAGGTCTCGAGGAGCTCGTCGGACCAGTCGAGGTCGACGATGTCGAACAGCAGCGTCCGGCTGGCGTTCGACGGGTCGGTGGCGTGCACGCCGCCGGACGGGCCCCCGGTGAGGCACCACAGCAGCCAGGAGTCCACGGTCCCGAAGGCCAGGCGGGGTCCGGACGGGACGCCGCCCTGCGTGAGGAGCCACTCGAGCTTCGTCGCCGAGAAGTACGGGTCGAGCACGAGGCCCGTGCGGCGCCGCACGAGGGGCTCGACGCCCTCCTCGCGCAGGCGGTCGCAGCGGGCCGCGGTCCGGCGGTCCTGCCAGACGACGGCCCGGTGCAGGGGCCGGCCGGTCTCGCGGTCCCACACCACGGTGGTCTCCCGCTGGTTGGTGATCCCGATCGCGGCGACGGAGCGGCCCTCGGCGCCGAGCCGCTGCCCGACCTCGCCGAGCGTCGCGACCGTGGCGGCGAGGATCTCCTCCGCGTCGTGCTCCACCCACCCCGGGCGCGGGAAGTGCTGGGGGATCTCGCGGTAGGACCAGGTGACGGGCGCGCCGTCGTCCCCGACGGCCAGGGTCCGGACCCCCGTGGTCCCGGCGTCGATCGCGAGCACGACGGTCACCCGACGCCCTCCTCCGGCGCGGCTCCGGCGGGACCCGGCGGCGCCGCGCGACGGGTCAGGGCGTCGGCGACGGCCCGGGCCAGGTTCGCCTGGCGCGGGCCCAGCTCGAGGACCACCTCCGGCCCGCCGATCACCTGTAGCCGGAGCTGGCGGAAGGGGGGCAGGGGCCGGGACCGGATCAGGGTCACGCCGGCGAGCGGCGCCGCCAGCTCCACGCGCGGGCGGTCGGGGGCGCTGCGGCGCCGGGCCGGGCGGACGAGGAGGCGGCGGTCGGTGAGGACGACACGGTGGACCGTCCGGGCGAGCAGCCAGAAGGGGACGCGGGGGCGACCGAGGGCGAGCCAGGCCCGGCCCGTCGCCCGCACCTCCTCGCCGGGCTCCAGACCCTCTTCGCCGCCGGCCTCGGTCGTCACGCCGCCGTCCCTCCCGGTCGCGTCGCGTGGCCGGAGGCTACCCGCCGGGTCGGGGCCGGACGGGGGGATGCGTCCGCTCCGGCCCGGCCGTCGGGCACCATGGGGGGACGAAGGAGGACGGAGTGATGCGGATCGGGATCCTCACCGGGGGAGGGGACTGCCCGGGGCTCAACGCCGTGATCCGGGCGGTCGTGCGCAAGGGCGAGGGCATCTACGGGCACAACATCGTGGGCTTCCGCTACGGCTGGCGCGGGGTCATGGAGGGGGAGACCGTCGACCTGACGGTGCCGGGCACGCGGGGACTCCTCCCCCGGGGCGGCACCATCCTCGCCACGTCGCGCACGAACCCCTACAGGACCGACGACGGCGTGGCGCGGGTCCTCGACACCCTGCGACGGCTGCACATCGAGGCGATCATCGCCATCGGCGGGGAGGACACCCTCGGCGTCGCCCACAAGCTCTCCGCCGACGGCGTGAAGGTCGTCGGCGTGCCGAAGACCATCGACAACGACCTGTCGGCCACGGACTTCACGTTCGGGTTCCACACCGCCGTGCAGATCGCCACCGAGGCCATCGACCGCCTGCACACCACGGCCGAGAGTCACGACCGCGTGATGGTCGTCGAGGTGATGGGGCGCCACGCCGGGTGGATCGCGACCTACGCGGGTCTTGCCGGAGGCGCGGACATGATCCTCGTGCCCGAGGAGCCGTTCGACATCGCCGAGGTCTGCGCCCAGATCGAGCAGCGCCACCGGCGCGGTCCCACGTTCTCCATCGTCGTGGTCGCCGAGGGCGCGGTGCCCGTGGAGGGGACGATCGCCGTCCAGTCGGGCGAGGTCGACGAGTTCGGCCACGTGCGGCTCGGGGGCATCGGGTACCTCCTCCAGGAGGAGATCGAGCGCCGCACGGGCTTCGAGACCCGCGTGACGATCCTCGGTCACGTGCTGCGCGGGGGGACGCCGACGGCCTTCGACCGGGTGCTGGCCACCCGCTTCGGGATCGCGGCCATCGACGCCGCCCACGAGGGCGAGTTCGGCGTGATGGTCGCGCTGCGAGGCACCGACGTGGTGCGGGTGCCCATCGAGGAGGGCGTGCGGGAGCTCAAGACGCTCGACCCGACGCTCTACGACGTGGCGAGCGTGTTCTTCGGGTAGGTGTAGCGTCCCGTCCCGTGGGGACGGCCCTCGACGAGCTCCTCGCCCTCCTCGAGCTGGAGCAGCTCGAGGTCAACCTGTTCCGGGGCACCAGCCCCGACGAGCGGCGCCAGCGCGTGTTCGGGGGCCAGGTGGCGGCGCAGGCGCTGGTCGCGGCGGGGCGGACCGTGGAGCCGGACCGCTTCGTGCACTCGCTCCACGCGTACTTCCTCCGGCCGGGCGACCCCACGGTGCCGATCGTCTACGACGTCGACCGCATCCGTGACGGGCGCAGCTTCACGACCCGCCGGGTGGTGGCCGTCCAGCACGGCCGGGCGATCTTCAACCTCGCGGCCTCGTTCCACCTCGACGAGGACGGGTTCGAGCACCAGGGCGCGATGCCGGAGGTGCCCGCACCCGAGCGCCTCCCCACGATGGCCGAGCGCGTCGTGGAGCTCGCCGACCAGCTCGACCCCGACACGCGCGACTGGCTGGGGAGGGAGCGACCCATCGACATCCGGTCGGTGCACGCTCCTCGCTGGCTCGACCGCCGGCCCCGCCCCGCCGTCCAGGACGTGTGGATCCGGGCCAACGGCGACCTGCCCGACGACCCGCTCGTGCACGCCTGCGTCGTCGCGTACGCCTCCGACATGACCCTGCTCGACACGGTCGTGCAACCCCACGACGTACCGCCCGGCGGCCTCATGGTCGCCAGCCTCGACCACGCGATGTGGTTCCACCGCCGGTTCCGGGCCGACGAGTGGCTCCTGTACCACCAGCGGAGTCCGGCCGCGGCCGGCGCGCGCGGGCTGGCCGAGGGCTCCATCTTCACGATCGACGGCTCCCTCGTGGTCACCGTCGTGCAGGAGGGGCTGGTCCGGCCGGTCGCCTGAGGTCGGCGCTCGCCGGCCGTCCGGGGGGCGTCACGACCGGCGCGGGGGCCGGGCCAGCAGCGACCGGACGAGCTCCACGTCCTCGGCCTGCTCGTCCGCGTCCCCAGGGGTCTCGAGGACGAGCGGGGCTTGGCGCAGCTCCGGGACCGCGAGGATCCTCCGGAACGGCTCGGCCCCGATGGTCCCCCGGCCGACCCTGGCGTGGCGGTCGCGCCGGGATCCGAGGGGGTCCCGGGAGTCGTTGACGTGGACGAGGCCCACCCGGTCCGGGCCCAGCTCCGCCAGGTCCGACCGGAGTCGAGCCAGCCCCGCGGGCGTGGTCCAGTCCGACCCGGCCGCGTAGAGGTGGCAGGTGTCGACGCAGACCCTCAGGCGGGGGTGCCGGCCGCACGCGTCGAGGACCTCGGCCGCGTCGGCGACGGTGCCCGCCACGGTGTCGCCGGACCCGCGGTGGGTTCGAGGAGCACGTCGACGGGGGTGATGTCGAGCACGAGCCGGAGGGACGCCGCCGTCCGCGCGACGCCGCTCGCCCGGCCGTCCCCGCGCGCGCTGCCCGGATGCACGACGACGCCGGCCGCCCCGAAGCGGGCGGCCCGCTCGAGCGAGAAGGCGAGGCCGGCCCGGGACCGCTCGAGCACGGTGGCGTCGGAGGCCGCGAGGTTCACGAGGTAGGGCGCGTGGACGAACAGCGGGAAGCCGGCCTCCGCGGCCGCGTCGGCCAGGGCGCGCTCGCCCGCGGGATCGGGGCGGGGCCGGGCCCAGCCCCGGGGGTTCGACGGGAAGACCTGGAGGGCGTCGCAGCCCCGCCGGCGGGCCCGCTCCATCGCCTTCAACAGGCCGCCGGCCACCGAGACGTGGAAGCCGACGGAGCGGGGCGCGGCGACCGGCCGCCTCACCTCGGCTCGTCGGGGAGCGGCCCGGAGGCCTCGGCCCGGGGCCGGCGCCACTCGCTCATCGCCCGCAGCACGAGGACCGCCACCACCCCGACCCCCACCGTCGCGACGACGGCGCCCACGACCATCCCCACGATCTTGGCGACGTCGCAGTCGCCCTCGCACCCGATGTCGACGAGCCCGTAGCCGATGGTCGCCCCGAACGCCCCGGCGGCGACGGTACCGAGGAAGGCGAGCACGACCGCCGAGCGCGACGGGGCGGTCGGCGGGACGCCGGGGCCGTCCTGGTCGGCAGGGGAGGTCGGGGGTCGGTACCCGCGGGGGACTCGCGCTCCACGAGGGTGATCGTACCGGCCATCGGAACCGACGATCGGCCGGATGGGGCCGGTAACCTGCCCGCCCATGCGGGCCCTGCTCGTCCTCCCCACCTACAACGAGGCCGAGAACGTCGAGCCGGTCCTGCGCCGGGTCCGCGCCGAGGCGCCCGGGGTCGACGTCCTCGTCGTCGACGACGGCAGCCCCGACGGCACCGCCGAGCTGGCCGAGAAGCTGGCGGCGGAGCTGGGGAGCGTCGAGGTGCTCCGTCGCGAGGGGAAGGCTGGCCTCGGCTCCGCCTACCGCGACGGCTTCCGCATCGGGCTGGGGCGCGGGTACGAGGCCCTGATCGAGATGGACGCCGACCTGTCGCACGACCCCGCCGTCCTGCCCCGCCTGATCGCGGCGGTCGGCGACGGGGCCGACCTCGCCATCGGGTCCCGCTACGTGCCGGGCGGCTCCATCCCCGACTGGACGTGGATGCGCCGGGCCATCTCGAAGGCGGGGAACCTCTACGCCCGCTGGATGCTGGGCCTCTCGGCCCACGACTCCACCTCCGGCTACCGCGCGTACGCCCGCCGGGCCCTGGAGCGGATCGATCTCGACCGCGTCCGGGCCGACGGGTACGGCTTCCAGGTCGAGATGGCCTACCGGGTGCAGCGCGACGGCGGCGAGGTGGTCGAGGTCCCGATCGAGTTCCGGGACCGGACCCTCGGGCACTCGAAGATGTCGGGGCGGATCGTGGTCGAGGCGCTCCTCCTCGTGACCTGGTGGGGCCTGCGCGACCTGCCCGGGCGCCTCCGCCGCCGCCGGCGGCGGAGGACCGTGGTGGGCTGAGCGCGAGGGCGCGCCGGGGGGCGGCCGACGCCGGGAGAAGCGTGCCAGACTGGCCCCCGTGCACGAGTGGGTCGTGGCCGGCGCGGTCGTGGAGGGACCCGGCGGGATCCTGCTGGTCCGCAACCAGCGTCCCGGGGGCGCCTCCGACTGGAGCACCCCCGGCGGCGTCATCGACGCCGAGGACCTGACCCTCCTCGAGGGGCTGGCCCGTGAGGTCCAGGAGGAGACCGGCCTGGTCGTCCGGCGTTGGGGCGGCCTCCTCTACGAGGTCGTCGCGGTGGCGCACGACCTGGGCTGGGTGATGCGCTGCGAGGTCCACCACGCGACCGAGTTCGAGGGCGAGCTGCGGGTCGACGACCCCGACGGGATCGTGGTCGAGGCGTCGTTCGTTCCCCCCGGCCGGGTCGGCGCCGTCCTCGACGGGTGCTGGCGGTGGGTGCGGGAGCCGCTGGCCGAGTGGCTGCTCGAGCGCTGGACGCCGGACGCACCTCGCTCCTTCCGCTTCGACGTCCGGGGGCGGACCCTCGACCGCCTCGAGGTGTCGAGGGCCGCGCGGCCCTGAGCCCGTGCGCGGCGAGGCGACCTTCCTCCACGTCGACCTCGACGCCTTCTTCGCGTCCGTGGAGCAGCTCGCCGACCCAGCGCTGCGCGGCCGCCCCGTCGTCGTGGGAGGCCTCGGGTCGCGGGGTGTCGTGGCCGCCGCCTCCTACGAGGCCCGCCGCTACGGGATCCACTCGGCGATGCCGATGGCCAGGGCCCGGCGGGCCTGTCCCGACGCGGTGTTCCGGGCCCCGCGCCTCGACGCCTACCAGAGCGCCAGCCGGGCCGTCATGGGGATCCTCCGATCGGTCACGCCACTCGTCGAGCCCGTCTCCCTCGACGAGGCGTTCCTCGACGTGGCGCCGGTGGGACGGCTCCACGGTGGCGGGCCGGACGTCGCCGCTTCGATCCGGGACCGCGTGCGCCGGGAGACCGGTCTCACGGCGTCGGTGGGCGTCGCCACCACGAAGCTCGTCGCCAAGCTGGCCAGCGACCTGGCCAAGCCCGACGGACTCCTCGTCGTCGAGCCGGGGACGGAGCTCGAGGTCCTCCACCCGCTCCCGGTGGAGCGCCTCTGGGGCGTGGGTCCGGCGACCCGGCGGCGGTTGGCCCGCTTCGGGGTGCGGACCGTCGGTGACCTGGCCGCCCTGCCCGAGGCCACCCTCGTCGGGGCTCTCGGCCCGAGCCTCGGCAGGCACCTCCACGCCCTGGCGTGGAACCGGGACGACCGTGGCGTGGAACCGGAGCGGGACGTGAGGTCGATCGGTCACGAGGAGACCTTCCCGGTCGACGTGGCCGACCCGGCGGTCCTGGCGGCCGAGGCCGGCCGGCTGGCCGACCTGGTCGCGGGCCGGCTCCGGGCGGCCGGGCGCGCGGGGAGGACCGTGCAGCTGAAGGTGCGGTTCGGCGACTTCCGCACCATCACCCGGTCGTCCACCCTCCCGGAGCCGACCGACCTGGCGGTGGAGGTCGCCCGGACCGCGCGTCGCCTCCTCGACGCCGTCGACGTGCGCCAGGGAGTCCGCCTGCTCGGGGTCACCGTCCAGCAGCTCGCCGAGCCGGCGGCGGTGCAGGGGCGTCTCGACCTCGGCGGGGACCCGGGGGAGGCGGCGCAACGGTGGGGCGCGGTGGAGCGTGCCGTCGACGCCGTGCGCGATCGGTTCGGCGTCGACGCGGTGGGTCCGGCCCGGCTGACCCGGGACGGGGTGCTGCGGGTCCGGCGCGACGGGAGCCCGTGGGGCCCGGGCGAGGGTGGGCCGGCGTGATCCGCATCGGCCTGGTGGGCTGCGGGTTCATCGGCTCGATCCACTCGCTGGCGCTGCGCGGCCTCGCCGGCGGGGGCCTGGTGGACGCCCGGGTCGTCGCCGCCTACGACACCGATGCGAGCCGGGGCGAGGCGACCGCGGCCCAGCACCCCGGCGCGGTCGCGGCCTCGTGCCTCGACGCGCTCGTCGACGCCGTCGACGTGATCTGGGTCGCGACGTGGACGGCAGCGCACGGCGAGGCGGTGGAGGCCGCGGCGCGCGCGGGACGGGCCGTGTTCTGCGAGAAGCCGCTCGCCCCGACGTTCGAGGAGTGCCGCCGGGTCGCCGAGGCGCTCCGCACCGTCCCCCACCAGGTCGGGCTGGTGCTCCGCCGGTCGCCGGTGTTCGCGGCGATGGCCGAGGCGGTGGCGCGCCACGGGCGGCCCCTGGCCGCTGTCCTGCGCGACGACCAGTACCTTCCCGACCAGGGCGTCTACGGCTCGACCTGGCGCACCGACGTCCACCGGGCCGGCGGCGGCACGCTCATCGAGCACTCCATCCACGACCTGGACCTGCTCCGGTGGTTCCTCGGCGATCCCGAGACCGTGGCGGCCCGCACGGGTTCCCGTTGCGGGCTCCCGGGCATCGAGGACACGGCGGTCGTCACCCTCGCCTACCCCGACGGCACCACCGCGACGCTCGTGAGCGTCTGGCACCAGGTGCTCACCCGCCCCTCCACCCGCCGGCTCGAGGTGTTCTGCGAGGACGCGTTCCTCTGGACCGAGGACGACCACCTGGGCCCGCTCCACGTCGAGACCAGCGCAGGGTCCGAGGTCGTCGAGGGGCGGCCGCCGGGCTGGATCGGGGACCTCGCGGTCCCCGCCGAGCTGGCCGTCCCGCTCGGCCAGTACGCCGCGCCGAGCAAGGACTTCCTCGACGCCCTGGCCGAGGGTGGCTCCGGCTTCCCGGACGCGGCCACGGCGCTCGCCGCCCATCGCCTCGTCGACCTGGCCTACTGCTCGGCGGCCCAGGGCGGCGTCCCGCTCCCGGTGGGGACCGGTCCGGCGCGTTGAGGCACCCTTGGGGGTGCGCGACAATGGGCCGCCACGACCGGGGAAGGAAGCGATGCCGCTTTCCGAGGAAGAGCAGCGCATCCTCAGGGAGATCGAGGCCAATCTCACCGCGACGGATCCGGAGCTGGTGCAGCAGGTCTCCGAGACCACCCTGTACCGGCACGCGGCCCGAGCCATCAAGTGGGCCGTCCTCGGGTTCCTCGCCGGCCTCGCCCTCCTCCTCCTGACCTTCACCCGGGTGCTGTTCCTCGGGATCGTGGGCTTCCTCGTGATGCTCGCCTGCCTCCTGGTGATCGAGCGCAACGTGCGCACGATGGGCCGGGCCGGGATCGAGAGCTTCACGGGCTCGTTCCGCGGCGGCGCCCTGCGGGGGAGGATCGGGGACAGGGGGCGCCGCTGGCGGGAGCGCTGGCGCCGCGACGACGCCTGACGCCGGCGGCGAGCGCCCGGGTCAGCGGCGGGGAGCAGCGGCGCCGGGTCGAGCCGCCGCCGCCACCTCCGGTGGGCGGGTGCCTCCGAGGCCAGGATCGCCCGCAACGCGTCGACCTGCTCCCAGGCCCGGTCGACCGCGTCGGGGTGCGGGGGGTCCGGGGCGTAGCGGGCCGCCGTGTAGGCCGCCGCGAGGTCCTCCAGCGGGGGCAGGGCGCGCGGGCCGGCCACGGGGAGGGCGGCCGCGGCCAGCTCCCGCGGGGTCCGGGCGGCGTCGAGGCCGAACCCGGCCTCGACCAGCCGGTCGAGGGCCTCGTCCCAGGCGCCGGCGAGGCGGGCCGACGGGTCGCCGGCCCGGCGCCGCCGCCGGCGCCGCCGCGCCTTGGTCGCCGTGACCACGGCCACGTACCCGACGCCGAGCGCTCCCAGGCCGAGTGACCACGCCGCGACGGGGGCGCCGCGGGCCGGCCGGTCGCCGCTGCCGTCGCCGGCGGCTCCGTCGCCGCCCGCCGAGACGTCGGCCGAGGGCAGCGTCGTCTCGGCCGAGGACGGAGACGACGAGGACACCGGCTCCTCGACGAGCCCCGGTGGCGTCACCACGGGCACCGGCCGGCTCCGGCAGGGGCTCGAGGCTCCCGGTCGGCGTCCCTCCCGGGAGGTCGCTCGCGGGCGTGGGCTCGAAGGGGACCCACCCGAGGTTCGTGATGTACACCTCCGCCCAGACGTGCGCCTCGTGGTTCGTGACCCGGAAGACGTCGTGGGCCGGGTCGTAGGTCCCCGAGGTGAACCCGATCGCGACCCGCGTCGGCAGGCCGATCGAGCGGGCCATCACCGCGAACGTCCCCGCGAACTGCTCGCAGTAGCCGGCCCGGGTCGACAGGAAGTCGAGCAGGGCGTCGCCGCTGTGACCCTCGGGGACGTCGAGGGTGTAGGTGAACCCACCGTCCACGGTGAAGAACCGCTCGAGCGCCTCGGCCTTCTCGAAGGGCGTGGGAGCCGCCTCGGTCAGACCCCGGGCGAGCGACGCGACGGGCTCGGGCACGCCGGCGGGCAGCTGCTGGTAGCGCTCCAGGTCCTCGGGCGGCACGCCCGGCGTGCCGGAGAGGTCGTCGGGCGAGGACGGGGGGAGGGCCGACTCCACGACGTAGCGGAGCCCGGCGACGTCGTCCTGGGGCGCGAGCAGCGTCCCCGACTCGGGGATGACGCGGGCCCCCGGCAGCGAGATCGACACCGGGCGGTACGCGGCGGGGACCCAGAACCCCTGCATCGCCCCGATGGCGAACTCCTGGCGCACCGTGCCGGGCGGGGGCCGGCCGTCGAGCTCGGCGGCGGCGTCACGGCTCTCGGCCTCGAGGGTCCACAGCTCGCCGTCGAAGCGGTCGAGGGCGGCGAACCGGTAGTAGAGCCGCTGGCGGGGCGTGACCCGCACGGTGAAGAGCTCCTGGCGGGGTTGGCGCAGGTAGTCCGCCTTGAGCGAGAACATCGGGCTCGTGGTCTCGTAGACCTGGCGGGCACCGGGCGCGGCATCGCCGCCGAGGCTCCGGTACTCGAGCAGGGGCTCGGCCTCGGCCCCGGGGAGCCCGGGGCCGGCCAGCAGGCCGATCGCGATGGCCACCGCGGCGAGCCCGGCCCCGGCGAGCAGCACGCCGGCGTCCCGCGAGCGGCCGGGCGACGCGAACCACGCGCGGCGGTGCCCGAGCAGGGCCTGGTGCTGGAGGAGGAGGAACACGGCGGCGGCGACGGCGAACGTCACCGTCGGTCCCGTCCGCAGGCCCGCCCGCCCGATGGCCGCGGCGAGGGCGAAGAGGGCGAGGCCGGGTAGGACGGCGGCGATCGTGGCCCGGTACCGGAAGGCGAGCAGGTCGGCCGCGGTCGCCACGGCCCAGGTGGCGACCGCGGCCAGGAACACGGCGCCGTCGGTGACCGGCACGGGCGCCACCCCGGTCCGGAGGACCTCCCACCCCCGGACAGTCGCTCCCGCAGGACGTCGAGCGTGGCGGACGTGGGCAGGCCGTAGGTCGTCGAGGACGGCTCGAGGATCCACACCGCGTAGGCCACGAACCCGAGGAGCGCGCCGGCCAGCGCCACGGGCGCGGACCGGCGGTGGGTCAGCCAGCCCACGAGGTGGGGGAGGAGCGCGGCGCCGAGCACCGGCGCGACGAAGCCGCCGTCGCGGAAGTCCCGGCCGAGGCCGAGCGCCGCGGCCGCGCTCAGGCCCGCGAGGGCGAGGGTGGGGGCGAGGAGGCGGCGGTTCTCCATCGGCTCAGGGCGTGGTTCCAGGCGTCCGGGAAGGGCGCCGACGAGGCGTCGACCCGGAGGGTCCCCGGGACGGCCACCTCGGGCGCGGGCGCGCCGGTCGTCACGAGCAGGAGCAGGGTCCGGCTCGCGAGGCCCGCGAGGACGGCCCCGTCGTCGGGGGTGGGCCGACCGGTCACGACGACGAGCGTGCCGCCGGCCGGGTGATCGGGCCCCGGCCCGGGGAGGAGGCCGTCGTGGTCGCCGGTCTCGACCGTGGCGAGGTGGTCCAGGACGGGCGTCACGTGCCCGATCGGACCGGCGAGGACGGTCCCGGCGCTGGTGAGGACCTCCAACCGCCGGCTCCGGCCGGCGGCGACGGCGACGGAGGCCGTGGCCTCGACCGCCCGCTCGAACGAGCCCGGGTCGTGGGCCGCCGCCCGGGTGTCGAGGAGCACGGTGGTCCGGGAGCGGCCCCGGGTCTCGTGCTGGCGGATCATCAGGTCCCCGGTCCTGGCCGTGGACCGCCAGTGGACCCGGCGGAGATCGTCCCCCACCTCGTACTCGCGCAGGGTCAGGAACTCCTCGTCGTCGTAGCCGCGCGCCCGCCTCCGCTGCTCGCCGGCCAGGCCGGACCGGGGGCCTCGGGGGCGGGAGGACGGGGTGGACCCGGGGTGGACCAGGACGACCTCGGCGGGCGCCGCGGTCCACACCCGCCGGACCAGCCCGAACGGGTCACCGGCCGAGAGGGTGAGCGGGCCGATGCGGTAGCGGCCCCGGCGCGCCGTGGGGAGCCGGTACGCCGCGTGCCCCTCGGTCCCGGGCGCCAGGGGCGGAACGAGGAGGCGGACGGCCCGCCGGCCCTCGTCGAACAGGTCCACGGCCCCCAGCACCGGGCTGGACCGCCGGCCGCGGTTGGCGACCGTGAGGTCGACGCGCCCATCGGTGCCCACCTGCAGGCGTCGGGGGTGCAGGCGCCGGGACGCCTCGACGTCGGTCCGGCGGGTGCCGGCCCACAGCGCCGCGAGGACCAGGAGCGCGCCGGCGGCCACCGCCAGGACGGCGAGCTCGACGACGCCGAGGAGCCGGCCGGCCACCACGAGGCCGAACGTGGCGCCCAGGAGGGACCACCCCCGCCGGGAGAGGCCCGAGCGCCTGGTGGGCGGGTCGCCGGCGGCCGGCACGGTGCGGTCAGGCCCCCGTGGAGCCCGGCACCGGGACCGTGGCCAGCACGGCTCGCACGACGTCGCCGGTCGTGGCCCCGCGGAGCTGGGCCTCGGCGGTGAGGATCATGCGATGCTCGAGCACCGCCGGGGCGAGCTCCTTCACGTCGTCGGGCGTCACGTAGTCGCGACCGGAGCTGGCGGCCAGTGCCCGGGCCGACCGCTGGAGGGCCAGCGAGCCCCGAGGGCTGGCGCCGAGGGCCAGCTCCGGGTGGCGCCGGGTGGTCTCGCAGAGGTCGACGATGTAGCCCTTGAGGGCCGGGGCGACGTGGACCCCGGTGACCCGGGACGCCGCCTCGGCCACCGCGGCCGCGTCGGCCACCGGCTCGAGGTCCTCCACCGGCAGGTGGTCCCCCTGGTCGTCGAGGATGGCCATCTCGGCGTCGCGGTCCGGATACCCCATGCGGACCCGCATGAGGAACCGGTCGAGCTGGGCCTCGGGCAGGGGATAGGTCCCCTCGAGCTCGATCGGGTTCTGGGTGGCGATCACCATGAAGGGGCGGGACAGCCGGTAGGTGTGGGCGTCGACGGTGACCTGGCGCTCCTCCATGGACTCGAGGAGGGCCGACTGGGTCTTGGGTGAGGCCCGGTTGATCTCGTCGGCCAGGACGACGTGGGCGAACACGCCGCCGGGACGGAACTCGAACTCGCCCCGGGCCCGGTTCCACACCGAGACCCCGGTGACGTCGGAGGGCAGGAGGTCCGGCGTGAACTGGATGCGCCGCCACGTCCCGCCGATGGAGCGGGCGATGGCCTTGGCCAGCGACGTCTTGCCCACACCCGGGACGTCCTCGATGAGGAGGTGGCCCTCGGACAGGAGGCAGACGAGGGCCAGGCGCACCACGTCCCGCTTGCCCCGGATCGCCTGCTCGACGTTGTCGAGGAGCGCGCCGAAGAGCTCCTCGAAGCGTGTGCCGCGCGGTGCCGCCGCCTGCTGGACCACCGCTCCACCTTCCGTCGCCGGAACCGGAATGCTACCGAGGGCGCGCGGGCGTCGCGACGGCACCGGCCCGCGGCGCGGTACCGTCCAGGGCGTGCGCGACGGACCAGGACCCGGCTTCTGGCTGCGGGTGCTCGCGCTCGTGCTCGCCCGGCCCCGGTTGTGGGCGACCGCCGTCGTCCAGGTCTTCCGGCTCGCGCCCCGCGGGTGGTGGCGGTGCCCGCCCCACCTCCCCGTCCCCGACCCGGGCTTCCTCGCCTTCCGCCTCGAGACCCAGTACGGGGCGGCCGGCGCTCCCGACCCCGGCGACGTCGTCGTCTACCTCGAGTGGTGCCGCAGCCTGGGGCGGTCGCGCCTCCCCGACCCGGCCGGAACGCGGGGGCCGGATGGGTAACATGCTGCGAGCCTGAGCGAGGAGGTCTCGGAGTTGGGAAGAGCGCTGTTGCTCAACGCCAGCTTCGAGCCGCTCTGCGTCGTCCCCGTACGGCGGGCGGTCGTCCTCGTCCTCAAGGAGAAGGCGGAGATCGTCTGCCGGAACGGCGGTGAGCTGCGGTCCGAGCGGACCGTGATGCCGATCCCGTCGGTGATCCGGCTCGTGCACTTCGTCCGGGTGCCCTTCCGCACACGGGTACCCCTCTCACGGCGGGCTGTCTTCGCCCGTGACGGGCACCGGTGCCAGTACTGCAACGGGCCGGCCGAGAACCTCGACCACGTCGTACCGCGATCGCGGGGCGGCGAGCACTCGTGGGAGAACGTGGTGGCCTCGTGCCGCGCGTGCAACGCGCCAAGAAGGACCGCCTCCTCGGGGAGACCCACCTCGTGCTCCGGCACCGGCCGATCGCGCCGCACGCCGCCCTGTGGCTCGTCGTCGCCGCCGGGTCCATTGACCCGTCCTGGGAGCCCTACCTGCCCGGGGCCCCCGCCGCCGCCACGGCCTGACGCCGCGGCGCCGGCCGCGCGCTCGCGCATCCCCGTTCCGACCCCTGGTCGGCCGCGCCTTCCTGCCGCCGGTCGCCGATCCGACGCCCGCGCCCACGACGAGCGTGGCCGGTGGCGCGAAGTGGTGGAGAGGGGTGTTGACGGGTGGGGAGTGGAGGCGTATGGTGGCACGAAGTGGTGCGCAGGGGAGTGGTTCCCATGCGAGATGGCGCGAGGGGTCGAGATGTTCCTCGGGGAGTTCCAGCACTCCCTGGACGCGAAGGGGCGGGTCATCCTCCCCGCCAAGTTCCGCGACCAGCTCGCGGGCGGGGCCTTCGTCGCCAAGGGGGACGGCTGCCTCTTCGTGTACACGCCGGAGGAGTTCATGCAGGTGGCGAGCGAGGTCCGACAGCAGGCGAAGCTGAGCGCGCAGCGGCGCCAGGCCGCCCGGTCGTTCTTCGCCGGCGCCAGCGAGGTCACGCCGGACAAGCAGGGTCGGGTCGCCATCCCCCAGCACCTGCGCGACTACGCCGGCCTGGAGCGCGACATCGTCGTCGCCGGGGTCTTCTCCCGGATCGAGATCTGGGACAGCGCCCGGTGGCGGGAACGGGACCGTGAGGGGGACCTCTCCCTCGCGGCCACCGAGGACCTCCCGGACTTCGGGATCTGAGCAGTCCGGTCAGCAGCGGCACGAAGACCTTGACAGGCGAGCACCGGGATCCCCGGCCCGCCACCAGCCCCCCGGCCCGCGGTTGAAGGCCCCTACTCCGCCCGCTTCCAACCGAGTCGGTTCGGGAGAAAACCGGACGGCACTCGTGGTCCGGGGGCTGGTGACGGGCCCGGGGCCCGGCCCGGGGTGCCCCGCCCGGGCCTCGGTTCACGGGGGAGGAGCGGTCGGGCTGGTGAGCGAGGGATCCGGGGAACGCGCTCCGCACGGGTTCGCGCACGAGCCGGTGATGAGCCGGGAGGTGGTCGAGCTCCTCTCGCCGGTGCCGACGGGGACCGTCGTCGACGCGACGGTCGGAGGCGGCGGCCACGCCCGCCGCATCCTCGAGGCCCGGCCCGACCTCCGGCTCCTGGGCATCGACCGGGACCGCTCGGCGGTGCACGCGGCACGCGAGGCACTGGGGCCGTTCGGGGAGCGGGCGTCCGTCGTGGTGGGGGGGTTCGAGCACCTGGGCGAGATCGTCCGGGAACACAGCGAGGGGAGCATCGTGGGAATCCTGTTCGACCTGGGCGTGAGCAGCCCGCAGCTGGACCGGCCCGAGCGCGGGTTCTCCTACCGCTTCGACGCCCCCCTCGACATGCGAATGGACAGCGCCCAGGAGCTCACCGCGGCGCACGTCGTCAACGACTACCCCGAGGAGCAGCTCGCCGCCGTCATCGCGCGGTACGGCGAGGAGCGCTTCGCCCGGTCGATCGCCCGGCGCATCGTCGCCAGGCGGCCCCTCCACACCACCCAGGAGCTCGTCGAGGTGGTGAAGGAGGCGATCCCGGCCCGGTTCCGCCGGCGGGGTGGGCACCCGGCCCGCCGGACCTTCCAGGCTCTCCGCATGGAGGTGAACCGCGAGCTCCCGAACCTCGCCGACGGGCTCGACGAGTCGGTGCACCTCCTGGCCCCCGGCGGGCGCGTGCTCGTCCTCGCGTACCACTCCCTCGAGGACCGGCTCGTCAAGCGCCGCTTCGACGAGTGGTCGGGGCGGTTCGCGGGTCCGCCCGTCCCCGGGAGCTCCCCCGGCCCGAGCGCGAGCCCCTCGTCCGCCTCCTCACCCGCAGACCCGTCCGTCCCCGGGCCGAGGAGGTCGCGGCCAACCCGCGGGCCGAGAGCGCACGCCTGCGCGCGGCCGAGCGCCTTTCCCGGCCATGAGCCCGCCGCGGGCCCCGGTGGCCGTGCAGCGGCGGACCACCTCGATGGCCCGCCGCGCGGCCGGGACGACCCCGGTCCGGCGCTCCACGAACCACCGGCCGCCCGCTCCGCGGCGCCCGGACCCCCCGGCCCGTCCCCGGCTGCAGCTCGTCGACGGCCGGGCCCACCTCCGCCGGCGCCGGTTCCGGCGCCTGGTGTGGCTGGCGGCGCTCGTGTCGGCGGGCTCGCTGTTCCTGATGGTGGCGTTCCACGTCGAGCTCGCCGAGACGCAGGTCGAGCTGGAGCGGGTCCAGGAGGCCACGACCCTCGAGCAGCGGCGCTACGAACGGCTGCGCCTCGAGGTGGCGGAGGCCGCCGCGCCCGAGCGGATCGTCTCGGTGGCCCGGGAGCGGCTCGGGATGGTGCAGCCGGCCGAGACGCGCTACCTGCAGGTCCCGGCGACGCCCGGCGACGCACCGCCGGACCCGGTCACGGCGACCGCCTCGACCCTGGCGGAGACCTGGGGGAGGTGAAGCCGCACCTTGCCACCCTCCCGTGAGCACCCGCCGGCGCGGGTTCCCCGAGACCAGCGCGTCTCCGCAGCCCGTCCCGGGGCCGCGAGCCGGGCCGCGGCGAGGCGCCCGGCGCGCGGGGCCGTGGCCGGCCCGGCCCGCCGGCCCGGCCCGGCCCGGCGCGGCGTCGCCCGTCCGGCCCGCCCGTCACCGCGCGCCCGCCCGTCGAGCGCCCACCGGTCCGGCGGCCCCGCGGTGCGCACGGCGCGCCGGCGCCTCGTCGCCCTGCTCGCCGTCGTCGCCATCCTCCTCGTCGGGGTCGCCGCGCGCCTCGTCGCCGTCCAGGGATCGGGCGGGACCGCTACGCCCGGATGGGGCTGAGCCAGCGCGTCCGCACGGTCCCGCTGGCCGCCGAGCGCGGGAGCATCTTCGACCGGAACGGCCACGACCTCGCCGTGTCGCTCCCCCAGCAGACGGTCTGGGCCGATCCGAGGCTGGTGCGGGACCCGGCCGGTGACGCCGCGCTCCTGGCGCCCGTGCTCGGTGTCCCCGAGGACGTGATCGCCGCCCGCCTGGCCGAGCGCGACAAGGCCTTCGTGTACCTGGCCCGCAAGGTCGACGACGAGACCGTCGCCCGGATCGAGGCGCTCCAGGAGGGAGGCACGCTCGCGGCGGTCGGCTTGGTGCCCGAGTCGGCGCGCCACTACCCGGCCGGGGCGGTGGCCGGGCCGCTCCTGGGCTTCGTCGGGACCGACAACGAGGGTCTCGGGGGTCTCGAGTACGCGTACGACGACGTGCTCACCGGCCGGCCCGGCGAGGTGGTGGTCGAGCAGGACCCGAGGGGGCGCGAGATCCCCAGCGGCGACCGCCAGGTCCAGCCGTCGGAGCGGGGTCGGGACCTGGTGCTGACCGTCGACCAGTCGCTCCAGTACGAGGTCGAGCGGGTGCTGGTCGAGGAGGTCGCCGCGACCGCCGCCCGGGCCGGGATGGCCGTCGTGGTCGACGTGCGCACGGGAGGCGTCCTCGCCATGGCCACCGTCGACGGGGCCACCGAGGGGCACTCGGCCCGGCCCGCCGCGCCGTCCGCCCGGAACCGCCCGCTCACCGACGTCTACGAGCCCGGCTCCACGAACAAGGTGATCACCGTGGCCGGGGCCATCGAGGAGGGACTCGTCGCCCCGTCGACCCGGTTCGAGGTGCCCGACTCCATGCGCCTCGCCGACCGGACGTTCCGCGACCACGAGCGGCACGAGCCCCAGTGGTGGACGGTGTCCGACATCCTGCGCGAGTCCTCGAACGTGGGGGCGATCCAGATCGGCCAGCTCCTCGGCGCGACCCGCATGGACGGGTACCTGCGGGCCTTCGGGTTCGGCCGGACCACGGGGATCGGGTTCCCCGCGGAGGCGGCCGGCCTCCTCCTGACGCCCGACCAGTACTCGGGCTCGAGCATGGGCACCATCCCGATGGGCCAGGGCCTCGCCGTGACCCCGATGCAGATGGTCGAGGTGCTCGTGACCATCGCGAACGGCGGGGTCACGAGGCCGCCCCGGCTGGTGGAGGAGACCGTGGGGGCGGACGGCCGCCGGGCCCGCGAGCCGGTCGAGCCCGGGCGGAGGGTGGTCTCGCCGGAGACCGCGGAGGCGGTCGCGGGCATGCTGGAGGAGGCCGTGCGTGACGGTACCGGGAGGCTCGCCGGCGTGCCCGGGTACCGCGTGGCCGGGAAGACCGGGACGACGATCAAGGCCCCCTACGACCAGGACCCGCCCCGCTACATCGCCTCGTTCGCCGGGTTCGCGCCGGCCGACGACCCGCGGCTCGCCGCCATCGTCGTGCTCGACGAGCCCGAGACCGCCTACTACGGGGGGCAGGTCGCCGCTCCCGTCTTCGCCCGGATCATGCAGTACGCCCTGCGACTCGACAAGGTCCCGCCGAGCGAGCCCGCGTCGGGAGCCGCGCCGATGCGCAGCCCGGCGATCGACGCGCGCCAGATGCCCCCCGACGCCGGCGCCCCCACCGGCGGGGCAGGGGAGACCGCCGGCCACCCGGCCCCGACCGGATAGGAGGGCGCGTGCAGCTGCGCGACCTCCTCGGCGACGTCGACGTGGTGGAGATGGTCGGGGACCCCCACGTCGAGGTCACCGCGATCACCCACGACAGCCGCTCGGTCGTCCCGGGGAGCTGCTTCTGCTGCATCCCGGGGGCCGTCACGGACGGGCACGTCCACGCCGCCGAGGCGGTGGCGGCGGGCGCGGTCGCGCTCCTCGTGGAGCGCCGTCTCGACCTCGACGTCCCCCAGGCGCGCGTCGCGAGCGTGCGGCGCGCCCTGGGCCCCGCGGCGGCCCGGCTCCACGGGCATCCGTCGCGGGCGCTCCGGTGCCTCGGCATCACCGGGACCAACGGCAAGACCACGACGACCCACCTCCTCGCCGCGGTCGCCGAGGCGGCGGGGGAGCGATGCGGGCTGATCGGGACCCTCGGCGCCCGCGTCGCGGGGCGGGACCTGCCCGGCGGTCGGACCACGCCCGAGGCGACCGAGCTCCAGGCCCTCCTGGCCCGCATGCGCGACGAGGGGACGGGCGTGGTCGCCATGGAGGTGTCGTCGCACGCGCTGGACCAGCACCGCGTGGACGGCACCTGGTTCGCCGCCGTCGGCTTCACCAACCTGTCGCACGAGCACCTCGACTACCACGGGTCGATCGGCGCCTACTTCGAGGCCAAGGCCTCGCTCTTCGACCCGGCGAGGACCGCGGCAGGGGCCTGCAACGTGGACGACCCCCACGGACGGCGGCTGGCCAGCCGCGCGGCACGGGCCGGCCTCGACGTCCTCGCCTTCGCCGTCGACGACCCCGGTGCCGACGTCCGCGGCGAGGACCTCGTCCTCGACGCGACGGGGAGCCGCTTCGTCCTCGTCGACGACCGGGGCGGGCGGCGGGCGGCGGTGCGCAGCCACCTCCTGGGCCGGTTCAACGTGGAGAACTCGCTGGCGGCGGCCGCCGTCGCGCTCGCGGGCGGGCTCCCCTTCGACGCGGTCGTCGAGGGCCTCCAGCGGCCGATCGTCGTGGCGGGCCGGCTCGAGCCCGTCGGGAACGGCCGGCCCTTCCCGGTGCTCGTCGACTACGCGCACACGCCCGATGCCCTCGAGCGGGTCCTCGCGACGTTGCGGCCGCTCGTGCCCGGGGGTCGGGTCCTGCTCGTGTTCGGCTGCGGTGGCGACCGCGACCGCGAGAAGCGCCCCCTCATGGGCGGCGTGGCCGCGCGGGGCGCCGACGCCGTCTACCTCACGTCCGACAACCCCCGCTCCGAGGACCCCGCCGCCATCGCCGCCGAGGTGCTCGTGGGTCTCGAGGGCGCCGCCGGCCCCGTGGTCGTCGAGCTCGACCGGAGGGCGGCGATCGCGGCGGCCCTGGCCGATGCCCGGCCCGGCGACGTCGTGCTCGTCGCCGGCAAGGGGCACGAGACGGGCCAGACCGTCGGGGCCGAGACCCGGCCGTTCGACGACCGGGTGGTCGCCCGCGAGGAGCTGGAGCGCCGGTCGTGAGCCGGTGGCCGCGAATCGTCGTCGGAGTCGCGCGGAAGGTGGCGACGATCCCCGGTCCGGCCCCCGGCGCGTGCTGTGATAGCGGGATGCGCGAGCTCCCCGGGGGCGCCCCGTGATCCCCCTCCTCATGGGCGGCGCGACGGGCTTCCTGCTCTCGGTGCTCGTCACCCCGCTGCTCATCCGCGTGCTGCGGTCCCGGGGGATCGGCCAGCTCATCCGCGACGACGGGCCCTTCGAGCACCCGCACGCCACGAAGGCGGGGACGCCGACCATGGGCGGCATCGGCATCGTGGCCGGTGCGGTCGGGGGGTACTTCGTCGCCCATCTCCGCACCGACGAGATCAAGTTCGCCCGGACGGGCATCACGCTCATGGCGCTGGTCGTGGGCATGGCGACCGTCGGGTTCGTCGACGACTACCTGGCGGTCCGCCGGCGGCGCAACCTGGGCCTGCGCAAGCGGGGAAGCTCGGGGGCCAACTCCTCGTGGCCACCGGCTTCGCCCTCCTCGCCCTCCGCTGGGTCGACACCTCCACCCATCTGTCCTTCACGCGGCTCCTCGACCTCGATCTCGGCCAGGGCCTCTGGGCGGTCTGGGCGATCCTCGTGATCCTCGCGTCCACCAACGGGGTCAACCTCACCGACGGGCTCGACGGGCTCGCCGCCGGGTCGGCCACGCTGATCTTCAGCGGCTTCGTCGTGATCGCCTTCTGGCAGTTCCGCCACCCGTTCGTCTACGAGGCCCTCCCGGCGGGGTCGCTCGACCTCGCCGTCGTGGCGGCGGCCATGGCGGGCGCCTGCGCCGGGTTCCTGTGGTGGAACGCGGCGCCGGCCCAGGTGTTCATGGGCGACACGGGGTCGCTCGCCCTCGGCGGGGCCATGGCGGGGCTCGCCCTGCTCACCAACACCCACCTCCTCCTGCCCATCCTCGGGGGTCTCTACGTCGTCGAGACGTTGAGCGTCATCGCCCAGGTCGTGGCCTTCCGCGGCTTCGGGCGCCGGGTCCTGCGCATGGCCCCGGTGCACCACCACTTCGAGGTGCTGGGGTGGCCCGAGACCACGGTGATCGTCCGGTTCTGGCTCCTGGCCGGGATGGGCGTCGCCCTCGGGATGGGCCTGTTCTACGCGGACTACATCCGGATCCCGGGGGTGCTGGATTGAGCGCCCGACGTGTGCTCGTGGTCGGCCTGGGCGTCACCGGGGAGGCCGTCGTGCGGCACGCCCTGCGGGCCGGCCACGACGTCACGGTGATCGAGGACCGGCCCGGCGGGGTCCCGGCGCCGAAGGGCGTCACGCTGGTGGAGGCACCCGACGAGGAGCGGGCCGGGGCGCTGGCCCGGGCGGCGGACGTCGTCGTCCCCAGCCCGGGGGTGCCCGAGCGCCACGCGGCCCTGCGGGCCGCGGCGGCGGCGGGCATCCCGGTCCACAGCGAGGTGGAGGTCGCCGGCCTCGAGGCGTCCTGCCCGATCGTGGCCATCACCGGGACCAACGGCAAGACGACGGTCACCACCCTCGCGACGGCGATGCTCGAGCGTTCGGGGAGGCGGGCGGTGGCCGCCGGCAACATCGGCCGGCCGCTCCTCGACGCGGTCCACGACGACGCCGACTTGATCGTGGCCGAGGTCTCCTCGTTCCAGCTCCGCTTCACCGAGTCGTTCCGGCCGCGGGTGGCGGTCCTCCTCAACGTGGCCGAGGACCACCTGGACTGGCACGCCGACTTCGACGCCTACGCCCGGGCCAAGGCCCGCCTCTTCGCCAACCAGCGCGACGGCGACCTCCTCGTCTTCGGCGCCGACGACCCCGTGGCCGCCCGCCTGGCGGCCGGGGGGCCGGCCCGCCGGGTCGGGTTCCGGGCCGTTCCCGGCCGGCCCGGGGTGGCCTTCGACGGCGATCCGCTCGGCGCGACGGCGCACGCCGCGCTCGACGTGGTGCCCGGGTTCCCCGAGCGCCGGCCCGTCGATCGGGCCAACGCGGCCGCGGCCGCCGTGGCGGCGCTGGACGTGGGCGGGACGCCCGAGGGCGTGCGGAGCGCGCTCGAGGCCTTCCGCGGGCTCCCGCACCGGCTGCAGCTCGTCGGGGAGGTGGCGGGCGTCCGCTACTTCGACGACTCGAAGGCCACGAACCCGCACGCCACGAGGTGCGCGGTCGAGGGCTTCGAGCGCGTCGTGCTCCTCGCCGGGGGGCGGAACAAGGGCCTCGACCTCGCCGCGCTGCGGCCGATCGCGTCGAGGCTCCGCGCGGTGGTCGCCCTGGGAGAGGCCGCCCCGGACGTGCGGCGGGCCTTCGAGGGTGTGGTGCGGACCGTGACCGCCGGGTCGATGCGGGAGGCCGTGCGCCTGGCGGCGGAGCGGGCCCGCCCCGGCGACGTCGTGCTGCTGTCGCCGGCGTGCGCGTCGTTCGACTGGTACCGGGACTACGGCGCGCGGGGGGACGACTTCGCGTCGGAGGTGGCGCAGCTCCCGCTGGCCGCGACCACCACAGGGAGGGATCGTCATGGCGACTGAGGGCCTCGCGCTCCGGCGCTCGCCGCTGGCGGCACGGGTCGGGCAGGCCCGGCGGGCCTGGGCCCTGGCGGGCAGCCGCCGGCCGCCCACGTACGTGCTGCTGGTCGCGGTGGTGGCCGTGCTCAACGTCGTCGGCCTCGTCATGGTCCTGTCGGCCTCGTCGGTGGTCTCCCTCGACCAGTACGGATCGTCCTGGCGCATCTTCGAGCGCCAGGTCCTGTGGAGCCTCGTGGGGGCCGCCGCCTTCGTGGTCGCGGCGCGGGTCGACTACCGGCGCCTGCAGCGCGTCGTGGTCCCGCTCCTGGTGGTCGCGGCCGTGCTCCTCGTCCTGGTCCTGGTCCCGGGTCTCGGCGTCAAGGTCTCGGGATCGCGACGCTGGCTCGGGACGGGGTCGTGGCGGTTCCAGCCCAGCGAGCTCGCGAAGCTCGCGCTCCTGGTCTACGCGGCCGACGTGCTGACCCGACGGCGCGACGAGCTGCACGACTGGCGGCGCGTGCTGCGTCCCGTGCTCGTCGTCTTCGGGGGCCTCGCCTTCCTGGTGCTCCAGGAGCCGGACATGGACTCCACGATCGTCCTGGCGCTCGTGGTGGCGGCCGTGCTCGTGGTCGGAGGGGTGCGGCTCCGCCACCTCGCGGTGCTCGGTGGCGCGGGCCTCGCCGCCGCCGCCCTCCTCGCCGTGGCGGCGCCGTACCGGCGGGCCCGCGTGTTCGCCTACCTCAACCCCTGGTCCGATCCGTCGAACACCGGCTACCAGATCGCCCAGTCCCTCATCGCGCTGGGCAGCGGGGGCTGGACCGGCGTCGGGCTCGGTTCCGGGCGGGCCAAGTGGATGTTCCTGCCGAACGCGCACACGGACTTCATCTTCGCCATCGTCGGCGAGGAGTTGGGGCTCCTCGGCTGCCTGCTCGTGCTCCTGCTCTTCGGGGGCTTCGCCGTCCTCGGCGTGCGGGCCGCGATCCGGGCCCCCGACCGCTTCGGGACGCTCCTCGCGGCGGGGATCACCGCCTGGGTCGTGGGGCAGGCGCTCATCAACATCGGGGCGGTCATCGGCCTGCTGCCGGTGTCGGGGATCACGCTCCCGTTCGTGTCGTTCGGCGGCTCGGCCCTCGTGTTCACGATGGCGGCGGCGGGGATCCTCGGCAACGTCGCCCGGCAGGGCCGCCTGTGACCGACGCCGGCGCCGGGGAGCGCGCCTTCGCCGTGGTGGCGGGCGGGGGACCGGGGGCCACGTGTACCCCGCCCTCGCGCTGGCCCGGGCGCTCGTCGCCCGAGGGCACCCCGCCGGCACGATCCGCTTCGTCGGAGCGCGCCGGGGCCTCGAGGCGAGTGCCGTCCCGGCATCGGGGTTCGACGTCGAGCTGATGCCGGGCCGGGGACTCCAGCGCCGTCTCACCGTGGCCAACCTCCGCGCCGCGTGGGAGGCGCTGGTCGCGCTCGTCGCATCGTTCCGCCTCCTCGGACGGTGGCGGCCGCGGGTCGTCGTGGGCTTCGGCGGGTACGCCTCCCTGCCCTGCCTGGTCGCGGCCCGGCTCCGCCGCCTCCCCACGGTCGTGCACGAGCAGAACGCCGCGCCGGGGCTGGCCAACCGCCTCGCCGTGCGGATGGGGGCCCGGGCCGCGGTCGCGCTCGAGGGGACGCCGCTGCGAGGCGCCACGGTCACCGGGAACCCGGTCCGGCCCGAGATCGTGGCGGTCGAGCGGGACCCGGACCCGGACCGGGCCACGGTGGTGTTCGTGGGCGGGAGCCTCGGGGCCCGGCGCCTCAACCAGGCCGCGCTCGGCCTGTACGACCGCTGGCGACGCCGCACCGACCGTGCCGTCGTCCACGTGTCGGGCCGGCGCGACCACGACGACTGCCGGGTGAGCCTCGAGGGTCTGCGCCGGCCCGGCGACGCCCTGCGCTACGACCTCGTGGGCTACGAGGAGCACATGGAGCGCCTCTACGCCCGGGCCGCGGTCGTCGTGTGCCGGGCGGGGGCCCTCACCGTGGCGGAGCTGGCCGCCTCGGGCACCCCCGCGGTGCTCGTGCCGCTGCCAGGGGCGCCCGGCGACCACCAGGCCCGCAACGCCCGGGCGATGGTCGACGCCGGCGCGGCGGTGCTCGTCACCGACGCCGACTGCGACGCCCCCCGCCTCGACACCGAGGTCGGCGAGCTCCTCGCCCGGCCCGACCGGCTGGCGACCATGGGATCGGCGGCGCGGGCCATGGCCCGCCCGGACGCGGCCGAGCGGCTCGCCGACGTCGTCGAGGAGGTGGCCCGTGGCGTCACCTGAGCGGTTCGCTCCCGAACCGCCCTTCGACCTCGCCGGTCCGCGCCGGATCCACGTGGTCGGGGGTGGGCGGGGCCGGGATGAGCGGCATCGCGACGGTCCTGGTGCGCATGGGCCACACCGTGAGCGGCTCGGACCTGCGCGACTCGAGCGTCCTGGAACGGCTCCGGGCGCTGGGGGTGGACGCCCGGGTCGGGCACGCCCCGGAGCACGTGCCGCCCCGGACGGACGCGGTGGTCGTGTCGACGGCCGTCCCGGCCGACAACCCGGAGATCCGAGCGGCGCTGGAGCGGGGGATCCCCGTCCTGGCGCGCTCCCGGGTCCTGGCGGCCGTGGTCGCCACCCGCCGGGCGATCGCGGTCGCCGGGAGCCACGGCAAGACGACCACGTCGTCGATGCTGGCCCTCGTCCTGCGCGGTGCGGGGTGGCGGCCCAGCTTCCTCATCGGGGGTGATCTCAACGAGGTGGGGTCCAACGCCGCGTACGAGGACGGGGAGTGGCTCGTCGTCGAGGCCGACGAGAGCGACGGGACGTTCCTGGCGCTGGACCCGGAGGCGGCCCTGGTCACGAACGTCGAGCCGGACCACCTCGACCACTACGGCGGCTTCGAGGCCCTGGTCGAGGCCTTCGTCCGGTTCCTGCGCGGCGTGCGCGGCCTCCGGGTGGCCTGCGTGGACGACCCGGTCCTCCGGGAGCTCGTCGCGTCGATGCCGGGCGTGGTGACCTACGGGGTGGAGGGCGGCGCGGCGCGCTACCGGCTCGCGGGCTACGAGGGTCGCCGCTCGGGGAGCCGCTTCGAGGTGCACCGCGACGCCGAGGTCCTCGGAACCGTCGAGCTCCCGGTCCCGGGCCGGCACAACGCCCTGAACGCGGTGGGGGCGGCGGCGACCGCGCTCGAGCTGGGCGTGCCCTTCGACGCGGTGGCGTCGGCGCTGAGCGGCTTCGGCGGGGTGGCCCGACGGTTCCAGTTCAGGGGCGAGGTGGACGGCGTCACCCTGGTCGACGACTACGCGCATCTCCCCGGTGAGGTCGTGGCGGCCGTCGCGGCCGCGCAGGAGGGGAGATGGAGGAGGGTGGTCGTCGTGTTCCAGCCGCACCGGTACACGCGCACGGCCCGCCTCTGGCGCGAGTTCGGGGACGCGTTCCACGGGGTCGACGTCCTCGTCCTCACCGACGTGTACGCGGCCGGGGAGCCGGCCGAGCCCGGCGTGTCGGGCCGCCTCGTCCTGCGGGCGGTGCTCGACGCCCACCCGGACCAGGAGGTCGTCTACCTCCCGCACCGAGCCGAGCTCCTCGATCACGTCCGGCGCCTCGCCCGTCCGGGAGACCTCGTGCTGACGCTGGGGGCCGGTGACCTCACCACCCTCGCCGGCGAGTGGTTGGCCGCGGCGGGCGACGCGACCCCGGGGGAGCGGTGAGGGTCGTGGACGCCGATCTCGAGCGCCTCGCCCGCGACCTCGCGGAGGCGCTCCCCGGGCGCGTCGAGCAGGACCGGCCGCTGGCCGACCTCACCACGTACCGGATCGGGGGCCCGCGGCCGTGCTCGCGCGAGCGGGCTCCACGCGGGAGCTCGACGCGGTGGCGGCGGTGGTCGCGGCGTGCCGGCCCCCGGTCCTCGTCCTGGGGCGGGGATCGAACCTGCTCGTGGCCGACCGCGGCTTCCCCGGGCTGGTCCTGGTCCTCGACGGGGACTTCGAGCAGATCGACGTGCGCGACGACGCCGTGCGGGCCGGCGGGGCGGTGCTCCTCCCCGTGCTCGCCCGGCGGGCGGCCGCGGCGGGCCGCACCGGCCTGGAGTTCTACGTGGGCATCCCCGGAAGCGTCGGGGGCGGTGCGCATGAACGCGGGTGGCCACGGGCGGGAGACCCGTGACGTCCTGCGGTCGGCGTGGGTCGTCGACCTCCTGGGCGGCGGCGGGGAGGAGGCGCGCACGCCCGTTGACCTGGCGCTCGGCTACCGGTCGTCGGCGCTCGGCGACGCGGAGGTCGTGGCGAGGGTCGAGTTGGCGGTGACGGCCGACCGGCCCGAGGACTGCGAAGCGCGGCTGGCGGAGATCGTCCGCTGGAGGCGAGAGCACCAGCCGGGCGGCTCGAACGCGGGGTCGGTGTTCCGCAACCCGCCGGGCGACTCCGCCGGGCGGCTCGTGGACGCGTGCGGGCTCAAGGGCCTGCGCCACGGGGGTGCCCGGGTGTCGGAGAAGCACGCCAACTTCTTCCTGGCCGAGCCGGGCACGACCGCCGAGGACGTGCGGCGCCTCGTACTGGACGTGCGGCGACGGGTGGCGGCGGCGACCGGCGTCGTCCTCGTGCCCGAGCTGCGGATGGTCGGGTTCGAGTCGCCGCCGACCGAGGGGGCGGCGCCGTGAACGGCCCCGCGACCGCGAGTCGCCCGCGGGTCGACCCGCGCATCGGGGCCCGGCGGGTGGAGGTGGCGCGCGCCCGGGGCCGGCGGCGACTGCACGTGCTCCTCGCCGCCGTGGCCGCGGTCTCCCTGGGGATCCTCGCCTGGCTCGCGATCCGCTCGCCGCTGCTCGACGTGGACCGCGTCGACGTGGTGGGCACGGCCGAGACCGCTCCGGACGACGTCCGCCGAGCCGCGGGCATCGACACCGGCGACCCGCTGCTGCTCGCCGACCTCGGCGCGGCGGCCCGGCGGGTCGAGGAGCTGCCGTGGGTGCTCGACGCCCGGGTCGAGCGGGTCCTGCCCGGCCGGGTCCGGATGACGGTGCGCGAGCGCCGGCCGGTGGCCTGGGTGGGGAGGTCCGGGGCCGCGGTGCTCCTCGACGCGACCGGACGGGTGCTGGGGGAGCGGTCCGGTCCGCTGGACGACCTCCCGGAGGTGCGCGGGGTGGGGGACCTCCCCGACCCCGGCGGCACGGTCGGGGACGTCCGGGGGGTGGCGCTGCTCGCCGAGCTGCCCGAGGAGCTGCGCGGTCGGGTCGTGGTGGTCCGCGGGACCCGCGGGGGCGTCACCGCGGAGCTGGCCTTCGGGCCGGAGGTGCGCTTCGGGGCCGTGGAGGACGTCGCCGCGAAGGCCGCCGCGGCGCTGGCGGTCCTCGCCGAGCTCGGGGAGGAGCCGGTGGCCTACGTGGACGTCCGCGTCCCGGGCGCGCCGGTGGCGGGCACGGGGTCGTCGCCGGAGGATGATCGTTGACCTCCGGAGGCCGCTTCGGTAGAGTCTCTACCCAAACGGTAGGTTTACATAACTCTGTACCTCAAGTCGAGGTCGAGAGTTCGCTGGCCGGTTCCCGGCCGCCACGCCGCTGACCAGCGGCGACGCAGGAAGAAGGTCGAGATGCTGGGCGCTCCGCAGAACTACCTCGCCGTGATCAAGGTCGTGGGGATCGGCGGTGGGGGCTGCAACGCGGTGAACCGGATGATCGATGCCGGCCTCAAGGGCGTCGAGTTCATCGCCGTGAACACCGACGCGCAGGCCCTGCTCCTCAGCGACGCCGACGTCAAGCTCGACGTGGGGCGCCAGCTCACGCGGGGCCTGGGCGCGGGCTCGGACCCCGAGGTCGGCCGTCAGGCGGCCGAGGAGCACCGCGAGGAGATCGAGGAGGTCCTCAAGGGGTCCGACATGGTCTTCATCACCGCGGGCAAGGGCGGGGGAACCGGCACGGGCGGCGCCCCGATCGTGGCCGAGGTCGCGAAGAGCCTCGGGGCGCTCACGATCGGGGTCGTGACGCGGCCGTTCACGTTCGAGGGGCGTCGGCGATCGGTGCAGGCCGAGGCGGGCATCCAGCGGCTCAAGGAGAAGGTCGACACCCTCATCATCATCCCCAACGACCGGCTGCTCCAGGTCTCCGACGAGAAGACCTCGATGCTCAACGCGTTCAAGATGGCCGACGAGGTGCTGCTGCAGGGCGTCCAGGGGATCACCGACCTCATCACGACGCCCGGCCTCATCAACACCGACTTCGCCGACGTCAAGATGATCATGACCAACGCCGGGTCGGCGCTGATGGGCATCGGCTACTCGTCCGGCGACGGCCGCGCGGTGAGCGCCGCCCGAGCGGCCATCTCGAGCCCGCTGCTGGAGGCGAGCATCGAGGGCGCGCGGGGGATCCTGCTCAACGTGTCGGGCCCGTCGGACCTCGGGCTGTTCGAGGTGAACGAGGCGGCCGAGATCATCTCCGAGGCGGCCCACCCCGACGCCAACATCATCTTCGGGGCGGTCATCGACGACGCCCTCGGCGACGAGGTCCGGATCACCGTCATCGCCGCGGGCTTCGACCGCTTCGAGGGCGAGCGCCGGGCCGAGGCCCCGCTCGGGCTCCGCGAGGAGGAGGTCGCGCTCGGCGAGGAGGACGCCCTCGACCTCGGCGACGACGACTTCGACGTCCCCGAGTTCCTCCGCTAGGGGTCCGGTCGTCCTGCCGGTGATCGAGCGGAGGATCGGGTCGGCCCGGATCTGGTGCACGGACCGCCGCGGCGGCGTCTCGGCGCCCCCGTTCGACACCGCCAACCTGAGCTTCGAGACGGGTGACCGGCCCGAGGACGTCGCGGAGAACCGGCGGCGGGTCGGCGCCGCCATCGGCCCGCCCGCCCGGGACCCGGCCCGGTGGCTGTGGCTCCGGCAGGTCCACGGCACCGGCGTCGTCGTGGCCCGATCGGCCGGTGACCCTCCGGCGGAGGCCGGTTCGGAGGCCGACGCGGCGGTGACGGACGTGGCCGGCCTCCCCCTCGTGGTCCTCACCGCCGACTGCGCCCCCGTCGCCCTCGTCGGCCGCGGCGCGATCGGGGCCGTCCACGTGGGCTGGCGGGGACTGCTGGCCGGGGTGCTGGAGCGTTCGGTCGCCGCGCTGGCGGAGCTGGCGCCCGGCCCGATCCGGGCCGTGGTCGGACCCTGCATCCGGCCGGCGCGCTACGCCTTCGGGGTCGACGACCTCGAGCGCGTCGCCGCGGCGGTCGGCCCGGAGGTGCGGGCGGAGACGGTCGACGGTCGCCCGGCGCTCGACCTGCCCGCGGGGGTCCGCGTCGCGCTCCGGCGGTGCGGCGTCGACCGGATCGACGACACCGGGGTGTGCACCCACGACTCGGCCGACCACTTCTCCCATCGACGCGACGGGACCACCGGCCGCCAGGCGCTGGTGGTGACGATCGAGCGCTGACGCCGTGGGCGAGACCGAGCAGCCCGGGGACGACGTCGCGGCGGGCCTGGCGGACGTCCGGCGCCGGATCGCGGCCGCCGCCGCCCGCGCCGGGCGCTCCCCGGACGACGTGCTGCTCGTCGGGGCCACGAAGGGCGTCGACCCGGCTCGCATCGTCGCGGCGATGCGGGCCGGGCTGACGGACCTCGGGGAGAACCGGGCCCAGGAGCTGCTGGCGAAGGCACCGGAGCTCGCGCCGCTGGAGCCGCGCTGGCACTTCCTGGGCCGGCTCCAGCGCAACAAGGTGAAGGCCCTGGCGCCCCACGTCGCGTGCTGGCAGAGCATCGACCGGTCGGAGCTCGCCGAGGCGGTCGCGCTGCGGGCTCCCGGGGCCCGGACGCTGGTCCAGGTCTCGCTGGCCGGCGAACCCCAGAAGGGCGGCTGCCGGCCGGAGGAGGCGCCGGGCCTGGTCGAGCGGTGCCGCCGGCTGGGGTTGCAGGTCGTCGGGCTCATGACCGTGCCCCCCGCCGGCGTCGACCCCCGGCCCTTCTTCGCCCGGCTCCGCGACCTGGCCGGGACCCTCGGGCTGCGTGAGCTGTCGATGGGGATGACGGGCGACCTCGAGCCCGCGATCGAGGAGGGGGCCACGATCGTCCGGGTCGGGCGGGCCATCTTCGGCGACCGGCCGGGATCGCCGCGCCGTCCTCCTCGGGAGCGGCCGGGCGGGCTAGGCTGAGCGCTCCAGGAGGATCCTTCCATGCCTTCCGTGTGGCGTCGTGCCATGGTGTACCTCGGTCTCCAGGACGACGAGGACTACGACTACGAGGGGTACGAGGACGTCGGCGGGGTCGACGAGGGCGTTCCGGCGCGCGCCGGCGCGCCTTCCTCCTCCACGGCGGCCGGGCCCGCGGTCCGCCCGCTCCCCCGCACCGAGGCCGGCCCGGCGACACCGGCCCGGCCGGCCGTCATCCGCACCGTGGCCGCGCCCACGTCGGCCCGGGTCCACGTGGTGGAGCCCGCCGGCTTCAACGACGCCCAGGAGGTGGGCGACCGGCTCAAGGCCAACCAGCCCGTGATCCTCAACCTCCAGGGGCTGGGACGTGACCTCCAGCGCCGTCTCATCGACTTCTCGAGCGGCCTCGCCTACGCGGTGGGCGGGTCGATGTCGCGGGTCGCCGACCAGGTGTTCCTCCTGACCCCGAGCAACGTCGAGGTCTCCCAGGAGGAGAAGGAGCGCCTGCAGGCCCGCGGGCTCTATCGCGCCTGAGCCCGTGGGGATCCTCTGCGCGTTCGTCACCGTCTACATCGTCGTGGTGTTCGCGCGCGTCATCCTGTCGTGGTTCCCGCTCCAGCCCGGCACCGCGCTCTTCTCCATCGCGGCCGTGGTGCGCGACCTGACCGAGCCGGTGCTCGCGCCGCTGCGGCGGGGTCATCCCGCCGGTCGGGATGCTCGACCTCTCGGTCATGGTCCTGATGTTCGGGCTGTTCATCCTCCGCGCCGCCCTGGGGTGCTGAGATGCCCGATCGCCCCGTTCCGGGCGATTCCTCCGGCCGGCACCCCCCGGACACCCGACGTTCCCCCACGGTGGACGGCGGCGTCGCTACCATGCAGGCCATGGACGTGACCCCTCGTGAGCTCCGGGACACCGAGATCCGCGAGGCCTGGCGGGGCTACAAGGTCGACGAGGTCGACGAGCTGCTCGAGCGGGCCGCGCAGACCCTCGAGGCCGCCGAGGAGCGGATCCGAGCGCTGACCGAGCGCGTCGCCGCGCTCGAAGGAGAGGCCGGCCGGTCGCGCGAGGACGGGGACGTGCTCCAGCGCACCCTGCTGCTCGCCCAGCGCGGCCGACGAGGCCGTTGCCGAGGCAGAGGAGCGGGCCCGGCGCACGGTGGAGGACGCCGAGTCGAAGGCGACCTCGATGGTGAGCGCGGCCGAGGCGAACGCCCGGCGCGTCGCCGAGGAGGAGCGCCGCCGCCTCGAGTCGGACGTGCTCGACCTGGCCGCCCGGCGCGAGGCCCTCGTGTCCGACGTCGACGCCCTCGAGCGCTACGACGCCGACTACCGGGACCGCCTGCGCGCCGCGATCGAGGCGGACCTGGAGCGGCTGGCGAACCGGCCCCCCGCCGGCGCCGGGGCCCGGCCGGCGCTCCACGACGTCGTGCTCCCGCCCCCTCCCGAGGCCATGGTGCGATCTCCGGCCGCGCCCGCGGCGGTCGAGCCGCCGCTCCCGGCTGCTCCGGAGGCCCCGGAACCCGAGGGTCCCGGGCCGGGCGCCACGGGGGCCGAGCCTCCGGGTGCCGGGGGCCCCGAGGTCTCCGAGGTCGACCTGCCCGCGGCCGAGGCCTCGGTCGAGGAGCCGCCTCCACCGCCCGAGGAGACCGGGCCCCGGGCGAGCCCGAGGGTGGCGCGCCGGGCGGGGGATCCTCTTCGAGCACGACGAGCCGATCGAAGCCGAGGTCCTCGACGACGACGCCTTCTTCGCCACGCTTCGCGAGGCGGTCCGCGACGACGCGCCGCTCGGTCCCCGGGAGGACCAGGGCGACGCCACGGTCCTCCTCGAGGGCGAGGAGGAGTCCGACGACCGCTTCGGAGGCCTCTTCAAGCGGCGTCGCTGAGCGGCCGCCGGCCCTGGCCGCGGGGCCGGGGCTCCGGCGTCAGGCGACCTCGACCCGCAACCCGACGAGCTCCCCCTCCACCTCGAGGGTGGGGGCCCCCGAGGGCGGCGGGTCCTGGTGGAGGGCCCAGTCGACGGCCAGCACCTCGCCGGCGACCCAGTCGCCGTGGCGCGCGAGGGCGTCGGCCACGGGGCCCGTGGCCCACACGGAGAGCCGGATCCGGTCGGCGATCTCGAGACCCGTCGCCTTGCGGTGGTCGTTGAGGGCCCGGACCAGCTCGCGGGCGAGGCCCTCGGCGCGCAGGGCGTCGTCGAGGGTGAGGTCGAGGGCCACCGCGCGGGGGCCGTCCTGGGCGAGGGCCAGCTCCTCGTGGTGGCGGGCCCTGACCTCCAGCTCGGCTGGGCCCAGCTCGACCGGCTCGCCGTCGACGTCGAGGACGAAGACCCCGTGCTCGTCGAGGGCACGCCGCACCGCGGCCCCGTCGGCCTCGGCGAGCAGCTCCTTCACCCGCGGGAGCCGCTTCCCGAGGCGGGGTCCCAGCGCCCGGAAGTTGGGGACGACGGCGTAGGCGAGGAGACCCTCGAGCGTCGAGACCTGCTCGACCCGCTTCACGTTGAGCTCCTCGGCGACCTCGGCCACCACCTCGGGGGAGAGGTGCTCACCCTCGCCGAGCAGCACCAGCGCGCGGGGCAGGGGCTGGCGAACCCTGATCCGGGCGTCGGTCCGGGCGGCCCGGCCCAGCGACACGAGGAGGCGGGCGAGGGCCATCTCCGCCTCGAGCGCCTCGTCGATCGCCTCGAGGTCCGGCGCGGGCCAGTCGGCGAGGTGCACGGAGCCGGGCGCGGCGGGGGCGAGCAGGACCCGGTGGACCTCGTCGGTGAGGAACGGGCAGAACGGCGCGAGCAGCTCGGACACCGTGACGAGGCACTCGTGCAGCGTCGCGTGGGCGGCCGGGTCCGTCGCCTTCCAGAACCGGGGACGGGAGCGGCGCACGTACCAGTTCGACAGGTCGTCGACGAGCCGTTCGAGGGCCTGGGCTCCCCCGCAGCGCGTCGAACCCGTCGAGGGCCTCGGTGACCTCGGCGACGGTGGCGTGGAGGCGCGACCGGACCCAGCGGTCGAGCACGTGCGTGCGGGCGGGCACCCCCCGGTGGGCTGCCAGCCGTCGAGGTTGGCGTAGGTCACGAAGAACGAGAAGGTGTTCCACAACGTGAGCAGGAACCGCCGGGTCGACTCGTCGATGCTCTCCTCGTAGACGCGCTTCGGAGTCCACGGCGAGCCGGCCGAGAAGAAGTTCCAGCGCAGCGCGTCGGCGCCGCGCGTGTCGAGGATCGACCAGGGGTCGATCACGTTCCCCCGGGACTTCGACATCTTCTGCCCGTCCTTGTCGAGGACGAGGGCGAGGCACACGACGTTGCGGTACGGCGTGCGGTCGAACACGAGCGTGTTGACCGCGAGCAGGGAGTAGAACCAGCCCCGGGTCTGGTCGATCGCCTCGCAGATGAAGTCGGCCGGGAACCGGCGCTCGAAGAGGTCCTCGTGCTCGAACGGGAAGTGGAGCTGGGCCGACGGCATCGACCCCGAGTCGAACCAGGCGTCGAGGACGGGCTCGACGCGGCGCGCTCGCCGCCGCACCCGGGGCAACGGATGACCACCTCGTCGACGAACGGACGGTGGAGGTCGAGCCCGGCGAGGTCCCGCCCGGCGAGCTCGGCCAGCTCGGCCACCGAGCCCACGCACGTGTCGGTGCCGCAGCCCGGGCAGCGCCAGATCGGGATGGGCGTTCCCCAGAACCGGTCGCGCGAGAGCGCCCAGTCGACGTTGTTCTCGAGCCAGTCGCCGAACCGGCCGTGCTTGATGTGCTCGGGGTGCCACCCGATCGTCTCGTTCTCGCGCAGCAGGGCGTCCTTGCAGGCCGAGGTGCGGGCGAACCAGGTCGGCTTGGCCCAGTAGACGAGTGGGGTGTCGCAGCGCCAGCAGTGGGGGTACGAGTGGGTGTGGTCCTCGACCTTCTCGAGCCGCCCCGCCGCCCCCAGGGCCTCGATGATGGAGGGGTCGGCGTCCTTCACGAACCGGCCCGACCACGGTGTCACCGAGGCGTCGAAGGTCGCCGCGGCGTCGACCGGGTTGAGCAGGGGCAGGCCCTCGGCCTCGCCCACCTCCCGGTCGACCTCGCCGAAGGCCGGGGCCAGGTGGACGATGCCGGTCCCGTCCTCGACGGTGACGAAGTCGGCGGCGACGACCCGGTTGGCCTCGGGCGTGGTCGGGAGGAGGTCGAAGGGCCGCTCGTAGCGCAGGCCCACGAGGTCGGCGGCGCGGAGCCGCCCGACGACCTCGGCCTGCTCCCCGAGGACCGCGTCGACCCGGGCGGCGGCGAGCACGAGGTCGCGGCGACCGCCCGTTCCCCGCACCCGCACGTACTCGACCTCGGGCCCGATCGCGGCCCCGGTGTTGGAGACGAGGGTCCAGGGTGTGGTCGTCCACACGAGCAGGTCGAAGTCGGCCCCGACGACCGGGAAGCGGACGTAGACGGACGGCTCGGTGACGTCGCGGTAGGCCCCGGGCTGGCCGAGCTCGTGGCTCGACAGGGCCGTCCCGCACCGTCCGCAGTACGGGACGACCTTGAAGCCCTCGTAGAGGTGGCCCCGGTCCCACATCCGGCGGACGATCCACCAGACGCTCTCGACGTACTCGTCGCTCAGCGTCCAGTACGCGTCGTCGGTGTCGAGCCACATGCCGATCCGGCGGGTCAGCTCCTCCCAGTCGGCCACGTAGCGGTGGACCGACTCCCGGCAGCGCTCGTTGAACGCCTCGATCCCGAACGCCTCGATCTCGTGCTTCCCGCTGAACCCGAGCTCCTTCTCGACCTCGACCTCGACGGGGAGCCCGTGGCAGTCCCACCCCCCCTTGCGGGCCACGTAGCGGCCCCGCATGGTGTGGTAGCGGGGGTAGAGGTCCTTGAACAGCCGGGCCCAGACGTGGTGGATCCCCGGCCTGCCGTTGGCGGTGGGCGGGCCCTCGTAGAACACCCACTCCGGGTGGCCCTCCCGGCGGCGGAGGCTCTCGGCGAAGACGTCGTCGGCGCGCCAGCGCTCCAGGACCCGGGTCTCGAGCGCCGGGAGGTCGAGCGCGGGGTCGATCGCTTCGAACGGCATGGCGCCGTACAGTACCCGGCCGCTCCGGGCACCCTCCGGCCCCGGGCGCGGGGCTCACGGGCCTCCGGCGACCACGCCTCGCGTCCGGCGGGGGCGCCCGATGGGCTAAGACATGGGGGATCGCGGACACGACCCAGGAGAGCGATGTGACCACCCTGCCCCGCCCCCCGGGCCCGGCCCCGCCGCCCGCGCCGTCGTCACCGCCGTCGTCGCGGCCCTCGTCGCGGTGGCGGGTGTCGTCGCCGGGACGAGGCCGGCGGCGGCCGCCCCCGTGCTCGGAGCCACCGTCACGCCCTTCGGCGACGCCGTCGACCACGGGGCGCTGGGCGGGCAGCAGCTGGCCAAGCCGGTGATCGCCGCGGCCCGCACCGCGAGCGGGAACGGCTACTGGCTGGCGGCCACCGACGGCGGGATCTTCACGTTCGGTGACGCCCGCTTCTTCGGGTCCACCGGGTCGATCCGCCTCAACGCGCCGATCGTGGGGATGGCGGCCACGCCGTCGGGGGAGGGCTACTGGCTGGTCGCCAAGGACGGCGGGATCTTCACCTTCGGTGACGCCCACTTCCTCGGTTCCACGGGAGCGATGACCCTCAACGAGCCGATCGTGGGGATGGCGGCCGCACCGTCGGGCGAGGGCTACTGGCTGGTGGCCCGGGACGGCGGGATCTTCGCGTTCGGTGACGCCCGCTTCCTCGGTTCCACGGGGGCCATGACCCTCAACGAGCCGATCGTGGGGATGGCGGCCACGCCGTCGGGGGAGGGCTACTGGCTGGTGGCCGAGGACGGCGGGCTCTTCGCCTTCGGTGACGCGGGGTTCCACGGCTCGACGGGGGCCCTGCGCCTGCTCGAGCCCATCACCGCGATGGCCTCGACCCCGTCGGGGGCGGCTACTGGCTCGTGGCCCGGGACGGCGGCGTGTTCGCCTTCGGCGACGCCGGGTTCCAGGGCCGGGTCACGCTCCTGGCGCCCGACTGGGGCGTGTTCGCGCTCGTCCCCTCGCGCTCGGGAGGCGGCTACTGGCAGGTCGCGGGGCCCGACCCCGCCCTCCCGACGCTCCAGCGAGGCGACACCGGTGAGGAGGTCGAGGAGCTCCAGCGCGAGCTGGAGGGGCTCGGGTACTGGCTGGGCGGTGCCAGTGGCCGGTACGAACGCCTCACCGAGCAGGCGGTGATGGCCTTCCAGAAGGTCGAGGGCCTCCCCCGCACGGGCCGCTTCGACGGGCTCACGCGGGCCGTGTTCGAGAACGCCACCCGTCCGGCTCCCAGGAGCACGGCCGGTGACCTCGTCGAGGTCGACAAGGCGCGCCAGGTCCTCTTCCTCGTCCGGGACGGCCTGGTCCAGTGGGTCTTCAACACCTCGACGGGGACCGAGGGACCCTACGTCTACGAGGGCCGGACCTATCTGGCCGACACGCCGGAGGGGATGTTCCGGGTGTCGAGCGCGTTCGACGGGCTGCAGGACACGCCACTCGGCGTGCTGTTCCGCCCCCGGTACTTCCATCCCGACGGGATCGCCGTGCACGGATCGCCCAGCGTGCCGTCCTACCCGGCGTCGCACGGCTGCGTACGGGTCACCGACCCGGCCATCAACTGGATCTGGGCGAACGACGCGATGCCGTTCGGCTCGACGGTGTGGGTGTACTGACCGTGCCCGGGGGGCTCGCGGACCTCTACGACGTGACCGCCCACGGCGTCGTGGTCCACGTCCACGTGCAGCCCGGCGCCGGTCGGGACGCGGTCGCCGGCCGCCACGGGAGCTCGCTGCGGCTGCGGGTCACCGCGCCGCCGGTGGGAGGGCGGGCCAACGAGGCCGCGGGGCGGCTCCTGGCCGGAGCGCTCGGGCTGCGCAGCCGTGAGGTGGAGCTGGTCTCGGGGGCGGGCTCCCGGCTGAAGCGGTTCCTGGTCCTCGGCCTCGAGCCGCCGGAGGTGGAACGCCGGCTCCGCCGGGTGCTCGACGCGGCGACGGGCGCACGCTCGGGCGGCTGAGACTCGCGATCGACTCTTGCATCAGGTCGGCGCGACGTCTATACTCCGGCGCTTTTACGAGTCCGGAGCGGGCCGCCGCACGCCCGGAAGCCCCGACGGGGCGCCGGGGGTCCGACGAGAGGAAGCGCATGGCCAGGGCGAGGAAGCAGCCGGCCAGGAGCACGAAGCCGGCCGCCGGGGCGTCGTCGAAGAAGGCGGCCGGTTCGGCGGCGTCGAGGACGACCAAGGGCCCCGCGGACAAGGCCGCGGCCCGGAAGGCGCCCGCGAAGAAGGGGTCGACGAAGAAGACGGCCGCGAAGAAGACGGCCGCGAAGAAGACGCCCCCGAAGAAGACCGCGACGAAGAAGGCGACGGCCCCGGCGTCGCGGGCCGCCCGTCCGGGCCGGGCCACCCGACCGAAGAAGTCCCCGGTCAGCCCCCGGACCCTCGACCGGCTCCGCGGGCTGCTCGTGGAGGAGCGGGAGCGGCTCCTCCACCAGGCCGAGGAGCTCCAGGCCGAGGCCGAGGCCCTCGCCGCGGAGCGCGAGCAGGGCGACACCCAGTTCGACGAGGAGTCGGGCGAGGGCGACACCCTCAGCGTGGAGCGGGAGTTCGACCTCCGGCTCTCGGCCGACGCGCGCCAGACCGTGGTCCAGATCGACCGGGCCCTCGAGCGGATGGGCACCGGCGACTACGGCGTGTGCGTGAGCTGTGGCGACCGGATCCCGGTCGCCCGTCTCGAGGTCATCCCGTACGCCGAGCTCTGCGTGAAGTGCAAGCAGCGTGGGGAGCGACGCCGGTAGCGGGCACCCCCGCGGCGGCCGGCTGCTGGCCCCGGCGGTGGTGCTCGCGGTCGTCGCGCTCGACCAGCTCACCAAGGCCTGGGCGGTGGTCGCGCTGGCCGACGGCCCGGTGGAGGTGATCGGGTCCACGGTCGAGCTCCGCCTCGGGCGGAACACCGGCGGTGCCTTCAGCCTCTTCCAGGGGATGGCTCCGATCCTCGCCGTCCTCGCCACGGTCGTCGCCGTGCTGCTGGTCCGCGCGATCCGGGGCGCGGCCGGCGCCGACCGCTGGACCGTGTTGGGCCTGGCGCTCGTCCTCGCCGGCGCGCTCGGCAACCTCGGCGACCGGGCGTTCCGCTCCCCGGGGTTCCTCCGGGGCGCGGTCGTGGACTTCGTCAGCGTGGGCTCGTGGCCCACCTTCAACGTGGCGGACGCCGCGATCACCGTCGGCGCGATCCTGCTGGTGCTGCGGGCCTGGCGGCGCCCCGCGGACGAGGGATGACCGAGCGCTTCGACGTCCCCGGGTCGCTCGAGGGCGAGCGGCTCGACCGGGCCGTGGCGCTCCTCACGGGGTACACCCGGTCCGAGGTCCAGGCGCTGGTCGAGGCGGGGGCGGTGACGCTGAACGGCCGGCCGGTCCCCAAGGGCCGCCGGCTGGTCGCGGGTGACGTCCTGGAGGTGCTCGCCGAGCCGGAGGCGGCGGGACCGCCCGGCCCCGAGCCGGTCCCGGTGGACGTGGTCGACGCCGACGAGCACGTGGTCGTGGTGGCCAAGCCCGCCGGACTCGTCGTCCACCCGGGGGCCGGTCACGCCCACGGCACCCTCGTCAACGGGCTCCTGGCCCGGTTCCCGGAGCTGGCCTCCGTGGGGGACCCGGCCCGGCCCGGGATCGTGCACCGACTCGACCGGGACACGAGCGGCCTGCTCGTGGTGGCCCGCTCGGCCGGGGCCTACGACGGTCTCGTGCGAGCGCTGTCCGCCCGGGAGGTCGAGCGGACCTACCTGGCGCTCGTCTGGGGCCACATGGAGGCGCCCCGCGGGGTCATCGACGCGCCGATCGGCCGCTCGGTGGCCCGGCGGACGAGGATGGCGGTGCGCTCGGGGGGCCGCGAGGCCCGCACCGGCTACCGGGTCGAGCGGGAGTACCACGACCCGGACGTCACCCTGGTGGAGTGCCGCCTGGAGACCGGGCGGACCCACCAGATCCGCGTCCACCTGGCGGCGATCGGCCATCCGGTCGTGGGCGACGCGGCCTACGGGGGGACCCGGCCGACCATCCCGCTCGACCGCCCCTTCCTCCACGCCGCCGGACTGGCCTTCCGGCACCCGGTGACCGGCGAGCCGAGGCGCTACGAGCTGCCGCTCCCCGAGGAGCTGGCCGTCGTCCTGGCCCGGCTGGAGGAGGGGGCCGAGGGGGCGGGCCGGCCACCTGAGCGGTCGGGCTCAGGCCTCGGCGGCCCGAGGGGTGGCGTCGGGGTGGCCGACGAGCGTGCGCTCGACGAGGTCCGCGAGCGTGTAGCCCTCGAGCAGCGCGCGCATCTCCTCGGAGACCGCCACCCAGACCTCTTGCAGCACGCAGTGCCCCTCGCAGTGGTCGTGCTCAGCGAGGAGCGTGGTGAGGGGCCCTCGACCGCGCCGAGGATGTCGGCGAGGGTGATCTCCGCCGGGGGCCGGGCGAGGACGTAGCCGCCCCCCACCCCCGCTTCGAGCGGACGAGGCCCGCGCCCTTCACCGCGAGCAGGATCTGCTCGAGGTAGGGCTGGGGGAGCCCGGTGCGCTCGGCGATCTCCTTCACGGAGGTCGGGCGGTCCGACCGGTGGAGCGCGAGCGAGAGCAGGGCCCTCGCCGCGTAGTCTCCCCGGGTCGACACCTTCACGTCGGCCATCGTCGCACGCGCGCCCGGGGTGCGGCGACCGGGATGCCCCGATCGGACGTGCGGGCCGGTTACCCTCGGATCGTGGACCCGGTCACGCCCGACTACGACGGGGCGACGGTCACGGGGGTCGTGCCCGCCCTGCTCGGCCAGCTCTCGGTGCCGTGGCTGCCGCGAACCGCCGCCGAGGCGGAGGCGACGGTGCTCCTCGTCCTCGACGGGCTCGGGTGGAACGCGGTCGAGGCCCACCGGAGCCTGCTCCCGGAGCTGGGGGCCATGGAGGGGCGGGCCATCGCCACCGTCGTGCCCTCCACCACGTCGGCCGCGCTGACCTCCATCACGACGGGGCTGGCACCCTCCCAGCACGGGATCGTCGGCTTCCGCATGAGGGTGGAGGACGCCGTCCTCAACGTGCTGCGGTGGCGGGCGGACGGGTGGGAGGCGCCCGACCCGTTCTCGGTGCAGCGGCACACCGCCTTCCTCGGCCGCCCGGTCCCGGTCGTGACCAAGAGCGAGTTCCGCGACGGCGGCTTCACCCGGGCCCACCTGCGAGGGTCCCGCTTCGTCGGGTGGAGCACCTGCGCCACGCTCGTCGAGCACTGCCGGCGTCTCGTCGACGAGGGGGAGCGGCTCGTCTACTCCTACTACCCGGGCGTGGACTCGGTCGCCCACGAGTACGGGCTCCACGACGGGTTCTTCGAGGCCGAGCTGGCCGCGGTCGACCGCCTCGTCGGGCGGATGCTCGACGCCCTGCCCGGGCGGGCCGCGCTCGTGGTGACCGCGGACCACGGCCAGGTCCACTTCGGTCGGGAGGGCTGGGTGGGACTCGACGCGCTCGACGGGCTCGTCGGGGCGTACGCCGGTGACGGGCGCTTCCGGTACCTGCACGCCCGGTCGGGGGCTGCGTCGGAGCTGCTCGCCGCGGCGACCGAGGAGGTGGGGCACCAGGCCTGGGTCCTGGGCCGCGAGCAGCTCCTCGACGAGGGGTGGCTGGGCCCCGGTCCGGTCGCGCCGGGTGTGCGCCGGCGGGTCGGTGACGTGGTGCTCGCGGCCCGTGAGCCGGTGGCGTTCGTGGACCCGACGTTCCGCAAGGAGTCCCAGCTCCTCGCCGGCCACGGCTCCGTGACCCCCGACGAGATGCTCGTACCACTGCTCGCGGCGCCCGGCCGGCGGTGACCGAACCCGTCGCGCTGGCCTGGTCCGGCGGCAGGGACTCGGCCCTGGCCCTGTGGGAGCTCCGGCGCCGGGGCGGACGGGTCGTGGCCCTCCTGACGACGGTGGGTCAGGACGACGGGCGGGTGACCATGCACGGTGTGCCCGGGCCGCTGCTCCGGCGGCAGGCCGGGGCGCTGCGGCTCCCGCTCGTCGAGGTCGCGATCCCGGCGCCCTGCCCCGACGCGGTCTACGAGGCGAGGATGGCCGCGGCGCTCGCCCGACCCCCGCTCGACGGGGTGGGGCGGATCGCGTTCGGCGACCTGTTCCTCGTCGACGTCCGCGCGTACCGGGAGGAGCGGCTGACCGCCGCCGGGCGATGCGCGGAGTTCCCCTTGTGGGGGAGCGACACGACCGAGCTCGCCCACCGGTTCCTCGACCTGGGGTTCGCGGCCGTGGTCACCTGCGTGGACACGCGGCGCCTCGACCGCTCCTTCGCCGGACGGCCCTTCGACGCCGCCCTCCTCGGCGCGCTGCCGCCCGGCGTCGATCCCTGCGGGGAGCGGGGCGAGCTCCACACGTTCGTGTTCGACGGCCCGGGCTTCTCGTCCCCCGTCGCGCACGAGGTCGTGGGCGTGGTCGAGTGGGACGGATACGCGGTCGCCGATCTCGCCGTCCCCCGGTCGGCGGGGGGAGGTCCCGCTCCGGCCTTGATCGACCTCGGGCCAGAGCCTACGGTGTGACTTACACCGTTGTGATTCTTGTCCACAGGTGTCCACAGGTGGGGTCGCCGGTCTGTGGACGGGACTGTGGACACCCGGCTCCGTGCCCGCGGGGCCCGGTCGCAGAGGGGGTTCGCGGGGCGTGAAGCGATGAGCGGGTCGTTCGCCCACCTGCACCTCCACACCGAGTACTCGATGCTCGACGGGGCGTCGCGGGTCAGGGACGTGATGGCCGCGGTGGCCGCCGACGGGCAGCCCGCGGTCGGCATCACCGACCACGGGAACATGTACGGCGTCCTCGAGTTCTACCGGGCCGCCCGCGACGTCGGGGTGAAGCCCGTCATCGGGATGGAGGGGTACTTCGTCTCCACCAGCCGCTTCGACCGGCCCCGCCGCGCCGAGCACGACATCTTCCACCTCACCCTGCTGGCCGAGACCACCACGGGGTACCGCAACCTCACCAAGGTGAGCTCGTACGCGTACCTCGACGGGTTCTTCTACAAGCCCCGCTCCGACTGGGACCTCCTCGAGCGCCACCGGGAGGGGCTGATCGCCAGCAGCGGCTGCCTGGGCGGGCTGGTCTGCCAGCTCCTCCTCCGGGGCGAGACCCGCGCCGCCCGTGACGCCGCGGCGCGGTTCCAGGACATCTTCGGGCGGGAGTCGTTCTTCGTCGAGCTCCAGGACCACGGGCTCGCCGACGACGCCCGGGTGAACCCCGAGCTGCTGCGCATCGCCCGGGAGCTGCGGGCGCCGCTCGTCGCCACGAACGACAGCCACTACACGGCCAGGCACGACGCCGAGGCCCACGACGCCCTCCTGTGCGTGCAGACCGGTGCCCTCCAGAGCGACCCGAACCGCTTCAAGTTCGAGGCCGAGGAGTTCTACATCAAGAGCGCGGCGGAGATGCGGGCGCTCTTCGCCGGATACGAGGAGGCCTGCGACAACACCCTGTGGGTCGCCGAGCGGGCCGACGTCGAGATCGAGTTCGGCCAGGCGGTGCTGCCGGCCTTCGTGGTGCCCGAGGGCCACGACGAGGACTCCTACCTGCGCGAGCTCACCCTCGAGGGGGCCAGGGCCCGCTACGGGCCGTCCCCGGCGCTCCACGTCCTCGAGCGGCTCGAGTACGAGCTCGGGGTCGTGCGTGACATGGGGTTCTCGGCCTACTTCCTCGTCGTGTGGGACCTCGTCCGCTACGCGAGGTCGCGGGGGATCCGCGTCGGGCCGGGGCGGGGGAGCGCGGCGGGCTCGTGCGTCGCCTACTGCCTCGGGATCGTCGACATCGACCCCATCCGCTACGACCTGCTGTTCGAGCGGTTCCTGAACCCTGGCCGCAAGCAGATGCCCGACATCGACATGGACTTCGACGAGCGCTACCGCGGGGAGATGATCAGGTACGCGGCCGAGCGCTACGGCTGGGACCACGTCGCCCAGATCATCACGTTCTCCACGATCAAGGCCCGGGCCGCGGTGCGCGACGCCGCCCGGGTGCTCGGCTACCCCTACGCCCTCGGCGACCGGATCGCCAAGCTCATGCCGCCGCTCGTCATGGGCCGTGACACCCCTTGTGGGCGTGCTTCGAGGAGGACCCGAAGCACGTCGACGGCTACAAGATGGCGTCCGAGCTGCGGGTCCTCTGCGAGGCCGATCCCGACGTGAAGCGCGTCGTCGACGTCGCGCGGGGCCTCGAGGGGATGCGCCGCCAGGACGGCATCCACGCCGCCGCGGTCGTCATCGCACGCGAGCCCCTCACCGAGTACCTGCCGATCCAGCGGAAGCCCGAGCCCGGCGGCACGGCCGAGGACGCCCCGATCGTCACCCAGTACGAGATGAACGGCGTCGAGGACCTCGGTCTCCTCAAGATGGACTTCCTCGGGCTGCGCAACCTCTCGGTGATCGAGCGCGCCCTCGACCTCGTCGAGCAGTCCACGGGCCGGCGCCCCGACATCGATGCCGTGCCGCTCGACGACCCGGCCACCTTCGCCATGCTGCAGCGGGGCGACTCGGTCGGCGTGTTCCAGCTCGAGGGCGGGCCGATGCGGTCCCTCATGCGCTCGCTGGCCCCCACGACCTTCGAGGACGTCGCGGCGCTGGTCGCCCTGTACCGCCCCGGCCCCATGGCCGCCAACATGCACCTGGACTTCGCCGACCGGAAGAACGGTCGCAAGCCCGTGCGCTACGACCACGAGGACCTGCGGGAGATCCTGGAGCCCACCTACGGGCTCATGATCTACCAGGAGCAACTCATGCGGGTCGCCCAGAAGCTGGCGGGCTACACGCTGGCCGAGGCCGACGACCTCCGCAAGGCCACGGGGAAGAAGAAGCGGGACCTCATCGCCCGCCACCGCTCGATGTTCGTCGAGGGGTGCGAGCGCAACGGGCACCCCCGGGAGTTCGGTGAGCGGATGTTCGACCTCATCGAGCCGTTCGCCGACTACTCCTTCAACAAGTCGCACTCGGTGGGCTACGGCTACGTCGCCTACCAGACCGCGTACCTCAAGGCCAACCATCCCCGGGAGTACCTGGCGGCCCTGCTCACCAGCGTCAAGGGGGACAAGGACAAGACGGCCGTCTACCTCAACGAGTGCCGGCAGATGGACATCCCGGTGCTCGTCCCCGACGTGAACGCCTCCGACAGCGACTTCGCCGTGCGCGACGGTGCCATCCGGTTCGGGCTCTCGGCGGTCCGGAACGTGGGCGAGGGGTCGTGGCCCAGATCGTCGCCGCCCGCGACGAGGGCGGCCCCTTCGCCGACTTCCACGACTTCTGCGAGCGGGTCGATCCCGGGGCCCTCAACAAGCGGACCATCGAGTCCCTGGTCAAGGCGGGGGTTCGACTCGCTCGGCCATCCCCGCCAGGGGCTGCTCGCCGTGTTCGAGCAGATCATCGACCGGGCCGTGGCCCGGCGGCGCGAGCGCGACGCCGGCATCATGAGCCTCTTCGACGAGGGCGACGCCGGCGGTGACACCGGGTTCGACGAGCGGGTCGAGGTCCCCGACCTCGACTTCGACAAGGCCCAGCGGCTGGCCTTCGAGAAGGAGATGCTCGGGACGTACGTGAGCGAGCACCCGCTCATGGGGGCCCAGCGGGCGCTGGCCCGCCACACCGACGCCACGCTCGGCGAGCTGCGCGACCTGCGTGACGGCGAGCAGCGCACCGTCGGCGGCGTCGTCACCTCCCTGGCCCGCAAGTACACGAAGCGGGGCGATCTCATGGCCACGTTCGTGCTCGAGGACCTGGACGCGGCCATGGAGGTGATGGTCTTCCCGAAGACGATGGTCAACTTCGGGGACCTGCTCGAGGAAGACGCCATCGTGTGCGTGAAGGGCCGCCTCGACGCGCGCGACGACCGGGCCGCGCTCGTCGCGATGGAGATCAGCCGGCCCGAGCTGCTCCTCGACGGCGGTCCTCCGGTGCGCCTCCGGGTGAAGGTCGGTGCGCTCGACGAGGCCCGGGTGGCGCGGCTCGAGCAGATCCTGCGCGAGCACCCGGGCGACAGCCCGGTCTTCGTGCACCTCGAGAGCCCCGAGCGGACGACGGTCCTGCGCCTCGACGACGAGCACCTCGTCGACGCCCGCAACGGCCTGTTCGCCGAGCTCCGGGTCCTCCTGGGCGCCGACTGCATCGCCTGATCTCGTGATCGTCACGCGGCGGCCCGGTCGCCGGAGGCGTCGGGTCCCCCCGCCGTGGCGCCCCCGGTCGAGCCCGGCGGCCGATCCGTGCCAAGCTTCCCTCCCATGAGGATCGGGATCTTGGGAGCGACGGGACCGGCCGGTCGGGGCCTCGCGGCACGCCTGGCCGACGTAGGGCACGACGTGCTGTTCGGCTCGCGCGAGCAGGCGAAGGCCGAGAAGGTCGTGGGCGAGCTGCGGTCGGCGTGGGGTGACCGGGTGGACGCGCTCCACCCCGTCGCCAACGAGGAGGCGTGCGACGCCCCGCTGGTGATCCTGGCCGTCACCGCCGAGGCCGCCATCCCCACGGCGCGCCAGCACGCCCGCTCCCTCGACGGGAAGATCGTCCTGTCGATGGCCAACGAGCTCGTTCGGCACGGGAACGAGTTCAACCCGGTGCTACCGCCCCACGGCTCCGTGGCGGCCGAGCTGCAGGCGCTGCTCTGGGACTCGCAGGTGGTGGCGGCCTTCCACCTCGTGCCCGCGGCCGAGTTCGGGGAGCTCGACCACGAGATGGAGAGCGACGTCGTGGTGCTGGGCGACGACGACGACGCCCGGTCCACGATGATGGACGTCGTGCGCAGCATCCCCCGTCTCCGGGCCTTCGACGGTGGCTCGCTGCGGAACGCCGTCGGGATGGAGACGTTCGCCGCGGTCCTGCTGACGGTCAACGTGCGCCACAAGGGCCGGGGAGGGCTCCGGCTCGCCGGGATCTGATGCGCCTCTACGACACGGCCCGGCGCGAGGTCGTCCCCTTCGAGCCCGGGCCGGTCGTGCGGATGTACGTGTGCGGCATCACGCCCTACGACTCCACCCACCTCGGGCACGCCGCCACCTACCTCACCTACGACCTGCTGATCCGGCGGCTCGAGGAGCTCGGCCACGAGGTGCGGATGGTCCGCAACGTCACCGACGTCGACGACTCGATCCTGCCCCGGGCCGCCCAGATGGGCGTGCCCTACCTCGAGCTGGCCGAGGCCGAGCTCGCCCGCTTCCGCGCCGACATGGACGCGCTGGGCATGCGCCCGCCGATCGCCGAGCCCCGGGCCACCGAGTCGATCCCGCAGATCGTGTCGCTCGTGGAACAGCTCCTCGACGGCGGGCACGCGTACCTCACCCACGGGACGGTCTACTTCGACATCTCGACCTTCCCGGGCTTCGGCGAGCTCTCCCACTACCCGCGCGAGCAGATGATCCGGCTGGCCCGGGCCCGTGGGGGCAACCCCGACGACCCCCACCGCCGCGACCCCCTCGACTTCGTGCTCTGGCAACCCTCGGCGCCCGGTGAGCCGGCGTGGCGGGCGCCGTTCGGCGTGGGCCGGCCGGGCTGGCACATCGAGTGCTCGGCGATGGCGATGCAGGCCCTGGGCACCACGATGGACCTGCACGGCGGCGGCACCGACCTCATCTTCCCCCACCACGAGTGCGAGCGGGCCCAGAGCGAGGCCGCCACCGGCCGGCCCTTCGCCCGGCTCTGGCTGCACTCGGCGATGGTCGCCTACGAGGGCGAGAAGATGTCGAAGTCGCTCGGGAACCTGGTGTTCGTGAGCGACCTGCTGAAGGTGGCCGATCCCCGGGCCATCCGGCTGGCGCTCATGCGCCACCACCACCGCTCGGGCTTCGAGTGGCACGACACCGACCTCGACGAGGGGACCGCGCTGCTGCGTCGCCTGGTGGCGGCGGCCGAGCGGCCCGACGGCGCCGACCCCCGCCCGTACGCGGCCCGGGTGCGGGCTGCGCTCGACCACGACCTGGACGCCCCCCGGGCCCTCGAGGCCCTCGACGACCTCGCCAGCGCCGTCCTCTCCGGCGGCTCGGACCGTGGCGCGCCGGTGGCGCTCCGGGAGCTGGCCGGGCTGCTGGGCCTCGACCTCGACCGTCCGGTCGAGTCCCGATCCTCGCCCTGACCCGTCGTCGACCGGGCCCGAATCCGGCCGGAGCGCCCGAGGCCCGCTGGTATCTTCGCCGGGATGGCCGACGTGAAGCTCACCCTCCCCGACGGTTCGAGTCGCGAGTATCCCGCGGGCGTCACGCCCGCCGAGGTCGCCGCGTCCATCGGGCGGGGCCTGGCGAAGGCCGCGATCGCCGCCACGGTCGACGGTGAGTGGTGGGACCTGGGCCGGCCCGTCGACCACGACGCCGCGCTGGTGATCGTGACCCCCGACACCCCCGAGGGCCGGGAGGTGCTGCGGCACTCCACGGCCCACGTCCTGGCCCAGGCCGTGACCGACCTCTTCCCGGGAGCACGCTACGCCATCGGCCCGGCGATCGAGGACGGTTTCTACTACGACTTCGAGCTCCCCGGTGGGGCCCACTTCACCGAGGACGATCTCGAGCGCATCGAGGCGCGCATGCGGGAGATCGTCCGGGCCGACCAGCCCTTCGTGCGCGAGGAGCTGACCCCCGACGGCGCGCTCGAGCTCTTCGCCGACCAGCCCTACAAGCTCGAGATCATCGAGAAGGTCCGTGCGGGCGCCGCCGGCGAGGAGGACGTCTCCGAGGCGGCGGGTGACGGCACGATGTCGGTGTACCGCAACCCCCGCGACGACGGCGCCTTCGTCGACCTGTGCCGCGGCCCGCACGTCCCGTCCACCGGGCGGCTGGGGGCCTTCAAGCTCATGAAGGTGGCCGGGGCCTACTGGCGGGGCGACGAGCACCGGCCGATGCTCCAGCGCGTCTACGGCACCGCCTGGGAGTCGAAGCAGGGGCTCGAGGACCACCTGCACCGGCTCGCCGAGGCCGAGCGCCGGGACCACCGGCGCCTGGGCGTGGAGCTCGACCTCTTCTCGTTCCCCGAGGAGCTGGGCGCGGGGCTCGCGGTGTGGCACCCCAAGGGCGCGACGGTCCGGCGGCTCATGGAGGACTTCTCCCGGGAGGAGCACGAGCGGGCCGGCTACGAGCTCGTGTTCTCGCCCCACGTGGCGAAGTCGGTGCTGTGGGAGACCAGCGGGCACCTCGACTTCTACGCCGAGGGCATGTACCCGCCCATGGAGATGGAGGGCGCCACCTACTACCCCAAGCCGATGAACTGCCCCTTCCACATGCTCGTCTTCCGGAGCCGCATCCGCTCCTACCGCGACCTGCCGCTGCGGCTCTTCGAGCTCGGCGCCGTGTACCGCTTCGAGCGCTCGGGCGTGCTGCACGGCCTCCTGCGGACCCGGGGCTTCACCCAGGACGACAGCCACATCTTCTGCGAGCGCTCCCAGATCGTCGACGTGCTCCGGGAGCTGCTCGACTTCGTCCTCTCCGTGCTGCGGGCCTTCGGCTTCGAGTCCTTCGAGTTCGAGATCTCCACCCGTCCCGAGAGCAAGTCGGTCGGCAGCGACGAGGACTGGGAGCTGGCCACCTCGGCGCTCCACGCGGCGCTCGACGGCAGCGGGCTCCCGCACACCGTGGCCGAGGGGGAGGGCGCGTTCTACGGGCCCAAGATCGACGTCCACCTCCACGACGCCATCGGGCGGCGCTGGCAGCTCTCGACCCTCCAGGTCGACTTCCAGATGCCGGCGCGCTTCGACCTCACCTACGTCGGCGCCGACAACGAGCGCCACCGGCCGATCATGATCCACCGGGCCCTGTTCGGGTCGGTCGAGCGGTTCTTCGGGATCCTCGTGGAGCACTACGCCGGGGCGTTCCCGGTCTGGCTGGCCCCGGTGCAGGTGCAGGTGCTGCCGGTGGCCGACCGCCACCAGCCCTACGCCTTCCGCGTCGTCGACCGGCTCCGGGCCGAGGGCTTCCGGGTGGAGCTCGTCGACGCGCACGCCGACTCGCTCGGGGCCCGGGTGCGGCGCGGGAAGGTCGAGAAGGTGCCGTTCGTGCTCGTCGTCGGCGACGAGGACGCCGAGCACGGGACCGTCGGGGTGAACCGGCGGGGGAGCGAGCGACCCGAGCGGGGGGTGCGCCTCGACGACTTCGTCGAGCACCTGGCGGGTGAGGTGGTCGAGCGGCGGTGACCCTCGACCGGATCTGGGCCGGCTGGCGCTCCGCGTACGTCCGGAGCGTGGGCGCGGCGCCCGCGGAGGACGAGGGCTGCATCCTGTGCCGCCTCGCGGACGTCGAGGACCCCGAGGGGCTCGTGCTCGACCGGGACGCGCTGACCTTCGCGGTCATGAACGCCTACCCCTACACGTCGGGTCACGCCATGGTGGCGCCGATCCGCCACGAGGCGGACCTCGAGGGCCTCACCGAGGACGAGGCCGCGGCCGTCATGGCGATGGTCCGCCGGGCGGCGGTGGCGATGAAGGCCGCGTTCCGGCCCGACGGCCTCAACGTGGGCATCAACCTGGGGCGGGGCGCGGGCGCCGGCGTCCCCGGCCACCTCCACGTGCACGTCCTCCCGCGATGGGCGGCGGACACGAACTTCATGACCTCGGTGGCCGAGGCGCGGGTGCTGCCCGAGGACCTGGCGACGAGCTGGGAGCGCCTCCGGGCGGCGTGGCCCCGGTGACCGGGCCGGGGTTCCCCGGCCCCGGCCGGAGCGGGTGCACGGGCTAGCGTCGAAGCGATGAGCGACGACCACCCGGCGGACCGCCCTGCCGACGCGCTCCCCGAGGACCTCGACGTCACGGCCCTCGTCGGGCCGTACACCTTCCCCGACATCGCCCGGCGTCGCATCCCGGGGACGATGTACGCGCTCGTCGCCGCCGCCTCCCTCGTCGGGTGGCTGGCGACCGACAACGGGGGTTGCTCGCCGCCGCGCTCCTCCTCGGGGCGGCCGCGGCCTACCACTTCCTCGCCGGGTGGCGACTGCGGGTCGACCAGACCGGTGCCCTCGCCGCGGCGAGCCGGGCCGTCGGGTTCCCGGTGGGGCACGCCTCGGCCCAGCTCGCCTGGCGGGGCCTGCGGAGCCGACCGGTCTGGCGGATCCTGCTCTACAGCGCCGACGACCCGCCCTCCGTCCGGGGCCTCGTCGAGGTCGACGGCGTCGACGGCGAGGTGCTCGGCCGGTACACCGAAGAGAACCCCGAGGACTGGTCGGGGCTGGAGCACGAGTAGCGGGCGGCGCCCGGGAGCGGCCGGCCGGGCCCCGCCGGCGATCGTGTCGATGGACCGTTCAACCCCGGCAGCGGCTTCGAGGTGGGCGTCACGGCGGTGCCATCCCGGCGGCTCCCGGCGAGAGGGGAAGCGATGGTGCTCGACGAGAAGCTGGAACCGGTCTACGCCGCGGTGACGGCCCGCAACCCCGGAGAGACCGAGTTCCACCAGGCCGCCCGCGAGGTGCTCGAGTCGCTCGGACCCGTGCTCGCCAAGCATCCGGAGTACAACGAGCACAAGGTCATCGAGCGCATCTGCGAACCCGAGCGGCAGATCATCTTCCGGGTCCCCTGGCAGGACGACCACGGCGAGGTCCAGATCAACCGCGGGTTCCGGGTCGAGTTCAACAGCGTCCTCGGCCCCTACAAGGGGGGCCTGCGGTTCCATCCCTCGGTCAACCTCGGCATCGTCAAGTTCCTCGGGTTCGAGCAGATCTTCAAGAACGCGCTGACCGGTCTGCCGATCGGCGGCGGGAAGGGTGGCTCCGACTTCGATCCGAAGCGGCGCTCGGACGACGAGATCATGCGGTTCTGCCAGAGCTTCATGACCGAGCTCTTCCGGCACCTCGGTGAGCACACCGACGTACCCGCCGGGGACGTCGGCGTGGGTGGACGCGAGATCGGCTACCTCTTCGGGCAGTACAAGCGCATCACGAACCGGTACGAGTCCGGGGTCCTCACGGGCAAGGGCCTCGACTGGGGCGGGTCCCAGGTGCGCACCGAGGCCACCGGCTTCGGCGCGGTCTTCTTCCTCGCCGAGATGCTCCGGGCCCGGGGTGATTCGTTCGACGGCAAGATCGCCCTCGTGTCGGGCTCGGGCAACGTGGCGATCTACGCCATCGAGAAGATCCACGACCTGGGCGGTCGGGTGGTCGCCTGCTCCGACTCCGACGGGATCGTCCACGACGAGAAGGGCATCGACGTCGAGCTCCTGAAGCAGGTCAAGGAGCGCGAGCGGGGCCGGGTGTCCGACTACGCGGACCGCCGGCCCACCGCCGAGTTCGTGGCCGGTGGGAACCTCTGGGGCCTTCCCTGTGACATCGCCGTACCCTCGGCCACCCAGAACGAGCTCACCGGGACGGACGCCGAGCGGCTGGTGCGCAACGGCTGCATCGCGGTGGCCGAGGGGGCCAACATGCCGTGCACTCCCGAGGCGGTCCGGACCTTCCTGGCGGCCGGGGTGGCCTTCGGGCCGGGCAAGGCGGCCAACGCCGGCGGCGTGGCCACCTCCGCGCTGGAGATGCAGCAGAACGCCAGTCGCGACTCGTGGACCTTCGAGTACACCGAGGAGCGCCTCGCGGGGATCATGCGGGACATCCACGACCGTTGCTTCGAGACCGCCGACGAGTACGGGACTCCGGGCAACTACGTGAACGGGGCGAACATCGCCGGCTTCATCAAGGTCGCGAACGCGATGGTCGCCCTGGGGCTCGTCTGAGCGACGCCCGAACCGGCGAGCGCCATCCCCTCCGGGGTGATCGTACGGTTCTTGACGCCAGGAACCGTTGGTCCTACCCTTTATCTGACGCCCGTGTCAGGGAATGCGTACGGGGCGTCGTCACCGGGACGACGGCGCGCCCGTGCCGGAGGAGGGCCCCATGACGACCACGACCGTGCAGGTGCCGGGGATCCCGAGCCCCGAGGAGTTCGCGGCGCAGGTGGCGGCCCGCCCGTACGCCACGCGGCTGCGGGCCGGCGACGCCGACCTCACGTGGCTGCGGGCCGTACCCGGAGGCGGCGTCTGGGGGACTGGGGCGTGCGGGCCGAGCCCTCGCGCCGGGGCCTCACGCTCATGGACGTCGACGAGGCGTCCGGCGCCGTCGCCGGGCCGGTCGGGCCGCCGAGCGTGGCGCCTCGCGGGGCCGGCAGCGAGCCGGAGCTCGCGCCGCGCGAGTGGGAGATCAACGAGAGGTGGGAGCTGTGGGCCGACAACCTCGTGACCCTCTACGAGGAGGCCGTGAGCCGGCAGTGGTGCGCCACCCAGGACATCGAGTGGAGCCGGCTCGAGGAGCTGCCTCCCGACCTCGAGCGGGCGATGTGCCAGTTCAACACGTTCCTCACCATGGGCGAGTACCTCGCCACCGACGTCCTCGCCCCCTGGCTGCCCGCCTTCAACACCTACTTCCACGAGATCAAGCTGTTCATCGCCTCCCAGGCCATGGACGAGGCCCGCCACACCGAGGTGTTCCGCAAGCGGATCTACGCCAACGGGGGCGGCATGGGCATGACCATCAAGCTCGGCAGCGCGCTGTCGGCCATGGGCACCCCCACGGCCGAGACGAAGGGCGGTGCCGGCGCCAACCCGCTGTTCTCGAGCTGGGACCACGTGTCCTACGCGATCCACGTGGTCTTCGAGGGGGCCATCCTCTCGATGTTCCGGTTCGGCGAGTTCCTGGGCAAGACCGACGTCGACAAGCAGATCTTCCGGATGGTGATGCAGGACGAGGCCCGCCACGTGTCCTACGGGACCATGCACCTCAAGTACCTGCTCGAGAACGCCCCCGACCCCGACGCGTGCCGCCGGCAGCTCGAGCAGACGGCGACCATGGCCGAGATGTTCTTCCTCGACCTCTTCTTCATGCACCCGGCCACCGTGGAGTCGTGCGCGGTCCTGGCGGGCGAGGGCGTCGACCACCTGGCCGACGGGCTCGAGGTCTACAAGGCCCTCTACCGCAAGATGCGCGAGGAGTACCTGTCCCGCACCGCCCGGGCCGGCCTCGACCGGACCGGATCGTGCATGTTCCCGGCCGACCTGCCCTTCTGAGGAGCCGAGATGACCGCGATCGACACGGGCCTGCTCTTCCCGTCGACGGCCTGGTTCCGGGCCCTGGCCGAGGCCGTCGCGGCCGACGAGCCCCGCTACCGCCGGCTCGGCTACGTCGACCTGACCCTGGGCGTCAGGGTCGGGGACGCCGGCTTCCGGCTCGTCTTCGAGGACTTCGGCTGCTCGGCGGTCGAGGAGTGGGACGGCGGTGCGCCGGTGGACTGCGTCGTGTCGGCGTCGGCGGAGGACTGGCAGGAGCTGGTGGGTCACATCCAGGGCCGCGGGAGCGCCGACCCGCGGCACACGCTCAACTCGCTCGTGCTCGCCGGTGACCGCTTCACCCTCGCGGGCGACGAGCAGCTCGGCGTCGACGCCTTCTACCGCTTCAACGCGACGCTCCAGGCGTTCGTCGAGGAGGCCGCGAAGGTCCCCACCCGCTTCGCCTGAGCTGCCGGGCCCGGCCGCCGGGGATCAGCCGGCCCTGGCCTCCCCGGCCTGGGCCCGGATCCGGTCGACGAGGTTCGGCGGCACCGGGTCGTAGTGGGAGTGCCGCAGCTCGAAGCGGCCCCGACCGCCGGTCATCGAGCGGAGGTCGATGGCGTAGCGCAGGACCTCGGACGTGGGGACCTGCGCCACGACCTCCACCTCGCCGCCGCCCGCGGGGCTCGTACCGGCGATGCGACCCCGCTTGCTGTTGAGGTCGCCGAGGACGTCACCCTGGTTCTCCTCGGGCACGACGACCACGAGCTCGCTGATGGGCTCGAGGAGGATCGGGTTGGCCCTGGCCATCGCCTCCTTGAACCCGAGCGACCCCGCCATCTTGAAGCTCATCTCCGAGGAGTCGACGGGGTGGTACTTGCCGTCGTAGCACGTGACCTGCACGTCGACCACGGGGAACCCCAGGAGCCCACCGCTCTCCATGGTCTCGGCCACGCCCTTCTCCACCGCCGGGATGAACTGGCGCGGGATCGCGCCGCCCACGATCTCGTCGACGAACTCGAAGCCGGCCCCCCGCTCGAGGGGCTCGACACGAAGGAACGCCACGCCGAACTGGCCGTGCCCGCCGGTCTGCTTCTTGTACTTGCCCTCGGCCTCGGCCCGTCCGGTGATCGTCTCGCGGTAGGCGACCTTCACGTCCTCGGTGTCGACCTCGACCCCGAACTTCCGGGCCAGCCGCTCGATCGCGATCGAGAGGTGCGTCTCGCCCATCCCCCAGAGGAGCGTCTGGCGGGTCTCGGGGTTGCGCTCGACCTTGAGGGCCGGGTCCTCGTCCTGGAGGCGGTGGAGGGCGTTGGCCAGCTTGTCCTCGTCGCCCTTCGAGCGGGGGTGGATGGCGGTCGCGAGGACCGGCGCGGGCGGCGAGAAGGGCTCGACCTCCACCTGGGCGCCCCGGGTGCCGAGCACGTCGCCCGTGGTGGTGTCGTTCAGCTTGGCGACCGCCGCGATGTCGCCGCCGGGCACCTCGGTGGCGGGCTCCTGCTCCTTGCCTCGCATCGTCGAGAGCTGGTGGAAGCGCTCGTCCGCGACGGTGCGGCCGTTCACGAGGACGTCGTCGACCTTCAGGGAGCCCTGCAGCACCTTGAAGAGGTTGACCCGCCCCACGTAGGGGTCGACGATCGTCTTGAAGACGAAGGCGGCCGTGGGCCCGTCGGCGACCGTCGGCGCGGGGCCCTCCTCGACGATGAACCGGGCCAGGCGGTCGACGCCGATGGGCTTCGTGGCGCTCCCGCAGAGGACCGGGAAGACGCTCCCCTGGGCGATCCCGACGGCGAGAGCCTGGCCCAGCTCCTTCGCGTCGATCGCCTCGTCGGCCAGGTAGCGCTCCATGAGGTCGTCGTCGGCGACGACGATGCCCTCGACCAGGGCCTCGCGCACCGAGTGCTCCTCGTCGGCCATCTCGGCGGGCACCGGGCCCTCGGTGGGCTCGCCGTCGGAGTAGGTCACCGCGACGTCCCCGAGGAGGTCGACGACGCCGCGGAACCCGGCCTCCTCGCCGATCGGGAGCTCGAGGGGGGCGATGCCGGCCCCGAAGCGGGCCTTGAGGTCGTCGAGCGTGCGGGAGAAGGACGCCCGCTCGCGGTCGAGCTTGTTCACGAACACGAGGCGGGGGATCCCCGCGCCTCGGCCATCTTCCAGGCGATCTCGGTCTGGACCTCCACCCCCTCGACGGCCGACACCACGAACACGGCGAGGTCGGCGGCCCGCAGGGCCGCGGCCACGTCGCCGACGAAGTCCGCGTAGCCCGGCGTGTCGATGACGTTGACCTTGTGCCCATCGAGCTCGAAGGGCGCCAGGGCGAGCTGGACCGAGATGGCCCTCCGCTGCTCCTCGGGATCGAAGTCGCACGCGGTGTTCCCGTCCTCGACCCGCCCCATCCGGGGGATGGCGCCGGCCCGGAACAGCAGGGCCTCGGCCACCGTGGTCTTCCCGGACCCGCCGTGCCCCACGAGCGCGACGTTGCGGATCTTGGCGGTCGGAAACGCCTTCACACAGACCTCCCCGGTCGGAGCACCCTGCGGCGATTCTAGGCGGGGCCCCCCCGCCCGCCTCCAGGGCGGTCCGGGGGTCGTGAGGCCTGCGTGGTAGCCTGCCCCGGACCAACTCGCGCGAAGGAGCGCCGTCGATGCTCGACCGACGCTGGCGCGCCGGCGTCGAGCGGGGCCTCACCCCGGTCGGCAGGAGCCTGCAGCGCATCGGGATCACCGCCGACTTCCTCACCGTGGTCGGCCTGGCCGTGTCGTTGGCCACGGCGCTGCTGGTCGCCACCGGGCACCTCGTGTGGGGTGTCGTGGGGATCATCGCCAGCGGCTTCACCGACGTTCTCGACGGCGCGGTCGCGCGCCAGGGCGGGCGGGCCAGTCCCAGGGGCGCGTTCTTCGACTCCGTGGCCGACCGGGCCTCCGACGCCCTCGTGCTCGGCGGGGTCGCCTGGTACCTGGCCGACCGCAGCCCCTACCTCCCGGTGCTCGCGCTCGCCGTCGCCGCGCTCTCGATGCTCGTCTCCTACGAGCGGGCCAAGGCCGACGCCCTCGGCTACGACGCCCGCGGCGGGCTCATGGAGCGGGCCGAGCGGATGGTCGTCCTCGGTGTCGGCATGGCCTTCGACGTCCTCGTGCCGGTCCTCTGGCTCATGCTCGTCACCACCGCGTACACGGTCGTCGTCCGCTTCGTGAAGGTGTGGCGCCAGGCCTCGGTCGACACCCCGCTCCCGACGGGGCCCCGCCGGGCCGCGCGCCACGCCCGCCGGGTCGCCCGGGCCCAGCGGAGCGACACCGAGCCCCGCCGGCTCGCCCGCTGGTGGGAGTCGCGGCGGCCGGAGCGCCGCCGACGGGTCTCGTCGCGAACCCGCTGGCGCAGCCGTCCCTAGCGGTGGCGACGCGCCGCTCGCGGTCCTGGCGGGCCAGGGCCACCTACCTCGCGTACCGGGCCGCGGCGGGGGCGGCCCAGGTCGTGCCCCGCCCGATCGCCGAGCCGTCCGCCCGCCTGCTGGGCCGCGCCCTGGGGCGGGCGATGGTGGGCCGGCGCCGGATGGTGGCCCGTCACCTGCGCCGCGCCGGGCTCGAGGGCCCGGCGCTCGGGCGGGCGGTGGGGGGCGCGTTCGACTCCTACGGCCGCTACTGGCTCGAGCTGTTCCGCCTGCCCCGCGAGGCCGGGGACTCCCTCGAGGAGCACCTCGACCTCGAGGGCTTCGAGCACATCGCCGAGGGGCGGCGGCCGGCCGGGGCGTGATCCTGGCCCTCCCGCACCTGGGCGGCTGGGAGCACGCGGGGGCCTGGCTCACCCAGATCGGCTACCCGCTCACGGTCGTGGTCGAGCCGGTGGAGCCCCCGAGCTGCTCGAGTGGTTCGCGGGGGTCCGCCGGGCCCTGGGCATGGAGATCGTGGTCCTGGGGCGGTCGGCGGCCGCGGACGTCCTGGGGGCGCTCAAGCGGGGGCGCGTCGTCGCCCTGCTGTGCGACCGTGACCTCACCGGCGACGGGGTCGACGTCGAGTTCTTCGGGGAGCGGACCACGCTGCCCGCGGGTCCGGCGACGCTGGCCCTGCGGACGGGGGCGCCGCTTGTGCCCGCCGCGGTCTACTTCGCCCCCAGGGGTGGTCACCGCGCGGTCGTGTGCCCGCCGGTGCCCGCCGAGCGTCTCGGCCGCCTCCGGGACGACGTCGCCCGGGTGACCCAGGACCTCGCCGGGCGGTTCGAGGAGCTCATCCGGGCCGCGCCCGAGCAGTGGCACCTCTTCCAGCCCAACTGGCCCAGCGACCGCCTCCCCCCGGGAGGGCACCGGTCGGAGCGGGTCTCGCCGTCGACGAGGAGCTCTCCGCCGAGGCATCCGTGACGGTCCGGCCCGGCGCCGGGCGCCCGTCCCGACGGCGCCCCGGCGGCATCGATCGGCAGGACGCGCGAGGCTGATGGCGTGCGGGTGCTGCTGATCTGTCCCTACTCGCTCTCCACCCCCGGCGGGGTGCAGGGCCAGGTGCTGGGGCTGGCGCGCGCGCTGCGCGAGCTGGGGGTCGACGCCCGGGTCCTGGCTCCCTCCGACGGCCCTCCCCCCGAGCCCGGTGTGGTGACGGTCGGGCCGAGCACCAAGGTCCCCTCGAACGGCTCCGTCGCCCCGATCGCCCACGGCAAGGACCAGGCCCGCCTCACCCTCGACGCCATCGAGGCCCTCGGCCCCGACGTGCTCCACCTCCACGAGCCGCTCGTCCCCGGTCCCAACCAGGCCGCGCTGCTCGGCTGCGACGTCCCGGCCGTGGGCACGTTCCACGCCGCCGGCGCCGCGCCCGCCTACCGGTACCTGCGCAAGCCGCTCCGCAGCATGGTCGACCGGCTGGCCGTCCGCACGGCGGTCTCGGAGGAGGCCAGGCGCCTGGCCCAGGAGGCCTTCGGCGGGGAGTTCCTCGTCCTGCCCAACGGGGTGGACGTGCCCCGCTTCGCCAAGGCCGAGCGGTGGCCGGCGGACCGCCCGGTGATCCTCTTCGTGGGACGGCACGAGGAGCGCAAGGGACTCGTCGTGCTCCTCGACGCCTTCGAGGGGCTGGACCGCGACGCCGTGCTCTGGGTGGGGGGCGAGGGTCCCGAGACCGAGGAGCTCCGGGCCCGGGGGCTGCCGGGGGTGGAGTGGCTGGGTCGCCTCTCGGACCACGACCTCGCCCGGCGGCTCCGGGGCGCCGGCGTGTTCTGCGCGCCGTCGCTGCACGGTGAGTCCTTCGGGGTCGTCCTGCTCGAGGCCATGGCCGCGGGGACCCCCGTCGTCGCGTCCGGCATCCCGGGCTACGCCAACGTGGCCCGGTCCGACCGCGAGGCGCTCCTCGTCCCGCCCGCCGACGTGACCGCGTTGCGCGGCGCCCTGCGCCGGGTGCTCGACGAACCGTCGCTGGCCGCCCGGCTCGTGGCGGCGGGGAGCGCGCGGGCCGCCGAGTTCTCGCTCGCCCGTCTCGCCGAACGGCTGGTCCCGGTCTACGAGCGGGCGATGGCCACCGGTCGGCCGCTGACCCGCCGGCGGTAGCCCGTGGACCGCCGGATCGAGGAGCTGGCCCTCGAGGTCGCCGAGCGGGTCCGCGCCGCGGTGCTCCCGGCCCTGGGCACCCGGGACGCCCGGGCCCGCGTGGGCCGGGCGCCGGGGGGAGACGCCACCCTCGCCATCGACGAGCTCGCCGAGGTCGCGGTCGAGGAGGCGCTGCGAGCCGCGGGGGACATCGGGTACTACTCCGAGGACCGTGGTCTGGTGCGGATCGGCACGCCACGCGCCGTCCTGGTGATCGACCCCGTCGACGGCACCCGGCCGGCCGCCGCCGGTCTCGAGGCGGGCTGCGTCTCGATCGGCGTCGTCCCGCCGTCGGAGGAGGCGACCCTGGGGGACGTGAGCTTCGGTGTGGTCCAGGAGCTGCGGAGCGGCCACCGGTTCGTGGCCCGGCGGGGCGTGGGAGCGGTCGCCGAGACCGCCGACGGGACCCCCGTCGTGCTGGTGCCGTCGGCCAACACCGACCTCACCGCCCTCTTCTGGACGGCCGGGCAGCGGGCGCGCCCCCTCATGGCGACGAGCGTCGTGCTCGAGGAGCTCGTCGACGGGTCGAGCCTCGGGGGTGGCTACTTCGACCTCGGCTCGGCCGCCTTCGCGCTCACGCGGGTCGCCACCGGCCAGCTCGACGCCTACGTCGACGTGGGACGGAGGATCGTCGACGAGGTGCCGGTGACCGAGGCGGCCTTCCGACGGGTGGGGGACGGCGCGATCTGCACGAACTTCCCCTACGACGTGGCCGCGGGAGCGCTCGTCGTCCGGGGAGGCGGGCGGCGTGGTGACCCGCGCCGACGGCGGATGCCTCGACGACCACCCGGCGGTCGGCTCGGGGCCCGAGCACGGCCTGGCCGTGCTGGCCGCGGGGAACCGCGAGCTGCACGAGCTCCTGCTCGACGCGCTCGGGCGGGGCATCGGCCGCCTCCGGGCGGTCGTGGGCGGGGACAGGATGCCCGGGGGCGCACGGCCGAGGTCTGACGGGGTGGGCCGCACGATCCGCCGGGACGGCGGGGTTGCGCCCCTATGATGGGCTCGCCGGTCCGCTGCCCAGGGAGTGTGAGAGCCGTGATCGTCGCCATCGTGGTGGGCGCCGTCGTCGTCCTGCTCGTCATCTTCCTCGTCGTGGGGTACAACGGGCTGGTCCGGCGCCGGAACCGCATCGACAACGCCTGGTCGCAGATCGACGTCCAGCTCAAGCGCCGCTACGACCTCATCCCGAACCTCGTGGAGACGGTCAAGGGCTACGCCGCCCACGAGCGGGGAGACCTTCGAGAAGGTCGTGCAGGCCCGCGCCGCCGCCATCGGCGCCCAGACGGTCCACGACCAGGCCGAGGCCGAGAACGTGCTGTCCGGGGCGCTGAAGAGCCTCTTCGCGGTGGCCGAGGCGTACCCGGACCTCAAGGCCAACCAGAACTTCCTGAACCTCCAGGAGGAGCTGACCTCCACGGAGGACCGGATCGCCTACGCGCGGCAGTTCTACAACGACTCCGTGCTGTCCTACAACACCAGGATCCAGAGCGTCCCCTGGAACCTCATGGCCGGGATGTTCAACTTCGGGGCGCGCGAGTACTTCGAAGCTCCCGAGGGCGAGACCGGTCCCGTCCGCGTGGAGTTCTGAGGCTCGCCCCCACCCCCGTCGTCCCGGAACCGGCTGCCGCCCCGGCGCCGTCCGTCCACCCCCGAGGTCACACCCTGTACGAGCAGATCGCCAGCAACAAGCGGCGCAGCGCCGCCCTCATGGCGGGCTTCGTGCTCCTGATCGTCGCCCTCGTCTTCGCCGTCGACCTGCTGCTGGGCTACGGGCCGGTGTGGGTCGCGGTGGCGTTCGTCGTCGCGCTGCTCCTGGCCTGGGGCGCCTACTACAACTCCGACAAGATCGCCCTCTCGGTGAGCCGGGCCCGACCCGCCGAGGGCCCCGAGTACGCCCGGTACCACAACCTCGTCGAGGGGCTCTGCATCGCCGGAGGCCTGCCCAAGCCGCGGCTCTACGTGGTCGACGACCCCGCGCCCAACGCCTTCGCGACCGGCCGGAACCCGCGCCACGCGGCGCTGGCCGTCACCACGGGACTGCTCGAGAAGATGAACCGGGTGGAGCTCGAGGGGGTCCTGGCCCACGAGCTGAGCCACGTCAAGAACTACGACATCCTCGTGTCGACCCTCGCGGTCACGCTGGTGGGCACCGTGGCCCTGCTCGCCGACCTCGGCGCGCACGATGTTCTGGACCGGTGGCCGGGGCCGGCGCGACAGCTCCCGGGGCGGGCCCGCGGGCCTGGTCCTCCTGATCTTCGCCCTCGTGCTGCTGATCGTCGCGCCTCTGATCGCCCGCATCATGCAGGCGGCCGTGAGCCGCCGCCGGGAGTCGCTGGCCGATGCCAGCGCCGTGAAGCTCACCCGCTACCCTCCGGGGCTCATCTCGGCGCTCGAGAAGCTCCGTGACGACCAGACCGTCGTGCGCTCGGCGTCCAAGGCCACGGCCCAGCTCTGGATCGAGTCCCCGCTGGACACCGAGAAGGGGCACCGGGGCGCCCGACTCAACGGTCTGTTCTCCACCCACCCGCCCCTCGAGGAGCGGATCAAGGCCCTCAAGGAGATGTGAGTGCACCACCGCCGCACGCTGTGGTCCCTCCTCGTCGTGATCCTCGTGGCCGTCCTCCTCGCCGCCTGCGGCGGCGGAGGGGGCGATGACGAGACGGGCGAGGAGGAGCCCGAGAAGGAGCGGGAGGAGCAGGCGACGACCACCACGGTGGCCCCGCCGACCGCCCCCTGACGGGCCTGCCCGACCCGTCGGGTGCCAGCCAGGACCGCTCCGCGCTCGCCGTGAAGGTCGGCAACAACCCCCAGGCCCGGCCCCAGTCGGGTCTCGACGTCGCCGACGTCGTCTTCGAGGAGGTCGCCGAGGGCGGCATCACCCGCTTCCTCGCCGTCTTCAACTCCACCGCCCCGGAGCAGATCGGCCCGGTGCGCTCGGTGCGGCGGATGGACCCCGACCTGGCGTCGGCCTTCGGCGGGATCTTCGCCTACTCGGGTGGGACGCCCCCGAACGTGCAGGCCATCCGCAACACGCCGGGTGTGCTGTCGGTCGACGAGACCCAGGCCGGCGAGGCCATGCGTCGCGACCCGTCCCGGCGCGCGCCCGACAACCTCTACGTGCTCCCCGAGAAGATGTGGGAGAAGGGCGGGGAGCCGGTGCCGCCGCCGGCGCTGTTCGCGCACCTCGGCGAGGGCGAGGCCTTCGAGGGGATCCCCGTCACCTCGGCCCGGATCGGCTTCGCCGGGCAGTACGCCCCGACCTGGACCTGGGACGAGGCCGCGGGCGCCTGGAAGCGGTCCTACGGCGACCAGCCCTTCACCGTGCAGTCGGGCGACCAGGTGACGGCCACCAACGTCGTGGTGCAGTTCGTCGAGTACCCGCGCGACAGCGAGGGGATCACCGTGGGCGAGGGAGACGTCTGGGTCTTCGCCGACGGTCAGGTGGCGACCGGGCGCTGGATCCGGCCCGACCGGACCCGCCCGGCCGAGCTGCGCGGCACCGACGGCAACCCGCTCGAGCTCGTCCCGGGCCGCACCTGGGTCGCCCTCCTGCCGGTGGGGTCCAGCGTCGACCTCGTGACGCCGCCGCCGCCGACGACGACGGCCGGCCGGTCGACGACGACCGACCGCTGAGCCCCCGCCCCGGGGCCGCCGCGAGCACCCCGGCACCTCATCCCGGCGGGGCCGGCGGCACGGTCGTGCTCGCCACCGGCCCGAGCTCGGCGAGCCGGAAGCCGCCCTCCTCCTCGTACGTGACGGTGCCCAGGATCGTGTCGCTGCGGACCTCGATCCGCCGCTCGTTGCGGAGGGGCAGGCCGTCGCCGACGGCGAACCACAGGTCGGCGGTCTGGGTCCCCGACTGGCTCCCCGACATCACCCGCTCCTGGCGGAAGCGGTGGGCGGGCACGCCCTCGCCGTCCACGTCGACGACCTCCTCCCCGACGAAGCGGTAGGGCCCGGCCGACACGCCGACCCCCTCGGACCCCTCGGTCGTCGCCGAGCAGGACTGCTCCCACTCGTCGCCGGGGGTCATCGCCTCCCGGACGGCCACGGCCGGGGGGTCGCAGGTGGAGGTGGACCGGACGTCGTAGGTCGTGACCACGAAGTCCCACCGCTGGAACGTCTGGCCCCCGAGCTCGACCAGCCCCCGTCGCGGGGGCAGTAGTCCCAGGTCTGCCAGTGGTTGGAGCTGTAGTCGATCCGGAACGTCCAGCAGCCGTCGTCGCGGTGCTCGACGGTCGCCGGGATCTCGGGGCCCTGGGACTGGCTCCGGGGCGGCGTCGAGATGCGCTCGGTGCCCGACCCGCGGTAGCGGTACACCCCCTGGCGGGGTCGCAGCAGCGTCCCGTCGGGCTCCTCGCCGGGCACGGGGTGGAACCGCTCGAGCACCTCCTCGACCGGAACCGGGCGGGACCCGGCCCGCTGCCAGAGCACGACGAAGACGATCGCGCCCACGACCGCCACGCCGAGGGCGACCCCGGCGACGAGGAGGCGGCGGCGCCGGTGCCCCGCGTCCCCCCGGCTGTCGTGCGGTCGCCGCCCAAGGCGCGCATGATGGCACGGCGGACGGCGGGCCGGATCGACCCGACCGGGCCCGGGGACGACCGGTACGATGGGGTGATCCGGTCGCCTCACGAGGGGCGCCGGCCACCGAGAGGACGCCATGGGCGAGCAGCGAACCGACGACCGCGCCACCGGCACCGCCCGGGTCAAGCGAGGCCTGGCCGAGATGCTCCGGGGCGGGGTCATCATGGACGTCGTCACCCCCGAGCAGGCCCGCGTCGCCGAGGACGCCGGCGCCGTGGCCGTGATGGCGCTCGAGCGGGTCCCCGCCGACATCCGGCGCGACGGGGGCGTGGCCCGGATGAGCGACCCCACGATGATCGAGGGGATCCAGGCCGCGGTCACGATCCCGGTCATGGCGAAGTGCCGGATCGGGCACTTCGCCGAGGCCCAGGTCCTCGAGGCCCTCGGGGTCGACTACGTCGACGAGAGCGAGGTGCTCACCCCGGCCGACGAGGCCCACCACGTCGACAAGTGGGCCTTCACCGTCCCGTTCGTGTGCGGGGCCACCAACCTCGGCGAGGCCCTGCGGCGCATCGCCGAGGGGCGTGCATGATCCGCTCGAAGGGCGAGGCGGGCACCGGCAACATCGTCGAGGCCGTCCGCCACCTCCGCTCGATCCTCGGCGACATCCGCAAGCTCACCGTCGCCGACGAGCCCGAGCTGTTCGGTTGGGCCAAGGAGCTGCGGGCCCCCGTCGAGCTGGTCCGGGAGGTGGCCGAGCGGGGCGAGCTCCCGGTGCCGCTCTTCTGCGCCGGGGGGATCGCCACGCCGGCCGACGCGTCCCTCGTCATGCAGCTCGGCGCTCAAGCCGTGTTCGTGGGGAGCGGGATCTTCAAGAGCTCGGACCCGCCGACCCGGGCCAAGGCGATCGTCGAGGCCACCACGCACTTCCGCGACCCCTCGATCATCGCCAAGGTGTCGCGCGGCCTCGGCGAGGCGATGCGGGGCGAGGAGATCGCCTCGCTCGAGGTGAAGCTGGCCGAGCGGGGGTGGTGATGCGCCGAGTCCGGGTGCCCCCAGGTGAAGGCCGGCGTCCTCGCGCTGCAGGGGGCGTTCCGCGAGCACGCTGAGGCGCTCGCGGCCCTCGGGGCCGAACCGGTCGAGATCCGCGCGCCCGAGCAGCTCGCCGGCATCGACGTCCTCGTCCTCCCCGGGGGCGAGTCGACCACCGTGTCCCGGCTGCTCGTCACCTCGGGGCTGATCGGTCCGTTGCGCGACCGGGTGGCGTCCGGACTGCCCACCCTGGGCACGTGCGCCGGGCTGATCCTGCTCGCCGGCGAGCTGCTCGACGGCCGTCCCGACCAGGTCTGCCTGGGCGCGATCGACTGCTCGGTCCGTCGGAACGCCTACGGCCGCCAAGTGGCCTCCTTCGAGACTCCACTCGAGGTCGCCGGGCTCCCGGGCGGCCCGTTCCCGGGGGTGTTCATCCGCGCGCCCGTCATCGAGCGGACCGGTCCGGAGGTCGAGGTGCTGGCCCGCCACGAGGGGCGGCCGGTGCTGTGCCGCCAGGGGGCGGCCTGGGCCTCGACCTTCCACCCGGAGCTCGCGGGCGATCTCCGGATCCACCAGCGCTTCCTGGCCGAGGCCGGGCGCATGACACGCGAGGTGCGCCAGTGAGCGGACACTCCAAGTGGCACTCGATCAAGCACAAGAAGGGTGCGGCCGACAAGGCGCGCGGCAAGCTCTTCGCCAAGCTGATCCGCCAGATCGAGGTGGCGGCCCGGGAGGGTGGGGGCGACGCCGACTCCAACCCCACCCTCCGCACCATGGTGCAGAAGGCCCGGGACGCCTCGGTGCCCGTCGACACCATCGAGCGGGCGGTCAAGCGGGGGACCGGCGAGCTCGAGGGTGTCCGCTACGAGCCGGTCCACTACGAGGGGTACGCCCCCAACGGCGTGGCGGTCTACGTCGAGTGCCTCACCGACAACCGGAACCGGACCGGCGCGGAGATCAAGAACGCCTTCACCCGCAACGGCGGCTCCCTCGCGGAGCCCGGCGCCGTGGCCTGGCAGTTCGAGCGCAAGGGGGTCGTGATCCTCGACAAGGCGGCCGCCACCGAGGACGACCTCATGCTCGCGGCCCTCGAGGCCGGCGCCGAGGACATCGAGGACCAGGGCGACACCTGGCAGGTGACCACCCCGCCCGCCGACCTGCATGCTGTCCGCAGCGCGCTGGAGGAGGCCGGGATCGCGGTCGCCAGCGCCGACCTCACCATGCTCCCCACCACGACCGTGGCCCTGGCCGACCTGGGGAGCGCCAAGCCGGTGCTGCGGGTCATGGACGCGCTCGAGGACCACGACGACGTGCAGAGCGTCTACGCCAACTTCGACATCCCCGACGAGATACTCGCAACAATGTCTGCGTAGGGGTACGCTGTGGCCCATGACCACAGCGCTGCTCTACGCCCGCATCAGCAAGGACGACCGGGACGACCGGCTCGGCGTCGACCGCCAGGAACGAGCCTGCCGTGACCTCGCCGCGAAGCTCGGCCTCACCGTCACCGACGTCCTCGTCGACAACGACCTGTCCGCGTTCCGCAAGCGCCCGCCTTCGAGGCGGCTCGTCGCGGCGCTCGAAGCCGGCGACGCCGGCGCGGTGGTCGCCTACCACGCCGACCGGCTGTACCGGCGCACCGCGGACCTCGAACGGCTCGTCGACGTCGTCGAGACGACCGGCGCCCAGGTACACACCGTCGCCGCGGGTACGGTCGATCTCGGTACCGCGTCGGGCCGGATGGTCGCCCGGATGCTCGGCGCTGCGGCACAGCACGAATCCGAGCGGATCGGGGAGCGGTGCCGCATGAAGCACGACGAGCTAGCCGCGAAGGGCCGCTACCCGGGGGGACGCCCCCTACGGCTACTCGGCCGGCTATGTCGTCAACCCGGCCGAGGCCGACGCGGTGCGCTACATGGCGCGGCGTGTCCTCGAAGGCGCCAGCCTGCTCGCTACGGCCCGCGAGATGGACGCCCGCGGTGTCCCGACCCGCGAGGGGCGCGGCTGGCACCACTCCACCGTCCGCTCGGTGCTCGTCAACCCCGCTGTTGCCGGCCTCCGGGTGCATCGCCGCGAGATCGCCGGCCCGGGCGCGTGGGAACCGGTGCTCGACCGGGCGACCTGGGAGGAAGTCCGGGCGGTGCTCGCCGACCCGGCCCGCAAGCGCAAGCGGCCGACGCGGCGGTACCTGTTGACCGGGTTGGTCGAGACCGCGGCGGGCGACCCGATGACTGGCCGTCCCGACCGTGGTCCGGGCGGCGAGATGACCCGGCGGTGCTACGCCACCCGGAGCCCCGCGAAGACCTCGACGTCCATCGGCGCCGACGACCTCGAAGCCCTCGTCGTCGAAGCGGTCCTCGCCGCGTTGGACGGCGCGGTCCTGCCGGTCCCCGACGAGACCCCGACGGCCGGGGGGACGTCGCCGCACTAGAAGCCGAACTGGCCGACCTGGCCCGCCTTCGTGGCGAGGGGGACCATCTCGCTCGGCGAGTGGCTCGCCGCCCGTGAGCCCCTCCAGGACCGTCTGGCCGCCGCGAAGGCCGCCGCCGGTACTACCCGGCGCCCCTCCGCCGCCGCGAAGCTCCTGGGCCGCCCTGGGGCGGTACGTGAGGCGTGGCCTGCCCTCGACCACCAGTCGCGGCGCGAGATCCTCGACGCGGTGCTCGCCCGCGTCGTCGTCGGCCCGGCGAACCGGGGACGGTGGACCCCGACCGCCGAGCGCGTGACTCTGGAATGGTGTGTGTGAGGCTCCGTGCATCCCGGCCCGACAACCGCCCGAATCCGGGGACATGGCCCATCCACCACCCCCGTACGCGTGTTCGCTAGTGTGGTGGGCGTGGATTCGACCGTGAAGACCGCGAACGCGAGCCTCACTGTGCCGCTCCGGTTCGCGGTCGCACGGGTCCGGGCCGACGTTCGCGACGAGGAGTTGCCTCTCCCGTATCGGGTGCGCGCCCTCCGGCTCCTCGTCGGCGCCGTGATCCGTGCCGGCGCCGCCACGCTCGCCGCGCTCCTCGCCGTGCTAGCGGCGCGTTTCGAGCGGCACCGCCCGACCGTCCCGGAGCCCATCATCGACGCGCCCGAGGCCGACACCGGCCCGCCGCCGGGCCATCTCGTCGCCGCCGCGCCTGGCGCGCCGCACGCCCCCGCTGCGCGCCTCCCCCACGCACCCCCGGAGGGCCGCCTAGCCACCGCTGCGAGCCCTCCCCACTCTTGGAGGGTTCGCACAATGGTCACTAGCACCGGGGTAGCCGCCCCGATTTTGCTTTCGGTCGTCGACGCCGCCCGGTATATCGGTATCGGTCGGTCTCTGCTCTACGACCTGCTCGCGGACGGCACCATCGAGTCCATCGCGATCGGTCGGCGCCGTCTCGTCCCCGTCGACGCGCTCGACGCGTACGTCGAGCGGCTGCGCGCCGAGGAGGCCCGGTGACCGCCGGCGCGGCCCTGGCCCGCCAGTCGAGGCAGGCCCAGGGTCTCCCGCCCACCATCGACCAGCCCGACGCGCTCGCCCGCATCGCCGCGGTGCTCATGGGGAGCCACAAGACGTACCGGCAGGTCCGCGAGGCCGTCAGGCACGGCGCCGTGCCTGAGCCTGTCGAGGAGGACCGGTGACGGCGCGACGAGGCCCGGGAGCAACCCCGGGCCCCCTCACGACGACGACCACGACGTCACCCGAGAGTGTACCCCCGGGGGGTACGCCCGTGGTGGTCCCCTACGACGCGACCGCGGAGGCCGATGTGCTCGCCGGCGTCGCGGTCGGTGCCCTGCCGGTCGACGTCGTGGCGTCCGAGGACTACTACGTACCGTCCCATGCGCGGCTCGCCGCCGCCCTCGCGTGGCTCGCGGCCGCGGCCCGCGGGCCTTGCCGTGAGGTCGTCGTTCGGGGCGCGGGCCGGAGGGTCGATCTCGACGAGGCGCTCGGCCACGACGACGTGACCGTGGCGCTCGAAGTCGGCGGGCTCGCCGAGGCGCTGGTGGCCACCGGGTCGCCCCGGGTCGCCGACGACGTGAGGGTCATGGCCCGGGTGCTCGCCGAGGCGCTGCCTGGCGGCCCGCGGGCCGCGGAACGGGTCGAGGAGCTGGCCGAGGCCCGCCGGACGATGAGCGCCCTCGCCGACGCGTACGAGCGTCTCGCCGCGGGGGAGCGGGTAGACGCCGCGCTGGTGGGGGTGGCGTCGTGAGCCCGCTGTCGCTCGTGCCGGAGCACGGCCCCGAGGACGAGGACGGCGCCGGGCTCCTCGACGACGTCGCCGCGTTTCTTGCCCGGTACGTCGCGTTCGACGGCGACGCCCAACGGGACGCTACGGCGCTGTGGACCGTGCACGCGCACGCGGTCGACGCCGCGGAGACGACCCCACGACTCGCGATCCAGTCGGCGGAGAAGCAGTCCGGCAAGACCCGGCTCTTGGAGGTCCTGGAGCTGGTCGTCCCCGCGGCGCTGCCGGTCGCGAACATCTCCCCCGCGGCGATGTTCCGGGTCGTCGCCGATGGCCCGGTGACACTCCTCGTCGACGAGGTCGACGCGATCTTCGGCGTCAAGGCGAACGGCAACCACGAGGATCTCCGGGCCCTCCTCAACGCCGGGTATCGGCGTGGTGCGACCGTCGCCCGCGTCGTCGGGGAGGGAAGAAGATGGAGGTCCGGCGGTTCCCGGTCTACGCACCGGTCGCGCTCGCCGGCATCGGCACCCTGCCGGACACGATCCAGGATCGGAGCATCGTGATCAGGCTCCGGCGCCGAGCACCAGGCGAAGTCGTCGCCAAGCTGCGACGCCGACTGGTGCTCGGCGAAGCGACCGATCTGCGCGACCGGATCGCCGGGTGGGTCGCCGGGCGGCTCGACATCCTCGCCGACGCCTACCCTTCGACGCCGGACGAGCTGTCCGGACCGGGCCGCGGACTGCTGGGAGCCCCTCGTGGCGATCGCGGACGAGGCCGGGGGTGACTGGCCGGAGCGTGCCCGTCACGCGCCCGAGCCCTCTCGACCGGGGGAGGACGAACTGTCCCTCGGCGTCCGGCTCCTCGCCGACATCCGGGCTGTGTACGCCGACGCGGGTACGGACCGGCTCTCCTCGGCCGAGATGGTCGAGCGGCTCCACGCGGTGGAGGAGTCACCGTGGGGTGACTGGTTCGACGCCCGGCGGCTCGCCGCGAAGCTCCGACCCTTCGGCGCCCGGCCGCGCCAGCACCGGTTCGACGCCCGGACCCTCAAGGGCTATCTCGTCGACGACTTCGCCGACGCGTGGGCTCGCTATCTCCCCACCCCCCAGGAGACCGAAACAAGCGTCACAAGCGAAACACCGCAGGCCACGCCTACCAGCACTGTTTCGCTTATACACGATGTTTCGCTTCCTGAGGGGGAGTGCGAGGACGACGGCTACGACCCCGAGGCGTGGGCGCGCACCGTCGCGCACGCCGAAGCCCGAGCCGCCGAGGCCCGGCGACGAGGGGAGCCCCGGTGACCGCCGAGCTGTGGGCCTGGATCGACTACCCCGGCCGCACCCACTACGTCCGGCTCCGGCTCGCCGACGACGGCTACCACCCGGCCGGTACGCGCTGTGGTACCCGGCCGGCCGGCGACCCCGCGTGGCCGTGCGCCTGCGACACGCCGGTGTGCCGGCGCTGCTGGCGCCTGGTGATGGCCACGCATCTCACCATCGACCGCAAGTACCTCGACCCCTGGACCGGCACCCTGCCCACCAGGTTCGTGCTCATCAGCAACGAGTTGCCCCGCTTCGGCGACGCCTCGGGCGCGATCGCGGGCCGCTTCGTCGTGCTGGAGCTGTCACGGTCGTGGATCGGCCGCGAGAACACGGCGCTGACCGACGAGCTGCTCACCGAACTGCCCGGCATCCTCAACTGGGCGCTCGACGGCCTCGCACGTCTCCGGGTCCGGGGCCGGATGGTCGAGCCGGAATCGTCCCGAGACGCCATCGTGGCCCTCCAGGATCTCGTCTCGCCCGTCGCCGCGTTCGTCCGGGAGCGGTGCGAGCCTCACGGGGAGGTCCCCGTCGACAAGTTGTACGCGGCCTGGAAGTCCTGGGCGGAGGACAACGGTCACCGTCCAGGGTCCTCCTCGACGTTCGGGCGGGATCTCCGGGCGGCCCGGTCGGGGATCAAGGTGATCCGTCCCCGGGAGGGGGACAGTGACCGGCGCCGGCACTACGTCGGGGTCAGTCTCGCTACAGCCGACAATGGCCGGTCAACTGGACCAGCCTGGACCGCCCCCCGGAGAAAGCCGCGAACGGCGCAGACCATCCCCTGGTCCAAGATGGTCCACTGGACCACGCATTGTCGGCTCATGCTGAGGACGAGGACCCCGACGCCTGGTACCAGCAGGCCCTCGCCACCCTCAACCCCGGCCACCCCGACCACGGCCTCCAAGTCGCCGCACTCCGCGCCGAGCACGTCCAACGACGACGCAACACCCGCGACTGGTGACCACCATGTCCGTTTTCTTCCATACGACCCGTCCGCTCTAGACCAGCGGCATGAACTTCCCTCCCCGGGCTCGGACTCTTGGGGGTGTTGAATGCCTCGGCAGTCTCGGAGTCCGTATGACGGCCGGTGGCGGCGTGTGCGGCGGGCGATTCTGGAGCGGGACGGGTGGGTGTGTTGGGCGTGTGGGGGGCGGGCGTCGTCGGTGGATCATGTGGTGCCGGTCTCGGAGGCTCCGTGGTTGCGGTTGGAGCCGGGGAACTTGAGGGCGTCGTGCGCGAAGCACAACCAGGGAGGGTGAGCGGCCGGCTGGCCGCGATGGCGCGGGCGAACCGGTCGCCGGGGACGGCGAGGGAGTGGTGAGCGGCCGCCTGTTCGACCGGCCTTTCGCGGAGCGGTGCTCGAACGAGTTCCTGCTCGGCTTGTGGCGGGAGGCCGGGGAGGCCGGCGGGTTCCTGGTGCTGGGCCGCCTGGAGCGTGGTTCGCAGCGCGAGCGCGGGTGGCTCACGCTCTGCGCTGTGGAGTGCTGGCCGGCCGTGATCGTGTGGCCGCGGTTGACGTGGGCGACGGTGGAGGCGTCCTTCCGGCCGTGCCTGTCGGGGGAGGGCCTGGCGGTGGTCGAGTCGCTCGCCGCGGCGCACAACGTCGGCCGCGGCGAGCTGGTCGTGTCGGATCGTCGGGTGGTGCTCGGCGGGGTGCGGGTGGAGGACGCGCCTCGGGTGGCCCGGCGGCTGGTCCGCCTGGGAGGCTCCCCGTGACAGTCATACCCCCGGGGGTATACTGGTGGTGTCCCCTCGAACGAGGGTCGGACCGCACGGCCGGGCCACCGGCACCGCGGCACCGCCCAGGATTCGAGGTGTGGACCGGACGCCGCGCCGGAGCGCAGGTGCGCCACCGCCGGTCGCCGAGGACCGTTGTCCCGCGCGCTGGCAGGTACCCGATGAGTGAGCGTCTTTCCCGGCTGTTCCCCTCCGAGCTCGAAGTTCGCGCCTCGGGCGACGGCCGTACCGTCGCCGGTCTCGCGGTGCCGTTCGACCGTCCCGCCGACGTCGGCCGGTACCGGGAGGTGTTCGTCCGCGGCGCGTTCGCACGGACGATCGCCGAACGTGGCGCTGGCAGCGTGAAGCTCCTCGCGAATCATCGTGAGCGCGACTTGCCGATCGGCCGGGCCACGGTGCTGCGCGAAGACCCCGCCGGCTTGTACGGGGAGTTCCGGGTGAGCAAGACGGGCCAGGGCGACGAGGTACTGGAACTGGTGCGGGACGGCGCCCTCGACGGCCTCTCGGTCTCGTTCGTGCCGGTCCGCCAGGAGGACCGTACCGACCCGGACGGCCGGCCGATGGTCGTCCGGCTGGAAGTGAAGCTGCGCGAAGTCTCGTTGACCGCGTTCCCCGCGTACGAGGACGCCCGGGTCCTCGCTCTCCGTTCTACCCCCCGAGTGCCGATCGGCCTGCTGCGCCGACGCCTCGACTTCCTCACCATCACCGGAGACGCGACGAGTCTCCTCGACCACAGGAGTGACCTCCGATGACCCGTCGTCCGACCATCCTCGACAGCATCGACGCCATGCGCGCCGAGACCCGCGACGCCGCCCGCGGTCTCCTCGACCGGGCCGAAGCCGAAGGCCGCGATCTGACCGACCTCGAACGCCGCGAGTACGAGAAGCACATGTCCGACCTCGAAGGGCTCAACGAGCGGTACGAGGACCTCAAGGCCGAGGTTGAGCGGCGCCAGAACGCCGAGCGGACCGCCGCCGAGTTCAACGGCAACACGTCGACTCGGACCGCACCGCAGACCTCGACCGCGCCGCCGTCACAGACCGCCCCGCTGGTCCGTGTCGGTGGTGAGCCGACCGTCTACGAGACCCGCGAGCACAGCTACGTTCGTGACCTGGTGGCCCGGGCGGTGCATCAGGACGCGGACGCGACGGGCCGACTCGCGCAGCATGCGACGCAGGTCCGGGCCATGTCGACCGACGTCGCGACCGCCGGCGCCGAGTTCGTCCCGCCCGCGTATCTCGTCCAGGACTACGCGGAGAAGGCCCGGTCGCTCCGGTCGGCCGCGAACCTGGTGACCGTCCTCGGCCTGCCCGGCGGTGTCGACGCGGTGAACATCCCGCGGGTCACCACCGGCGGGAAGGTCGCGCCGCAAGCGTCGCAGAACGCCAGCGTGACGACCCAGGACCTGGTGACCACCGAGACCTCCGCGGACCTGGTGACGATCGCCGGGTACGTCGACGTGTCGGTCCAGTACCTGGAGCAGTCACCGGACGCGGCCCGCGCCGAAGACGTCGTGTTCACCGACCTGCTCGGCGCGCTCGAGGAGGAAACCGAACGGCAGGTCATCGAAGGCTCCGGGGCGTCGGGTGAGCTGCTCGGCCTCCTCACCCTCGGCGGGACCGGCTCGGTCAGCTACACCGACACGTCGCCGACCGCCGGGGAGCTGTACCCGAAGGTCGCCGAGTCGATCAACGACGTCGTGACCGGACGTCACCGGCTCCCGAAGCGATCGTCATGCATCCCCGCCGGTGGCTGTGGCTCGCCTCGCAGCGGGACAGCGACGGCCGGCCGTTCGTCACCCCCTCCGCGAACGTGAACGCCATGGCGACCATGAGCGGTTTCGCGGAGGGCGGCCCGGCCGGCGCCATGTTCGGCCTGCCGGTGCATCTCTCGACCCAGATCCCCACCGATCTCGGCGACGGGACGAACGAGGACCGCATCGTGGTCGCCCGGTACTCGGACTGTCGACTGTGGGAGTCGCCGGTCCGTATGCGGGTGTTCCCGTCGGTCGGGTCCGGGACGTTGACGGTCCGCCTGGAGCTGTGGCGGTACTCGATTTTCATTCCGGGCCGGTACCCGGCCGCGATCAGCGTGATCGACGGCACCGGACTGTCCGAACCGACGTTCAGCTAGTGGGAGGGTAGGGACGGTCCTCCCTTCCGTCCCCGGCCGGTGAGGGGTAGGGACGTGCCCCGCCGATCCGGCCGCCCCCCACCCGGTGGGCCCCGGCCTCTCTCCTCGTCGGGAGGCCGGGCCTCCCCCGACGTTTGCGCGGCTAGTTGCACGCGCAACGGCTACGCTTCACGGCTGGTGGATGATCTCCTCGCCACGCTGATGGCCGCCGTCCCCGGCGACACCGAGGACCTGTTCACCCGCCCCGCCTGGCACACCCTGGCCGCCTGCCGCGGAAAGGCACCGCGGCGTGGTTCCCCGAGCGGGGCCAGGACACCGAGCCGGCCCGGGCCGTGTGCCGCGGTTGTCGGGTCCGGGTCGACTGCGCCACGTTCGCGCTCGGGTACTCGACCCGCGACCTCACGGGGGTGTGGGGTGGGCTTCCGGGGTCGGTACGCCGTGACGCCCGACGCTACGGCTGGACCGCGGAGGAGGCCATCGAGCTGGCCGACCTGCGCGACCGCCTCGACCGCCTCGCCGGATAGCAGACGCGAAGGAGGGGCCGACCCGTAGGCCGACCCCTCCCTGGCGCCAGGGGACGCTAGGCGGTCGCGTGGATCTCTGCCGCCACCCCCAGGTACTCGGGCCATGTCCTCGACTCCACAGCTTCAAGGAGATGGCGGAGGATCGACGTGGCGATGTCGTGGAGCGCGACGGCATCGGCCATGCTCCTGACCATGGCCCCCACGACGTCCTCGACGTTGGTGGCGTCGCCCAGGTCGTCGCCGCTCGCCGCCCGGGCCTGTTCCGCGATGGTCTCTCCGAGCCGGTCGACGTCACGGAGCGCCTTCCACGCCCGGTAGACGGCCTGGATGAGCGCCGGGCTCGCCGCGGTGATCCCCGGATCGCCTCCTGGACCTCGCCGCGAAGCTCCGCGGGCACTTCGATCGTCACCGTCGCTCCGGTGACCGGTTCCAACGTGATGCTCATGGTGGGCTCCCTTTCTGCGGTAGAAGTACCGCGCGATAGTACGCCCGCACGGTGCCGGGGTCCACCCTTGTACGCCTGCGTACGCTTCCGTCGTGGCCCGGAAGGTCGACGTCCGCGAGCTTGTCGGCACGGCCGAGATCGCCGAACGTCTCGGAGTCGGACGGGCCGCGGTCGTCCACGACTGGCGCCGTCGCGATCCGAGCTTCCCGAAGCCGGTCGCGTTCGTCTCGTCGGTGCATGTCTGGTGCTGGCCGGACGTGGCAGCCTGGGCTCGCCGCACCGGGAGGCTCTAGACACACATGGTTGTGAGAATCCCCGACGCCGTCCTCCAGGCGGTCGAGGCCTGATGGACCTCGACGCCGCGCAGGACTTCGTGCGCGAGCACCACCGGGCCGTGCTCGTCACCCGGCGGTCCGACGGCTCCCTGCAGTCGTCGCCGGTCGTCGCCGGGGTCGACGGGTCGGGGGCGGTGGTCGTGAGCACGCGGGAGACCGCCATGAAGGCCCGCAACCTCCGTCGGGACCCGCGGGCGACCCTCTGCGTGTTCACCGAGGGGTTCTACGGACCGTGGGTGCAGGTCGACGGCACCGCGACGGTCGTGCCGCTCCCCGAGGCCATGGAGCCCCTCGTCGAGCTGTACCGGCAGGTGGCCGGGGAGCACCCCGACTGGGAGGAGTTCCGCCGAGCCATGGTGGAGGAGCGGCGGGTCGTCGTCCGGCTCGCGCCGGAGCGGGCCGGCCCCGACCGCGCCGGCTGAGCCGGGGCCGGGCGACGGCGGGCCGGGCGCAGCTTTCCCTGGCAGCCCGACCGGCGGTGCGCGAGAGTGGCCGGAGGGGGAGAAGGGGGAAGCCATGCGGATCTCCACGACGGTGAACGGCGCCCGCCACGAGCACGACGTCGAGCCCCGTCTCCTGCTCGTCCAGTACCTGCGGGAGGTGCTCGGCCTCACCGGGACGAAGGTCGGGTGCGACACGTCCTCGTGCGGGGCGTGCAGCGTCCTGGTCGGCGGCGAGTCGGTGAAGTCGTGCACGATGCTCGCCGTCCAGGCCGACGGCACCGAGATCACCACGATCGAGGGCCTCGCGGTCGACGGCCGGCTCCACCCGGTCCAGGAGGCGTTCCGGGAGCACCACGGGCTGCAGTGCGGCTACTGCACCTCCGGGATGGTGATGGCGGCGGTGTCCTCATCGACGAGGTGCCGAACCCCACCGAGCATGACGTGCGGGAGGGGCTCGAGGGCAACCTCTGCCGCTGCACCGGCTACCACAACATCGTCCAGGCCGTCCTCGCGGCGGCCGAGGCCCGGGCGGCGGTCCGGTGAGCGCCGTGACGGGGACCCGGCTCCTCCGCAAGGAGGACCCGGCCCTGCTCACCGGCGAGGCCCGGTTCGTCGACGACCTCGTGGTCCCCGGCGCGCTCCACGCGAAGATCGTCCGGAGCACGCGTGCCCACGCCCGGCTCCGGTCGGTCGACGTCTCGGGCGCCCTCGCCCGTCCCGGCGTGGTCGCCGCCTTCACGGGAGCCGACCTGCGGGACGAGTGGGCCCAACCGCTGCCCTGCGCCTGGCAGGTGACCGAGGACCTGCGGCGACCGGACCACTGGCCGCTCGCCGTCGACGAGGTCCGCCACGTCGGCGAGGGCGTCGCGGTCGTGCTCGCCGAGACGCCCTCGGCGGCCCGCGACGCGACGGAGGCCGTGGTCGTCGACGACGAGCTGCTCCCCGCCGTCCTCGACGTCGAGGAGGCGCGTGCCGACCGGGCCCTCGTCCACGAGGACCTGGGGACCAACGTCGCCTACACCTGGAAGCTCGAGCCCGACCCCGAGGGGATCGAGCGGGCCTTCGCCGAGGCCGCCCACGTCGTGCGCCGGCGCTACGTGCAGCAGCGCCTCATCCCCATGGCCATGGAGCCACGTGGGGTCTGCGCCGTCCCCGAGCCGTTCGGCGGCGGCACGACCCTGTACACGTCGACCCAGATCCCGCACATCGTGAAGGTGATGCTGAGCCTCACGCTCGGTGTTCCCGAGCACCACCTGCGGGTCGTGGCCCCCGCGGTCGGGGGCGGGTTCGGCTCGAAGCTCAACGTCTACGCCGAGGAGGTGCTGGCCGTGGCCCTGGCCCGCCGGCTGGGGCGGCCGGTGCGCTGGGTCGAGGAGCGCAGCGAGAACGCCCAGGCCACCACCCACGGCCGCGGGATGGTGCAGGACATGGAGCTCGCCGCCGACGCCGACGGGCGGATCACCGCGGTCCGGGCCTCGCTGGTGGCCGACATGGGCGCCTACCTCCAGCTCATCACGCCCGGCACCCCGCTCCTGGGCGCGTTCGTGTACCACGGCGCCTACGACGTGCCCCTGTACTCGTTCACCTGCACCGGGGTGTTCACGAACCGGACCCCGACCGCCGCCTACCGGGGCGCGGGCCGGCCCGAGGCGACCTACGCCGTCGAACGGGCGATCGACGCCCTCGCCGAGGAGGTGGGCGTCGACCCGGTCGAGATCCGGCGCCGCAACCTCATCGGGCCCGGGCAGTTCCCCTACACCTCGGCCGCGGGGCTGGTCTTCGACAGCGGGGACTACGAGCGGGCCCTCGACGAGGCCCTCCGACGGGTCGGCTACGAGGACCTCCGTGGGGAGCAGGCGGCCCGGCGGGAGCGGGGGGACACCCGCCACCTCGGGATCGGCCTGTCCTCCTACGTCGAGATGTGCGGCCTGGCCCCGAGTCGGGTGCTCGCCTCGCTGAGCTACGCGGCCGGCGGCTGGGAGTCGGCCACGGTCCGGGTGCTCCCCACCGGGAAGGTCCAGGTCGTCACGGGCACGTCGCCGCACGGCCAGGGTCACGTGACGAGCTGGTCGATGATCGTCGCCGACCGGCTCGGCGTCAGCCCCGACGACGTCGACGTCCTCCACGGCGACACCGCCCTGGCGCCCCTGGGCCTCGACACCTACGGCTCCCGCTCGGTGTCCGTGGGGGGACGGCGGTGTGGGAGGCGTGCGAGAAGGTGATCGCCAAGGGCCGGGCCATCGCCGCCCACCAGCTCGAGGCGGCCGAGGAGGACGTCGAGCTGGTCGAGGGCGAGTTCCGGGTCCGCGGCACGCCGGCCCGGGGCGTGCCCCTCGGCGACGTCGCCTTCGCGGCCTTCAGCGCCCACGACCTCCCCGAGGGCATGGAGCCCAACCTCGAGGCCCAGGCCTCCTGGGACCCTCCCAACTTCACCTTCCCCTTCGGCACCCACGTGGCCGTGGTCGAGGTCGACGAGGAGACGGGCCGGGTGGAGCTGGTCCGCTACGTGGCCATCGACGACTGCGGCACCCAGGTGAACCCGCTCATCGTCGAGGGGCAGGTCCACGGGGGCGTCACCCAGGGCATCGGGCAGGCCCTCTTCGAGGAGGCGGTCTTCGACGAGGAGGGCACGCTGGTCACCGGCAGCCTCGTCGACTACCTGGTGCCCTCGGCCGCCGAGCTCCCCGGTTTCGAGGTCGGCTCCACCGTCACCCCGAGCCCCACCAACCCGCTGGGTGTGAAGGGCATCGGCGAGGCCGGCACCATCGCCGCCACCCCGGCGGTGATGAACGCGGTGCTCGACGCCCTCGCGCCGCTCGGTGTCGCCGACCTCGACATGCCGGCGTCACCCGCGAAGGTGTGGGATGCGATCCGCCGCGCCAAGGAGGCCTCCCGATGATCCCGGCCCCGTTCGACTACGTCCGGGCCGGCTCGGCCGAGGAGGCGGTCGCCCTCCTCGGCGAGCACGGCGACGACGCCAAGCTGCTCGCCGGCGGCATGTCCCTGCTCCCGCTCATGAAGCTCCGCCTCGCCACGCCCGCCGTCCTGGTCGACGTGGGGCGCGTGCGCGACCTCTCGTACGTGCGCGACGGCGGCGACCACGTCGCCGTCGGTGCCCTCACCCGCCACCGCGACCTCGAGACCTCCGAGCTCCTCGCCCGGGAGTGCCCGGTCCTGGCTTCCGTGGCGGCCCAGGTCGGTGACCCGCAGGTCCGTCACCGGGGGACCATCGGGGGGTCGGTGGCCCACGCGGATCCGGCCTCGGACCTGCCCGCCACCCTGCTGGCGCTCGACGCCACCTGCGTGGTGCGGGGCCCGGCGGGGGAGCGCGAGCTGCCGGCCACCGAGCTCTTCCTCGGGTTCCTGGAGACGGCCCTGGCCCCCGACGAGCTGCTGGTCGAGCTCCGGGTGCCGAAGATCCCCGGCGCCGGCTTCTCCTACCAGAAGTTCAACCGGCGGGCCCAGGACTGGGCCATGGTCGGTGCCGTCGCCGTCCGCAACGGTGCGACCCGGGTCGCCCTCGTGAACATGGGTACCACGCCGTTGCGGGCCCGGGGGGTGGAGGAGGCCCTGGCGGGCGGCGCGTCGCCGGCCGAGGCGGCCGAGCGGGCCGCCGAGGGTACCGAGCCCTCCACCGACGTCAACGCCTCCGCCGAGTACCGGGAGCACCTGGCCCGGGTCCTCGTGCGCCGCGCGCTGGAGGCCGCCGGAGCGGGCTCCGGGGCGTGACGGCCCCGGCTCCCGAGGGTCGGGGCGTCGCGGCCGCGATCCTCGCCGCGGGGCTCGGAGCCCGGCTCGGTGGTGACCGTCCCAAGCCCCTGGCGCCCCTCGGGGGCCGGCCGCTCGTCGCGTGGGCGCTCGACGCCGCCCTCGCCAGCGGCCTCGAGCCGGTGCTCCTCGTGGTCGGCCACCGGGCCGACGACGTCGCCGCCGCGGCCCCTCCCGGCGTCGCCGTGGTCCGGGCCCCGGGCTACGAGGAGGGCATCGCCCACAGCCTCGCCGCCGCGCTCGACGAGCTCGGCCCTCGTCGCTCGGTGGGCGCGGTGGCCGTCGGCCTGGCCGACCAGCCACTCGTGGGTCCCGGCGCCTACCGCCGCCTGGCCGCCGCCTACGATGAGGGCGCCGGGTTGGCGGTCGCCACCCACGGCGGCGTCCGGGGGAACCCGGTCCTCATCGGGCGAGAGTGGTGGGCCGAGGCCCGGCGGCTCTCGGGCGACGAGGGTGGCCGGGTCCTCCTGCGGCGCCATCCCGTGCGCGAGGTCCGCTGCGACGGGACCGGCGAGCCGGCCGACGTGGACACCCTCGCGGACCTGCAGGCCTTGGAGGAGCGATGCGCATCGAGGACCGATTCCGGGTGAACGTGCCGGTCGAGGAGGCCTGGCGGGTCCTCCTCGACGTCGAGCGCATCGCTCCCTGCCTCCCCGGCGCGCAGCTCCAGGAGGTCGAGGGGGAGGAGTACCGGGGCGTGGTGAAGGTCAAGGTCGGGCCCATCACGGCCCAGTACCGGGGGGCGGCCCGCCTCGTGGAGGTCGACGAGGCGGGGCGGCGGGCCGTCATCCAGGCCTCGGGCCGTGACACGCGCGGCCAGGGGGAACGCCTCGGCCACCGTCGTCGCGACCCTGGCGTCCGACGGCGAGGGCACGGAGGTGGCGATCGACACGGACCTCTCGGTCACGGGGAAGGTGGCCCAGTTCGGGCGGGGCGTGCTGGCCGACGTCTCCTCGAAGCTGCTCGCCCAGTTCGCCGAGAACCTCGAGCGCGACGTCCTCGCGGCCGCGCCGGTCGGGGAGGGGGAGGTCGGGGAATCAGCGGCCGCCGAGACGGTCCCCGGGCGCGAGGCCACGACCGCCCCGGGAGAGGCGGCGCCGGCCCCGAGCGCCGTCCGCCGCATCGAGGGGCCCGAGGCCGAGCCGGTCGACCTGCTCGAGGTGGGTGGCGCGCCGGTGGCCAAGCGGCTCCTGCCCCTCCTCGGCGTGCTCGTCCTCGTCGGGCTCGTCGTGTGGTGGCATCGTTCCGGCCGTTGCCCCCGGGTGCGGCGCCGCTGAGCGGGTCCACGAGCCCTCCGGTCCGCCACCGGCCCGGCTCGAGGCCCTAGGATCGAACCCGTGTTCGGTGCCGGTTCGAAGCCGCCGTTCGTGGTCCTGGGGATCGATCCCGGCGTGTCGCGCTGCGGCTACGGCGCCGTCCGCCGGCAACGCTCGTCGCTCGAGGCCCTCGCCTGCGGCGTCGTCCGCACCGCCCCCGGCGACCCGCTCGCGGAGCGGCTCGCGATCCTGGAAGCCGAGCTGGAGGCGATCGTCGCCGAGCACCGCCCGGCCGCCCTGGCCGTCGAGCGGGTCCTGTTCCAGGCCAACACGCGCACCGCGATGTCGGTCGGGCAGGCCAGCGGGCTGGCGCTCGCCGTCGCCGCCCGGGCCGGGGTCCCGGTGACCCACTACAGCCCCAACGAGGTCAAGCTGGCCGTCGCCGGCGACGGGGCCGCCGGCAAGGAGCAGGTGCAGGCCATGGTGGCCCGGCTGCTCCGGCTGGCCGAGCCGCCCCGGCCGGCCGACGCGGCCGACGCGCTCGCCCTCGCGGTGTGCCACGCCTGGAGCGGCCCCCTGCGGGCCGTCCGCCCCGAATCGCCCCGCAGCGCCACCCCGGGGCTGGCCCGGGCGGTGGCCGCGGCGCTGGCCCGGGAGGGGGCCCGGTGATCGGGTCGGTGCGGGGCACCGTCCTCGAGCGCTCCGCCACGGGCGAGGCGGTCGTGGAGGTCGGCGGGGTCGGCTACCGGGTCCTCGTCCCCCTCGGAGCCCTGCCCGGGCTCGGGCCCGGCCAGCCCGCGTTCCTCTTCACGCACCTGCACGTCCGCGACGACGCGATGGTGCTCTACGGCTTCCCGACCCGGGACGAGCGCGACACGTTCGAGGTGCTCATCGGGGCCACCGGGGTCGGGCCCAAGCTGGCCCTCGCCATCCTCTCGGTCCACTCGCCGGGCGGGTTGCGGCGGGCCCTCCTCGACGACGACCTCGACGCCCTCACCCTCGTCCCCGGCGTCGGCCGGCGGACGGCCCAGCGGCTCCTCGTGGAGCTCAAGGCCCGGCTCGACGTCCCCGAGCTCGAGCCCTCCGACGCCGGTGCGGGCGCGAGCTCGGCCCGCGGCGAGGTCCGCGAGGCGCTGGCGGGCCTGGGGTACGGGCCCGACGAGGTGCGCGGCGTCCTCGCCCAGCTCCCCGACGACGGCGCGGTCGAGGACCTCCTGCGGGACGCGCTGCGGCTGCTGGCGGTGAGCCGTGCGTGAGGAGGTCCTGTCGGCCGCGGTGGCCGACCCGGCCGAGGCCGCCGAGGAGACGACGCTGCGGCCCCGGCGGCTCGACGAGTTCGTCGGCCAGCCCCGCCTCCGGGAGCACCTCGACATCCTGCTCGCCGCGGCCCGGCGCCGGGGTCAGGCGATCGACCACCTGCTCTTCGCCGGCCCCCGGGCCTCGGCAAGACGACGCTGTCGGGGATCGTGGCCGCCGAGATGGGGGTGGGCCTGCGGGTGACGAGCGGACCGGCCCTCGAGCGGGCCGGAGACCTCGCCGCCATCCTCACGAACCTCGACGAGGCCGACGTCCTCTTCATCGACGAGATCCACCGGCTGCCCCGGACCGTCGAAGAGGTCCTCTACCCCGCCATGGAGGACTTCCAGCTCGACATCGTGATCGGGAAGGGCCCCTCGGCCCGCTCGATCCGCCTCGACCTCCCACGGTTCACGCTGGTGGGCGCGACGACCCGGACCGGCCTCATCACCGGGCCCCTGCGCGACCGCTTCGGGTTCGTGGCCCGCCTCGACTACTACGAGGCCGACGACCTCGAGGCCATCCTCACCCGCACGGCCCGGATCCTGGGCGTGCCGCTCGAGCCGGAGGGGGCCGCGGAGGTGGCCCGCCGGTCCCGGGGTACGCCCCGGATCGCCAACAGGCTCCTGCGGCGCGTCCGCGACTACGCCGAGGTGCGGGGCGACGGGACCGTCGACGCCGGGACCGCCCGGGCCGCGCTCGCCCTGTTCGAGGTCGACGAGCGGGGCCTCGACAAGGTCGACCGGGCCATCCTCGGGGCCCTGTGCCGCACGTTCGGGGGCCAGCCGGTCGGCCTGGGCACGTTGGCGGTGGCGGTGGGGGAGGAGCCCGAGACGGTGGAGGACGTCTACGAGCCCTACCTCCTCCAGGAGGGCCTGCTGCAGCGGACCCCCCGGGGGCGGGTGGCCACCGCCGGAGCCTTCGCCCACCTCGGTCTCGTGCCTCCCGACCCGGGCGGCGGGGCCGCCAGCCTCTTCGACCTCGCGTAGGGGCGAGCGCCCCGTCCCGGCCCCGGGCCGAGATGGGAGCCCGCCGGGCGCCGCGATAGCATCGCCGCGGTCCGCCTTCCCGAAAGGCCCAGATGTTCCTCCTCGTCTATCTCGCGCTCCTCGCGCTCGCCTTCTTCTTCCTCATCGTGCGGCCCCAGCGCCAGCGGCTCGCCGCCCACCGGGCGCTCGTGGCGAGCCTCGAGGTCGGCGACGAGATCCTCACGAGCTCCGGGATCTTCGGTCGGATCCGGACGCTCGACGTCACCACCGCCGAGGTGGAGATCGCGCCGGGCGTGGTCGTCAAGGTCGCCCGGGACGCGATCAGCCAGCGACTGGTCGAGCCGGCCCCCGGCGACGCCGACGCCGACTGACCCGGTGACCGGTCCGGGGACCCGCAAGGCCTGACCGTGCGCCGCCACGTCATGTTCCTCGTCGGGACGCTGGTCGTCGTGGCCAGCGCGCTGACGGCGACCATCGTGTCCGGGACCACGCCCGTGCTCGGCCTCGACCTCCAGGGCGGGATCTCGGTCGTCCTCGCCCCGGTGGGCGACGCGAGCAGCGACTCGCTCGACGTCTCGGTCGACATCATCCGCAGCCGCGTCGACGCCCTCGGCGTCGCCGAGCCCGAGATCAGCCGGCAGGGCGGCAACATCGTCGTGGACCTCCCCGGGGTGAAGGACCGCGACAAGGCCCGCCGCCTCGTGGGCCAGACCGCCGAGCTGCGCTTCCGCCCGGTGCTCGAGATCCTGCCGCCCGAGGGGGCCACGGTCACCACGCCGGAGGAGACGACGACCACCGTCCCCGGCGACACGGCGACCACCGTCCCCGGCGACACGGCGACCACGGCGCCCGGCGACACGACCACGGTGCCCACGGGGACCACGGCCGTGCCCACGGAGACGACCGCGGCGCCCACGGAGACGACCGCGGCGCCCACGGACACGACCACGACGACGAGCGCGCTCGTCCCCGGGGCCGAGGTGCCCACCACCCCCCGCGAGGAGGACCTCGCCGACGCCGAGGTCGTGCTCCCGGCCCGGCCGGAGGACGACGTCCCCGCCCTCCGGTACCGGATGGGCCCGGCCGCCCTCCTCGGGGGCGACGTCGACACCGCCCGGGCCGAGCTCAACCCGGTGAGGAACGAGTGGTCGGTGACGCTCGTGCTCACCGGCGACGGCCTCGAGAAGTTCAACGAGCTGGCCGCCGCGTCGTACCCGCAGCCGCCACCGCAGAACGCCGTGGCGATCGTGCTCGACAGCCAGGTGATCTCGGCCCCGGCGTTCCAGACCCCGAGCTTCGACGGCGACGTCGCGATCACCGGGGACTTCAGCGAGACCGAGGCCCGCGACCTGGCCAGCATCCTGAAGTTCGGCGCCCTGCCGGTGGCCCTGGAGGAGCTCACCACCCAGAACGTCTCGCCGACGCTGGGGAAGGACCAGCTCCGGGCCGGCATCGTGGCCGGGCTCATCGGCCTCGGCCTCGTCACCGTCTACATGATCCTCTACTACCGGGTCCTGGGCCTGGTCGTCCTGCTCGGGCTCGGCGTGGCCGCCGCCGCGCTCTACTCGCTCACCGCCTACCTGGGCGAGAGCATCGGGCTCACCCTCACCCTCGCCGGCGTCACCGGTCTCGTCGTCTCGGTGGGCATCGCCGTCGACTCGTACATCGTCTACTTCGAGCGGCTCAAGGACGAGCTGCGGACCGGCAAGACGGTGCGATCGTCACTGGAGCGGGGGTTCCGGCGGTCGTGGCGGACCATCCTGGCCGCCGACCTCGTATCGCTCATCGGGGCCGGCATCCTCTACTGGCTGGCGGTCGGCTCGGTCCGCGGGTTCGCGTTCTTCCTCGGCCTCTCGACCCTGCTCGACCTCTTCATCTCGTACTTCTTCATGCACCCGCTCGTGTCGATCATCGCTCGCCCGTCCGTGGTGAGAGCGCGCTGGATCGGCGTCGCGGCCGGCCTCGACGTGAAGGGGGTCGAGCGGTGAAGTCCGACGGCACCCGCCACACGCTCGGCGACATCTTCCACGAGCGCACGGAGTTCGACTTCATGGGCCGGCGGTGGCGCTGGGCCCTCATCTCGGGGGTCGCGATCCTCGTCGGTGTGCTCGGGTTCGCCCTGCGGGGCGGGTTCAACCTCGGCATCGACTTCGAGGGGGGACGGCGTGGCAGGCCACGGCGGCCGACGGCTCCCCGAGCGCCGGGGAGGTACGTGACACGGTGCGCCCGTTCGGGCTCGCCGACGCCAAGGTCACGATCCTGGGCTCGGACTCGTTCCGGGTCCAGGCCGACGAGCTCGAGGCAGAGGAGCGCGACCGGGTCACCGAGGCCCTGGCCGAGTACGCGGGGGTCGACGCGACCGAGGTCAGCGTCACGGACGTCGGTCCCACCTGGGGCGAGCAGGTGAGCCGGAAGGCCCTGCGCGCGCTCGTCATCTTCTTCCTCGTGATCGCGGGCTACCTCACCCTCCGGTTCGAGTGGAAGATGGCGCTCGCCGCGCTCCTCGCCGTGCTCCACGACATCGTGATCACGGGAGGGGTGTACGCGGTCACCGGCTTCGAGGTCGCGCCGGCCACCGTGATCGCCCTCCTCACCATCCTGGGCTTCTCGCTCTACGACACCGTCGTGGTGTTCGACAAGGTGCGCGAGAACGAGCCCTCGGTCGGTCTGGTCAGGGGCGACACCTACGCCGACATGGTGAACCGGTCCATGAACCAGGTGCTGATGCGCTCGCTCAACACCTCGTTCGTGGCGCTCCTGCCGGTGGCCTCCCTGCTGGTGGTCGGGAGCTGGATCATGGGCGCCGCGAGCCTGCGCGACTTCGCCCTGGCCCTCTTCATCGGCCTGCTCGTCGGGACGTACTCCTCGATCTTCGTGGCCACACCCATCCTGGCCTGGTGGAAGGAGCGCGAGCCGCGCTACCGGTCGCTGCGCGAGCGGGCGGCGGCCCGAGAGCCGGTCCCTGCCCCGGCGCCCGTGGGGGCCCCGCAGGAGGCCGGTCCCGGGGGCGGCGGGGAGCTCCCGAGCCTCCACCGGCTGCCCCGACCGGCGCCCGCGCGCCCCGGCCCCGCCAGCCCCGCCGCCGCAAGCGCTGACGAGCCGCCGGGCCCACCGGCGCCCCGGCAGGGCTCGGAGCCGCCGCGCCGAGCCGGTACCCTGGAACCGTGGCAGCCGACGCCGCCTGGCTGAAGGATCACGTCCGGGACATCCCGGACCACCCGAAGCCGGGCGTGGTCTTCAAGGACATCACCCCGCTGCTCGCGCACGCCGACGCCATCCGCTGCACCCTCGACGGCCTCGCGGCCCCCTTCGAGGCCCAGCGGATCGACAAGGTCGTCGGGGTGGAGGCCCGGGGTTTCATCGTGGCCGCGCCGCTCGCCGACCGGTTCCGGGCCGGGTTCGTCCCGGTCCGCAAGGCCGGCAAGCTCCCCTGGGACATCGAGCGCGAGGAGTACGAGCTCGAGTACGGCACCGACCTCCTCGAGATCCACCGGGACGCCGTCCACCCGGGTGAGCAGGTGCTCGTCGTCGACGACGTGCTGGCCACCGGCGGCACCGCCGCGGCGACGGTCCGGCTGGTCGAGCGCCTCGGCGGCACCGTCGTCGGGCTGAGCTTCCTCATCGAGCTGGCGTTCCTGGCCGGGCGCGACCGCCTCTCCGGCTACCCGGTCCACGCCCTCCTGGGGTACCCGTGAGCAGCACCATCGAGTCCCACCACGAGGCCCGGTCCGATCGTCGGTCCGTCCTGCCCTGGCGGCGCCACCACATCGACGTCGCGGTGGCCCCGCTCGTCCAGGCCTACCGGGCGCGCCATCGCAAGGCCGACACGGCGATGATCCAGCGGGCCTTCGACGTCGCCCGCCGGGCCCACGCCGACCAGGTCCGCCGGTCGGGTGAGCCCTACATCGCCCACCCCCTGGGCGTGGCCATGATCCTGGCCGAGCTGGGCCTCGACGACGTGACCCTGGCCGGCGCGCTGCTCCACGACGCGGTCGAGGACACGACCCTCACCCTCGAGGACCTCGACCACGAGTTCGGCCCCGAGGTCGCCGCCATCGTCGACGGCGTCACCAAGCTCGACCGCCTCCAGTTCGACACCCGCGAGGAACAGCAGGCCGCCACCCTCCGGAAGATGCTCGTGGCGATGGCCAAGGACATCCGGGTGCTGCTCATCAAGCTCGCCGACCGCCTCCACAACATGCGGACGATCGCCTCCCTGCCGGAGGGCAAGCAGGACCGGATCGCCCAGGAGACGCTCGACATCTACGCGCCGCTCGCCCACCGGCTCGGGATCCAGGACCTCAAGTGGCAGCTCGAGGACCTGGCGTTCGCCGTGCTCCACCCGAAGCGCTACGCGGAGATCGAGCAGATGGTCGCGCAGCGGGCCCCCGAGCGCGACCAGTCGCTCGAGCAGGTGATCGAGGCCCTCCGGCGGCGGCTCGCGGAGCTGGGCATCGACGCCGAGGTGCAGGGACGGCCGAAGCACTACTGGTCCATCTACGAGAAGATGGTCGTCCGGGGCAAGGAGTTCGACGAGGTCCAGGACCTGCTCGGCGTCCGGGTCGTCGTCGACTCGGTGAAGGACTGCTACGGCGCGCTGGGGTCCATCCACGCCCTGTGGAAGCCGGTCCAGGGCCGGTTCAAGGACTACATCGCCATGCCCAAGTTCAACCTCTACCAGTCGCTCCACACGACGGTGGTGGGGCCGCAGGGCAAGCCGGTGGAGGTCCAGATCCGGACCCGAGAGATGCACCGCCGGGCCGAGTACGGGATCGCCGCCCACTGGGGCTACAAGGAGCAGAAGTCGCCGGCCGAGGACATGGCCTGGCTCCAGCGGATCGTCGACTGGCAGCGCGACACCGACGACCCGGCCGAGTTCATGGAGTCCCTGAAGTTCGACCTCGAGCAGGACGAGGTCTTCGTGTTCACGCCGAAGGGGAAGGTCATCACCCTGCCGGCCGGGGCGACGCCGATCGACTTCGCCTACGCGATCCACACCGAGGTCGGTCACCGCTGCGTCGGGGCGCGGGTGAACGGTCGGCTGGTCCCGCTCGACTCGGACCTCGCGTCGGGCGACACCGTCGAGATCTTCACGAGCAAGGTCGAGGGGGCCGGTCCGAGCCGCGACTGGATGCAGTTCGTGAAGACGCCGCGGGCCCGCACGAAGATCCGGCAGTGGTTCTCGCGGGAGCGGCGGGTCGACGCCATCGACGCGGGCCGGGAGGAGCTCGTGAAGGCGCTCCGCCGCGAGGGCCTCCCGGTGCAGAAGCTCGCCGGCTCCCCGGTGATGGCGAAGGTCGCGGAGTCGATGAACTACGGCGACCTGGACGCGCTCCACGCCGCGGTGGGGGAGGGCCACGTCTCGGCGAAGGCGGTCGCCCAGCGGCTCCAGCGGGAGCTGCGGGGCGGTGAGGAGCAGCTCCCGATCACCGTCCGGCGGGCGCCCCGGGCGCTCCGGCGCCGGACCGTCGGTGTGCACGTCGAGGGCCTCGACGACGTCATGGTACGGCTGTCGCGGTGCTGCACCCCCGTGCCCGGCGACGAGATCATGGGCTTCGTCACCCGCGGCCGCGGGGTCTCGGTCCACCGGACCGACTGCGCCAACGCGACCGGCCTGGCCGCCAGCCAGACCGAGCGGGTCATCGACGTCGAGTGGGACCGGGACCAGCCCGGCACCTACGTCGTGTCCGTCGAGGTGGAAGCCCTGGACCGGTCGCGCCTGCTGCGCGACGTGGCCCAGATCCTCGCCGACCAGCACGTGAACATCCTCGCCTGCTCCACCCAGACCTCGGGCGACCGGATCGCCAAGCTCCGCTTCGACTTCGAGCTGGCCGACGCCGGTCACCTCGACTCGATCATCGGCGCGATGAAGCGGGTCGACTCCGTGTACGAGGTCTACCGGATCCTGCCCGGACGCCCGGCCGGTTCGCCCTAGCTCCCGGCGATCGGGGCGCTCCCGGACCGGCCGGCCCTCAAGGCCGTACGCCCTCCCTGCCGATACCTCCCGTTGGAGGAACGGACCCGCCTCCCGCCGCGCGCACGGTGTGGCAGGAGACGACCGGGGGACGCCGCCATGGGGCATCGAGATCAGCAGGCAGGCCGCTCCGCCAGGGCGCGCGGACGGGGATCCCGCGCCCGGCGGCGGGCTCGCGCGTCGGGTCCGGCCCGGGAAGCGGGCTTCTCCCTCGTGGAGGTCATCGCCGCGGTGAGCATCCTCGCCGTCGCGCTGCTCGGGCTGGCCTCCTCGATGGGGATGGGCCTCAAGTCGGTGGCGCTCGGCCGCCAGCGCCAGACGGCCTCCGAGATCGCCAACGCCCGGATCGAGCACCTGAGGAACGTCCCCTACGAGTCGCTGGAGCTGGACGTGGCGCCCGTGCACGACGACGACCCCGAGCACCCGAGCCACCTCGTGTCCGCCGACGGCAGCGGGTACGACCCCTCCGGCACCGGCGTCTACGAGCCGCTCATCGTCTCGGCCGGTGGCGACGGGGTCCCCCACATCGAGGATCCCGTGCAGGTCGGCGAGACGGTGATGGAGATCTACCAGTACATCACCTGGGTCGACGACCCCGGGATCCCCGGCACCGAGGACCTCCGGCGCGTCGCCGTCGTCGTGAAGTTCAAGGCCCCGGCGGTGGACGGCACGACCCACACCCTCGGGGTCTCCTCGCTCTTCACCCCCGGGACCGTGACCCTGGGCGGCGAGACCGACTCGTCGACCACCACGACGTCGGGCTCCACGACGACCACGGTCCCGTCGACCACGACGACCGCGCCGACGACCTGCGCCGGCGACACGAGCGCGCCGACCGGAGGGTTCACGATCAGCTCGGGCACGGGGGTCGGGGACGTGGGCTACACGGCGAGCCCGAACGCCACGCTGCACCTCACGTTCGGCGACGACTGCGCGCCGCTCTCGGCCGTCGCCCGGTTCTCCAACGACGGCACCACCTTCGGCGACGACGTCGTGTACGACGCCCTCAACCCCACCGTGAGCTGGACCCTGAGCTCTGGTGACGGCACGAAGACCGTGTACGGCAGGGTCCGCGACGGCTCGGGCAACGAGGCGGACCTCACGCCCCAGCAGATCGTGCTCGACACGGTCGCGCCGACGACGCCGGGCACGCTGGCCCGGACGGTGAGCTGCGCGGGCAGCAACCGGACGGTCACCCTCTACTGGGGTCTCTCGACCGACACGAACTTCCGGGGCTACCGCCTGTACCGGAGCACGAACAACGAGGCGTTCGAGGCCGTCGGGACGTTCACCGGGACCACGACCTCCGAGACGCACGCCAAGAAGCTCGACTCCGTCCGCTACCACGTCGTCGGGTACGACAAGGCCGGGAACGAATCGGATGCCACGAACGAGATCGTGCTGTCGAAGAACCAGTGCTCCTGAGCGCGCCCGCGAGCGTGCTCCCGAGGGCGGCTTCACCGTCGCGGAGATCGTGTTCACGGTCTCGCTGCTCATGGTGGTCGTCGGAGCCCTCCTCGGCGTGCTCGACTCCGCGCACCGGACCCAGTCCTTCGTGTACGACCGGGCCGACGCCCTCGACGAGATGCGCCTGACCCTCGACCGCATGACCAAGGAGGTCCGCCAGGCCGGCTCGGTCGCTCTCGACTCGACCGCCTCGCGCCTCGAGGTGTCCACCTACGTGGGGGGCGAGCCGGAGACCATCGTGTACGAGGTCTCGGGCACCGACCTGGTCCGGTCCGTCGACGGCGGCCAGTACACCGTGGTCCACGAGAAGGTCGCCTCGTCGGACCTGTTCCAGTACGAGCCCGCGGTGGAGACGGCCCAGGTGGTGAAGATGGTCCTGCGGGTCCATCCCTCGAACAGCCCCGACACGACCCTCGAGCTCAGCTCCGAGGTGCAGCTCCGCAACCGGGGGTCGGCGTGATGCCCGGGCTGCGCCGGTTCCACCGCCAGGAGCAGGGCGTGGCCATGATCACGGCGATCGCCCTGCTGGCCCTCCTCGTCGCGCTCACCGTGATGGTCCTCGACCGGGGGGCGAGCACCAGCACCGCCACGGCCCGGAACCGGTCCTGGGTGCAGGCCCTGCACGTGGCCGAGGCCGGCGTGCAGGACGCCATCGCCGAGCTCCAGGCCACCGCGGGCGGCGCGGCCGGGACCTACACCGGGACCACGAGCGAGGGGAGCTTCAGCTACACCGTCACGGCCCTGGGCCGGAACCGGTACCGGATCGACAGCACGGGATCCGTCGGCTCGGCGCCGTCGCTGTCGGCCTCCCGGCGGCTCGAGGTCGTGATGGCCCCGCCCAAGTCGTTCCGGTTCGCGCTCTTCTCGCTCACCGACATCGACACGAAGAACAACGACTACATCACCGGCGACATCTGGGCCAACACCAACATCACCGTCGACCAGGGCGACATCGTGACCGGATCGGCCACCGCGGCCACCGGCTGGGTGAAGCTGCGCAACAACTCCGAGGTCCAGGGCGACGTCGAGACCGGGGGCTACGACACGACGAACGGCTACCGGGCCGTGGACCTGGGGAACGGAGCGAGCATCGGCGGGCACGTGAAGGCGGCGTCGACCTCCCCGGGCTGCGTCGCCGACCCCGGCCACGCCTACTACAAGGTGAACGTCGACGGCTCGATCGCCGGGAGCGTGACGACCTGGGGCGAGAAGACCGGGTCCGGCCCGACGGGGACACTCCTCACCCACCAGTGCCTCGTCGCCCCCGCGCCCAAGGACATCCCCACGTTCACCTTCAACGCGGCGAACTACGACCCGGCCACCCTCCACATCCTCGGCACCCCGTCCGCGCCGTCCTCCACAGCGCGCAGCGACTTCCAGAGCCTCGTCGCCAGCACGGGCAGCGCCTTCCACGGCACCTACTACGTGCACCAGAGCGGTCCGATCGGCCAGAGCGACCGCCTCGACCTCACCGGCGTGACGTTCGCCGGGGACACGGTGATCTACACGAACCTCCCGATCTTCGGGCACAACGTCGAGGGAGGCGCGAACGACGCGGTCGTGGTCGTGGCGTCCACCTACCAGCCCCCGGTCGGCTCCTCGTGCGACGTCAACCACGACAGCTCGGACTGCGCGATCCACTTCAAGAACAACTTCCAGGCCCCCGAGGCCGTCGCCGTGCTGGTGTACGCCCCGAACGGGCCGGTCGCGATCAAGAACAACCAGGAGATGTTCGGGGCGGTCTACGCCGGCAACATCCAGGTGAAGAACAACCAGGTCCTCACCTACGACCCCCGGATCGAGCAGATCGTCGGCTTCGGGGAGGTCACCCTCGAGCCCGAGAGCTGGCTCGAGCTGGCTCCCTGACGCCCGGACCGCGAGGGCGGTCCCGGAGCGGGGCCCGGTGGTCACCTCTCCATTCAAGGACGATCACGGGCCGCGCCGATAACCGGTGTGGATGGCGCGGTCGGGCTGGCTTCTTGAGGGAGCTCGCGCATGGAGGGTCCGCCGTCGGGCGGGGAGGGCAATAGCGGGACAACCCCTTCTCGGCGATGCGCCGAGGACGGTCTCACCCTCATCGAGCTGGCGGTCGCGGTGACGGTGTTCGCCGTGCTCGTCACCGGGTTGGCCGCGACGATGTACAGCGGCCTCGCCCTCACCCGGAACAACCGCAGCCGCAGCGTCGCCGCCAACCTGGCCAGCCAGGAGATGGACCTCGTCCGCTCCAGCGACTTCACCGACCTGCCCCTCGGCCTCGTCTCGAGCACCCAGGACGTCGACGGGATCCCCTACACCGTCCAGCGGCAGAGCTCGTGGGTCCCCACCGGAGCCACCACCGGGGCGTGCGACTCGGTCGGCTCCGACCCCGCGTACCTGCGGGTCGAGGTGGCGGTGACGTGGCCCAACATGCAGGGGGTGCAGCCGGTCCGCTCCGACACGCTGCTCACGCCCCCGGTCGGCGCGTACGACCCGGACAGCGGGCACATCGCGGTGAAGGTCCGGAACCGTGAAGCGGCTCCCCTGGCCGCCCAGCCCGTCACCGTCACCGGGCCCGGCCTCAGCCGGCTGCTGCTCACCACCACCGACGGGTGCGCGTTCTTCGACCACCTCCCGGCCGACACGTACACGGTCGCGCTGGGGACCACGGGCTACGTCGACCGCCAGGGCGTGGCCGGACCGACCCAGACCGCCGGGGTGCTCGCCGGCGCGACGACCTCGGTCGGGTTCGACTACGACCGGAGCGCCACGCTGGAGCTCACCCTCACGGCGCCCGACGGAGGGACGGTGCCCGCCGACCTCGCCGTGACGCTGGGCAACACCCAGTTCCTGCCGGACGGCAGGAAGACCGTTCCGGGGAGCGGGAACCCCCCGTACGGTCGGGGGTCTCTTCCCGTTCCTCGACGGCTACCAGGCCTGGGCCGGCGACTGCGCCGACGCCGATCCCGAGGGCCAGCTCGCCGGAGGCTCCGGTGCCTACTGGCCCGGCGCCCAGCGGGCCCCGGCGGTCTCGGCCGTGCCGGGTTCGGCGACCGCGGGCTCCGTCGTCCTGCCCGGCCTCGACGTGACCGTGACCCGCTCGGACCTCACCCCCGTGGTCGGGGCCTCCGTCGTGGCCGTCCACGACCCGGACACCGGCTGCCCCGCTGGCGCCACGGTCGCGGTCGGGACGACCGACATCTCCGGCCGGGCGCTGGTGGCCCTCCCGTACGGGACGTGGGTCATCCAGGTGGACGGTGAGACGCCCCTCTCCGCCTGGCCCACGGCGGTGCTGGATCCCACCGGGACGGGCGTCCCCACGGTCGTGGCGGAGGTGTGGTGAACGTGGATCACGCTGAACGAGGGTCGTCGGTCATGGAGCTGGTCACGGTCGTCGCGCTCCTCGGCCTGGTGCTCGGCTTCACGTTCCAGGGCGTCGTGTCGATGCAGCGCGCCGCGATGGGCGCCGACCAGCGGGTCGTCAACATCGGCGAGGCCCGCGTCCTGATGGCGACGGCCAGCAAGGACCTGCGCACCGCGGTGCGCCTGGTGGCCGGCACGTCGCCCTTCGAGGTGGCCGACGACACCGAGGTCGTCTTCTACGCCAACCTCGACCCGGTCGCGGGCCCCAAGAGGGTCCGCATCTACCTGGACGGCATGACCCAGCTCGTCGAGGAGGTCACACCGCCCGACGAGAGCTCGGTCCCACCCGAGTACACCTACACCGTCGGGCCGACCCGGATCCGCTTCGTCGGCCGCTACGTGGCCAACGAGCCGGGCCAACCGATCTTCGCCTACTACGACGTCGACGGGAACGCCCTCACGGGCACGCCCCTCTCGGAGGAGGACCGGTTGAAGGTCCGCCAGGTGCAGATCACCCTGTCGGTCCGCAAGAGCACGAGCCTCCAGGTCAAGCCCACGACGCTGGTGAACCGGGTGCGCCTTCCCAACGTCGACTACACGGCGGTGATGGAGCAGTGAGGGTGCGGTCCCGTGCCCGCTGGCGTCGCGACGAGGGGGTCGCGCTCGTCACCGTGATGCTGAGCGCGGTCCTGCTCCTCGGGCTGGCGGTGGTCACGGTCGACTACGCGACCGGCTCGCAGAACCTCTCCCGCCGCGACCAGGACTGGAACGCCGCCCTGGCCGCCGCCGAGGCGGGGATCGACGACTACCTCTTCCGGCTCAACGAGAACGGCACCTACTGGGCCTATTCGTCGACCAACCCGCCGCCGGACGGCAACGGGGCCTTCGACGGCTTCGTGCCCGTCCCGGGGGCCACCGGTCCGGCGAGCTTCACGTACACGCCGGACGTGTCGACCCTCACCGTCGACGGCACGATCAAGCTCACCTCGACCGGGCAGGTCCGTGACGTCGAGCGAACGGTCCAGGCCACCCTCCGGCGGCGCAACTTCCTCGACTACCTGTACTTCACCGACTTCGAGACCCTGAACCCGGCCCTCTACACCGGCAACCCGTACACGCCGGCCCAGGCCCAGCAGCAGTGCGCGAAGTACTACTACGCGGGGCGCGACCCGGACTGCGTCAACATCACCTTCATCACCGACGACGTCATCAACGGCCCCCTCCACACCAACGACGCCTTCCGGCTCTGCGGCTCACCCCGGTTCAACGGCGACACGTCGACGAGCTGGCAGGGCTCGGGAGGGCTCCGCTACCGGGACGGCTGCCCCACGAGCACCCCGGTGTTCGCGAGCTCCGGCGACCCCCGATACCTCGCGAAGCTCACGATGCCCCCAGCAACTCGGCCCTGCGGTCCGAGACCGCCCCCGGAGAGGGCGGATGCCTCTACAGCGGTCCGACGAGGATCCTCCTGAACGACGACGGGACGATGACCGTCGACAGCAAGTTCTCCAAGGAGACGAACAACGGGTGCCCGACGAACGGTACCGGGACGCTCCCGTCGAACGGCGTGATCTACGTCCAGAACGTCCCGTCGTCATCGAGCGACCCGAACCACACGGCGGGGTGTCCCTACTCGGGCCCCGCGCACCCCCTGGGCCTCCCGATCGCCAACGACATCACCCCCTACGGCTGCCGGGACGGCGACGTGTTCGTGGAGGGGACCCTCGACGGCCAGCTCACCATCGCGGCCGAGAACAACGTCGTCATCACCTGGCACCTCCGCTACGACGGCGGTGTCGCCGGGGACGACCTCCTCGGGCTGGTGGCGAACAACAACGTCGAGGTGTACCACCCGGTGAAGTGCACGAGTGGCGACAGCTCGAGCTGCAACCTCTACGTCAAGGGCAGCCAGCGGTTCACCAACCCGGTGATCCAGGCCGCCGTCCTCTCGGTGAACCACTCGTTCCGGGTCCAGAACTGGAACCGCGGGGCGACGCTGGGGACCCTCAACCTCACCGGGGTCATCGCCCAGCGGTACCGGGGCCCCGTCGGCACCTACCGTTCGGGGTCGATCTACACCGGCTACCTCAAGGGCTACGTCTACGACCAGCGGCTCCGCTACCTGTCGCCACCGAAGTTCCTCGACCCGGTCGCCTCCGCCTGGGGCGTGGCGACCTGGGCGGAGGTGCAGACCCCCGGCGGGCCCTGACCCGCCCGCCCCCGCCGGCGTCGCCCGCTACGGGACCGGCCCGCCCGCACCGGATGCGTCCGGGCCCCCGGAGGGGTGGCCGGTAGCATGCCGGGCGCCATGAGCGATCCCGTCGACGCATCCCGTGACGTCTACCGCGCCCCGGTGGGCACCCGCGACGTGCTCCCCCCAGAATCGGGCCGGTGGGTCGAGATCGTGGCCGCGTTCGCGACCCGGGCCGCCCGCTTCGGCTACGGGCTGGTCGTCACCCCCGCCTTCGAGCACCTCGAGGTCTTCCAGCGGGTCGGCGAGACGACCGACGTCGTGCGCAAGGAGATGTACGAGATGCTCGACCGGGGCGGCCGGAGGATCGCCCTGCGGCCCGAGGGCACCGCGCCGGTCGTGCGGGCCTACGTGCAGCACCGGCCCACGCCGCCCTGGAAGGTCTGGTACGTCGCCCCGAACTTCCGCTACGAGCGGCCCCAGCGGGGGCGGTACCGCCAGCACTACCAGCTCGGCGCCGAGGCGCTGGGCGTCGACGACCCGGCCGTCGACGTCGAGATCATCGAGCTCGTCCACGGCTACTTCCGGGACCTCGGCCTGGAGCAGGTCACGCTCCTCCTGAACTCGATGGGCGACGAGCGCAGCCGGCCGGCCTACCGGGAGGCGCTCCAGGCGTACTTCCGGCCGTTCGCCGCCGACCTGGGCGCCGACTTCGCCCAGCGGGTCGAGGAAAACCCGATGCGGATCCTCGACTCCAAGCGCGACGACTGGCAGGAGGTCGTCGAGCGCGCGCCCCAGATGTACGACTACCTCACCGACGAGTCTCGCGAGCACTTCGAGCAGGTCGAGCGGGGCCTCGACGCGCTGGGGATCCGCTACGAGATCGCCCCCCGGCTGGTCCGGGGCTTCGACTACTACACCCGGACCGCCTTCGAGTTCGTGAGCGACGCGCTCGACGCGGCCCAGAACGCCATCGGGGGCGGGGGCCGCTACGACCGGCTCGCCGAGGAGATGGGGGGGCCACCCACGCCCGGCATCGGCTTCGGGATCGGCATCGAGCGCATGCTCATCGCGTGCGACGCCGAGGGGGCCGTCCCGGCCCGGGCCGCGCGGGTCGACGCCTTCGTCGTCGACGCGGTCGGTGGCCTGGAGGCCGCCGTGCTCGTCGCCGAGCTCCGAGAGGCCGGGCTGGCCTCCGACCGGGCCTTCGGCGGTCGCTCGGTGAAGGCCCAGTGGAAGCTGGCGGACCGGTCGGGCGCCCGCTTCGGCGTGATGCTCGCGCCGCGCGAGCTGGCCCGGGGACACGTGGCGGTCAAGGACCTCGTGACCGGGGAGCAGGTGGAGGTGGAGCGGGACCGGGTGCCGGCGTGGCTCCTCACCCGCGTCGGAGAGGAGCGCCGATGATGCGGACCCACCGGGCCGGCGACCTCCGGCCGGCCGACGTGGGGGGGGAGGTGGCACTCTGCGGCTGGGTCGCGGCCCGGCGGGACCACGGGGGGGTGGTCTTCCTCGACCTCCGCGACGCCGCCGGGATCGTCCAGGTCGTCGTCGACCCGTCGCGGCCCGACCTGGAGGTGGCCCACCGCGTGCGGGACGAGTACGTGCTGCGCATCGAGGGCCGGGTCCGGCGACGGCCCGAGGGGACCGTGAACCCCGACCTCGCCACCGGCGAGGTCGAGGTCGCGGTGGAGCGCCTCGAGGTCGTCGCCGAGGCCGCCCCGCTTCCGTTCCCGCTCGACGTCGCGGACGACGTCGAGGAGGCCCTGCGACTCCGCCACCGGTACCTGGACCTCCGCCGGGAGCGGCTGCAGCGCAACCTCCGCCTCCGGGCCACCGTGAACAGCGCCATCCGGCGGGCCATGGAGGACCAGGGGTTCGTCGAGGTCGAGACGCCCATGCTCATCGCCTCGACGCCCGAGGGGGCCCGGGACTTCGTCGTGCCCTCCCGCCTGCACCCGGGCCGCTTCTACGCGCTGCCCCAGAGCCCCCAGCTGTTCAAGCAGCTGCTCATGGTGGCCGGGCTGGACCGCTACTACCAGATCGCCCGCTGCCTGCGCGACGAGGACCTCAGGGCGGACCGGCAGTTCGAGTTCATGCAGCTCGACGCCGAGATGAGCTTCGCCGAGCCCGAGGACGTCATGGCGGCGATCGACCGGGTCGTCATCGCGGCGGTCGAGGCGGTCACCGGTGAGTCGCCCCGGCCCTTCGGGCGCATCACGTGGCACGAGGCCATGGAGCGCTACGGCACGGACAAGCCCGACGTGCGGTTCGGCATGGAGCTCGTCGACCTCGGCGAGGTCTTCGCCCACACGGGGTTCCGGGCCTTCCAGGCCCCCGCGGTGAAGGGGATCCGCTGTCCCGGTGCGGGCGACGCGTCCCGCTCGCGCCTCGACCAGCTCACGGAGCGGGCCAAGGAGCTCGGAGCGGCCGGGCTGGTCTGGATGCGGGTGGAGGACGGCGGCGCGCTGGCCTCGCCGGTGGCGAAGTTCCTGTCGGAGGCGGAGCAGCTCGGCGTGGTCGACGCCATGGGCGCCCGGACCGGCGACCTCCTCCTGCTCGTGGCCGGCGAGCGGGCGGTGGCGAACCACGTGCTCGGGGTGCTGCGCCTCGAGCTGGGACGGCCCCCGGTGAACGAGGGGGGGCTCCACTTCCTCTGGGTGGTCGACTTCCCCCTCTTCGAGGGCCTCGGCGAGGACGGCCGGCCCGTCCCGGCCCACCACCCGTTCACGATGCCCCACCCCGACGACCTCCACCGGCTCGACCGGCACGACGGGACCGGTGCGGACCTGCTGGAGGTGCGGGCACGGGCCTACGACCTGGTGCTCAACGGGTGGGAGCTGGGCTCGGGCAGCGTGCGGATCCACGAGCCCGAGGTCCAGGAGCGGGTCTTCTCGCTCCTGGGGATCTCCGCCGAGGCGGCCCGGGCCCGCTTCGGGTTCCTGCTCGAGGCCTTCCGATACGGGGCCCCGCCGCACGCGGGCTTCGCCTTCGGCATCGACCGCCTCGTCGCGCTGCTGGCGGGGGAGGAGAACATCCGCGAGGTGATCGCGTTCCCCAAGACCCAGTCGGGGGTGGACCCGATGACGGGGGCCCCGGGCGAGGTCGACCCGGCGGCCCTTCGGGAGCTGGGGGTCACGGTGCTCTCGCCGCCCCGCCCCTGACTTCTTCGCGTTGGGTCACAGAACGCGCGCATACGTTGCGCCGGTGACCCAACGCAGCCCGGACAGACCTTGGCGTCGGGCACGACGTCGAAACCGTGACTCGGCGGGACTGTCACACGCGGGCGCCATGCTCTCGCCATGGGACCGACGACCACCGCCGATCGAGACGTGGCCAGACTCGCCGCCCGCCAGCACGGGCTGATCACGGCGAAGCAGGCCACAACACTGGGGATCGGTGCGGGACAGATCCGTCACCGACTCCGGATGGGGCGGTGGAGACCGGCGCGTGAGGGCGTGTTCGAGATCGCTGGGGTTCCCCCGAGCTCGGGAGCAGGCCCTCATGGCGGCGGTCTTGGCCACCGGAGAGGATGCCGTCGCATCGCATGGGAGCGCGGCGCGGCTCTGGAGATTGGACTGCCCCCACGACGACCAGCTCGAGGTCACATCACCGAGGACCAGACGCGTCCGGATCCCCGGCGTCCGGGCGCACCGGTCCGTCGTGTTCCTCGGAGAGGAGCACGGCCGGACCCGAGGGATCGCGGCGACGTCGGTCGCCCGGACGATCGTGGACCTCTCGGGTCGGCTCTCCACCAGGGAGCTGGGGGTCGTCCTCGACGACGGGCTCCGGCGGAACATCGTGACCTTGGACGTGCTTCGCCGATGCGTGGCCGGTTTGGCGCCCGCTCCTGGCCGGCGCCCGTCTCGCGTGCATCGGCTCCTCGTCGATCGACTTCCGGGCTACGACCCGGGCGAGAGTGAGCTGGAGATGCGGGTCGTGCGGACGCTCGTCGCCGGAGGAGTTCCTCAGCCCGTACTCCAGCACGAGGTCGCCGTGGCCGATCGGAGCTACCGTCTCGACCTCGCTTATCCGGGGTCACGCCTCGCCATCGAGGTTGACGGCTGGGAGTTCCACCGCTCACGAGCCGCCTTCGACAGGGATCGGACCCGCGCGAACGCGCTCGTGGTCGCGGGCTGGACGCTCCTGCGCTTCACGTCCCGCATGTCTCCCGAGGAGATGGTCGTCTCCGTGAAGACTGCCCTCGCTGCGTTGGGTCACGAACGTACCTCATAGGTACAGTTTGTGACCCAACGCGACCCGGGATGGGGCGCGTACCATCCCTCTCGTGGCCCGCGACCTCTTCTCCTCGGCCGTCGAGGAGCGCCTGACCCGCCGGGCGCCGCTCGCGGCCCGGCTCCGGCCCCGCTCCCTCGACGAGGTCGTCGGGCAGTCCCACCTGCTCGGCCCCGGCAAGCCGCTGCGCACCCTCCTCGAGTCCGACCGCCTCTCCTCCGTCGTGCTGTGGGGACCGCCCGGCACCGGCAAGACCACCATCGCCCGGCTCGTGGCCGGCGTCACCGCCAAGGCTTTCGAGACCCTCTCGGCCGTCACCGCCGGGGTGAAGGACGTGCGCGAGGTCGTCGAGCGGGCCCGGGCCCGCCTGGGAGAGCAGGGCCAGGGCACGATCCTGTTCCTCGACGAGGTGCACCGCTTCAACCGCACCCAGCAGGACGTCCTCCTCCCGCACGTGGAGGAGGGGCTGCTCGTCCTCGTCGGGGCGACGACCGAGAACCCCTTCTTCTCGCTCACGGCACCGCTGCTCTCCCGCTCGATGCTCTTCCGGCTCGAGCCCGTCGGCGCCGAGGACCTGCGGGCGCTCCTCGACCGGGCGCTCGCCGACCCGGACCGTGGGCTCGGCGGGGAGGGGCTGGCCGTCGACGCCGGCGCGCTCGACCACCTCGTCGACCGGGCCGAGGGGGACGCCCGCCACGCCCTCACCTCGCTCGAGGTGGCCGCGGCGCTCGCGCTGGAGGACGGCCGTACCACGGTCACCCTGGTCGACGCCGAGGCCGCCCTCGCCATGCGGGCCCTCCGCTACGGCGACGACGAGCACTACGACGTGCTCTCGGCGTTCATCAAGAGCATCCGGGGCTCCGACCCCGACGCCGGGCTCTACTGGCTGGCCCGGATGCTCGAGGCCGGCGAGGACCCGCGGCTCGTCGCCCGGCGCCTCGTGATCCTGGCCTCGGAGGACGTGGGCATGGCCGACCCCCGGGCCCTGCTCGTGGCGGAAGCGGCGGCCCGGGCGGTCGAGCTGGTGGGCATGCCGGAGGTCCGGCTGAACCTGGCCCACGCCGTCGTCTACCTGGCGACGGCCCCGAAGTCGAACCGGGTGACCGCCGCGCTGCAGGCCGCCACCGCCGACGTCCGCGAGCGGGCCTCGGGTGCGGTCCCGGCCCACCTCCGCGACGCCAGCTACCGGGGTGCGGCGAGACTTGGGCACGGCGAGGGGTACGTCTATCCTCACGACGCACCGGCCGGCTGGGTTCCCCAGGAGTACCGGCCGCCCGAGGTGGCGGGACGCCGGTACTACGAGCCGGGGACGCACGGCGCCGAGGCCGAGGTGGCCGAGGCCCTGGAGCGACGCCGGTCGGCCGGTCGCCACCGCGAGGGAAGGGGCCCGGATGAGCGCGAGTGAGTGGGCGGCGGTCATCGCGTCGGTGGCCGTCGCGGTGCTGGTGGGTGGGCTGCTGCTGACCCTCGGCTCCCTGAACCGGACCCTGCGGGCACTGCGTCACGCCGTCGACGAGCTCCACCAGGAGACGCTCCCGATGGTCGAGGAGATGCACCGCACGGTGAAGCAGGCCGGGACGGAGCTGGACCGCGTCGACTCGCTGCTGGCGACGGCCGAGTCGGTGGGGCAGACGGTCGACTCGGCCTCGCGGCTCGCCTACCTCACGTTCTCCAACCCCGTCATCAAGGCGCTGGCCTTCGGGGCCGGCACCCGCCGTGCGTACCGGCGGATGCGGCGGGACCGGGACTAGGCGGGACCGTGTTCAAGCGGCTGTTCTGGTTGATGGTGGGCCTCGGTCTCGGGTTCGGCCTCGCCTTCCTGCTCTTCCGCTCGTTGCGGCGCACGGTGGAGCGCTACACGCCGACCGGGGTCGCGGACCGCTTCGGGTCCTCGCTGGAGGCCTTCGGGCGCGACCTGCGGGCGGCGGTCGCCGAGGGGCGGGAGGCGATGCGCGACCGCGAGCTCGAGATCCGGGCCGAGCTCGCCCACCCCGTTCCCTGACACCGGTGCCCCGCCGCGGCAGGAGGCGCCCCCACCGCCGGGGAGCGCGGCCGTCAGGGTGCGATTCGTGCCGGGGCGGGCGCCCGGCGGGCGGTAGCCTGGGCCCGTGCACCCGATGACCGCCGACGAGCTGCGACGCGCCTTCCTCGACTTCTTCGCGGAGCGGGGGCACACCGTCGTGCCCTCGGCCAGCCTGATCCCGGTCGACCCGACCGTGCTGTTCACCGTGGCGGGGATGGTCCCGTTCAAGCCCTTCTTCCTCGGTGAGGAGGTGCCGCCCTACAAGCGGGCCGTGTCGGTCCAGAAGTGCGTGCGGGCCGGGGGCAAGCACAACGACCTCGACGAGATCGGCCGCACCAAACGGCACCTCAGCTTCTTCGAGATGCTGGGGAACTTCAGCTTCGGCGACTACTTCAAGTCCGAGGCCATCCCGTTCGCGTGGGAGCTGGTCACCGACGTCCTCGGCCTCGACCCGGACCGGCTCTGGGTCACCGTCCACGTCACCGACGACGAGGCGGCCGAGCTGTGGGCCAACGTCGTGGGCGTCGCGCCCGAGCGGATCCAGCGCTTCGACGAGGACAACTTCTGGCGGATGGGCGACGTCGGTCCGTGCGGGCCGTCGTCGGAGATCTTCTGGGACAAGGGCCCCGAGCACGGGCCCGACGGCGGTCCGCAGGCCGATCCGCACGGTGACCGCTACATCGAGATCTGGAACCTCGTGTTCATGCAGTACGACCAGCAGCCCGACGGCTCACGTCTCGAGCTGCCCCGGCCGAGCATCGACACGGGCGCCGGTCTCGAGCGCATCCTGGCCGTCCTCCAGGGCGTCGACTCGGTCTTCGAGATCGACGTCTTCCGGCCGCTGATCGCCGCCGCCGAGGCGGTGACGGGCGTGCGCTACGGCTCCGGTGGCGAGGCGGACGTGTCCCTGCGCATCCTCGCCGAGCACGGTCGCACCATGACCTTCGTGGTGAGCGACGGCGTGGTCCCCTCCAACGAGGAACGGGGCTACGTGCTGCGCCGGATCATCCGGCGAGCCATCCGGCACGCCTACCTGCTGGGCGTGCGGGACCTCGTCACCCCGGCGATGGTCGACGCCACCGTCGAGGTGATGGGAGGCGCCTACCCGGAGCTGGTCCGCGACCGCGACCTGATCGTGAAGGTGGTCCGCCGGGAGGAGGAGCGCTTCCGCCAGACCCTGCAGCGGGGGCTCGACCTGCTCGACGGGCTGGTGGAGGGGGCGACGTCTCCGGCGAGGACGCCTTCTTCCTCCACGACACCCTGGGCTTCCCCATCGACCTCACGCGGGAGATCGCGGAGGAGCGGGGGAGGTCGGTCGACCTCGCCGGCTTCGAATCGCGCATGGCCGAGCAGCGGGCCCGGGCCCAGGAGGCGCACCGGGCGGCGGGGGGCCAGGCTGTCGCGCCCATCGAGGTCCACCGCGAGCTGCTCGACGAGCACGGGCCCACGGAGTTCACCGGTCGCCAGGAGCACGAGAGCCGGGCCCGGGTCCTGGCCCTCCTCTCGGGGGGCGAGCGGATCGCGCGGGCGGGGGAGGGCCACGACGTCGACGTGGTCCTCGACCGGACCCCCTTCTACGCGGAGGCCGGAGGCCAGGTGGGCGACACCGGTACGATCGACCGGCCCGACGGCACGGCCCACCTCGTCGTGGGCGACACCCAGTACGGCCTGACGGGCACCGTCGTCGTGCACCGGGCCCGGGTCGAGCGCGGGGCCCTGGAGGAGGGCGACGAGGTCGTCGCGACCATCGACCGCGAGCGGCGTGACCGGATCCGTCGGAACCACACGGCCACCCACGTGCTCCACTGGGCCCTCCGGGAGGTCCTGGGGCCGCACGTCAAGCAGGCGGGGTCGCTCGTCGCGCCCGACCGCCTCCGCTTCGACTTCAGCCACTTCGAGGCGGTCACCCCCGAGGAGCTGGCGGCGGTCGAGGACCTGGCCAACCGCGAGGTCATCACGGACGCGCCCGTCCGCCACTACGAGACGACGAAGGAGCACGCCGAGAGCCTGGGGGCGCTCGCGTTCTTCGGCGAGCGGTACGGCGACGTCGTGCGGGTCCTCGAGGCCGGCGACCACTCGGTCGAGCTGTGCGGGGGCACGCACGTGCACTCCCTCGGGTTCATCGGCCCGATCAAGATCCTGGGCGAGAGCTCGATCGGGGCGAACCTGCGCCGGATCGAGGCCGTGACCGGCGACACCGCCCTCGCCTTCATCCGGGAGGAGGAGCAGCAGCTCCGGCGGACGGCCGAGATGCTGAGGGTGGCGCCGGCCGAGGTCTCCGAGCGGGTGGAGCGCCTCCAGGCCCAGGTCCGGAGCCTCAACGAGGAGCTCGCCCGGACCCGCGCGAGCCAGGCCCGGGTCGAGGCCGGGACCCTCGCGGCCGGCGCGGTCGACGGCGTGCTCGTGGCCCGCCGCGACGGTCTCGGCCCCGACGAGCTGCGGCAGCTCGCGGTGGCCGCCCGGGACGCCCTCGGGTCCGGGGTCGTCGTGCTCGTCGGGCTGGGGCCGGATGGCGAGAAGGCGGGGATCGCCGCGGCGGTGAGCGCCGACCTGCGCGACGCGGGCGTCTCGGCGGCCGATGTGGCCGGACCCGCGGCCCGGGTCCTGGGGGAGGCACGGCGAAGAACCCCGACGTCGTGGTGGGCGGGGGGCCGAAGGTCGCGGCGGTCGACGAGGCCTTCCGGGTGGCGCACGACACGGTCGCGGGGGCGGTGGCGTCGGCCCGGCTCGCGAGCGGCGAGCCCGCGGGCTGAGGCAGCGCGGCGTGATGGGTCGGGTCCTCGGCGTCGACCTCGGGGCCCGCCGGATCGGTCTGGCCCTGTCGGACCCCTCCGGCGTGGTCGCCACGCCCTGGGGGGTCCTCGAGCGCAGCGGCGACCCGGCCGCGGATCGCCGGGCGATCGTGGACGTGGCCCGGGCCGAGGGCGCCTCGTGCATCGTGGTCGGCCTGCCCCGGGCCCTCTCGGGGCGGCTCGGTCCGGCCGCGCGGGAGGTGCTGGCCGAGGTCGAGGAGCTGCGGGCGACCGCCGGCCCGGAGCTCCCGGTGGAGACCCACGACGAGCGGCTCACGACCGTCACGGCCGAGCGAGCCCTGGTCCAGGCCGGGGTGCGCCGCCGCGCCCGCCGCGGCGTGGTCGACCAGGTGGCGGCGGCGGTGATGCTGCAGTCGTACCTGGAGACGCGGCGGGCGCCGTGAGCGGGCCGGACGACGACCTCGAGGTCCCCGGCTGGGTGAGTCGCGGCGCTCCTCCGGCCGCCGGGGACGACCCCGCGTCCGGCGTCGCGGAGCGCTCCACGTCCCGGACCGACCCGGGCACTCCGCCGGTGGAGGCCGGCCCACGGCCGGCGCCGGGCGCCGGCGACGACCGGGCGCCCGGCGTCGCGGAGGAGCCCGCGACCCGGACCGGCCGGCGGCGGGCGGCCCGGTCCCGGCGGTCGCGGCGCCGGACCGTCCTGGTCCTGGCGGGCATGGTCGGGATCCTCTTCCTCCCCGTGCTGATAGTCCTGGGCTGGTTCTGGTACCAGCTCGACCCCCCGGGCGGCTCGGGCGGGGCGGTGGTCTTCGACGTCGAGGAGGGCTGGGGCGTCGCCGACATCGGCGACGCCCTGCAGGACGCGGGGGTGATCGGGTCGTCGTTCGCCTTCCAGGTGTACGCCAACGTCACCGACGCCGGTCCCTTCCGGGCCGGGCGCTACGAGCTCCGGGAGGACCTCGGGGTGCGGGAGGCCGCCCGGCGGCTCGAGGGGGACCCGGAGTTCGTCTACGAGCGCCTCGAGCTGCCGCCCGGCCTCACGCTCGCCCAGATCGCCGACCGGGTGGGGGCGCTGCCCGGCCGGAGCCGCGAGCGCTTCCTCGAGGCGGCGGCGTCGGGGGTCGTGCGGTCGCGCTTCCAGCCGCCCGAGGTCACGTCGCTCGAGGGTCTCACCTTCCCCGACACCTACTTCGTCGACGAGGGCCAGGACGAGATCGCCATCCTCGAGACCCTCGTGGCCCGCTTCGACGAGGTCGCCGACCGTCTCGGCCTGGCCGAGCGGGCCGCGGCCGCGGGTCTGAGCCCGTACCAGGTGGTGGTGGTGGGGTCCCTCGTCCAGACCGAGGCCAAGCTCGACGAGGACCGCCCCCTGATCTCCGCGGTCGTCCGGAACCGCCTCGCCGAGGGGATGCTGCTGCAGATCGACGCCACCGTGCTCTACGCCCGGGGCGGGGGCGAGGAACCCATCAGCCGGGCCGACCTGGAGATCGACTCGCCGTACAACACCTACCGGTACCCCGGCTTGCCGCCGACGCCCATCTCGACGGTGGCCGAGGTCTCGCTGGAGGCGGCGATGGCTCCCGCCGACGTCCCGTACCGGTACTACGTCCTCATCGACCCGAGCGGCCGCCACGCCTTCGCCGAGACCCTCGAGGAGCACGAGGCGAACGTGGCGGAGGCGCGGGAGAAGGGGCTGCTCGGGTGAGCGGGCGACCCGGGCCGACCGGCCGGACCCGGGTGGCCGCCGTGATCGGCGACCCGGTCGCCCACTCTTTCTCGCCGACGATCCACAACGCGGCCTTCGCGGCGGTCGGGCTCGACTGGGTGTACGTCGCCTTCCCCGTCCGTGCGGGCGACGGCGCCGCCGCGGTCGCGGCCGTCCGTGCCCTCGGGCTGGCGGGGCTCAGCGTCACCATGCCGCACAAGGCCGACGCCGCCCGGGCGTGCGACGAGCTCACGCCGGATGCGGCCGCGCTGGGGGCAGTGAACACGGTCGTCCCGGTCGACGGGCGGCTCGTGGGCGATTCCACCGACGGCGAGGGCTTCCTGCGAGCCCTCGCCGACGACGGCGTGGGGGTGGCGGGCCGCGAGTACCTGGTGCTCGGGGCGGGCGGGGCCGCCCGCGCGATCGTCCTGGCGCTGGGTCGGGCCGGGGCCCGGGTGACCGTGGCGGCCCGCAACCTGGCCGCGTCGGCCTCCGCCGCGGCTCTGGCCCCCGGGTCGACCACGGTCCCGATGACCGACGTCGGTGCCTCGCTCCCCCGGGCCGACGTCGTGGTGAACGCCACCCCGCTCGGGATGCGGGGGAGGACCCGCCGTTCTCCCCGGAGATCCTCGAGCCGGGGCAGTTCGTCCTCGACACCGTGTACCACCCGCTCGAGACGTCGCTCCTGCGGGCCGCCCGCGCGCGAGGCGTGCCCGGGGCCAACGGGTTGGGGATGCTCGTCCACCAGGCGGCGCTCGCGTTCGAGCGCTGGACCGGGCGGCCCGCTCCCGTCGACGCGATGCGGGCGGCCGCGCTCGACGCCGTCGGGAGCTGACCCTCAACCCGGCAGGATCGACTGCCGATACGCGGGGGAGGCGAGACGGGGAGTCGTCGCGTTTGTCCCTCAAGGGCACCCTCGAGACCTTTCCGCTCGGCGAGGTGATCGCTCTCGTCGGGCGGACGGCGAAGACCGGCGCGCTCAGGGTCACGTCGCGGGGAGGCTCGGGGACCCTGTTCTTCGTGGAGGGCAGCCTCTGCGGGACCCAGGACCCGGACGCGGCCGACGCCCCGGCCGACCGCACGGACTTCGAGGGCCGGCTCCTCGACCTGTGCTTCTCCCTGAACCGTCTGGGCGACGGCGGCTTCGAGTTCGAGTCCGGAGTGCAGCCCCCCTGGCCGGCCGAGCATCGGGTTCCCACCGCGGCGGTCATGGACCTGGTCGCGACCGTCGAGCAGGAGTGGCCCGCCGTCCAGGCCGTGATCCCGTCGGGGGAGTGCGGCCTGCGGCTGGCCGAACGGCTGAGGGTCGACGAGGTGACGATCGACGCGGCGGGCTGGTGCATCCTGCGGGCCGTCGACGGGCGGCGGACGGTGCGCCAGATCGCCCGGGACCTGCGATACGGCCTGGTGGCGACCTCGCGCACGCTGCGACCCCTCGTGGAGTCGGGCATGGTGGAGATCGTGCCGCCGCGCGCCCTCGACAACGTCGGGAGGGGCCGTGACGGCGAGGCCCCGGGGCCGGAGCCCGGCGAACCTCCGCCGTCGGATCCCCCGCCACTCGCCGCGACCGGACCCGACGGAGGCTCCCGGCCGGCCCTGCGGGTCGTCCCCGCGGACCATGACGGGTCACCGGGCGGATGGTCGGGGCCCGAGGGGGCGGGGGAGCACGACGAGGTGGATCCGTCGATCGGGGAGGAGCGCGACCTGGCCGCGGTGGCGGCCGAGAACGCCGAGGCGGCCCGCGACCGGGGCGCGCTGCTCCGCCTCTTCTCGGCGCTCCGGGACGTGTAGCCGCCGCATCACGGGCGCGCACGGTTCAGCCGGGACGGGTGCCCGCCGATAAGCGAGGAGAGGGACTCCGGCGGGAGGTCGACCTGTCCGACAGCATGCACCTGGGCACGCTGCTGTGCCAGCAGGGCCTGCTCACGCAGGCCCAGCTCGACGCGGCCATCGAGGAGCAGGCCCGCAGCGGGAAGCCCCTCGGGCGGATCCTCATCGAGGTGGGGGCCATCTCGGAGATGGACCTCGTCCGCACCCTCGCCCGGCAGGTCGGGCTGGACTTCGTCGACCTCTCGGAGCGCACCGTCGACGCGACCGTCGTGAGCCTCATCCCCGAGTCGCTCGCCCGGCGCTACCAGGCCCTCCCCATCGGCTGGGAGGAGGACAAGCTGGTCGTCGCCATGGCCGACCCGTCGAACGTCTTCGCCGTCGACGACATCCGGGCGATCAGCGGCGCCGAGATCAAGACGGTGGTGGCGACCTCAGGCCAGATCATCGACACGATCGACCGGATGCACCGGCTCGACACCGAGGTGGACTCGGTCGCCCAGGCCGCCGCGGAGGAGTACGGCGAGGGCGAGGACATCGCGGCCGTCGGCGACCTCGTCGAGGACGCCCCGATCGTCAAGTTCGTGAACCTCCTGATCACCCAGGCCGTCTCCGACCGTGCGTCGGACATCCACGTGGAGCCCGGCGAGCGGGACCTCCGGATCCGGTTCCGGATCGACGGTGTGCTGCACGAGGTGATGCGATCGCCGAAGTCGATCCAGGCCGGCGTCACGAGCCGGCTCAAGATCATGTCGGACATCAACATCGCCGAGCGCCGGATCCCCAGGACGGCCGGATGTCGCTCACCGTGGGCGGCAAGCAGGTCGACCTCCGGGTCGCGACCCTCCCGACGGTGTTCGGGGAGAAGGTCGTGATGCGGATCCTCGACAAGGGCCAGGCCCTGCTCCGGCTCGAGGACCTCGGCTTCCTCAAGGACCCCCTGGTCCGGTACGAGGGGGCCTTCCGGAAGCCCTACGGCACGATCCTCGTGACCGGGCCGACGGGCTCGGGGAAGTCGACCACCCTCTACGCGACCCTCAACGTGCTCAACGAGCCGCACCGCAACATCATCACGGTGGAGGACCCGGTCGAGTACCGGCTGGCGGGCATCAACCAGATCCAGATCAACCCCAAGGCAGGGCTCACGTTCGCCGCCGCCCTGCGCTCGATCCTGCGGTCCGACCCCGACATCGTGCTCGTGGGGGAGATCCGGGACCGCGAGACGGCGGTGATCGCCGTCGAGGCGGCCCTCACCGGCCACCTCGTGCTCTCCACCGTCCACACCAACGACGCCGCCTCGACGCCTCTGCGGCTCGTGGAGATGGGGGTGGAGCCCTTCCTCGTCACGAGCGCGCTCGACTGCGTCCTGGCCCAGCGGCTCGCCCGCCGGCTGTGCGAGCACTGCCGGGAGGTCTACCAGCCCACGGAGGCCGAGCTGACCGAGGCGGGTTGGCCCATGGAGGAGATCGAGGAGGGCGAGTGGCCGTCGCTCTACCGGGCGGTCGGCTGCTCGACGTGCGGCCGGACCGGGTACCGGGGCCGCTTCGCCGTCCACGAGGTGATGCTCGTGACCGAGGAGATCGAACGGCTGGTCATCGAGCGCCGGTCGACCGAGGACGTGAAGAAGGTGGCCACCATGCAGGGGATGCTGACCCTGCGCGAGGACGGGCTCCGGAAGGTCGCGGCCGGGCAGACGAGCCTCGAGGAGATCTTCCGGGTCGTGGCCTGATCTGACGGGGCGGCGGCCCGTTGGAGCCCAGTCCCGGGAGGTTCGCGGCGCGGGGTCAAGTCCCGGGGCCCTGGCGCCGATCACCGTGGGAGCGAGGCCATCAGGCCGCGTGCGTTCGTCCGTGGAGAGGGACCGTGCTGGCGGGACAGGCGAGGCGCCTCGGAGAGTTCCTGGTCGAGCGGCACGTCCTGTCGCGTGACGCGCTCGAGGTCGCGCTGGCCGAGTCCCGCAAGAGCGGCGAGCCGCTCCCGTCGGTGCTGCTCCGCCGGCAGCTCGTCGAGGAGAAGGACCTCACGGCGGCGATCGCCGAGAGCCTCAGCCTCCGCTTCGTGGACTTCACCGAGTCGCCGCTGCACCCCGACGCCGCGACCGTCGTCCCCGCCGACGTCGCCCGGCGTCACCGGGCCATCGGCGTGGACTTCGAGGACCGGAAGCTCGTCGTGGCGTTCGCGGAGCCATCCGACGACGAGGCCGTCGCGGCGGTCGGCGAGTCGACCGGGTACGAGATCATCCCCGCCGCCGCGGGCCGCTACGAGCTCGCCCAGGTCATCGAGGCGGTCTACGGGCCCACGGGCGTCCCGAAGGTGTCCGCTCACGAGGACGGCGAGATCGGCGAGCTCGCGGAGGGGGACCTCCACGTCAACACCCTCCTCGACCAGGTGCTCGAGTACCGGGGGTCGGACCTCCACCTGACGGCGGGTTCGCACCCGGTGGTCCGCATCCACGGCGAGCTGCGGGCCCTCACGGACTTCCCGGTGCTCAACGGCTCGCAGATCCGCCAGATGGTCTACGCCATCATCACCCAGAAGCAGCGGGAGAAGTTCGAGAACGAGCTGGAGCTCGACACCTCGTACACCCTCCCCGGGCGCAGCCGCTTCCGGGTCAACGTGTTCCTGCAGCGGGACTCGGTCGGCGCGGTGATGCGGGTGATCCCGTACGAGATCGTCGACTTCGACCTGCTCGGCATCCCCGCCTCGGTGAAGCCGATGGCCGACCTGCCCCGTGGTCTCGTGCTCGTGACCGGACCGACGGGCTCGGGGAAGTCCACGACGCTGGCGTCGCTCATCGACATCGTCAACCGCTCGAAGCCGCTCCACATCATGACGGTGGAGGACCCCATCGAGTTCCTCCACCACCACAAGCGGGCGCTGGTGAACCAGCGCGAGGTGGGGGAGGACACCCACTCCTTCGCCAACGCCCTCAAGCACGTCCTGCGCCAGGACCCCGACGTCATCCTCGTCGGCGAGATGCGCGACCTCGAGACCATCGCCACCGCGCTCACCGCCGCCGAGACCGGTCACCTCGTCTTCGCCACGCTGCACACCCAGGACGCGCCCCAGTCGATCGACCGGATCATCGACGTCTTCCCGTCGCACCAGCAGCAGCAGATCCGGGTCCAGCTGGCGTCCTCGCTCCAGGGCATCGTGACCCAGCAGCTGCTGCCCACCACGGACGGGGCCGGCCGGGTCGTCGCCTGCGAGGTGCTCGTGGCCACGCCGGCCATCCGGAACCTCATCCGCGAGGGCAAGGTCCACCAGATCTACTCGCTGATGCAGGCCGGCGGGAAGCACGGGATGGCCACGATGGACCAGTCGCTCGCCGCGCTCGTGCGGGGCGGCGTCATCACCCTGGACACGGCCCTGGAGCGGTGCGCCAACGAGGAAGAGCTGCGGCGGCTGCTCCAGCACTAGGCAGGAGAGGATCGAACGGTGGCGACCACGTTCGCGTACAAGGTCAGGGACCAGGGTGGCCAGCTCGTCGAGGGCCAGCTCGAGGCCGACAACGTGTCGCTCGTCGCCGGCAAGCTCCGGTCGATGGGCTACACCCCCATCGCGATCGAGGAGCAGCGGACCAGCAGCCTGCGCGCCGAGGTCAAGATCCCCGGGCTCACCGACCGCGTGAAGCTGAAGGACGTCGCGGTCTTCTCGCGCCAGTTCGCCACGATGATCAACTCGGGGCTGTCCCTGCTGCGCAGCCTCGCCATCCTCACCGAGCAGACGGAGAACCCGGAGCTGGCCCGGATCATCGGCGAGGTGCGCCTCGACGTGGAGAAGGGGAGCTCGCTGTCCGCGGCGATGGCCCGGCACCCCAAGGCCTTCAACCGGCTCTACGTCGCGATGGTGAAGTCGGGCGAGGCGGGGGGTGTGCTCGACAGCGTGCTGCTCCGCCTGGCCGACACGATCGAGCGCCAGGTGGAGCTCCGCCGGCGGGTGAAGTCGGCGATGACCTACCCGGCGGTGGTGTCGGTGATGGTCTTCATGATCGTCACCGTGATGCTCGTCTTCATCGTCCCGATGTTCAAGGACATGTACACCGAGCTCGGGGGGACCCTGCCCCTGCCCACCCGGATGCTGCTCTCGGTCTCCAACGGAGCACGTCGGTTCTGGTTCCTCGTGATCGGGGCCGAGATCGGGGCGGTCGTGGGGTTCCGGGCCTGGATCGGCTCCGAGGAGGGCCGCAAGCGCTGGGACGCGATCAAGCTGCGGATGCCGATCTTCGGCGGCCTCGTGCGCAAGACCGCCCTGGCCCGGTTCGCCCGCACCCTCGCCGCGCTGACCCGCTCGGGGGTGCCGATCCTCGAGTCGCTCGAGATCGTGGCCGACACGGCCGGCAACCACGTGGTCGCGACGGCGGTGTACGACACCCAGACCGCGGTGAAGGCGGGCGACTCCCTCGCGCGGCCGCTCGAGCAGCACGAGGTGTTCCCGCCGATGGTCGTCCAGATGATGGCCGTCGGGGAGGAGACAGGCGCTCTCGACGAGATGCTCGAGAAGATCGCCGACTTCTACGACGACGAGGTGAAGGCGACCGTCGACGGGCTCACGTCGCTCATCGAGCCCCTGCTCATCGCGGTGATGGGCGTGGTGATCGGCGGGATGATCATCGCCCTCTACCTGCCGATGTTCAACATCATCAAGCTCATCAAGTAGGCGATCCGGTTCGACGTGCGGACGGCGGGCCACCGAGGTGGTCCGCCGTCCGCGTCCCCGTCCATCACGTGTCGCGCTTTGCGCGCGCAATCCTCCGGGAATCTGTCCACGTACGGGCGAAAAAAAACCGTCAAGGCGGCCACCCCTCGCGGTCGATAGAACGGTGAGCGAGCTCGCCGGAGCTCGGGAACCCCCGGGAGACGGTCGCTCGCTCGCCGACACCCATGCCGACAAGGGGGTACACGCGAGTGCTGAAGACCCTGGATTCCATCCGGGCCAAGCGTGAGGGTGACCGGGAAGCGGGATTCACGCTCATCGAGCTCATGGTCGTGGTGCTGATCATTGCCATCCTCATCGCCATCGCCATCCCGACCTTCCTCGGTGCCCGTCGCCGGGCCCAGGACCGTGCGGCGCAGTCGAGCCTCCGCAACGCGTTGACGGCGGCGAAGACGGCCTTCACGGACGAGGACAACTACTCGGCGTCCACCGACGCGGACCTGCCGGCGATCGAGCCGTCGCTGAGCTACTCGGCGGCCGGGGTCGCTTCGACGGGACCGAAGGACGTGAGCGTCGCGGTGTCGGACGTCGTGGCCGGGTCGGGCGACGCCCAGGTCTGGTCGGCGGCGGTCGAGTCCCGGTCCGGGACATGCTTCTGGATCATGGACACGGCCACCGGCGCCAACGCCGGGACGTACTACGGGACCGGTGCCGCCTGCAACGGGACGGCGGCGGTCGCCGCGGCCGACCCCGACGGCTGGTAGGCCGACGACCCTCGTCTCGAGCGGGGGTGGGCCGGGAGCGATCCCGGTCCACCCCCGTCGTCGTCGTTGAGGCCCCGGGTTCCGTGGAAGCTTCCGGAACCCCGGCTACCCTCCGGCCGTGCCCGGGCTCGTGATCACGGTCTGCACGATCCTCGGCCTCGCCGTCGGCTCGTTCCTCAACGTGGTCGTCTGGCGGGTGCCCCGCAAGGAGTCGGTGGTTCGCCCCCGCTCACGCTGCCCCGAGTGCGAGGAGCCGATCCGGCCGGCCGACAACGTCCCGGTCGTCTCGTGGGTGCTGCTCCGGGGGAGGTGCCGGACCTGCGGCGCCCGGATCCCGGTCCGCTACCCGCTGGTCGAGGTCGGCTGCGCCGTGCTCTTCGGGGCCCTGGCGGCCCGCTTCTGGGACTCCTGGGCCCTCCCCGCCTATCTCGTGCTCGCCGCGGCGCTCCTGGCCCTCTCGGTGATCGACCTCGAGCACTACCTCCTGCCGAACCGGATCGTCTACCCCCTCTCGCTCGCGGTGCCCGTGCTGCTCGCGGGGGCCGCCGTGGCCGAGGGCGACGGTGGGGCGCTGCTGCGGGCCCTCCTCGGCGGTGCGGTCGCCTTCGTGGCGTTCCTCGCGATCCACCTCGTGTCCCCGCGGGGGATGGGGCTCGGTGACGTGAAGCTCTCGTTCGTCCTCGGCGTCGCGCTGGCCTGGCTGGGCTGGCGCGAGCTCGTGCTGGGGCTCCTGCTCGGCTTCTTCTACGGCGCCCTCGTCGGCGTGGCGCTGATCGCCCTGCGCCTGCGGACCCGCAAGGAGCCCGTCCCCTTCGGACCCTTCCTCGCCGCGGGGGCGGTCACGGCCGTGCTGTGGGGGGAGCCCATCCTCACCTGGTACCTCGACCGCTGAGGGTCGCAGCATCCGACAGCGCGGGTCACGACGCGGCTACCGTGCCCGGATGCCAGGGGGGTGATTCCATCCGTGTCGACCACTCTTCGTGCGACTTGCGCACCGGATTCCTGCGTTCCGTGGCCGACACGTTCAAGAATTCCGACGCCGTTGACGATCCAATGACTGCGTGGATACCGTGGCAGGAGTTCACTCTCGTGGTTGCCGTTGCCGGAGTCAATCTCTGATGCATTCGTGGCACCCGTGCTCCCTCCGGTCGTCACGACGGCACGAGGGTCCGTGGGTCGGGAGGGCGACATGGCTCGCCGCCTGATCGGGCTCGACATCGGCACCAACGCCGTCACGGTCGCCGAGATCGAGGCCGGTGACGTCCCGACGCTGCGGGCCTTCGGGCAGGTCGCCCTGCCCCCCGACGCGATGCGCGAGGGGGAGGTGGTCGACGAGGCCGCCGTCACCGAGGCGATCCAGCGTCTCTGGCGCGAGGTCGGGCTGCGGAAGGGCGCGGTGCGGGTGGGGCTGGCGAGCCCGCGGGTCATCGTCCGCCCGGTCGAACTGCCGACGATGTCCGAGGACGATCTCGCCGGGGCCCTCCGGTTCCAGGCCCAGGAGCTCATCCCGATCCCGGTCGACGAGGCGGTCCTCGACTTCCAGGTGCTCGAGACCGTGCCGGGCCAGGAACCGGGGGCCTCGACCAGCCGGGTGCTGCTGGCCGCCGCGCACCGGGAGACCGTGGACCGCCTCGTGCGCGCCGTCCGCGGGGCGGGCCTCGACGTCGACGCCGTGGACCTCGTACCGCTGGCCCTGGTGCGCAGCCTCGGGCGGCGCGTCACCGGCGACGGCGAGGGCGCGGAGGCGTTCGTGAGCATCGGGGCGGGCGTGACCGTCGTCGTGGTGCACGAGGCCGGCCTTCCCCGCTTCGTCCGGATCCTCGGGGTCGGCGGGCGCTCCCTCACCGAAGCCGTCGCCCGCGACCTCGACGTCGCCTTCGACACCGCCGAGGCCCTGAAGCGCCAGACGGCCGGTGACGGCCTGGCGGAGCAGGCCCGGCTGGCCATGGAGCGTCCGCTGTCGGTCCTCCTGGAGGAGGTCCGGGGGTCGCTGGACTTCTACCGGTCCCAGGCCGACAGCCTGCCCCTGTTGCGGGTCCTGCTGACCGGAGGGACGGCCCGCCTCCCCGGCCTCGAGGAGCGCCTCCGCCGTCTCGTCGACGTCCCGGTCGAGCAGGCCGACCCGCGCTCGACCCTCGTGATCGGCGACATCGGCTTCACCGGCGACGAGTTCGAGCAGCTCGACCCCTTCCTCCCGGTCGCCGTGGGCCTCGCGCTGGGCGGCCTCGCCGCGGGGCGACGGATCAACCTCCTCGGCGCCGCGGCCCGCCGGCGGGCCGACCGGCGGGGGTGCTCGCCGCCGCCGTCGCCGTGGCCGCCCTCGTCGCCCTGCTGGGCTGGCTGAGCGTGGCGCGGCTCCAGTCGATCTCCGACGAGGAGGACCGCCTCGAGGCCCAGACGCGCGTGAACGCCGACCTCCAGGTCCAGATCGACCAGCTCGCCGACGCTCGGCGGGCCCAGGAGGAGCTCGAGGCGACCCAGCGCCAGGTCGAGGCCGCGCTCGCGACCGACGTCTCGTGGAGCCGGATGCTCAACGAGATCGCGAGGACGATCCCCAACGACACCTGGCTGACGGCGTTCCAGGGCAGCGTGACCCAGGCCGCGGTCCCGGGCACGCCCGCACCGCAGCCCACGCCCGGGCCCGAGGGACGGCCCGCGGTCACCACGAGCTCGGCGGCCGGTGCCCCCACCGCCCCGGCGACGATCGCCGGCCCGACCGGGACGCTGTCGTTCACCGCCAAGGGCCTCGACTTCCCGTCGATCGCGGCGTGGATCACCCGCATCAGCGAGATCCCCTCGCTGGCGGACCTCTGGGTGCCGAGCTCCACGAAGGCCGAGCTCGGCTCGCGGGAGATCGTCGACTTCACCTCGACGGCGACCATCACGCCCACGGCCCGCAGCAACCGGGCCGAGCGACTGCAGGAGCAGCAGCCATGAGGCGGCCGGTCGTCGTCGGGGTCGCGCTCGGGCTGGTCGCCGTGGTCGTCGCCTGGTGGCTGCTGTTCTTCTCGCCGAAGGGCGACGAGCTGAACGACACGAAGGACGAGGTCGCCACGGCCGAGCGCACCGAGCAGCAGCTCCGGGCCGACCTCGCCCGCCTGCAGGAGCTCGACGCGGAGCGGCCGGCCCAGGAGGCGAAGCTCGCGCAGTTCGCCGCCCTGGTCCCCCCGCCCCCGACCTCGCCAGCTTCATCCTGTCGGCCAACCAGATCGCGGCGGAGGCGGGGGTCGACTGGCTGTCGGTGAACCCGGCACCCCCGTCGCCGTCTCCGGGGGCCCCGAGCGTCATCAACCTCTCGATGCAGATCGAGGGCGGCTTCTTCCAGCTCCTCGACTACCTCAACCGACTCGAGGACCTCGATCGGCTCGTCGTGGTCGACAGCCTCGCCATCAACGCGCAGGAGCAGACCAGCTCGCCCAGCCCCACCCTGTCGGTGACCCTCAGCGGCCGGATGTTCACCCGGGCCACCGTGACCCCGGCCGGCGGGGTCACGACGACCACCACGACGGCGCCCGGCACCCCGGCCACCGCTCCCACCAGCACCGTCGAGCCGATCGGGGAGGGCAGCTAGCCGTGGAGCAGAACCGCCGCCTCCCGGTCGTCCTCGGCGTCGGCGCGGCCGCGCTGGCGCTCCTCCTCGTGCTCCGCTTCGTCGTCCTCAGCGACGGCGGGGACGACGAGCACACGACGACACCCACGACGGAGGCCACGCTCGTCACCACCGCCCCGGCCGAGACCGCGACCACCGCCCCCGGCGAGCTCCCGCCCGAGACGTTCGAGGTGTTCGCCACCCGCAACCCGTTCGCGCCCGTGGTCCAGATCACCCCGGTCACGGTCCCCACCTTCACGCCGACGACGACTCCCGGGTTCACGACGACGCCCACGTTCCCCGGCGGGACGGTGACACCGACGACCGGGGCGCCCACCGTGACGGTCACGCCGACGACCCCCACCACGGTCGTCCCGAGCCAGGAGCCGGTCGCCGCGCAGGCCGTCGCGCTCCTCGACGTGTTCGACCAGGACGGCACGGCGACGGCGCGGGTCCGGGTGGGCTCCACCGTCTACACCGTGGTCCCCGGACAGACCTTCGCGACGAGCTACCAGCTCGTGAGCCTCACGGACCGGTGCGGCCAGTTCCTCTTCGGCGACTCGCCCTTCTCGCTGTGCGAGGGCGAGGAGGTCATCAAGTAGCCGACGGGGGCGCGCCCCGCCGGGTCACTCGGCGGCGTGACCGGGCCGGTATCCTGAGGTGTCCCCGTGCCCGGCGGAGGTCGGCGCGTGCTGCGCTTCCTGACCGCCGGCGAGTCCCACGGCCCGGCCCTCGTGGTCGTCGTCGAAGGGCTCCCGGCCGGCCTGCCCATCACCATCGACGAGATCGCGGCCGAGCTGGCCCGGCGCCGGCTCGGCTACGGGCGCGGGCCGCGCATGCGCCTCGAGCGCGACGAGCTCGAGATCCTCGGAGGGGTCCGCCACGGGCGGACGCTCGGGTCGCCGGTGTCGATCGTGATCCGCAACACCGAGTGGCCGAGGTGGCAGGAGGAGATGTCGCCGGCCCCCGGCGCGACGAGCCGGCCGTTGCGCCAGCCCCGTCCCGGCCACGCCGACCTGGTCGGCATGCAGAAGTACGGCTTCGACGACGCCCGTGACGTGCTCGAGCGGGCGAGCGCCCGGGAGACCGCGGCTCGGGTCGCGGCGGGGGCGCTGGCCAAGGCCCTGCTCGGCCGGCTGGGCGCCCGGGTCGTCAGCCACGTCGTGCAGCTCGGGACGGCACGGTCCGACGGGTCCCGGAGGCCGGGCCCCGAGGACCTCGGGACCGTCGACGCCTCGCCGGTGCGCTGCTTCGACCCCGACGCCGAGGCGGCGATGGTCGCCGAGGTCGAGGCGGCCGCCCGAGACGGCGATTCGCTCGGCGGCGTGGTCGAGGTGCTCGGCTACGGGGTCCCGCCCGGGCTCGGCTCCCACGTCCACTGGGACCGGCGGATCGACGGGCTCCTGGCCCAGGCCCTCCTCGGGATCCAGGCGATGAAGGGCGTGGAGATCGGCGACGGGTTCGAGGTGGCCGGCCGGCGGGGGAGCGAGGCCCACGACGAGATCCTCTGGGATGCCGGGACCTCCACCTACCGGCGGGGATCCACCCGGGCGGGCGGGGTCGAGGGCGGGATGACCACCGGCGACCTCCTCGTGGCCCGGGTCGCCATGAAGCCCCTGGCGACCCTGAACCGGCCCGTGCTGCGCACCGTCGACGTCGAGACCAAGGAGGAGACGGTCTCGTTCAAGGAGCGGACCGACGTGACCGCCGTCCCCGCGGCCGGCGTCGTGGCCGAGACGATGGTGGCCCTCGTCCTGGCGTCCGAGGCCCTGCGGAAGTTCGGCGGCGACTCGGTCCAGGAGCTGGAGCGCAACCATCGTGCGTTCCTCGCGTCGCTCGCGTGAGTGGCCGGCACCTGGTGCTCGTGGGGATGATGGGCTCCGGGAAGTCCAGCGTGGGTCGGCGCTGCGCCGAGCGGCTGGGTCGGCCCCTCGTCGACACCGACGAGCTCGTCGAGGCCACGGCCGGTGCGACCGTGGCCGAGCTCTTCGGGTCGGTGGGAGAAGCGGGCTTCCGGGACCTGGAGCGCGCCGCGGTCGCCGACGTCGCCCGGTCGCCGGAGCCGCTCGTCGTGTCCTGCGGCGGGGGCGCGGTGCTCGACCCGGTCAACCGGCGGCGGTTGCGCGACGCCGGCTTCGTCGTGTGGCTGCACGCCCCGCCCGAGGTCCTGGCCGGTCGGGTGGGCGGGGGCTCGGCCCGGCCGCTGCTCGCCGGTGGCGAGCCGCCGCTCGCCACCCTCGAGCGCCTCGCCGCGCTGCGGGCCGCCGCGTACGCCGCGACCGCCCACACCCGGGTGGAGACCGCGGACCGCACCGTCGACGAGGTCACCGACGCCGTCCTGGAGGTGTTCCCGCCGTGCGACGGGTGACCGTGTCGGTCCCGGCGCGCCGCTACGACGCGGTCGTCGGCGCGGGGGTCCTCGCCGAGGTCGGCGGTCTCCTCGCCGGGCGGCGGCGGGCGGCCGTCGTGAGCCAGCCGGGGGTCGCCGCCCACCACGCCGGACCGGTCCGGGACGCGATCGAGGGAGCCGGCGCCGCGACGGAGCTGTTCCTGATGGGCGAAGGCGAGGAGGCGAAGGTCCTCGCCACCGTCGAGGACCTGGCCCGGGGCTTCGCCGCCTGGGGCCTCCTCCGGGACGACGCCGTGGTCGCCCTGGGGGGAGGCGTCGTCGGCGACACGGCCGGCTTCGCGGCCGCCTGCTACTACCGGGGGGTCGACGTCGTCCAGGTGCCCACCACCCTCCTCGCCCAGGTCGACTCGGCGGTCGGCGGCAAGACCGGGGTGAACCTCCCCGAGGGCAAGAACCTGGTCGGGGCCTTCCACCATCCCCTCGGCGTCGTGGCCGACGTCGAGACCCTCGCCTCCCTCCCGGAGCGGGAGTACCGCTCGGGGCTCGGCGAGGTCGCGAAGTACGCCCTGATGGACGAGGAGGCGGCCGCGGGGGCGGCCGAGATCCTCGAGCGGGAGACGACCCGCGTGCTCGGCCGGGACCCGGCGGTCCTGGCCGAGCTGGTGGCCCGGTGCGTGGCCACCAAGGCCGCGGTGGTGGAGGCCGACCCCGACGAGCGCACGGGCCGGCGGGCCGTCCTCAACCTCGGTCACACGCTGGCCCACGCCCTCGAGACCGCGGGGGGCTACGACCTCTTCCACGGCGAGGCCGTCGCCGTCGGGCTCGTGTTCGCGGCGGAGCTCGCCGGCGCCCTCGAGCGGGTCGAGCCGGCGACGGCCGACCGGCACCGGGAGATCCTCACCGGGCTCGGCCTACCGGTGGTCGTGCCCGGAGGGGCCCTCGCCGCGGAGCTCCTGGCCGTCATGGCTCGCGACAAGAAGGCGCGCGGTGGCCTCACGTTCGTGCTCCCCGGGTCCGGCGGGATCGAGCGGGTCGACGACCCTCCGTCCTGGGCGGTGGAGCGCGCGCTCCGGGCCGTGGGCGTGGAAGGCTGATGTCGTGGCCACGATCCTGTTCCTGTCCGGACCGAACCTGAACCTCCTCGGCGAGCGTGAGCCGGAGGTCTACGGGACCCGCACGCTCGACGACCTCGTGGCCGCGGCCCGTGAGGTCGCCGAGGCCCACGGCCACACCCTGGAGCACGTGCAGTCGAACCACGAGGGCGACCTGGTGGAGGCGGTGCAGGGGGCGCGAGGACGCTGCGCCGCGGTGGTCGTGAACCCCGGTGCCCTCACCCACTACTCGTTCGCCCTGGCCGACGCCCTCGCCGCCTACGACGGCGTGAAGGTGGAGCTGCACGTCTCGAACCCGTCCGCGCGGGAGTCCTGGCGCCGGACCTCGGTCGTCGCCCCGGTCGTGACCGGCACCGTGGCCGGGTTCGGCGAGCACGGGTACCGGTTGGCGGTCGAGGCGGTGGCGGCCTGCCTGTCCGGGCGATGAGCCCCGTCCCCGTCCGCGTCTCGCGCCCTCCCGACCTCCCGCCGCTCGACGTCGCGGCTCGTCTCGACCGCCTGCGGGCCTCGCTGGGCGCGGCGGGGGTCCCCGGGCTCCTGGTGACGCACCGGCCGAACGTCCGCTACCTCACCGGCTTCACCGGCTCGGCCGGGATGCTGCTCGTGCCGACCGACGCCGACGCCGTGCTCGTCACCGACGGCCGCTACGCCGAGCAGGCGACCGGGCAGGTCCGTGAGGCCGGGGTCCCGGCCGAGATCGAGGTGGCCGCCACCCAGGTCGACCAGCACCGGCTCCTCGCCGGCGCGGCCCACGGGCTGGGCCGTCTGGGCCTCGAGGCCCACGCGGTCACCTGGGCGGTCCAGCGGGCGCTGTCGGAGCGGTTGGCCCCCGTCGAGATCGTGCCGACCGAGGGTCTGGTGGAGGCCCTCCGGCGGGTGAAGGACGCCGGGGAGGTGGCCCGGATCCGGGCCGCGTGTGCCGTCGCCGACGAGGCCCTGGCCGAGGTGCTCCCGGTCCTGGCCGAGCGACCCACCGAGGCGGAGCTCGCCCTGGCCCTCGAGGTGGCCATGCGCCGCCGGGGGGCGAGCGGCCCCAGCTTCGAGACGATCGTGGCGTCCGGCCCCAACGGCTCGCGCCCCCACGCCCGCCCGAGCGACCGGGTCGTCGGTCCCGCCGAGCTCGTGGTGATCGACTTCGGCTGCGTCGTCGACGGCTACTGCTCCGACTGCACCCGGACGGTCAGCGTGGGCGACCCCGGGGACGACGCGCGGCGGTTCCACCGCGTCGTGCTCGAGGCCCAGCGAGCCGGGCGCGAGGCGGTGCGGGCCGGGGCGGAGTGCGCGGCGATCGACCGGGCCGCCCGGTCGGTGATCGAGGCAGCCGGGCTGGGGGAGGCGTTCCCCCACAGCACCGGTCACGGCCTGGGGCTCGAGGTCCACGAGGCCCCGCGTCTGGCGTCGACCTCCCGTGATACGGTGGCCGCGGGCTCCGTGGTGACCGTCGAGCCGGGCGTCTACCTCCCCGGGACCGGGGGCGTGCGCATCGAGGACACGGTCGCCGTCACCGACGAGGGCGCCGAACCGCTGACCGCCTCCCCGAAAGATCTCGTCCTGTGAACGTGTCCACGAACGACCTCAAGAACGGCATGGCCCTCGACCTGCCCGAGGGCCTCGTGACCGTCGTCGAGTTCCAGCACGTGAAGCCGGGCAAGGGCGGCGCGTTCGTCCGCACCAAGCTGAAGAACTACCGCACCGGCGCGGTGGTCGACCGGACGTTCCGGGCCGACGAGAAGGTCCCGCTCGCGGTCATCGAGAAGCGCGAGATGCAGTTCCTCTACCGCGAGGGCAGCGCGTTCGTGTTCATGGACAACGCGACCTACGACCAGGTCCCGGTCGAGGCGGCCGAGCTCGGCGACGCGGTGAAGTACCTCAAGGAGGGCGACACGGTCGTCCTCCCCACCTACCAGGGCCAGGTCATCGGGGTGGACCTGCCGGCCGCCGTCGAGCTCTCGGTGACCGAGACCGAGCCGGGGATCCAGGGAGACCGCGTGTCGGGGGCGCGCAAGCCCGCCACCGTCGAGACCGGCCTGGTGGTCCAGGTCCCCCTGTTCGTGGAGGTCGGCGACCGCATCAAGGTCGACACCCGCTCCGGGGAGTACCTCACCCGCGCCTGAGAGGGGTTCGGCCATGGCGACGCGTCGCGAGGCCCGGGAGCGAGCGTTGAGCCTCAGCTACGAGCTGGAGCTGCGCGACCTGTCCGTCGAGGGCCTGCTCGATGGGCTCCCGGCGCCGGCCGAGCCCTACACGGTCGCCCTGCTGCGCGGCGTCGAGGAGCACCGCGACGAGATCGATGCCCTCCTGCGCAAGTACTCCGAGCACTGGGCCCTCGAGCGGATGCCGGTGGTCGACCGGGCCGTCCTCCGCCTCGCCTGCTACGAGCTCGGGTGGCAGTCCGAGGTGCCCACCGGGGTGGTCATCAGCGAGGCCGTCGAGCTGGCCAAGCAGTACTCCACCAAGGACTCGGGCCGGTTCGTGAACGGCCTCCTCGCCCGCATCGCCGAGCACCTGCGGAGCCGGCCCCGGTGACCGCGGCGACGTCCGCTCCGGTCGAGGCGCCGGTGGAGGTCGAGGAGCCGGTCGAAGACGAGCGGGTCGTCACCGACCGTCCGTGGCTGGTCATCGTGTGGAACGATCCGGTGAACCTCATGTCGTACGTCGTCCTCGTGCTCCAGAAGCTCTTCGGCTACTCGCGTGCGAAGGCGACCCGGCTCATGCTGCAGGTCCACCACGACGGGAAGGCGGTCGTGTCCCACGGGGGCCGGGAGAAGGCCGAGGCCGACGTGGCCCGGCTCCACGCCCACGGGCTGTGGGCCACGATGGAGCGGGACCGGTGATGTTCCGCCGGCGCTTCCGCCGCTCTCGCCACGGCGTCGCGGTCTCCCTCGCCCCCGACGAGGCCCGGGTGCTGCGCGACCTCCCCACCGAGCTGCGCCGGCTGCTCGAGTCCGGCCTGGCGGCCGGGGATTCCGCGCTGGATCGCCTCTTCCCCCGGGCGTACCTCGACCCCACCGAGGAGGAGGCCGAGGCGGAGTGGCAGCGCTTCGCCCATCCCGAGCTGCTCGCCGGGCGGATGGCGGCCCTCGACCTCCTCACCGCCGGCCTGGACGGGGCGCGGAAGGTCGGAGGCCGGACGGAGACCCTCCTCGACGAGGAGGCCACGGCGGCCTGGCTGGGCGTGCTCAACGACCTGCGCCTCGCCCTCGGGGCGCGCCTCGGCGTCACCGAGGACACCGACCTCGAGGCCCTCGACCCCGGCGACCCGGCGGTTCCCGCCCTCTCCCTCTACGGATGGCTGACGGAGCTCCAGGGCGAGCTGGTGGACGTGCTGCTGTCCGGCTGAGCCCCCGACGGCGCCGGCGCGGCGCCGTGCTACCCTGAGCCGAACCGTGAACGGGGTCCCGTGAGGCCCCGACGGAGGAGGCCCGGTGGGCACGCCCGACGCCGCCGAGACGGCACGAGAAGAACGAGCAGGACGCGCGGACACGACCCCCGACGGGGGTCGTCTCGTTCTCCGGGCCCGGGTGCTCGACGCCGACGACCTCCGGCGGGCCCACACCCGCATCGCCCACGAGATCGTGGAGCGCAACCACGGCCCCGGCGACGTCGTCCTCGTCGGCCTCTACACGCGGGGCCTGGCCGTCGCCCGACGGCTGGCGGAGGCCATCGAGCGGTTCGAGGGTGTGACCGTCCCCGTCGGGGCGCTCGACGTCGCCTTCTACCGCGACGACATCGGGCTCCGGCGGGTGCAGCCGCTCGGGCCGACCGAGATCCCCGTCGACGTGACCGGACGGGTCGTCGTCCTCGTCGACGACGTCGTCTTCACCGGCCGCACCGTCCGGGCCGCGCTCGACGCCCTGACGGAGCTGGGGCGGCCCCGGGCCGTCCAGCTCGCGGTGCTGGTCGACCGGGGCCACCGGGAGCTGCCGATCCGCGCCGACTTCGTCGGCAAGAACCTGCCCACGAAGGTGGCCGAGGACGTCCGGGTCCGCCTCACCGACGTCGACGGCGGCGAGGACGCGATCGAGATCTGGGGGCCGGTCGGCGTCGCCGAGCCCGCCGCGGGGCCCTCGTGAGCGGACGCCACCTGCTGTCCGTCGACGACCTGGGCCGCGAGGGGATCCTCGAGGTCCTCGACCTGGCCGAGTCCTTCCTCGAGGTCACGAGGCGGGAGATCCCCAAGGTCCCGGCCCTGCGCGGCAAGACCGTCGTGTCCCTCTTCTACGAGGAGTCGACCCGGACCCGGCTCTCGTTCGAGACCGCCGCCAAGCGCCTCTCGGCGGACACGATGAGCTTCACCGTGGGCAGCTCGTCCGTCGCGAAGGGCGAGAGCCTGCGCGACACCGTGCAGACCATCGAGGCGATGGGGATCGACGCGGTGGTGGTCCGCCACGCCAGCGCCGGAGCCCCGCACCGCGTCGCGTCGTGGATCCACGCCAGCGTCGTGAACGCCGGGGACGGCTGCCACGAGCACCCCACCCAGGCCCTGCTCGACCTCCACACCCTCCGCCACCACCGGGGCCCCGATCTGCACGGTCTGCGGGTCGCGGTCGTCGGCGACGTCCGCCACTCCCGGGTGGCCCGCAGCGGCGTGAAGGCCCTCGCGGCCCTGGGGGCCGAGGTCGTCCTGGTCGGTCCGCCCACACTGATGCCCGAGTCGCTCGAGGGCTGGCCGGTCACCGTGTCCCACGAGCTCGACACCGTCCTCCCCGACGCCGACGTCCTCTACCTCCTCCGGATCCAGCGGGAGCGCCAGAGCGAGGCCCTCCTCCCGAGCCTGCGCGAGTACACGGCCCGCTACGGGCTCGACGCCGCCCGGGCCGCCCGCCTGCGGCCGGACGCCCTCGTGATGCACCCCGGTCCCATGAACCGCGGGGTCGAGATCGCGGCCGAGGTGGCCGACGGCCCCGCCTCGGTCGTCACCGAGCAGGTCACCAACGGGGTGGCCGTCCGCATGGCCGTGCTCTACTCGCTCCTCGGATCGGGAGGGACCGTTGCCTGAGCTGGTGCTGCGGGGTGGCCGGGTCGTCGACGCCACGGGGGAGCGGGTCGCCGACGTCCTCGTGCGCGACGGCCTCGTGGTGGCCGTGGGGGAGGGTCTCGAGGCCGCCACGACCCTCGACGCGAGCGGGTGCGTCGTCGCCCCGGGGCTCGTCGACCTCCACGCCCACCTGCGGGAGCCCGGCGACGAGGACGCGGAGACCATCGAGACGGGGGCCCGGGCGGCCGCGCTGGGCGGCTACACCGCGGTGCTGGCCATGCCCAACACGACCCCTCCCCTCGACGACGGGGCGGTGGTCGCGTCGGTGCTGGCGACGGGGGCCCGGGCGGCCTGCGAGGTGGCGTCGTCGGGATGCATCACCAAGGGGCGCCGGGGCGAGGAGCTGGCGCCCATGGGCGAGCTCCACGGGCTCGGCGTGCGGGTCTTCACCGACGACGGGGCCTGCGTCGCCGACGCCGGCGTGATGCGGCGGGCGCTGGAGTACGCCCGTTCGCTCCCCGGGGCCGTCGTCGCCCAGCACGCCGAGGACCCGGCGCTCGCCGGTCGGGGCTCCATGCACGAGGGCGAGTGGTCGAGCCGCCTGGGCATCCGCGGGCGACCCGCCGAGGCCGAGACCGTCGTCGTCGCCCGCGACCTCCTCCTCGCCGAGCGCGTCGGGGCCCGGATCCACTTCCTGCACCTCTCGACGGCACGCGCCGTGGAGCTGGTGCGGGAGGCCCGGACGCGGGGTGTGGCGGTGACGGCCGAGGTCGCCCCACACCACCTCACCCTCACCGACGCGCACTGCGCCACCTTCGACCCCGCCTTCAAGGTCCACCCACCGCTGCGGACCCGCACCGACGTGGAGGCGCTCCGGGCCGGGCTGGCCGACGGCACGATCGACGCCATCGCGACCGACCACGCCCCACACCGCGCCGAGGACAAGGAGCGGCCCTTCGAGGAGGCTCCCCCGGGGATGCTGGGCCTCGAGACGACCCTGGCCCTCGTGCTCACCGAGCTCGTCGAGCCCGGCGTCCTCGACCTCCGCCAGGCCCTCGCCGCCCTCTCGTGGAGGCCGGCGGCCATCGCCGGCCTGGCCGGGCAGGGAGGCCCGATCGAGCCCGGGAATCCGGCCAACCTCTGTGTGTTCGACCCCGCCGCCACCTGGGAGGTGGAGCCCGCCCGCCTGGCCAGCCGGGCCCGCAACACGCCCTTCGCCGGCTGGAAGCTGGCGGGCAGGGTCCGCCACACGTTGCTCCGGGGGGAACCCGTGGTGCTCGACGGAGAGGCGCGCCGATGAGCGAAGCGCTCCTCGTCCTCGCCGACGGCACGACCTTCGAGGGCGAGGCGGTGGGTTGGGAGCCGGAGAGCGGCGTCGCGGTCGGAGAGGTGGTGTTCAACACCGCCCTCACCGGTTACCAGGAGATCGTCACGGACCCGTCCTACGCGGGACAGGTCATCACCTTCACCTACCCTCACGTCGGCAACTACGGGGTGAACCCCCACGACGACGAGAGCCGGCAGCCGGCCTGCCGGGGCGTCGTGCTGCGCGACCTGGCCCGGCGCCCCTCGAGCTGGCGGGCCACCGAGGACCTCGGCGGGTTCCTCCGCCGTCACCGCGTGGCCGGCATCGCGGGCGTCGACACCCGCCGCCTCACCCGCCACGTCCGCGAGGTCGGCGCGATGCCGGGCGCCTTCGGCGCGGCCGGGGAGGACGTGCTGCGCGAGGCGGCGATCACCGCTCCCGGGACCGAGGGCGTCGACCTGGTCGCGTCGGTCACGACCGGCGAGCCCTACCGGGTGGGGGACCCCGACGCCCCGTTCTTCGTCGTCGCCTACGACTTCGGGATCAAGGCCACCATCCTGCGCCACCTGCGCGCCGCGGGTTGCCACGTGGAGGTGGTACCCGCCGGCACCCCGGCGGCGGACGTCCTGGCCCGCGAGCCCGACGGCGTCTTCCTGTCGAACGGTCCCGGAGACCCCGCCGCGGTCGCCGGCGCGGCCGAGAACGTCCGCGCCCTCCTGGGCCGGACCCCGGTGTTCGGCATCTGCCTGGGGCACCAGATCCTGGCCCTCGCGCTCGGCGGCCGGACCTTCAAGCTCCGCTTCGGGCACCACGGCGCCAACCACCCGGTCCGCCGTCTCGCCACCGGCGGGGTCGAGATCACGAGCCAGAACCACAACTACGCGGTCGATCCCGACTCGCTCGGCGGCGCCGTCGAGGTCACCCACACCAACCTGAACGACGGCGTGTGCGAGGGGATCCGGGCCCGGGACGTCCCCGCGTTCGGCGTGCAGTACCACCCCGAGGCCGGCCCCGGCCCCCACGACGCCGCCTACCTGTTCGGGGAGTTCACCCGCCTCATGACGGAGCCTGCCTAGGTGCCTCGCCGCGACGATCTCGAGACGATCCTCATCGTCGGCAGCGGGCCGATCGTCATCGGCCAGGCGTGCGAGTTCGACTACTCGGGGACCCAGGCCTGCAAGGTGCTGCGGGCGGAGGGCTACCGCGTGGTGCTCGTGAACTCGAACCCGGCCACGATCATGACCGACCCCGAGTTCGCCGACGCGACCTACGTCGAGCCGCTCGAGGTCGCCACGCTGGCCCGGATCATCGAGCAGGAGCGGCCCGATGCCCTCCTGCCCACCCTGGGCGGGCAGACCGCCCTCAACCTCGCGGTCGGGCTCCACGAGGCCGGTGTGCTCGACGCCCGGGGCGTGGAGCTGATCGGGGCCGACGTCGAGGCGATCCGCACCGCCGAGAACCGCCAGCGGTTCAAGGCGGCGATGGAGGAGATCGGCCTCGCGGTCCCGCGCTCGGGCTTCGCGTACTCCCTCGACGAGGCGATGAGCGTCGGCGACGAGGTCGGGTTCCCGCTCATCGTGCGACCGTCGTTCATCCTCGGCGGTGGCGGGACCGGCGTCGCGTTCACCCCCGACGAGCTGCGCGGCGTGGCGACGCGGGGCCTCGCGGCCAGCCCGGTGTCGGAGATCCTCATCGAGCAGTCGGTCGCGGGGTGGAAGGAGTACGAGCTCGAGGTCATGCGGGACCGGGTCGACAACGCGGTGGTCGTGTGCTCGATCGAGAACCTCGACCCCATGGGCGTCCACACCGGCGACTCCATCACCGTGGCGCCGGCGCAGACCCTCACCGACGTCGAGTACCAGCGGATGCGCGACGCCGCCTTCGACTGCATCCGGCGGATCGGGGTGGACACCGGTGGCTCCAACATCCAGTTCGCCGTGAACCCGGCCGACGGAGCGCAGGTCGTCATCGAGATGAACCCGCGCGTCTCGCGGTCGAGCGCCCTGGCCAGCAAGGCCACGGGCTTCCCGATCGCGAAGATCGCCGCCCGCCTCGCCGTCGGCTACTCGCTCGACGAGATCCCCAACGACATCACCGGCGAGACCCCCGCGTCCTTCGAACCCACCATCGACTACGTGGTCACGAAGGTCCCGCGCTGGGCCTTCGAGAAGCTCCCGGGGGCGTCCCCGTGCTCGGCACCATGATGCAGTCGGTGGGCGAGGTGATGGCCATCGGTCGCACGTTCCCCGAGTCGCTCCAGAAGGCGCTGCGGTCCCTGGAGGGCGGCCGGCTGGGGCTCAACGCGGACCCGGCCGAACGGGTCCTCGACGGGATGTCGGAGGACGACCTGGTGGTGGCGGCCGCGACACCGACCCCCGAGCGGCTGTTCTACGTCGAGGCGGCGCTGCGGCGGTTCGTGTCGGTCGAGCGGCTCCACGAGGCGACGGGCATCGACCCCTGGTTCCTCGACCAGATCCTCCAGATCGTCGAGGAGCGGGAGCGAGCCACGGCGGCGGGCCTGGCCGGGATGACCCGGGCCGACTGGCGGAGGGTGAAGCGGTTCGGCTTCGGCGACGGCCAGCTCGCCTACCTGTGGGGCGAGCCCGCCGGGGCCGTCCGGCGCGCCCGTCTCGACGCCGGGGTGGGGGTCACCTACAAGACCGTCGACACCTGCGCGGCCGAGTTCGCCGCCCGGACCCCGTACCACTACGGCACCTACGAGGACGACGACGAGGTCGACCCGGTGGAACGACCGGCGGTCGTGATCCTGGGCAGCGGGCCCAACCGGATCGGCCAGGGCGTGGAGTTCGACTACTGCTGCGTCCACGCCGCCTTCGCCCTCTCCGAGGCCGGGTACGAGACGGTCATGGTGAACTGCAACCCCGAGACCGTATCGACCGACTACGACACCAGCGACCGCCTGTTCTTCGAGCCACTGGGCGCCGAAGAGGTCCTCGACGTCTGCGAGGCCATCCGACCGGTCGGCGTCGTGGTCGCCCTGGGCGGCCAGACCCCGCTGAAGCTCGCTCACGTGCTGGAGGAGGCGGGCGTCGCGGTCCTGGGCACGAGCCCCGACTCGATCGACCTCGCCGAGGACCGGGAGCGGTTCAACGCGCTGTGCGAGCGCCTCGGGATCCCCCAACCCGAGGGCGGCACGGCGGTCACGGTCCAGGAGGCGCTCGAGGTCGGGCGACGGGTCGGGTACCCGCTCCTCGTGCGCCCGTCCTACGTGCTGGGCGGGCGGGCGATGCAGATCGTGTACGACCCGTCCGACCTCGAGGCGGCCATGGCCGAGCTCGCGGCCTCGGGGTCCCTCGGGCGGGAGGGCGGCCTGTCCGCCGAGCGCCCGGCGCTCATCGACCGGTTCCTCGAGGAGGCCGTCGAGGTCGACGTCGACGCGATCCGCGATGCCGCCGGCGAGGTCCTCGTCGGCGGGGTCATGGAGCACATCGAGGAGGCCGGCGTGCACTCGGGAGACTCGGCCTGTGCCCTGCCGCCGCCGTCCCTCTCCGGCGAGGTCGTGGCGGTCGTCGAGGACCACACGCGCGCCCTGGCCGAGGCCCTCGACGTGCGGGGCCTGCTCAACGTCCAGTACGCGGTGAAGGACGGAACGGTCTACGTGATCGAGGCCAACCCGCGGGCCAGCCGAACGGTGCCCTTCGTCAGCAAGGCGACCGGGGTCCCGCTCGCCAAGGTCGGGGCCCGGGTGATGCTCGGCGCCACCCTGGCCGAGCTCCGTGAGGAGGGCCTGCTCACGCCGCCGGCCGAGGGCGGGCACGTCGCCGTGAAGGAGGCCGTGCTGCCCTTCGACCGGTTCCCCGAGGTCGACACGCTGCTCGGTCCCGAGATGCGCTCGACCGGGGAGGTCATGGGCATCGACCGGTCGTTCGGCATCGCCTTCGCCAAGAGCCAGGCCGCGGCGGGCAACCCGCTGCCCGGGGCGGGCACCGTCTTCCTGTCCCTTGCCGATCGCGACAAGCCGGGCGGGATGCTCGCCGGCCGGCGCTTCGCGGCGCTCGGCTTCTCCCTGGCGGCCACGGCGGGGACCGCCAAGGCCCTGGTGGACGAGGGCGTCCCCGTCGAGGTGGTCGTGGCCAAGGTCGGGGAGCCCTCCGGCGTCGACGCCGTCGAGCTCATCTCCTCGGGTCAGGTCGACCTCGTCGTCAACACGCCGCGGGGCCGCGGGCCGAGGGCCGACGGCGCCACATCCGGCGCGCCGCGCTCGTGCACGGGGTGCCGTGCCTCACGACCGTGGCGGCCGCCCTCGCCGCCGCGGCCGGGATCCACGAGCGGGCGGCCCACGAGCCGATCGTCCGGCCGCTCCAGGAGTACCACCGCGACCGGCAGCTCGGGCTCGAGGTCTGAGTTGGACCTCCTCCGGGGCCGACGCCGAACCCGCCGGGAGGCCGTCGTCGATCTCGCGGTCCGCCTGGGGCCCGTCGAGCTCCCGAACCCGGTCGTGGCCGCCTCCGGGACCTTCGGGCACGCCGGCGAGCTGGCCGCGGTCTGCGACCCCGCCGAGCTCGGAGCGGTGACCGTGAAGTCCCTCGCGCCGTTCCCGTGGCCGGGCAACCCTCCGCCCCGACTCCACCCGGTGCCGGCCGGGATGATCAACTCGGTCGGGCTCCAGGGCCCCGGGGTGGAGCGCTGGGTCTCCGACGAGCTGCCCGGGCTGCGGGCGACGGGGGCGCGGGTGATCGCCTCGGTCTGGGGGCGCACGGTCGACGACTTCGCGGCGGCGGTCCGCCTCCTCGCCCCCGCCCGGGCCGACCTGGTGGCCGTCGAGGTCAACGTGAGCTGCCCGAACGTCGAGGACCGGTCCGAGATGTTCGCCCACTCGCCCGAGGCCACGGGGGCGGCCGTGGCAGCGGCCTTCGCCGAGGCCGGTGACCTCCCGGTGCTGGCCAAGCTGTCGCCCAACGTCAGGTCGCTGGTCGACGTCGCGCGGGCCGCGGTGGACGCCGGGGCCACGGGCCTCACCCTCGTGAACACGGTCATGGGGCTGGCCGTCGACGCGGAGCGGCGGCGCCCGGCCCTGGGCGCGGGCGGCGGCGGGGTCTCGGGCCCGGCCATCAAGCCCATCGCGCTGCGGGCGGTCTGGGAGACGGCGCGGGCCCTGCCGGGCATCCCGATCGTGGGAACCGGGGGTGTGACGTCGGGGCTCGACGCGGTCGAGATGCTCCTCGCCGGGGCGACCGCGATCGGCGTGGGGACAGCGACCTTCCGGGAGCCCCGGGCGGCCCTGCGCATCCGGGAGGAGCTGCGCGACTGGTGCGCCAGGCACGCCGTGGCGCGGGTCGCCGACCTGACGGGCGCCCTCGAGGAAGACGGGCCGCGGTGACCTCGTCCCGCGAGCGGTTGGCCCTGGCCCTCGACGTCCCCGACCTCGGGGAGGCCCTCGAGCTGGCCCGTCGGCTCGATCCCTGGTTCGGCGTGGCCAAGGTCGGTCTCGAGCTCCACGCCGCGGCCGGGCGGGAGGCGGTCGAGCGGCTGCACGACCTCGGGTGGCGAGTGTTCCTCGACGTGAAGCTCCACGACATCCCGACGACGGTCGGGCGGGCGTGCCGGATCCTCGGGGGCCTCGGGGTGGGCTACGTCACCGTCCACTGCGCCGGCGGCGTGGAGATGCTCCGGGCCGCGGTCGAGGGCCTGGGAGAGGGCGCCGCCGCGGCCGGGTGCGACCCGGCGCTGGCGCTCGGGGTCACCGTCCTCACCAGCGAGCCCGACGCGGCGGTCTTCCCCGCTCGCCTCGCGGCCGCGGTCGAGGCCGGCTGCGGGGGCGTCGTGTGCTCCGCCGACGAGGTGGGCTCCCTGAGGGCCGCACACCCCGGCCTGGTGACGGTCGTCCCGGGGATACGGCTGGAGGGCGGTCCCGCGCACGACCAGGCCCGGGTGGGGGACCCGGCCACGGTGGCACGGCTCGGCGCCGACCTGCTCGTGGTCGGTCGGGCCGTGACGGCGGCCGCGGACCCGGCGGGGACCGCGGCCCGGATCGCCGCGGCCGTGGAGGGCGCGGCCTGAGGGTGGGGCCGCGGCGCCTGCCGGAGGCGGGGCGGCCCCCAGCCTTGCCGTGCGGGGTGGCCTGCCTATACTGAGCCGGATCCCTGGTCCCGCAGGTCCCCGTGCTGGGACCACCGACCGGGCGCCCGTCCGCCGATGCCGGAGGTTCCCCGCCGATGCCCCTGCCCCCGTCGCTCACGCCCGAGCAGCGTCAGGCCGCGCTCGAGAAGGCCGCCGTCGCGCCCGCCAGCGCGCCGAGGTGAAGGAGAAGCTCAAGATGGGCTCGTTGAGCCTCAAGGAGCTCTTCGAGCAGGGAGACCGCGACGAGGTGCTCGCCAAGCTCAAGGTCGTGAGCGTCCTGGAGTCCCTCCCCGGGGTCGGGAAGGTCCGGGCCCGGCGGCTCATGGAGGAGCTCGAGATCAGCGAGAGCCGGCGCCTGCGCGGCCTGGGCCGCAACCAGCGCGACGCCCTTCTCGAGCGCTTCGGCTGAGCCGCGCTGGGCGTGCTGCTGGTGCTCGCGGGCCCCTCGGGGGCCGGGAAGGGCACGGTCGGCCGGCGGCTGCTCGACCGGGAGCCGAGGCTCTGGTTCTCGGTCTCGGCCAACACCCGCCCGCCGAGGCCGGGTGAGGTCGACGGCGTCGACTACCACTTCGTGTCGCGCGAGGAGTTCGAGCGCCTCGCCGCCGACGGTGGCTTCCTCGAGTGGTTCGAGGTCTTCGGGGACCTCAAGGGCACGCCGCGGGGCCCCGTCGAGGAGCACCTGGCCGCGGGCGACGACGTGCTCGTCGAGGTCGACGTCCAGGGGGCGCTGGCCGTGAAGGAGGCCTTTCCCGAGGCGGTCCTCGTGTTCCTCCGCCCCCCGTCCCGCGAGGTCCAACGGGACCGCCTGCGGGCCCGCGACGAGGCCAGCCCCGGGTTCGACGAGGCCGCCTTCGAGCGGCGCCTCGCCGAGGCCGAGGCCGAGGAGTCGCTGGCCGACCGGTTCGACCACGTGGTCGTCAACGACGAGCTGGAGCGGGCCGTCGACGCGGTGGCTGCTATCCTGAGCGCCCACCGCTCGCGTCCGCACGCCCCGTAGGCGCCGCCGGACCGCCGCCAGGCCCACCCGAGAGGAGCACCCACGCATGGCCGATCGCCGCGCCTCGCTCACGGAGCCCCGGATGGAGGAGCTCCTCGACCAGGTGGGCTCGAAGTTCACGTTGGTCACGCTGGCCGCGCTGCGGGCCCGTGAGATCAACGACTACTACAACCAGCTGGGGGAGGGCCTGGGCCGGATCGTCCCCCCGCAGGTCACCTCCGTGTCCCGCAAGCCCCTCTCGATCGCCCTCGAGGAGATCGAGGCGGGGAAGATCGTCGCCGAGCCCATCGAGCCCGACGCCGGCGAGGACACCGAGGCCGAGTAGACCCGAGGCTCGGGGGCGATGCACCAGCCAGGCGCCGGGGACGAGGTCCAGCTCGGGGGGCGGCGCATCGTCCTGGGCGTCGCCGGCGGCATCGCCGCCTACAAGGCCGTGGAGCTCTGCCGCCGCCTCGTCCTCGCGGGCGCCCACGTGTCCCCCGTGCTGACCCGTGACGCCACGCGCTTCGTGGGGCCGCTGACGTTCTCGGCGCTCGCGTCGGAGCCCGCCCGGACCTCGCTGTTCGGCGGGCCCGAACCGATCCCACACACGCTCCTCGGCCAGTCGGCCGACCTCGTCCTGGTCGCCCCGGCGACCGCCAAGTTGCTCGGCAAGTACGCGGCGGGCATCTCCGACGACCTGCTGACCGCGACGCTCCTCGCCACGCGGGCGCCGGTCGTCGTGGCTCCGGCGATGCACACCGAGATGTGGGAGCACCCCGCCGTGCAGGAGAACCTGAGCACGCTCCGGCGGCGCGGCGTCCGGGTGGTCGAGCCGGAGACCGGACCGCTGGCCGGGGGCGACGTCGGTGCCGGTCGGCTGGCGGAGCCGGGACGGATCGTGGCCGAGGTCGCCGGGCTTTTCGGGGGTGCGCTGCACGGCGCGCGGCTGCTCGTCACCGCCGGCGGGACGCGCGAGCCGATCGACCCGGTCCGCTTCGTCGGCAACCGCTCGTCGGGGGAAGATGGGCCACGCCCTCGCCGTCGAGGCCGCGGGCCGCGGCGCCCGGGTGTCGTTGGTCACGACCGCCGACCGGCCGGCTCCCGGCGTCGCCGAGGTCGTGCGGGTCGAGACCGCCGAGGAGATGGCCGGGGCCGTGCTGGCCCGCTTCGACGAGCTCGACGCCGTGATCATGGCGGCGGCGGTGGCCGACTTCCGGCCCAAGGCGGTGGCCGACCAGAAGCTGAAGAAGGGCGACGGAGTCCCCGAGATCGTGCTCGAGCCGACCATCGACATCCTGGGGTCGCTCGCCGAGCGCAAGCGGGGTCAGCTCCTCGTGGGGTTCGCGGCCGAGACGAACCGGCTCCGCGAGCACGCCGCGGCCAAGATGGCGGCCAAGCGCGTCGACCTCATGGTCGCCAACGACGTCACCGCCCCCGGAGCGGGGTTCGAGGTCGACACCAATCGGGCGATCCTGCTGGACTCGGCGGGGGGGTCGAGGAGCTGCCCCTGATGTCGAAGGCCGAGCTGGCCCGGACCGTCCTCGACCGCGTGGGGGACATGATGCGGAAGGAGTCGCGGTGAGCAGCCGCTTCACGTTCACGTCCGAGTCGGTCACCGAGGGCCACCCGGACAAGATGTGCGACCAGGTCAGCGACGCGGTGCTCGACGCGCTCCTCGAGGAGGACCCGGCCAGCCGGGTCGCCTGCGAGACGCTCGTGACGACCGGGCTCGTGGTCGTCGCCGGCGAGATCAGCACGACCGGCTACGTCGACATCCCCCGGGTCGTCCGGGACACGATCCGGGGCATCGGCTACGACCGCGAGTCCTATGGGTTCGACGGCAACACCTGCGGCGTCATCACCTCGATCGACGAGCAGTCGCCGGACATCGCCATGGGGGTCGACAAGGCGTACGAGCAGCGTGCCGGTGCGGACCACCTGTACGACGAGGTGGGGGCCGGCGACCAGGGGATGATGTTCGGCTTCGCCTGCGACGAGACCGACGACCTCATGCCGATGCCGATCTGGCTGGCGCACCGGCTGGCCCACCGCCTCTCCGAGGTCCGCAAGGCCGGGGTGCTCCCGTACCTGCGGCCCGACGGGAAGACCCAGGTGACCATCGAGTACGAGGACGGTGCCCCCCGGAGGCTGCGCACCGTGCTGATCTCCACCCAGCACCAGCCGGGCATCGACCTCGATACGCTGCTGAAGCCGGACCTGCTCGAGCACGTCGTCCGGCCGCTGCTCCCGCCCCAGTTCGCCGGCGACGACTTCGAGCTGCTCTGCAACCCCACGGGGCTGTTCGAGCTGGGCGGCCCTCACGCGGACACCGGGCTCACCGGGCGCAAGATCATCGTCGACACCTACGGCGGCATGGCCCGGCACGGTGGCGGCGCCTTCTCCGGGAAGGACCCCACGAAGGTCGACCGCTCGGCCGCCTACGCGGTCCGCCAGGTCGCCAAGGCCGTGGTGGCCGCCGGCATCGCCCGGCGGTGCGAGGTGCAGGTGGCCTACGCCATCGGCGTGGCCCGGCCGGTGTCGGTGATGGTCGACACGTTCGGCACCTCCGAGATCGATCCCGAGAAGCTCCCGGGCCTGATCCTGGACCACTTCGACCTGAGGCCGGCGGCCATCATCGAGCGGCTCGACCTGCGCCGCCCGATCTTCCGCAAGACGGCCGCCTACGGGCACTTCGGTCGGCCGGAGAAGGAGTTCACCTGGGAGCAGGTGGCCGAGCCCGCCGAGTCGCTGCGGGCGGCGGCCGAGTCGCTCGCCTAGCTCTCGAGGACCCGTGCGCGTCTGCCGGGTCCGGCCCGACGTCCCGGCGCTCGACCGTGCCTTCGACTACGCGGTCCCCGAGAATATGGCCGGGGCGGTCGCGGTCGGGACCGTCGTGCGGGTCCCGCTGCACGGTCGCCGGGTCCGGGGCTGGGTGATCGAGGACGCCGTGGCTCCCGCCACCGAGCCCGCCCGGCTCCGGCCGCTGCACGCGGTGGTCTCCGCCGGCCCTCCGCCCGAGGTCGTCGAGCTCGCCACGTGGGGGGCCTGGCGCTTCGGGGGCTCGGTCGTCCCGCTGCTGCGAGCCGCGTCGCCCCCCAACGTGGTGGCGCCCGGGCCCGTCGCGAGGGTCGAGCCCGCGTCGCCGGCTCCGCCGGAGGTGCCGCCCCCGGCGCCGGTTCGCGAGGCCGTGGCCAGCCCGGTCGGGGTCGTGGCGTGGCCGCCGGCGGCGGACCGCCGGGCCCTGGTGGCCGGGCTCCTCGCCGACAGCGGGTCGACGGTCGTGGTGGTCCCCGACGCGGCCCGCACGGCCGTGCTCGTCCGCGAGCTGGAGCGGCGGGGCCGGCGTCCCGTGGTCCTGCGGGCGGACCGGTCCGATTCCGAGCGGACGGCGGCGTGGCAGGCGGCCCGGGCCGGGGAGTGCGTGGTCGTCGGCGGCCGCCTCGCCGTGCTCGCCCCGGTGCCGGACCTGGCGGCCCTCGTGGTGCTCGACGAGGGCGACGAGTCCCTGAAGGAGGAGCGGGCCCCGACCTGGCACGCCCGCGAGCTGGCGGTGGAGCGGGCCCGGCGGGCCGGGGCCCGGGTGACGCTGGTCAGCCCCGCGCCCACCCTGGAAGCCCGGGCGGCCGGCGGAGAGCCGTTGCGCCCGCCCCGGGCGCTGGAGCGGGACGGGTGGCCGCTCCTCGAGGTCGTCGACCGTCGTGAGGAGCCCCCGGGGAGCGGGCTCCTCGGGGCCCGGCTGGCCACGGCGCTCCACCGGGCGGTCGACGGCGAGGGCCGGGCCGTGTGCGTGCTCAACCGGAGGGGACGGGCGCGGCTGCTCGTGTGCGCGGCGTGCGGCGACCCGGCGTGCTGCGAGGCCTGCGGCGGCGCGGTCGAGGAGACGACCGGCGAGCCGGCCGCCGCCCTCGCCTGCCCCCGGTGCGGGGCGACCCGTCCCCGCCTCTGCCTGGGCTGCGGGAGCGGCCGCCTGAAGGCGCTGCGGCCCGGCGTCGGGAGGGTGCGCGACGACCTCGCCGCCCTGCTCCCACGGTGGACGGTGGCCGAGGTCACCGGCACGTCCGGCGACGTTCCCCCGGCCGACGTCCTCGTCGGCACCGAGGCCGTGCTGCACCGGGTGCCGCGCCTCCCCGGTCGTCCGGTCGTCCTCGTCGCCTTCCTCGAGCTGGACCAGGAGCTCCTCGCGGCGCGGTACCGGGCCGCCGAGCAGGCCCTCTGGCTCCTCGTGCGCGCCGCCCGTCTCGTCGGTGGTCGCCGGGGACCGGGGCGCGTGCTCGTCCAGACCCGGATGCCGGGTCACGAGGTCCTCGACGCGGTGGCCCACGCCGACCCGGGGCGGTGCTGGCCGGTGGAGGCGGAGCGCCGGAAGGCGCTGGGCTACCCGCCGTTCGGCGCGATGGCCGAGCTGGCGGGAGACGACGACGCGGTCGAGGCGGCCGCCGCGGCCCTCCGGGGAGGCGACCGGGGTCACGGTCCTCGGTCCGAGCCGGGGGCGGGCGCTGGCCCGCGCGGCCTCGGTCGAGGTGCTCTGCGACGCGCTGGGCGAGCGCCTCGCCGAGGCGCGGGCGCGCGGTCGGCTCCGGGTCGACGTGGACCCGCTTCGGGTCTGAGCGACCGCGCCGCGTCGCCCGACCCGCCGCGCGGACGTCAGGAGGGCGGCTGGTAGCCTGAGCTCGTGGCGACGTACCCGATCCGTCTCTTCGGCGACCCCGTGCTCAAGCAGCGGTCGCGCGAGGTCGAGGAGCTCGACGGCTCCCTGGCCCGGCTCGTCGACGCCATGTTCGACACCATGGTCGAGGCCCACGGCCTCGGTCTGGCTGCGCCCCAGGTGGGGGTGCAGCGGCGCCTCTTCACCTACGACGTGGGCGAGGGGCCACGGGTCGTGGTGAACCCCGTGGTCGTCGAGGCGACCGGCGAGTGGTCCTTCGAGGAGGGGTGCCTGTCCCTGCCCGGCCTCCACTTCGAGGTCGTCCGGCCGAAGGTCGTGACGCTCCGGGGTCTCGACCTCGACGGCCGCGAGGTCGTGGTGGAGGCCGACGAGCTCGAGGCCCGGGTCTTCCTCCACGAGCTCGATCACCTCGACGGGGTCCTCCTCCTCGACCGTCTCGACCGCGACGCCCGCAAGCAGGCGCTGCGGGAGCTGCGCGAGCAGGACCTGCTCGCCGGCGCCCGGCGCGAGGGCGCCGCGCTCTGAGCGGGCCCGGAGCGGGCCGGGCCCCGTGCGCCTCGTCTTCCTCGGTACCCCGGCCGACGCGGTCCCCGCGCTGCGGGCCCTCGTCGGGGCGGGCCACGACGTCGCCCTCGTCGTCAGCCAGCCCGATCGCCGTCGCGGGCGCCGGGGAGCACCGGTAGCGAGCCCGGTGAAGCAGGCCGCGCTCGAGCTCGGGCTACCCGTGCGGACCCCGGACCGGGCCCGGGAGGTGATCGACGAGGTCGCGGCGTCGGGGGCGACGCTGGGCGTGGTGGTGGCCTTCGGGCAGCTCCTCCCGTCGGCCCTCCTCGAGGCCCTCCCGCTCGGCTTCGTGAACGTGCACTTCTCGCTCCTGCCCCGGTGGCGGGGAGCGGCCCCGGTCGAGCGAGCCGTCCTCGCGGGCGACCGGGAGACCGGGGTGTGCATCATGGCGGTCGAGGAGGGGCTCGACACCGGGCCGGTCTACGCGGCCCGGACGCTCGCCATCGGACCGGAGGAGACCGCCGGGGAGCTGCGGGCCCGGCTGGTGGAGGCCGGAGCCGCCCTCCTCGTCGAGACGCTGCCGGACATCGGGCGGATCGAGCCCGCCCCCCAGGAAGGGGAGGCCACCTACGCGGAGAAGCTGACGGCCGACGAGTTCCGCATCGACTGGTCGCAGCCGGCCGGCGCCCTCGCCCGGCTCGTGCGGGCCGGCAACCCCCGGCCCGGGGCCTGGACGACGTCCGACGGGCAGCGCCTCAAGGTGTGGCGGGCCCGGGCCGAGCCGGGCGGCGGCGCGCCGGGCACCCTGGTCGACGAGGCCCGGGTCGCCACCGGCGACGGCGTGCTGGTCCTGGTCGAGGTCCAGCCCGAGGGGCGCCGGGCGATGGCCGCGAGCGCCTGGCTGGCCGGACAGCGCGGTTCCCGTCCCGTGCTCGGAGGGTGAGCCGGCCCCCGCGCCGGAGGGTTCCGGCGGGGAGGCCGGGGGACCGCCGCCCCACGAGCGCCCGTGACGTGGCCCTGGAGGCCCTGGTGCGGGTCGAGCAGGGCGCCTTCGCCAACCTGCTCCTCCCGGAGCTCCTGCGCCGGTCGGCGCTCTCGCGACGCGACCGGGCCTTCGCCACCGAGCTCGTGTACGGGACGCTGCGGCGGCAGCGGGCGCTCGACTTCCTCCTCGCCGGCTGCCTCGACCGCCGGCTCGGTGCCCTGGACGCCGAGGTGCGGGCCGGGCTCCGTCTGGGCGCCCACCAGCTCGTGGCCGGCGTCCCGGCCCACGCCGCGGTGGGCGAGACCGTCACGGCGGTGGCCCGGCGCCGGCCCCGGAGCCGGCCGCTCGTCAACGCGGTCCTGCGGGCCACCGCCCGGCTCGGTCCCCCGTGGCCCTGGCCGGAGGGCGACGACGTGGCCAGCGTGGCGATCCGCACGTCGCACCCCGACTGGATGGTCGAGCGCCTCGTCGCCGCGGTGGGGCTCGACGCCGCGACCGCCACCCTCGAGGCCGACAACGCCTCCGCGGCGGTCACCCTGCGGCCCCACCGGGGCCGCAGCACCCCCGAGGCCCTCGCGGCCGAGCTGGTGGCGAGCGGCGCGACGGTGGAGCCCGGCCGGCTGGTGCCCGGGGCGCTCGTGGTCCGGGGCACGGGCGATCCGGCGCGACTCCCCGCGGTGGCCGAAGGGCGCGCGACGCCCCAGGACGAGGGGAGCCAGGCCGTCGTGGAGGTCCTCGATCCCCGTCCCGGGGAACGGGTGCTCGAGGTCGCCGCCGCACCCGGCGGGAAGGCCACGGCGATCGGGGAGCGGGTGGGGCCCGGCGGGCTCGTGGTGGCCGTCGACGTCCACCCCGGGCGCACCCGGCTCGTGGGCGCGGCCGCGACCCGGCTCGGGCTCCCCGCCGTGGTCCCGGTCGTCGCCGACGGGCGCGCTCTGCCCCTCGCGGGCTGGTTCGACCGGGTCCTCCTCGACGCCCCCTGCACCGGCCTCGGCGTCCTCCGGCGCCGGCCCGAGGCCCGATGGCGGGTGGGGCCCGAGGACCCGGCCCGGCTGGCGGCGTTGCAGCAGGCCCTGGTCGCCGAGGCCGCGGGTGCGCTGTCCGCGGGCGGCACCCTCGTCTACTCGGTCTGCACGTGGACGGACGAGGAGACCCGGGGGGTGGATCGCTGGGCGGCCGAGGCCCTGCCGTACCTGGTGCCCGCCGACCCGCCAGGTCCCCCCTGGCGACCGTGGGGCCGGGGCGCGCTGCTGCTGCCCGGCGACACCGGGACCGACGGGATGTTCGTGCTCGCCCTCCGGCGGCCACCGGCGGCCGGGGACGGGCGGGGGACCGGATAGCCTGGCCCGATGAAGCTCGCGCCGTCGATCCTGTCGGCGGACTTCGCCGACCTGGCCGCGGAGGTGGAGCGCGTGGCCGCCGAGGCCGACCTCCTCCACGTCGACGTGATGGACGGCCACTTCGTGCCGAACCTCACGATCGGCCCGCCGGTCGTGAAGTCCCTGCGGAAGAGGACCGACCTCTTCCTCGACTGCCACCTCATGGTCGACAACCCCGGGGTGCTGCTCGACGACTTCGCCGAGGCCGGGGCCGACGGCATCACGATCCACGTGGAGCTGGGCGACCCGACGCCACTCCTGGCCCGGATCCGTGCCCTCGACATGCGGGCCGGGCTCGTGCTCAGCCCACCCACGCCGTTCGAGGCGGTGGCGCCGTACCTCGACCGGATCGACCTGCTCCTCGTGATGAGCGTCAACCCGGGCTGGGGCGGGCAGGAGTTCATCCCCGAGGTCCTCACGAAGGTGGCCGCGGCCCGGCGGATCGTCGACGAGCGCGGCCTGCCGGTGGAGATCGAGATCGACGGGGGCATCAACGTCGAGACGGCTCCGGCCGCGACCCGGGCCGGGGTCGACATCCTGGTCGCGGGCAGCGCGATCTTCCACGCGGAGAACCCCCTGGCCGCGGCCCGACGGATCCGGGAGGCGGGGTGGCCGAGGTCGTCCTGATCGTCGACGACGACCTCGACGTCGCGGCCGCCGTCGAGGTCAACCTCCAGCTCGAGGGGTACGAGGTCCACCTGGCCCACTCGGGTCCCGAGGCCCTCGAGCAGGCCCGGCTGCTCCAGCCCGACCTCGTCCTGCTCGACATCGTGATGCCCGGCCTCGACGGGTTCGACGTCTGCGACCGGCTGCGCTCCGATCCCCGGACCGCCAACACCGCGGTGATCCTGCTCACGGCCAAGAGCGTCGCCAGCGACAAGCTGCGCGGCTTCTCGGTCGGGGCGGACGACTACGTCGTGAAGCCGTTCGAGCCAGCGGAGCTGGTCGCCCGGGTCCGCAGCGTGCTCCGGCGGGTCACCCAGATGCGGGACCTCTCGCCGCTCACGCGCCTCCCGGGGAACTTCAGGATCGCCGCGGAGCTCGAGCGCCTGGTGGCCCGGGCCGACCCCCGGTTCGCGCTGCTCTACGCCGACCTCAACGACTTCAAGTCCTTCAACGACCACTACGGCTTCCTCCGCGGCGACGAGGTCATCAAGTTCACGGCCCGGGTCCTCACCGAGGCGCTGGCCCGCCACCCGAGCGACCCGGCCTTCGCCGGCCACGTGGGTGGCGACGACTTCGTCCTGATCACGGCCCCCCGGGTGGCGCCGGCCGTCTGTCGCGACGCGGTGGCGGCCTTCGACGCGGGCATCGGAACGCTCTACGACGCGGTCGACGCGGAGCGCGGGTACATCGAGGTCGCGGACCGCCGCGGCGACGCCGGGCTGCGGAGGGCGCCCCTGCTCGGCATCGCCATCGGGGTCGCCACCACCGCCTGCCGGGAGATCCGGACCCAGTGGGAGGCGTCGGTCGTCTCGACCGAGATGAAGACGGCGGCGAAACGGCTCGGGAGATCGGGGTTCGTGATCGACGGGGAGGCGTCCTGACCCCGCCGTGGTCCGCGAAGGTCCTCACGGTCTCCGACGGGGTGGTCGCCGGGACCCGGGAGGACGCCTCGGGCGCGGCCGTGGCCGCCCGACTGGCCGACGCCGGGTTCGAGGTCGTCGAGCAGGCGGTGGTCGCCGACGGGGTGGAGTCGGTCCGCGACGCCCTCTCGAGCATGACGGGCTGCTTCACCGGGCTCGTGGTCACCACCGGGGGACAGGGTTCGGGCCCCGGGACCTCACGCCCGAGGGGACCCGCCTCGTGGTCGAGCGGGAAGCCCCCGGGCTCGCCGAGGGCATGCGGGCCGCGAGCGGGCCCCACGGCCTCCTCTCGCGGGGAGTGTGCGGCACGGTGGGGGAGGCCCTGGTGTGCAACCTCCCCGGTTCGGCCCGGGGCGCGGTCGAGTGCCTCGAGGCCGTCCTCCCGGCCCTTCCCCACGCCCTCGACCTCCTGTCCGGGGGCCGGCCGCACTGAACGGGCCGGGCGAGCCCACCGTCTGAGGGGCTGTCAGATCGTGGAAGGCTATGCTTGACCCGACAGTCAAGTGCAGCTCGCTGCACAGCCCTCGGGGTTTGGGTGCAAGTCCCGACCGGCGGTGACCGCCACGTGCGGAAGCCCGCGAGCCCACGGCCGCCAGCCGTGTGGTCGACCAGGTGCGGTGGGGAGGGGATCCTCCCGCCCAGTCCTGGGCCGACGGTGAGAGTCCGGATGGGAGAGGGCCGGCTCGTGCCGCGCCGCCTGGCGCGGCGGTGCCGCCGCACGCCCCGAGGGACGGGCAGCGCCCCCGTGGGCGTGGAGGTAGCGGTGCGAGGCGACGAGGCGATGGCGCTGGCGGTGGCCCTCGGGCACGCGGCGCGGCGCGTCACCGCCCCCAACCCCTGGGTCGGCTGCCTCGTCGTGAGGGACGGCGTCGTGGTGGGCGAGGGCGCCACCCGCCCACCGGGGGGCCCGCACGCCGAGGTCGTCGCCCTTCGCGCGGCCGGCGACCGGGCCCGGGGCGCCACCGCGTACGTCACCCTCGAGCCCTGCGCCCACCACGGCCGGACCCCCCGTGCGCCGACGCTCTCCTCGACGCCGGCGTGGCGCGCGTCGTCGTCGGGGTCGAGGACCCCGACCCCGACGTCGCCGGGCAGGGCATCGCCCGGCTGCGCGCCCACGGCGTGGACGTGGAGGTCGGACCCGGGAGCGACGAGGTCCGCCGGTCGCTGGGCCCCTACCTCCACCACCGCCGCCACGGGCGGGCCTTCTGCCTGGTGAAGACCGCGGTCAGCCTCGACGGTCGGGTCGCCGCGGCCGACGGGTCCACGCGCTGGATCACCGCGGGGGAGGCCCGGGCCGACGCCCACGGCCTCCGGGCCGACTCCCAGGCCGTCGTCGTCGGCTCGGGCACCGCGCTGGCCGACCGCCCCGCCCTCACCGTCCGGCACGCGGCGGTCGACCGCCAGCCGCTCCGGGTGCTCCTCGACGCCCGCGGCCGGGTCGCGGCCGACGGCCCGCTCTTCGACCCGGACCTCGCGGCCACCCTGGTGGTCACGACCGACCGGGCCCCCCGGCGCGCCGTGGAGGCCTGGGTCGCCGCGGGCGCCAAGGTCGAGACCGTCGCGCCCGGCGTCGACGGCGGCGTCGACCCGCGTGCCGTCCTCGAGCTGCTCGGCGCCCGGGGCGTCCTCCAGGCCATGGTCGAGGGTGGCCCGACGCTGCACGCCGCGCTCCTCCGGGCCGGACTCGTCGATCGCATCGTGGCCTACGTCGCCCCGACGTTCCTCGGCCCCGACGGGTGGCCCGCGCTCGCGGGCCCCGGGCCGGCGACCCTCGCCCGGGCCCGGCGCTGGCACCTCGCCGCCGTCGCCCGCCTCGGCGACGACGTGCGCCTCGATCTCGAGCCCCCCGACGGGCCCCCTGACGGAGACGCCTGATGTTCACCGGGATCGTGGAGGAGCTGGGCCGGGTGCGGGGCGTCGAGCCCCGATCCGGGGGCGCGCGCCTCGAGATCGAGGCCTCCACCGTGCTCACCGACGCGGAGCTCGGCGCCTCGATCGCGGTCAACGGGTGCTGCCTCACGGTGGTGGAGCTCGGTCCGGGGTGGTGGGCGGCCGACGCGGTGACCGAGACCCTCGAGCGCACCTGCCTGGGCGACCTCGCCCCCGGGGACCCCGTGAACCTCGAGCGCCCGGTCCGCCTCGAGGACCGGCTCGGGGGACACCTGGTCCAGGGGCACGTCGACGGCGTGGGGCGTGTGGCGGGGCGGCGGCCGCTGCCCGACGGGTCGACGAGGGTCACCGTCGAGGTCCCGGCGCCCCTGCTTCGATACGTCGTCGAGAAGGGCTCGGTCGCGGTCGACGGGGTGAGCCTCACCGTCGCCGCCCTCGGCCGGGACGGCTTCGACGTCGCCGTGATCCCCCACACCGGGGAGGTCACGACCCTGGGTCACAAGGACGTGGGCGCGCCGGTGAACATCGAGGTCGACGTGCTCGCCAAGTACGTGGAACGCCTCCTGGTGCGTCCGTCAGAGGAGCGATGAGCATGCCGTTCACGGAGATCGAGAACGCGATCGGGGCCATCCGACGCGGTGAGCTGGTGGTCGTCGTCGACGACGAGGACCGGGAGAACGAGGGCGACCTCATCATGGCGGCCGAGAAGGTGACGCCCGAGGCGATCGGGTTCATGGTCCGTCACACCAGCGGGGTCATCTGCCTCCCGATCGTCGGGGAGCGGCTCGACGAGCTCCAGCTCCCGCTCATGGTCGCCGACAACACCGAGGGGCAGCGCACCGCGTTCACGGTCTCGGTCGACGCGAAGCGGGGTACGACCACGGGCATCTCGGCCGCCGACCGGGCGGCGACGGTGCTGGCGCTCATCGACCACTCCATCGGACCCGAAGACCTGGCCCGCCCCGGGCACATCTTCCCCCTCCGGTACCGGGAGGGCGGCGTGCTGAAGCGGGCCGGGCACACCGAGGCCGCGGTCGACCTGGCCCGGCTCGCGGGGCTGTACCCGGCCGGGGTGCTCGCCGAGGTGGTCAACGACGACGGCACCATGGCCCGGCTGCCCCAGCTCGAGCGCTTCGCCGCCGAGCACGGGCTCCAGCTCATCTCCATCGCCGACCTGATCCGCTACCGCCGCCACCGCGAGAAGCTCGTCCGGCGGGTCTCCGAGGCCCGCATCCCCACCCAGCACGGCGACTTCACCGCCTACGTGTACGAGTCGCTGCTCGACGGGGTCGAGCACATGGCCTTCGTGCGGGGCGAGGTGGCGGGGCAGCCGCGGGTCCTCGTGCGGGTGCACTCCGAGTGCCTCACCGGCGACGTGTTCGGGTCGATGCGCTGCGACTGCGGTCACCAGCTCGACGAGGCCCTGCGGATCATCGCGGAGGCGGACCAGGGCGTCGTCGTGTACCTCCGGGGCCACGAGGGCCGCGGGATCGGGCTGGGGCACAAGCTGCGGGCCTACTCGCTCCAGGACCAGGGTCGCGACACGGTCGAGGCGAACGTGGAGCTCGGGCTGCCCGTCGACTCGCGGGAGTACGGGATCGGGTCCCAGATCCTGGTCGACCTGGGGATCACGACGATGCGGCTCATGACGAACAACCCGGCCAAGTACGGTGGTCTCGACGGCTTCGGCCTCGAGATCGTGGAGCGGGTGGCGCTCACCACCACGCCGAACCACGAGAACATCGCCTACCTTCGCGCCAAGCGCGAGAAGCTCGGGCACTTCCTGGAGATCGAGGACGAGGGCCTGGGAGGAAGCTGAATGGGCTCCTACGCCCGGTACGAGGGCCACCTGGGCGCGACGGGCATGCGGATCAGCGTCGTCGTGGCGCGCTTCAACGAGACGATCAGCCGGGCGCTGCTCGACGGCGCGCTCGAGGGCCTGCGCCGCCATGGGCTCGACGACGCCGCGGTCACGGTCGTGTGGGTGCCGGGGGCCTTCGAGATCCCCCTGGTGGCGAAGCGGCTCGCCGCCTCCGGGGGAGGTCGACGCCGTGGTCTGCCTCGGCGCGGTGATCCGCGGGGGGACCCCGCACTTCGAGTACGTGGCCGGTCAGGCCGCGGCGGGCTGCACCCGGGCGGCGCTCGACACGGGCGTGCCCGTCCTCTTCGGGGTGCTCACCACCGACGACCTCGAGCAGGCGGTGGAGCGGTCGTCGGGCCCCGGGACCGGCAACAAGGGCTACGAGGCCGCGCTGACGGCGATCGAGATGGTCGACCTGCTGCGCCAGCTCCCCAAGACGGGGGACTGAGCATGCTCCGTCTCGTCCTGCCCAAGGGTTCGCTGGAGCGAGCGACCATCCAGCTCTTCGAGGATGCCGACCTTCCGCTGAGCCGGTCCTCGGAGGTCGACTACCGGGCCACCATCGACGACCCGCGCGTCGACGACGTGCGGATCCTGCGGCCCCAGGAGATCCCGACCTACGTCGCGTCCGGCCTGTTCGACATGGGGATCACGGGCCGGGACTGGATCGAGGAGACCGGAGCCGACGTCGTCTCGCTCACCGAGCTCCACTACTCGAAGGCGACCGCCCGCCCCATCCGTCTCGTGCTGGCCGTGGCCGCGGACGCGCCGGCCGGCTCGGTGGGGGACCTGCCGGCCGGGGTCCGGGTGCACACCGAGTACCCCCGGCTCACCCGGCGCTTCTTCGAGAAGCACGGGGTCGAGGCCGACGTCAGCCTCTCCTACGGGGCCACCGAGGCGAAGATCCCCGAGATCGCCGACGCGGTCGTGGAGATCACCGAGACCGGCCGGGCGCTGCGGGCGGCGGGCCTGCGCATCCTCGAGACCATCCTCGTCTCCTACACCGAGCTCGTCGCCAACCCCGAGGCGCACGCCGACCCGGCGAAGCGGCGGGCGATGGAGCAGGTGCAGACCCTGCTGACCGGGGCGCTGGAGGCCCGTGGGCGGGTCCTCGTCAAGCTCAACGTGCCCGCGGCCGACCTCGACGCGGTGATCGGGCTGCTCCCGGCCCTGAAGTCGCCCACGGTGTCGAAGCTCTTCGGGGAGGACGGCTTCGCGGTCGAGACCGTCGTGTCGAAGAACGAGATCAACACGCTCATCCCGGCTCTGCGCGAGCACGGGGCCACCGACATCATCGAGCTGCCCATCTCGAAGATCGTCCACTGACCGGGGCCGGGAGGTCGGCCGCCCGCCGGGAGGGCACGTGGAACCGAGGCGCACCGGCACCGTCGTCGCGTTCGACGAGCACCGTGGCCTCGGAGAGGTCGAGGCCGCCGACGGGAGGCGCTACCCGTTCCACTGCACCGCGATCACGGGCGGGGGGCGGACGATCGCCGTCGGGACGGCCGTGAGGTTCGAGGTCGTGGCCGGGCTCCTCGGCCGCTGGGAGGCCGACGCCCTGACGCCGACCTGACCCTGCCGCCACCGCCCGACCGGTCGACCCGGCGAACCCGGTGAACCCGGTGAACTCCCGGGAGCCGCGGCTCGTCGGACCGGGTGATGAACCGGGTGACGAGCGGGGTCGTGCCGGCGGCCGCCACGGTGGTCCGTCCCGAGGTCAACCGATCACCCCTTCCCGGCGTCCTATCGGACGAGATGTCCGAACGCGGACGCTCTGAGAGGATGGTGGGCGTGCGGGGCGTGGTGGGGGAGCCCGACGGGGCGGTGGCGGCCGCGGCGGCCGCCGGCGACCCCTGGGCCTTCGAGGAGATCGTCCGGCGGTACCAGGGGCCGGTGTGGCGGTTCCTGTGCCGCCACCTGGGCGACCCGGACCTGGCCCAGGACGTCGCTCAGGAGACGTTCGTGAGGGTCCACCGCGGGCTCCCGGGGTTCGACGGGCGGTCCAAGCTCACGACCTGGATGTTCCAGATCGCGCGCAACGCCGCGGTCGACGCCCAGCGGGCCGCGCAGCGGCGGGCGCGTCTCGTGGCGGTCGCCGACCCGCCCCGACCGGTCCCCGACGCCAGCCTGGGTGCCGAGCTGCAGGCGGCGCTCGACACCCTGCCGCCCAAGCTGCGCGAGGCGCTGCTGCTCGTGGAGGTCACCGGGTTGACCTACCGGGAGGCGGCCGAGGTGCTCGACGCCCCCGAGGGGACGGTGAAGAGCCGGGTCTTCCACGCCCGGGACCGGCTCGTGCGATGGATGGAGGGGGGTGAGGCGCGGTGACGTGTGAGCCGGAGATGGCGCAGCGGATCTCGCTCGCGCTCGACGGCGAGCTGGCGGCGCCGGCCGGGGCGCTCCTGCGCGACCACCTGGCCACCTGCGAGCGGTGCGTCGCCTACCACGATCGCCTGCTGGTCCTGCGGGGCCTCCTGCGGGCCGACGACGGCCCGGCTCCCGATCTCCTGGGCGCGGTCCGGGCCACCGTCGGCATCGAGCGAACCATCGGGCCGGGCCCGGCGTCCCACGGGGCGGACGGGTCCGACGACGAGGAGGTCACCGTGGTGGAACCCATGCCGTTGCCGGAGCCGATCGAGGAGGCTCGCCACCGGCGCCGCCCGCGGTGGCTGGCCGCGGTGGCCTCCGGCGCGGCCGCGGCCCTCGTGGCCGGGGCGCTCGGGGTGGTGGCGCTGCGCGCCGGAGGCGAGGAGGACGGGGGGGACGACACCGTGCGCGTCGCGACGCTGACCCCGGCCGACGTCGCCGAGCTGCGGGCGGCCTTCGAGGAGCTGGGCCGGATCATCTTCGACGGGTCCGCCGAGGTCACCGACCTGAAGCTGTCGGTCGTGGTCGACGGCGAGCGCCTCCGGGAGCTCGTGACCCCGATCGCCCAGCAGAACGCGTCGGTCTACGAGCGCATGAGCGCCGAGATCGTCGACGTGCGGGCGGCGGGGATCGACCGGGCCGAGGTGGGCTTCCGGATCCTCTACGACGGCCAGCCCTACACGTTCCCGCTCGACGGCGACGGGCAGGGGGCCCGGGACCTCGCGGTCGAGGCGGTGAGGGTCGACGGGGCCTGGAAGTACACCCTGGAGAGCATCTGTCACGTGCTGGACGCCTTCGGCTTCGGCTGCCCGCCCGAGGTGATCGACCCGGCGTACCGGGACGTCACGGCGAGCCCCGACGGGCAGTCGGTCGTGGCGGTGGTCGAGGGGTTCCTGGCGCCGGGCACGCCGGTCGACGAGCGGGTCGCCCTGGTCGAGGACGGCGAGCGCCTGCGCGAGCCGTTCGCCGCGGTCGTGTCCCTGCTGGACGGGTACGGGCCCGAGACCTCGGTGGGGCAGGTGCTGGTGTCGCCGAACCGTCCGCGCGCCGTGGTCCGGTTCTCGGTGGCCCTGGGTGGCACCCCGGTCCTCGAGGTCACCGGCGACGCCGTGCCGGGCCCCGACGGCTGGCGGCTGGGGCACCGGACCGCCTGTGAGGTGCTCGGGATGGCCGTGATGATCGGGGCGGGGATCGACGTCGACTGCGCCCCGGCGCCCGGGACGGCGTGGGCCGACGAGCCCGACCCGAGCGTCGACGTCATCGGGGTACCCGAGCCGCTCCCGGTCGCGCCGGAGGTCGAGGCCGCCGTCCGGCCGGTGGTCGAGGGGCTGCTCGACGGCCGCACCGAGCGGGCCGACCTGGCCCGGGTCGACCGGAGCTCGCCGCTCGGCCCCGACCCGCTCGACGACGAGCAGGCGCTCGCCGTCCTCGACGCCTTCGCCGCCACGGTCGCGGGCGCCGACGCGCGCGTCGGCCCCGTGACCCACGCGATGTGGACCATGGCGCCGGGAACCGCCGCCTCGGTGCAGGTCGAGGTCGAGATCGACCGGACGGGCCAGGGTCGCGAGCCCGAGCGCTTCGGCACGACGATCGTGCTGTGGCGCCCGGAGGGCTCGGAGGTCTGGCAGACCTCGCTGGCCTCGTTCTGCGTCATCACCGAGGAGCTGGGCGGGGACTGCCCGATCCCGGGGTTCGATACGCCGCCCTTCGGCCTGGACCCGGTGGCCCCGACCGAGGAGCCGTGACGCCGGACCGAGCCCGGCGCACGTCCCGGGTGTCGTCACCCCCGCTGGGCGACGGTAGGGACACCCGGGTCGTCGTCGACGCGGTCTCGGGTGTCGTCACCCCCGCTGGGCGACGGTAGGGACACCCGGGAGCCGCGGATCGGGGCGGGCCGCGCCGCCCCGGGCGGGCCCGCCCGGGGTCACCCGGCGCCGATGCCCCCGCCACCACCCCCGCCGCCCCCGCCGCCCGAGAAGCCGCCCCCGCCGCCCGAGCCGCTGGAGGCGGGGGTGAACGAGCTCACCGCGGTCGCGCCGAACGACGTGCCGAACGACCCGATCGACCCGAAGCGGGTCCCGCCGTAGGACCCGTGGTACCAGTGGACGAAGCCCGTGTCGGCGGCGGCCTCGGGGACCCGGAGCGCGAGGCCCCGGACCAGCTCCTCGCTCACGCCCAGGGCCACGGCGTAGACGAGGTACCGCTCCCAGAGGACCAGGTGCCCCGCCGGGGCCTCCTCGAGCTCCGAGAAGTCGCGCAGGAACCGCTGGACCCCGCGCCACTCGGCCACCCGTCGGGCCCCGGCCGCGGTGCGCTGGCGGAGCAGCGGGGTCAGGGCGAGCTGCACGGTGGCCCACGCCAGGGCCACGCCGGCCGGGACCCACGCCTCGACGAGGAGGCCCCCGAGGGCGGCGAGCGCCAGCAGCGCGCCGCTTCCGACGCCCAGGGCGAACGGCAGCCCCCGGCCCCCCTGCAGGTAGCGGCGGCGGCGCAGGTCGGCGGACACGCTGCGGCGGAACGCCCGCCAGAACGACTGGGCCGACGACGGGTGGGACCGCGCCCAGGCGACGAGGTCGGACTGGCTGGCGGTCGCCTGGCCCCGGAAGAGCTTCTCGAGGGCCTTGCGCTCGTACGGCGCGAGCTCCTCGGTGCTCCGGCCCTTCCAGGTGAAGGCGAAGTCGACCTTGTCGGGGAGGAAGGCCCGGTCGACCCGTTGCTCGGCGATGTCGAGGTAGCCGCGCTGGGCGAGGTCGACGAACGTCGCCGACAGGGCGAGGGGCCGCACCGTGCCCCAGTGGAGGAGGGCGTCGACGACGGCGGGAGGGTCGTCGGGCAGGTCCCGGACGTACTCGCCGACGTCGGTCGGCGGGGGCGGCTCCTCGCCCCAACGGCGCCACACGAGGAGGAAGCCCGCCGCCGAGGCCAGGGTGAGGATCGGCAGCACCACGGTGGCGACGTCACGCAACGCCTCGCGCCGCTCCTCCGCCTCCCGGGCCTCCTCACGCTCCCGGTTGGCCGCGGCGGCCCAGGCCTCCTCCTCGGCCAGGATCCGCCCGAGGCGCGGCCCTCCGCCCGAAGGGACGTCGAGCGCGCTCGCGGCCAGCGTCACCCGCCCCTCGACGAAGCTCCCCTCGGGGACGTCGGCGGCCTCCCAACGGACCGTGGCCCCATCGACGGTGACGACACCCTGGAGGGGGCCGTGGCCCCAGCCCCGGACGTCGGTGGCGCCCTCGGGGAGCACGAGGGTGGCGGTGACCCGGTCGATGGACGGATGGTCCTCGCCCACCCACTTCCAGTAGACCTCGGCGACGTCGGATCCCACCGGGACGGCACCCCGCACGGTGTACGCGATGTCGAAGGTGCGGGTCTCGTCCTGGGCCGAGAACGACCACTGGATGTTGTGGGGGGCGCCGACGAACGGCAACGGCGTGCCCGCCTCCGACACCGAGACGTCCTCGATCGCGTAGGCCCCGATCGGGATGGGCCGCGTGCCGTAGCTGAACGAGCCGTGGAACTCGTAGGTGATGTGCTCGACGACGGTCATCGCGCCGTCACCGTGGAGCCGGGCCTCGACGTCCACCGCCGGGAGGGAGAAGGACTTCTCGGGGGCGAGCCGCGCTCCGAGGATCCCCGCGGTGATGCCGAGCGCGACGAGGACGGCGACGATGATCGCCGGGGTGCGGCGCATCAGTCGCTGGGGGAGGCGGGTTCGTCGTCGCCCGGCGCTGCGGGCGACTCGGGGAGGCGGTGGGGCCCGCCATCCGGACGTACGCCAGGCGGAGCTGGGCCAGGGCCTCGCGCAGGGCGGGGGCGTGGCCTCCCAGGCGGTCGCCGAGGCCCTCGACGAGGGCGCCGACCGCGTCCACGACCAGGCCCGCCGCGCGCACGCTGTCCCGGCCCCGCTCCTGGGCCGCGCCGAGGTGCAGCGCGGCGATCTCCCAGAGCCCGATGACGTGGTTGGCGACGAGGTCCTCCACCGGGGTGGCCAGGATCTGCTCGCGCAGCTCGGCCATCCGTGCGGCGGTGTCCTCGTCGGGCGCACCGGGAGGGGCCGAGGGGCCGGGCGGCGGTTCGGGGCGGTGCTCTCCGGAGGGTGTCCACAGGCTGCTCACGCTGGTATCCTGGCACGACAACCGAGATGGGAAGTGGGGAGCCCCCGCCGGCCCGGTGGCCGGCGGAGCCGGTGTGCGTCCGGCAGCGGGCCCCCCACCCGGCCGCCGCCGGGCGGGCCGGGTCGTTCTTCGAGCCACCGGCCTCGGCCGGTGCGACGGCGGACGCTTCCCGTGTCCGCCGTCGGCGCGTCCGGGGGCGGAGACCACGAAGGGGTGATGCGCCAATCGCTGCGACCGACGCCAGGATCAACGACCGCATCAGGGCCCGTGAGGTCCTCCTGGTCGGACCCGAGGGCGAGAAGCTCGGGGTCCGCCCGCTCCCCGAAGCGCTCGCCATCGCCCGTGAGCAGGAGCTCGACCTGGTCGAGGTGGCCCCCAACGCCAGCCCGCCGGTCTGTCGGATCATGGACTTCGGGAAGTTCAAGTACGAGCAGGACCAGCGGCGCAGGGAGTCCCGGCGCAAGACCAGCAACGTCGTCATCAAGGAGATGAAGTTCCGTCCCAAGATCGACGGCCACGACTACACCACCAAGATGAAGCACGTCGAGCGGTTCCTCGGCGAGGGCGCCAAGGTGAAGCTCACGATCATGTTCCGCGGCCGTGAGATGGCGCACCCGGAGCTCGGCCTGCGGATCCTCGAGCGGATCGCCGAGGAGGTCTCGGACCGGGCGGTGGTGGAGTCGGCGCCGCGCCAGGACGGGCGCAACATGACCATGGTCCTCAACCCGATCCGCAAGCCCGAGCCCAAGGCGCGCCCGGCCGCCGGTCGCCCGGCACGCGCGAAGCCGTCGGTGGAGGCCTCCGACACCACAGGAGCGGCCTGATGCCCAAGATGAAGACGCACCGCGGTGCGGCCAAGCGGTTCAAGGTCACGGGCACCGGCAAGATCCGGCGGCGCAAGGCGTTCCGGGCGCACCTGCTCGAGAAGAAGCCCACGAAGCGGACCCGCCGTCTCGGGCGCGGGGCCGAGGTCACGGGCGGAGACCGCAAGCACGTCGAGCGCCTGCTGGGGCGCTAGGACCGGGGCGCCGGAGCAACGGTCGGAGGAGACGAGATGGCGAGGGTGAAGCGTTCGGTCAGCGGGAAGAAGCACCGCCGCGCGGTGCTGACCTCCGCGAAGGGGTACTCGGGCGCGAAGAGCCGCAGCTTCCGCAAGGCCAACGAGCAGGTCATGCGGTCGCTGCGCTACGCGTACCGCGACCGGCGGGCCCGCAAGGGGGAGTTCCGGCGGCTGTGGATCGTGCGGATCAACGCGGCGTGCCGCGAGCACGACATCTCCTACTCGCGGTTCATCGCGGGGCTCCGGGCGGCGGAGATCGACGTCGACCGCAAGGTCCTCGCCGACCTGGCCGTGCGCGACGCGGCGGCCTTCGGCGCGCTGGTCGACGCGGCTCGCGGGGCTCTCGAGGCCGCGTAGCCACGGCCCTCGAAGCGCCCCTGGGGGCTCGCCACCGCGAGGTCCGCCAGCTCCGCCGGCTGTTGCGCGACCGTGCCGAACGCCGGGCGCGCGGCCGGTTCGTGCTGGAGGGCCCGCGCGTCGTCGCCGGCGCCCTCGACCGGGGCGCGCCGATCGAGGCGTGCTACGCCGCTCCCGGCGCCGAGGCCACCTGCGGCGCGCTGCTGGATCGCCTGCGGGCCTGCGGTGTCCGGGTGACCCGCCTGGGCCCCGGGGTGCTCGAACGGGTCGCGGACGCCAGCACGCCCCAGCCGCTGCTCGCGGTGGCTCCTCTCGTCACCTGCGAGCTCGACGCCCTGAGCGCCGGCGGCCCCGTCGTCGTGGCGGTCGCGGTCTCCGATCCGGGGAACGCCGGTGCGCTCGTGCGCAGTGCCGAGGCGTCGGGGGCCTCCGGGGTAGTCTTCTGCGACGGTTCGGTCGACCCTCACAACCCCAAGGCGGTGCGGGCGTCGGCCGGGGCGATCTTCGGGGTTCCGGTGGTGGAGGCAGGCGACCCGGTGGAGGTGCTCGACGCGCTCGGTGAGCAGGGCCGGCGACGGCTCGGGACCCGGGCGCGCGGTGGCCGGCCGTTCGACCGGGTCGACCTCGCCGGTCCGTGCGCCCTCGTGCTCGGCAGCGAGGCCCACGGGCTGGCGCCCCGGGTGGAGGCGGTGCTCGACGACGTGGTGACCATCCCGATGGCCCCGCCGGCCGAGTCCCTCAACGTCGCCGTGGCGGCATCCGTGCTGTGCTTCGAGGCGGCCCGCCAGCGCCGGGCCCGGGGAGGCTCGTGATGGACCTGGCCGGAGCCCGGACCCTCCTCGACCGCGCCCTCGACGACGCGCGCGCCGCGATCCCCGCCGCGGCCGACCTCGACGCGCTCGACGCCCTCGAGCGCCGCCTCACCGGCAAGCGCTCGCCGGCGGCGGCAGTCAACGAGGCGATCAAGGGGCTCGAGCCGGCCGACCGTCCCGTGGCCGGGCAGGCCGTGGGCGCCTACCGGGCGGCGGTGCTCGAGCTGCTCGAGGCCCGCCGGACCGAGCTGGCCGCGGCCCGGGCCGGGTCCCGGCTGGAGCAGGAGCGGCTCGACCTCACCCGGGGCGGGCGCGGCCGGCGGAGGGGGCACCTCCACCTCGTGACCCAGGTCCGCCAGGAGCTCGAGGACGTCTTCGTGGGGCTGGGCTTCCAGGTGGCCGAGGGTCCCGAGGTCGAGACCGACTGGTACAACTTCGAGGCCCTCAACATGCCGGCTCACCACCCGGCCCGCTCGATGTGGGACACGCTCTACGTCCGCCTCGGAGGGCCCGAGGAGGTGCTGCTCCGCACCCACACCTCGCCGGTGCAGATCCGGGTGATGGAGGGACGCCGGCCCCCCATCTACACCGTGATGCCGGGGCGCTGCTACCGGCGGGACACCCTCGACGCCCGCCACTCCCCGGTGTTCCACCAGATCGAGGGGCTCGTGGTCGACCGGGGCATCACGTTCGGCGACCTCGCCGGCACCATCGAGGCCTTCACCCGCGCGTACTTCGGCGAGGGGCACACGGCCCGCCTGCGGCCGTCGTTCTTCCCGTTCACCGAGCCGTCCGCCGAGTTCGAGGTCACGTGCATCTTCTGCGAGGGGAACGGGTGCTCGGTGTGCTCCGGCACCGGGTGGATCGAGCTCGGCGGGTGCGGGATGGTCGACCCCAACGTGTTCCTCGCGGTCGGGTACGACCCCGAGGAGGTGTCGGGCTTCGCGTTCGGCTTCGGCCTCGAGCGGATGGCCCAGATGCGCTACGGCATCGACCACATCAAGACCTACTTCGAGAACGACGTGCGCTTCCTCGCGCAGTTCTGAGCGACCCTCTGACCGACGCCGATGCACTGACGGAGCCCGCATGCGTGCCCCCCTGTCCTGGATCCGCGAGCTCGCCCCCGTCCCGGGGACTCCGGCCGAGATCGCCGAGGCCCTCGACCACCTCGGTCTCGTGGTGGAGGCGCTCGAGGAGCCGGGGGCGCGACGTCGTGGGAGTGGTGGTCGCGAAGGTCCTCGAGGTCCGGCCCCACCCCGGCGCGGACAAGCTCACCCTCGTCGACGTCGAGCACGGCGGCCGCACGACCCGGGTGGTGTGCGGGGCCAGGAACGTCGCTCCGGGTGACGTCGTCCCGTACGCGCCCGCCGGGGCCGTGCTCCCGGGAGGGCTCCGGCTCGAACGCCGCACGATCCGGGGCGAGGTGTCCGACGGGATGCTCTGCTCGGCCCGCGAGCTGGGGCTCGGCGACGACCACGAGGGGATCCTCCACCTCGACCCGGCGAGCGCGCCGGGCGCGGACGTGCGAGAGGTCCTCGGGCTCGACGACGTGGTCTTCGATCTCGAGGTGACCCCCAACCGGCCCGACGCGATGTCGATGGTCGGGGTCGCCCGTGACCTCGCCGCCCACTTCCGGGTGCCGTTGCAGGTGCCGGTGCCGTTCGTGCGGGAGGCCGGCGACCCGACCGGTTCGCGCGCCACCCTCGAGGTCGACGCGCCCGACCGGTGCCCGCGCTACGTGGCCCGGGTGGCCGACGTGACCCCGGGACCGTCACCGGCCTGGATGGCCCGACGGCTCACCCTGGCCGGCCTGCGCCCGATCTCGAACGTGGTCGACGTCACCAACTACGTGCTCCTCGAGCGGGGCCAGCCCCTCCACGCGTTCGACCTGGCCTGCCTGGGTGGTCCGGGCATCGTGGTGCGGCTGGCCCGCGACGGCGAGACGATCACCACGCTCGACGACGTCGAGCGGACGCTGCGCGCCGACGACCTCCTCATCTGCGACGCCGAGCAGGTCCCCCAGGCGGTGGCCGGGATCATGGGCGGCAGCACCGCCGAGGTCTCCGGGGCCACCAGGGAGATCCTGCTCGAGGCCGCCTACTTCACCCCGACGGGGATCGGGCGCACGTCGAAGCGGCTGGGCCTGCGGAGCGAGTCGAGCGCCCGCTTCGAGCGGGGGGTCGACCCCGAGGGCGTGCTCACCGGAGCCGACCGGGCCTGCGAGCTGCTCCAGGAGGTGGCGTCGGCGGAGGTGGCGCCGCACGCGCTCGACGACTACCGGCTCCGGGTCGAGCGCCCGCGCATCCGGCTGCGCACGAAGCGGGTCAACGCCCTCCTGGGGACCGCGCTCGCCGACGCCGACGTCCGGGAGGCCCTCGAGCCGCTCGGCGTCGACGTCGAGGGGACGGGGCCCGAGGTCGTGGCGGTGGCGCCGAGCTTCCGGCCCGACCTCGAGCGCGAGGTCGACCTGGTCGAGGAGGTCGCGCGCCGCGTGGGCCTCAACGCCATCCCGCGGACCATGCCGCGGGCGGGTGACCACGTCGGGGGCTCACGCCCCACCAGCGGGAACGCCGGCTCGTGCTCGAGGTGCTCGCGGCGATGGGCTGCTCGGAGGCCATGACCCTGTCGCTGGTGTCGCCGGCGGAGCTGGGCCGGGCCGGGCTGCCCGCCGACGGTGTGGAGGTCGAGAACCCGCTGCGCGCCGAGGAGTCGATGCTGCGGATGCAGATCCTGCCCGGCCTGCTCGGCGTCGTGGCCCACAACGCGGCCCACGGGCAGGCCGACGTGGCGGTCTTCGAGGTCGGCAACGTCTTCCTCGTCCCGCCGGAGGGCCAGACCCTGCCCGACGAGCGCGAGCACGCGGCCGCGGTCCTGGCCGGGACCGTGCAGCGCCGACCCCACGAGGCCGACCGGCCGGTCGACGTCTACGACGCGGTCGACCTGGTCGAGGGGCTCGGCGAGGCCCTGGCGCTCGAGGACCTGCGCCTGGAACCGGGGTGGCACACCGGGTTCCACCCGAGCCGGACCGCGGTGGTCGTGGTCGACGGCGCGGCGGTCGGCCACGTCGGGGAGGTGGCCCCCGAGGTGCTCGAGGCCTACGGGCTCGATGCTCCCGTCGTGGGGCTGGAGCTCGACCTCGGGCGGCTCCTGGCGGGCCGGCGGCGTGAGCGCACCTACCGCCCCGTGTCGCGCTTCCCCGCCTCGGGCGTGGACCTCGCCTTCGTGGTCGACGACCGGGCGCCGGCCGGTGCCGTGCGGACCACCCTGGAGGAGGCCGCGGGCGGCCTCCTGGAGTCCGTCCGCCTCTTCGACGTCTTCCGGTCCGAGGCGCTCGGTCCCGGGCGGGTGAGCCTGGCCTTCGCCCTGCGCTTCCGGGCTCCGGACCGCACCCTCACCGACGAGGAGGTCGGGGCGCTCCGGCAGCGCTGCATCGACGCCGTGGTCGCCGCTCACGGCGCCGAGCTGCGGGGCTGACGCCCGCGACGCTCAGCCGGGCGGCTCGTAGGCGCAGGTGGGGTCGGCGGCCAGGGGGTCGCCCGTGAGGGCCCAGGCCCGGGCCCGGCTGCCCCCGCAGAGCGCGCGGTAGTCGCAGCGACCGCACTTCCCGCCGAGGCGTTCGGGGTCCCGCAGGGCCACGAAGAGGGGCGAGTCGCGGTACCAGTCGGCGAGGGGCGCGTCGCGCACGTTGCCCACGGGGAGCTGGAGGAAGCCCGACGGGCACACCTCGCCCCGGTGCGACACGAAGCAGAACCCCTTGCCGTCGTTGACGCCGGGCATCACCGGCAGGCCCCGCTGGGCCAGGATCCGCCGGTAGGTCGGACCGGCGATGGTCCGCACGGGGAAGGGCAGGTCGGCGGTGGCGGCCCAGACCATGACCTCCTCGTGCTCCTCGGGGGAGAGCAGGTCGGCGACCTGGCCGCGCCCCGTGGGGACGAGGAAGAAGAGGCTCCAGAGGTCGACGAGGCCCTCGAGGAGCGGCACCATGGCCTCGAGGTCGGCCCGGGTCCGCCGGGAGACGGTGGTGCCGACGTGGAGCCTGACGTCGAGGCCGGCGGTGACCTCGAGGAGCCGGAGGGTGCGTTCGAAGGCGCCCTTGACGCCGCGGAAGCCGTCGTGGATCTCGGCCCGGGCGCCGTCGAGGCTGAGGTGCACGGTCCCGGTCCCGCGGCGACGGCCCGCTCGAGCGTCTCGGGCTTGAGACGGGGGTGACGCTGGGGAGAAGCCGGCGTGCATGCCGTGACCGGACGCCGCGGCGAGGAAGTCGAAGCAGTCGGGACGGGCGAGCGGGTCGCCGCCGGTGACCACGAACACCTGCACGCCCATGGCGGCGGCCTGGCCGACGAGGTCGAGGCCCTCCTCGGTGGTGAGCTCGGCAGGGTCCCTCCGGTGCTGGGCGTCGGCCCGGCAGTGGAGGCACCGCAGCGGGCAGGCCCGGGTGATCTCCCAGGCCACCGTGAGGGGCGCCCGGGTGAAGTCGAGCTCGAGGCCGGGCCGGAGCGAGACCGCGTGCGTGCGGGTCACCCTCCCATTGTGGGGTGCCCGCCCGACGGTCACCAAACCGTGGTGAAGGCTATTCACCCTGATGTATAGTATGCAGCATGGCGTATCGAACCGGGGTCGTCGGGGCGTCCGGGTACACGGGGGCGGAGCTGCTCCGCCTCCTCGCCGGGCACCCGGAGGTCGACGTGGTCCACGTGACCGCCGACGCCAACGCGGGCCGGGAGGTGGGGGAGCTCTACCCGTCCCTGGCGAGCGCGTACGGGTCCCTGCGCTACGCGGCCCTCGACCCGGCCGACCTCGCCGGCCTCGACGTGGCCTTCGTGGCGCTCCCGCACGGCGAGTCGCAGCGGGTCGTGCCCGCCCTCGCCGGGGCGGTCGCCCACGTCGTCGACCTGGGGGCAGACTTCCGCCTCCCCGCCGGGGTCTACGAGCGCTGGTACGGCACGCCGCACGACGCCCCCGGGCTGCTCGACCGCTTCTCGTTCGGCCTGCCCGAGCTGTTCCGGGCCGAGATGGCGGAGCGACCGCACGTCGCCGCCCCCGGCTGCTATCCGACCGCGGCGAGCCTGGCCCTGGCCCCCGCGATCGCGCGCGGGCTCGTGGAGCCGGCGGGCATCGTGGTCAACGCCTGCTCGGGGGTCTCGGGTCGTGGGCGGGGCCTCTCGGCGCCGAGCCTCTTCAGCGAGGCCAACGAGAGCGTGAGCGCCTACGGGCTGCTCACCCACCGGCACACGGCCGAGATCGAGCTGGCCCTCGGACGCCTGGCCGCCGAGGACGTGCAGGTCCTCTTCACCCCCCACCTCGTCCCCATGACCCGGGGCATCCTCGCCACGTGCACGGCCCGCCCCGCGACGGACGGGCTGTCCACCGCGAAGCTGCTCGACGAGTACCGCGACTTCTACGACGGCGAGCCGTTCGTCCGCGTGCTCGACGAGCCACCGGCGACGAAGGCCACCTGGTCCTCGAACGCCGTGCACGTGACCGTCCGCTTCGACGAGCGGACCGGGACCGTCCTCGCCCTGGCCGCGGAGGACAACCTCGTGAAGGGGGCCAGCGGGCAGGCGATCCAGGGGGCCAACCTGCTCCTGGGGCTGCCCGAGGTCCTCGGCCTCCCGGCGGTGGGGGTGGCCCCGTGAGCGTCACGGCGGCGGCGGGCTTCGAGGCGGCGGGCGTCGCGGCGGGGATCAAGCCGAGCGGGGATCCGGACCTGGCGCTGGTCGCCACCGCGGGTCGGCGCCCGGTGGCCGCGGCCGGGGTCTTCACGTCGAACCTCTGCCAGGCCGCGCCCGTTCAGGTGAGCCGGCGCCACCTGCGTGACGGCCGGGCCGTCGCGGTGGTCCTGAGCTCCGGGAACGCCAACGCCGCCACCGGGGCGCCGGGGCGGGCCGACGCCCTCGGGATGTGCGAGCGCACCGCCTCCGAGCTCGGCTGCGCCACCGAGGACGTGCTCGTGTGCTCGACCGGCCTCATCGGGTACCGGCTCCCGATGCCCGCCGTCGAGGCGGCCATCCCCACCCTGGTGGCCGGGCTCCGCGGGGGCGAGGAGGCCTCGGCGGCCGCCGCGGAGGCCATGCTCACCACCGACACGGTCCGCAAGGAGGCGGTGGCCGCGGCGGCCGTCGGCGACGGGATCGAGGCCACCGTGGGGGGTGTCGCCAAGGGGGCGGCCATGCTCGCCCCGTCGATGGCCACGATGCTCGCCGTGCTCACCACCGACGCCGCCGTCGAGAGCCGGGCCCTCCACGCCGCGCTCGAGCGGGCGGTGGACGTCTCGTTCAACCAGCTCAGCGTGGACGGCTGCACCAGCACGAACGACACCGTCCTCGTCCTGGCGTCGGGTGCGGCCGGCAACCGCCCGATCGGGTTCGGGGGACCGGCGTTCCACTCGCTCGGCGAGGCCCTCACGAGCGTGTGCTCGAGCCTGGCCGAGCAGATGGCCGCCGACGCCGAGGGCGCCACGAAGCTGGCCCGGATCGTCGTCCGCGGGGCGCGGTCGGTCGACGACGCCCGGCGGGCCGCCCGGGCCGTCGCCCGGAGCCAGCTCGTCCAGTGCTCGCTCTACGGGGGTGACCCGTACTGGGGTCGCGTGCTCTCCGAGCTGGGGGCGAGCGGGGCCCGCTTCGACCCCGAGGCCGTCGAGATCGCGTACAACGGCGTCGTGGTCTGCCGCGACGGCGTCGCCGCGGACCACGACGCGGAGGGCCTGGCGGGGTCCATGGAAGGTCGCGAGATCGAGGTCCGCTGCGACCTGCGGGCCGGCGGGAGCGAGGCGACCGTGCTCACGACCGACCTCACCCACGCCTACATCGACGAGAACCGGAGGACGTCGTGACCGGCCACCGGGTCAGCGCCGAGGAGGCCCGGGCCAAGGCGGGTGTGCTCGCCGAGGCCCTGCCCTACATCCGCGAGTTCTCGGGCAAGACCGTCGTCGTGAAGTACGGCGGGAACGCCATGGAGGATCCCGCCCTCGCCGACCTGTTCGCCCAGGACATCGTCCTCATGCGGCTGGTCGGGATGAACCCGGTCGTCGTGCACGGCGGCGGGCCGCAGATCAGCGAGCTCATGCGCCGGCTCGGCAAGGAGCCGCAGTTCGTCGACGGCCTGCGGGTGACCGACGCCGAGACGGTCGACATCGTGCGGATGGCGCTCGTCGGCAAGGTGAACCGCGAGGTCGTGGCCTCGGTGAACCGGCATGGCTCCTACGCGGTCGGGCTGTCGGGCGAGGACGCCGGGCTCATCACGGTGGGGCCGCGCGACGAGCGCCTCGGCTACGTGGGGGAGATCCGCCGCATCGACCCCTCGATCCTCCGGCGGCTGCTCAACGAGGAGCTCATCCCGATCGTCGCCACGGTGGGGGTCGACGAGGACGGCCAGGCCTACAACGTCAACGCCGACACCGTGGCGGGTGCCGTGGCCGAGGCCCTCGGGGCCGAGAAGCTCGTCTACCTGACGAACGTCGCCGGTCTCTACGCGGAGTACGGCGACGAGGACAGCCTCATCTCCCGGATCGACGTCGCCGGGCTCGAGGCGCTCGCCGCGGCCGGGGGGCTGTCCGAGGGCATGATCCCGAAGGTCCTCTCCTGCGTCGCGGCGCTCCGCAACGGTGTGGCCCGCGCCCACATCCTCGACGGGCGGCTGCCCCACGCCCTGCTCCTGGAGTTCTTCACCCGGGAGGGGATCGGGACCATGGTGCACCCGTGACCACGACGAGCGCGTTCGACGAGATCCGGGCGCTCGACGCCGAGCACGTCATGGGCACCTACGCCCGGGCACCGGTGGCGTTCGTCCGGGGTGAGGGCACCCGCCTCTTCGACAGCGAGGGCCGGGCGTACCTCGACTTCCTCTCCGGGCTGGCGGTCACGTCGCTCGGCCACGCGCACCCGGCGGTCGCCGAGGCGCTGGCCGACCAGGCCCGAACGCTCCTCCACGTCTCGAACCTCTACTACAACGACCTGCAGCCCCGCCTGGCGGCCCGGCTCGACGTGCTGGTGGGAGGCGGGGGCCGGGTGTTCTTCGCCAACTCCGGGGCCGAGGCGAACGAGTGCGCGATCAAGCTCGCCCGCCGCCACGGCCAGCGCAACGGCGGCCCGGAGCGCTACCACGTGGTCTCGGCGTACGGCTCGTTCCACGGCCGCACGCTCACGACCCTCGCGGCGACCGGGCAGACCCAGAAGCAGGAGCCGTTCCAGCCCCTCCCGCCGGGCTTCCGCCACGTCCCCTTCGGCGACGTCGGCGCGCTGTCCGGCGCGATCGACGAGCGCGTGTGCGCGGTCCTGCTCGAGCCGCTCCAGGGAGAGGGAGGCGTCGTCCCCGCCCCGCCCGGCTACCTGGAGGAGGTGCGCCGGCTCTGCGACGAGCGGGAGGCCCTCCTCGTGCTCGACGAGGTGCAGACCGGGCTCGGGCGCACCGGGAGGTGGTTCGGCTTCCAGCACTCCGGGATCCGCCCCGACGTGGTGACCATGGCGAAGGCCCTCGGCAACGGCGTGCCCATCGGGGCGTGCTGGGCCCGGGCCGAGGTGAGCGCCGCGCTGGCCCCCGGCGAGCACGCGACCACGTTCGGGGGACAGCCGCTGGCGGCACGGGCCGCCCTGGCCACGCTCGACGTGATGGAGTCCGAGGACGTCCCCGGTCGCGCCGCCCGGGCGGGGGAGCGGCTGGCCCGGTCGCTGGAGGCGCTGCCCGAGGTCGTCTCGGTGAGGGGCGCGGGACTGCTGCTCGCCGCCGAGCTCGTCGACGGCCTCGACGCCCGGGCGGTGGCCGGGGCGTGCCTCGAGGCGGGCCTCGTGGTCAACGCGTTGACGCCGAGCGCGTTGCGCCTCGCGCCGCCGCTCCTCGTGACCGACGAGGAGATCGACGAGGCGGTGGCGGCGCTCGCGCCGGTCCTGGTGAGGGAGGGATGATGGGGACGCGGTTCCTCGAGGTGGACGACGTCGACGCCGCGCACCTGGCCGAGCTGCTCGACCGGGCGCAGCGCTGGAAGCGGGACCCGGCGCGGGTCCCCCGCTCCCTGGAGGGGTTGGGGGTGGCGGTCCTCTTCGAGAAGCCCTCGGCCCGCACCCGGGTCTCCACCGAGATGGCGGTCGTGTCCCTCGGCGGTCACCCCGTCCACCTCCGGGGCGAGGACGTGGGACTGGGCGTGCGGGAGACGGTGGAGGACGTCGCCCGGACCCTGGCCGGGTACTGCGCGGTGATCGCGGCCCGCGTCCACGACCACGCGGTCCTCGAGACGATGGCCGCCTCGGTCGACGTGCCGGTCGTCAACCTCCTGTCGGACCGCGCCCATCCGCTCCAGGCCCTGGCCGACGCCCTGACCCTCCGGGAGTGCCTCGGGTCGCTCGAGGGACGCCGGCTCGCCTTCGTCGGCGACGGCAACAACGTGGCGTCGTCGCTGGCGTTCGTCGCCGCGCTCAGCGGGCTCGAGCTGACCGTGTCGTCGCCACCGGGCTACGAGCTCGACGTCGACGTCGTCGACCGGGCCCGCAACCTCGGCGGCCAGATCGAGCTGGTCGCGGACCCCTTCGAGGCCGTGCGGGGCGCGGACGCGGTCTACACCGACGTCTGGACCTCGATGGGCCAGGAGGAGGAGGCCGACGCCCGTCGGGTGGCGTTCGAGGGCCACCAGGTGAACGAGGAGCTGCTCGCCGCGGCGGGACCGAAGGCCGTGTTCCTCCACTGCCTTCCCGCCCACCGGGGGAGGAGGTGGCGGCGACCGTCATCGACGGACCCGCGTCGCGGGTCTGGCTCCAGGCCGCCAACCGGATGGACGCCGCGAGGGTGCTCCTCGCCGACCTCGTCGAACGGGCTGCGTGAGCCATGGCCACCCTCGGGAAGCCCCAGCGCCAGCACCGGATCGTCCGGCTCCTCGAGGAGCAGGCGGTCTCCAGCCAGGCCCAGCTCGTGGAGCTGCTGGCCGCCGACGGCGTGGTGGCCACCCAGGCGACGGTGAGCCGCGACCTCGAGGAGCTGGGCGCGGTGAAGGTGAGGATCCCCGGCGGCACGGTGGCCTACGCCATCCCCGAGCACGCCAAGGAGCGCGCCGTCCCCGAGGACCACCTGCGGCGGGTGATGGGGGAGTTCGTCGTCGAGGTCGCCCACTCGGCGAACCTCGTGGTGCTGCGCACGCCGCCGGGCTCCGCCCACGTGGTCGGGTCGGCGCTCGACCGGGCGGGCCTCCCCGACGTCCTGGGCACGGTGGCGGGGGACGACACCCTCCTCGTGGTCTGCTCCGAGCAGGCGGGAGGGGCCAGGGTGGCCGGCGAGCTCGCGTCGCTGGCCGGGTTGTAGGAAAGGGACGAGATGGCGAAGCGGGTCGTGCTGGCGTACTCGGGTGGTCTCGACACCTCCGTGGCCGTGCGCTGGATCCAGGAGGAGTGGGGTGCCGAGGTCGTGGCCCTGGCCGCGGACGTCGGCCAGGGCGGCGACTTCGACGCCGTGCGGGAGCGGGCCCTGGCCGCCGGCGCGGTGGAGGCCGTGGTCGTCGACGCCCGCCGGGAGTACGCCGACGAGTTCGTGGCCCCGGCGATCCGGGCGAACGCCCTGTACGAGGGCAAGTACCCGCTGGTCTCGGCCCTCTCGCGACCGCTCATCGCCCGCCACCTCGTGCGGGCGGCGCGGGAGCACGGTGCCGACGCCGTCGCCCACGGCTGCACGGGGAAGGGGAACGACCAGGTGCGCTTCGAGGTGGCGAGCCGGGCGCTGGCCCCCGACCTGGAGGTGCTGGCGCCGGTCAGGGTCTGGGGCCTCACCCGGGAGCAGGCCATCGAGTACGCGCACCGCTTCGACATCCCGATCACGGTGACCAGGGCCAAGCCGTACTCGATCGACGCCAACCTCGTCGGGCGGGCCATCGAGTGCGGTGAGATGGAGGACCCCTGGGCGGCCCCGCCGGAGGACGTCTACGAGCTCACCCGACCCGTGGCGGCGGCGCCGGCCGAGCCCCGGGAGCTCGTGGTGGGCTTCGAGCGGGGCGTGCCGGTCTCCGTCGACGGGGAGCGCCGGTCGCTCCACGAGCTGCTGCCACGACTCGACGAGGTCGTCGGGGCCTACGGGTGGGGACGGCTCGACATGGTCGAGAACCGGCGGGTCGGCATCAAGAGCCGGGAGACCTACGAGTGCCCCGGCGCGCTCGCCCTCCTGCGGGCCCACGCCGACCTCGAGTCGATCACCCTGGAGCGCGACCTCATGCGCGAGAAGGCCCGTCTGGAGCCTCGCTACGCCGAGCTGGTCTACGACGGCCTGTGGTTCTCGCCTCTGAAGGAGGCGCTCGACGCGTTCGTGGAATCGTCGCAGGAGCACGTCTCGGGTGAGGTCCGCCTGCGGCTCGAGCCGGGCCGCTGCTTCCCCAACGGGCGCCGGGCGCCGGCGAGCCTCTACGACTACGAGCTGGCGACCTACGAGGCCGACGACGCCTTCCGCCACGACGACGCCGCCGGGTTCGTCCGGCTGTGGGGGCTCTCCGTCGAGACGTGGGCCCGGCGCCAGCGCGGGGTCGACGGGTGAGCCCCGGCGAGACGGGGGGCCGGCCGCTCTGGCACGGGCGGCTCGACGCCGGTCCGGCCGACGACCTGCTCGCCTTCACGGTGAGCCTGCCCTTCGATCGCCGGCTGGCGGCCGACGACCTCGCGGGGTCGCGGGCCCACGTCCGGATGCTCGCCCGCGTCGGGCTGCTCGGCGAGGAGGAGCGGGACGCGGTGCTGGGTGCGCTCGACCGGGTGGAGCGCGAGCTCGCCGACGGCGAGCTCGCCTTCCTCCCCACCGACGAGGACATCCACACGGCGGTCGAACGCCGCGTCACCGAGCTCGCCGGCCCGGCCGGGGCGAAGCTCCACACGGGGCGGAGCCGCAACGACCAGGTCGCGCTGGACCTCCGCCTCTGGCTACGGCGAGAGGGCCGGGAGGTGGCCCGCCGGATCCACGGGCTCCAGGAGGTGCTGCTGCGCCGGGCCGAGGAGGCCGGTGACGCGCCCGTGCCGGGCTACACGCACCTCCAGCGGGCCCAGCCCGTGCTCCTGGCCCACCACCTCCTCGCCCACCTCTGGGCCCTCGCCCGCGACGTCGAGCGCTGGCGCGACGCGCTGGCCCGGGCCGACGTCTGCCCGCTCGGGGCCGGGGCCCTCGCCGGGTCGAGCCTGCCGCTCGATCCCGACGGCGTGGCGGCCGAGCTGGGCTTCGGTCGCCGGTTCGAGAACTCGCTCGACGCCGTGTCGGACCGGGACTTCGTGGCCGAGGCGCTCGCGGTGGCGGCCCTGCTCCAGGTGCACTGCTCGCGCCTGGGCGAGGAGATCGTGCTGTGGTCCTCGGAGGAGTTCGGGTTCGTCTCGCTGGCCGACGAGTACGCGACCGGTTCCTCGATGCTGCCCCAGAAGAAGAACCCCGACATCGCCGAGCTGGCGCGCGGCAAGGCGGGCCGGGTCATCGGCCACCTCGCGGGCCTCCTCGCCACGCTCAAGGGCCTCCCGCTCTCGTACAACCGGGACCTCCAGGAGGACAAGGAGCCGCTCTTCGACGCGCTCGACACGTGCCGCCTCACCCTCGGCGCGCTCACCGGGCTCCTCGCCACGGCCACGTTCGACCTCGACCGGATGCGGTCGGCGGCAGACGACGTCGCCGGGGCCGCCACGGACCTGGCCGAGACGCTCGTCGGTCGGGGTGTCCCGTTCCGGGAGGCCCACGCCATCGTCGGAGCGCTCGTCCGCCGGTCGCGCGAGGAGGGCGTGCCCCTGGTCGAGCTGGTCACCGCGGAGCCTCGCCTCGGGCCGGACGCGGCGGCACTGCTGGAGCCCGGGGTGGCGGTCGGGCGCCGCCGCACCCCGGGAGGGGCGGGTCCCGAGGCCGTGGCGGCCCAGCTCGACGCGGCCCGCGCCCGCCTCGCCGACCAGCGGGCGTGGCTCGACGTCACGTGAGCCGCCGGGCGGTGCCGGGCCGGGAGGACCCGGTCGCCGCCGGACCCCGGCGGGAGCGCCGCCTGGAGCGGGCCTTCTTCGCGCGCGACCCCCGGGAGCTCGCCCCCGACCTGCTGCACAAGGTCCTCGTCCACGACGACCCGGTGGCCGGACGGGTGGCGGCGCGCATCGTCGAGGTCGAGGCGTACTGCGGCGAGGAGGACGCGGGGAGTCACGCGTACCGGGGCCGGACCGCCCGCAACGCCACGATGTTCGGTGCGCCCGGCCACCTCTACGTCTACTTCACCTACGGGATGCACTGGTGCGCCAACGTCGTCGCCGGGACCGAGGGGATCGCGGGTGCCGTGCTCCTCCGGGCCGGCGCTCCCCTCGACGGCCTCGAGACCATGTGGGCCCGCCGGCCCAGGGCGCGCCGCCCCCGCGATCTCTGCTCGGGTCCGGCCCGCCTCGCCCAGGCCCTGGGCCTCGACGGGTCCCACGACGGCGCCGACCTCGTGACGGGGCCGGTCCGGCTGGTGGACGACGGCGTCCCACCGCCCGCCTCGCCCGGCGTCTCGACCCGCGTGGGGCTCCACCCCGAGAAGGGGGCCGAGCACCCGTGGCGCTTCTTCGTGCCCGGGGACCCCAACGTGAGCCGGGCAGCCCGGGCCGGGTGACGCCCGGTCGCAGCGCCGGCGACGGGAGCTAGCCGGGGTTCACCCAGACCGTCACGGTCGAACCCTCGTCGACCTGGCCCCCGGCGAGCGGGGCCTGCTTCCAGATCCGGCCCGCGCGGGCCGGATCCCCGGGTGGGGGCTCGGCCTCGACGACGACCTGGGCGACGAGACGGGCGTCGGCCAGGGCCGCCCCGGCCTCGTCCGCGTACCGGCCGAGGACGCTGGGGACCAGGGTCGTCCGGGGCGCGCCGTCGGCGAGCACCAGGAGCACCTCGGATCCCGGTGCCGCCGCCATGTTGGGCGAGGGCATCTGGTCGAGCACGGTCCCGGGCGGGTAGTCGCGGTCGGGTCGCCCCTCGGTGCGCACGGTGTACCCGGCGTCCTCGAGGAGGATGCGGGCGTCCTCGCCGCGCATCCCGACGACGGAGGGCACGGTGGCGGTGGGGACGGTGGTCGCGGTCGGGAGGTCCACCTCGGCGGGCGGGAAGTCGGCGATCGGCTCCTCGGCGAGCGCCGCGCTCGTGAAGAGCTGCCAGATCTGCGCCGGCCACGACCCGCCGGTGACCTTGACCCGGGTCACCGGGGGGACCATGGACCGTGGGGCGTCGGGGAACCCGACCCACACCGCGGTGGCGAGCTGGGGCGTGTAGCCGACGAACCAGGCGTCCTGCCACTCCTCGGCGGTGCCGGTCTTGCCGGCGACCGGACGACCGATGCGGGCGTTGATGCCCGTCCCCGGGTCACGACCTGGCCGAGGACCTCGGTCACCTGCCGGGCGTGGGTGGTCGACAGGGCCCGCTCGGGCCGGGGGGACGCGTCGTACAGGATCGTCCCGTCGCGGGTCGTGATCCGCGTGACGAACACCGGGTCGACCTGCAGGCCGTCGGCGGCGAACGTGGCGAAGGCCGAGGCCATGTCGAGCACCGTCACGCCGTTGGTCCCGAGGGCCGCCGACGGGTAGGGCTGGAGCGGCGAGACGACGCCCAGCCGGCTCGCCATGTCGACGGCGCGCTCCGGCCCGACGTCCATCACCAGCTGGGCGTAGACGGTGTTCACGGAGTGCACCGTGGCCTCGACGAGGTTCATCCGCCCGGACCCCGAACCGTCGTAGTTCGTGACCTCCCAGTCCGGCTGCCCGTCGCCGAGAGGGATCTCGATCCGGGCGGGGGCGTCGTAGACCCGGTCCAGGGGGACCCCGGCCTCGAGGGCGGCGGCCAGGACGAACGGCTTGAAGGACGAGCCGGTCTGCCGTCTCCCCTGGCCGGCCAGGTCGAACTTGGCCTCGGGGCTGTCGCCGAAGAAGTCGCGTCCCCCGACGTAGGCGCGGACGTGACCCGTCCCGGGCTCCAGGGCGACCAGCGCGGCCCCGGGGTCCGCGGCGGGGTCGGAGAGGACGCGAGCCACGGCCATCTCGGCGAGCGCCTGGACGGTGGGGTCCAGGGTGGTCTCGATCCGCAGCCCGCCCTGGAACAGCAGGTGCCGGCGGGCCTCGGGCGTCTCGCCGAAGCGCGGGTCCTCGAGGACGAACTGCTTCACCCGCTCCACGAAGTGGCCGGCCGGATAGCGCTCGGAGGGTCCCGAGGGCGTCTCCGGGAGGGGAGCCCGCCGGGCCTCGGCCACGTCCGACGGCCGCGCCCGCCCGAGCTCCTCCATGCGGTCGAGCACCCGGTCGCGGCGCCTCCGGGCCGCATCCGCGTCGGCGAAGGGGTTGAGGTCCTCGGGGGCCTGGAGGACCCCCGCGAGCAGGGCGGCCTCGGCGAGCTCGAGGTCGATGGCGTCCTTCCCGAAGAAGACCCGGGCGGCCGCCTGGGCGCCGTAGGCGCCGTTGCCGAAGTAGACGGTGTTCAGGTAGCGCTCGAGGATCTCCTCCTTGGTGTACGTACGCTCCACCTGGAAGGCGAGCACGGCTTCGCGCAGCTTCCGGCTGAAGGTCTTGCTGTCGTCGAGCATGACGGCACGCACGTACTGCTGGGTGATGGTGGAGCCGCCCTCGACGATCTGGCCCTCCTCGGCGTCGCGCTTGAGCGCCCGGGCGATCGCGCGGAGATCGACGCCTTCGTGGTCGAAGAAC
>JAOSJM010000001.1:0-1305000 GCA_027494165.1 Acidimicrobiia bacterium | reverse complement strand
CCGGAGGTAGAGCACTGGATGGCCTAGGGGGCCCACAAGCTTACCGACGCCAGCCAAACTCCGAATGCCGGTGACTCCACAGCACGGCAGTGAGACCATGGGGGATAAGCTTCATGGTCGAGAGGGAAACAGCCCAGAACGCCAGCTAAGGCCCCAAATTCTGTGCTCAGTGGTAAAGGATGTGGGATTGCCCAGACAGCCAGGAGGTTGGCTTAGAAGCAGCCACCCTTGAAAGAGTGCGTAACAGCTCACTGGTCGAGTGATCCTGCGCCGACAATGTAACGGGGCTCAAGCACAGAGCCGAAGCTGCGTCATGCGCAAGCATGGGTAGGGGAGCGTCGATCTCTGCTGTGAAGCGGACGCGTGAGCGTTCGTGGAGCGTGGTCGAGTGCGAATGCCGGTATGAGTAGCGAAAGAGGGGGGAGGAACCCCTCCGCCGGATGCCCAAGGGTTCCTGGGGAAGGCTCATCCGCCCAGGGTTAGTCGGGAGCTAAGGCGAGGCCGACAGGCGTAGTCGATGCACAACAGGTTGATATTCCTGTACCACCGTGTCCGCGCCCAACCCAATCCGGGTTGCTAAGGGGCTGGCCCTTCGGGGCCGAACCGACCCATCCGGTGACGGGTAGCGAAGGGGGGACGCAGGAGGGTAGGTCAGCCCGGGCGCTGGTTGTCCCGGGGTAAGCGTGTAGAGGGTCCGATAGGTAAATCCGTCGGGCGTAACCTCGAGACGCGATGCCGAACCGTTTCAGGTGAAGTGACTGATCCCACGCTGCCGAGAAAAGCCTCTAGCGAGCTGGCACGGTGCCCGTACCCCAAACCGACTCAGGTGGGCACGTAGAGAATACGAAGGCGATCGGGATAACTCTGGTTAAGGAACTCGGCAAATTGCCCCCGTAACTTCGGGAGAAGGGGGGCCTCGGTAGGGTGAAGGACCTCGCGTCCGGAGCTCGAGGAGGCCGCAGAGACCAGGGCCAAGCGACTGTTTACTAAAAACACAGGTGCGTGCGAAGTCGTAAGACGATGTATACGCACTGACGCCTGCCCGGTGCCGGAAGGTTACGGGGAAGGGTTAGCCGCAAGGCGAAGCTCTGAACCTAAGCCCCGGTAAACGGCGGCCGTAACTATAACGGTCCTAAGGTAGCGAAATTCCTTGTCGGGTAAGTTCCGACCTGCACGAATGGCGTAACGACTTGGCCACTGTCTCAACCAGAGACCCGGCGAAATTGCACTACGAGTAAAGATGCTCGTTTCCCGCGGCAGGACGGAAAGACCCCGTGGACCTTTACTGCAATCTGATGTTGGGTTTCGGTACGGATTGTGTAGGATAGGTGGGAGCCATGGAAGCCAGGGCGTCAGCCTTGGTGGAGGCAACGTTGAAATACCACCCTGTTCGTGCTGGGGCTCTAACCCGGGCCCGTGATCCGGGTCGGGGACAGCGTCAGGTGGGCAGTTTGACTGGGGCGGTCGCCTCCCAAAGTGTAACGGAGGCGCCCAAAGGTTCCCTCAGCCTGGTTGGCCATCAGGCGTCGAGTGCAAAGGCACAAGGGAGCTTGACTGCGAGACCTACAAGTCGAGCAGGTGCGAAAGCAGGGCTTAGTGACCCGGCCGTAGCGTGTGGAAGCGCGGTCGATCAACGGATAAAAGGTACCCCGGGGATAACAGGCTTATCTTGCCCAAGAGTCCACATCGACGGCAAGGTTTGGCACCTCGATGTCGGCTCGTCGCATCCTGGAGCTGAAGCAGGTTCCAAGGGTTGGGCTGTTCGCCCATTAAAGCGGTACGCGAGCTGGGTTTAGAACGTCGTGAGACAGTTCGGTCCCTATCCGCCGTGGGCGTAGGAGACTTGAGAGGAGCTGTCCCTAGTACGAGAGGACCGGGACGGACGCAGCTCTCGTGTGCCAGTTGTTCCGCCAGGAGCACGGCTGGTTGGCGACCTGCGGAAAGGATAAGCGCTGAAAGCATCTAAGCGCGAAGCCCGCCTCGAGACGAGGTCTCCCACCGGGTTAACCGGGTAAGGCCCCTGGTAGACGACCAGGTTGATAGGCCGGAGGTGTACGCAGGGTGACCTGTTCAGCCGACCGGTACTAATCGGCCGAGGGCTTGGGATCTTTTCTCGTTGCTCGTGCTCACCATGGAGTTCTCGAGGAGTGTGAGAACGCCGAGAACGACGGGGAACACAGGTTTCCGGTGGCAATAGCGGCGGGGTAACACCCGTTCCCATTCCGAACACGGAAGTGAAGACCGCCCGCGCCGATGGTACTTGGGGGGAGACCCCCTGGGAGAGTAGGTCGCCGCCGGATTCGTGAGACGGGGCGCCCGGACGCGCGCGTAGAGCGCTGCTCCGGGCGCCTCGTCGCGTCCGGGGCCGGGAGACCCGGGCGCGGCTCGGCCCCGGCGACCGGGGGACGGTGGATAGCCTGCGGCGGAGGTCGAGATGGCGAGGGACGAGCCCGAGGACACGAGCGGAGAGCAGGGTCGCGAGGCGGGTCGTCGCGCCCCGCGATCCGGGAGGCCCACCGGCCGGAACCAGACCGGGGACCGGGCCGAGCCTCGCGGCGCAGGGCGGGGTGCGCCCGGGAAGGGCACGGGCAGGGCGACCGGGGAACCGGGGAGCGCAGGGGCGTCGGGCCGGGGCGGCGGGGCCGCGTCGCGTGGCGCAGGGCGGGCGGCCTCGGGGAAGGGCACGGGCAGGGCGACCGGGGAACCGGGGAGGCGCGGGGGCGTCGGGCCGGGGCGGCAGGGCCGCGTCGCGTGGCGCGGGCGGGCGGCCTCGGGGAAGGGCACGGGCAGGGCGACCGGGGGAACCGGGGAGGCGCGGGGGCGTCGGGCCGGGGCGGCGGGGCGGGGTCGCGCGGCGCGGGCGGGCGGCACCCGGGAAGGCCAGGGGTTCGGCGAGCGGGGGACCGCCGGGGGAACCGGGGAGGCTCGGGGGCGTCGGGCCGGGGTGCCGGGGCCGCGTCGCGGCGCAGGGCGGGCGGCGTCGGGGAAGGGCACGGGCAGGGCGAGCGGGGGACCGCCGGGGGGCCGGGGGAGCGCGGGCCGCGCCGGGCCGGGGCGCCGGGGCGGGGTCGCGCGGCGCGGGGCGGGCGGCACCCGGGAAGGCCAGGGGTTCGGCGAGCGGGGGACCGCCGGGGAACCGGGGAGCGCAGGGTGCGCCCGGGAAGGCCAGGGGTTCCGCGTCCGGGGGACCGGGGGCGCAGGCGCGCCGGGCCGGGGCGCCGGGCGCGGCCGGGGTGGGCCTTCCGGGGCGGGGGGCGAGGACCGGGCCCGACGGGCCGGGCCGTCGTCGCGAACCGGAGGGCGCGGCGGGCCGGACGTACCGGAGGCGCCGGCGCCCCGTCCCGCCCCGCTGCGACTCGTGGCCCGGGGCGGGGAGGCGGCGGTCCGAGGCGAGCGTCGAGCCGAGCGGAAGCCCCGGGGGACGTCGCGTGGCGCGTCGCGCCGCGTGACGGGGGCGGCACGGCCACGCCGCCGGAACCGTGGGGGGTCGGTGGAGGTGAGAGCCGAGATCCAGCGCCTCGCCGGCGCGCGGGCCGAGCCGCTCCACCGGCGGCTCATCGACGCCGCGGACGCCTTCGCCCACGACCGCGTCCGGGACGCGATCCGGATCCTCCGGCCCCTCCGGGACGAGCTGCCCGACGCCGCGAGCGTCCGGGAGCTCCTGGGGTTGGCCCTGTACCGGGCCGGCCGCTACGGGCCGGCCGCGAAGGAGCTCCAGGCCTTCGACGATCTCAGCGGATCGGTGGAGCAGCACCCGGTGCTGATGGACTGCCACCGTGCCCTCGGGCACTACGCCGAGGTGGAGCGCCTGTGGGCCGAGCTCGGGGAGGTGTCGCCGGGGCCGGAGCTCGTGGCCGAGGGGCGGATCGTGGCCGCCGGCGCGCTCGCCGACCAGGGTCGGGTGGCGGAGGCGATCCGGATGCTCGACCGGCGAGCCGGCGCGGAGGTCCGCCGTGCGAAGGAGCACCACCTCCGCCTCTGGTACGCGCTCGCGGACCTGGAGGAACGGGCCGGCAACCTCCCGCGAGCGCGGCTGCTGTTCGAGCGGGTGCGGGCGCACGCCCCCGACTTCGCCGACGTCGCCGAGCGGCTCGCCGCGCTCGGCTGACTGCGCCCGCCCGCCCACCACGGAGTCGTCCCCGGCGGGCTCGCGGGAGCCCCCGGGGCAGGCGGGGGTTCCCGTCGTAGGGTCCCGGTATCCTCCGGTCGGCCTTCCCCGACCATTCCCCTCCACGGCGCACACGATGGCGGAAGGGTGGAGCATGAACCTCAACGTGACGGTCCTGGCGGGCACCTGTTCGGGCGTGCCCGACGTCCGGGTCCTGCCCTCGGGTCGGCGGTTGGCCAGCCTCGCGGTGCGGGTGGCCGACCGGGAGCGGCGGAGCACCTCGGTGCCGGTGACGTTCTGGGAGCCTCCGGCCTGGGTCGAGGAGCTGGCCGAAGGTGACGAGCTCGTGGTCCTGGGCCGGGTCCGCCGGCGCTTCTTCCAGGCCGAGGGGCGGCGGGCCTCGCGGGTGGACGTCGAGGCCGAGCTCGTGGTGCGGGGACGGGACCGGCGGCGGAGGGCGGGCGCGTTGCGCAGGGCCCGGACCGCGCTCGACGGCCTCGAGGCCTGAGCGCGGGCGGGCGGCGGCGTGTCGGGGTGGGCCGGGGCGTGAGCGGCGAGGCCGGCCGTCAGGAGGCGCTCTCGTACACCTCGATGTTGCGCCGGTAGTTGGCCGAGATCGTGGCGGTGGCCTCGTCGCGCGACACGCTGCCGTCCAGGTAGCCGGCGAGGGCGTCCCACCAGATCGTCCGGCCGATGGCGAAGCCGAGGTAGCCGGGAACGCCGGCGCCCTGCCGCAGCCAGTGCTCGACCTTCTCGGCGTTGGCGCCCCGGCCCAGCACCACGCATCCGACGCCGTCGCGGCCCCCGCTGCGGACCTGCGCGGCGATCGCCTCGCAGTCCTCGCGACGGTCGATGCCCTCGATCTTCCAGATGTCGGGCTCGATGCCCGCCTCCTGCAACGCGGCGATCGTGCGCAGCATGAGCCCCGGGCGGACCTCCGAGTCGTACCGGTCGGCGTCACCGCCCACGCTCTCGAGCTGGTGCGGCTCCGCGGGCACGAGGAGCTCGAAGAGGAACTTCCGATCCTGCTCGTGGAGCCAGTCCGACAGCCGCAGCAGCCGCTCGCTCTGCCGGGCGTTCATGGCCGCGTCACCGTCGGGGTTGTAGCGGACGAGCACCTTGGAGAAGCTCGGGTCGAACTCCTCGATGTGGCGGCCGAAGTCGTCGCCGTACTCGAAGTCGAACTCGTCCTGGCCACTCTTCTCCACGGGCATGGCGAGCACGCAGCCGTCGGCGCGGGCCTTGCGGGCGATGTCGGCACCGAACTGCTCGTCGACGAGCACGCCGGCCGCGTCCTTCGGCGCTCCCTCCGCCAGGGCCCGGTTGAAGCCGTCGAAGATCACCGACTTGGCGTCGGAGATGCGGGCGCTCTCCTCGGCGTCGGGGTCCCCGGCGATCCCGAACATCTTCTTCTGGAACGACCCGCGGTGGTCGAACGCGAGGACGTACAGCTTGCGGTCGTAGCCCAGGGCCATGGCTGCGCTCCCTCCGGATGCTCTCGGCGGCCGTTCCCCGGCCGAGCATAAGGCGCGGGGCATCGTGACGCATGCCGCGCCCGGGCACGTGAGGAGGGGGGTGAGGCGGGCCCGGTCCCGATCCGAGCCCCGGAGGGGCCGACGGTATGATCGGGTCGAATGCCCGTCGCGACGCCGTGCGGCCACGGCGCGGCTGTTGGCACCGTGCGAGGCGTCGCCGAGAGAGCGAGACCGCGTGACCCCAGATCCCACGACCAGGACGCGCCGACCCGAGGCCCTCGAGCGGGTGGTCATCCGCTTCGCCGGTGACTCGGGGGACGGCATGCAGCTCGTCGGTGACCGCTTCACCGACGTGAGCGCCGTGTTCGGCAACGACCTCGCCACGCTCCCGAACTATCCGGCCGAGATCAGGGCGCCGGCCGGAACCGTCGCCGGGGTGTCGTCCTTCCAGGTCCACATCGCGGACTTCGACATCCTGACCCCCGGAGACGTCCCGAACGTCCTCGTCGTGATGAACCCCGCCGCCCTGCGGGCCAACCTGGGTGACCTCCCCACCGGGGCGACGATCATCGCCAACGTCGACGCCTTCGAGTCCCGCAACCTCGAGAAGGCGGGCTACGACGCGAACCCGCTCGAGGACGGATCCCTCGACGCCTACCGGGTGCTGCCGGTGCCCATGACGAGCCTCACGCTCGAGGCCGCCAAGGACACCGGGGCCAAGCCGCGCGACGCCGAGCGCTCCAAGAACCTCTTCGCCCTCGGTCTCATCACCTGGATGTACACCCGACCCGTCGAGCCGATCCTCGAGTGGATCGAGCAGCGCTTCGGCCGGCACGAGATCGTCAAGGAGGCGAACCTCGCCGCCTTCAAGGCGGGGTACCACTTCGGCGAGACCGCCGAGCTCTTCGAGCACCCCTACGAGGTCCGGCCGGCGCGGCTCCGCCCGGGTCGGTACCGCAACATCACCGGGAACCTCGCCCTCGCGTACGGGCTCGTGGCGGCCGGGGTCCGCTCGGAGCTCCCCGTGGTCTACGCCTCCTACCCGATCACGCCGGCTTCGGACATCCTCCACGAGCTGTCCAAGCACAAGAGCTTCGACGTCCGGAACCCTCCAGGCCGAAGACGAGATCTCGGCCATCGGGATGGCGATCGGCGCCGCGTTCGCCGGCCGGCTCGCGGTCACCGGGACGTCGGGTCCCGGGGTCGACCTCAAGGCCGAGGCCCTGGGGCTCGCGGTGAGCCTGGAGCTGCCGCTCGTGCTCGTCGACGTGCAGCGGGGAGGGCCCTCGACGGGCCTCCCCACCAAGACCGAGCAGTCCGACCTGATGCTGGCCCTCTACGGCCGTCACGGTGAGGCCCCGCTGCCGGTGCTGGCGGCCGCGTCGCCCGGCCACTGCTTCGACACGGCGGTCGAGGCGGCCCGGATCGCCCTGCGGTACCGGACCCCGGTGATCCTGCTCTCCGACGGTTACCTCGCCAACGGTGCGGAACCGTGGCGCCTCCCGAGGATCGAGGACCTGCCGGACCTGCGCGTGGAGCTCGCGACGGAGCCCAACCACGACGGCGAGTTCTGGCCGTACCTGCGTGACCCCGAGACGCTGGCCCGGCCCTGGGCCGTGCCGGGGACCCCGGGGCTGATGCACCGCCTCGGCGGCCTGGAGAAGTCCGACGGCTCGGGCCACGTCGACTACGACACCGACAACCACGACCGGATGACCCGGCTGCGCTCGGCCAAGATCGCCGGGATCGCCCGGGACATCCCCGAGCTCGAGGTCGACGACGACGGCGCGTCGTTGCTGGTGCTCGGGTGGGGGAGCACCCGCGGGGTGATCGAGGCCGCCGTGCGCGACGTGCGGGCCCAGGGGCGGAAGGTCGCCGTGGCCCACCTCGTGCACCTGCACCCGTTCCCGCGCAACCTCGGCGAGGTCCTGCGCCGCTACGAGAAGGTGCTGGTCCCCGAGATGAACCTCGGGCAGCTCTCGCGCCTCCTGCGCGCGGAGTACCTCGTCGACGTCATCGGCCTCAACCAGGTCCGGGGGATCCCGTTCCGGTCCACCGAGATCGAGGCCGCGATCCTGGAGATGCTCTGATGGCCGAGACCACCGCTCCTGCCGCCCTCGGTCGCAAGGACTTCGCCTCGGACCAGGAGGTCCGTTGGTGCCCGGGGTGCGGCGACTACTCCGTGCTGGCTGCCGTCCAGCTCCTGATGCCCGAGCTCGGGCTACGCCCCGAGGAGATCGTGTTCATCTCGGGGATCGGCTGCTCGAGCCGCTTCCCCTACTACATGAACACCTACGGGATGCACAGCATCCACGGTCGGGCCCCGTCGATCGCCACCGGTCTGGCCGTCGCCCGTCCCGACCTGAGCGTCTGGGTGGTCACCGGCGACGGCGACGCCCTCTCCATCGGGGGCAACCACCTGATCCACGCCCTGCGGCGCAACGTCGACCTCAACATCCTGCTGTTCAACAACCAGATCTACGGCCTCACCAAGGGGCAGTACTCGCCCACCAGCGAGGAGGGGAAGGTCACGAAGTCGTCGCCGTTCGGCTCGCTCGACCACCCCTTCAACCCCGCCTCCCTCGCGCTCGGCGCGGAGGCCGGCTTCGTGGCCCGCACCCACGACATGGACCGCAAGCACATGATGGAGACGTTCCGGGCCGCCTACGAGCACCCGGGGACCGCGTTCGTCGAGATCTACCAGAACTGCAACGTCTTCAACGACGGCGCCTTCGAGCAGATCACGAGCAAGTCCCGGCGGGCCGAGATGCTGATCGAGCTCCGCCACGGCGAGCCGATCCGCTTCGGGGCAGACCTCGAGAAGGGCGTGGTGCTCAACCGCTTCGGCGAGGCCGAGGTCGTCACCGTCGCCGAGGTGGGGGAGGAGTCCCTGCTCGTCCACGACGCGCAGCGTCCCGACCCGAGCATCGCCTTCTCCCTCTCCCGGCTCGCCGACCGGCCCGACGTGCCCACGCCCATCGGGGTCTTCCGGGCGGTCCGGCGCCCCACCTACGAGACGCTGGTCGAGGACCAGGTCGCCGAGGCCCGCGCCCGCTCGGGCCCGGGCGACCTCGCCGCGCTTCTGGAGTCCGGGGCGGTCTGGGACGTCTCCTGAGCGCGCTCAGAGGTCGAGGCTGCGGAAGACCATCCCGGTGCGAGGCTTGGGCGCGAAGAACGTGGTCTTCTGGGGCATGCGCAGCCCGGCCGTCGCGGCGTCCCGGATCTGGGCCACCGTCACGGGCCGGAGGAGCACCGCCGCGTCGGCCGCGCCCTTGGTGACGAGCGCGGCGACCGTGGCCGCGTCGTTGCGGTAGGTCACCTCGACGCGCGGGAGGGCCGGGAGGACCAGTCGCTCGAACGCGGTCGCGTCGACGACCCGCAACGCGTCGGCGACGTCGGCCAGGGCGCGCTCGAGGGAGTCCGGACGCGGGCGGAGCAGGGCCAGGCCGCCTCCGTCGGCGAGCCCGAGGCCCCCGGAGGGCCCGCGCATCCCGGACCGGAGCGCCCCGACCCCTTCGGGGGTGGCCGGCCCGGCGTCGTGGACCTCGAACGACGGGGCGAGCGCGGCCCGGAGGTCGAAGCCCGGGGGGAGGCCGTGGAGGAGGCGGTGGATCGGCTGCACCGTCAGCTCCCTGTCGGCCAGCTCGACGACGAGGGCCATGATGGCGTCGGCGCCGGGGACCCGGTGCCCCTCGGCCCGCTCCTCGTCGCGGAAGGTCGTGGCGGTCTCGAAGCGGTGGTGGCCGTCGGCCAGCACCACCGGCGCCCTTCCGACGGACTCCTGCACCGCGGCGATCAGATCGGGGTCGCCGCCGTCGAGGAGCTGGTGGCGCACGCCCTCGTCGTCGGTGCACTCGGCGAGCACGGTCGCGGGCAGGAGGTCGGTGAGGCCCGGGGCGAGGGACAGGGCCCACACGGGGTCGAGGTTCGCCCGGGTGGCGCGCAGCAGGGCGAGCCGGTCGGACTTCGCCTTCGGGAGGGTGCGCTCGTGGGGGAGGACCTCGGAGCCCGGCCCGGCGAGGGCCAGCGCACCGAGGAACCCGCTCGTGCGGCGTGGGTGGCCGTCCTCGTCGCGGAACTCCATCCGGTACCCGTAGAACCGGGGTTCCCGGTCGGCCACGAGCCCCCGTCGGCCTGCCAGGTCCTCAGGTCGGCCGCCGCTGCCTCGTAGCGGCCGACGCCGGGACGGGGCTCGGGAAGGATCAGGCGGACCGAGTTCCGGGGATGGCGGTCACGCAGCACCACGCGCTCGTCCTCGTCGATCACGTCGTAGGGTGGAGCGGTGACGGCACCGACGTCGGCGACGCCTCCAGGGGCGTCCGGGTGGTCGGAGAGCCGGTATCGGATCCCCCGGAAGGGGAGGAACTGGGGCACGTCTCGCTCGTTCCGTCGGGTGCGACGGGGATTGTCGCACACGGCCTGCGGGCGCAGGGGTGGAGGAGGCCACCGAGCGATGGAGGACGCCAGGGGGAACGTCGGAGGGGGCGCGTACGACGCCTTCCGGGAGGGGACCCGGCTCCTCGAGACGGCCAACCCGCACGCGGCGGCCGTCGCGCTCGAGCGGGCGCGCGAGCTGGAGCCCGAGAAGGGCTCGATCCGGGAGGCGCTGGGGCGCGCCTACTACCGAAGCGGGCGCTTCGGGGACGCCGAAGCGGAGTTCGCCAAGGCGGTCGACCTGGACCCGGTGAACGACTACGCCCACTTCGGGCTCGGGCTGAGCCTCTGGCGGACCGGCGACCGTCGCGGTGCCCGCGGCCACCTCAAGCTCGCCGCCGCCATGCGGCCCGACGAGGAGAGCTACCGCCGGGCGCTCGCCGAGGTCACGGAGGGCGACGGTTGACCTCCGACTCCTCCCTCCCGGTCGTCTGCTGCGACCTCGACGGCGTGGTCTGGCGGGGTGAGGAACCCGTCCCGGGAGCCGCCGACGGCGTGGCCCGGCTACGGGGCGCCGGCATCCGGGTCGGGTTCGTGACGAACAACTCGAGCGCGACGACCGCCGACGTGGTGGCGAGACTGGCCCGGTCGGGCGTGCCGGCGGGTCCCGACGACGTGATCACGAGCGCCCACGCCGCGGCGGCGCTGCTGGCGGCGAGCCATCCGGCCGGGAGCACGGTGCTCGCCTGTTCCGGGCCCGGGGTCGAGGAGGCGCTGGCGGCCCGGGGGTTTCGCGTCGTGGCCGAGGGGCCGGCGGACGCGGTGGTCGTGGGGTGGCACCGGACGTTCGACTTCGAGCGGCTGCACCGGGCGTCGGCGGCCGTGCGCGACGGCGCCCGGTTCGTGGCCACGAACCTCGACGCGACCTACCCCGTCGCAGGAGGCCTCCTCCCCGGGAACGGGGCCCTCGTCGCCGCGGTGGCCACGGCCGCCGGACGAAGACCGGAGGTCGCGGGGAAGCCCGAGGCGGCCATGGTGGCCCTCGTCCACGAGCGGCTCGGTGCACGCGGCGTCGTCGTGGGCGACCGGCCCTCGACGGACGGGGCGCTGGCCGCCGCCCTGGGCTGGCCGTTCGCGCTCGTGCTCTCGGGCGTGACGAGTGGGGACGGGGAGGCGGGCGGGGAGCGTGTCCCCGACCCCCCGCCGCGCTGGGTGGCCGCCGACCTCGGTGAGCTGGCCGACTCGCTGCGGACCGAGCTGCGCGTCGAGCGGTCGGCCTGAACGGACCCCGTCACCGGCTCCAGGGGTCCCACCGGTCGTCGCGGTCCCAGGGGCCGGGACGGTCCCACGGCCCCCGGGGCGGGGGGACCGCTCGGGGGCGTGGCGGCGGGCCGAACCACGGCCGGAGCACGAGCGCGACCGCCGCACCGAGGAGGAACCCCCCGACGTGGGCGACCCAGGCCACCCCCGAGTTCGGGCTGGTGAGGAACTGGAGCCCGAACCAGAGGAGGAGCACGACCGACGCCGGGAGGTAGACGAGCACGAACAGCAGCAGCGGGACGATCGTGAGGACGCGGGCGTGGGGCCAGAACACGAGGTAGGCCCCCATCACGCCGGCGACGGCCCCCGAGGCCCCCACGACCGGGACCGTGGACCCGGCGTCGGCCAGCACGTGGGCGAGCAGCGCGACCGCGCCGGCTCCGACGTAGAAGACGGCGAAGCCGACCGGCCCGAAGCGGTCCTCGACGTTGTTGCCGAAGATCCACAGGAACAGCATGTTGCCGAGGACGTGGAACCACGACCCGTGCAGGAACATCGAGACGAGCCCGGCGAGGAAGACGTTCTTGTCGGGGTACGGCTGGACGCTCCCCACCTCGCGGGCCGCGTCCGCGTCGCACCGCCCGGTGTTGAACTCCACGGCCGTGATCGGCGTGCCCTGGCGCAGCTCGCAGGGGATCGCGGCGTGCTCGACGAAGAACCGGGTCTCCTCCCGGGGGGAGTCGTGGGGTTGCAGGAACGCGAAGACGACGAGGTTCGCGGCGATCAACAGGACGGTGACCAGCGGCAACCGGGACGTCGGGTTGTCGTCGCGCAGGGGGATGACCATCGTGGCGGACCCTACCGGGCCCGGCCCGGGAGGGGACGCGCAGGCTGGCCGATCCCCGCGAACCCCACGTATCCTGCAGGTCCACCGGCCGAGGAGTCACGATGCCGCAGGGACCCGACTGGAAGCAGTACCTCGACGCGGGCGTGGAGCTCACCGAGGTCACCAGGGCCCAGGCCCGCCGGCGGGCCGAGCAGCTCGTGCGGGAGGGGAAGCTGGCCCGCGAGCGGGTCCAGGCCTTCGTCGACGACCTCGTGGCCCTGAGCCGCCGGCGGACCGAACAGGTCGCCGAGCTCGTCCGGCGTGAGGTGGCCCGCCAGGTCAAGGTGCTCGGGATCGCCACCAAGGACGACCTCGCCGCGCTCGAGGCCCGCCTCGCCGGCACCGCGAAGAAGGCGGCAGCCTCGACCTCGAGGAAGAAGGCCCCGGCCAAGAAGGCGTCCGCCACGAAGGCTCCGGCCGGGAAGGCGGCCCCTTCCGGTCCCTCGGCCTAGGCGGTCGTGCGACGCCGTCTGGACGTCGAGCTCGTCCGGCGAGGGCTCACGGCGAGCAGGGCCAAGGCTCGCCAGGTGATCGAGGCGGGGCTCGTGACCGTCGGAGGCGCGCCGGCGCGCGCCCCCGGCCGGCTGGTCGCGCCGGCCGAATCCGTCGCGCTGGCGCGAGTTCGTGCCCGGTTCGTCTCCCGGGGCGGCGAGAAGCTCGCCGCGGCCCTCGACTGCTTCGGCCTCGACGTCTCCGGGCGCCGCTGCCTGGACGCCGGTGCGTCCACGGGTGGGTTCACCGATTGCCTGCTCCAGCGCGGCGCGGCGCACGTCGTGGCCGTCGACGTCGGCCGGGGACAGCTGGCCTGGTCGTTGCGCCGGGACCCTCGCGTCACGGTGCTCGAGCGTACGAACGTGCGGACGCTCGAGTCGATCGGAGAGCCGGCCGACCTGGTGACCGCCGACCTCTCGTTCATCTCCCTGCGCCTGGTGGCACCGGCCCTGGTCCGGCTGGCCCGGGCCGACGCGGACTTCGTGCTCCTCGTGAAGCCGCAGTTCGAGGCCGGACCGGAGCGGGTCGGCAAGGGCGGGGTCGTCCGGGACCCGCGGGTCCACCGGGAGGTCCTGGCCGAGGTCGTGGCGGGCCTGACCGGGGCCGGGCTCGTCACGGTGGGTGTCGCGCCGTCCGTCCTGCGCGGCGCCGATGGCAACGTGGAGCTCGTGGTCCACTGCCGCCGCACGGGGGAGCCGGTGTCATCGGAGGCGCTCGACGCCGTCGTGGCCGAGGCGCACGGGGAGCCCTCGTGACCGCGCCGGTCGTCGGGCTCGTCGTGCACGTCGACCGTCCGGTCGCCCTCGACCTCGCCCGACGGGCCGCGACCTGGCTCCGCGAGCGGGGAGTCGAGGTGCGGATGCCCGTGGACGAGGCGGTCGCGGTCGGCCTGCCCGAGGTGGCCTGCGCGCCCGAGGAGTTCCCCGACGGCCTCGACGTGGCGATCTCCCTCGGTGGCGACGGCACGATGCTGCGGGCGGTGGACCTGGTCTACGAGGGCGGCGCCGCCGTGTTCGGCGTCAACGTGGGCCACCTCGGGTACCTCACCGAGGTCGAGTCGGGCGACCTCGACCTCGTCCTCGAGCGGCTCCTGGCCGGCGAGTACGAGGTCCTCGAGCGGATGATGATCGAGGTCGTCGTCACCTCGCAGGGCCCGGCGGGCGGCCGCTGGTGGGCGCTCAACGAGGCCGTCCTGGAGAAGGTCAGGGGCCGGATGGTCCGGCTCGCGGTCTCGATCAACGGGACGTTCTTCACGACCTACGCCGCGGACGGCGTGATCGTCGCCACCCCCACCGGCTCGACGGCCTACTCGTTCTCGGCGAGGGGGCCGATCGTCTCGCCCCGCCACCGCTGCCTCGTCCTGACCCCGGTCTCGCCCCACATGCTCTTCGACCGGGCGCTGGTCCTCGACGCCGAGGAGGAGCTGGGCTTCGAGGTGGTCGAGGACGACGCCGTCGCCCTGGCGCTCGACGGGCGGGACCTGGGAACCCTCGCGGCGGGCGACGTCGTGACCTGCACGGGCAGCGCCCGACCCGCCCGGGTGGTCGCGTTCGGTCCCCGGGACTTCCACCAGATCCTCAAGGCCAAGTTCGGCCTGGCCGACCGGTAGCGGGCGATGCTGGCCGAGCTGCGGGTGGAGGGCCTCGGGATCATCGATGAGCTGACCCTCGTCCTCTCCCCCGGCCTCACGGCCATCACCGGCGAGACCGGCGCGGGGAAGACGCTGCTCGTCGAGGCCGTCGAGCTGCTCGTGGGGGGCAGGGCCGACAGCGCGCGGGTGCGTCGGGGCGCGCCCGAGGCCCGGGTCGAGGGGCGCTTCGTGGACTCCGAGCGCGACGAGGAGGTGGTCCTGGCCCGGGTCGTCCCGGCCGAGGGGCGGAGCCGCGCGTACGTCGACGGCCGCCTGGCGGCAGTGGGTGAGCTGGCCGCGATCGGGACGCGGCTCGTCGACCTCCACGGACAGCACGCCCACCAGTCCCTCCTGGATCCGGTCGTCCAGCGGGCCGCCCTCGACCGCTTCGCGGGCCCTCCGGCCGTGGAGGCCCTCGCGGCGTACCGGGCGGCCCGGGCCGAGGCGGCGAGGGTGGAGCAGGCCCTCGGTGCCCTCGGAGGGGACGGGCGGGCCCGGGCCCGCGAGCTGGATCTGCTGCGGTACCAGGTCGACGAGATCGAGGCGGCCGGGATCCGCGACCCCGGCGAGGACGCGGCGCTCGAGGCCGAGGAGGTGCTCCTCGCCGACGCGGCGTCGCACCGGGAGGCGCTCCTGGCGGCCCAGCTCGCCGTGGAGGGAGCGGTCCTCGACGGCGTGGGCGCGGCTGCCGGGGCCCTCGCCGGGCGCCCTCCGTTCGCCGACCTCGAGCACCGGGCCCGCGCGCTCCAGGCGGAGCTGGCCGAGCTCGGGCGCGACCTGCGGACCACGGGCGAGGCGGTCGTCGTCGACCCCGGGAGGCTCGACGACGTGCAGGCCCGCCGGCGGCAGCTCCGCGAGCTCGGCCGCAAGTACGGCGAGACCCTGGAGGAGGTGATCGCCTACGGCGGGGAGGCGGCCCGGCGCATCTCCGAGCTCGAGGGCTTCGAGGAGCGCGCCGCCGCCCTGGAGCGGGAGCGCGAGGAGGCGCTGGACCTCGTCGAACGGGTGGCGGGAGACCTGCGGGCGGCCCGCCGGGCCGTCGCCGAGCCGCTCGCGGTCGCGGTCGAGGCCCACCTCCGTGAGCTGGCCATGCCCGCGGCGCGCTTCGTGGTCGAGGTCGAGCCGGGCCCGGCGGGCGAGGACGGGGCCGACCGGGTGGCGTTCCTGCTCTCGGCCAACGCCGGTGAGCCGCCCGGACCGCTCACCCGGGTCGCCTCGGGGGGTGAGCTCTCGCGGGCCATGCTGGCCGTCCGGCTCGTCCTCGCCGAGGCGCCTCCGACCCTCGTGTTCGACGAGGTCGACGCGGGTCTCGGCGGGGAAGCCGGGGTCGCGGTGGGGCGGCTCCTCGCCGAGCTGGGTCGCCGACACCAGGTCCTGTGCGTCACGCACCTGGCCCAGGTCGCCGCCTTCGCCGACCTCCAGGTCGAGGTGACCAAGGAGGAGGCCGGTGGCCGGACGGCGACGAGGGCCCGGCCGGTCGCCGGTGAGGAGCGGGTGGTCGCGCTCTCCCGCATGCTCGCCGGCCTCGAGTCGTCCGCCCATGCCCGGGCGCACGCGCAGGAGCTCCTCACCGCGGCGCAGCGGGGGACGTCCCGATGAGCCGCCGCGTCTCCGCGAGGCCCGTGGTGGGAACGGTCCGCCTCGACCGGCGGACCAAGGACCTGGTGAAGCGCCTGCAGCCTGGCGACGTGGCCGTGATCGACCACCGCGACCTCGACCCGGTGGCGGCCGAGGGCCTGATCGCGGCCGGGATCGCGGCGGTGGTCAACGTGTCCCAGTCGATCTCGGGCCGGTACCCCAACGGTGGGCCCATCCGCCTGCTCCGGGCGGGCATCCCCCTCCTCGACCGGGCGACGCCGTCCCCTTCGACCTCCTCGAGGAGGGGGAGGAGGTCCGCCTGGAGGGAGGGGCGCTCTGGCGCGCCGAGGAGCTCGTGAGCACCGGGACACCGCTCACCGAGGAAGGGGTGGAGACCTCGATGGCGGCGGCCCGGCGCTCGATCGGTGGGGAGCTGGAGCGCTTCGCGAGCAACACGCTGGAGTACATCCAGCGGGAGGCCCACCGGCTCTTCGAGCCCGTCGAGCTCCCCGAGCTCCGCACGGAGTTCCGGGGTCGCCACGCCCTCGTGGTCGTCCGGGGCCACGACTACCGCAGCGACCTCGCGGCGCTGCGGCCCTACATCCGCGAGTACCGCCCGGTGCTCGTGGGCGTGGACGGCGGCGCCGACGCGCTCCTGGAGATGGGGTTCCACCCCGACGTCATCGTGGGTGACTTCGACTCGGTCTCGGAGCGCGCGGTGCGCGGCGGCGCCGACCTCGTCCACCACGTACACGTCGACGGCCGGGCCCCCGGGCGGGAGAACCTGCACGCGTGGGAGGTCCCCTACCACGAGTTCGTCATGGACGGGACGAGCGAGGACGTCGCCATGGTGCTCGCCTACGAGGCCGGGGCGACCCTGATCGTCGCCGTGGGCACCCACGCCTCGATGGTCGAGTTCCTCGACAAGGGCCGGGCAGGGATGTCGTCGACGTTCCTGACCCGCCTGCGACTCGGCCCGGTCCTGGTCGACGCCAAGGGGGTGAACCGTCTGTACGAGGGTCGGGTGCGTCGCCGTGACATGCTGCTCCTCGTCGCCGCCGCGCTCCTCGCCATGGTGGTCGTGAGCATCGTCGCCGAACCGATCCACGTCTTCCTCGACGGCATCCGGCTGACCCTGCGCGACCTCTGGTTCTCGCTCACCGACCGGTTCTGAGCCGACGTGATCAACTTCCGCTTCCACCTCGTTTCGCTCGTCGCCGTGTTCCTCGCCCTGGCCCTCGGTGTCGTCATGGGCTCGACGGTGATCGACCGCGCCATCGTCGACGGGCTCCGCAACCGGATCGACCGCGTCGAGCGGAACGCCGAGAACCGCAAGGCGGAGAACGACGAGCTGCGCGACGAGGTGGAGCGGTTGGAGCGGGGGATCGCCGACACCGCACGCTTCGCCGTCGCCGGCCGGCTGGCGGACGTCCCGGTCGTCGTCGTCGCCGTGTCGGGCGTCGACGACGAGACCGTGGACGACACGGTGGGGGCTCCTGCGGGACGCCGGAGCCTCCGCGCCCGTGGTCCTGTGGGTCGAGCCGAGCTGGGAGCTCGGGGACCTCGAGGCCGCGAGGTCGATGGCCGACGCCCTCGGTGCCGTCGTGCGAGGGGACGTCGCCATGCGGGCGACGGCCTGGACGGCCATCGCCCGCCGTCTCGCCGAGGGGACGGCGCCCGAGGACGGTCCCGACGTCCTGGCGAACCTCGTCGGGGCGGGGTTCCTCAGGGCCGAGCCGGTCGAGGCCGAGGGCGAGGAGCCCGTGCTCGGCACCTACCCGGGACCCGGGGCCCGGGTGCTCCTCGTGAGCGGCACGGGGGCCGAGTTGGCGGTGGAGGACCCGGTGGTGGGCGCGACGACCGCGCTCGTTCGGGAGCAGGTCCCGACGGTGGTCGGCGAGGTGTACTCCGACGGCGAGGACACCCCCGAACGGGGCACCACCGTCGAGCCGATCCGGGGCGACGAGGAGCTGGCGTCGGACGTGTCGACGGTCGACGACCTCGACCTCGTCGTCGGCCGGGCCACGGTCGTGCTCGCGCTCGAGGACCTCGCGTCCGGTGTCGTCGGCCACTACGGCTACGGCGTGGGCGCGGACCGGAGCATCCCCGGCTGGACCCCGCCGTGACCGGCCGGCGCTCGGTCGCTCGCTCGGCGGCGGGGATGGGTGCCGCCACCGCGGTGTCCCGCGGCCTCGGGTTCGTGCGCGTGCTCGTGATAGCGGCCGTGCTCGGCACGACGTACCTCGGGAACACCTTCCAGGCCGCCAACTCGTTCTCGAACGTGCTCTTCGAGCTCATCGCGGCCGGTGCGCTGTCGGCGGTGCTCGTCCCCACGTTCGTGTCCCTGTTCGACCGCGCCCGCCCCGAGGAGGTGGAGCGGCTCGCGGGCGGCCTGCTCGGTCTGGCCGGCGCCGTCCTCGGGGTCGTGAGCGTGGTCGGCGTCCTCGCCGCACCCTGGATCGCCCGGCTCCTCACCAGCGGCGTCGACGACCCGGCCGTGGCCTCGGCCCAGCGCGACCTGGCGACGTTCCTCCTCCGGTTCTTCGTCCCCCAGGTGGTGCTCTACGCCGTCGGCGCGGTGGCGATCGCCGTGCTGAACGCCCGCCGCCGGTTCGCCCTCCCGGCGGCCGCGCCGATCGGGAACACGGCGGTGGTCGTCGCGGCGATGGTCATCTTCCGCGTCCTCGCCGGACCGGGAGAGCCGGGCCTCGACCTCTCCCTCGCCGAGAAGCTCACGCTGGCCCTCGGCGGGACCCTGGGCGTGGCGGCGTTCGTGGCGATCCCCGCGCTGGCGTTGCGGGCGAGCGGCTTCCGGTTCCGGATCCACCTCCCGCGGCGCGACCCGGCGGTCGGGCGGCTCCTCCGGCTGTCGGGCTGGGCAGCCGTCCTGCACGTCGGCGTCGGTCTGCTCCTCGGCGCCGCCATCGTGGTCGGCAACGGCGTGGAGGGTGGCGTCGTCGCCTACCAGGTGGCCTTCGTGTTCTTCCTGGCCCCGTACGCCGTGCTGGCCCAGCCGATCCACACCGCCATCCTCCCGGAGATCGCCGGGGAGGCGGAGCGGGGGGAACGGGGGCCTTCGCCGGCTCACTGCGCTGGGCCCTCGACGGCATGGCCGTACTCGTCGTCCCCGTGTCGGCGGCGATGGTGGCCCTGGCCCAGCCGTTCATGCGGGTGGTCGTGTTCGGGCGGGCCGCCGAGGGCGAGGGCGTGGGACTCCTCGCCGCCGGGATGGCGTCCCTGGCGGTGGGGCTCTTCGCCTACGGCGCCTTCCTGCTCGCGACCCGTGCCTACTACGCGCTCGGCGACAGCCGGACCCCGGCCGTCGTGGCCCTCGTCTCGGCCGTCATCGGTGTGGCGGTGATGCTCCTGTCGGCGCCCGTCACCGAGGGGGCGGCCCGGGTCGCGGCGCTCGGCCTCGGTCACAGCGTCGCCCAGCTCGCCGGGATGGTGGCCCTGCTCGTGGGGCTGTCACGCCGCACGGGGCACGCCGTGGTCCCGGGCGCGCTGGCCCGGGTCGCCCCGCTGTCGGCCGCCGTGGCCGCGCTCGCCTGGTGGGTGGTGGAGGCCGTCGACCCGGCGGGCCGGGCGGCGACGGCCGGGCTCCTCACCGCGGTGGGTCTGCTCGGGGCCGGCGCCTACGTCGGGGGGCTCCGCGTCCTCGGGTTCACGAGCCGCCGTCACCCGGCGGAGCCCGTGACCGTACCGGAGGGTGGGGCATGAGGCGATGGGTGGCGCTCGTGTGCCTCCTCGTCGCGATGGGTGCCCTCGCCGCGCCCGGCCCGGCCGGGGCCGACGGCACCGCGGTCGAGCGGGTCCTCGTGCTCTCGCTCCCACGGATCTCGTGGGCCGAGCTCGCCGAGGGCGACACCCCCGCCCTCGACGCGCTGCTCGTCGATGCGGGCGTCGCCGACCTCAGCACGCGCGCCGTCCGGCGCGGCACCCGCCTGGGGGACGCGTACGTGACCATCGGGGCCGGGACCCGCTCCGTGGGGGACGCCGCGGTCGACGGGCAGGCGCTGGCGGTCGACGAGCCCTACGGGGACGACCCGGCCGGCGAGGTCTTCGCCCGGCGGACCGGCGAGGAGGTCGACGGCGGGATCGTCGAACTGGCCATCACCCGGATCCTCGTCCGCAACGGGGCGCTCCACTACGACTCCGAACCGGGCGCGCTCGGCGACGCCCTCGACCGGGAGGGGATCCGGCGGGCCGTGATCGCCAACGCCGACACGGCCGAGCTCGCGCCGGTCGAGGACCGGTACCACCGGGAGGCCGTCGCCGCCCTCATGGGTTCCGACGGCTGGCTGCCCGAGGGCGTCGTGGACCCGACCCTGCTCACCGAGGACCCGGACGCGCCCTTCGGGGTCCGGACCGACGTCGACGCCGTCCTCGACGCGTTCCGGCGGGTGTGGGCGCCGCCCGGGCGGGCCGTGGTCCTCGTCGAGGCGTCGGACCTCGAGCGGGCCGACGCCTACCGGCGGTTCTCGCGCCAGGAGATGCGCGACGAGCACCGCCGGCAGGCCCTCGAGTCGGCCGACCGCCTCGTCGCCGGGCTCCTGGAGCAGGTCGATCCCGCCCGCGACGCGGTGCTCGTGGTCGGGCCGGCCGCGTCCCGCCGGGAGCTGCACCTGACCGTCACCGCGCTGCGCGCGCCCGGGGTCGAGCCCGGCCTCCTCCGCTCCGCCACGACTCGGCGGTCGGGGTTCGTGCAGACCATCGACGTGGCCCCCACGATCCTCGACCTGCTCGGCGTCGACGCGCCGAGCTCGATGGAGGGGAGGCCCTACGAGGTCGGCCGCAGGGGCGGCTCCTACGAGGACCGCGTCGGCTTCCTCGTCGACGCCAACGAGGGCGCGGTCTTCCGGGACTCGATGGTCTGGCCGGCGTCGACCCTGTTCGTCGTGGTGAACGTCGCCCTCTCCGCCGTCGCCATCGTCGCGCTGGCCGCGCCCGGCCGGCGGTGGCTGCGGGACGTGGCCGCCTGGTCGGCCCTCGCCGTGCTGGCGTTCGTCCCCGCCACCTTCCTCGCCGGCCTGGCCCCCTTCGCCGACTGGGGCCCGACGGCCTACTGGGCCTTCCTCGCGGGCGTGTCGGCCCTCCTGGCGTCGGCCTACCTGCTCGCCGGCCGCCGATCGGGGCTCGACCCGGTGATGGTGGGGCTGGGCGCCCTCGTCGCCCTCCTCGTCATCGACGTCGTCACGGGCGCCCGGCTGCAGCTCAACACGGTCTTCGGCTACACGCCCACGGTCGCCGGCCGGTTCGCCGGGTTCGGGAACCCGGCCTACTCGGCCCTCGCGGCCGCCACCGTCCTCCTCGCCGGGCTGGTCGCCCACCGCGTCGGCGGGCGGCGGGGCGCCTGGCTCGGGATCGGCCTGCTCGGTCTCGCCGTCGTCGTCGACGGGATGCCCTTCTGGGGATCCGACGTCGGCGGCGTCCTCTCGATGGTCCCGGCGTTCGCGCTCGCCTCGATCCTGCTCCTGGGCCGGCGGGTGCGGGCACGGGTCGTCGCGCTGGCCGCCGCCGCCACCGCCGTCGCGATCGGGCTCTTCGGCGCCCTCGACCTCCTCCGCCCGCCGGAGCGGCGGACCCACCTGGGACGGTTGCTCGAGCGGATCGGCGACGAGGGTTGGGACGCCCTCTCGACGGTGGTCGTCCGCAAGGGGCTGGCCAACCTCGCCGTGCTGGGCCGCTCGGTCTGGACGCTCATGGTCCCGGCCGTCTTCGCCTTCATCGCCTACCTGGTGTACCGGGCCCCCGGACGCCTGGGGATCCTCAGGGAGCGGGTCCCCGAGCTGCGCGCCTCGCTCGCCGGGCTGATGGTCGTCGGGGTCCTGGGGTTCGCGCTCAACGACTCCGGGATCACGATCCCCGGGATGATGCTCGGCATCCTGAACGCGGTCCTCGTCTACCTCAGCGTGACGATGGCTCCCGAGCCCGCGGAGCATCCCTCCGAGCGCGTCTCCGCGGCCGGCGCCGTCTCGGCACCCAGCGGCGCCGTCCGGCCATGAGCGTCGCCCTCGGCATCGTCACGGGGTTGCTCGCCGCGCGCTTCCTGGTCCTCTCGGGCGGTGACGTCCTGCGCACCGGGGCTCTCCAGCGGGAGAACTACCGCGGGCACCGGCTCCCCACGGCCGGTGGTGTGATCGTGGTGCTGGCCCTGCTCGTGGTGGAGGCGGGCCGGGCGTCGGCGGGGGCGCTGGGGGTGGGGGAGGAGTCCGGGCTCACCGAGGCCCGGGCGCTCGTGCTCTTCGCCTGCCTCGGGTTCGGGCTCCTCGGGCTGCTCGACGACCTGCTCGGCGAGGGCGAGGAGCGGGGCTTCCGGGGCCACGTAGCCGCGCTGGTGCAGGGACGGGTCACGACCGGGGCCCTCAAGGCGTTCGGCGGGGTCGGCGTGGCCGTGATCCTGGTCGCGACGCCCGGCTTCGTCGGCGGACGGCGGATCGTCGTCGACGCGGTGATCATCGCCCTGGCGGCCAACCTCGGCAACCTCCTCGATCGGGCCCCGGGCCGCACGGTGAAGGTCGCGCTCGCCGCGTACGTCCCGCTGGCGGTGGTCGCCGGGACCGGGCCCGTCGGCGTGGCCCTCGCCCCGGTGATGGGCGCGACCGCGGGTCTCCTGGGCGACGACCTCCGGGAGCGGCTCATGCTCGGTGACACCGGGGCGAACGTGATCGGCGGGGTCGTCGGGTTGGGTGCGGTCCTGGTGCTCGGCGACGGGGCCCGGCTGGTGGTCCTGGTCGGGCTGCTCGCCCTGAACCTGCTGTCCGAGGTGGTGTCGTTCAGCCGGGTGATCGAAGGGGTCGCGCCGCTCCGGGCGCTCGATCTCCTGGGCCGGCGGCGGCCGCCGAGGTGGAGGGGTCGCAGCCCGGCTTGAGGTAGAGGACGTGCTCCGCGTCCCAGCGCCGCGCGACCTCGTAACCCGCCCCGGCCAGCAGGCCCGGTAGGTCGTCCTCGAACGCCCGGTAGCGCTCCGCGAGCTCCGGCTCCATCTCGTGGTCCCGCCACCGGTGCCCGCTGTAGCGCTCGCTCCACACGACCAGGGCGCAGACCTGTGGCTCCGCGGCCGCGGCGGCGACGACACGGGGCGTCACCCGGAGGGACTCGGCGTCGGCCTCGATGCGGAGCCGGGAGGCGTCGACGAGGTGCGCGGGCGTCCGCCGCCCCGCCCGCCACACGAGGCCGGGCTCGTCGGAGATCGCCCAGGCGCCCTCGGGGAGGTCGCGCAGCGCCTGGACGACGGTGGCGGCGCGACCCCGGTAGGGCTCGGGCCAGATGACCGGTCGGAGGTGCACCAGCGCGTAGGGCACCACGACGATCGCGGCGATCGCCAGCGCCCGCCAGGGAGGGCGGTGGACGCCCACCAGGAGCGCGGCCGGCGGGATCAGGTGGGCCATGTGGTTGCGCCACATCGGGTCCTGGAGGACGACCACGGCGATCACGAGGACGAGCCACAGCGCGATCGGACGGCTGCCCTCGGTGAGCCGGTCCGGGACGCCGGACCCGCCGGACCGGGGCGCGGCTCCGGGGGCGCGGCGGTCCCCGCCGTCGCGACGCCGGCGCCACCCGAAGAGGAGCGCGAGCGCGCCCGCGACCAGGATCGGCAGGTCGCGGTCACCGAAGGTGCTCGCGGTCTTGCGGGCGTTGGCGAGCGGGTCGCGGCGGCCGGTCTTGTCGAGGTGGTACCGGACCGACTGGTCGTAGACGTCACGCAGGCCCCACGGCAGCGCCAGGGCCAGGAGGAGCGCGGCGGCGATCCCGGGGACGAGCACGGCGTGGAGCCGGCGCCGCCCGGCGAGCACGAGGAGCCAGGCGACGACGACGGCCGGACCCACGAGGAGGCTCTTGGTGGACACCGCGGCGCCCGCGAGGAGCCCGATGGCGACGGCCCGGCCCGGGGACGGGGATCGCCGGTAGCCGAGGGCCACGGCGACGGCGAGGCTCCCGAAGGCCTCGGCGATGCCGTCGGAGGTGATCGGTCCCGTCGTCCACAGCAGCGTGCCGCTGGTCAGGGCGAGCCCGGCGGCGAGGAGCGCGCCGGTCCGGTCGGTGAGCTCGCGCGCCGCCGTGTACACGGCGAGCGTGACGACCACGCCGGCCGCGACGGTGGCGAGGCGGGGCGCGTCGAGGGTGCGCAGGCCGAGCAGGTCGAAGACGTAGAGGAGCGGGAGGTGGAGGGGACCCTGGCTCGAGAAGACGTCGCGGAAGGGAGCTCCTCCGTGGCGCATGGCCACCACGGAGGAGCCGTAGACCCCGTCGTCGAAGCCGAGATGGCGGGCGGAGAGGAGGGCGGGGAGCCGGACGAGGACCGCGGCGACGGCGAGGACGAGGGCGTCGCGGCGCCACCCGGGGTCCCGGGTCGCGCGTGTCGCAAGGGGAACGGAGGCGGGTCGGGGCACGGCGGGTGGTCGGAACCGCGAGGCGGGCCGGGGCGCATGGTACCTTCGGCGAGGCCCCCGACGGCTCCGCCTTCGGGCGGTCCGCGCCCCGGCCGGAGCCGGGCGACGGGTGAGCAGCCGTGAGGAGGGATTCGGGGTGGCGAAGCACATCTTCGTGACCGGAGGGGTGGCCTCGAGTCTCGGCAAGGGGCTCACCGCGGCGTCGCTGGGCCGGCTCCTCAAGAGCCGCGGGTTGCGGGTCACGCTCCAGAAGCTCGATCCCTACATCAACGTCGACCCGGGGACGATGAACCCGTTCCAGCACGGCGAGGTGTTCGTCACCGACGACGGCGGCGAGACCGACCTCGACCTCGGGCACTACGAGCGCTTCGTCGACGTGGCGCTCCACAAGGGGTCCAACGCGACGACGGGGTCGATCTACCAGGCGGTGCTCGGCAAGGAGCGCCGGGGCGCCTACCTGGGCCAGACGGTCCAGGTCATCCCGCACATCACCGACGAGATCAAGGACCGGATCCTCTCGCTCGTCGCCGAGGACGTCGACGTGGTCATCACCGAGATCGGCGGCACGGTCGGCGACATCGAGATCCTCCCGTTCCTCGAGGCCATCCGCCAGTTCCGCAAGGACGTCGGCCGCGACAACGTCTTCTACGTCCACGTCACGCTGGTGCCGTTCATCGGGCCCTCCGGGGAGCAGAAGACCAAGCCCACCCAGCACTCGGTCACGGAGCTGCGGAGCCGGGGCATCCAGCCCGACGCCATCGTCTGCCGCTCGGACCGCCCCATCCCCTCGCGGCTCAAGGAGAAGATCTCGCAGCTCTGCGACGTGCCCGAGGAGGGCATCGTCTCGGCCGTCGACACGTCGAACCTCTACGAGATCCCGCTGGTCCTGCACGACGAGGGTCTCGACGACTACGTGTGCCGGGTCCTGCGGATCGAGGAGCACGAGCCCGAGCTCGAGCAGTGGCGGCGGCTCGTCCACCGGGTCGACGCCACCGAGGACGAGGTGCGCATCGGCCTCGTCGGCAAGTACGTGAACCTCCCCGACGCGTACCTCTCGGTGGTCGAGGCCCTGAAGCACGGAGGCTACGACTGCGGCGCCAAGGTCGTCGTCGACTGGATCGCGTCCGACGACACCGAGGGGCTGCTCGCCGAGGGTCGCCTGCGCGACCTCGACGGGATCGTCATCCCGGGCGGGTTCGGGTTCCGGGGGATCGAGGGGAAGATCACCGCCGCGGGGTACGCGCGGGAGCACGGCATCCCGTTCCTCGGCCTGTGCCTGGGCATGCAGTGCGCGGTCATCGAGTTCGCCCGCTCGGTCTGCGGGCTCGCCGGGGCGAACTCCAGCGAGTTCGACGCCAGCAGCCCCCACCCGGTGATCGATCTCATGGACGAGCAGCGCGACGTCGTCGACATGGGCGGCACGATGCGACTCGGGCTGTACCCCGCCAAGCTGCTCCCGGGCACCGCGGTCCACCGGGCGTACGGCGAGGAAGTCGTCTACGAGCGCCACCGGCACCGCTTCGAGGTGAACAACCGGTACCGGGCCCGCCTCGAGGAGGCGGGGCTGGTGTGCTCGGGGACCTCACCCGACGACCGCCTGGTCGAGTACGTCGAGCTGCCCGAGCACGTGCACCCCTTCTTCGTGGGCACCCAGGCCCATCCGGAGTTCCGGAGCCGGCCCGACCGCCCCCACCCCCTCTTCGCCGCGTTCATGCGCGCGGCGCGCCACCGGGCCGACGGGCGCGTGCCCCGGCTTCCCATCGAGGTCGGCCACGGCTCGACGACCTCGTCGTGAGCGTCCCGGCGGAGTGAGCACCTTCCGGGTCGCCGGTTCTTCGAGCGTCGCCCGGGCCGGGTTCCTCTCGGTCAGCGAGGTGGCCGTCGAAGGGCCGGGCGATGAGCGGTTCGAGCGGATCGTGGTCCACCACCCCGGGGCGGTGGTGGTCGTGCCGGTCGAGGGTGACGCGGCGCTCCTGGTCCGCCAGTTCCGGGCCGCCGTCGGAGGGGACCTGCTCGAGGTCCCGGCGGGCAAGCGCGACGTCGACGGGGAGCCACCCGAGGAGACGGCCCGTCGCGAGCTCGAAGAGGAGATCGGGCGGAGGCCGGGCCGGCTCGTGAAGCTCTGCGAGTTCTTCAACAGCCCGGGTTTCTGCGACGAGTACAGCCACGTCTTCCTGGCGCTCGACCTCGAGACGTTGCCCTCGGCCGTGTCCGTGAACCCCGAGGAGCGCGAGATGACGCTGCACCCGGTACCGCTGGCCGACGTCGAGGAGCTCGTGGCCCGGGGGGACCTCACGGACGCGAAATCCATCGTGGGGCTCCTGCTGGCCCGGCGCTACCTGGCCGGGGAGTACCGCGGGTACCGGGGGTGAGATGGGCTCGCCGGAGCCGGACGAGCTGAGCCGCCTCCTCGCCGAGCACGAGACCCACCTCGCGGTCGAGAGAGGCCTCTCCGCCAACACGCTGTCGGCCTACCGACGGGACCTGCGACGCTACGCGGCGTACCTGCGGTCCCGGGACGTGCGGGACCCCACGGCGGTCGGGGAGCCTCTCGTGGCGGCCTACGTCGACGAGCTCCGGTGCGCCCGCGCCGACGACGGCCGGCGACGCTTCGCGCCGTCGAGCGTCGCCCGTGCGCTCGTCGCCGTGCGCTCGTTCCACCGCTTCTGCGTCGAGGAGGGGATCGCGACCGACGACCCGACCGAGGAGGTCGGTGCGCCGACCGTCCCCCAGGGGATCCCCAAGGCGTTGTCCGAGCCGGAGGTGGAAGCCCTCGTCTCCGGGGTCACGGGGGACGACCCGCGGTCGCTGCGGGACCGGGCGATCCTCGAGGCGCTCTACGCCACCGGGATCCGCATCAGCGAGCTCGTGGGGCTCGACCTGGGGGATCTCGACCTCACCGACGGGCTGGTCCGGGTGGTGGGGAAGGGCGACCGCGAACGGGTGGTCCCGGTGGGTCGGAGCGCGCGAGCCGCGCTGGAGGTCTACCTCGAGGCCGGTCGGCCCGAGCTCCTGCGGCGGGCGACGCCCGCGGTGTTCGTGAACGCCCGGGGCGGGCGCCTCTCCCGCCAGAGCTGTTGGAAGATCGTCCGGCGGGCCGGCGAGCGGGCCGGCCTGGGCGAGCGGCTGTCACCCCACGTGCTGCGTCACTCGTGCGCGACCCACATGCTCGACCACGGCGCCGACATCCGTGTGGTCCAGGAGCTGCTGGGCCACGCGAGCCTCTCGACGACCCAGGTGTACACGAAGGTCTCGCAGGAGCGGCTCCGGGCCGTCTACGAGGCGGCCCACCCGCGCGCCCGGACCCTCTCCCCGGAGGCGCCGCCGCGCTGACGGGTTCGTCATGCCCGGTGGACCGAGGGTGACGGGCGGTACACTTGCGGCATGGCCGAACTCACCCATGCCGCGTTGCGCGCCCAGCTCACCGAGGAGCGTGACCGCGTGCGCGACCAGCTCCAGCAGATGGGCTACGGGCCCAACGGAGGCCTCGACTTCGACGAGGGCTTCGCCGACTCCGGCCAGGTCACGGCCGAGAGGGGCGAGGTCGAGGCGCTGGCCGGCTCCCTCCTCGACACCCTCGCGGAGATCGAGCGGGCGCTGGCGAAGTTCGACGCCGGGACCTACGGGCGTTGCGACTCCTGCGGCGAGGAGATCGCGACGGCGCGCCTCGAGGCCATGCCGGCCGCCCGGTACTGCATCGCCTGCGCGTCGAAGCGCCGGTGATCGAAGCTCCGGGATGCCCCTCGGTCAGGCCCTGACGTTCTTCGGCTGCCTGGTCGTCGCCGTCATCTTCCACGAGATCAGCCACGGGCTGGCCGCGCTGGCCTTCGGCGACGACACGGCCAAGCGGGCCGGGCGCCTCACGCTGAACCCGGTGCCCCACATCGATCCGTTCGGCTCGATCGTCCTCCCGGCGATGGGGGCGCTCACCGGGTTGCCGGTGATCGCCTGGGCCAAGCCGGTACCGGTCAGCCCCGGGCGGCTCCGCAACCCGCGCCGCGACATGCTCGTGGTGAGCCTGGCCGGCCCCTTCACGAACTTCCTGCTCATGGGCGTGGCCGCCCTGGCCGTGCGGTCGATGCTGGGCGGCGGGGGCTTCGTCGGCCTCGACCTCGGGGATCGGGGCTCCGAGCTCCTCGTCGACGTCCTCTTCGCCTTCGCGGTGGTGAACCTCTTCCTCGGGGTGTTCAACCTCCTGCCGATCCCGCCGCTCGACGGGTCGGCCCTGCTCGAGCGGGTGCTGCCGCGGGAGTGGCTCCCGGGGTGGTACCGCTTCCGGCCCTACGGGATCCTCGTGCTGTTCCTGCTGATCTTCAGCGGGCTCGTGGACATCGGCCGGGTCCTGACCCCGTGCTACGACGCGCTGGTCCGCTTCGTCGTCGGGTGAGGGCGGCCCACCTGGCCCGGCGTTTCGTGGGCGCGCTGTGGCCGGGCCGGCCCCGGGCCGTCGACGAGGAGTGGGTCGCACGTGTCCTGCTCCCCGGCGAGCTCGCCCTGTGGCGGCGCATGCCGCGCCACGACCGGCGCCACTCCATCCGGGTGGCCCGGGCTGTCCAGGCGGCGCTGGCCGGCACGGTCCACGATGAAGACTCGCGCTGGCTCGCCGCGGCCCTGCTCCACGACGTCGGGAAGCTCGACGCGGGGCTCGGGGTCTACGGGCGGGTCGTGGCGACGCTGGCCGGCGGGGCCGCGGGCCACGAGATGGCCGACGCCTGGTCGGCCCGCCGGGGGTTCACCCGCCGGGTCGGTCTCTACCTCCGCCACGGGGAGCTCGGCGCCGACATGATCCGGCTGGCGGGCGGGAGGGAGGAGGCGGCCCGGTGGGCGGCCGCGCACCACGACCGGGCGTCGTGGACCGCGACCGCGATCCCGTCCGAGGTGGTCGCCGTCCTCGACGCCGCCGACGACGACTGACGCGGCGCGTGGTCAGGCCGGGTGGCGGGGGAGCAGTCCGGTGACCCGCCGGACCCGGTCGAGCACGGCGGTGGCGATGGTCTCGGCCTTGACGGCGCCCAGCTCGAGCTGGCGGGACACCTCGGAGGGGTCCCCGGCGAGCTCGGCGTAGCGTTCCCGCAGCGGTCGCAGGAACTCGACGAGGGCGTCGGCGACCCGGCGCTTGAAGTCACCGTACCCGGAGCCGGCGAGCTCGGCCTCGGCCTTCTCGATGCCGGTCCCGGTCGCCGCCGCGTAGAGGTCGAGGAGGTTGGAGATCCCGGGCTTCTCCTCGGGATCGTGGCGGACCTCGGTGCCCGAGTCGGTGACCGCGGAGCGGATCTTCTTGGTGAGGACCTCCGGTGGGTCGAGCACGTTGAGGGTGCCGTGGGGGGACTCGGAGGACTTCGACATCTTGGCCCTGGGGTCCTGGAGGTCCTTCACACGGGCAGCCACCGGCGGGAACGTGGCCTCGGGGACGACGAGCGTCTCCCCGTAGCGGTGGTTGAAGCGGATGGCCACGTCGCGTGCGAGCTCGACGTGCTGGCGCTGGTCCTCGCCGACCGGGACCTCGTTCGTGTCGTACAGGAGGATGTCGGCGGCCATGAGCACCGGGTAGTCGAAGAGGCCGGCGGAGACCGACTCCTGGCCGTGGGACTTCTCCTTGAACTGGGTCATCCGGCGGAGCTCACCCACCGTGGCCACGCAGTTCAGGATCCACGTCAGCTCGGTGTGCGCGGGCACGTGGCTCTGGACGAACAGGACGCAGCGCTGCGGGTCGAGGCCGGCCGCCATGAGCAGCATGGCGAGCTCGCGGGTCCGCCCGGCGAGCTCGGCCACGTCGTAGGGAACGGTCATGGCATGGAGGTCGACGACGCAGTAGATGGCGTCGTAGCGCTCCTGGTCGGCCACCCAGCGTCGCACGGCACCGAGGTAGTTGCCGAGGTGCATCTCACCCGACGGCTGGATCCCCGAGAACACGCGGCGCATGCGGGCAGGCTAGCCGGGGGCCCCCGAGGGTCGGCGAGCCGACGCCCGGGGGTCCGCTTCCCGCCGGACCCGCTCCGATACCCTGGCCGGCGATGGGATACGAGGTCCGCACCGGGGTCTTCGAGGGGCCGTTCGACCTGTTGCTGCACCTGATCCTCAGACAGGAGCTCGACCTCTGGGACGTCTCCCTGGCGTCGATCGTCGACGAGTACGTGGCCGAGGTGGAGCGCATGGAGCGGCTCGACCTCGACGTCGCCACCGAGTTCCTGCTGATCGCGGCGACGCTCGTGGAGCTCAAGGCCCGGCGGCTCCTGCCCGGGCCCGACGAGGTCGAGCTCGACGAGGAGCTCCTCCGGTTCGAGGAGCGGGACCTGCTGCTCGCCCGGCTCCTGGAGTGCAAGACCTTCAAGGACGCGGCCGGCGCGCTCGAGCGCCTCGCCCGGGCCGCGGCACGCTCGGTGCCTCGGCGTGCGGGACCCGAGGAGCCCTTCCGCTCCCTCGCTCCCGATCCTCTCGAACGGCTCGGCCCGGCCGACCTGCGCGACGCCGCGGCGCGGGCCCTCGTGCCGCGACCGGAGCCGGTCGTCGCCACCGACCACATCGCCCCGATCCGCCTCTCCGTCCGGGAGGCGGCCGAGGCGGTCCTGGCGCTGCTGCCGGCGGCGAGCCCGGTGACCTTCCGGGAGCTGGTCGCCGAGTCCGGGGAGCGACTCGTCGTCGTCGTCCGGTTCCTCGCCGTCCTCGAGCTCTACAAGCAGGGTCTCGTCGACCTGGAGCAGCCGACGACGTTCGGCGAGCTCGTGGTCCGGCGGCTGGCGGAGGGCGAGACGGCCGGGTTCGACGTCGGCGGGCTCGACGACTGGGGCGACGAGCCGGCGGTGGAGCCGGCCGACGAGCCCGCGGAGGTGCGATGAGCGACGTCCCCGACGACGCCCGGAGCCGGGAGGCCCGCCGCGCCATCGAGGCCGTGCTGCTGGCCGCGATCGACCCGGTCGAGACCACGGTGCTCGCCCAGCTCGTCGAGCTCCCGGTCGGTCGCATCGAGGAGCTGTGCCGGGAGCTCGCCCAGGAGTACGAGCGGTCCGAGCGGGGGTTCGTCCTCGCCCGGGTGGCGGGGGGTACCGGCTCGCGACCCACCCCGACCTGGCTCCCTACGTCGAGCGCTTCGTGCTCGAGGGCCAGCACGCGCGGCTCTCGGCCGCGGCGCTCGAGACCCTGGCCATCGTGGCGTACAAGCAGCCGATCTCCCGCGGCCAGGTCTCGGCCATCCGCGGCGTCGACGTCGGCGCGACGCTGCGGACGCTCCTCCAGCGGGGGTACATCGCCGAGGTCGGCCGTGACCCCGGTCCGGGCAACGCCACGCTCTACGGGACCACCCGGGCCTTCCTGGAGCGCCTGGGGATCGACTCGGTCGCCGACCTGCCGTCCCTGGGCGACTTCGTGCCCGCGCCCGACGTCGTCGAGTCCCTCGAGCGAGGGCTGCGGCTCTCCGAGGACCCGTCACCGGGTGGGGGAGGCGGCGGAGGCCGGGGAGGCATCGGTCCGCTCCGGCGCGCCGTCGGCCGACGGGGACGACGAGTCCGGGGGATGACCGGCGGGCGGGAGCCCGGACCGGTGGACCGTCCGGGGGAGCGCCTCCAGAAGTTCCTGGCCCGGGCCGGGTTCGGCTCGCGGCGTTCCTGTGAGGATCTGATCGCCGCGGGACGGGTGACGGTCGGCGGGGAGCCGGCCGCGCTGGGGCGGCGGGTGGATCCGGATCGGGACCAGATCGCCGTCGACGGGGTTCCCGTGGTCGTCCGCTCCGACCTCGTCTACTACCTGCTGAACAAGCCCGCCGACGTCGTGACGACCGCCTACGACCCCCAGGGGCGCAGGACCGTCCTGGACCTCGTCCCCGTCGAGCCGCGCGTCTTCCCCGTCGGCCGCCTGGATCGGGACAGCGAGGGCCTGCTGCTGCTGACGAACGACGGAGTGCTGACCCAGCGGCTCACCCACCCCAGCCACGGGGTCGAGAAGGAGTACCTCGTCGAGGTGGACGGGGTGCCGACCCCCCAGTCGGTCCGGCGACTGCGGGAGGGCGTGCGGCTCGAAGACGGCCTGACCGCACCGGCGCGCCCGCGTGGTCGAGGTTCTCGGTGACCACGCCGCGCTCCTCATCACGATCCACGAGGGGCGCAACCGGCAGGTCCGGCGGATGTGCGAGGCGGTGCGCCACCCGGTCCGCCGCCTGGTCCGGGTCCGCATCGGGCCGCTGCGGGACACGCGGCTGGGGCCGGGGGAGTGGCGCCCCCTCCACCGGGCCGAGGTGCGAGCGCTCTACGAGGCCACGGGGCCGGACCACGGCGGTTCGCAGGCCGCGGGCTAACCTCGCTCCTCGTGAGACTGCTGGCGCTGCGGGGCGCGGTCACTTGCGACGAGAACAGCAAGGCCGAGATCGAGGAGAAGACCCAACGCCTCGTGAAGGAGATGCTGTCGCGCAACGACGTCGCGCACGACGACCTCGTGAGCGTCATCTTCACCGCGACCGACGACCTCACCGCCGAGTTCCCGGCCACGGCGGCCCGGGCCATCGGCCTCGGGGACGTCCCCCTCCTGTGCGCGCGTGAGCTCGGCGTCGACCACGGGATGGCGCGCTGCATCCGCGTCCTGATGCACCTCTACACCGACCGGGCCCGCGAGGCGCTCCACCACGTGTACCTCGAAGGAGCCAGGGCCCTGCGCGACGACCTCCCGGAGTGAGCATGCAGGCCCCTGGTCTCGCCGGGTTCGGCCCGCCCGGACGCGTCCGATGAGGAAGGCCGCCGTCATCGGCACCGGGCTGATCGGTGGGTCCATCGGCCTCGCGCTCGGTCGCGCGGAGTTCGAGGTCCACGGGGTCGATCGCGACCGGGAGCGGCTCGGGCGCGCGGTGGAGCTGGGGGCCGCGGCGGTCGCGGCGGAGAGCGTCGAGGACGCCGTGGCCGACGCCGAGGTCGCGTTCGTCGCCGTGCCGGTCGGCCAGGTCGCCGAGGTCGCGGTGGCGGCTCTCGACGCCGGTGCGCGCCTGGTCACCGACGTCGGATCGGTGAAGGCCCCGGTCGTGGCGGCCGTCGAGGCGGCACGGCCCGAGCTGGCCCGCCGCTTCGTGGGGGGGCACCCGATGGCCGGCTCCGAGCAGGAGGGCCTCGCCGGCGCCGACGCCGAGCTCTTCGTGGGCGCCGTGTGGGTGCTCACGCCGACCGGGCGCACCGACCCCGGCGCCTTCACGTCGCTGCGATCCCTGCTCGTGGGGATCGGTGCCGAGGTGGTCGCGGTGACCCCGGAGCACCACGACGACCTCGTGGCCGTCGTGAGCCACGTCCCCCAGCTCGCGGCGACCACGCTGATGGACGTGGCCGCCACCGGCGGCGAGCAGCACGCGACCCTGCTGCGGCTCGCGGCGGGCGGGTTCCGGGACATGACCCGCATCGCCGCCGGGCACCCCGGGATCTGGCCCGACATCTGCGTCGCCAACCGGGACGCGATCGTCGAAGCCCTCGACGACTACGTCGCGGCGCTGGGGCAGGTGCGGGGGCTCGTCGCGGCCGGTGACCGCTCCGGGCTGCTCGACCTGCTCGAGCGGGCCCGGGCGGCCCGACGGAACCTGCCGGTGGGAGTGGGCGCCGACGAGCTCCCGCTGGTCGAGCTGCGGGTCCCGGTCCCCGACCGGCCCGGGGTGCTGGCAGAGGTCACGACGCTCGCCGGGCAGCTCGGCGTCAACATCGTGGACCTCGAGATCGCGCACTCCATGGAGGGGAGCGCGGGCGTGCTCGTGCTGCTGGTGTCGGCGTCGCGCGCCGACGAGCTCGAGCACGGCCTGCACGCGCTCGGCTACCACTCGTCGCGGAGCCTTCTCGGATGAGAGGCGGCGACGAGCTGGTCCTCTCGGGGCCCCGTCCGCTGCGGGGGAGGCTGCGGCCACCGGGAGACAAGTCGATCTCCCATCGGGCCCTGCTCTTCGGGGCCCTGGCCGAGGGCAGGACCCGCCTCGATCACCTGGCCCCCGGCGACGACGTGCACCGGACCCGCCTCGCCCTCGAGCACCTCGGCGTGCGCATCCGCACCGCCCCGGGCGGGAGGGTGACGGTGCAGGGGGTGGGCGCGGCCGGGCTGCGCGAGCCCGAGCAGATCCTCGACTGCGGGAACTCGGGGACGACCATCCGGGTCCTCGCGGGGCTGCTCGCCGGGTCACCGTTCCTCTCGGTCCTCACCGGTGACTCGTCGCTGGTGCGACGACCGATGCGACGGGTCGTCGAGCCGCTCAGGGCCATGGGGGCCCGGGTGGACGGTCGGGAGGGGGCGGGCTCCCGCCCCTGGTCATCCGGGGCGGGGAGCTGCGCGGCCGCCGGCACGAGCTGGCGGTGGCGAGCGCGCAGGTGAAGTCCGCGCTCGTGCTCGCGGGGCTGCGGGCCGATGGGGTCACCGAGGTGCTCGAGCCTGCCCGGAGCCGCGACCACACCGAGCGGATGCTGGCGAGCCTCGGGGCGCCGGTGGAGGAGGTTCCGGGTGGCGTCCGGGTCACCGCCGGCGCGCCCCGGCCCTTCGAGCTGGAGGTTCCCGGCGACCCGTCGTCGGCGGCCTTCTTCGCCGTGGCCGCGGCGGTCATCCCGGGATCGGACCTCGTGCTCGAGGACGTGTGCCTCAACCCCACCCGGACCGGCTTCGTCGACGTCCTCCGGCGGATGGGGGCGCGGGTGGTGGTCCGCGCCACGGGGGAGCGCCTCGGGGAACCCGTCGGCGACCTCGCGGTCGTGGCGGGACCGCTCACCGGCACGGTCGTCGAGGGGGGCGAGATCCCCGCGGTCATCGACGAGATCCCTGCACTCGCCGTGGCCGCCGCGTTCGCGGAAGGGGTCACCGAGATCCGCGACGCGGCGGAGCTGCGAGTGAAGGAGACCGACCGGATCGGGGCCATCGAGCAGGAGCTGAGCCAGCTCGGGGTGGCGGTCGAGGCCCGGCCCGACGGGCTCACGATCCGGGGTGGCCGCCCGCGCGCCGCCAGGCTCAAGAGCCACGGCGACCACCGCGTCGCCATGGCCGGCGCGATCGCGGCCACGGCGACCCCGGGCGAGTCGGTCGTCAGCGGTTGGCGAACCGCCGCGGTGTCGTACCCGGGGTTCGAGACCGACCTCGCGGCGCTCACCGGGGTGGAGCACGAGGGGGCCCGGTGAGACGGGTCGTCGCCGTCGACGGTCCGGCCGGAGCCGGCAAGTCGACCGTGTCGCGCGGCGTGGCGTCGGCGCTCGGGCTCGAGGTCCTCGACACCGGGGCCATGTACCGGGCGGCGACCCTGGCCGTGCTCGACGCCGGGGTCGACCCCCACGACGCCGCGGCGGTGGAGGCGGTGGCCCGGCGGGCCGCGATCGAGGTGTCGGACCGGGTGCGCCTCGACGGGCGCGACGTCACCGAGCAGATCAGGGGCCCGGAGGTCACCGGCGCCGTGTCCACCGTGTCCTCCCACCCGGGCGTGAGGGCGGTCCTGGTGGCGCGCCAGCGCGCCTGGGTGGACGAGCGGGGCGGCGGGGTGGTGGAGGGTCGTGACATCGGGACCGTGGTGTTTCCCGACGCCCCGGTGAAGGTGTTCCTCACCGCGAGCGAGGAGGAGCGGGCGCGGCGCCGTCACCGGGACGAGGTGGGCGCCCGGCGAGAGGTCGAGGTGGAGCAGGTCCAGGCGGCCCTTGCCCGTCGCGACGCCCTGGACCGCGGCCGGGAGGCGTCGCCGATGAAGCCCGCCGACGACGCGCTCGTCGTCGACACGACGGGGCGCGCGGCCGACGACGTCGTGGCCGAGGTGGTCGATCGCTGGCGGGAGACGGTGGACCGATGAGCGTGTACCGCGTGGCGCGGGCGGTGGTGCTGAGCCTCTGCAAGGTGCTGTTCCGGGTTCGGGTGCGGGGCGTCGAGAAGGTGCCCCGGGCGGGTGCGTACGTGCTGGCTCCGTCCCACCGATCGATCCTCGACATCCCGTTCGCGGCGTTCGTGACCCGGCGGCGGATCCGCTTCATGGGGAAGAAGGAGCTCTGGGAGAGCAGGTTCGGCGCGCGCGCGTGGACCGCGCTCGGCGGCTTCCCGGTGGAGCGGGGGACGGCGGACCGGTCGGCCCTGCGGTCGGCCCGGGAGGTGCTCGAGGCGGGTGAACCCCTGGCGGTGTTCCCGGAGGGCACGCGCCAGCGGGGACCGGAGATCCAGAAGCTGTTCGAGGGCGCCTGCTACCTGGCCGCCCGGGCCCGGGTGCCGGTCGTACCGATCGGGATCGGGGGGAGCGAGGAGATCCTGGCCAGCGGGAGGTCCATCCCCCGCCTGCGGAGGGTCGCGGTGGTGGTCGGCGATCCGATCCTCCCCCCGGACCACGAGGGCCCGGCGCGGCGCAGCGAGATCGCCGCGATGACCCGGCGCCTGCACGGGGAGCTCCAGGGCCTCTTCGACGAGGCCCGCGCGCTCGCCGGCTACCGAGCCGGCTCCTGAGGCCGGCGACCGAGACCTCAGCCGCGCAGCAGGACCCCGAGGAACAGCGCCCCGATCGCCAGGAGCGTCGCCGTCCCCTCGAGGGCGCCCGAGAGGGCGGCGGCCCGCCGGTAGCTCGCCTCCGTCGGCGCCCGCCGGACCCGGGGGGCCGCCACCAGGACGTGGATCGCCGCGGCGAGACCGGACCCGGTGACGAAGGCGAGCTTCACCGACAGGGTGACGAGGTACTCGGTGCTGCGGTCACCGAGGCTGACCTCGAACAGGTTCCAGATCCCCGTGGCCACGAGGATCGCGAACGCGGGCCAGGCGAGGAGCTGGAACTGGCGGCCGACCGATCGCAGGGTCTCACGGCCGGAGGGCCGGAGCGCCGGGAGCACACCGGCGAGGGTGAGCTGTCCCCCCACCCAGACGGTGGCCGCGAGGGCGTGGAGGAAGATCCGCAGCGTCGTGGACGTGACGGGGAGCACGGGTCACGAGGAGTCGAGCGCGGAGAGGACCGCGGAGGCGCTGGCCGACCGGTCGTCGCGTGGGGGCGTCAGGAGCTCGCGCAGCTCCCGGGGCGGCGGGAAGTACTCGTCCTCGTCGGTGACGTGCACGGTCTCCACGCCCCCGGTCGGCGACAGCTTCGCGATCACCGCCTCGACGAGCTCCTCGGGCGCACTGGCCCCGGCCGTGACCCCGACGACCCGGGAGTCGCCCAACGCCGCGAGGTCGAGCTCCTCGGGGCCGTCGACCCGAACCACCACGGGGCACCCGGCGGCTGTCGCCACCTTGGCCAGGGCCAACGTGTTCGAGGAGTTGGCGCTGCCGATCACGACCACCGCGTCGGCCCTGTCGGCGATCGCACGCAGGGCGGCCTGGCGGTTCGTGGTGGCGAAGCACAGGTCGTCGCGGGTGGCCGTCCACAGCGTGGGGAAGGCCTCGCGGGCCCGTTCGACGATCCCCTGCCAGTCACCCAGCGCGAGGGTCGTCTGGGCGAGGAGCGCGACCCTGGACGGGTCGGGGACGTCGTCGAGGACGTCTCCGAGATCCTGCTCGTCCTCCACGAGCCGCATGGCCTCCGGAGCGACGGCGAGGGTCCCGACCGCCTCGTCGTGCCCCTCGTGGCCGACGTAGAGGATCGTGTACCCCTTGGCCGCCCGGACCCGGGCCTCGTGGTGGACCTTGGTCACGAGCGGGCACACCGCGTTCACGACGAACCGGCCCTGCTCCCTGGCCTCGGCGACGACCTCGGGGGCGGTCCCGTGGGCGGAGAGCATCAGGGGTGCCCGCGGCGGGACCTCGTCGAGGTCGTCGACGAACACGACTCCCTGGCGCCGGAAGCGCTCGACGACGAGCCGGTTGTGGACGATCTCGTGGTAGCAGTACACGGGCGGGTCGAAGGCACGCACCATCCACGCCAGGGCCTTGATCGCCATCTCCACCCCGGCGCAGAAGCCCCGGGGCTCGGCCAGCAGGACGCGTTCGACGGGCACACGACGAGGCTAGCGCCCGCCCTCGGCGGGTCCCGCGTCGGCCGTGGGCGCGTCGGCGACGCCGGTACACTCGGTCCCATGCCCCCCGCGCGCGTCGTGGCCGTGGCGCCCGGCTCGCCGGCGGCCTCGGCCGGTCTCCATCCCGGTGACGAGCTCCTCGCCGTGAACGGCGAGGAGCTGGCCGACGTGATCCGCTACCAGCTCCAGACCGACGACCCGACGGTGGAGCTGGAGCTGCGCCGCGGCGGGCTCGAGCGCCTCGTCGTGGTGGAGAAGGGGATGGGTGAGCCGCTCGGGCTCGAGCTGGCGAGCGCCGTCTTCGACCGGGTCCGCACCTGCGACAACCGGTGCCCGTTCTGCTTCGTGCACCAGCTCCCCGAGGGGTTGCGGCGCACCCTGTACCTCAAGGACGACGACTTCCGGCTGTCCTTCCTCTACGGGAACTTCACCACGCTGACCCGCTTCACCGAGGCCGACCTGGAGCGCGTCGTCACCGAGCGCCTGAGCCCCCTCTACGTGAGCATCCACGCCACCGACCCGGACCTGAGGGCCCGGATGCTGCGGAACCGGCGTGGCGCCACGAGCCTGCGGTGGCTGGCGGCCCTGCTCGACGGGGGGATCGAGGTCCACGGGCAGGTCGTGGTCTGCCCGGGCCTCAACGACGGCGAGGCCCTGGAGGAGACGCTGCTCGGCGTGCTGGACCGGTTCCCGCGGCTCGCCACCGTGGGCCTCGTCCCGCTCGGGGTGAGCGACCACCACCGGGAGCCCGAGCTGCGGGCCCACACCGTCGACGAGGCCCGCGCCGTGCTCGAGACGACGGGACGGTGGCAGCGGCGCTTCCTGGAGGCCCTCGGCCGCCGCCTCGTGTTCGCGGCCGACGAGTACCACCTGATGGCGGGCCGGGAGCTCCCCCCGGCCGACGAGTACGAGGGCTTCCCCCAGCACGAGAACGGCGTCGGCCTCGCGCGGGCCTTCCTCGACGACCTGTCGCGCGCCCTGGCCGGCGAGGCCGGCGAGGGGTCCGGTCCCCGGCCGGGCTTCTTCGCCTGGGTGGAAGGGACCGAGGCGCACTCGGGCCGGTGGACCGCGATCGACGGTGCGCCCGGCGAGGGCTACCGGGCGCCGCGAGGCGGCGGCCTCGCGCTGCACCCGGGTCCGACGAGACCGGTGGGCGTCGTCACGGGCCGCTACGGAGCGATGGTCCTCGCGCCGCGCCTCGACGCGCTGGCGGAGCGGGCCGGCGTCCCCGTGCGGCTGGTCGAGGTGCCGAACCGCTTCTTCGGCGGCAACATCGCGGTCACGGGGCTGCTCACCGGGGCCGACGTGGACGCCGCGCTCCGGGCCCAGCCCGAGGGGCACCGGTACCTGCTCCCCGACGTCGTGCTCTCGCGGGGCACCTTCCTCGACGACGTGTCCGTGGAGGGACTGTGCCGGCCGGTCGAGGTCGTCCGGACCGACGGCGCGTCCCTGGTCGCCGCGCTCACCCCGGAAGGACGCCGGTGAGCGAGCCGGTGGTGGCGGTCGTGGGCCGCCCCAACGTGGGGAAGTCGACCCTCGTGAACCGCTTCCTGGGGAAACGGGAGGCGATCGTGGAGGAGCGGCCCGGGGTGACCCGCGACCGCAAGGAGGTGGTCGCCGAGTGGTGCGGCCGGCGCTTCCGGGTCGTCGACACCGGGGGATGGCTGGCCGCGGGCGAGCCCCTCGCCCGGCAGGTGAGCCGGCAAGCGGAGCGGGCGATCGCCGAGGCCGACCTGATCCTCCTCGTGGTCGACGTGACCGTCGGGGTGGTCGAGGAAGACGACCAGGTGGCGGCGCTGCTGCGCCGTTCGGGCAAGCCGGTGCTCGTCGTCGTGAACAAGGTCGACGACGAGCGCCGCGAGGCGGACGTGTGGGGGTTCGCGCGCCTCGGTCTGGGCGAGCCGGTCGGGGTCTCGGCCATGCACGGCCGGGGGAGCGGGGACCTCCTCGACGAGGTCGTCGCAGCCCTGCCGGAGGAGGCCGAGGAGGGTCGGGTCGAGGAAGCGGGGGAGCGGCCCTTCTCGGTGGCCATCGTCGGCCGCCCCAACGTGGGCAAGTCGACCCTGTTCAACCGCCTGGTCGGTGACGAGCGGGCGGTCGTCCACGACGAGCCGGGGACCACCCGTGACAGCGTGGACACGATCGTGGAGACGCCCGAAGGCGTCCTGCGGTTCGTCGACACCGCCGGGATGCGCCGGCGGAGCCGGATCGACGAGGCGACCGAGTACTACAGCCTCGTCCGGGCCCTGCAGGCCGTCGACCGGGCCGATGCCGCCCTGCTCGTCGTCGACGCCACCGAGGGGGTGACGAACCAGGACCAGCGGCTGGCCGAACGCCTGGACGCGGCGGGCGATGCCGTCGTCGTCGTCGTGAACAAGTGGGACCTGGTCGACGCCGAGGCCAGGGTCGAGGTGCGCCGGCAGGTCGAGGAGCGTCTGTCCTTCCTGGGCTACGCCCCGGTGCTCACCGTCTCCGCCCTCTCGGGTCGCAGCGTCGGACGGATCCTGCCCTCGCTCCGCCAGGCCGAGGAGGCCTACCACCGGCGCATCCCGACGGGGGTCCTCAACCGCGTCCTGCGCGAGGCCCAGGAGCGGCATCCGCCGCCGCTCGACGGGCGGCACCGACCCCGGGTCCTCTACGCCACCCAGGGTGCCGTCGACCCCCCCACCATCACCCTGTTCACGACGCGCCCGTTGCCGCCCACCTACCTCCGGTACCTCGAGCGTCGCATCCGCGAGGCGTTCCACCTGGGTCCCGCCCCCCTGAAGCTCCGGGTCCGGCGCCGCGGCGAGTGACGTCATCCTCCATGGGTGGCCGGATGACTAGTCACCCTGAGGGCCCGTCGGGGACCGCCACTTGAGGGTTTCCGGAAGATTTCAGCGGAAATCTTGTGTAGTTCATGGTGGTCGCGCCCGGTCTGTCACCGTCAACAGGGTTGCCACGCAGGGTGAGACTACTCACACTGCGTGGCATGACGCGACGGAGCGCGCGATCCGCTGACACCGTTCGCGAGCGGGGGCCGCCGTGGTCGAGACGGCGCTCCTCCTCCCCCTCGTCCTGATGCTCGTGTTCGGGATCGTCGAGTACGGCCTGGCGTTTCGCGAGTCGTCGGCGATCGCCTCGGCGGCCCGGGCGGGGGCGCGGACGGCATCGGCGCTCCCGAAGCACACGACGTTCGCCGGCGACGCCGCCACGGCGGTGCGCTCGGCGCTCGAGAGCCTCCCGAGAGGCGTCCCCCAGGAGCTGTGGGTCTACGACGCCACCGAGGGCACCGGGCTGCCCGACAGCGGGGGCTTCGAGTCGTGCACCCGGTGCGTGCGCTTCACCTGGTCGAACGGGGACTGGGAGGTGGTCCACGACGGGTGGTCGGCGGCCCAGCAGAACGCCTGCGCCGGAGACCCGGACCAGGTCGGGGTGTGGCTGAAGACCCGGCACTCGTTCATCACGGGAGTCTTCGGGGCGGGGGTGGACCTCACGGCCCGGTCCGTGATGCGACTCGAGCCGTTCGTGGTGGGGCCGTGCGCGGCGAGCTGAGGAGCGGGTCCGAGCGCGAGGGTGGGTTCGTCCTCGTCTGGTTCGCGCTCATGATCACGCTGCTCCTGGGGGGCGCGGCGTTCGCGGTGGACTTCGCCCGGGCCTACCTGGTGGCGACCCGGGCCCAGTCCGCCGCGGACGCCGCCGCGCTCGGCGGGGCGGTCTTCCTGCCCGACGACCCGGAGGGCGCGACGGCCCGGGCGCTCGCCCTCGTCGAGGACAACGGCTTCGATCGGTCGCAGGCCACCGTGACGCTCGGCGACCGTCCCGGCCAGCTCCGGGTCAGCGTGGGCAGGAACATGGACACGCTGTTCGCGAAGGCGATCGGCGTGGAGACCCTCACGGTGCGGCGGGCCGCGGTGGCCGAGTACGAGCGCCCCGTCGAGATGGGGAGCCCCTCGAACGGCTTCGGGAACCAGCCGGACTGCGTGGACCCCTGCACCTCGGGGGACCCGTGGCCCGACTTCTGGGTGAACGTGGCGGGCCCGGGCTCGCACAAGAAGAAGGGCGACGCCCACCAGGCGGCGATCTGCACCGGCGGGACCGACAACTGCACCGGCGGGAACGCGGACTACGACCCGAACGGCTACTTCTACGGCATCGAGGTCCACCCCGACGGCCGCTCACTGGTCGTGGACGTGTTCGACCCCGGCTTCGTGAACGTCGGCGACGAGTGCGCACACAACGACCACGGCAGCCACCTGCTCCAGGCCTCGGAGAACCCCGACGTGCCGGACGCTTCCCGCTACGCCCCGGGGGCGGAGAGCCCGTACTGCACCGGCGACCAGCTCTTCGACGAGGGAGGCGGGACGCCCCCTGGACCTCGTACCGCGTCCTCGAGCCCGACGGCACCCCTTGGACCAACCTCGACAACCCGCCGGCGTCGTGCGCCCCCGTGGACTTCCCGGGGCGGGCCGTCGACCTGGACCGGGTCCTCGACCCGACGACCCCGGAGCACGCCGCGGACGTGTACGGCGACAGCGGGCCGGGGTGGACCGCGTCCCACTTCCGGCGGTGGGTCACGGTCTGCACGGTCGTGGACCCGGTACCGGGGACGTACCTCCTCCAGGTCACCACGGCCACGAAGGCGGACGGCAGCCCCGCACCCGCCGGTGGTGGGCACAACCGCTTCGCGCTGCGGACCCACCTCGAGGGCGACCTGGCCGGAGGCGGGACCTCGATGTTCGGTGACGGCCGCATGGCCATCTACGCGAACGCCCCGACCGCGAACACCACCTTCTTCCTGGCCCGGGTGCACCCGGGTGCCTCGGGACGGACGCTCAACCTGCTCTTCTACGACACCGGCGACGCCCCCGGCGACAGCACGGGGACCCTCACGGTCCTGCCCCCGGTCGAGGCGACGGTCGACCCCGCGGGCGGCGGTGCGGTGCCGCTGACGACGTTCGCCGGCTGCACCTACACCGCCCCGCCGGGGAACAGCGCCGGGCCCCCGTTCGGGGCCGACACCGCGACCGGTGTGGGCTGCTCGGTCTCGGGCGTGAGCAGCTCCCGGTACAACGGCCAGTGGGTCCACTGGCGGGTGCCGATCCCCGACGGGTACCAGTGCGACCTCGGGTCGCCCTTCGGCTGCTGGCTGCGGATCAACTTCTCGTTCACCGGCCGGGTCACCGACACGACGACCTGGACGGCGTACCTCGACGGGAACCCGGTGCGCCTCGTGGAGTAGCCGCTCGCCGGGCACCGCCTAGCCTGTCCGTCGTGACGAGTGGGACGACCGACCCCGACGAGCGGCTCCGGGCGCTCACGGAGCGGGCCCGGGCCGGGAACCTCGCGACGGAGGCCGAGAAGCTCGCCCGCCAGGGGAAGCGCTTCGTGCGCGACCGCCTGGCCCTGCTCCTCGATCCCGGGTCCCTCGCCGAGGACGGTCTCCTCGCCAACGCCCTCGCCGGGGACCTGCCGGCCGACGGGGTCGTGACCGGGATCGGTCGGGTCGACGGTCGCCCGGTCTGCGTGATGGCCAACGATCCCACGGTGAAGGCCGGATCGTGGGGCGCACGCACGGTCGAGAAGATCGTGCGGCTCACCGAGACCGCACTCCGCCACGAGCTGCCGGTGGTCTACCTCGTCGACTCGGCCGGGGCCCGGATCACCGACCAGGTCGAGCTCTTCCCCGGCCGGCGTGGCGCCGGCCGGATCTTCGCCAACCAGGTGCGCCTGTCCGGCCGGGTGCCCCAGGTCTGCTGCCTCTTCGGGCCGTCCGCGGCCGGAGGCGCGTACATCCCGGCCTTCTGCGACGTGGTGATCATGGTCGAGGGCAACGCGTCGATGTACCTGGGGTCACCGCGGATGGCCGAGGTCGTGATCGGTGAGCAGGTCTCGCTCGAGGAGATGGGCGGCGCGCGGATGCACGCCACCGTGAGCGGGTGCGGCGACAACCTCGTGACCTCCGACGAGGAGGCGCTCGCCGACGCCCGCCGGTGGCTGTCGTACCTGCCGGGCAACTGGCGCGAGGACCCGCCGAGCGCCGAACCCCGTCCGCCCCGGGCCGACGCACCCCGGATCGCCGACGTCGTGCCGGAGTCCCCACGGCGCGCCTACGACGTCCACCGGGTCCTCGACGGCCTCGTCGACGAGGGATCCTTCTTCGAGGTCAAGCCGCTCTTCGCCCGGGAGCTCGTCGTCGGGTTCGCCCGGCTCGAGGGCGAGACGGTCGGGATCGTGGCGAGCAACCCCGCCCACCTCGGAGGCGTCCTCTTCGTGGACTCGGCCGACAAGGCGGCGCGCTTCGTCTGGCTCTGCGACGCGTTCAACGTCCCGCTGGTGTTCCTGGCCGACGTCCCCGGCTTCATGATCGGGAGCGCGGTCGAGCGCCAGGGCATCATCCGGCACGGGGCGAAGATGATCACCGCGGTGACCGAGGCCACGGTCCCGAAGATCTCGGTGATCGTCCGCAAGGCCTACGGCGCCGGGCTCTACGCGATGTGCGGTCCCGCCTTCGACCCCGACGCCTGCCTCGCCCTGCCCACGGCGCAGATCGCCGTGATGGGCCCGGAACCGGCGGTGAACGCGGTCCACTACCACAGGATCCACGCCATCGAGGACCCCGACGAGCGGTCCCGCTTCGTCGAGGAGCGACGCCGCGAGTACGAGGACGACGTCGACCTCGTGCACCTCGCCGCGGAGCTGGTGGTCGACGCGGTGGTGACGGGCGACGAGCTGCGGGCCGAGCTCGTCTCGCGCCTGGCCCTGGCCCGGGGGCGGGTCCGGGAGGACTTCCGGCGTCGCCACGGCGTCCCGCCCGTGTGACGGGACGGGCGGCGCGGCCACCGTTCGCGCTCCGCCCACCTCCGGTGTGAGAATGGCGGCGTGCCCTGGTGCACCACGTGTGACCGCTTCCTGTCGCCGTCGACGGTGCGGCGCGACGGGACCTGCCCGTCGTGCGGGCGAGCGGTCGACCCGGGCCGGGCCCGCCTCGCCCCGGCGGCGGAGGACCCGGTGCGCCCCGCCGAGGGGGTGCTCGTGGCCGACGGGGTCGACACCGTCGACGAGGTCGACGACGTCGACGAGCAGCTTCCGCCGATCCCGTGGCACCTGAAGCTGCTCGCCGGGGCGACCGCCGTCTACCTCGGGTACCGCTTCCTCCAGGGGCTGGAGTGGGTCGCGGACCGGTTCTGAGCCCTGACGGGTGGGCGCGCCCCGCGGGATCCTGGTGGTGGGGCTAGGTTCGGCGCCCGTGCCGGACCGCTCCTACGACCCGTTCGCCCCCGAGGTCATCGCCGACCCGTTCCCCTGGTACGCCTGGCTTCGGGAGCACGCGCCCGTGTACCGCAGCGAGGATCACGGGTTCTGGGTGCTGAGCCGCTACGACGACGTGCGGGCGGGGCTGCGGGACCACGAGCGGCTCTCCTCGACCGCCGGCGTCGGTCCCGAGTGGCGGCCGGTGCCGATGATGATCGCCTACGACCCGCCCGAGCACACCCGTCTGCGGCGGATCGTGCAGCGCGAGTTCACCCCGAAGGCGATCGCGAAGCGTTGGACGGGGCGGCTCGAGGTGCTGGTCGACGGGGTGGTCGAGGAGCTGCTGGAGCGGGGGAGCTGCGACCTGGTCGAGGTGGTGGCCTCCCCGTTCCCGGTGCGGGTCATCGCCGAGATGCTGGGGGTGCCGGCGTCGATGCGGGCACGGTTCAAGCAGTGGTCCGACGACACGGTCGACGCGCTCGGTGGTGGCCTCGACCCGGAGACGTCGGCCCGGGTGGAGGCCGGGGTCGTCGACTTCGCGAACTACTGCTTCTCGGTGATCCAGGACCGACGGGCCCGCCCGGGGGACGACCTGGTGAGCCTGCTGCTCAACCCCCGCTCCGGTGAGGTGCTGCGCGACGACGAGCTGGTGTCCTTCGTGGTGCTGCTCCTCGTGGCCGGGAACGAGACCACGACGAACCTGGTCGGGAACCTGGTGCGGGCCTTCCTCGACCACCCCGACGAGTGGCGCCTCGTGCGTGAGCGGCCGGACCTCGTGCCCGCCGCGGTCGAGGAGGCCCTGCGCTACGACTCGCCGATCCAGGGCTTCTTCCGCCACACCCTCGCCCCGGTGGAGCGGCACGGCGTGACGATCCCGCCGGGGGAGAAGGTGATGATGCTGTACGGGTCGGCCAACCACGACCCGACCCGGTTCCCCGACCCGGAGACGTTCCGGGTGGAGCGGCCGGCGGCCGAGCACCTCGCCTTCGGCTCCGGCATCCACCTGTGCCTGGGGGCACCCCTGGCCCGTCTGGAGGTCACGATGCTCCTGAGGGCTCTGCTCGAGCGGGTGGACCGCTTCGAGCCGGCGGGCCAGCCGGTCCGGACGACGAACCCGTTGCTGCGGGGTCATCGCCACCTCCCGGTGGAGGTCCGTCCCCGGTAGCCGGCGGCTGGGGGAGTGGCGGGTCCCCCCGTCTACACTGCGACTGCGGCTCGCGGGCCGCCACGGGCTGTGGCGCAGCTTGGTTAGCGCGTTGGTCTGGGGGACCAAAGGTCCCGGGTTCAAATCCCGGCAGCCCGACCACGGTGCCGATGTCGGCGGTGACCCCACCTCGATCCGCTCGACGCGGCGCGGACCGCCGCGTGACGTTCGATGCGCCGGGCAGGCAGACTTCCCCTGCGAGCTCAGGGCGGGCGGCCGCCCGGATCCGGGACACCGGGGGGTCCAGCGATGCTCGAGAGCATGATCGAGGCCCTGCAGCGCTTCGAGGCCCGGGGGTTCCGAGACGACCTCCGGGCGGAGGGGCACCGGCTTCGAGCCGTGAAGAGCGGCCGTCGCTTCCTCCCGGCGGAGCTGGTCGTGGTCGAGACGGCGCGTTTCGAGGGCATCACCGACCCCGACGACGAGGCCATCGTGCTCGCCCTGGCGACGGTGGACGGCGAGCCCGTGGGGACCTACACCGTCCCCTTCGGCGCGGCCATCTCCCGGGCCGACGCCGAGATCCTGCCGGAGCTGCCTGAGCTGCCCGAGTCGCGCGAGCCGCGCGAGGTGCCCGGCCCCTCGGGGTGAGCCGGTACCCGGCCGTCCTCCTGCTCTCGTCGCTCTCGATCGTGACCACGGCGCTCGGGGTGGCGATCGCCCTCTGGACGTCCTCGCGCGACCGTGCCGTGGCCGCCGGCATCGGGTTCTCGGTAGGGATCATGGTGCTCGTCTCCGCCGCGGAGCTGATCCCCGAGGCGGTCAGGGAGGTCGGGCTCGGCGCGGCCTCGATCGCGGCCACCCTCGGCGTGGGGCTCGTCTGGAGCGCCCACCTCGTGATCCCGCACACCCACCTCGTGCGCGAGTCCGGCCTCGGCCGGATGGTGGTCGTGAGGTCCGCGTACCTCGTGGTGCTCGGCCTGATCCTGCACGACGTACCCGAGGGCTTCGCGATGGCCAACGCCTACGTGGTCACGCCGGAGCTCGGGGTGCTCACGGCGCTCGCCATCGCGCTGCACAACCTGCCCGAGGAGTTCGTCATGGCGGTGCCGGCGACGATCATGCGCAGCAAGCACTTCCTCTTCGGCGCCGCGGTCCTGTCCGCGCTCGCCGAGCCCTTCGGCGCCGTCGTGGGGCTCGTCGCCGTCGACCTCGCGCCCTCGCTCAACGGGTGGTTCCTGGCGTTCGCGGCCGGGGCGATGCTCTTCGTCTCGATCCATGAGCTGATCCCGATGGCCCGGCGCCACGGCCACCCCGGGCTGTTCGCCGGCGGCATGATGGCCAGCCTGCCCACGTACCTGCTGCTCGCCTTCGCGGCGAGTGGGATCGGATAGGACGAGGCGTCACGGCGGGCCGGGGCCGTCGCGGGCCGCACGGGCGTGCCGGCGCCCGGGGTGGGCCCGGTCGCGGGTGGTCTTCTCGCGGTGGTCGTCCCGGCACAAGGCCTGGAGGTTCTGGTCGCTGGTGGGGCCACCGGCCGCGTGGGGATCGCGGTGGTCCCACTCGAGGCCGGCCCGGCGGTCGCAGCCCGGGACCGAGCAGACCACGTCGCCGTCGCTGAGCACCGCGCGGACCTCGAGCGCCGTGCGCAGCTCGGCGGGGATGCGCCGCCCGAAGTGGCGGACCCTCGTGACCTCGGTGCCGTCGACGAGCACGCCCTCGAGGAACGCGCCGTGCGCGAGCTCCCGGGCCCGCTCGAGGGGGATCGGCCCGACCCCCTGGACCGTGCAGGTCTCGCCCGGTTCGACAGAGCCGCGCCGCAGGGCCTCGTGGGAGACGTGGACCACCACGTCGACCCGGGGAGCGGGCCGGGCCGCCGGGCCCTCTCGTCGCCCGTGGTCCCCTTGGCGGTCCGTCCCGCCCGAGGCGGCGGAGGATCCGGGCCCGGCCGTCACCAGGGTGACCAGCGCGTCGGCGAGGTAGCGGTCGTGGGCCTCACGACGCCCCTCCCGGTAGGCGGTCCGGTACTCGGCGTCGCCCTGGTGCTCGAGACGGCTCACGACCGCCGCTCCCAGGTCCGGGGGCAGGCGGAACCGGCCCCAGACCATCCCCTCGTCGTCACGGCCGTGGACCAGACCGCGCGCCGCGTGCTGGCGGCGGTACCGGCCCAACCGGTCCTCCTCGGCCTCCAGGCGCACGTCCCTCGCCCGCTCCCGCAGCGCCCGCAAGCTCCCGGTCCCCGCCACGGCCAGCAGGTCCCCCTCGGCGCCGGGCACCGAAGCGACGGCACCGGTGATGACATGGGCCTGCTCCACCGACACCTCCCCGGCCCGCACCAGCGACGGGGGGGGGGGGGTGTCGGGCCAGCCCCTCACCGGCAGCAGCGCGCGGCGCAGGGAGCCGTGCCCCACCCCGCAGCTCGCCCCTCCAGCCTCCGACCCGGCGGGCCAGCCTCCGCCGAGCCGTGCGGACGCGACCGGCACCGATCCGGCGCCATCGGCCGTACCGGGTGGCGGATCGAAGCGCAGCGCCTCGCGGCATCCCGACCATCCTCGTGGGCAACCCCACCGCCCGGAGACGGCGAGGGCCCTCCCCAGGGAAGAGGCCGTTCGACGCCCGGCTACGAAGCGCTCCCCACACCCTACACGAACACACGTTCGGGTGTCGAGGTGTCGAGCCGCGACACCCGGCGGATCCCGCGTCCGTCCCCGCCGGCGGACGGATCCCGGACGAAGACCTCGCCCGGGGCGCGGCGCCGGGTCAGCGCGGCGGTCCGACGAACCGGAGGCGCAGCGCGTCGAGGATCCCGAGCGCGGTCGCGCCGGCCATCCGCAGGAGGAAGCGCGAGCGCCGGACGACGCCGAGCGCGGCGAAGTAGCCGAGCTGGCCGAAGGCCGACCACCAGAACGCGGCCGGGCGGAGGCGGCCGACCCGCCGCCGCACCCGCACGTACCGGGCGGGGAGCTCGAGCCTGGTCCGGGTCAGGCCGTCGTGGCGGTCGATCGGCGACTCGTGGTGCTCCAACCGGGCCTCGGGGACGACCACGAGGCGGCCGGAGCGCGAGAGGCGGTAGGTCATCTCGACGTCCTCGGCCTCGATGGTCCTCGTCAGTCGGGCGTCGAAGGGGTCGGGAGGGAGGAGGGAGCGGGCGAAGCTCATCGAGCAACCGGGGAGCCACTCGACGTCGATCGGCCGCCCGGGCCGGCGGATCAGGCCGATCCGCCCCGAGGGCAGGACCGTCCCCTCGTCTCCGGCGAGCATCAGCCAGCGCTCGATCGTCGTGGGCGGGGGGTAGGAGAGGTCGGTGATCACCCCTCCGACTCCCGCGACCCCGTCGCGACCGGGATCCTCGAAGACGCCCATGATCGCCTCGAAGTAGCCCGGCTCGAGCACGACGTCGTCGTCGAGGAAGTGCACGACGTCGCGGCTGGCGTGACGAAGACCGAGGTTGCGGGCCGCCCCGACCCCCGGGCCGGTCCGGAGGAGCGTCACGGGCTCCCGCAACCAGGCTTCCCGGTTGATCCGCTCCACCAACGACCGGGTCTCGCCACCGTCGCTCCCGTCGACGACGAGGACGCGGGAGGGCGGCCGGCGCTGCGCGGCCACCGAGGCCAGGCAGCGCCGGAGGTCGTCGGGCCGGTTCCGGGTGCAGAGGATGAGGTCGTCGGTCAGAGGCACCGGATCCATGTTCGCCGACGCGACCCCCTCGGCCGGGTACGCGGCCCGAAAGGTTCCGAGTCGGGAGCTTCCCGGTCCCTCCGCAGGCGGATCGGCGGGTGGGCACCTCGGGCGGGGTGGAGCGTGGCCCGGGCCGCGGTTCGCCGTGCGGTAGGTTGGCGCAGCGGTGCGACGGAGTACGCCCGGCTCGTCCCTCGGGAAGCAGGAAGGGATGGCGCGACCACAGCTCCCGCCCGACCGGGTGGGCCGGCAGCGAGTCGTCGTCGAGAACGTGCAACCGTCGGTCGACGGTGGGCGCTTCCCGGTGAAGCGGGTCCTCGACGAGCCCCTGGTCGTGGAGGCCGACGTCTTCGGCGACGGGCACGACCACCTCCAGGCCGCCGTGCGGTTCCGCCACCACCGCCAGCGGGTCGCGACCGAGGTCCCGATGGTGCCGCTCGGCAACGACCGCTGGCAGGCGGAGGTGGTCCCGGGGAAGCTCGGGCGCCACCTGCTGACCGTGGTCGGCTGGGTCGACCGGTTCGGGACCTGGCGAGCCGACACCCGCACGAAGGTGGCGGCCGGCCTCGACGTGTCGGTCGAGCTCCTGATGGGCGCCGACCTGCTCGCGGAGGCGGCCGGCCGGGCCCCGGCCCGGCTCGCGGCGAGGCTGCGAGCCCACGCGGAGGCCCTCCGGCGCGGCGACGGGAAGGCCGTGCTCGAGGACCCCCTGCTCGAGCGGGCCATGCGGTCCCTGGCGGACCGGGACCACGAGACCGTCTCCGAGCCCGAGCTCCCGATCGACGTGGACCGGCCCCGGGCCCGGTTCAGCACGTGGTACGAGATGTTCCCCCGCTCGGCCTCGCCCGAACCCGGCCGTCACGGCACGTTCGCCGACGTCGAGCGGTTGCTCCCCTACGTCGCGGGGATGGGCTTCGACGTCCTCTACCTCCCTCCGATCCACCCCATCGGCACGACCCATCGCAAGGGCCGCAACAACGCGCTGGTCCCGGAGCCCGACGACGTGGGCAGCCCCTGGGCCATCGGGTCGCCCGACGGGGGCCACAAGGCGGTCCACCCGGACCTCGGCACCCTGGAGGACTTCCGCCGCCTCGTCGCCCGGGCCGGGGACCACGGCGTCGAGATCGCCCTCGACGTCGCCTTCCAGTGCTCGCCCGACCATCCCTACGTGCGCGAGCACCCGGAGTGGTTCCGCCGGCGCCCGGACGGCTCGGTCCAGTTCGCGGAGAACCCGCCGAAGCGGTACGAGGACATCTTTCCCTTCGACTTCGAGAGCGACGCGTGGCCCTCGCTGTGGTGCGAGCTGCACTCGGTCTTCTGCTTCTGGATCGAGCAGGGCGTGCGGATCTTCCGGGTCGACAACCCGCACACGAAGGCCTTCCCGTTCTGGGAATGGGCGATCCCCGACCTCCGCCGGCGCCATCCCGACGTGATCTTCCTCGCCGAGGCGTTCACCCGCCCGAGGGTCATGGAGCGACTGGCGAAGCTCGGCTTCAACCAGTCCTACACGTACTTCGCCTGGCGGAACACGGCTTGGGAGCTACGCCAGTACTTCGAGGAGCTCACCCGCACCGAGCTCGTCGAGCACCTCCGGCCGAACGTGTGGCCCAACACGCCCGACATCCTCACCGAGTACCTCCAGCACGGGGGCCGCCCCGCGTTCACGATCCGGGCGATCCTCGCCGCGACCCTCTCGGCCAGCTACGGGATCTACGGGCCGGCGTTCGAGCTCGCCGAGCACGTGCCCCGCGAGCCGGGGAGCGAGGAGTACCTCGACTCCGAGAAGTACGAGGTCCGGCACCGGGACCTCGACCACCCCGACAGCCTCCGGCCGCTCCTCACCCGGCTCAACCGCGTTCGCCACGGATCACCCGCCCTCCAGTCGAACCGGCACCTCCGGTTCCACGGCACGGACAACGAGCAGATCCTCTGCTACTCGAAGCGCGACCCGCTGACGCGCGACGCGGTGGTGTGCGTCGTGTCCGTGGACCCCTACCACACCCAATCGGGGTGGGTGTCGCTCGACCTGGGCGCCCTGGGGCTCGGGACGGGAGAGCCGTTCGACATGGAGGACCTCCTCGGCGGCGAGACGTACCGGTGGCAGGGCCCCTCCAACTTCGTGCGGCTCGACCCGTTCGTCCTGCCGGGCCACGTGTTCCGGGTGGTGATCCCGCCCCCGCCGGGCGCGGTCGTGCCTCCCGCCGAGGCGGGGACCGAGCCGCGGCCGGAGGGCGCGACGGCGGAGCCGGCCCCCGCCGTCCCTCCGGCCCGGGACGCCGGCCCCGCGGCGGTCGGTGAGGTCGGTCCGCGGCCCGACCGGTCGCGACCCGCGCCGACGGCCGAGAAGGAGGCCCGCGGGGTCGAGGGGGACGCCCGGACGGGGGAGCGCCCGGCCGCAGCGGGTCCCGGGGAGACCCCGGCGCGGGGTCCCGCGCAGGAGGCGCAGGAAGGTCGACGGGAGGTCCCGGGGCGTCCCGCGTACGAGGGTCGGGCGCAACAGGCCCGCGTTCCGCCGCCACCCGTCGCGAGGCCGGGACCCGAGACCCCCCGGCGCGGCCGGGGACCCGCCGGCGGGCCCGACCGACCGGCCGAGGCCCGGGGGGCGCGGCCATCGCCGGCCGGCCTCGGCCTCGCCCGGCCCCCGGAGCGGCGACCGTGGGAGGAGGGGAGCGGATGACGCCCGAGCTCGGGGGCGACGGCGACTGGTACCGGGACGCGGTCATCTACCAGACCCACGTCCGCGCGTTCCAGGACTCCGACGACGACGGGGTCGGCGACTTCGACGGGCTCCGGGCCCGTCTCGACTACGTCCAGGAACTGGGGGCCACGGCCGTCTGGATCCTCCCGTTCTACCCGTCGCCCCTGCGCGACGACGGCTACGACATCGCCGACTACCGGGCGGTGCACCCCCGACTACGGGAGCCTGCCCGCCTTCCGCCGGTTCCTGCGCGAGGCGCACCGCCGAGACCTGCGCGTCATCACCGAGCTCGTCGTGAACCACACCTCCGACCAGCACCCGTGGTTCCAGCGAGCGCGTCGCGCGAGGTCGGGGAGCCGGGCCCGCGACTTCTACGTGTGGAGCGACGAGCCCAACCGGTACCTCGGGGCCCGCGTGATCTTCCCCGACTTCGAGTCGTCGAACTGGGCCTGGGACCCGGTCGCCGACGCCTACTACTGGCACCGCTTCTACTCGCACCAGCCCGACCTCAACTTCGAGAACCCGGCCGTCCACGACGCCATGCTCGACGCCCTCGACTTCTGGCTCGGGCAGGGCGTCGACGGTCTCCGGCTCGACGCGGTGCCCTACCTGTTCGAGGCCGAGGGCACGAACTGCGAGAACCTCCCCGAGACCCACGCGTTCCTCCGGAAGCTGCGCGCCCACGTCGACGCCCGGTTCCCCCAGCGCATGCTGCTCGCCGAGGCGAACCAGTGGCCCGAGGACGCCGTGGCCTACTTCGGAGAGGGCGACGAGTGCCACATGGCGTTCCACTTCCCGCTCATGCCCAGGCTCTTCATGGCGGTGCAGATGGAGGACCGCTTCCCGGTCACCGAGATCCTCGAGCAGACGCCGTCCATCCCGGAGAGCTGCCAGTGGGCGACCTTCCTGCGCAACCACGACGAGCTGACCCTCGAGATGGTGAGCGACGAGGAGCGCGACTACATGTACCGCGTCTACGCGCACGAGCGTCAGATGCGGGTGAACCTGGGGATCCGCCGGCGCCTCGCCCCCCTGATGCAGAACGACCGGCGGCGCATCGAGCTCATGCACGCCCTGCTCTTCTCGCTCCCGGGGACGCCGCTCGTCTACTACGGCGACGAGATCGGGATGGGCGACAACGTCTGGCTCGGGGACCGCAACGCCGTCCGCACCCCCATGCAGTGGAACACCGACCGCAACGCGGGGTTCTCGCGGGCCAACCCCCAGAGCCTCTACCTGCCCGTGATCATCGATCCCGAGTACCACTACGAGAAGGTGAACGTCGAGACCCAGCTGGCCCAGTCGAGCTCCCTGCTGCGGTGGATGCGCCAGACCATCGCGCTGCGGCAGCGCTCCCGGGTCTTCGGGCGGGGGAGCATCGAGTTCCTGGCGCCCGAGAACCCCAAGATCCTCGCGTTCGTCCGCGAGCTGGGCGACGAGCAGGTGCTCGTCGTGGCCAACCTGTCCCGGTTCGGCCAGCCGGTCGAGCTGGACCTCTCCCGGTGGGTCGGGCTCACGCCGGTCGAGCTCTTCGGGGCCACCCCGTTCCCGCCCATCGGGTCGCTGCCGTACTACCTCACGCTCGGCCCCTACGCCTTCCAGTGGTTCGGCCTCGAGCACCAGCGGACCGAGGCGCCCGTCATCTCGCCTCCGCGGGAGGAGGAGCACCCCACCGTGCGCGTGGCGAAGGGTGAGCGGCACCCGCTGCAGCCCCGGTCGCGGGTGGCGGTGGCCCGCGCGCTGGCGGACTGGTTGCCCGAGCGTCGCTGGTTCGGGGCCAAGGCCCGGTCGATCCAGTCGGTGCAGATCGTCGAGGTGATCCCCGTACCGGGCCTCCCGCGGTCCGAACCGGCCTGGATCGTCCTGGCCGAGGTCGAGTTCCGCGACGGCAACCCGGCCACCTACGTGATCCCCCTGAACCTGGCCTCGGGGGAGCGGGCGGAGCAGCTCGTGGCCGAGCTGGCCCACGGCGTCGTCGCCACCGTCGACTGGGGCGACGGCTCGCCCGCCGTCCTCGCCGAGGCGCTGTGGTCCCCGGCCGTGACGAAGGCCCTCCTCGACGTCTTCCGCCGGCGCCGGGCGGTGCGGGGGGAGCGCGGCGAGCTCCGGTTGGCCCCGACCGGCGCGTTGCGGAGCCTGCTCGCGGCGGTCGGACCCGACGCCGAGGCCCGGATCCTGCGGGGGGAGCAGAGCAACACGTCGGTCGTCTACGACGATGCTGCCGTCCTCAAGCTGTTCCGCCGGCCCGAGGCGGGCCCGAACCCCGAGGCCGAGCTCGGCCGGTACCTGCAACGAGCCGGCTTCGAGCACGTGCCGCCGTTCGCCGGGACGCTCGAGTACCGGCCCCGGCGTGGCGAGCCGTCCACGGTCGCGGTCCTCCAGGGCTACGTCGTCAACGAGGGCGACGCCTGGCGGTTCACCCTCGACGCGCTCGCCCGGTTCCTCGACGACGTGCTCGAGGAACCGGTCGACGAGGCGGCCGACGCGGTCGTCAGGCTCCCGATGGTCGAGCTCGCCCGCACGGAGACGCCGGAGGTGGCCGAGCAGGCGATCGGGCCCTACCTGGGGAGCGCGGCGCTGCTCGGCCGCCGGACGGCCGAGCTCCACCTGGCGCTCGCCCGGCCGACCGAGGACCCCGACTTCGCGCCGGCCTCGTACTCCCAGCTCGACCGCCGCGCGCTCTACCAGTCGATGCGGAACCTGGCCCGGCGGAACCTCCAGCTCCTCTCGCGCCGCGTCCGGTACCTCCCCGAGGACGTGCAGGCGCTCGCCGAGGAGGTCCTGGCGTGCGAGGCGACCGTGCTGGCCCGGTTCGGCCGGCTCCTGGAGGCGCCTCTGACGGGGACCCGCATCCGGACGCACGGCGACTTCCACCTGGGCCAGGTGCTGTACACCGGGCGGGACTTCGTGATCATCGACTTCGAGGGCGAGCCGGCCCGGGCCCTCGGCGAGCGGCGGCTGAAGCGGTCGCCCCTGCGCGACGTCGCGGGGATGATCCGGTCGTTCGACTACGCCGTGCACACGGCGCTCCACGACGCGCTCGAGCGAGGGCGGGTGACGGCCGCGACCGAGCAGTGGGCCGCCCTGGAGCACTGGGGGGCCCTGTGGTTCACCTGGGTGGCGGCCACGTTCCTGCGCGAGTACCGGGCCGTGACGGCCGGCGCGCGCTTCCTGCCCCGCACCGAGGGTGAGGAGTCCCTGCTCCTCGAGATCTTCCTCCTGGACAAGGCGCTCTACGAGCTCGGCTACGAGCTCGACCACCGTCCGGATTGGGCCGGCATCCCGCTCCTCGGCATCCTCCGGCACGCCGGAGCTCCCGGGTGACGGGCCGGGCACCGGATCGGGCCCTGCGGGCCCTGGCCCGGGCCCACGGCGTCCATCTCGCGTACGTCGACACCTCGGGCCGGCGGGTGGCGGCGAGCCGCGACGGGCTCCTCGGGGTCCTGCGAGCGCTCGGCTGCGAGGTCGAGTCCACGGCGGACGCCGGCGAGGAGCTCCGCCGCCACCGGCTGGACCGGTGGCGGCGCGTCGTGGAACCCGTCGTCGTGGCCTGGGACGGTCACCCGACGGGGGTCGGGCTGCGCCTCCCCGCCGCCGTGACCGATCGGAGGGTGGACCTGGAGGTCGCCCTGGAGGAGGGGGGCGAGGTGAGGGAGCGGTCCGCCGCGCCCGTGACCGGCCGGACCGAGCTGGAGGGGCGGGCCTTCGTGGAGCGGGAGGCCGCGCTCACCACGGCCCTCCCGCCCGGGGTCCACCGCCTGCGCGCGACGGCCGGCGCCTGGAGCGGCGAGGGCTGGATCCTGTCGGCTCCCCGGCGGGTCCACGGCGGCGACGATCGCTCCCGCTCCTGGGGGTCTTCGCACCGCTCTACGCCCTGCGGGACGAGCCCGACCGGGGCGTCGGGGACCTCCGGGCCCTGGAGCGGCTCGGACACCGGGTGGCCGACCTGGGTGGTCACCTCGTCTCGGTCCTCCCGCTGCTCGCCGCCTACCTCGACCGGCCGTGCGAGCCGAGCCCGTACGCGCCGGTGTCACGCCACTACTGGAACGAGGCGTACCTGGACCTGTCGTCGCTGGGTCCGGAGGTGGACGCCCAGGAGCCGGTCGGCGCCGCGCCCGGGGACCTGGTGGACTGGGCGGCCGTCGGCCGCCGGGTGCGCAGCGCGCTCACGGCGTTCGCGGCGCGGGTCGACGAGGAGCCGGCCCGGGCCGCCGCCCTCCGCCAGTTCCTTCGCGAACGGCCCGATGTGCGGCGCTACGCGACGTTCCGGGCGGTCCAGGAGCGACGCGGCGACCTCTGGCCGGACTGGCCGGCCCGGCTGCGCGACGGCGCCCCGGGGAGGGGGGACTACGACCCGGCCGTCGTCCGCCGTCACGAGTGCGCCCAGTGGCTCGCCCACGAGCAGCTGGGTCGCCTGGCGACGCGCCTCGCGAGCCGCGGCGTCGGCCTGTCCCTCGACCTCCCCCTCGGGTCCCACCCGGGCGGCTACGACACCTGGAGCGAGTCGCGGCTGTTCGCCCGCGCCGTGTCGACCGGGGCCCCGCCCGACGCGTTCTTCGCCGAGGGCCAGCGGTGGGGCTTCCCACCCCTCCTCCCCCAGGTGTCCCGGCGCGACGCCCACGCGCACCTGCGGGCGTGCCTGGCGCACCAGATGCGGATCGCGACCATGCTGCGCGTCGACCACGTCATGGGGCTCCATCGCCTCTACTGGGTCCCCGAAGGCCTCGAGGGGCGGGACGGCGTCTACGTCTCCTACCCGGCCGACGAGCTCTGGGCCGTCCTCTCGCTCGAGTCCCATCGCCATCGCTGCCGGGTGGTCGGGGAGGACCTCGGGACCGTGCCCCGGTCGGTGCGGCGGGCGCTCGGGGCCCACGGCGCGCTCGGCACGTGGGTCGCCGAGTTCGAGCTGGGGGCGGAGGGGGATGCGCCGGCCCGGCCGCCCCGGCGGTGCGTGGCCTCCCTCGACACCCACGACCTCCCGCCGTTCGCCGCCTTCTGGGCCGCGCTCGACATCGACCAGGACGAGGCGCTCGGCCTCGTCCCCCCGCGGCGGGCCCGGAGGCTGCGCCGGGAGCGGGCGGCGCTGCGGACACGGGTCCGCGCCGGGCTCGGTCTCCCGGCGGCGGCCGGCGCGGACCGGGTCGTCCCGGCCCTGATCGAGGCCCTCGGGGCCAGCCGGGCCGAGGCCGTCATCGTCGCGATGGAGGACCTCTGGCTCGAGACGAGGCCCCAGAACGTGCCGGGGACGACCGACGAGGTGCCGAACTGGAGGCGACGCGCGGCCCGTAGCCTCGACGACGTGGACCGGCCCGGCGACGCGACGACGATCCTGGCCCGCCTGGACCGGGCCCGGAGGGGGAGGAGGGGACGATGACCGGGGAGCGGGATCCCGCCACCGTGCACAGCCTGCTGTCCGAGGACGACCTCTACCTCTTCAACGAGGGGACCCACCGGCACCTCGACGAGAAGCTGGGGGCCCACCCGGTGACGGTCGACCGCACGAAGGGGACCGTGTTCGGGGTCTGGGCACCGGCCGCGGGACGGGTCTCGGTCGTGGGGGACTTCAACGGTTGGGACCCCGGAGCCCACCCGTTGGCACCGAGGGCGGGGTCGGGGATCTGGGAGGGGTTCGTCGCCGGCGTGGGGCCGGGGGCCGTCTACAAGTACCGGATCGAGTCCCGGAGGGGCGGGTACCGGGTCGACAAGGCGGACCCCTTCGCGTTCGCCGCCGAGGTCTCGCCCCGGACCGCCTCGGTGGTCGCGGACCTCGAGTACTCGTGGGGGGACGGGGCGTGGATGGCGGGCCGCCACGGGCGCGCGGCGCTCGACCGACCGATGGCCGTGTACGAGGTGCACCTCGGGTCCTGGAGGCGGGAGGACGGCCGGATGCTCGGTTACCGCGAGATCGCCGCCCCCCTCGCGGAGCACGTGCGTCGGATGGGGTTCACGCACGTCGAGCTCCTGCCGGTCATGGAGCACCCGTTCTACGGATCCTGGGGTTACCAGACCACGGGGTACTTCGCCCCCACGAGCCGGTACGGCACGCCCCAGGACCTCATGGCCCTGGTCGACCACCTGCACCAGCACGGCATCGGCGTCATCCTCGACTGGGTCCCGTCGCACTTCGCCACCGACGAGCACGGCCTCGGGCGCTTCGACGGCACCCACCTCTTCGAGCACGCGGACCCCCGCCAGGGCCGCCACCCGGACTGGGACAGCTACGTCTTCAACTACGGCCGCAACGAGGTCCGCAGCTTCCTGCTGTCGAGCGCGCGCTTCTGGCTCGACCGGTACCACGCCGACGGGCTGCGGGTCGACGCCGTGGCGTCGATGCTCTACCTCGACTACTCGCGCGAGCAGGGGGAGTGGATCCCGAACCGGTACGGCGGCCGTGAGAACCTCGAGGCCCTCGACTTCCTCCGGGCCCTCAACGCGGCGGTCTACGAGGACTTCCCCGACGTCCAGACGATCGCCGAGGAGTCGACCGCGTGGCCCATGGTGTCGCGGCCCACGTACCTCGGAGGCCTGGGCTTCGGGTTGAAGTGGGACATGGGGTGGATGCACGACACCCTCGGGTACTTCGCGCGCGAACCCGTGCACCGGGCCTGGCACCACCACGAGCTGACGTTCCGCGCCATCTACCAGTTCCACGAGAACTTCGTCCTGCCGCTGTCGCACGACGAGGTCGTCCACGGGAAGGGGTCGCTGCTCGCCAAGATGCCCGGCGACGCCTGGCAGCAGCGGGCGAACCTCCGGCTCCTCCTCGGCACCATGTACGGGCAGCCCGGAAAGAAGCTGCTCTTCATGGGAGCCGAGCTCGGCACCTACCGGGAGTGGAGCCACGAGGCCCAGCTCGAGTGGGAGCTGCTCGACGATCCCGAGCGCTCGGGGATCGCGCGATGGTTGGCGGACCTCAACCGGGTCTACACGGCCGAGCGGGCCCTGCACGAGCTCGACTGCGATCCCGAGGGCTTCGCCTGGGTGACCGCGGACGACGCCGCGCACAGCGTGCTCGCCTGGGTGCGGCGGGACCGCGACGGGCACGAGGTCCTGGTGGTGGCCAACCTCACCCCGGTCGTCCGGCAGAACTACCGCGTGGGGGTGTCGCGCGACGGCTGGTGGTCCGAGGTGCTCAACAGCGACGCGGAGGAGTACGGCGGTAGCGGTGTGGGCAACCTCGGGCGGGTCGAGACCCATCCCGTCCCGTACCACGACCGTCCCTTCTCGCTCGTCCTGACCCTGCCCCCGCTCGGGGTGGTGGTGCTGGCGTGGTCCGGAGCCCACTCCGGCGCGGACAGGCGGTGACCCCGGCGCCCGCCCTCGGGGCGTGGGTCGTCGACGGAGGAAGCGTCCGCTTCCGGGTGTGGGCGCCGGGCCGGCGGTCGGTGGAGGTCCGCCTCCTCGATCGCGACGTCCTGGTCCCGCTCGCCGCCGAGGGTGAGGGGTACTGGTCCGCCACGGTCGGCGGGGGTGGCGCCCGGGAATCGCTACCGGTACCGCCTCGACGGCGACCGCGAGCTCCCGGACCCGGCCTCGTGCTCGCAGCCCGAGGGCGTGCACGGCCCCAGCGCGGTCGTCGACCCCGAGTTCCCGTGGTCCGACGCCGGCTGGTCCCCGCCCCCGCTGCCCCGATGGGTGCTCTACGAGCTGCACGTCGGCACCTTCAGCCCCGAGGGGACCTTCGACGGCGTCGTCCCGCACCTCGACCGGCTCGCGGACTTGGGCGTGACCGCGGTGGAGCTCATGCCCGTGGCGGAGTTCCCCGGCCCCCGGAACTGGGGCTACGACGGGGTCGACCTCTTCGCGGCGCATCACGGGTACGGCGGGCTCGACGGGCTCCGCCGCCTCGTCGACGCCTGCCACTCCCGGGGCCTGGCCGTGGTGCTCGACGTCGTCTACAACCACCTGGGACCCGAGGGGAACCACCTGCCGGACTACGGCCCGTACCTCACGGACCGGTACCGGACCGAGTGGGGTCCGGCGCTCGACTTCGACGGTCCGGGCAGCGACGCGGTCCGCGACTTCTTCGTCGAGAACGCCAGGTTCTGGGCCGTCCATGCCCACGTCGACGGCTTCCGGCTCGACGCCGTGCACGCCATCGTGGACCCCACCGCCTACCCGTTCGTGGAGGAGCTCACGGCGGCGGTGCACGCGCTCGGTGCGGAGCTCGGCCGACCACTCCCGGTGATCGCCGAGAGCAGCGACTCGGACCCGCTCCTGACCGCGCCCGCCGACCGGGGCGGGCGGGGCCTGGACGCGCAGTGGAACGACGACTTCCATCACGCCCTCCGGACGGCGCTCACGGGGGAGCGCGCCGGCTACTACGCCGACTACCGCGGGATCGTGGACCTCGCCGAGGCGTTCGCCCGCGGGTTCGTCCACCGGGGCCGGCGGTCGCCCTTCCGGGGCCGGCGCCACGGCCGGCCCGACCCCGCGGTGCCGGCGGAGCCGGGCCGCCTCGTGGTCTTCGCCCAGAACCACGACCAGGTGGGGAACCGGCCGCGCGGCGACCGGCTCGACGCCGAGGTCCCCTTCGAGGCCCGCAAGCTCGCCGCGGCCTGCGTCCTCCTCGCGCCGTCGATCCCGTTGATCTTCATGGGCGAGGAGTACGGGGAGACGGCACCCTTCCCGTACTTCACGAGCCACACGGACCCGAGCCTGGTGGAGGCGGTCCGCCGCGGGCGGCGGGAGGAGCTCGCCGCCTTCTCGTGGCCCGAGGAGCCGCCCGATCCCCAGGCCGAGGCCACGTTCCGCTCGGCGGTGCTGGACCCGGCGCTCGCGCGGCGTGGCCACCACCGCCGGCTCCACGACCTCTACCGGCGACTCCTCGAGCTGCGCCGACGCATCCCGGCCCCCGACGTCGGCGTCGAGGGTCACCCGAGGGTCGAGGTCCGCGGGGAGACGCTGGCGGTGGCCCGGGGCCACGGGCCCGGGGAGGTGCTCCTCCTCGGAGCGTTCACCGACCACCCGGGGCCGTGGTCCCTCGCTCCCGGCCCGTGGGAGATCCTGCTCGACACCGGCGACACCGCCTGGGACGGTCCGGGTGCCGGACCGGGCCCGGGACCGGCCACGGGATCGGTGTCGCCCGGGCCGTGGTCCGGGCTGCTGCTGGGCCGGGCCGCGGCCCCGGCGTGAGCCGGCACCGTGCCTCACAGGCGTTCGAGGAGCGCGACGGGGAACGCCTCCAGCAGGTCGGCCACGCGGACGTCCCCACCGGCGTGGCGGCGCCCGTCGAGGACGTTGCGCCACCGACCGCCGGGGAGGTCCACGGAGGTCCGGCCCCACCGGCCGCCCAGGCGGACCGTGAGCCGCGGGACGACGGTCAGGACCGCCCCGGCCCGCAGGAAGGCGACGACGTGACGGGCTGCGGGGCCGTCGGCCACGACCGGTCGGTACGCGGCGCCCGGACCGAAGCGGTCGGGACGTCGCCTCCGGAGGTCGAGCGCCCGATGGACGGTCCAGAGCTTGGGGCGTCCGGGGTCGTCCGGATCCGCGAGCGCGGCGGCCGGCGGATCGGTGCGGGCGTGGAGCTCGGCGAGCAACCGCGTCCGGAGGTCGAAGTCCACCGGGCGGCGGTTGTCGGGGTCGACGAGGCTCAGGTCCCACAGCTCGGTGCCCTGGAAGAGGTCGGGGACGCCCGGCGAGGTGAGCCCGAGGAGGGTCTGGGCGAGGGCACCGACGCGGCCCGGGACGAGCACCCGCCGCACGGCCGCCTCGACCTCCTCGACGAGCGCGGGATCGCCCAGGACACCCTCGACGAAGGCGTCGAGCGCCTCCTCGAAGCCCGGGTCGGGCTCCCGCCACGACGTGTGGACGCCCGCCTCCCGGGCGGCCTTGCGGAGGTAGGACCGGAGCCGGTCCACGGTGATCGGCCAGGCTCCGACCAGGGACTGGAGGGCGAGGTACCCGATCGCCCCGTCGGGCGACCCCTCACGGCGGTGGCGGGCCGCCCCCGCCCACCAGCGTCGCGCCGCGGCGTCCCACTCCCCGGTGATCTCGGAGAGGACGTGAAGGCGGGCGCGCACGTCACCGCCGCGCTTCGTGTCGTGGGTCGAGGTCGCGAGCAAGGTCCGCGCCCCGGCCCGACCGTTGGCGGCGTGGAACGCCTCCGGGTCGAGGGCCAGGCGCCCGGGGTCGCTCCCGACCTCGTTGCGCGAGACCAGGCGGACGTAGCGGTAGAGGGCGGTGTCCTCCACGCCCTTGGCGGCCACGGGCCCCGAGAGCTGCTGGAAGCGGATCCGGGCCTCGTCCGCGGCAGGCCCGGGTCGCCGGCCCTCGAGGACCCTGGCCACGTCGTCGAGCGGAGCGGCCGCGGGGAGTCGCGTCCGGGCGGACTCGACCGCGGCGTGGATCCGCGCCTCGTCGGGCCCGGTCGCCACCTCACCCGCACCCACGTACACGCGGTAGACCTCGAGGGCCGTGAGCACCTCGGCGAGCGCGTCCGCGAGGTGGGGGCGTGGCCCGAGCGCCCGCTCGAACGCCCGGACCACCCGGTCGAGCTCGGCGCCGAAGTGGTCGGCGAGGACCTCGCCCCGCGCCTCGCGCGCAACCTCCTCCCAGGGGCGGTCGTCGCCCGTGATGTGCGACGCGAGCCGGGTCAGCGCCTCCTCGGCGTCCGGGTCCACGAGCAGCGCACCGGCCCGTTCGGCGAACTCGTAGCCGGTCGTCCCCGCCACGGGCCAGTCCCCGGGCAGCTCCTCGCCGGGCGCCAGGATCTTCTCGACCACGATCCAGGTGCCGCCGGTCGCGCCGGCGAGGCGCTCCAGGTAGCCGGCGGGGTCGCGGAGGCCGTCCACGTGGTCGACCCGCAGCCCGTCGACGAGGCCGGTGCCCACGAGGTGGGCGACGAGCGCGTGCGTGGCCTCGAAGACGGCGGGGTCCTCGACCCGGAGGGCGACGAGGTCGTTGATGTCGAAGAACCGCCGGACGTTCCCGCGGCGAGCCGCCTCGCGCCAGTGGGCCAACCGGTAGTGCTGCCGCCCGAGCAGCTCCGGGAGGGAGGGGAGGTCGTCGGCCGTGCCGGGGGCCAGCGGGAGGACGCGGTCGTGGTAGCGGAGCACCGGGCCCTCGGGCCCGGTCTCCACCACCAGCTCCCCGGCGGCGAGGACCTCGTCGAGCGGCGCGGCGAGCACCGGCAGGAGGACCGTCCCGGGCTCCACGTGCGGGGAGTCCCAGTCCACGTCGAAGAAGCGGGCGCCCTCCCCGGAGCGGCCCTCGGCGAGGAGCGACCACCACCACCGGTTCCCGGGGGCGGCGGCCAGGTGGTGGGGCACGATGTCGAGGAGCAGCCCGAGACCCGCCGCGTGGGCTCGCGCCGCCAGACGGAGGAGCGCCGCCTCCCCACCCAGCTCGTCGGAGACCCGGTTCGGGTCCACCACGTCGTAGCCGTGGGTGCTCCCGGGAACGGCCTGGCCGACGGGGGAGAGGTAGGCGTGGCTCACCCCGAGGTCGGCCAGGTAGCCGCTCAGCGCCGCCGCGGCGTCCAGGTCGAAGCCGGCGTGGAGCTGGAGCCGGTACGTGGCCCGGGCGTCGCCGGGAGCTCGGGGACGACGGGCGCCCTCAGAGCTCACGCCAGAACAGCACGACCGAGCGGGCGCGGATCCGGGCCCGGGAGCCGGCCCGGTAGCGCCGGGCCCGGCGCGAGAGCCCGTCGTAGGTGTCGAGGAGGGTGACCCACTGGCTCCCGAACGGCCTGCCCGGGAGCGTGAAGTCCACCTGGCCGTCGTGGGCGTTGAAGACGGCGAAGAAGGTGTCGTCGGCCACCCGTTCGCCCCGGGGGCCCGGGCTGGGGATCGCCTCGCCGTTGAGGTACACGCCGATGGTGCGGGCGAACCCCACGTCCCAGTCGTCCTGGCCCATCGGACGGCCGTCGGGCCGGATCCAGGCGATGTCGTGGACCTCGCTGCCCAGGATCGGTCGACCCTCGAAGTACCGCCGGCGGCGGAAGACCGGGTGGGCGTGGCGGAAGGCGGTGAGCCACGACGTGAACTCGAGGAGCTCGGGATCGGCGTGCTCCCAGTCGAGCCAGGACAGCTCGTTGTCCTGGCAGTACACGTTGTTGTTGCCCTGCTGGGTCCGGCCGATCTCGTCGCCGGACAGGAGCATCGGCACCCCCTGGGACAGCAGCAGGGTGGTGAGGAGGTTGCGGCGCTGACGGGCCCGCAGGGCCAGGATCCCCGGGTCCTCCGTCGGGCCCTCCACGCCGCAGTTCCACGAGCGGTTGTGCGACTCGCCGTCCCGGTTGGCCTCGCCGTTCGCCTCGTTGTGCTTCTGCTCGTACGAGACCAGGTCGGTGAGGGTGAACCCGTCGTGGCACGTCACGAAGTTGATGCTCGCGAACGGACGGCGACCGGTGCTCTCGTAGAGGTCGGAGCTCCCGGTCAGCCGGAAGGCGAGCTCCCCGAGCGTCTGCTCCCGGCCCCGCCAGTAGTCCCGCACGGCGTCGCGGTACCGGCCGTTCCACTCGGACCACAGGGGAGGGAAGTTCCCGACCTGGTACCCGCCCTCACCGACGTCCCACGGCTCGGCGATGAGCTTGACCTGGCTGATGACCGGGTCCTGCTGGATGATGTCGAAGAAGGCCGAGAGGCGGTCGACGTCGTGGAGCTCCCGGGCGAGGGTGGCCGCGAGGTCGAACCGGAAGCCGTCGACGTGCATCTCCAGGACCCAGTACCGCAGGCTGTCCATGATGAGCTGCAGGACGTGGGGGTGGCGGGCGTTGAGGCTGTTCCCGGTGCCGGTGTAGTCGGCGTAGCGCCGCGCGTCGTCGGGGTCGAGCCGGTAGTAGGCGGCGTTGTCGATCCCCCGGAAGGACAGCATGGGTCCGAGGTGGTTGCCCTCCGCGGTGTGGTTGTACACGACGTCGAGGATCACCTCGATGCCCTCGGCGTGGAGGGTGCGGACCATCTGCTTGAGCTCGTTGACCTGGCCGCCGAGCTGGCCCGCGCTGCTGTACTCGTTGTGGGGCGCGAAGAAGCCGATCGAGTTGTACCCCCAGTAGTTCCGGAGGCCCGCCTCGACGAGGCGGTGGTCGTGCACGAACTGGTGCACCGGCTGCAGCTCGATCGCGGTGACCCCGAGCCGGTGGAGGTGCTCGACCACCGCGGGGTGGGAGACCCCCGAGAAGGTCCCCCGCAGCGGCGGCGGCACCTCGGGATGGCGCGCCGTGAGCCCCTTGACGTGGGCCTCGTAGAGGAGGGTCTCGTGCCAGGGTGTCCGGGGGTGGCGGTCCTGGCCCCAGTCGAAGTAGGGGCTCGTCACCACCGCCTTGGGCACGTACGGGGCGCTGTCCTCGGTGTCGGGCGGGCCGTCGGGATCGCCGAGCCGGTAGGGGAACACGGCCGGGTGCCAGCGGACGGCGCCCTCGACGGCCTTGGCGTAGGGATCGAGGAGGAGCTTGCTCGGGTTGGCCCGATGGCCCTGCTCGGGGTCCCAGGGTCCGTGGACCCGCCAGCCGTACCGCTGGCCGGGCCCGATCCCCGGCACGTAGGCGTGCCAGATGAGGGCGGTGACCTCGGCGCAGCCGACCCGCTCCTCACGTCCGTCCTCGCCGAAGAGGCACAGCTCGACCCTCTCGGCGACCTCGCTGAACAGGGCGAAGTTCGTCCCGGCCCCGTCGTAGGTGGCCCCGAGCGGGTACGGCTGGCCGGGCCAGGTCTGCACCCCAGGGACATTAGGCCGCGAGCCCGCGGCGGCACGGTTGGGTCAGGGCTTCCAGATCATGAGGAAGAGGACCACGATCATGAGGACGTTGAGGGTGGCGCCGTAGAGCCCGGCCCGCTGCCCCCGCTCGGCCAGCTCCGTGACCTGGGGGGCGGCCCGCCCGGACCACCACCGGTGGGAGGTCCGTCCGCGGAGCGCTCTCCGGTCCCGGCCCCCCGGCCCCGGACCCCGGCGGTGGGCCGCCCGCGCCGGGCGGTGGCCCCATCGCGGCCAGCTCCGTCATGAGCACCTCCATCCGCCGGAGGTTGGGCTGGTGGAGGAGGTGGGAGAAGGCGAGGGCGACGATGTAGAGCCCCATCGACAGCGAGACCCAGGTGTCGCCGAACTCGATGGCGTCGTCGCTGAGCGGTACGAGGAGGAACCCGGTGACGAACACCGCGTAGATGAAGTACTCGGCGACCTTGCCGACCTGCAGGGTCGCCTGGAAGACGGCGAGGCCCTCGGGACCGCGGCGCGACGAGGCCTGCCGTCCGTAGAGCCCGTTGAGGAACACGGTCCCGAACCCGATGATCGCCACGAGGATGTGGAGGACGAGCACGAACTTGTAGATGCCCGTGTTCACGGCGCCAGCCTCCCGTTCGAAGACGGGCGGAGGCTAGCTCACGGCGCCGCGGCCCCGGCGGATGCGATCCAGTCGGGCGCCATCCGGGCCACGATCCAGGCCCCGGTCAGATCCGCGCCCGGCTCGGTGAGGTGGAGGGTCGGGCTCCAGACGTCGACGGCGTCACCGAGCGGGCCGGGCAGGGTCGGCGAGAAGGCGCCGCCGGGGCAGAGGAACGAGTCGAGGGGGACGTGGGCCACCACGCCGGGCCAGCGGGCGGCCAGCGCCGAGAACACCTCGTCCATCCGCCGGTTGGCCGCGTCGTGGTCGGGGCGGGGGTCGCACGGGAGCGCGAGCCAGTAGACGACCGCGCCCCGGGCGGAGAGCCGGCGGACGGCGTCGTCGAGGAGCCCGTCGTACCAGGCCCGCCACTCGGGGGTGAACGGGACGAGGGTCCGGTCGCCGACCACCCGGTCGACGAGGTCCCATCCGCCCGCGAAGACGAGCACGGCGTCGGGGTCGGACGCCTCGACCTGCCGGCTCAGCTCCTCGGGCCAGCCCTCGAACGCCGGCGGCCAGGGCTGTCCTCCGACGATGCCGGGCCAGGGCGAGGTGAACCCGAAGCCGGGGAAGGCCCGGGAGAGGAGGAACCCGAGGCCGGCGTCGGCGAGCGCCCGCTCGAGGCCCGGAGCGAGCGTGTCGGCCACCGAGTCGCCCACGAGCACGGTCCGGAGCGGTCCTTCGGGTGTGGGCGCGCGGCGGGGGCGAGGTCGGGGACGGTGGTGGTCGTGGCGGTCGTCGACGGATCCGGTCGGGGGGTCGTGGGGACGGTCGACGGGGCCGTCGTGGCGGCACGGTCGGCCGCGCTCGTCGCGTGGAGGGTGGGGGCGGTCGCCAGGGTGGCACCGGCGAGGACGAGCGCGAGGCGAGCCGCGCGGCCGCTCACCCGAGGCCCAGGCCGGCCAGGATCCACCCCCGCACCCAGGGCGCCAGGGCCGTCGTGGTCACGTACATGTCGAAGTGGACGCCGTCGTCGTCGCGCACGAGGGCCGTGGTCCCGTCGGGTACCGGGTAGGAGGGCTCGTAGCGGCCGCCGGGACACACCTCGGCGTGCAGGTCGACGAGCGTGATCCGGTCGGGCCAGCGCGCGGTCAGCGCCCGGTACGCGTCGTTGACCACCGGGACCCGGTCGTCGCGGTAGGTGTCCGTGCAGGGGAACGTGAGCCAGTACAGGTGGGCGCCCCGGCCCGTCAGGATCTCGACCGCGTCGTCGAGGAGCCGGTCGTACCAGGTCCGCCACTCCGGGGTGCCGGGGACGAGCCACCGCCCGAGCACCTCCCGGTCGAAGACGTCCCAGGCCCCGATCAGCACGACGACGGCGTCGGGGTCGTAGCCCTCGACGAAGGCCGCGAACCGTTCGGGCCAGTTGGCGAAGTTGGGAGCCCCCTCGTGGCGCTCACCCTCGATCAGCCCCGGGCTCCCGCTGGTGAGGCCGAACCCCATCCAGTTCTGGGCCTCGAGGCGGGCGCCGGTGCCCGCCAGGCCCTCGACGACCGCGCCCGAGAACGTCATGCCCACGCTGTCACCGACCATGAGGACGCGCAGGGGCGCGTCGGGGGTCGGGAGCCGGCGGGCGGCGGGTCCCGTCGTGGTCGTCGGCGGAGCGCCTGATGCCGCCGACGGTTCGGGCGGGTCCGCCGCGTCGGCGGAGGGAGGGGCTGGGGAAGGAGGGTTCGGTGCGAGGGCCTCGGCCCGGCCGGCTCGCGTGGCCTGCTCCGATGCGCCGCACCCCGCGAGGGCCGGGAGGAGCCCCAGGACCGCCGCGAACCACGCGAAACGTGCGAACCGCTGCGAACCCGGTCGAACCTTCCGCCCCATCGGCGTCATGGTAGCGAGGGCGTCGGCGTCCTCGACACCGCGGCGGTCGACCCCCGCCAGTACCATCGCCGGGGTGCGCAGCGTCGAGGACGTGCGCGAGGGGCTCGCCGCACACCAGTACCTCGCCGACGAGGGCCTGGCCACGGCCGTCTACCTCGCGACCACTCTGGCCCGGCCGCTCCTCCTCGAGGGAGAGGCGGGGGTGGGCAAGACCGAGGTGGCGAAGGTCCTCGCCCGCTGGACGGGCGGCGAGCTCGTGCGGCTCCAGTGCTACGAGGGGATCGACGCCGCGCAGGCCGTGTACGAGTGGGACTACGCCCGCCAGCTCCTCCACCTCCGGGCCGCCGAGGCGGGGGGCGGGCCCGTGGTCGAGGACGAGCTCTACTCGGAGCGCTTCCTCGTCCGGCGACCCCTGCTACGGGCGATCGGCCACCACGGCGAGGTCCCCCCGGTCCTCTTGGTCGACGAGGTCGACCGGGCCGACGACGAGTTCGAGGCCTTCCTGCTCGAGATCCTCGCCGACTACGCGATCACCGTCCCGGAGCTCGGCACCATCAGGGCCGAGATCCCACCCATCGTGGTGCTCACCTCGAACCGCACCCGCGACGTGCACGACGCCCTGAAGCGTCGCTGCCTCTACCACTGGATCGACCATCCCGACTTCGAGCGCGAGCTGGCGATCCTCCGCCTCCGGGCGCCCGAGGTCTCCGAGCGGCTCGCCCGCGAGGTCGCCGCGGCCGTCGAGGGGCTCCGGACGCTCGACCTGTACAAGCCCCCCGGCGTCGCCGAGACCATCGACTGGGCCCAGGCCCTGGTGGCGCTCGGCCGCCGGGCGATCGACCAGCACGCGGTCGACGTCACCCTCGGCACCGTCCTCAAGTACCGGGAGGACCAGGAGCGCGTCCGGGCCCACGGGCTCGACGAGGTCGTCGCCGCCGCGGTGGCCCGCAGTGCCTGAGACCCCCGGGCCCACCGCCCCGGTCGAGATCGACCGCCTCGCGGTGGGGTTCACCCGGTTGGTGCGGGGGCTGGGCGTCGACGCGCCCTCGCCGCTCCTCCTCGCCGAGGCGCTCGGCGCCGTGGGTCTCGAGCGGCGGGAGCGGTTCTACTGGGCCGCCCGGGCCTGCGTGGTCCACCGCCCCGAGGACATCCCCCTCTTCGACCGGGCCTTCGCGGCCTTCTTCGAGGGGGCCGGGGCGGCGGGATCGCCGCCCGCCGAACCCCAGGAGCTGGTGCTCCTCCTCGACGGCGCGGACGACGACGCGGGGGCCCCGTCGGGTCCGGGCGACGACGCCGGGGACCGGCCCGCTCTCTCGGTGCGCTGGAGCCCCCGCGAGGTCCTCCGGCACCGGGACTTCGCCACGTACACGCCGGCCGAGCACGAGGAGGCCCGGCGGCTCATGGGCGACCTCCGCCTCGCCGGCGCGCTGCGGCGCTCGCGCCGCCTCCGGGCGACCCGCAGCCGCACGGGCCGGCCGGACCTCCGTCGGACGGTCCGCCGGGCGATGGCGGTCGGCGGCGAGCCGATCCGCCGGAGCTTCCTCGAGCCGTCGCGCCGCCCGCGACGGGTCGTGCTGCTGTGCGACGTCAGCGGGTCGATGGAGCCGTACACCCGTGCCCTGCTCCGCTTCCTCCACGTCTCGGTGGCGGCGCGCCGTGGTGTGGAGGCCTTCGTGATGGGGACCCGCCTGACGAGGATCACGCGCGAGCTCGCCACCCGTGACCCCGACGCCGCCCTGACGGCCGCGGCCCGGCGGGTCGTCGACTGGTCGGGGGTACCCGACTCGGCGACTGCCTCCGGTCCTTCAACGACCGCTTCGGGGCACGCGGGCTGGCCCGCGGGGCGGTGGTGGTGATCCTCTCCGACGGCTGGGACCGTGGCGACCCGGACCTCCTCGGCGCCGAGATGGCACGCCTGCGCCGGGTGGCCCACCGGATCGTGTGGGTCAACCCGTTGCGGGCGACGCCGGGGTTCGCCCCGCTCGCCCGAGGGATGGCCGCGGCGCTCCCGCACGTCCACGACCTCGTCGACGGCCACTCCCTCGCCTCGCTCGAGAGCCTGGCCGCGCTCGTCGCCGGACGGGTGCCGTGAGAGACGTCCTGGCCCCGATCGAGGCGTGGCGGGCTGCCGGCCGGAGGGTAGCGCTGGCGCGGGTCGTGGGCGTCGAGGGGTCGGGGCCCCGCGACCCGGGGGCGACGATGGCGGTCGACGAGGGGGCGAGGTCGCCGGATCGGTCTCGGGGGGCTGCGTCGAGGGCGCCGTGCTCGAGCACACCCTGGCCGTCCTCGCCGGATCACGCGAGCCCGGCGTCGTCAGCTTCGGGTACTCCGACGACGAGGCGTTCGCGGTCGGCCTGACCTGTGGCGGCACGGTCCACGTGTTCGTCGCTCCGCTCCGGGATCCCCCTACGAGCACCTCCGCGACGCCCTCCGTGCGGGGGAGCCGGTGGCGCTGGCCACGGTCGTCGAGGGTCCCGGTCTCGGGCACGAGCTGCTCGTCGCCCCGGACCGACCACCCGTCGGGACGCTCGGCCATCCCGACCTGGACCGCGTGGTGTCCCGTGACGCGCTCGGGGAGCTCGAGGCGGGCGTGACCACGACCCGGCACTACGGCCCCCACGGGGAGGCGCGCGAGCAGGTCGTCTCCGTCTTCGTGGAGTCCTTCGCCGTCCCGCCCCGGATGATCGTCTTCGGGGCCGTCGACTTCACCGCCGCGCTCGTCCGGGCGGGGAAGCTGCTGGGCTACCACGTCACCGTCTGCGACGCCCGAACCGTGTTCGCCACCCGGGCCCGCTTCCCCCAGGCCGACGAGGTGGTGAACGACTGGCCCGACCGCTACCTGGCCCGGGTGGGCTCCCGACTCGGTCCGCGGGACGCGATCTGCGTCCTGACCCACGACCACAAGTTCGACGTACCCGCGATCGTCGCCGCCCTCGGGACCGACGTCGGCTACCTGGGGGCGATGGGCTCCCGCCGGACCCACGCCGAGCGCGTCGAGCGGCTCCGGGAGGCCGGCGTCGACGCCCGCGCGCTCGATCGCCTCATGGCGCCCATCGGGCTCGACATCGGCGCCCGCACCCCGGAGGAGACCGCGGTGGCGATCTGCGCGGAGATCATCGCGTCCCGGACGGGCCGCGAGGTCCCCTCCCTCCGGGCGGGGACCGGACCGATCCACGGCGGGTCACCGCCCTCCCGCCGCTAGCATCCCCGGTCCGGGCGGACCGGGGGAGGTGCCATGGAGCTCGGAATCGCGGGCCGGCGTGCGGCGGTGGCTGCCGCGACGCGGGGGCTCGGTCTCGCCACCGCCCGGGCGCTGGCGCGGGAGGGGTGCGGGTGGCGATCTGCGGGCGCGACGCCGGGCGGGTCGAGGACGCGGCGCGGCGGGTCGGCCCGGACGCGGTCCCGATCGTCGCCGACGTCTCCACGCTGGAGGGTGCGGCGGGCTTCGCCCGTGACGCCGTTGCCGCGCTCGGCGCGGTCGACATCCTCGTGGCCAACGCCGGCGGGCCGCCGGCGGGGGACTTCGCGTCGGTCGAGGCGGCGGCCTACGTCGCCGCGTTCGAGCTGAGCTGCGTGTCCACGGTCGCCATGTGCAAGGAGCTCGTTCCGGCCATGCAGGAGCGCCGGTGGGGCCGGGTCCTCGCGGTGACCTCGGTGGCCGTCCGCCAGCCGCTCCCGAACCTGATCCTGTCGAACACGGCGAGGGCCGGGGTGACGGGGTTCCTCAAGACGCTGGCCCGCGAGGTCGCGGCCGACGGCGTGACGGTCAACTCCCTCCAGCCCGGGTACCACGAGACCGAGCGCCTCCGGGAGCTGGCGGGTGGTGACGTGTCGGGCCTGGCCGCCGGGGTGCCGGCGGGGCAGCTCGGCCGCCCCGAGGACTTCGGCGCCGTCGCCGCCTTCCTCTGCTCCGAACCGGCGAGGTTCGTCACCGGCGCCGCCCTGCAGGTCGACGGGGGGGCCTACGCCGGCCTGCTGTGACCGTCCGGCACCCGAGAAGGGATCCCATGCTCCGACACGTCTCGCTCCTCACCTGGACCCCGGAGGCGACCGCCGAGCAGCGGCAGGCGGTCCGCGACGCCCTGGGCCGCCTCCCGGGCCGGATCCCGGAGATTCGCGACTACCGGTTCGGCGACGACGCCGGGCTCGCCGACGGGAACGCCGACTTCGCGGTCGTGGCCGACTTCGACTCGCCGGAGGCCTACGACGCGTACGCCCGCCACCCCGACCACCAGGCGGTGATCGCGGACCACATCCGTCCGATCCTGGCGGGGCGCCTCGCCGTCCAGTTCGTCGTCCACGACGGAGCGTGACGCCGAGGCGGGCGGTGCGCCGTGCGGCCGAGCCTCTACGCTGAGGGCATGACCGGGCCCGACGCCGGGCAGGACCGCATCCTGACGATCCCCAACCTCATCTCCGCGGCCCGGGTCCTCTGCGTCCCGCTGTTCCTGTGGCTCCTTCTCGCCCGCGACGCGCGCGTCGCGTCGGTGGTCCTGCTGGCCGTCCTCGGCGCCACCGACTGGGTCGACGGGTACATCGCCCGCCACTACGACCAGGGCAGCGAGCTCGGGAAGGTCCTCGATCCGACCGCCGACCGCGTACTCCTCGGGGCCGGCGTGGTCGCGCTCCTCGTCGTGGAGGCCCTCCCGGTCTGGATCGGCGTCGTCATCCTCGCCCGTGAGGTGGCCATCAGCGTCACGGTCCTCGCCCTGGCCCTCGCCGGAGCGAGGCGGATCGACGTGCAGTGGGTCGGCAAGGCGGGCACCCTGGCCCTCATGTTCGGCCTGCCGGCCTTCCTGCTCGCCGACTCGATCGACCGGGGCCGGGACCTCGCCCTCGTCGTGGCCTGGGGCTTCACCCTGGGAGGCCTGGCGCTCAGCTACTACGCCGCCGCCGCCTACGTCCCGCTCGCCCGCCAGGCCCTCCGTGACGGACGGGCCGCCCGAGAGGGGAGCATCGCCGCATGAAGGCCGTCATCCTCGCCGGCGGTGAGGGGACCCGTCTGCGTCCGCTCACGAGCAACCAGCCGAAGCCGATGATGCCGCTGGTGAACGCGCCGATGATGGAGCACATCATCCGGCTGCTCGCGTCCCACGGGTTCGACGACATCGTCGTCACCGTCGCCTTCCTCGCCAACCAGATCCGCAACTACTTCGGCGACGGGTCCGACTTCGGGGTCCGCATGCAGTACGCCACCGAGGAGTCCCCCCTGGGCACGGCCGGATCGGTCCGCAACGCCTCCGAGGAGCTCGACGACACGTTCCTCGTGATCTCGGGCGACGTCCTCACCGACATCGATCTCGGCGCCCTCGTGAAGGCCCACCGGGACTCCGGAGCGCTCGCCACCATCGCGCTGAAGCGGGTGGAGAACCCGCTGGAGTTCGGGATCGTCATCACCAGGCCCGACGGCTCCATCGAGCGCTTCCTCGAGAAGCCCAGCTGGGGCGAGGTCTTCTCCGACACCATCAACACCGGCATCTACGTCCTGGAGCCCGACGTCTTCGGCTTCATCCCTGCGGGGGAGGTCGTCGACTTCTCCGGGGGCGTGTTCCCGGCCGCGCTGGCCGAGGGCAGGACGCTGCACGGGCACGTCGCCGAGGGCTACTGGGAGGACGTCGGGACCCTCGAGGCCTACATCCGGGCCCACGCCGACGTGCTCGACGGGCGGGTGAGGGTCGACATCCCCGGCTTCCCGCTGGGCGAGGGGATCTGGCTGGGCGAGAACGCCTTCGTCGACCCGGCCGCTCGTGTCGACGGGCCCGTCGTCATCGGTGACAACTGCCGCATCGAGGCCGGCGTGCACCTGCGTGAGTACACGGTGCTGGGGACCGACGTCGTCGTGAAGCACGACGCCTTCCTGGAGCGCGCCGTGTGCCACGACCACGCCTACGTCGGACCGGGGGCACACCTGCGCGGCTGCGTCCTCGGCCGGTCCACCGACGTGCGGAGCCAGGCCCGGGTGGAGGAGGACGTCGTCCTGGGCGACGAGTGCTTCGTGGGGGAGCGGGCGGTCGTCAACCCCGGCGTCAAGGTCTACCCGTTCAAGAGCGTCGAGGCGGGAGCGGTCGTCAACGCCTCCATCGTGTGGGAGAGCCGGGCCCCCAGGGCCCTGTTCGGCCGGCGCGGGGTCCGGGGTCTCGCCAACGTCGACATCACCCCCGAGCTCGCCGTCCGCCTCGCCATGGCCTACGGCACCACCCTCCAGCGCGGCGCGGTCGTGGCGGCGAGCCGCGACACCAGCCGGGTCGGGCGGGCGCTGAAGCGGGCCATGATCGGCGGCCTGAACCTGGCCGGGATCAGCGTCGAGGACATCGAGCTGGCCAGCGTCCCGCTCACCAGGTTCCACGTCCGCAACGGCCACTGCCGGGGCGGGGTCACGGTCCGGCTGGCGCCGTCCGACCCCGACAGCGTCGAGATCCGCTTCTTCGACGCCTCCGGTCGTGACCTGACCGAGTCGGACCAGCGCAAGATCGAGCGCCTCCTCTCCCGCGAGGACTACCGGCGGGCCTTCGCCGGCGACATCGGCGACATCGTCTTCCCCCCGCGCTCCCTCGAGTACTACACCGCCGCGCTCGAACGGTGCGTCGACACCCAGCGGCTCGCCGAGCGCTCGTTCAAGGTGGTCCTCGACCTCTCCCACGGCGCGACGTCCCTCGTGATGCCCAACGTCCTGGCCAAGCTCGGGGCCGAGGTCCTGACGGTGAACCCCTACGCGAGCACCGCCCCGGCCGCGGCGGCGATCGATGCGCAGAGCGTCCGGGCCGACCGCCTCGCCAACCTCGTCCGCTCCTCGGGGAGCGACCTCGGGATGGTGATGGACCCCGACGGGGAGCACGCGCTCCTCATCGACGACGAGGGCCACGTCCTGGACCCGGTCCGGGGCATGCTGGCCGTGGTCGCGCTCGTGGCCGAGGCGCACCCCGGGGCCCGGATCGCCCTCCCCGTGTCGGTCACCCGCGAGGCGGAGCGGATCGCCGCGGACCACGGGGCGACGATCGTGTGGACGAAGATGTCCGCCGCGAGCCTCATGGAGGCGGCGTCGAGCGACCAGGTCGATCTGGCCGCCTCGGCCGCCGGCGGCTTCATATGGCCCGAGCTCCTCCCGGCGTTCGACGCGACGGCCACGCTCGCCGAGGTCCTCGACCTCCTCGCGACCGTGGACCGGCCGCTCTCGGCGATCGTGAAGGACCTGCCCCGGGTCCACATCACCCACGAGACGGTCCCCACGCCGTGGGAGCGCAAGGGCGCGGTCATGCGCGAGATGGTCGAGCGGAACCAGGACCGCGAGCTGATCCTGGTGGACGGCGTGAAGATCCTGCACCCCGAGGGCTGGGCCCTCGTCCTCCCCGATCCGGAGGAGGCCGTGACGCACGTCTGGGCGGAGGCCGGCAGCGACCAGCGCGCCCGGCAGCTCGCGCAGGAGTACGCCCGCCGGATCCGCCAGGCCCTCCGCTGACGCCGCCGACGGGCGAGGTCCTCGCCGGTCGCACCCCTCGGTCCACGACGGCACCGGGCACTACGATGCCGCGGTCGGCCGGCCGGAGGAGCGCCATGGAGTACCCCGAGGGACTGCGGTACAGCCCGGAGCACGAGTGGGTCGCCGTCGACGGCCGCCGCGCCCGCATCGGGATCACCGACTACGCCCAGGACGCCCTCGGCGACGTCGTGTACGTGGACCTCCCCGAGGTGGGGACGTCCGTCGTGGCCTCCCAGCCCTGCTGCGAGGTGGAGTCCACCAAGTCCGTGTCCGAGGTCTTCGCCCCCGTGTCGGGCACCGTGGCGGAGGTCCACGACGAGCTCGCCGACGCGCCCGAGCGGGTCAACGAGGACCCGTACGGCGAGGGCTGGATCCTCGTCATCGAGATGTCCGACCCCTCCGAGCTCGACGTCCTCATGGACGCGACCGCGTACCGCGCCCTCGTCGAGGAGGGCTGAGATCGACGGCTGGCGCCTCGTCGACGACCTCTCGTCAGGGTGGGACGCGGCGGGGCAGATGGCGGCCGACGTGGCTCTGCTCGAAGACGTGGCGTCCGGGGCCCCACCGGCGCTGCGCCTCTACCGGTGGGAGCGGCCCGCGCTCAGCCTGGGGCGGTTCCAGCCCGACGAGGACGTCGATGCCGAAGCCTGCCGGCGGCTCGGGGTCGAGGTGGTGCGGCGGCCCACGGGGGGACGGGCGCTCCTGCACGGGTCCGACCTCACCTACGCCCTCGCCGTCCCCCGGCCCCACGGGGCCTCGGTGGACGCGCTCTACGCGCACCTCGCGCGCGGCCTCGTGGCCGGGCTGGCCCGGCTCGGCGTGGAGGCCGGCGTGGGGACGGCCTCGGGTCCCGGGGGCCCGGCCTGCGTGACCACCGCCCGGGGCGCCGACCTCCAGGTCGGGGGTCGCAAGCTCTGCGGATCGGCCCAGGTCCACCGGGGGGCGCGGCGCTCCAGCACGGGTCGGTCCTGCTGACCCGGCTCCCGATCGACGAGAGCGACCTCCTGCGCGGGCCCGTGTCGAGGGAACGCGTGCGCGCCGCGACGGTCACGCTGGAGGAGCTGGGAGCACCGCACGGGCCCCGGGAGGTCGCCCGTGCGCTGGTCGAGGGCTTCGCCGAGGCACTCGACGTGAGCTTCACGTCGAGCCACTCGCCGGCGGGTTGAGGGTTCCGATCCGGCGGGGTCCACCTCTCCTGGAGGGCGAGACCGGGCCCGTTGCCGGGGTGTGGCCCCGCCGGTAGCCTGGCCGCGATGCGGTGCCGTCGCTGCGGTCACGAGAACACCGACGAGGCCAACTTCTGCTCGTCCTGCGGCGCACCGCTCCCCGAGGACGACGCGACGATCAGCGTCGCCGCCGTGGAGGAGCGCCTCGAGATCGACGACGAGCTCGAGGCCCTGCTCGACGACGTTCCCGAGGGCATGGGCATGCTCTTCGTGGCCCGGGGCCCCGACGCCGGGAGCCGCATCCTCCTCGAGGGACCGCGCACGACCGCCGGGCGGCACCCCGACTCGAACATCTTCCTCGACGACGTGACGGTGTCGCGCCGCCACGCCGAGATCGTCCGCTCGGGCGACGACTACCTCCTGCGCGACGTCGGGTCCCTCAACGGCACCTACGTGCGGGGGGAGCGGATCGACGAGGCGACGCTGCGCCACGGGGACGAGGTGCAGATCGGGCGGTACCGGCTGCGGTTCCTCGTCGGCGGGCACCACGAGGTGGGGTGAGGATGCCCCCCGAGCACCGCTCGATCGGCGAGGTGCTCGCCGAGCTCCGGGAGGACTTCCCCGACGTCACCATCTCGAAGATCCGGTTCCTCGAGGGTCAGGGCCTCATCGATCCCGAGCGCACCCCCGTCGGGGTACCGGAAGTTCTACGACGGCGACGTCGAGCGGCTCCGATGGATCCTGCACCAGCAGAAGGAGCACTTCCTGCCCCTGAAGGTCATCAAGGAGCGCCTCGAGCAGCTCGAGGAGGGCGAGGTCCCGGTCGTGGCGCCCGCGCCCGCCGAGCCCCCCGAACCGCTCCCGCACGAGGGCGCGCCGGTGGCGTCCAGGACTCGCCCGCCCGCGCCGACGCTGCCCCTCGACGACGGGCGCGGTGACGACCTCGTGCCGGACGCGACCGGCGTCAGCCTCACGCGGGCCGAGCTGGCCCGGGCGGCGGGGGTCGGCGAGGAGTCGCTCATGGAGCTCCAGTCCTACGGCCTCCTCGCCCCGAGCTCGGAGTCCGGCGAGGGCGTGCTGTTCGACGAGGAGGGCCTGGCGATCGCCCGGCTGGCGGCCGGCTTCTCCCGGCACGGCATCGAGCCCCGCCACCTCCGGATGTACCGCAGCTTCGCCGAGCGCGAGGTGGGTCTCTTCCAGCAGGTGCTGCTTCCGTACCTCCGGCAGCGCAACCCCGAGGCCCGGGCGAAGGCCCAGGACGAGCTCGCCGAGCTGGCCCGGCTCGGCCGGGGGCTCCGGACGGCGTTCCTCCGCCAGGCCGTCCGGGAGGCGCTGGGGGAGTGAGCCCGACCCCGTGGTGAGACCGGTCGTCCTCCTCGACCGGACGACGATCGCGCAGCACGTCGCGCGGATCGCGGGCGAGATCACCACCGACCACCCCGACGGCGTCGTGCTCGTCGGGGTCCTGAAGGGTGCGCTCGTCTTCCTCGCCGACCTGGCCCGGGCGATCACCGACGTCGACGTGGTGGTCGACTTCATCGCCATCTCGCGCTACGCGCCGGACTCGGGGCGGGTCCGCATCCTCAAGGACCTCGACGTCGACGTCGCCGGCCGGGACGTGGTCGTCGTGGAGGACATCGTCGACACGGGCCTCACCCTCGCGTACCTGCTCGGCGAGCTCGCCGAGCGCTCCCCGCGCCGGCTCGAGGTCTGCGCCCTGCTCGACCGCAGCGTCCGGCGGATCGTGCCGCTGGAGGTGCGCTACCGCGGGGCCGAGATCGGCGACGTGTTCGTCCTCGGGTACGGCCTCCACCACCGGGACCTGTACCGGAACGTCCCCTACGTGGTCGAGGGAGACCGCGAGCTCGTGCTGCGGGAGCCCGAGGCGTACCTGCGGGCGGTCTACGGCGCCGCCGCCGCCCCCGAACCCGCCGACGGAGACGAGGGGGGTGGGTGCTAGGGTGGCGCGGCATGGCGCGGAGGGTGCCGTGATCCGTCTCTCGCTGGTCGGCGTCCGAGTCGAGGTCCCGACGAACCAGCCCATCGTCCTCCTTCGGGAGGAGGAGGGACAGCGGCACCTGCCCATCTTCATCGGGCCTCCCGAGGCCACGGCCATCGTCTACGCCCTCCAGGGGATGGAGACGCCCCGGCCGATGACCCACGACCTGTTCAAGACCGTCCTCGACGACCTCGACGTGCGCCTCGAACGGGTGGTGATCACCGAGCTGCAGGGCGGGACCTTCTACGCCGAGATCGAGCTCGTCGGGGACGGCAAGACCTACCGCATCTCGTCCCGCCCCTCCGACGCGATCGCCCTCGCCGTGCGCTACGAGGAGCAGGTGCCGATCTTCGCCAACGAGGAGGTGCTCGAGGAGGCCGGTGTCCTCTTCGAGACCGAGGAGGCCGAGGAGGACCAGATCGAGGAGTTCCGGGAGTTCCTCGACCAGGTGCGCCCGGAGGACTTCGCCCAGTAGTGGACGGCCGCCGGAGGGTCCGCTCCGGGCTCCTCGGCCTCACGACGATCATCGCCATCGGCACCGACGCCCAGCTCGCGGCGCTCGAGCGGTTCACGCGCGGCGAGTCCGTGCCCGACCCCGGAGGGCCCCGCCGCCTGCGTGTGCGCGGGCGGCGGTTGACGAGCCCACCTCCGGGGTGTAGCGTCACAAGGTCGTAACTACGGCGGTGTGACTCCGCGGTCGGCGGGGTCGGGCGGGGCCCGTGTGGCGTCGCCCCGGCGTGAGGAGGCGGCCTTGGCCGAGGACGCGAACCGGGGAGTCGGGTTCCGGGGGACCCAGGTCTGCAAGATCGTCGGGATCTCGTATCGCCAGCTCGACTACTGGGCCCGCACGGACCTGGTGCGGCCGTCGCTCGCCGAGGCGCGGGGGAGCGGGAGCCAGCGCCTCTACTCGTACCAGGACCTCGTCGAGCTCAAGGTCGTGAAGAAGCTCCTCGACGCCGGGATCTCCCTGCAGAGCGCCCGCAAGGCCATCGCGTACCTGCGGGACCACCTCGGCGAGGCGGTCGCCTCGGCGAGCCTCGTGCTCGACGGGACGCGCTCCGTGCTGGCCCGGACCGGCGACGACCTCGTCGACCTGGTTCGGCGCGGCCAGGGCGTGCTCAACATCGTGCCGCTCGGCGCGGTCGTCGACGAGCTCGACGCGAGGATCCACGACCTCGTGCCGATCCCGGTCGGTGAGGCGGCGGCCGCCGAGCCGCCGAGCGCGCGAGCGAGGGCGTCGGGGGCGGGTGAGCGGCACGCGTCGCGCCGCGCACCATCCCGGCGAGGCCCGGCCGGCCGGGTGCCGGGCCCCGACGATCGACCGCCTGCCGCACGAGCACGTGCGGTTCGCGCACAACTCGGAGCGGCAGTTGGCCAAGCTCCTGGACTTCTACGGCATCACCTGGGAGTACGAGCCCCGCACCTTCACCCTGGAGTTCGACCGGTCGGGCAACCCGGCCCAGGCGTTCACCCCGGACTTCTACCTGCCCGACTACGACCTCTTCATCGAGATCACGACCTTGAACCAGAGGCTGGTCACCAAGAAGAACCGCAAGGCCCGGCGGCTCCGGGCCCTGTACCCCGACGTCGACATCAAGGTCCTCTACCAGCGCGACTACCTCCACCTCCTCGTGAAGTACGGGCTCGAGCCGCCCTCGCAGCTCAGCGAGCGGCTGGGCGAGGGTGAGCCACTGCAGCTCGGGCCGGTCGGTGGCCCGCCGCCGGAGGCCCGGCGCGCGGCCGAGAGCGCCTAGGACCCCGCCGGACCCGTGGCCGAGCCGACCAGCGACCGTCTCGAGCGGAGCCCGCTCCACGCCGAGCACGTCGCGCTGGGCGCCCGCATGGTTCCGTTCGCGGGATGGGAGATGCCCATCCACTACGCCGGCGTGCTCCAGGAGCACCGGGCCTGCCGGGAGCACGCCGTGGTCTTCGACGTGTCGCACCTCGGATCGGTGTGGGTGCGGGGCCCGGGGGCCGTCGACACCCTCCAGTGGGCGTTCACGAACGACCTCCACCGCATCGCTCCCGGACGGACCCAGTACACCCACCTCCTCGACCCCGACGACGCCCACGTCGTCGACGACGTCATCGTGTGGTGGGTGGAGGACGACGCGCTCCTCGTGATGCCGAACGCCGCGAACACCGGGCCGCTCCTCGCCGCGCTCGAGGAGGCCGCGGCCGGCCGGGGCCCCTGCACCGTCCAGGACGTCACCAGGGACCGGGCGGTGCTGGCCGTCCAGGGGCCCGACGCGCGCGAGCGCCTCGCCGCGGTGTCGCCCGCCATGGCCGAGGTCGCCCGGCGGACGGTCCGTCGCGTGACCTGGGAGGACGCCTCGTGCCTGGTCGCCGGGACGGGGTACACGGGTGAGGACGGCGTGGAGATCCACGTCCCCGCGCCCGCCGCGCCCTCCTTGTGGCGGGCGATCCTCGGCGCCGGCGTCGAGCCGGCCGGCCTCGGCGCGCGACACGCTGCGGATCGAGATGGGCTTCCCGCTCCACGGCCACGAGCTCGGGCCGGGGATCACCCCGCTGCAGGCGGGGCTCGGATGGGTGGTGAGGGCCGACAAGGGCGACTTCCGGGGGCGGGAGCCGCTGATGGCCGAGGAGCGGCACGGGGTGACCCGCCTCCTCTCCGGCCTCCTCCTCGAGGGGCGGCAGGTGCCACGGGCGGGATACCCGGTCCTCGACGGCGACCGGCAGGTGGGCGAGGTCACGAGCGGGAACTTCTCGCCGGCCCTCGAGCGCGGCGTCGCGCTGGCCTTCCTGCCCCCGACGTGGGGGAGGGCCACGTCCTCACGGTCGACGTCCGGGGCCGCCCCGTCCCCGCCACGGTCGTGCGCCCGCCGTTCCTCGAGCGCTGAGGCGGCGTTCCGCATGCGTTCCGCACGCGTTCCTGCACGCGTCCCGCGCCGCACGGCCCGGTTCCGCGAAGATGAGGCGACCACGGAGGGAGCCGATGCACGTCCCGCACACGCCCGCCGAGATCGAGGCCATGCTGGCCTTCCTCGGCCTCGAGCGCCTCGACGACCTGTTCGCCCACGTCCCGGCGGCCGTCCGCCTGGCGGGCGGGCTCGACCTCCCCCGACGGGCTGGCCGAGGCCGACGCGCTGCGCGCCGTCGAGGACCTCGCCGCCGGGAACCGGTCCGCCGCCGGAGACCTCGTGTGCTTCGCGGGCTACGGCGCGTACGAGCACGAGCTCCCGGCCGCGGTCACGGCGCTCGCCTCCCGCAGCGAGCTCGTCACGAGCTACACGCCCTACCAGCCGGAGCTCGCCCAGGGGGTGCTCCAGGCGCTCTTCGAGTACCAGACCCTCGTCTGTGCCCTCACCGGGATGGACGTCGCCAACGCCTCGCTCTACGACGGGGCCTCCGCGGCCGCGGAGGGGTTGAGCCTGGCGGCGGCGGCCACCGGCCGGTCGGTCGTGTGGGTCTCGGCCGGCGTGCACCCCCACTGGCGGGCCGTGATCTCGACGCTCCTGGGTCCCCGCGTGGAGGTGCGGGAGGCCCCGCTCGACGGCGGTCGCACGTCGTGGCCCGACGACCTGGGCGAGCCCGCGGCGCTCCTCGTCGCGCACCCGAACGCCCTGGGTGCCTTCGAGGACGTGGAGGACGCCGCCCGGCGGGCCCGCGGGGCGGGGGCCCTGCTCGTCGCCGCGGCCGATCCCGTGGCGGCCGGGCTGCTGCGCCCCGTCGGCGAGCTGGGGGCCGACGTGGCCGTGGGGGAGGGGCAGCCCTTCGGTACCCCGCTGGCGTTCGGGGGTCCCTACGTGGGCCTCTTCGCGTGCCGCCGGGCCCCGTGGGTGCGCCGGTGGCTCCCGGGACGGCTCGTGGGGAGACCGTCGACACCGAGGACCGGCGTTCCTACGTGCTCACGCTCTCCACCCGCGAGCAGCACATCCGGCGGGCCGAGGCGTCGTCGAACGTCTGCACGAACCAGACGCTCGTGGCCGTGGCCGCGGCCATCCACCTCTCGTGGCTCGGTCCGGCGGGCCTGCGCGAGCTCGCCCTGCGGTGCGCCCGGGGAGCCCGGTACGCCCGGGAGCAGCTCCTGCGGATCCCGGGGGTGGAGCCGGCCATCGAGGCCCCGACGCTCTACGAGGCGCCGGTCCGGGTGCCCCGGCCGGCCCGGCTGGTGCTCGAGCGGCTGGCCGAGGCCGGGTACCTGGGCGGCGTCCCGGTGGGGGAGGACTACCCCGAGCTGGGGGAGTCGATCCTGGTGACGGTGACCGAGACGCGCCGCCGGGAGGAGATCGACGACTTCGCGGCGGCGTTCGAGAAGGCGGTGAGGTGATGGGCGCGGTTCCGGAGCTCCTGGGCGGTCCGGGCGGGGGTCAGGCCCGGTCGGCGCCGGTCCTGGGGGACCGGCCCGAGCCGACGGTCTTCGAGCTCTCGTCGCCGGGGCGGCGGGCGTGGAGCTTCCGCGAGACGGGGGTGCCCGAGTGGGATCCCGAGGAGCTCGTCCCGGCCGGGCACCTGGCCCCGGAGCCGCCGGCCCTCCCCGAGGTGTCCGAGCGCGACCTCGTGGCCCACGTGACCCGGCTGACCGCCCGGAACTACTCGGTGGACCTCGGCGCGTACCCGCTCGGCTCCTGCACGATGAAGTACAACCCGAAGGTCTGCGACGTCACGAGCGCGCTCCCCGCGCTCGCCCGGTGCCACCCGGCCCAGCCCGCCGAGCAGGTCCAGGGCTGGCTGGGTCTCATGGCGGCGCTCGAGGACGTGCTCTGTCGGGTCACGGGCATGGCCGCGGCCACGCTCCAGCCCGCGGCCGGGGCCCAGGGCGAGCTCACCGGGCTGCTCCTCATGCGGGCGTGGCACGCGGCCCGGGGCCGGCCCCGCCGCCGGGTCCTGATCCCCGACTCGGCCCACGGCACCAACCCGGCCTCGGTGACGCTGGCCGGCTTCGAGGTCGTGGAGGTGCCCACCGACCGGCGCGGCCTCGTGGACCTCGAGGCCCTGCGGGGCCTCGTGGACGAGGACGTGGCGGGGCTGATGCTCACCAACCCCAACACCCTCGGCCTCTTCGAGACCGACATCGTCGAGATCGCGTCGCTCGTCCACGGGGCCGGGGGCCTGCTGTACTACGACGGCGCCAACCTCAACGCCATCCTCGGGGTCGTGCGGCCCGGGGACATGGGCTTCGACATCGTCCACCTGAACCTGCACAAGACGTTCGCCGTGCCGCACGGAGGGGGAGGGCCCGGTTCGGGGCCGGTGGCCGTCGCCGAGCGCCTCGTGCCGTTCCTCCCCGGGCCCCGGCCGGTGGAGGGCCCGGACGGCTTCCGCTGGGAGGTCCCGGAGCGGTCGATCGGGCGGATCCACAGCTGGCACGGCAACGCCCTCGCGCTCGTGCGCGCCTACACCTACCTCCTCCTCACGGGAGGCGACGGCCTGCGACGGGTCGCCGACGGGGCGGTCCTCAACGCCCGGTACCTCCGGGAGCGCCTCCGTGACGTCCTCGACGTCCCCTACGACGAGCCCTGCATGCACGAGTTCGTGGCCTCGGCGGCCGCGCTGCGCAGGGAGGCAGGCGTCCGGGCCCTCGACCTCGCCAAGCGGTTCATCGAGGAGGGGTTCCACCCGCCGACGATGTACTTCCCGCTCATCGTCGACGAGGCCCTGATGATCGAGCCGACCGAGACCGAGAGCCCCCAGACCGTCGAGGCGATGGCCGAGGCGCTGACCCGGGTCGTGGCCGAGGCCCGGGCCGACGGGAGCGCCGCCGCGTCGGCGCCCCGCACGACCCCGGTGGGCCGGGTCGACGAGGTCCAGGCGGCGAAGCGCCTCCGGTTGCGCTGGGAGCCGTGAGGCCGGGGGCCCCGACTCACACTTCGTCGGGGATCGTCCGCTTCAGGAACTCGTCGAACAGGGGCACGGTGAACGCTGTGTCGCCGTGGGCCGGGCTGTAGATCATGCCCTTGGCGATGAGCGCGCTGCGGCGAGGTCCGACCGACTCGACCCGGACCCCGAGTCGTGCGGCGATGTCGCCCGAGCGATGTGGTCCGGGTCCGAGCTCGGCCATGGCCCGGAGGTAGCTCTTCTCTTTCGGAGTCAGCCGGTCGAACCGGACGAGGAAGAAGTTGTCGTCGAGGTGGGAGACCACCCGGGGCGTGACCGTCTCGACGACTCGACGCTTGATGGGGCTCGAGTCCGCGGCATTCCACGTGTGGTAGCCCCACTCCTGGAGGAAGTAGGGATAGCCGCGCGAGGCTCCGACGATCATGTCGACCGCGTCGTCTGCGAAGTCGACGCCCAGCTCGTTGGCGGGGACGACGATGGCGGCGGTCGCGTCGGCGACGGTCAGGGATCCGATCTCGGGGAACTCGAAGAGGCGCTCGGCGTAGGACTTTGCCTCTCGGGCCAGACCCGGTAGCTGAGGAAGGCCCGCCCCGACCACGACCACGGGCAGGTCGCGCTGCGTCGCGCGGTGAACGGCGGTGATCAGAGCTCCCAGCTCTGCCGCGGTGAGGTATTGCACCTCGTCGACGGCGAGCAGGATCCCGCTCGAGCGCTCCATGGCGGCCTCGCCAGCGGTGACGAGCAGATCGGTGATGTCCTCCGCGAGGTCCCCGCTGTCCGCCGCTCCGGCCAGGGCGTCGACGTCGAGCGCGATTCGCGCGCCGTCGGGAAGCTGGAGCGAGAAGGTCTTGAGCACCCGGAGGGCCTTGAGGACCTTGGCGGTCCTCCGTTCGTTGTCGAGTGCGAGAAGGATCTTGCGCACTCGGTTCGCCAGCAGGGACACGAAATCCCCGGATTCGCGTGCCTCGATGAACCCGACGGAGAAGCCCTCGCGCTCGGCGATCTCGGTGAAGCGGTTGAGCAGCACCGTCTTGCCAACGCCGCGCAGCCCGATCGGCATGATGCTCTTTCCGGGCCGGCGCGCACGGGCTCTGCGGAGCGTACGACCGAAGTGATCGATGAGCTCGTCGCGCCCCGGGAGAGCGGGTGGGCTGGTACCGGCGCCGGGGCGGTAGGGGTTGTTGACCTCGTCCATCTCTACCGACCTTACTCCGTCTTATGGGTCTTATCTTGCAGCAGCGAAGATGCGTCAAACTGGAGTCGGCGCGCGCTGGCGCGATGACCCGACCGTGACCGATCGAGCGGGACGCGCATGGAGATCGTGGCGGGTCGTCGGGAGCGTCGAGCTTGGCAGCGCGACGCATGACGACGTCCAGCAGCCCGGCTCGCCGGGATGGCGGTGGGGTGGCGCGACCCCGGAGCGATCCCGAATCGAAGTGACATAACGAAGCTTATGGGCCCTCCGGATCCGCGCCGGCCCGGGCTCGTCGCCAGGCGTCGAGGGCCGGGCGCTCCCGGCCCGAGGTGTCGAGCAACCCCATGTGCTCGAAGACCACGGTGACGTCGGCGACCTCGTCGGGAACGGGCAGGTCGGCCGGTAGGTCGTACGGGAAGAACCACACGACGAGCTCGAGGCCCGGCGTCGCGGCCCTCCGGCCGAGCCACTCCACGTAGGCCGCCTGCGCCCCTGGATCGACGTCGAGCGTCGTGCCCGCCCCCTCGACCGGGAAGGCCGGGAAGCCGGTCTCGACGACGGCGAGCGGTCTCCCGAGGCCCGCCAGGTCGTCGTAGCGGGTCTCGGGCGGGACGCCCGGGGCGGCCCGGATCACCGGATAGGTCGAGATCGCCACGAGGTCCGCCGCGTCGAGGACCTCCCGGACGGGCTCGAGGTCGTCGAGTTGCTCGAGCTGGAAGGACGGGAAGACGGGCAGGTCCGGGTGCTCGGCCTTCACCTCGGCGCGGATCTCCCGGTAGAGCGACACGAGGTTCGGGTAGTCCCCGGGTGCCGCGTCGGCGTACAGGTTCATCTCGACCGAGGCGTTGAGGTAGTCGGGCCGGAGCTCGTCGACCAGGAGTCGCACCCAGGCCTTGGCCCCCTCCCGGACCCGGGGATCGGCGAACGTGGACATCCCGGGTGGGCGCTGCTCGCCCGGCCACCCCCTGCCACCCCCGCCGGGCGACGTCGAGGAGGCTCGTCGCCACGTACACGGTCCACTGCGGGTGCGCGTCGTCCCAGCGGCGTCGGTACCCGAGGTCGCCACGGAGCGTGTCCGGGAGCTCGCGGCCCTCGATGAGCGCCTCCCAGGGGATCCCGTGGTCGAAGTGGTGGGCGACGAGGTTCGCGTCGCTCTCGATCACGGCGTAGGCGCGCTCCAGGCCCGCCTGGTCGAGGCTGGCGGGGAACGGGGTGAAGCCCCAACGGGTCGCCCCGGAGGACGCCGCGGGCGGCACGGTGTGGTCGCCCTCGCGGCCCCCCGGGGAGCAGCCGCCGAGGGTCGCCACGGAGGCGGCGAGCGCGAGCACACCGATCGCCCGAAAGGTCATGGTCGCCCCAGGCTAGGCGTGAAGGTTCGAACAGGATCGCTCGGTCGCGCTCAGCGATCCGGGTCGGCGCGCACGACACCGGGCGGCGGCGGGCCGAGGACGCCCACGTCCTCCAGGAACTCCGCCAGCCCCTCGACGAGCCGGAGCTCGTCGAGCCGGTCGAGGGCGACCCAGCGAACCTCGACGGCGTCGTCGCCGGCGACCGGTGCCCGGTCGGGGTCGAGCGGGGCGACGAGGAAGTCGAGGATCACGAAGTGATGGGGGTTCGGCTCGGTACCGAACCGCTCGACCCAGCCGAGGAAGCGCACGACCACGACGTCGAGGCCGGTCTCCTCCGCGACCTCGCGCACGACCGCCGTCCGGAGGTCCTCGCCGAAGGCGACCCGGCCCCCGGGCACGGACCACTCGCCGGCCGCCGGCCCGCGTCCCCTCCGGACGAGGAGGATCTCGCCGTCCCGGACGGCGACCCCTCCCACGGCCACCGTGGGCACGGTCACCGGAGGGGCCGGTGCATCACGATCGCGCGGGCCTGGAAGCCGGCGCCCTCGAAGAAGGTCTTGGCCTGGCGGTGGCCGGGCAGGGCCATCCCGTCGACCCCGACGCAGCCGGCGGCCCGGCTGAACAACAGCAGGTCCCCCACCACGGCCTCCCCGACCCCCACCTTCCGGGCCGCCGGCTCGACGAACAGGTCGGTGACCACGCCGACGCGCCGCCCGTCCCGCAGCTCCTCGACCACCACGACCCCGTACCCCACGACGACGCCCTCGACCGTGCCCACGACGACGGCGGCGTCGTCGGCGTCGAGCAGCGCGCCCAGGGAGCGCTCGAGCGGCTCGGGCTGGGGCTCGCGCGCGGCCCACAGGTCCCCTCCCCGCATCGCCGAGAGCTCCGCGCGGAGCTCTCGGGCCAGCGCGACGAGGCGCGGGAGATCGGAGGCGACGGCGGCGCGCGCTGCTTCCAACGGCTCAGCGGCTGAGTTGGTCGATCTTCCCGAGGATGGTCCGGCGGCTCCGGCGCGCCCCCTCGTAGGCGCGCACGCGGTCGAGCTCGGCCGGCGTCAGACCCTCGAGCCGTTCCACGACCTGGGACGCGGAGAGCTCGTTGTAGCCAGGGATCGGCAGCGACGACGCAGCGGGCGCGTCGACCGCGGGGACGGAGTCGCCGTTCGTCCGCGGTGGCGCCGGCGCCGGCCCCCTCCGGACGCCACCCGGTGCGGTCGCGGCGGTGGGCACGGCCCGCTCCTCCGCCGGGCCCCGCACGAGCCGTCCGATCGCTCCACAGGTGTCCCCGGCGGTGTCCCGGAGCCGGCCGGCCAGGTGGTCGCGAAGCTTCGGGAACGCCACGTGGACGGTGAACTGCCCCATCCCCCGGGCGAACACGATCCGCTCGTGGAGCCGGAGCCGTCGGGCGGTGATCTCGGCTGCGCCCCGGTCCGCGGCGCGCCCGACGGCGCCGGCCAGGGCGTCGCGGGTGGCGAGGGCGGCCCCGACCGGCGCGTAGAGGAGCAGGGCGACGGCCCGGTCCGGCACGGACCTGGGGGTGTCTGGGTCCACGGCGCACCTCCTCCGACCCGGCACGACGAGTCTAGGGGCCCGGAGACGCGAGCCCGGGCCCACGCCGCCGGCGGCCTCGCAGCCGTGCCCGTCCGGCCAGGCCGACGACCACCAGTGCCGACAGGACGAGGATCCACGACCCGTAGCGCACGTAGGGCGTCCGACCCGTCGTGGTCACCACCTCCCCCGTCACGACCGAGCTCTCGAAGAGCGACGTGGTCTGCCGGACGTCGCCTTCGGCGTCGATCACACCCGTGATGCCCGAGATCGAGGCGTGGAGCACCGGGCGGCCCGTCTCGGCCGCCCGCATCTGGCTGAGGGCGAGGTGCTGGGCCGGGTTGCCCGAGCGCCGGTAGGAGCGGTTGTTCGTGCTCACGACGACGACCTCGGCCCCGTCGCGGACGACCGACCGGACGAGCGGGCCGAAGGCCGACTCGAAGCAGATGATGGTGCCGACGCGGCGGCCGGCGACCTCGAACACGACGTTGCCGGGCCCCGGGGTGTAGTCGGTCGGCACCTGCTCGAGCTCCCGGATGAAGCCGAGGTGGTCGCGCAGCGGGACGTACTCCCCGAAGGGCACGAGGTGCTGCTTCGCGTACGTCCCCTGGAGACGTCCGCCCGGGTCGTAGAGCAGGTTCGTGTTGAAGGCGTCGCCCTCGTCGTCGCGGGTGACCGCGTTGACGAGGACGGCGGCACCGTGGCGCTCCCCGACCGCCACGAGCTCGGCGCGCAGGGCGGCGTCCCGCTCCGGGTCGGCGTCCAGGCTGGACTCGGGGAACACCACGAGGTCGTAGGGGCCCTCGAGGGTCGAGGCGAGCCGGAGGTGGCTCCGGGGGAGGTACCGCGCGTCAGCCTCCTCCGGCGTCAGGTCGCGATCGAGGTCGTTGCCCTGCAGGAGCGCGAAGCGCAGCGTCCCGGACGGTCGACCCTCGACCCGGGCCATCCCGGCGACCAGCGTCAGCGCGAGCAGCACCCCGAGCCCCGCGGCGGGAGCCCGCCACGTCCCGGCCGGCCGGTCGGCGAGGAGCAGCTCCACCAGGAAGCCGTTGACCGCGACGACCGTGAAGGAGACGAGGAGCACACCACCCCAGCTCGCCAGCGCCCGAGCCGTGGGTACGTCGTGGAGCGCGGCCCCGACCTCACCCCACGGGAACCCGCCGAGCGGCCAGCGGCCGCGGAGCCCCTCGACGAGGACCCAGACCGCCGCGGTCGCCCACGCCGACCGCACGCCGACCCGTCCGAGCAGCCCGACCCCGAGGCCGGTGAGCGCCCAGGTGGCCGCCATGATCCCCACGAGCGGGACGAGAGCCACCGCGCCCAGGTACCAGGCCCACGAGAGCAGCACGCCGAAGAAGCCCAGGCCGGCGAGGAAGCCCAGCCAGGCCGCCCGGCGGGGCCCGGCGTCGCGCCATGCCCACAGCAGCGGGACGAGGGCCACGAGCACCAGCGGGCCGAGATCGAACGGCGGGAAGGCCAGCCCGACCAGGAGCCCCGAGACGAGCGCGGCGCCCGGGCGGAGCCACCGTCGCTCGGCCACCGTCGCGCCGGGGGTCGCCGGGGTCCCGGTCACCCCCACGCCGGCCGGGGCGGGACGGGAGACCTCCGGGCTCAGGCGCAGTCGCGGCAGAGCATCCTCTTCTCGTCGGCGAGCTGGCTCCGGGGCAGGACGAGGAAGCAGGACGAGCAGAGGAACTCGCCGGGCCGGCGCGGGACGATCCTCATGGGACCGTCGCCGCGGTCGTCGATCTCGAGCTCGTCCTCGATGTCCTCGTCGTCCTCCTCGAGCGCCCCCTTGGCGGTGCGCTCCCGCAGCACGACGTCGAGCGGCTCCTCGACGTCGTCGGGGTGCAGCTCCTCCTCGAGGTCGAGGACGTCCTCGTCCTCGAGGTCCTCGTCGGACTCTGCTTCTTTCTCTTCTTCTTCCTCGCCCTCGAGGTCCTCGTCGATGTCCTCGTCGAGGTCCTCGTCGACGTCCTCGACGTCCTCCTCGTCGAGCTCGAGGTCCTCGTCGAGGTCGCTGTCCTCGTCGAGGTCGAGGTCCTCGTCGAGGTCGAGATCGTCGTCGCTCATCGCGGCCTTCCGGGTATCAGGGGCCGCGGAGTATAACGCTGGGCCCGCGAGGGCGGCGCGTCGCGGCTCCGGACGGGCCTCGGGCCGGGCCCGAGGGAAGAGGGCGGGAGGGGCCCGGAGGTTGGTAGGGGTCCAGGAGACCGTTGGGGCCGCTGTTTGGCCCGGCCAGTCCAGGTCGGCGGGTTATTCCAACGTTCTCTACTGGGTCTCCTGGACCCCTCATCGCCCCTCATGCCCCCTTCCGGCGAAGCCTCGCGGCGTCAGGACCGGAAGGACCACGACCGGCCACAGGGGTAGTGGGACGACGTGTAGTACGCCCGAGAAGGGGGGGTCCTGTCAAGCGGCGGCGGGGTCCGTCTCGGGGCCCTGACCAGGGACGCCGCGCGTCGATCCTGGTCAGGACGGCGCGGATTTTTTCCGTGGTGACGGCCCGGTCACCGGCGCTCGCCGCTCGGACCGGTGCGGCGATCTCCGGTGCGGCGACCTCCGGTGCGGCGACCTCCGGTGCGGCGACGGGCCGCGGTCCGCTCCGACGCCAGCCGCTCCAGGTCGTACGTCCCGTGGTCGACGTGACGCATCGCCTCGGCGATCGCGGGGTGCCCGGCCTCCTCGGCGATGAGCCGGTGCATCTCCTGGCAGATCCGGCGGTACGAGGGGTGCCCCTGCGGGGACGTGCGGAGCTCGAGGACGTGCATGGCCTCCCGGGCGTTCATCTGCATGACGAAGCGCAGCCGGTAGGCGAGGGCCACGGCGTACGGCGCCTCGACCGGGAACCGGTCGGCCAGCGCGTCGTGGAGCTCGGCGGACCGCTCCATCGCCTCCTCGAAGGGCCGGGCCAGCCCCGCCTCGTGGACGGCGTCGGGGACGTCGTAGCCGTGGCGTGGCGAGAGCGTCTGCCACTCGACCGTGAGCATGCGGTGCCGCTGGAGGTCCCGGAAGGCCCCGTAGTCGCCCAGGACGTCGAAGCGGTAGCTCACCCGCTCGAAGGCTCGTCCCGGCCGATGCCGCCGGTTGGCCCGCTCCCCCACGTAGGCCCGGAGCAGATCGACCCGTTCCTGGGCGGACAGCCGCCGGACCCGGGCGAGCACCTGGTCCTCGGGGAGGTGCGTGAACGGGTAGCAGACCGCCGCGAGGACCTTGTCCTCCCCGTCGGGGTCGTAGTCGGACAGCACGACCGCCGGCCTCGGCTCGGCGGGCTCCTCACCGAAGATCCTCGCGACGACGTCGGCCGTGGTCCGCCGCGTCTCCTCCAGGTAGGCGCTCCACGCCACCCCCCGGTCCGGGCGGTCGACCCGGGTCAGGAAGGAGGGGATGGCCTTCCTCAGCTCGTCGAGCATGAGCCGGGCGTAGGAGCGCGCCTCGGGCAGAGGGTGCGCGCATGCGCAGCAGGAGCGCCTCGAAGGCCTGGCCCGAGCCGTAGATGCCGACGTTGGAGAGCGTGGCCGCGGGGAGCAGGCCACGCACGGCGTCGCACGCCTTCGCCTTGATCGTCTGCTTGTGGACGAAGTCCGAGTCCTGGGGCTCCTTCGGGTACCGCTCCCGGGCCCACTGGACCATGCGGGGCAGGAGCTCGGCGTAGGTGTCGAAGAGGGCGTCGAGGTCGGCGACGTAGCGGGCGCCCAGCGGCGAGGCGAGCACGTTCGGATCACGCCGGTATCGGTAGCGACCGCCCAGCCGGGTGTCGTAGGGGATGTAGCGGGTCGACTGCTCCAGGTACGACATGAGGCGGCCCCACTCGAGCACCTTCGTGAGCAGGTTCGACGCCTGCTCGCACGCCAGGTGGACGCCGCCGAGCTGGGCCACCGAGTCGTCTCCGTACTCGAGGAAGACCCGGTCGTAGAGCTCCTCGGCCCGCCGGAGCCCGACCGTGGCGTCGACGCCGAGGTCGCCGGACAGGTCGAGATCGCCGGCGAACTCGTCGAGGAACAGCCGCCGGAGGCTCTTGTCGGACCGCGAGTAGCGGGCGAAGAGCGCTCCCTTCACCACCTCGGGGAGGTTCACGAGGGCGAACACCGGTCCGTCGAGGTTGGTGAAGTACGGACGCAGCGTGGCCCGCTCCTCCTCGGTGAAGCGTTCGACCACGTAGTGCATGGGCGGCCGATCCTACCGGGGCCGGGCCCGGGCTCCGGGGATCCCGGTTCGGTCCGGCCCACCGGGAAATCTGCAGTGTCGGTGCGAACAGTTCAGGTCGTGCTCGGGACGGCCGATGGAGGCCGAGGGGTGAGACGGTACGAAGGGGAGGATCGTGACCCCTCGGCGGTTCGGAGCTCCATGGAGGGTCGCCCTCCTCGCGAGCCTCGCGGCGGTGATCCCCGCCCCGGCCGCCGCCGGTCCGGCAGCGGCCGACGACGCCGCGCCCGTCTGGGCCTTCTCGACCCCGGTCGCCGTGACCTCCCTGTCGACGACCATGCGGGCCTACCCCGCCGCCGCTCCCACCGCCGACGGCGAGTCCCACGTCCTCTACGGCGGCTGGAACCTCGAGGACACCGGCGGCGACGCCCACGCGGACACCTGGACCTGGCGGGACGGCACCTGGACCCCCCGTTGCGGCACGGCCGAGCCCGGCGCGACCGGGGCGTGCGGACCGGGGCCCCGGACCAACCACGGGCTCGCCCCCGGACCGACCGGCGTGGTCCTCTTCGGGGGCGCCACCCAGCAGCCCGGCGCCGGCGTCGCCCCCGTCCTCAAGACGGACACCTGGCGGTGGACCGGGAGCTCCTGGATGAAGGTCTGCGACGACCTCGGCGGAGCGAGTCCCTGCGGGCCGGCCGCCGGTTTCGGCGCCGCGCTCGCGGGCGACGGGACGAGGGTCGTGGCGTTCGGCGGGTTCACGATGGGTCCAGGCCCCACCCTGGTGGACGACACGTGGGTGTTCGACGGCGGCAACTGGACCCAGGTGTGCGGCACCGGGGCCGGGAGCCCCTGCGGTCCGTCGCCCCGCTTCGGGGCCGCCCTCGGCTGGGACGGGATGCGCTTCGTCCTCTTCGGAGGCCTCGACGACCTCGGCCCCGGGAACCCGGTGCCGCTCGGCGACACCTGGACCTTCGACGGTGCGACCTGGACCCAGGTCTGCGCGAACGGTGCCTGCACGCCGCCGGCTCGGGCCAACGCCCCGACGGCGACCCTGGCCCGTCCCGACGACCCCACCCTCGGAGGGGCCGTCATGCTCGGCGGGACGATCATCTCCGACGACCTGACCCTCTGGCGCGACGCCTGGCGGTTCCGGGACGGGGCCTGGACCCAGCTCCCCGTCCCCTGGGACGCCTCGCCGGCCACCTTCAGCGGCGGTCCGCCACCCGGCCTGGAGGGTCCGGTCTTCCCGGCGCTCGCCGGCCGGTCGGGACGGTGCCAGGTGGTCCTCACGGCCCTCTCCTTCACCGATGGCGGTGTGTCGACGCGGTCGGGGGGTTGGGATGTGGACGGGGACGGGGTGCCGGGTGGTTGTGACGAGCAGCCGCCGGTGCCGCCGCGGCCGTCGGGGCGGGGGTACCGGTTGGTGGGGCCCGATGGTGGGGTGTTCGATTTCGGGGAGGCGTCGTTCACGGGGTCGTTGGCGGGGACGCGCCTGAACGGGCCGGTGGTGGCGGCGGCGGGTTCGCCGACGGGTCGGGGCTACTGGCTGGCGGGGGCCGACGGTGGGGTCTTCGCCTTCGGCGACGCCGGCTTCCACGGGTCCGCGGCCGCCCTACCGTTGCGAGGGCCGGTCGTGGCCATGACCCCGGCCCCGTGGGGCGACGGGTACTGGCTCCTGGGCGGCGACGGTGGCGTCTTCGCCTTCGGCGACGCCGGCTTCCACGGGTCCGCGGCCGTTCTGCCGCTGCGAGGGCCCGTCGTGGCGATCGCGGCCACCCCCACCGGGCACGGCTACTGGCTGGTGGGGGCCGACGGCGGGGTGTTCGCGTTCGGGGACGCGGGGTTCTTCGGGTCGGCGGCGCACCTGGACCTCAACGCCCCGATCGTGGGGTTGGCTCCCACCCCCACCGGGCACGGCTACTGGCTCGTGGGCGCCGACGGCGCCGTCCTGGCGTTCGGCGACGCCGGCTTCCACGGGTCGGCCGCCGTTCTGCCGCTGCGAGGGCCCGTCGTGGCGATCGCGGCCACCCGCACCGGGCACGGCTACTGGCTGGTCGGCGGCGACGGGGCCGTCTTCGCGTTCGGCGACGCGACGTACCTCGGCGCCAACGGCGACCAGGCCTCCACCGGCCCCGTCGTCGGCATCGCCCCCGCCTGAGAGGACCCCACCGTGCCTCGACGCGCCGACGCAGGTCACATCAGTCTCGGTCGGACCCTGACCGTGCTCCTCCTCCTGATCGCATCCGTCCCGGCGGTGGACTCGGCGGAGGCCTCCACGGCCGCCTGGACGGTGGTCGAGGTCGACACCCCCGCGGCGGTCGTGAGCTCGGCCCGCTTCTTCACCGGGCTGGCCACCGATCCGTCCGGCGCCACGGCGGTGCTCTACGGCGGGGTCCCGCAGACCGCCGCCGGCGGCGACCCGGCGCTGGCCGACACCTGGACCTGGCAGGACGGCACCTGGACCCCCCGATGCGGCACCTCCGAGCCCGGCGCCACCGGGCCGTGCGGGCCGGGCCCCCGGGTCCACCACGCGCTCGCCACCGGACCCGACAACGTCGTCCTCTTCGGGGGAGCCGCGGAGCAGCCCGGCGGGCCCATCAGCGCCCATACCGACACGTGGCTCTGGAACGGCTCGGCCTGGATCCAGGTCTGCGCCGACGGCGCGTGCGGCCCGGCTGCCGAGCTCGCCGTGGCGATGGCCGGCGACGGGACCCGGGTCGTCCTCTTCGGCGGGCTCGACATCGACGGGGCGATGCACTACGTCGACGACACCTGGGTCTTCGACGGCTCGACCTGGACCCAGATCTGCGGCACCGGCATCGGCACGCCTTGCGGCCCCAGCGCCCGAGCGGGCTCGGCGCTGGCCTGGGACGGGGAGCAGTTCGTCCTCTTCGGGGGCGGCGGGCTCGGCGGTCCTCCCGAGCCGTCGGCCGACACCTGGGTCCTCGACCCGGACGCCGCCCCTGGCGACACCTGGGCCCTCGTCTGCGGCGACGGGGCGTGCGGTCCCCCGGCTCGGGCGCTCGCCGGAGCGACGACCGTCACCCATCCCCGCGACCGGACCCGGACCGGCGCACTGCTCGCCGGCGGAGCGAACCTCGGTGGTCCGTCCGAGACCCAGCATCGCGACCAGTGGCTGTTCCGCGACGGGACCTGGGTGCAGCTCCCCACCCCGTGGCCGTCGACTCCCCTGGAGCTCGGGGAGGACCTGCCCCCGGGTCGACCGGTCTCGCCTTCCCGCGCGCCGCCGGTCTCGCCGCGACCTGCCAGGTTCTCCTCCTCGGTCTCGACCTCGGGGAGATGAGCGCCCCCGCGACCTTCCTCGGCGGTTGGGACGCCGACGGGGACGGGGCACCCGGAGACTGCGACGAGCAACCGGCGACCCCACCGGCCCCGGGATACCGGCTGGTGGGGGCGGACGGCGGGGTGTTCGCGTTCGGCGACGCCAGCTTCCTCGGATCCATGGCCGGGGCGCCGCTCAACGGGCCGATCCTGGCCGCCGCTCCCACCCCCGACCGGTGAGGGGTACTGGCTCCTGGGCGGCGACGGAGGGGTGTTCGCCTTCGGCGACGCCGGGTTCTTCGGCTCCACGGTCCGGCCGCATCTCAACGCGCCGATGGTCGCCGTCGTCTCCACGCCCAGCGGTGACGGCTACTGGCTGGTCGGGGCGCGCGGGGCCGTCGTCGCCCGGGGCGAGGCCCGGCACCACGGCTCGCCGGCCCACATCGCGCTGCGGGCACCGATCGTGGACGCCGCGCCCACCCTCACGGGGCGCGGCTACTGGCTGGTGGGGGCCGACGGCGGGGTGTTCGCGCACGGCGACGCGACCTTCCTCGGCTCGGCGGCCGACCTCGAGCTCAACGCTCCCGTCGTCGGGATCGCCGCCACCTCCACCGGGGGCGGCTACTGGCTGGTCGGCGCCGACGGCGCCGTCTTCGCCTACGGCGACGCCACCTTCGCCGGCTCGGCCGCCCACCTCGACCTCAACGGGCCGATCCTCGCCGCGACCCCGACCTCCACGGACGAGGGTTACTGGCTGGTCGGCGCCGACGGGGCGGTCCTGGCCTTCGGCGGCGCGGCCTTCCTCGGGTCTGTCGCTCATCTCGCCCTCGATGCCCCCATCGTGGGGATCGTCCCCGGCTGAACGAGAGTGCCGATGCCCGAGCGCGCCCGAACCTCACCGCGCCGTCGGCTCCCGGCCTCGGGAGTCGGTGTCCTCCTCCTGGTCGCCACGAGCACGGCCGGGGCGGTGGCGGACACGCCGCCCCCGGCGAACTGGGTCATGGGCGCGACCTCGACCCCTCCGGCCCTCGCGAGCTCGATGCGCCTGTTCCCGGGGATGGCAGCCGATCCGGTGGGCGACACCGTGGTCCTCCACGGAGGGATCGCCGCCACGGCCGCTCCTGGCGACCCGGCCCTGGCCGACACCTGGACCTGGCAGGACGGCACCTGGACCCCCCGATGCGGCACCTCCGAGCCCGGTGCCACCGCCCCCTGCGGTCCGGGCCAACGGGTCCACCACGGTCTCGCCACGGGGCCGGGTGGCGTCATCCTGTTCGGCGGCGCCGAGAACCAACTCGGCGGCCCCATCCCCGTCCACAGCGACACGTGGCGCTGGACCGGCTCGGCCTGGACCCAGGTCTGCGCCGACGGCGCCTGCGGACCGGTCGCGGACGTCGCCATGGCGATGGCCGGGACCGGTACCCGGGCCGTCCTCTTCGGCGGGCTGGACGTCCACGCCGGGCCGGCCCCGGTGGACGACACGTGGGTGTTCGACGGGGCGACCTGGACCCAGGTGTGCGGCACCGGGATCGGGACCCCCTGCGGCCCGACCGCCCGGGCCGGCGCCGCCATGGCGTGGGACGGCGAGCAGTTCGTGCTCTTCGGCGGCGGTGGTCTCGGCGGAGGCCCCGCGCCCTCCGGCGACACGTGGGTGCTCGGGCCGGACCCGCAGCCCGGCGACCCCTGGACCCAGGTCTGCGCCGACGGCGCCTGCGGGCCCGCCGCCCGCTCCTTCGCCGGCGCCGCCACCCTCAGCCGTCCCGACGACGAGACCCGGCGCGGGGCCCTGCTCGCGGGCGGGGGAACCTTCGACGATCCGGTGCAGACCCAGCACCGCGACCAGTGGCTGTTCCGCGACGGATCCTGGGCGCAGCTCCCCACCCCCTGGCCCTCGACGCCGCTCACCTTCGAGGATGGCCCTCCGGACGGATCGACCGGGCTCATGCTCCCCCGCCTCGCCGGTCTCGCGACCACCTGCCAGGTCGTGCTGCTCGGTCTCGATCTCGGGGCCATGGGAGAGCCGGCCACCCGGTTGGGGGGTTGGGATGTGGACGGGGACGGGGTGCCGGGTGGTTGTGACGAGGAGCTGCCGGTGCCGCCGCGGCCGTCGGGGCGGGGGTACCGGTTGGTGGGGCCCGATGGTGGGGTGTTCGATTTCGGGGAGGCGTCGTTCACGGGGTCGTTGGCGGGGACGCGCCTGAACGGGCCGGTGGTGGCGGCGGCGGGTTCGCCGACGGGCCGGGGCTACTGGTTGGTGGGGGCGGACGGCGGGGTGTTCGCGTTCGGGGACGCGGGGTTCTTCGGGTCGTCGGCCCATCTCGATCTGCGCCGGCCGGTGAGCGCGGTGACCGCGACGCCGTGGGGTGAGGGCTACTGGCTGGTCGGGGCGGACGGCGGGGTGTTCGCGTTCGGGGACGCCGGCTTCTTCGGGTCGGCCGCCCACCTGGGTCTCGACGCCCCGGTGGTGGCCGTCGCCCGCACCGCGACCGGTGAGGGCTACTGGCTGGTCGGGGCGGACGGCGGGGTGTTCGCGTTCGGCGACGCGGGGTTCTTCGGCTCGGCCGCGCACCTGGACCTCAACGCCCCGATCGTGGGGTTGGCTCCGACCCCGACCGGGGCGGGCTACTGGCTGGTGGGGGCGGACGGGGCGGTGTTCGCGTTCGGCGACGCGGGGTTCTTCGGCTCGGCCGCGCACCTGGACCTCAACGCCCCGATCGTGGGGTTGGCTCCGACCCCGACCGGGGCGGGCTACTGGCTGGTGGGGGCCGGACGGGGCGGTGTTCGCGTTCGGGGACGCCAGCTACTACGGCTCGGCCGCCGACCTCGCCCTCCCCGGCCCCGTCGTCGCCATCGCCCCCGCCTGACGCACGCTCAGAGGAGCAGCCGAAAGGACCCCGTGCGGACGGTCACCCCGAGGTGGCGCGTCCCGGGGCACCGCCGCCCGTCGACCTCGACCCCGACCGCTCCTCGCCTCGCCCACACCTCGACCCGTCGCCCGGAGGTGGCGACGATCGCGGGATGGGGCACGTGCTCGCCGGTGCGAAGGCGTGACCGCATGGCGCGGCGCTCCCGGCGCGCCACGGCGTAGACCTGGACGTCGACCCTTCCGTCGCCGGGATGGGCCCGGGGCACCGCGTCGTCCCCGTCCAGGAACTGCCCGGACGCGATCACGACGCCGGTGGCGCGGCCCGCGAACACCGTCCGGCCGTCGACCGTCACCTCGAGGTCGCGCCAGCGGCTCCCCCACCTCGTCCGTCGCGGTGGAGCACCCACGACCACGGCGTTCACCGCGGGGGCCCCGTCGTCGAGCAGGAGCAGGTCCATCGACACCTCGAGGCGCCGACCCGGGACCCCGTCCCTGATCCCGAGCGCCCGGGCCAGGTCGGAGCGGTCGCGGGGGGTGAACCGCACGAGCACCCCCGGACGGTCGGCGACGGCCGCGGCCAGGTCGGTGTCGCCACCGACCACCTCGAGGGGCACGTCGTCGCCGGCCGGGTGCTCCCAGGGTTCCCCGGGTCGCAGCGGGCGGCTCACCCGGGGACGGCGCTGGACGCCGCGACCACTCCCCGGAAGCACCGGCCGGCGCCCTCGGCAGCCGACGCTGCGGTCGCCGGGTCGGGAGCCACGTCGGCGATCTGGCGGAGGAGGTCGATGGTCTGCTTGACGATCCGGACGAAGTCGCCCCCGGTGAGCTCCTCGTCCTCGAGGATCGTCGAGAGGTCGCCGCCCGTCGCCCACGTGTGGGCGAGCAGCGCGAAACCCGGGTCCGGAGGACGCGTCTCCGGCAGCCCGGCGTCGTCCTCGTCGAGGCTGAGGTCCCGCCAGATCCGTTCGACGTCGCGGTAGCGGCGGGCCAGGCTGGCCGAGGGCCACCGGGGAGCGGCGGGCCGGGCGCCCTCGGGACCCCGGCGCTCGTAGGTGAAGCACGAGACGATCGCCACGATCTCGGGAGGCTCCAGGCCGTCGAGGACGCCCGTCCGGAGCGTCTCGGCGACCAGCAGGTCGACCTCGGTGTACAGGCGGGTGAGGAGCGTGCCGGCCTCGGTGAGCTGCCAGTCCTCCACGTACCCCCAGGCCTCCAGGACTCGCAGCACCCGGTCGAGCTGGCGGGCGAGGGTCTGGCTGCGCTTCCGGACCCGCTGCTCCAGGCGTGCCACCCTCGCGTTCCAGGCGCTCCACGGCCGCCGCCGCCCGGAGCACGTGGTCGACGTCGGGTGCCCTCGCCACCGGGTGCTCGGCCACCCGCCGGGCGAGCGACGACGGACGCGGACGGCGGGCAGCGGCCCTCTCGTCGAGCTTCACCCGCCGCAGGGCGTCGGCCACGAGGCGGCGGAACCTCGGGTTCCGGGGGCGTAGGGCTCGGGGAGGTCGAGCCGGCCCACGGCTCGGGGTGTCTCCTCGAAGTCCTCGGGGCCCAGCCGGAACAGCTTGCGGTCCGGACCGAGGGCCAGGACCCGGTTCCCGCCCCGTCGGTGGTCGTGGGCCAGGACCACGACCCGGCCGCCGCGCCGTCCCAGGAGGACCACGTCGCCCGGCCGGAGGTGCTCGAGGCCCCGAACCTCGCGGCGGCGCTCGTCCTCGAGCTCGGCGACCATCCGGCGGTACTCGGCCACGTCACCGTGCTCGCTGCGAGCGAGCGCCCGCTGCTGCTCGAGCCGGGCCCGGCTCCGCTCGAGCTGGCGCTGGAGCGAGACGACGTCGCGATCGGCGTGGAACTGGGCGAAGGACAGGTCGAGGAGCCGGTGGGCCTCGTCCTCCTCGTACCGGTGGACGAGGTTCGCCGCCATGTTGTAGGTGGGCCGGAACGAGGAGCGGAGCTCGTAGGTCCGGCGCGAGGCGAGCCCCGCGACCTGGTCGAACGGCACGAAGGGGCTCCAGCAGACCACGACGTAGCCGACGTCGTCGATGCCTCGCCGGCCGGCGCGACCCGCGAGCTGGGTGTACTCGCCCGGGGTCAGGAACTCGTGGCGCTCGCCGGTGAACTTCGAGAGCTTCTCGATCACCACCGAGCGGGCGGGCATGTTGATCCCCAGCGAGAGGGTCTCGGTCGCGAAGACCGCCTTGACGAGGCCCGCCCCGAAGGCCTCCTCGACCGCCTCCTTCATGGGCGGCACCATGCCGGCGTGGTGGGCAGCGACACCCGCCTCGAGGCCCGCGATCCAGGCGTCGAAGCCCAGCACCGCCAGGTCGTCGTCGGAGAGGGCCGCCACCCGCTCCCGCGCGATGCGGTGCACGGCGGCGCGCTCCTCGGCGGTGGTGAGCCGGAGCCCGGCGGCCAGGCACTGCTCGACGGCCTGGTCGCAGCCGGCCCGGCTGAACACGAAGGAGATCGCGGGCAGCATCCCCTCGGAGGCGAGCCGTTCCACGAGCTCCACCCGACCCGGGGTCCGGAGCCGGGCTCGGGGCCGACCCCTCCCCCTCGGTCCACGGACGGCCCGGCTGTCGAGCCGGGCGGCCTCGGGGTTCGGGCGGAGCGCGTCCCCCTCCCCGGGGACGAAGGTGGGCAGGAGGTGGAGGCCCTCGGCGTCGCGCTCCCCCGCCACGTAGAGGTGGACGAGCTCCACGGGCCGGCGCTCCTCGATCACCGCGGTCGTGGGTCCCCGGACGGTCCGGATCCAGTCCGCGAACTCCTCGGCGTTCGAGACCGTCGCCGAGAGGCAGACCAGCCCGACGTCCGGGGGGAGGTGGATGATCACCTCCTCCCAGACCGCCCCGCGGTACGGGTCCTGGAGGTAGTGGACCTCGTCGAGGACGACCCAGCGCAGACCTCCGAGGCTGGGGCTGGAGGCGTAGATCATGTTGCGCAGGACCTCGGTGGTCATGACGACCACCGGCGCCTCCCCGTTCACGGAGTTGTCGCCGGTCAGGAGGCCGACCCGCTGGGAGCCGTGCGCACCGGCGAGATCCGCGTACTTCTGGTTCGAGAGGGCCTTGAGCGGCGTGGTGTAGAAGGCCTTGCGGCCCGCCTCGAGGGCGAGCCGCACCGCGTACTCCGCCACCAGGGTCTTCCCGGAGCCCGTCGGGGCCGCCACGAGCACCGATCGCCCCTGGTCGAGCGCGTCGAGGGCCTCCCGCTGGAACGGGTCGAGGGCGAAGGGCCGGGCCGCCTCGAACCCGGCGCGGAACGTGCCGGCGTCGGGGCCCCCGCCCCGGGTTCGGCCGGCGCCGGGTCGGCCGGTCACGGCTCCGCGGGCACGGTGGGGTCGGGCTCGGACGGAGGGGCGGTGTTGCGCGGGGGCTCGCTCGTCACCGTCGTGGTCACGTCCGGCAGAGCGGTCGTCTCGGGCGGGAGCCCGGTGGCGGGGACGGTGTCCTCGGTCAGGGGGACGGTCGTCGGCACGGTGACGACCGGCTCGGGGCCGCCGTCGTCCCGCTCCCGGAGGAGGAGGACCGCGAGCACCGTGAGCAGCGTGATGCCCACGCCGGTGGCGACGGCGACCACGACCTCGCGTCGATCGCGACGAGGCTTCCAGGCCGTGCGGCTCGTACGGCTCTTCCGCGCGCTCATCGCTTCAGCACCCTCCCGATCAAGATCGCGAGCTCGTAGAACACGTACATCGGGACCGCCATGAAGAACAAGGAGTAGGGATCCTGGCTCGGCGTGATGACGGCTGCGAACGCCACCACGAAGATGATGACCCCCCGCCGCCAACGGCGCAGCTGCGCGGTCGTGAGGACCCGAGCCAGGAGCAGGAAGACGAGCACGACCGGGAACTCGAAGCTGATGCCGAAGGCCACGATCATCAGGGAGACGAGGGACAGGTACTTGTCCGCCGTGAGCAGCGGCTGGAGCTCTTCGCCACCCACGTTCAGGAGGAAGGAGAGGGCGGTCGGCAGGGTGCGCAGGGCCACGAACGCGCCGAAGGCGAAGAGGACGACGGCGGACAGCACGAAGGGGACCGCGTAGCGCTTCTCGTTGGGGTGGAGCCCGGGGGTGACGAAGCGCCACACCTGCCAGAGCCACACCGGGAGCGCCAGGACGATGCCGCCGTAGGTGGCCACCTTGATGCGGGTCACGAAGGCGTCGGCCGGCCCCGTGAAGACCAGCGCGTTCTCCTGGTTCTCGGTCGCGTCGCGGTAGTAGTCCACGAGGAAGCGGATGATGTCGAGCGAGAAGATGTAGGCCACGATCGCGGCCACGGTGACCGCGACGATCGCGATGATCAGCCGGCGGCGGAGCTCGGCCAGGTGCTCGGCGACCGTCATCCGGGCGCCGTGGTCGGTCTTCGCCACTGCTCAGGTCGAGGTCCCGGCGGGCGACTCGCCGTTCGCCCCGGAAGGACCCTCGGTGTCGGCTTCGACGGCCGGCGGTGGCGCGCCGGCGGGTTCCTCGTGATCGGAGGCACTCTCGGCCGCCGGTCCCGCCGAGAGCTCCGGGGCCGGGGAGGGGTGGATGGCGGGGGCGGCTCGCGCAGGGCGTCGTCGAGCTCGTGGCGGACGTGGTCCTGGATCCGGCGGAGCTCCTGGAAGCCCCGTCCGACCTGCCGAGCGATCTCGGGGAGGCGGTTCGGACCGAAGACGAGCAGGGCCACGACGAAGATCACGAGGATCTCGAGCGGGCCGAGCTGGGGCATCGGGCTCCCTCCAGGTTTCCGGTTGCGACGCCCGGCCGCTCATGGTAGCCGTGGCCCGCGCGAGCCCGACGAAGCGGACCGTGGGAAGCCCGGCGCGTGCCGGCGCGAGGGTGCGGCTAGAGGCGGTCGGCGTCGGCCGAGCCCGCCTGCCTCACGAGGCGGGCGCGCGTCTCACGGGCGTCGGCCCGCAGGCCGGCCACCGCGGGACGCAGGGCGGCGCGGAAGTCCGCGAAGGCGCGAACCGTCGGCTCGACCTCGTCGACCGTGCGGCGGACCGCGACGGTCACGACGAGGGCCCCGAGGGCCGTGAGGGCGGCGACGATCACCCAGGGTGACATGAGGGACCGAGGCTACCGGGGCAGGCTCCGGCGCACCATCTCGGCGACGCGCGCGAACCAGTCGTCCTCCTGCAGCAGGAGGTGGAAGTCGAGGACGTCGTCGGGCTGGATGGGCGGCCCCGACCGCTCCTCGGTCAGCTCGGCGGGGAGACGCCAGACCTGCATCCGGACGCCCGAGGCGACGAGCAGGTCGACGATCCGCCGGCTCGCCTCCTTCGCCACCGCCCGGTCGCACGAGGGGCAGCGGAAGCAGTACGAGCCCCGGTCGTCGTCCGCGCAGACCCGCACGACCAGGTCGGAGGCCTGGATCTGCACGTCGCCGCAGGTCGGACAGCTCGCTCGGATGGTGGTCACGTCGGTCCCTTCCGCTCTTGGTGTTCCATCGGCAGGCCTCAGGGGGCCCTTGAGGGTTCCGGTGAGGCCGCCGTCGCGCTCGCCGTGCCACCCCGGATTCGGTCATCATCGGCGGCGATGCGGCCGATCACCTTCGCCCACCGCGGCGCGCGCACGGAGCTCCCCGAGAACACCGTCCCGGCGTTCGAGCGGGCCCTGGCCCTCGGCGCGGGCGGCCTCGAGTCCGACGCGTGGCTGTCCGCCGACGGCGAGGTGGTCCTGGTCCACGACCCCGTCGTGCGGAACGGGCTGCGGCGGCTGCGCGTGTCGCGCTCCGCCGCCGCCCGCCTGGCGGAGGCCGGCGTGCCACGGCTGCGCGACGTGTACGGGTCCCTCGGGGCCGCGTACGAGCTCTCCCTCGACATCAAGGATCCCCGAGCCGCCGAACCGGTCATCGAGCTGGCCCGGGAGGTCCGGGCCGCGTCGCGGCTGTGGTTGTGCTCCCCCGACGTCGACCTGCTGGGCCGCCTGCGCGACGTCGCTCCCGACGTCCGGCTGGTGCACTCGGTGCGGCGGCGCGCGGTCACCGGGCCCATCGAGCGCCACGCGTTCGACCTGGCCCGGATCGGGATCGACGCCATGAACATGCACCACACCGACTGGACCCGCGGGCTCGTGGCGCTCTTCCACCGCTTCGAGGTACGGGCGTTCGCCTGGGACGCCCAGGAGGTCCGTCACCTGGAGGCGCTGCTGCGCATGGACGTGGACGCCCTGTACTGCGACCGGCCGGAGCGCATGGTGGCGGTCGTCGAGGCGTACCGCGGCGCCGACGGTGCCTGAGCGGGGCACGAGCTGCCCCACGGCGGCGTCCGGGACCTCCGGCTCCTAGAGGAAGCCCAGGCGGTCGAGGGGCCAGATCCGGACGAACACCCGGCCCACGATGCTCGACTCGGGGATGGCACGGAACACCCGGGAGTCCTTGGAGGCCGAGCGGTTGTCCCCCATCACGAAGTAGCTCGAGGGGGGCACATCCGTGGGCGGGAAGTCCTCGGTCCTCGTCTCGGACGGGAGGTAGGGCTCCTCCAGGAGCCGCCCGTCGACGTAGACGTTGCCGTCGCGGGCCTCGACCGTCTCCCCCGGCAGCCCGACGACCCGCTTCACCAGGTCCTTGACGGTGGCGGTCTCCTGGCCCGGAGGGGCCTCGAAGACGACGATGTCCCCCGGTGCACGTCGTGGAGCCGGTAGCTGAGCTTGTTCACGAGCACCCGGTCGCCGACCTCCAGGGTCGGCAGCATCGACTCCGAGGGGATGTAGAACGCCTGGAACAGGAAGGCCCTGAGGAACAGCGCGATGGCGAGGGCGCCGACGACGAGGACGACCCACTCGACGGCGATCCGTCGCCGGCGGCGCGCCCGCTTCCGGGCCCGGGTCTCGGCCGGCGCGGCGGGCTCGACCGGGGGCTCCTCGACCGCGTCCCCCGGGGTGGCGTCGTCGACGACGCTCACGTTCGGCTCGGTACCCGGCTCAACGTCGGCTCTCGTTCGTTCCATGTGGGTCCCCGCGGGCCGGCTCGGCGGCCCGGCGCCGCACCCTATCCTCCCACGGGACCCGGCCAGGACCGGACCGCAGGTCTCACGGAGCGTAGCGACGGAGCAGGCGGCGGGCCGCCTCGGGTCCCAGGGACCGGAGCTCCGGCGGCTCGAGCACCTCGGCCTCGGGGCCCAGGCGGAGCAGCAACCGCTCGAGCCACGCCTGCTCGCTCACGGCGAGGACCACCCGCCACCCGTCGCCTTCCTCCACGGCCTCCTCGACGGGGTAGCTCTCGGGGACCCAGCCGGCCGACGGCCCGAGGCGCAGGGTGACCCGGGGGTCGCCGGGGCGCGGCCGGTACACCGCCGCGGTGACGAACTCGTCGGCGAGGTGGCTGCCCTCGGTGACGCGCTCTCCGGTCGGGCGCACCGCCCGGACCCGGTCGACCCGGAACAGGCGCTCCTCGCCTGCCTGGTGGCAGAAGGCCGCCACGTACCACTGGCCGAAGGCGTGGAACACCGCCACCGGATCGACCTGGCGGGTCGTGAGCGCGTCCCGCCCGAACGAGTAGTAGTCGATCTCCACCCGCTCGCCACGCTCCGTGGCCGCACGGAGGGCTGAGAGGTACGGCCCTCCGCCGACCTCGACCGTGACCCCCCCTTCGACGCCCAGGACGCGCGCCAGCTTCGCGAGCGCGCCGGCCAGTGGGCCGCCGGGGTCCGACCCGGGGACCGCGAGGAGGGCCTGCCCCGCGGCGAGCAGCGAGAGGCCCTCGGCCGGGGTGAAGCGCAGCGGTCGGGCGAAGTAGTCGGCGAACCGGACCCGGACCTGCTCGCCCACGATCTCGACGTCGATCAGCCGGTCGGGCGTGTACGGGGGAGCCCGCAGAACGGCAGCAGCGCCAGGTCACGCTCGACCTCTTGGCGCGAGACGTCGAAGCGCGAGGCGAGCTCGTCGAGGGTGACGCCCGGATGGGCCGCGATCCAGGGGACGAGCGCGAGCACGCGCCGGAGCCGCGGACCGGCGAGGGGCCGGCTCACGGCGAACCCCCGGCGACGGCCTCCAGCCACTCGACCATCTCCTCGCGGAGCGCCGGGGGGCCGAGCACCTCGGCGTGGTCGAGGAGGCCCAGCACGAACGAGAGGAAGGCCGACCGGTTCGTGACCGCGACGCCGAACAGCACGCTGCCGTCGTCGCGACGCTCCTTGACGGTCTCGTCGCCGAGCTGCTCGGCGACGACGGCCGCCTGGGTCCGGTCGACCAGCAGGAGCGCCTCGATCGCCTCCTCGTCCCCGAACGACCACGGCTGGGCGCGAACGAGCTCGGTGGGGACCAACTGCGGCGGCCGCTCGAACGTGCCGGCCTCCCCCACCTCGACGTCGGTGAGCCGGTCGACGCGGAAGGCCCGTGGCTCGTCGCGGTCCAGGTCGTGCCCGACGACGTACCAGTGGCCCCGCCGGAAGACGATGCCGTACGGCTCCAGGCGCCGGCGCCCGCCGCGGTAGCTGAACCCGGCCACGGCCCGTCGCCGGTAGGCGTCGAAGAGCGGCTCGAGCTCCGGGAGCGAGGGGATGGTGGCGAGCGCCGGAGCGCCCTCGCCGGCGAGCCCGCCGAGCTTCCACAGCGCCTCGCGCCCTTCCCCGCCCTCGAGGTGCACGGCGGTCACGGCCACGTGGAGCGCGGCCCGCTCCTCCGCGGTCAGGTCCAGCTCCGGGAGGTAGTAGTCCTCGGGGCGGATGCGGTACCCGACCTCCGGCCCGAGGTGGTCGACCGGCTCGATGACGATGGGGACCCCGATCCCCCGCAAGGCGTCCTTGTCCCGCTCGAACTGCCGCCGGTAGGACGCCTTGCCCGAGGGGTAGCCGGGGACGAGGTCGACGATCTCGTCGAGGGTCAACGGCCGGCGCGTCGCCAGGAGGTTGGCGACGAGGTTCGTGAGACGCTCGACCCGGTCGCTCACGACCCGCCTGCCCTCCCCGCCCCGAACCGGGCCGCGAGGACGCCGGCTGCTCCCGCCGCCTGGAAGAGCACCGGGTCGGCCGCGGCCGGGCGGCCCATCGAGACGACGTCGAGCCCGTGTCGCGCGAAGAGCCCCAGGACATCGGGGGCTGCGACGTCCACGACGTCGTGGCGCCGATCGAGGCCGGCGTCGGCGAGGTCGGCGCGCAGGCGGGCCTCCTCGGTCCCCCCTACGAGGGGGAACGCGACGGCGACCCGCTCGCGGCAGGCCAGGCGCAGCGCGGTCCGGGAGTGGTGGGACAGCCCCCGGTGCCGGGCCCGGGGGTCGGCGAACGACGCCCGGAGGGCGGCGATCGGACGGCCTCCGAGCGCCGCGGCTGCGTCGAGGATCGGGCCGACCTCCATGCCGCTGAACCCGAGACGGGTGTTCGTCCCGACGATGCCGGGTCCCATCGCCACGACCGCGGCGTCGGCGCCGACGACGTGGCGGGCCACGGCGAGCGCCGAGAAGACCGACACCGCCTCGTAGTCGCCCCCGAACGCGTGCCCGCAGGTGATGGTGGCGTCGAGGAGTTCGCGATCCCGGAGCGCGGCCACGAGGTCCGAGAGGGCCAGCGGCAGCCCCGCCCCGTCGGTCATCACGTAGACGAGACGTCCATCCGGCGCCTGCTCCCGGTAGGCGACCGCCACCGCGGGGAGCTGGCTGTGGAGCGCGGCCGCGACCACGGGGAGGCCGTCGATCGACTCCACCTTCTCCAGGTCGGCGACCTGCTCCTCGGTGCTGCCCACGTCGGCCTGGAGGCTCGTGTAGCGGCCCTTGAGGATGTGGCCCGGGCCGCGCTCGCTCCAGCGGTCCCGCTCGAGGTTCCAGTGCACGACGTGCCAGCCTCCGGTGCCGAGACCGAGCTCGACCGCCGTGGTGTTGACGACGACCCGGTCGCCCGCCGACACCGTACCCGTGAGCTGCGGCAGCACGTAGGCCCGTTCGGGACCCTCCCCCAGGTCGACGTCGACGCGCTGGAGGCCGGGGCGCTCCTCGAGGACCCGCAGCACCTTGCCGGAGCGGAACGACGGCACGGCCGGACCTCAGAGCGAGGCGATGAGCCGCTCGACGCGCTCGTCGCGCGCCTTGAAGGGGTCCTTGCAGAGGACGGTGCGCTGGGCCTGGTCGTTGAGCTTCAGGTGCACCCAGTCCACGGTGTAGTCCCGCTTGCGCTCCTTGGCCCGCTGGATGAAGGCGCCCCGGAGCCGGGCCCGGGTCCCCTGCGGCGGCACGGTGATCGCGCGCTCGATCTCCTCGTCGTCGGCGACCCGGTCTACCTGGCCCCGCCGCTCGAGCAGGTAGTACAGCGACCGCGACCGGGTGACGTCGTGGTAGGCCAGGTCCAGCAGCGCGACGCGGGGGTGGGTGAGGGGGAGCTCGTTCTTGGCCCGGTAGGCCTCGATGAGGTGGTACTTCACCACCCAGTCGATCTCGGTGCGCAGGTCCAGGGGGTCGCGCTCCAGGACCGTCATGACGTGCTCCCACATCTCGAGCGCCCGCTGCTCGAGGGGGCTCAGGCCGTGGCGGCGGGCGAAGCGCTGGGCCCGGATCAGGTACTCGGACTGCAGCTCGAGCGCCGAGAGCTCACGACCGTTGACGAGGCGGACCCGCCGGCGACAGGTCATGTCGTGGCTGATCTCCCGGATGGCCCGGATCGGGTTCTCGAGCGTGAGGTCCCTCCAGGGAGCCGGGTCCTCCTCGAGGATGCGCAGCAGGATCGAGGTCGCGCCGACCTTCAGGAAGGTCGTGTACTCGCTCATGTTCGAGTCGCCGACGATCACGTGGAGCCGTCGGAAGCGCTCGGCGTCCGCGTGGGGCTCGTCGCGGGTGTTGATGATCGGCCGGGAGCGGGTCGTGGCGCTCGACACCCCCTCCCAGATGTGCTCGGCCCGCTGGCTGACGCAGTACATCGCGCCCCGCGCCGTCTGGAGGACCTTGCCGGCCCCGGCGAAGATCTGCCGGCTGACGAGGAACGGGATGAGCACGTCGGTGAACTTGCCGAAGTCCCCGTCCCGCTCGACCAGGTAGTTCTCGTGGCATCCGTAGGAGTTGCCGGCCGAGTCGGTGTTGTTCTTGAACAGGTAGACCTCGCCGCGGATCCCCTCCTCGCGGAGCCGCTGCTCGGCGCTCTGGACCAGGCTCTCGAGGATCCGCTCGCCCGCCTTGTCGTGCACGACGAGCTCGGCGATCGAGTCGCACTCGGGCGTGGCGTACTCGGGGTGGCTGCCGACGTCGAGGTACAGGCGGGCCCCGTTCTCGAGGAAGACGTTGCTGGACCGCCCCCACGAGACGACGCGGCGGAACAGGTAGCGCGCCACCTCGTCGGGGCTGAGCCGCCGCTGGCCACGCAGGGTGCACGTGACGCCGTACTCGTTCTCGAGCCCGAAGATCCGCCGTTCCACGGCTCCACGCTACCGGCCCGCCTTCCCCGTCCGGGCGACGCTTCCCCGGCCGGTCCCGCGGTCCCGGCGCGTCCGGGTAGCCGTACGATGCCCGGATGGTGCCCATGGAGCGTCTGACCTGGGTCTCGGGGGCCTTCGCCGCCCGCGTGGTCGCCGCGCGCCTGCTCTCCGAGGGTGTCGACGCGGAGCTCCGGGGCGCCGTCGACGGCCCGTACGCGCTCACGGTGGGCGAGCTGGCGCGAGTGGAGGTCTGGGTCCCGGCCGACCAGCTCGACGACGCGCGGATGGTCCTGCTCGTCGACGAGGTCGAGGCCGCGATGCAGCCCGGCCCCGTGGTCACGGCGACCCGGACCGCGCGCTGGCCGGTGTGGCTGGCCGTCGCGGCCGTCACGGCCGGAGGGTGCCTCCCCCTGGTCCGGGCCCTGCTCGGCTAGCCGCCCGGCGCCGCGAGCACGGCTTCGAGGTCCGCGCCCCGCACGCGCCTGAAGGCCCGCCGAGCGCGGCTGCGGTCGAGCAGCGCCACCTCGAGCTGGCCCGCGGTGAGCGGCTCCCCCTCGGGAGGGCTCAGCACCGCCGCCCCGAGCCGGATCGCGCGGTCGAAGTCCAGGCCGGGTTCGAAGCGCTCGGCCAGCGTCTCGGCGATCGTCTCGGCCTGCCCGCCGAGCACGGTGTAGTTCTCCTCGTCCATCACCGTGCCGTCGTAGAGGATGTGGAACAGCTCGTCGTGCTCGGGGCTCTCTCCGACCTGGGCGACGAGGATCTCGACCTCGTAGGGCTTCATCTCGTGGGTGAACACCTGGCCGAGGGTCTGGGCGTACGCGTTGGCCAGCGAGTTCGCGGTCACGTCCTCGCGCGAGTACGCGTAGCCCTTCAGGTCGGCGTGGCGGACGCCGGCGATCTTGAGCATCTGGAACTCGTTGTACTTGCCGACCCCGGCGAAGGCGATGCGGTCGTAGATCTCGCTCACCTTGAAGAGCGTGCGCGAGGGGTTCTCGGCGACGATGGCGATGCCCTCGGCTCCCTCGATGGCGACCAGGCTCCGACCCCGAGCGATGCCCTTGCGGGCGTAGTCGGCCCGGTCCTTCATGACCTGCTCGGGCGAGACGTAGAAGGGCATGGTCATTCGCGACCACCCCGCTCCGGCCCGGCGAGCAGCGTCCCGGCGCGCTGCTCGACCACGTCGTCGGCGAGGGCCCGGAAGCCGTCGGCATCGATGACGGCGACGCTCGGGTAGATCCGCCGCACGAGGTCGGGACCGCCCGTCGCGGCGTCCTCGTCGGCCGCGGCGAAGAGCGACCGGAGGGCGAGGTCGACGGCGTCGTCCTCGGCGAGGCCCTCGTGCCAGGTGGCCTTGATCCAGTTCCGTGCGTGGAGCCCGCCCGAGCCCGTGGCCTGGAAGTCCGTCTCCTCGTACTTCCCGCCCGTGACGTCGAAGCTGAAGACCCGGCCCCGGCCCCGCCGATCGTCGTAGCCGGCGAAGAGGGGAACGACGGCGAGGCCCTGCATGGCGGCGGGGAGGTTGGCCCGCACGAGCTGGGAGAGCTGGTTGGCCTTCCCCTCGAGCGAGAGGGGCTCACCCTCGACCTTCTCGTAGTGCTCGAGCTGGACCTGGAACAGCCGCACCAGCTCGACGGCGGGCCCGGCGGCGCCGGCGATGGTGATGCCGGAGTGCTCGTCGGCCGGGAAGACCTTCTCGATGCGGCGGCTCGCGATGGACATCCCCATCGTCGCCCGCCGGTCCCCGGCCATGACCACGCCGCCGTCGTAGCGGATGGCCACGACCGTCGTGCCGTGCACGACGTCGGGTGGGGCCCCGGGAGCTCCGGTGGCGGAGCCGGGAACGGCCTGGGGGGACACGCGACGCAGGAGCTCGAGGAACGACGGGCCCGGGTCGAGCGCGGGTCCGAACATCGGGAGGGCAGGCTCGTTCATCGCCCGGCGAGCCTACACGGGTGCGCCCGGAGCGGCGGCCTACTCCCCGCCCTTCTGGACGTAGTTCCTCACGAACTCCTCGGCGTTCTCCTCCAGCACCGAGTCGATCTCGTCCAGGAGCTCGTCGAGCTCCTCCTTGATCTTCTCCCCCTGCTTGGACGGCGCGGCGACCTCGGCGGCCTCTTCCTGGCGCTCCTTCGGTGCCGGCTTCTGCTTCCGCTCCCTCTCGGGCATCCCTTCCTCCTACGACGCCAGCCGGGCGACGAGCTCGGCCGGGGTCGCGCACTGCTCGAACAACGTCTCCACGTGGGCCCGCGTTCCCCGGGTCGGCTCCATCATCGGGATGCGCCGCAGGGGGTCGGTCCCGACGTCGAGGATCAGGCTGTCCCAGTTGGCGGCGACGACCGCCTCGGGCCACCGGGACAGGCAACGGCCGCGAAAGTACGCCCTCGTGCTCGGGGTGGGCTCGGTGATGGCGGCGGTCACGGCGTCCTCCTCGACCAACCGCTCGACCTTACCCGCCCGGACCAGCCGCTCGTAGAGCGATCGATCGGGGCGGACGTCGTGGTACTGCAGATCGAGCAGCGAGAGCTTGGGGTCGTCCCACGCCAGGTCGTCGCGCTCGACGTAGGCCTCGAGGAGGACGTGCTTCGTGACCCAGTCGAGCTGGCCGTCGAGCTGGCGGGGATCGCTCTCGAGCGCCGACAGCGTGGCCTCCCACCGGGAGAGCACCGCACCGCCGACCTCCTCGCCGCCGCACGCGTCGAGGCCGATCTCGTCGGCGTACTTGCTGGCCAGCCGGAGGAACTCCCACTGCAGCTCCACCGCGGTGCAGCGGCTGCCGTCGGCCAGCTCGACGGTGGCCCGACAGGTCGGGTCGTGCGACACCGCCCGGATCGCCGCGACGGGCGTCGCGAGGGAGAGGTCCTTGTCGATGAAGCCGTCCTCGATCATGGCCAGGATCGTCGCCGTCGTCCCGACCTTGAGGAAGGTCGCGACCTCGCACAGGTTGGCGTCGCCGACGATCACGTGGAGACGGCGGTACTGCTGCGGGTCGGCGTGAGGCTCGTCGCGGGTGTTGACGATCGGGCGCTTCAGCGTCGTCTCGAGGCCGACCTCCTCCTCGAAGAAGTCGGCTCGCTGGCTGATCTGGAAGTGGACCGGCGCCGGGCCGTTCTCGCTCCCCACCTTGCCCGCGCCGGTGAAGACCTGGCGGGTGACGAACCACGGGAGCAGGTGCCGGACGAGGGTCGCGAAGGGCACCGAGCGGTCCACGAGGTAGTTCTCGTGACACCCGTACGAGTTGCCCTTCCCGTCGGAGTTGTTCTTGTAGACCACGATCTCCTGGCCCTCGGGGAGGATCCGGCGAGCGGCCTGCATGGAGCGGGCCAGGACCCGCTCCCCCGCCTTGTCCGCGCAGACCAGCTCGAGGGCGTCGGCGCACTCGGGCGTGGAGTACTCGGGGTGCGCGTGGTCGACGTAGTAGCGCGCCCCGTTGGTGAGCACGGTGTTGACGAGGTGCGTCTCCACCTCGGGAGCCAGGGTCCCCTCGCGGGCGAACCCGCGGGCGTCGCGGCCCGGCGACTCGTCGTCGAAGTCCCAGCCGACCCGGCGGTGCTCGACGTAGCTGTTGATGAGCATCGACGAGGCCAGCACGGGGTTCGCGTCTGCGGCGCCGCGCAGCGCGACGCCGTACTCGGTCTCGATGCCGCAGACCTTCGGGACGGCCATCCGGTCAGACTACCGCCGCTTCGCCCCCCGCCCTCCCCGGGCCTTCAGAGGTACTGACCGGTCGTGATCCGCTCGATCTGCCGGCCTCCGTGGGCCTCCTCACCTCGCGTGAGGAGCGTCCGGATGAACACGATCCGTTCGCCCTTCTTGCCCGAGATCTTCGCCCAGTCGTCGGGGTTCGTCGTGTTCGGCAGGTCCTCGTGCTCGTGGAACTCCTGGCGGATGGAGTCGAGGAGGTCCTGGACGCCGATCCCCGCCGTGCCTCCGGCGATCTGGCGCTTGATGGACAGCTTCTTCGCCCGTCGGACCACGTTCTCGATCATGGCCCCGGACGCGAAGTCCTTGAAGAACAGGACCTCCTTGTCGCCGTTCTGGTAGGTCACCTCGAGGAACCGGTTGTCGTCCGTGGTGGCGTACATCGTCGCGACGGCGTCGTCGATCATCGTCGCGATCGCCCGGTCGCGGTCCCCGCCCTGCGCGGTGAGCTCGGTCTCGTTGAGCGGGAGGGTCGGCCGCAGGTACCGGTGGAAGATCTGCCTCGCGCTCTCCTCGTTGGGTCGCTCGATCTTGATCTTCACGTCGAGCCGCCCGGGCCGGAGGATCGCAGGGTCGATGAGGTCCTCCCGGTTGGAGGCCCCGATGACGATCACGTTCTTGAGGCTCTCGACCCCGTCGATCTCCGACAGGAGCTGCGGGACGATCGTGGACTCGATGTCGGAGGAGATCCCGGTCCCCCGCGTGCGGAACAGCGAGTCCATCTCGTCGAAGAAGACGATGACGGGCACGCCCTCCTCCGACTTCTCCCGGGCTCGCTGGAAGATGAGGCGGATCTGCCGCTCGGTCTCGCCGACGTACTTGTTGAGGAGCTCCGGGCCCTTGATGTTGAGGAAGTACGAGCGGGAGTGGTCGTTGCCGGTCTTCTCGGCGACCCGTGCGGCCAGGGAGTTGGCCACCGCCTTGGCGATCAGCGTCTTGCCGCAGCCGGGAGGGCCGTAGAGGAGGATCCCCTTGGGCGGCTGGAGCTCGTGCTGGTGGAACAGCTCGGAGTAGAGGTAGGGCAGCTCGACCGCGTCCTTGATCTGCTCGATCTGGTCGTCGAGCCCACCGACGTCCTCGTAGGTGACGTCGGGGACCTCCTCGAGGATCAGCTCCTCGACCTCCGGGCGCGGGAGGCGCTCCACGAGCAGGCCGGACCGGGCATCCATGAGCAGGTGGTCGCCGGCCCGGAGCTTCTCCCCCACGAGGGCCTCGGCGAGCTCGCACACCCGCTCCTCGTCGGCCCGACCCGCGATGAGCACGCGACGGTCCTCCATGAGCTCCTTGACGACCACGACCTCGCCCGCGATCTCGGGGCCGCGCGCCAGGACGACGTTGAGGGACTCGTTGAGGACGACCTCCTGGCCGCGCTCGAGGGTCCCGAGGTCGATCTCGGGGTGCACGGCCACCCGCATCTTGCGGCCGGCGGTCATGATGTCGGCGGTGCCGTCGTCGTTGCCGGCGAGGAAGGTCCCGTACGCCGACGGCGGCATCGTCAGCTTCTCGACCTCCTCGCGCAGGGCGGAGATGTGCTCGCGTGCCTCGCGCAGCGTCGCCGAGAGCTTCTCGTTCTGCGACAGCGCCTGCTGCAGCTGACCCTTCGTCTCGAGCAGTCGCTCCTCGAGGGTCCGCACGCGCTTGGGGGCGTCCTGGAGCCGCCGCCGCAGGACGACGACCTCCTCCTCGAGGGACTTCACCTGTTCCTGGAGGTCGTCGACCTGGCGGGCGTACTCCTCGAGGCGTCGCTCGTGCTCGGACGTCACGGTGACCACCTCCCTCCCTCAAGGGCGCTCGCGGGACACTACACCTCCCGTCGGAGGGTGCCGTGCCAGAACGACGATTGGCATTTATCCTACCGGGACTTGGTAAATTGACGGACGGAGGGCAGCGCCCTACCCTTGCCGTCCGACCCCCGAGGACAGAAGTGAGGAATCGATGAAGGTCTGGATCGACCAGGACCTCTGCACCGGCGACGGCCTCTGCGAGGAGATCTGCCCCGACGTGTTCACGCTCCTCGACGACGGCCTGGCCTACGTCAAGGAGGGCGACAAGATCTTCAACGACCCCGGCGGCGCCGAGGGCCTCGCCGCCGTCCCCGACGGCATGGACGAGGCGGTCATCGAGGCGGCCGAGGAGTGCCCCGGGGAGTGCATCTTCATCGAGGTCGACTGAGTCGACCGAGTCGACCGATCCGCCGGCGGGTCCGACCGACCGGCGTCGCGTGCCGGGTCAGCCCACGAGGCAGCCGCCCGTGGGCACCGGCCCGCCGGCGACCCCTTCGAGGACCGCGAGCACCTCGTCGTCCGTGAGGGCGTAGGCGGTCGCGCGCTCCGCCGGATCGACCGCGAACGTCAGGCCCACCACCCGGCCTCCCTGGTCGACGAGCGGGCCGCCGGAGTCCCCGGGAGCCAGGGCCGCCGCCAGGACGAGCACCTCCCGTCGCGTCTGCGCCCTCCGGTAGATGTCGGACCCGACCGCGACGATCTCCTGGGCCACCCGGGCGGGCGCGATCCGCAGCGATCCCCCTCCGGGGTGGCCGAAGACGGCGCCGACACCGCCCACCTCCGCGTCGGCCACCTCGAGCGGGTCCAGGCCCAGGCCCGGCACCCTCAGCACCGCCACGTCGCGCGCGGGATCGAACCCGACCACCTCGGCCCGATGGCTACGGCCGGCGTCGGTCACCACGCCGGTCGTCTCCTCCCCCGCCACGACGTGCGCGTTCGTGACCACGAGCTCGGGCGCGACGACGAACCCGCTCCCCTCGAGGATCAGACCGCAGGCCTCACCCTCCACCTTCACCGTGGAGGCCGACACCCTGGACGTCACCTCGGCCGACAGGGCGGGGGCCGGCGGTTCCCCGACGTCGGGCGGCCCCTGGAGCCGGTCGAGCACCTCGGGGAACGGGGCCTCACCGACGACGCGGCCGAGGGTCGCCAGCGTCCCCGGAGGCTCGGGCGCGATGCGGTCCACGAGCCGGGCCACGGCCGAGTCCCGGACGGCCCGGGCCGGCCAGCCCGGCGTGCTCGCGACCGCCGGGAGGAGCATCCACACGGCGACGAGCACCCCGAGGGCCCCGACCAGCGCCCCGCCGGCCCGGTCGGCGGCCCGGGCGGCGGGCCCGACGGTGATCGTCGTCCGGACGACGGCCCCCACGGCGAGCCCGGCCGCCTGCCCCAGCGCGCCCAGGCCCACGAGGAGGGCCGTGACACCCAGGAGCCGGACGGAGGGCGAACCGGCGGCGAGGGCGCGGGTGGTGGCGGGGAGCAGCAGGACGGCGAGGGCGACGCCCGACCCCAGCCCCGCCCACGACAGGAGGCGGGTGACCAACCCGAGGCGGTGGCCAGCGAAGGCCGCCGCCACGGCGAGCGTGACGACCGCCAGGTCGAGCAGGTTCAACCGGTGCCCGCGAGGAGGCGGGCGTGGGTGAGGAACCCGGTGTGGGCGACCATCCGGTGGTCGGGGCGGACCGACTGCCCGTCGACCTTCCAGGATCGCTGGAGCACCTCGAGCGTGTCGGCCATGCCGAAGGGCGAGCCCGCCAGCTCCTCCCGGAGGCGGGCGACCTGGCCGATCGTGGGCAGGTACGCGAGGAGGATCCCCCGGGTCGCAGGGCGGCCTCCGCGTGCTTCACGACCCTCCACGGCTCGGGGAGGTCGAGGAGCACGCGGTCGAGGTCCTGGGCGTCGATGCCGTCGTAGACGTCGCGGATCTCGACCGTGAGCGGCTGCCCCGCGCCGAGGAAGCCCTCGACGTTGCGCCGGGCCCGGGCGGCGAAGTCCTCGCGCAGCTCGTAGCCCAGCACGTGCCCGGTGGGCCCCACCGCCCGGAGCAGCGCGGTGGTGAGGGCTCCCGATCCGACCCCCGACTCGAGGACCCGGGCCCCCGGGAAGACGTCGGCCAGGACCAGGATCGGCCCGAGGTCCTTCGGGTAGATGACCTGCGCTCCGCGCGGCATCTCCAGCACGTACTCGGCCAGGGTGGGGCGGACGGCGACGAGGCGGGAACCCAGCGAGGTCCGGACGGTGACGCCCTCCTCGCTCCCGAGGAGCTCGGCGTGCGGGAGCACGCCCGCGTGGCTGTGGAAGGCCCCACCCTCCTGCAGGGTGACGAGGTGGCGGCGGCGCTTGCTGTCGACCAGGAGCACCCGGTCGCCCACGGCGAAGGGGCGGCCCATCACCCCGCCCGGCGTTCGCGGCGCGGCTCGGCGCCGACGCGCTCGCGGAGCCGGCAGAACGCGCAGACCTCGCCCGTGGTCGGCGAACCGCAGGACCGGCACGGCGACAACCCCTCCTGCTCCCGGGCGGAGCCCTCCGCGAAGCGGGGATGGCCCCGCTCGAGGAACCCGAAGAGGAAGGACGCCTTCGAGCCCGGGGAGCGGTCCTCGAGCGCGTTCAGCACCTCCTTGTACCCGAGGTGCCGGTTGCCCTCGGCCATGGGGCACTCCTCGACGATGTAGTCGATCCCGCCGAGCACGCAGTAGGCAGCGGTCTCCCGCTCGCCCAGGCGGATCAGGGGCTTGACCTTCCGCGCGAACCCGGGGGCCGCGGGCAGGACGGGGTGCTGGCGGCCCAGGTAGCCGACCTCCCAGCGCAGCACGTTGCCGAGGAGCACGGCGGCCTCGTCGTCGAGGTTGTGCCCGGTGGCCACGGCGTCGTAGCCGTGCTCGAGCGCGACCGCGTTGAAGAGGTGCCGCTTCGAGAGCCCGCACGCCCCGCACGGGGCGCGCCGCGTGGCGGCAGCCGCCTCGGGCACGTCGAAGCCGAGGTCGTGGGCGAGGTCGACCTCGTGGAGCCGCAGCCCCCGCTCGTCGGCGAAGCGCCGCGCGAACCCGTGGGACCGGTCGGAGTAGGTGCCGATCCCGAGCCCGATGTAGAGGCCGTCGGCCCGGTGGCCGAGCGCGAGAAGGAGATCCCACAGGGCCAGGGAGTCCTTGCCTCCCGAGACGGCCACGAGGACCCGTTCCCCGGGCCCGATCATCCGGTGCTCCTCGACGGCGCGCCGAACCTGCTCCCGGCAGTGGTGCAGGAAGCAGTCACGGCAGAAGGCGGCGTTGTGCCTCCGAACGTCGACGACGGCCGGCTCGCGGCACCGGCGGCACTTCACCGGGTCGCACCCCCGGAACCGCCCGAGATGACCGGCCGGATCTCCACGACGTCCCCGTCCTCGAGCCTGGCGTCCCGCGTCACCAGGGTGTCGCCCCGGATGACCAGGACCGACTCGGGGTTGACGTCGAGGCGTGCGAGCAGCGCCTCCACCGTCGTGGGGCCCGACACGTCGACCTCCCGGCGGGGGTTGCGCAGGAGCACCTTCATCCCGTCCAGGCTACCGGCACCCGGCGGGGCCCCCCGACGCGAACGCACCGGGCCGGCCGGGTCGCCGCGGTCGGGAGCGCGGTCAGGAGTCGGCCGGGCGCTCCCGGATCTCGAGGGTCTCGCCGGGCCGGAGGGTCGTCACGTAGACCGTCTCCGGACGCTCGGCGAGGAGGCGCCGTCCCAACCTCACCGCGGTGGCCGCCAGGCCCACGTAGAGCCAGGGGCGGGAACCCTCCCGCAGTCCCTTGCGGAGCCCCGTGCGGGCCAGCCGCCCGACGACCCCGGCCATCAGACCCTGCGGATCTCGACCACGGTACGGCGCCGGCGGCCCCGCCGCCGCCCCAGGAGGTAGGCCCCGACCACGAGCGCGCCGACGGCCACGACGCCGACCGCGACCGCGACGCCCTTCGCCTGCTCGGTGCCGGCCTCGGTGGCCCGCCGCACCTCCTCGAGCTTGGCCTCGATGTCGGCCTTCGTGATCGGACGCTCGGCCGCGACCCGTGCCATCAGATCCGTCCCTTCGAGCGTCGGGCCCCCCGGGCCTGCCAGGTGATCCCGGCGCCCACCACGAGGCCCGCGAACACGATGGCGTACGGCGCCCACGAGGCGTTGCCCGTGAACGTGTCGCCGGTCTCGGTCTGGAGGGCCCGCAGCGCCCCGACCGCGACCATCACGACCCCGATGCCGAGCAGCAGCGCGCCGGCCAGCCCCCAGGCGACGTACCGCCCCAGGCGCTTGAGGGGGACGACCGTCTCCTGCTTGAGGTAGGCGACGACGAGCTCCCAGAGCTCGGTCACGAGCTGGGGCAGCGGCGGCGTGCGTTCCACGGGACTCCTCAGCCTCCGTCGGCGGGCTCGGCCGGATTGTCGTCGCGCGCCCCGACCGTAGCAAGGCGCCCGGGTGCCGGGACGAGATCGTCGGCCGCTGGCGCGTCCGGGTACGACGCGATGACCCCGGCCAGATCCTCGCGCAGGAGCATGCCGGCGACCTCGGAGAAGTCCCCGTTCACGACGAGCGCGAAGCGCAGGGGCCGGGTGACGTCCACCAGCCCGACGAGGCCCGTGACGCCGTTCAGCGAGCCGGTCTTCGCGCGGAGGCGACCCTCGAGGGGCGTCCCGACCAGCCGGGTCGCCAGGGTGCCGCTCTCCCCCGCCACGGCCAGGCCGTCCCACAGGCCCTCCAGCCCGTCGCGCTCCCCCACGGCGAGGGCGGCGAGCAGGGTCGTGCAGGTGGCCCGGTTCCCCCGGTCGAGCCCCCGACCCGTCGACCATCGTGACGCCCTCGGTGGGGAGGCCCAGGTCGGCGAGGGCCGCGACGACCCCCTGGGTGCCCGACGGCGTGGTGCCCGGTTGCCCCCTCCCGACCGCCACCTCCCGGACGAGGAGCTCGGCGCTGAGGTTGTCGCTCGAGCGGATCTCGGAGGCCACCACCTCGGCCAGCGGCGGTGACAGCACCGAGGCGACCTCGACCGCGTCGGGCGGGGCGACGTCCCGCCCGGGCGACCCGCCCACGCTCACGCCCCGCTCGACGAGCAGGCGGGTGAGCGCCGCGGCCGCGTGGACGGCCGGGTCGGCCACCCGCGTGCCCGCGTCGAAGCCGTCGTCGACCACGAGAGCCCCCAGCGGACCGATCTCGTAGCGGTAGTGCGACGGCCACGAGTCGAGGAAGCGCTCGCCGTCGTAGCGGGAGTCGTCGCCGGACACCCCGCCGGGGACGGTGCGGATCCCCGCCGCGACCACGGCGTCGGCGAGGTCCGCCAGCGGGGTGACGGTGTCGTCCAGGGTGAGCGGCCGGTTCCCCAGCCGGGCCACCTGGTCGGGGGTCGAGAGGCCGGGGTCGCCCGCCCCGACGAGCCACAGGCGCCCGACGAGCCCGTCCTCGGGAGGTGCGGGCGCGACGACGCGCGTCTCGAAGCGGAAGTCCGGGCCCAGGGTCGTGAGGGCCGCGGCGCCGGTGAGGAGCTTCTGGGTCGAGGCGGGGAGGAGCGGCGTGGCGGGGTCCCGCGCGGCGACGGCACGGCCCCGCTCCTCGACGAGGACGCAGGCCTCCTCGTAGGGCGCGAGGGCGAAGGCCAGCGTCGCCTGCAGCCGCTGGGCCGCCACGGCGTCGACGACCGGCTGGGGGACGCGCCGGACCGACCAGACCGGCGTGGCGGCGGCGCCTCCCTCGTCCCCGGCCGGGGCGGGATCCGAGCGCAGGGCCGCGCCGACGCACGTCGCCGCCCCCGCCGCGAGCACGACGACGAGGAGCCGCCGGACGGCTGCACCGTGCCGTCTCACCGGCCGCCCTGCGTCTGCAGGTGGCGGGCGCGCCTCCACAGGTGGTCGAGGGCGCGCGCGGCCCGCTCGGCCGACGGGTAGCAGAGCCGCCCCGTCTCACGGACCGCGAGCGGGCCGGGGTTGTCGGGGTCCGTGACCGCGAGCTCGGTCGCCACGAGCACGGGCTTGCCCGTGGCCTCGGAGGTGGCGGCGGCGGCCTCGGCGAACCTCCGGTCCTGCCGCTCGTGGTACTCGACGATCCGGTCGAGGCCGTGGCCCGGGAAGAACGGCCCGGTCCTGATGAGCCGGGCCTGGTTCGACTGGATCCCGATCCCGAGGAGGATCACCGCGTCGACGGCGGGGTGACCCGCCACCGCGTCGAGCACGCGCGGCACCGTGTCGCGGGTCTCGGCCCCGGCGAGGTCGACCGGGTTGTTCCGGCTCCACCGCGCCGGGAGCTCGGCGTCGAGACCCGCGCGCAGGTCCTCGGGGAGCGCGAGGAGCTCCAGGCCGGAGCGGGCGATGGCGTCGGCCGTGAGCACGCCCCAGCCGCCGACCGTCGTGACCACCGCGACGCGCGGGCCCCGGGGAAGGGGCTGGGTCGCGAAGGTGGCGGCGGCCTCGAAGGCCTCCTCGACGCCCGCGGCGCGGTTGGCCCCCGCCTGCCGGCACGCTCCGTCGAAGACCCGGTCGTCGGTGGCCAGCGCCCCGGTGTGCGAGGCGGCGGCCCGCTGCCCGCCGGCGGTGGCCCCTCCCTTGACGAGGACGAGCGGCTTGCGCGCGGCGGCGGCCCGGACCCGCTCGAACAGCGATCGCCCGTCGCCGACGTCCTCCAGGTAGGCGATCACCACGTCCGTGGCGGGGTCGTCCGCGAAGTGCTCGAGGTAGTCGGCGATCCCCACCGCCGCGGCGTTGCCGGCCGAGACGGCCCGGCTGATCCCCACGCCGGTCCGCACGGCGTGGTTCAGGAACGAGGACACCAGGTTCCCGGACTGGCTGGCCACCGCCATCCGGCCCCCCGGCGGGTACGGGGCGACGATCTGCGCGCACAGGGAGGCCGGGGTCGACACGACGCCCTGCCCGTTGGGCCCCGCGAGCACCATCCCCAGGTCGTCGGCCAGGGCCACGAGCTCGGCCTCGGCCGCCCTCCCCTCCGGCCCGGCCTCGCCGTACCCGGCCGAGGTCACGAACGCCGCCCGGACGCCCCGCTTCGCGCAGGCCCGCAGGATCTCGGAGTTGGCCCGGGCCGGTGTGCACACCACGACCAGGTCGACCGGGGCGCCGTCAGGAAGCTCGTCGGGCGACCGCAGGGTCGGCCGGCCCAGGATCTCGACCCGGTCCGGGTTCGTCGCGAAGACCGGGCCGGGGAAGCCGTTCCGCAGGATGTTGTGGAGCGCGACGAAACCGAACTTGCCGGGGTGCGCCGACGCCCCGGCGACGAGCACACCCCGCGGCTCGAAGAGGGCGCGGAGCCCCTCGGGAGCGGGTGCCGGCCGGGTCACCGCCCCACCTCCACGAGCGCGTCGACCGCGACCGGGCGCCCGTCGACCACGATCAGGGGGTTCAGGTCGACCGCCACCACCCCGGGGGCAACGGCGGGGAGCCGGCCGAGCGCGACGAGCACGTCGACGAGCGCGGCCCGGTCGATCGGGGGCTCACCACGGAAGGGGCCCAGGAGCGCCCGGGTCGACAGGTCGTCGATCATCTCCTGCGCGTCGGCGGGGTCGAGCGGGGCCAGCCGGAACACGACGTCGCCCAGCGCCTCCGTGAGCACCCCGCCGACGCCGAGCATCACGCACGGGCCGAACTGCGGATCGTCCACGAGCCCCGCGATCAGCTCCCTGGCCCCGCGGACCATCGGGGCGACGAGCAACTCGACCGCCCCGTCCTCGGGACGGGCGGCCGCCAGGAGCTCGGTCGCGGCCCGGGCCACGGCCGAGGCGTCGGTGAGCCCGAGCCGGACGAGCCCCCGCTCCGTCTTGTGGGCGATCGCCCGCCCGCACAGCTTGACGACCACGGGGTACCCGAGCGCTCCGGCCGCCTCCACGGCCGCGTCGGCGCCGGCGACGACCCGCTCGTGGAGCACGGGCAGGCCGTGGCCGTGCAGGAGCCGCTTGGACTCGGCCTCGGAGAGCGTGGTGGTGGAGCTCACACCCGGACGTCGCGGTCGCGCCAGTGCTCCTCACGGAGCACCCGCTTCAGCAGCTTGCCGGCGTCGGTACGGGGGAGGGTATCCCGCTGCTCGTAGCTGCGCGGGCGCTTGTACCCGGCCATCCGTCCGTCGACGAAGGCCCGGAGCTCGCCGAGGTCGAGCTCCGCGCCCGGCCTGGCCTGCACGACCGCGTGCACCCGCTCTCCCCACTCGTCGTCGGGGACCCCGATGACGGCGACGTCGAGCACCCCCGGGTGCTCGTGCAGCACCGCCTCGACCTCGGCCGGGTAGACGTTCATCCCGCCGGTGATGATCATGTCCTTCTTCCGGTCGCAGATGTAGACGTAGCCCTCGTCGTCGACGTAGGCGACGTCGCCGACGGATCTCCACGTGCCGTCGTCGTGCTCCGGGAGGCCGTCGACCGCCCCGTGGTAGCCGTCCATGGCCAGGCCGGTCCGCAGGAACAGCTCCCCCGGGGTCCCGACCGGCGCCTCCGTGCCGTCGTCGGCGACGATCCTGACGCCGATCCCCCCGTACGGCCGGCCGCACGAGCCCGGCTTCCGGAGCTGGTCGGCGGGGGTGAGCACCGTCGCCACGCCGAGCTCGGTGGAGCCGTAGATCTCGTAGAGGAACCCGTCGCCCAGCCTGGCGATCACCTCGCGCTTCAGCGCGTAGGGCACCGGGGCGGCGTTCGCGACGAGGCAGCGCATCGACGACAGGTCGGCGGCCGCGAGCTCCTCGGGGGGGAGGGCGACGATCCGCTTCAGCTGGGTCGGGGCCGTGAAGGTGTTCGTGACCCGGTGTTCGCCCACCAGGCGGAGCCACGTCCGGGCGTCGAAGCGCCGCAGCAGGACCACCGGGCAGCCCAGCGTGTGGTTGAGCGAGAGGAAGGCCAGCGGCCCGGAGTGGTACAGGGGCCCGGTCGTGAGGTGGACCTCCTCGGCCGGGCGCAGGCCGAGCTCGGCGAGGAGGGCGGCCACGATCCCGGCGTCGGACCGGGTCCGGACGGCCCCCTTGGGACGCCCCGTCGTCCCCGAGGTGTAGATCATCTGCGCGCCGACGGCCGAGGGCGCCCCGGGCTCGTGGAAGGGCTGGCCGTCGACCACGTCCTCCCACGCCTCGCAGCCCTCGGGCACCTCGCCGCCGAAGACGAGGACGTGGCGCAGCCGCGGCAGGCGGTCGCGCACCCCGGCCACGAGCGAGGCCTGCTCCGCGTCCACCACGACGAGCGCGGCCTCGGAGTCGTCGATCACGAAGCGCATCTCGTCGGCGGTGAACCGGTACGACAGGGGCACCGCGACCTGCCGGGCCTTGCGGGCCGCGTGGACGGTCTGCACGACCTCCGGCGAGTTGGGCCCGCACCACACGAGGCGCTCACCCGGGGCCAGTCCCAGGGCCCGGAAGGCGTGGGCGAGCCGGTTCACGGCCCGGTCGAGCTCCGCGAACGTCGTCACCGACGGCGAGCCGCCGGCGGGGCCGTCGACGATCACCGCCGGCCGGTCGCCGTGACGCTCGGCGTGGACACGGAGCGGATCGGGTTCGGGCATGGCTCCACCGGAGGGCGGGAAGGACAGGGAGCGCCGGTAGCCTACCGCCGTGCCCTCGACCCTCCCCCTCGCAGCGCGCCGGCGAGACCTCGCGCGCCGGGCTGGTCTCGGTGGTGCTCCCGGCCCACAACGAGTCCTCGTTCCTCCGCCGCACCGTCGGCGAGCTCGCCGGCGGGCTGGGGGGTGCGGGACGGCCGTTCGAGCTCCTCGTCGTCGAGAACGGCTCGACCGACGACACGCTCGCGGTGGCCGAGGCGCTCGCCGCGGAGGAGCCGTCGGTACGGGTCCTCTCGCTGCCCGAGGCGGACTACGGAGGGGCCCTGCGGACGGGTCTCCTCGACAGCCGGGGGGACGTCGTCGTCACCTTCGACGTCGACTACTACGACCTCGCCTTCCTCGACCAGGCGGTCGCGCTCCTCTCGGGGCCCGGCGCGCCGGCGATCGTCGTCGGATCCAAGCGCGCGAGCGGTTCACGCGACGAGCGGCCCTGGGCCCGGCGGCTCGTCACCGCGGTCTTCTCCCTGATGCTGCGGGGCGGGTTCGGGCTCGGGGTCTCCGACACGCACGGCATGAAGGCCCTGCGCCGCGACGCCGTCGAGCCGGTGGCCCGGAGCTGCCGCTTCGGGGCCGACCTCTTCGACACCGAGCTGATCCTGCGGGCCGAGCGGGCCGGGCTGGCCGTCGTCGAGCTCCCGGTCGTGGTGCAGGAGCGCCGACCCTCCCGCACCCCGATCGCCCGGCGCGCGGCCCGCACGGTGCTCGGGCTCGCCCGCCTCCGGGCCACCTTGTGGCGCGAGCGGACCTGACCGGGCCCGGCTGGGTCGCGTTCGACGGCGAGCGGATCGCGCGGCTCGGGGCCGGTCCCGTGCCGGCCGGGGCGGTCGACCTCGGCGACGTGATCCCCGTGCCCGGCCTGGTCGACCTCCAGGTGAACGGGATCGGGGACGTCGACGTCCGGGACGCGAGCCCGGGGGGCTGGCGCCGCCTGGGCCGGGAGCTGCTGCTCCACGGGGTCACGGCCTGGTGCCCCACGCTGACGACGATACCGCCCGAGCGGTACCGCGGCGCGCTCGAGGCGATCGCGGCGGCTCGCGAGGACGCCGCGCGCGTGGGGTTGCCCGAGATCCTGGGCGCCCACCTGGAGGGGCCCTTCCTCGCGGTCCCCGGCGCCCACCCCCCGGGGCTCCTGCGAAGGGCCGACCCGGGGTGGCTCGCCGGGTTGCTGGACGACCTCCCCGGCGTGGTGAGGATGGTCACGCTGTCCCCGAGGCCGATCCGGGGCTGGAGGCGACCCGGCTGCTCGCGTCCCGCGGCGTCGTCGTCGGCCTCGGCCACTCCCGCTGCACGTACGAGGAGGCCCTGGCCGCGGCGGACGCCGGGGCCACCGTCGTCACCCACGCCTTCGACGCCATGGGACCCCTGCACCACCGCGCGCCGGGCCTCGTGGGCGCCGCCCTCGAGGACGAGCGCCTGGTCCCGACCCTCATCGGCGACCTCGCCCACGTCCACCCGGCGGTGATCCGCCTGGTGGCCGCGGCGAAGGCGCGCGTGGCCCTGGTGAGCGATGCGGTGGCGACGGCGGGCCTGGTGGCGCGCGACGGCGCGGCCTTCCTCCCCGACGGGTCCCTGGCCGGCTCGGCGACACCGCTCGGCGTCGCGCTCGGACGTGTCGCGGCCGCGGGGATCCCTCTCGCCCGGGCCGTCGAGATGGCCTCGACCGTCCCGGCCGGCGTGCTCGACCTCGCCGACCGGGGTCACCTCGCGGTGGGGGCCCGGGCGGACGTCGTCGGGCTGGATCCCGCCACCCTCGCGGTCCGGGCCGTCTGGCTGCGTGGCGAGAGGGTGGCGCGGGCTCCCGTCGAAGAGCGTGGCGACGGCTAAACCTCGGGATGCCCCCGGGCGTCGGTCCCGGTGAGGTCCGACGATGCCACGACGACACGACGAGCCCGCCGAGGCCTTCTGCCTCGAGATGCACCCCCGGCTGGTCGCGCTCCTCGGCCTGCACCTCGGCGACCGGGGCCGGGCCGAGGACCTGGCCCAGGAGACGCTGGTGCGGGTCTGGGAGCGCTGGTCCCGGGTGAGCCGGGCCGGCTCCCCGGAGGCCTACACGGTGCGGATCGCCTACAACCTGGCGAGCTCGTGGTTCCGGCGCCGGGCCCGGGAGGAGCAGGCGAACCGGAGAGCCGCCACCGAGCGCCCGGCCGCCGAACCCCCCGATCCCGGCGACGTCACCGCCGTGCGGGAGGCGCTGGCCGCGCTCCCGCCGCGCCAGCGGGAGGTCGTCCTGTGCCGCTACCTCCTCGACCTCGACGTCGCCACCACCGCCGCCGCGATGGGCTGCGCCCCCGGGACGGTGAAGGCCCTCACCCACCAGGCCCTCGCCTCGCTCCGCCGCGCGGGCCTCGACTCGCTCACGGAGGTCGCCGACCATGCCTGACCTGGGAACCCTGCTCCGCGACGCCGCCCCCGCACCGTCCCTCCCGCTCGACGTCGGGTCCCTGGGCCGTCGGGTCCGCCGCCGGCGGCGGACCCGGCGGATCGGCACCGCCGCCGGCGTCACCGCGCTCGGTGCGGTGGCCGGCCTGGCCCTCCCGCAGGTCCTCGCCGGGGACGGAACCCCGGTCGTCAGCGCCGACCGGGCGGACCGGATTGTCGCCCCGCCGTCGAGCGACCGCAGCGGGGACGCGCCGCCGATCGAGGCGTGCTCGGATCCGTGGTACCTGCTCTCACCCGAGCTCCGGGACGGTCGCGGCTCCTACCTCGAGTGGCTGGGTGAACAGAGACTCCCGGTCACCCCCGCCCGGGCCGCGGTCGCCGACCTCGCCGGCCGGCTCCCGGTGCTCCGGGGCGAGCGGATCTGCGTGCTGGCGGCCACCGTCCGCCCCGACGACTCGGTCGTCGTCGCCCTGGAGGAGGGCTCCGACGTCGACGCGGCCCGGACCGAGCTCGGGGCCGTCTTCGCCGGCCTGGACCTGGAGGTCGTCACGACCCTGCCGCCCGACGGGCTCCCCGTCCTCCTCCGCGGCACCACCGGCGACCTGCGGTGGGAGCTGCGGGCCGGAGGGGCACCCCCCTACGTCCAGATGGGGCTGCGCTACTCGGGCGAGATCGCCGTGGCGGACCCCCTCCTCCCCGCCGGAGAGGAGCACGACGGGACGACGGTCGGGTTCGTGACCGGGCACGACGCGATCGACTGGGAGGCCTCGCTGGCGGCAGGGTCCCTGGCCTGGGTCCAGACCGGCCGGTGGCACCACGCGGGCGCGTCACCGACCGACCCGCACGCCGGACCGCTCGTCCTGGGAGGACAGGTCCCCCGGGGCGCCACCGCCGTCGTGGGCCACCTCGCCGACGGGACGACGGTCGAGGCCCTCCTCGCCGCGGGCCCGGCCGGGCACCCCTTCGACTACTTCGCCCTCCCGGTCGCCTCGGGGACCCTCGAGCGGGTGGAGGTCTTCGGCGCGAGCGGCGATCTCCTCGCCGACGTGACCCCCGACCCACCCGGGAACTGGTCGCCGCGCGTCGACCCCGCGCTCCTCGCGACCGGCCGCGACGGTCCCTGAGGCCTCGCGCGTCTCGGCCGACCTCCGGGGGTCGGGCCGCCCCGTCGCCGCGAGGTGCGCGGCGACCGGGGTCGGTAGTGTCGGCACGTGGAGATCGTCGCGGCGCTGTTCGTCGAGAACCTGGACTTCCGCGCCCTGCCCGGCCCCTCCACGCGCATCGACATCACCGGCGCGTACTTCTCCGTCCCCGTCGAGGCCTTCCCCGCCCATCTCGAGCCCCACCTCGTCGTCCTGGTCCGGGCCCCCGAGGACGACCCCGGCCTGGCCACCCTCGAGGTCGTCTTCTCCCGCGAGGGCACGGAGGTCGGGCGGCACCGCCAGCCGTTCCAGGTCGAGCCGGGCCGGTTCGGCTACCGCCTGGTGAAGGGCGACCTCGACCTCCCCGGCCCCGGGACGACCGAGGCCCGCTGCACGATCGTCGAGTCCGGGTCCACGGTCACCGTCCCCCTCACCGCGCTGCAGGCCCCGTGAGGTCGTACGCGTCGGCCCTGTCCCGCCACCCGGTGGCCGCCCAGGCCGTCGGCGAGACGGCCGGCGAGATCCTCGAGCAACTCCGCGACGAGCCACCCGACCTCGTCGTGGCCTTCGCGTCGACCCACCACCGCGGCGCCTTCGAGGACATGGCCCGGGCGCTCCACGACATCCTCCAACCGGGTGTCCTCGTCGGCGCGACCGCCGACACGGTCGTGGGCGACGGGCGCGAGGTCGAGGAGGAGCCCGCGCTCTCCCTGCTCGCCGCCCGTCTCCCCGACGTTCCCCTCGTGCCCGTCTGCCTGCAGGTCGCCGAGACGCCCGACGGCCCCGCGGTGGTGGGGTGGCCCGAGGAGGGCGTGGGGCTGTCGAGCCTCCTGCTCCTGGCCGATCCCTCCAGCTTCCCGGTCGACGCCGTGCTGACGCGGGTCAACGACGTCCTCCCGGGTCTCACCGTGATCGGGGGGCTGACGTCCGCCGCCGCGGTCCGGGGTTCGGTCCGCCTGACCCTCGACGGCGAGGTCGTGACCGGCGGTGCCGTGGGCGTGTTCCTCGGCCTCGACGTCCGACCGGTCGTGTCCCAGGGCTGCCGGCCGATCGGGCAGCCGTTCGTGGTGACGCGCGCGGAGGGGACGCTCCTCCAGGAGCTCGGTGGGCGCCGCGCGGTGGACCGGCTCCAGGAGCTCGTGGGCGAGGCCAGCGAGGCGGAGCGGGCGCTGATGCGCGGCGGTCTCCAGCTCGGCATCGTCGTGGACGAGCAGCGTCCGGAGTACGGCCGGGGCGACTTCCTGGTCCGAAGCGTGGTCGGGGCCGACCAGGAGCAGGGCGCGCTCGCCGTAGCCGAGACGGTGGACGTGGGCCGGACGGTCCAGTTCCACGTGCGTGACGCCGCCGCCGCGGACGAGGACCTCCGGGCCTCGCTCGCCGGCGAGGAGGCGGGAGCTGCGCTGCTGTTCACCTGCAACGGCAGGGGCCGCCACCTCTTCGACGGGCCCGACCACGACGCCGACCTCGTCACCCGGCTCCTCGGCCGGATCCCGGTGGCCGGCTGCTCCTGCGCGGGCGAGATCGGACCCGTCGCCGGCCGCAACCTCCTGCACGGCTTCACCGCCAGCCTGGCGCTGTTCCCGCGCTGAGCGTCGCGAAGCTCGCCACGAGCGACCACGCAGCGCGGGTTCCCCCCGGGCGCGGGGCCGTGTTCCCCAGCCGGCGCAGACGGACACGTAGGCTGAGCCGGGCGGAGAAAGGGGCAGCAGTGGACGACGCGCTCGAGCGGACGGCGGTGAACGTCATCCGCGGCCTGGCGATGGACGCGGTCGAGAGGGCACGCTCGGGCCACCCCGGTACGGCCATGGCGCTCGCGCCGCTCGCCCACGTCCTCTACACCCGGGTCCTGCGCTACGACGCCGCGACGCCCGGCTGGCCCGACCGCGACCGCTTCGTGCTGTCCGCCGGCCACGCCTCGATGCTCCTCTACGCCCTGCTCCACCTCACCGGTCACGGGCTCGAGCGCGAGGACCTCCGCGCCTTCCGCCAGCTCGGCTCCTCGACGCCCGGCCACCCCGAGCGCGGGCACACCGCCGGGGTCGAGGTCACCACCGGGCCGCTCGGCCAGGGCTTCGCGAACGGCGTCGGGATGGCCGTCGCCGAGCGGTCGCTGCGCGAGCGCTTCGGGGCCGGCGTCTGCGACCACCACGTCTTCGCCATCTGCTCCGACGGCGACCTCCAGGAGGGCGTCAGCCACGAGGCCGCCTCCCTGGCCGGTCACCTCGGGCTCGGCCGGCTCGTCTACGTCTACGACGACAACCACATCTCGATCGACGGCCCCACCGAGCTCGCCTACTCCGACGACGTGCCCCGGCGGTTCGAGGCGTACGGCTGGCACGTCGTGCAGCTCGGCGAGGCGGCCGAGGACCTCGACGCCCTGGAGCGGGGCCTGCGGGAGGGCATGGCCGTCGAGGACCGGCCGTCACTCCTCGTGCTGCGCAGCCACATCGGCTACCCGTCGCCCAACTTCACCGACACCGCGGCCGCGCACGGGTCACCGCTGGGGGCCGAGGAGGTCGCCACGGTGAAGGAGATCCTGGGCCTGCCCGTGGACGAGGAGCTCTGGGTGCCCGACGAGGTCCTCGCCCTGTACCGGGCCGCCGGCGCCCGGGGCCGGGCCGAGCGGGAGGCGTGGAGCGGGCGCCTCGAGGCCCTGCGGGCCCAGGAGCCCTCGACCGCCGAGGAGCTCGAGGCCTGCCTGGCCGGCCGCGGCTACGCCGGATGGGAGGCGAAGCTCCCCACCTGGTCACCCGGGGAGAAGGTGGCCACCCGGGTCGCGTGCGCCGCGGTCCTCGACGCCGCGCGCGACGTCGTCCCCGGTCTCCTCGGCGGTGGCGCCGACCTCACCGGCAACACCGGGACCGAGCTGAAGGGCGTCCGGCCCCTCTCCGCCGGCGACTTCACCGGCCGCCAGCTCCACTTCGGGGTCCGGGAGCACGCGATGGGCGCGGTGATGAACGGCATGGCCTTCTCCGGGCTGCTGCCCTTCGGAGGGACGTTCCTCGTCTTCAGCGACTACATGCGGCCCGCGGTCCGGCTGGCGGCCCTGTCGCGCGCCAAGGTCGCCTTCGTGTGGTCGCACGACTCGGTCGGCCTCGGGGAGGACGGCCCGACCCACCAGCCGGTCGAGCACCTCATGAGCCTCCGGGCCGTCCCCGGGCTCACCGTGATCCGTCCCGCCGACGCCAACGAGGTCGCGCAGGCCTGGCGGGTCCACGTCGACGGCGACGGCCCGACCGCCTTCGTGCTCAGCCGCCAGGGGCTCCCGGTCCTCGACCGCTCGCTCGAGCGCGCCCCGGACGGCGTGGCGCTCGGCGCCTACGTCCTGGTCGACGAGGCCCGCCCCGGCGATCCCGACCTCGTGCTCGTCGGCACCGGGTCGGAGGTGTCGCTCTGCGTCGAGGCACAGGCCACCCTGGGTGCCGACGGCCTCTCGGTGCGGGTCGTGTCCATGCCGTCGTGGGAGCTCCTCGCGGCCGCGCCGGCCGAGCACCGGCGGGCGGTGCTCCCCCGGGGTCCCGACCCTGGCCGTCGAGGCCGGAGTGGGGCTCGGCTGGGAGCGGTGGGCCGACGACGTCGTGTCCATCGACACCTTCGGGACCTCCGCCCCCGGGAACGTCGCGTTGGCCCACTTCGGTTTCACCACCGAGCACGTCGTCGACCGGGCCCGGGCCCTGCTCCGAGCATGACCCGGCCCCCAGGGAGGGACGCCATGACCAGCCCGATCGCCCGCCTCAACGACTTCGGCCAGAGCCCGTGGTACGACAACCTGACCCGGGCGCTCGTCGTCGAGGGGGAGCTGGCCCACATGATCGGGCACGACGGGATGCGGGGCGTCACCTCGAACCCCACGATCCTCGAGAAGGCCATCTCGAGCGGCGAGGGCTACGACGACCAGATCGCCGACCTGGCCCGTGCGGGGATGCCCGTGGCCGACCTCTACTGGGAGGTCGTGCTCCGGGACATCGCGGCCGCCGGCGACGTGCTGCGTCCCACCTACGACCGCCTCGACGGCGCCGACGGCTTCGTCTCGATCGAGGTCGACCCCGACCTCGCCCGCGACACGGACCGTACCGCGGAGCAGGTGCGGTGGCTGCACGGGCGGCTGGAGCGGCCCAACGTGCTCGTGAAGATCCCCGCCACCCGCGAAGGGCTCCCCGCGATCGAGGACTCGATCGCCACCGGGCTCAACGTCAACGTCACCCTCATCTTCTCGCTCACGCGCTACGGCGAGGTCATCGAGGCGTACCAGCGTGGCCTCGAGCGACTCGTCGCGGCGGGGGCGACCCCGGCCGGGTCGCCTCGGTCGCCTCGTTCTTCGTGAGCCGGGTCGACACCGAGACCGACCGCCGCCTCCCCGAGGGCCACCCCCTCCGGGGCCGCGCCGCGGTGGCCAACGCCCGCCTCGCCTACCGGTTGTTCCAGGAGCGGTTCACCGGCCCGCGCTGGGATCGGCTCGCCGGCGCGGGGGCCCGCGTCCAGCGGCCCCTCTGGGCCTCCACGTCGACCAAGAACCCCGCCTACTCCGACACGCTCTACGTCGACGAGCTCGTCGGGCGCGACACCGTGAACACCCTCGCCCAGCCGTCGGTCGACGCCCTGCGCGACCACGGCGACCCACGGCCCGACACCATCCTCGAGGGGGTCGAGGAGGCCGAGGCCCTCGTCGGCGAGCTCGCCGCGGCCGGGGTCGACATCGACGACGTCACCGCGACGCTCGAGCGTGACGGCGTCGCGGCGTTCGCCGCCTCGTACCACGACGGGTTGGAGACCCTGGCCAAGCGGGCCGCCGAGCTCGGAGGCTGACCCGGCCCGGCGCGGACCGGCTCAGCCCGCCGAGGCCGCCAGCGCGGCCGCGGCCCGGAGGTGCCCGACGAGGTCCTCCGGTCGGGACCGCGCGTTGAGGCCGCTCGTGGAGGGCATGAGGTAGACGGGCCGCCCGCCGAAGGGAAGGGGCTGTGGCCCGGGCCGGGCGTGACGGTCCACCGCGGCCCGCCAACCGGCCAGGCCGACGACGCACGACGCCCGCGGGCGGAGCCAGCGGACGAGGCGCTCGACCCGCCCCGCGCCCTCCCGGTACTCCTGGGTCCGGAGCTCGGCCGCGCCCGGGGTCGCCCGCTTCACCAGGTCCGTCATCCCCACCCCGGCGGCGAGGGCGGCGAACGGGTCGCGGTCCCGGGGCACGAGGCCCGCGGCGACGGCCGCCGGCCAGAAGCGGTTGCTGCGGCCCGCGAACCCCACGCCGGCGTCCGCCGCGGAGAGGCTGGGGTTCAGCCCGCAGACGAGCAGCCGCATGCCCGGACCGACCGTGTCGGGGAGGGAGCGGGCCCGGGTGGCCTCCGCGACGATCCACTCGTCCTCCACCCGGAGCGCCTCGACGGCGAAGCCGGCTCCGACGAGGACGTCGGTGAGGGGGCCGGCTTCCCACCGGGCGAAGAAGCGACCCGGGAAGTCGTCGTCCCGGCGCCGCCCCTCACCCCGGCCGCTCCGGAGCACGAGAAGGAACGGGGCGCCCGGCGCGCAGGCCCGGTGGAGCTGGGCCAGGGCGCGCGGCAGCCCGGCCCTGGGGACGTGGAGGTAGCTCGCCTGGGCCCACGCGGCGCCCAGGCTCCGGTCCCGGAACGGCAGCGCCTCGAGGTCGCCCTGCACGCACCACGCCGACGGCGCCCGTCGCCGGACGAGCCCGAGCATGGTCCCAGCCGCGTCGAGGGCCACGACCGGCGCCCCGAGCGCGCCGGTCACGAACCCGGGACCCGATCCCAGATCGGCGCGCACGGCCCCTGGCCCGGTGCGGCGGGCGAGCCCGCGCGCCTCCTCCACCCGGGCAGGCCGGCGCCGTGCCGTCCACTCGGACGCGCGGTGCTCGTACACGTCGACGGTGTCGCGATCCACGCCCGTATCATCGCCGCATGGACCCCACGCCGGCCCTGTCGGCCCGTCTCGCCCGCCGGGACCCGTCGCTGTGGCCCGAGGGAAACGTCTCGGCGGGCCGGCTCGGCTGGCTCGACTGCCCGAGCGAGATGCGGGACCACGCCGCCGGTCTCGTCGAGTGGTCCGAGGAGGTCCGGGCCTCGACGTCGCTCACCGTGCTGTTCGGGATGGGCGGCTCGTCCCTCGCCCCCGAGATGCTCCGGGCCACGTTCGGGGGGCCGCTGCGCGTGCTCGACACGACCCACCCGCGCACGGTCGCCGATGCCCTGGCCGAGGCCGAGCCGGCCGGCCTGGCCCTGGTGGCGTCGAAGTCGGGGACCACGATCGAGCCCAACGCGATGCTCGCGGCGTGGCGGGCGCGCGTCCCCTCGCCCGCCCGGACCGCTGCCGTCACCGACCCGGGCACGGTCCTCGACCGCCTCGCCACCGAGCAGGGCTTCCGGGCCGTGTTCCGGAACCGCCCCGACGTCGGCGGGCGCTACTCGGCGCTGTCGCTGTTCGGGCTGGTCCCCGCCGCGCTCCTCGGGCTCGACCCCACCGTCCTCCTCGACTTCGACGAGCAGGACCTGGCCCCGGGAGTCGAGCTCGGTCGCCACCTCGTGGCCGAGCACGCCGCCCGTCGGGACAAGGTGACCTTCCTGTGCGCCCGGCCGGTCGCGACGTTCGGCCTGTGGGTCGAGCAGCTCCTCGCCGAGTCGACCGGCAAACGGGGCCGGGGGCTCGTGCCCGTGGCCGGTGAGCCGCCCGGCGACCTGTCCGCCTACGGGGACGACCGCACCTTCGTCGCGGTCGGCTGTGGCGACGAGGACGCCCCCGGGGCCGCGGCCCTCGAGGCCGCGGGCCGGCCGGTCCTCCGCCAGCACCTCGACTCGCCGTGGGGGCTCGGTGAGCTCTGCTTCCGCTGGGAGGTCGCCACCGCCGTGGTCGGACACGGCCTGGGCGTCGATCCCTTCGACGAGCCCGACGTCGCCGCGGCGAAGGAGGCCACCGCCCGCCTCCTCGACACCTGGCCGGGCCGGCCCGAGCCCGGAGCCCCGCCGGACGAGCTCCCTCGCTGGCTCGACCGCACGGTCCGTCCCCGCGACCACGTCGCCCTGTGCGCGTTCCTGCCCGTCGACGGCGCCGTGGACGGGGCCCTGGCCCGGCTCCAGGGCTCCCTGCGGGACCGGTTCGGCGTCGCCGTCACCCGGAGCTTCGGGCCGCGCTACCTGCACTCGACCGGCCAGCTCCACAAGGGGGGGCCGCCGACCGTCGTGGTGGTGCAGCTCGTGGCCGGGCCGAGCGCGGGACACGAGACCGACGACGACGTCGCCGTTCCCGGCCACGCGTACGGGTTCGCCCGCCTCGTCGCGGCCCAGGCCCTCGGCGACCTCGAGATCCTCCGCTCGCGGGGACGGAGAGCCCTCCGGGTCGACCTCGGGAGCGACCCCCTCTCGGCTCTCGAGGCCCTCGCCACGCGCCCGTGACGGACACCGGGCCCCTCCGGCGGCAGGGGGTCGCGGTCGAGGTGGTCGACGACGTCGCCGCCGCCTTCTCCCGGCTGGTCGTCGCCGAGGCGCCGCGATCGCTGGCGGTCTCGGGCGGCTCCACCGCCCGTCGCTGCTACGAACGCCTCGCCCAGGAGGCCGGCGTCGACTGGCGGGCCGTCGAGATCTTCCTGGGTGACGAGCGGTGGGTCCCGGTCGACCACGACGACTCGAACGAGGGCATGGCCCGGCGGGCGCTGCTCGACCACGTCGAGGTGGCCGCCGTGCACTCGATGCGCGGGGCCGGGAGGACCCCCGAGGAGGCCGCCGCCGGCTACGACGCGGTCCTCCGACGCCGCCAGCCGCTCGACCTCGTCCACCTCGGCCTGGGGGCCGACGGGCACACGGCCTCCCTCTTCCCCGGGAGCTCCTCCCTCGCCGAGGGCGACCGTCTCGTGGTCGCCGCCGGCGACGACCGCCACGCCCACCGGCGGGTGACGCTCACGCTCCCGGCTCTCGCCCGGGCCCGCCTGCTCGTGTTCACCGTCGCCGGCGCGGAGAAGCGGGAGGCCTTCGCGCGGGTTCGCGGCGGCGACGACGTGCCCGCGGCCCGCGTCCGGGCGGCCCGGATCCGGTGGCTCGTCGACCGGGCGACGGCCGGCGAGGACCCCTGATCGCCGCCACGGGGACCCCTCGCCGGCGCCGTCGCGGCGCTGGCCTATCCTGCGGGCATGCTCGACATCTCCGACGCCCGGGACCTGGCCGACGCGCCGCTCGAGGAGCTCATGGCCGAGGCGGGCCGGCTGCGTGACCTCCACCACGGGGATCGCATCACCTACTCCCCCAAGGTCTTCGTCCCGCTCACGATGCTCTGCCGGGACCGCTGCGGGTACTGCACGTTCGCCAAGCCCCCGGCCCGCCTCGACTCACCGTTCCTCCCGCCCGACGAGGTCGTGCGGATCGCCCGGGCCGGTGCCGCCCTCGGGTGCCACGAGGCCCTCCTCACCCTGGGGGAGGCGCCCGAGGCCCGCTACCCCGCCGCCGCGGCGTGGCTCGCCCGCCACGGCTACGGCTCGACGGTCGACTACCTCGAGGCCGCGGCCCGGCTGGTCCTCGACGAGACGGGGCTCCTGCCCCACGCCAACGCCGGTGCGCTCTCACGGGACGACCTCGAGCGCCTCCGGGCCGTGTGCCCCTCGCAGGGGATGATGGTGGAGTCCCTCGCGGAGCGACTGGGCGCGCCGGGGGGACCGCACCACGGCGCGCCCGACAAGACCCCGCAGCGGCGCCTCGCCACCCTGGAGGCGGCCGGGCAGGCGCGCGTCCCGTTCACGACCGGGATCCTCGTCGGGATCGGCGAGACGCGAGCCGAGCGGATCGACGCGCTCCTGGCGATCCGGGCGGCCCACGAGCGCCACGGCCACGTGCAGGAGGTCATCGTCCAGAACTTCCTGGCCAAGCCGGGCACGGCCATGCACCGCGAGCCGTCGTGCCCTCCCGACGAGCTCCTCTGGACGGTGGGGGCGGCGCGGCTCGTGCTCGGGGGCCGATGCACGTCCAGGCTCCCCCAACCTCAGCGAGGATCTCGGCGCCCTCGTCGAGGCCGGCATCGACGACTGGGGCGGCGTCTCCCCGGTCACGCCCGACCACGTCAACCCGGAGCGCCCCTGGCCGGCGCTCGACCGCCTCCGGGCCGCCACGGAGGCGGCCGGCAAGGTCCTCGCTCCTCGCCTCACCGTGTACCCGGAGTACGTCGCGGCGGCGGAGGGGTGGCTCCATCCCGACGTGCGCTTCCCGGTGCTCGTGCGCAGCGACGCCGAGGGTCTCGCCCGCGACGACGTCTGGGCCGCCGGGGGCGAGCTCCCTCCCCCGACGTTGCTCCCTGCCCCCGTGCCCAGCCGGGCCGGCGGCCCCGTCGGCGAGGTGCTCGCCGGCGTGGCGCGCGGCGAGGAGCCCGGCGTGGACGAGCTCGCCGTGCTGCTCGCGGCGCGGGGGCCCGAGGTGACCAGGGTGGCCGAGGTCGCGGACGACCTGCGCCGCGAGATCGTCGGAGACGTGGTCACGTTCGTCCGGAACCGCAACATCAACTACACGAACATCTGCACCTTCAAGTGCCGGTTCTGCGCCTTCTCGAAGGGACCGCTGTCCCTCAACCTCCGCGGGGACCCCTACCTGCTCGACCTGGAGGAGATCCAGCGCCGCGTCGCCGAGGCGGTGGAGCTCGGCGCCACCGAGGTGTGCCTGCAGGGCGGCATCCACCCGGACTTCGACGGTGACTACTACCTCGGCGTGATCCGGGCGGTGAAGGAGGCCGCGCCTGACGTGCACGTCCACGGCTTCTCGGCCCTCGAGGTGACCGAGGGCGCCCGCCGCCTCGGCGTGCCCCTGCGTGAGTACCTCGTGGAGCTGAAGGGCGCCGGCCTGTCCACCCTTCCGGGCACCGCGGCCGAGATCCTCGACGACGAGGTCCGGGCCGTGCTCTGCCCCGACAAGGTCGACACGGAGCAGTGGCTGGAGACCCACCGGGTGGCCCACTCGGTCGGGCTCCGCTCCAACGTCACGATCATGTTCGGGCACGTGGAGCGGCCGGTCCACGTGGCCCGCCACCTGGTCCGCACCCGCGACCTCCAGAAGGAGACACGAGGGTTCACCGAGCTCGTGCCGCTCCCCTTCGTCCACATGGCCAGCCCGATCTTCCTGCAGCACCGGGCCCGCCCGGGACCGACGTTCCGTGAGGCGCTGCTCGTGCACTCGGTGGGGCGGATCGCCTACCGGGGCTGGATCGACAACGTGCAGGTCTCGTGGCCGAAGCTCGGGGTCGAGGGGACCCGCCAGGTCCTCCGGGCCGGGGCCAACGACCTGGGCGGCACCCTCATGGACGAGAACATCTCCCGGGCGGCCGGGTCCCGCCACGGCCAGGAGCTCGACGACGACGGCTTCCGGGACATCCTCGAACCGCTCGGGCGCAGCCTCGAGCAGCGCACCACCCTCTACGGGCGGATCCGCACCCGGGGCCGCCGGCTCCGCCCCCCCGGCGAGCAGCCGGTGGTGCTCCTGACCCCGCGCGGCGCCGAGACGCCGTGAGCGACGTGGACACCGACGGAGGGCTCCTCGACGTCGTCGGGATCGGGAACGCGCTCGTCGACGTGCTGAGCCACGAGGCCGACGAGCTGGTCGTCCGCCAGGGGCTCACCCGCGGGACCGCGACGATGGTCGACGCGGACCGCGCCGACCGGGTGTACGCCGCGCTCGGGCCCGCCGTCGAGGTGTCCGGCGGGTCGGCCGCCAACACCATCGCCGGCCTGGCCTCCTTCGGCGCCCGGGTGGCCTACGTCGGGCGGGTGCGCGACGACCAGCTCGGGAGCGTGTTCGCGCACGACCTCCGGGCGGCCGGCGTGCGCTTCGACGTCACCCCGGCGAGCGAGGGCCCCGCGACCGGCCGCTGCCTGGTGATCGTCACCCCCGACGCCCAGCGGACGATGTGCACGTACCTGGGCGCCTCGGCCCACCTCGGCCCCGGGGACGTCGACGACGCCCTCGTCGCCCGCGCGCAGGTCACCTACCTGGAGGGCTACCTCTGGGACCAGCCCGAGGCCAAGGAGGCCATCCGCTCCGCGGCCCGCGTCGCCCGGAGTGCCGGGCGTCGGGTGGCGCTCACGCTCTCCGACCCCTTCTGCGTCGATCGTCACCGTCACGAGTTCCTCGGCCTGGTGGAGGGCGAGGTCGACGTCCTCTTCGCCAACGAGGTGGAGATCCGCTCCCTCTACGAGGTCGACACGTTCGACGCGGCCCTCCAGCGGGTGCGCCACCACTGCGAGATCGCCGCCCTGACCCGCAGCGAGCACGGATCGGTCATCGTCGCCGACGACGAGGTCCACGTCGTCGACGCCCGGCCGGTGGCCCACGTCCTCGACACCACCGGGGCCGGCGACCTCTACGCCGCGGGGTTCCTCCACGGCCTCACCCGCGGTCTCGGCCTCGACGTCTGCGGCCGCCTGGGCGCGATCGCGGCCGCCGAGGTGATCTCCCACCTCGGAGCCCGCCCGGAGACGTCGCTCGCCGAGCTGGCGGCCCCCGTGCTCGGTGGAGCGCCGGGCCGGCCGGCCTCCTGAACCCGTGGACGCGCTCCCCCGCTACCGGACCGGAGATCCCGACCTCGACCAGGCGGTCGTCGAGCTGCTCACCCGGGCGGGGTTCGAGTGCGACACCGACCTGCTGTTCGAGCTGGTCGTCTCGGCGCTCCGGCTCGGGCGCGACCGGGCGTCGCGGGGCGACCTGAAGATCGCCAACGCCGCCCTCAAGGAGATGCGCTACGCCTTCTCGGTCTTCGGCCCCTACCGGGCGGCCCGCAAGGCGTCGATCTTCGGATCGGCCCGGACCGAGCCCGACTCGCCCCTCTACGACCAGGCCCGGCGCCTCGCCGCGGCGCTGGCGGAGCGGGGCTGGATGGTCGTCACCGGAGCCGGACCCGGGATCATGGAGGCCGGCATCGAGGGTGCCGGGCCGGAGCGCAGCTTCGGGGTGAGCATCCGGCTCCCCTTCGAGGCGGTCACCAGCCAGTTCATCGCCGACGACCCCAAGCTCATCAACTTCCGGTACTTCTTCACCCGCAAGCTCTCCTTCGTGAAGGAGTCCCACGGCTTCGGGCTGCTCCCGGGCGGGTTCGGCACGCTCGACGAGGCCTTCGAGCTGCTCACCCTCGTGCAGACCGGGAAGTCGCAGCCGGCCCCCATCGTGCTCCTCGACGTGCCCGAGGGGACCTACTGGGCGCGCTGGCGCGACATGGTCGAGCAGGAGCTGGAGGGCGGCGGCTACATCTCGCCCGGGGACCTCGGCCTGGTCACGATCACCGACGACGTCGAGGCGGCCGTCGCCGAGCTGGACGGCTTCTACGCCAACTACCACTCCCAGCGCTTCGTCGAGGGCCAGCTCGTGATCCGCCTCCAGCGGGCCCCCGACGAGGCGAAGCTCGCCGAGCTCAACGAACGGTTCGCCGACATCGTGGTCCGGGGACGGATCGAGGCGATCGAGCCCACCCCGGCCGAGGTCGCCGACGGCGACCACCTCGACCTGGCCCGGATCGCGTTCAGGTTCGACCGTCACCACTGGGAGCGGCTCCGCCGGCTCATCGACGCGCTGAACGGCCGCGAGCGGCCGTAGCGCCCGGTCAGGTGACCGGGGCGGCCACCGGCCGGCGACTCCGGAGCATCGCGACGGCGATCACGACCACCCACAGGATGGTGAGCGGGAGGCCGATGAAGCCGGCGTACGCGATGGTGGCCTCGTCGTCCTCGGCGAACAACCAGAGCGTCCCGACGACCGACAGGGTCGCGGCTGCGGCACCGAGCCATCCGATCCATCGGGCCAGGAGCGCGCTGCGGAGGATGACGACCGAGGCGGCCCCCACGAACAGCGCGAGCGCCCAGGGCAGCACGCCCGTGAAGATCACGGTGTCGAAGCGCGCCAGGGCCACGACGGTGTCGTCGGCTGCCGTCTCGGCCACGCCCTGGCTCAGCACCTCCCAGAACGCCGCGCTGACGCCACCGATGGCCGCGGCGATCACGGCGCCGGAGTACGAGAGCCGCGACCAGATCGGGTCGTCGGGCATCTCGGCCGCCGCCAGCACGCTGCGAAGGCCCGCGGCGAACGGCAGCAGCAGGAACACGAAGGCCAACGCACTCAGCCAGCTCACGAGGTGCACGCGCCAATCGTCGTCGACGAAGAACTCCCGGACCTCGGCCGCCGTGTCGTCGTAGGCCGGTCCGTCGCCGCTGAGCGCCAGCAGCAATATGGCCACGATCCCGAACCCGATGCCGGCGACGCCCGCGATCCGCCTCCCCGACCAGTGCTCCGTCTCCATGTTCCCCCCATGCTCCACGGCCCCCGGGTGACCACCGGCCCGCGAAGGCCTCCCCCACGCTCGACGCGCCTGCGGCGCGCCGCCTCTCGCCTCCTCATGGTGACGGGAAGCTCACGCCCTGGCAACGGCCGGTCACGACCGCAGACCGTGGCGCACGGATCGGCCCGCGGGATCAGACGGTATGTCAGGGTAAGTCCTGCTCCCAGCGCTCGCCGGCGCCCGGTGGAGCCAGAGCGCGGATCGCCCGCTCCACCGCCCGGCGGGCCTGGGCGAGCCGGCGCTCCTCCTGGCGGGCACCCTCGTCGCCGTCCTCCACGGCGGACCGCAGGGCTTCGTAGGCCAGGTCGCGGAGCTGCTCCTCCAGGTCGCGCAGGCGCTCGACGACGTCGTCGACGTCGGTCATCGGTCGACCGTCCTCTCGTCGCGTGCGGATAGGGCGTCGGCCAGGAGCTCGGCCGGATGCCGGACCTCGAGCCCGGCGGCGGTCAGGTGCAGGGCGCAGCCGGGGTTGGCCGACGCGACCACCGGGGCTCGGCCGGTCGGCTCCGCGGCCCGTGCGATCTCGGCCACCTTCCGGTCCCGGATCGCCGCGGAGAGCTCCGGGCGGAGGAGCTGGTAGGTCCCGCCCGCGCCGCAGCACAGCCCGTCGTCGTCGGTCTCGAGCAGCTCGTAGGCCGGGGACAGCACGTCTCGCACCGCGCCGGCGGCCCGCTGCACGTGGCGCAGGTGGCACGGGTCCTGGACCACCACGGCGCGCCCGGTGGGGCGCAGCGCCAGGTCCCGCTCGCGGACGTGCTCGGCGAAGTCCCGCACCCGGGCCGAGAAGACCCTGGCCTCGGGAGTGCCCAGGAGGTCGCCGTAGGACTTCATCGCCGCGCCGCAGCCGGCGCTGTCGACGACGATCGGGGCGTCGCCGGGCATCGACGCGACTACCCGCCCGGCCAGCCGCCGGGCCTCGTCGAGCCGGCCGGCGTGCTGGTGGAGGGCCCCGCAGCAGTCACCGCCGGGTCCGGGCAGCACCACCGAGCCGCCGCCGGCCTCCAGCACGGCGACCGCAGCGCGGTGCACGTCCCGCTGCCAGGCGTCCATGACGCATCCTGGATAGAGGTAGACGTCGGCCGCCCCGGCCGGGGCGCCGGTCGGCCGTAGAGGCCGGGCCAGGGAGCGGGCCCGGAGACGGGGCAGCCCCGCCCGGCGCGGGACGAGGCCGAGGCGCTGCGCGGCCCAGGCGAGCCACGTCGCCGCCATCAGGCGGCGGTGGTGCGGGAGCAGCACCCGGTAGCCCCACCACTCGGCGGCCCGGCGGCGCCACGGGCGCTCCCGCCGCGGGGCCGCCTCGAGGGCGGCCCGGGTCGACTCCATGAGGTGACCGAAGGGGACCGACGACGGGCAGGCGGCCTCGCAGCCCCGGCACTGCACGCAGGCCTCCATCGCGTCCCGGAACGCCCGGTCGATCGGCGCCGCGCCCTCGTCGACCAGGCGCATCGCCGCGATCCGCCCTCGGGGCGAGGCGATCTCCAACCCGGTCACCCGGAAGGTCGGGCAGTGCGGGAGGCACAGGCCGCAGGCCACGCAGGATCCGAGCTCGGCGGGATCGAGACCCAGCACCCCCGGGGCGATGCTCTCCCGGGCCCCGGTCACCACGGGACCCTCCCCGGCGACAGCTTCCCGTCCGGGTCGAACGCCCGCCGGACCCGCGACTGGAGCGCCCGATCGTGAACGGCGCCGAAGGGGTGGAGCTCGGCGGCGCCGGCCTCCCGGAGGAGCCAGCCACCCTGCTCCTCGGCCCGCTGTCGGGCCTCCGCGAGGGCGGCGACGGTCGCGGCGCCGACGTGCACCGTCCCGACGCCCGCCTCGGCCAGCCAGGAGATCCCCTCCGAGTCGTCCAGCGCCGTGCCGAGCGCCGCCAGCCGCGACGGAGGGACCGACACCCGACCCCGGTGCGGTCCGTCGGGCCAGGGAGCGGGCCCGCCCGGCTCGAGGCCGGCCCGGCGAGCCTCCGCTTCGACGTCCTCGGGATCCCCTTCGAGGAGGACGCGGGTGGTGGCACCGTCCCAGAGGACCGACGAGGGCCGGAAGAGGCGCCGCCCGACGGCGTCAGGGGTCTCGACACCGGCGAACCAGCGGGCGCAGCGGGGCCGGGCCTGGCACCGCAGGGTCACCTGCACGAGGACGCCGATCGTTCCGAGGGACCCCACCAGCAGCCGGGGGAGGTCGTAGCCGGTGACGTTCTTGACCGTCGGGCCTCCTCCCTTCACCAGCCGGCCCCGCGCGGTCACGAACCGGACCTCGAGCACCCGGTCGCGCAGGGGCCCGTACCGGAGGCGGCGCGGCCCGGACAACCCCGTGGCGAGGACGCCGCCGACGGTCGCCCCGGGTTCACGGGGGTCGAGCGGGCACTCCTGCCCGGCCTCGGCGAGCACGTCGGCCAGCGCCGCCGCGGTGAGGCCGGCGCCGACGGTGATCGTGAGCTCGGCCGGCTCGTGCTCGACCACCCCTCCCGGCGCGCGGACCTCGGTGGCCGGAGCGGGCGGACCACCGACCTCCCAGTGGGTACGGGCGCCGACCGGGACGACCGCCGTGGCCCGCTCCACGAGGCCGGCCAGGCGCTTCGCCGCCCGGCCGGTCAGATCCACGCGCCCTCCGGGAGGTCGCCGAGCTCGCCGCAACGGCTGCCCCGGGGCAGGACCTTGCCCGGGTTGGCCCGTCCCTGCGGATCGAACGCGTCGCGCAGGCGCGCCTGGGCGTCGAGGTCGTCGGTCGAGAAGACCAGGGGCATGAAGTCCCGCTTCTCCAGGCCGATGCCGTGCTCGCCGGACAGCACTCCTCCGGCGTCCACGCAGGCCCGCAGGATCGCCTCCCCCGCGTCGTGCACCCGCTGCCACACCCCTGGCTCCCGGGCGTCGAAGACGATCAGCGGGTGCAGGTTGCCATCACCGGCGTGGAACACGTTCATCACCGTGAGTTCGTGCGCGGCGGCGATGGCCCCGACCTCGGCGAGGACGTCGACGAGCCGCGTCCTGGGGACCACGGCGTCGTGGAGGTAGTAGTCGGGCGCGATCCGGGCGACGGCCCCGAAGGCCGACTTCCTCCCCTTCCACAGGAGGGCCCGCTCCGACTCGTCGGCGGCCACCCGCACCGACCGGGCACCCTCGGCCTCGGCGACCGACCGCACGACGGCGACATCGTGCGCGACGCCGGCGGGGAGACCGTCGACCTCGACGAGGAGGACGGCGGCCGCGTCGCGCGGGTAGCCGGCACCGACGAAGTCCTCGACCGCCCGGGTGATGAGGGCGTCCATCATCTCCACCGCGGCCGGGACCACCCCGGCCCCGAGGATCCCGGTCACGGTGGCGGCGGCCGCCTCGACCGAGTCGAAGTCGAGCAGCATGGTGCGGACGTCGGGGGGGTCGGGCGTGAGCCTCACCGCGATGCGGGTGGCGATCCCCATCGTCCCCTCGCTGCCCACGAAGCAGCCCCGCAGGTCGTAGCCGGGCCGGTCGGGTGCGAGCCCGCCGAGCATCGCCACCTCACCATCGGGGAGGACCACCTCGACCGCGAGCACGTGGGCGGCGGTGACGCCGTACGCCAGGCAGTGCGGTCCACCGGCGTTCGTCCCCACGTTGCCGCCGATCGAGCAGGCCTGCTGTGACGACGGGTCGGGGGCGTAGTGGAGGCCGAGGTGGCGCACCGCCCGGGAGAGGTCGAGGTTCAGCACGCCGGGCTCGACCCAGGCGACCCGCTCGTCGGGGTCCACGCCGAGCACCCGGTTGAGCTGCGTGGTGACCACGACGACCGGGTCGCCGACCGGCGTGGCCCCACCGGCCAGCCCGGTCCCGCTCCCCCGGGCCACGAACGGGCGGTCGTGGCGAGCGGCCACCCGGACCGCGGCCGCGACCTCGTGGGTGGAACGCGGGAAGCACACCGCCGCGGGCCGGCCGCGCGTGGTCCCGGCGTCGCGCCCGTAGAGCGACAGCTCGAGCGGCTCGGCCCGGGCCCGATCGGGCCCGAGGACGGCCCGCAGATCCGCCAGCAGCCGGCCGGGATCGGGCATGGCCGAAGCCTACCGAGACCTCCCCGGCGGGCCGGTCCGACCCGCCCCGGCCGTCCCGGGAGCGGCGCGCGGCGCGCAGTACGCTCGCCGGGATGCCGCCCGCTCCGATCCTCGCCGGGTACCTCGACCGGGAGCGCGACCGGATCCTCCAGGACCTCGTCGCCTGGCTCCGCATCCCGTCGATCTCGGCCGACCCGCGCCGGGAGAGCGACGTGCGCGCCTCCGCCGAGTGGTGCGCGGCGCGCATGCGGGCCGTCGGGCTCGAGCACATCGAGGTGATCGAGACCGCCGGCCACCCCGCCGTCTACGGCGACTGGCTCCACGCGGAGGGGGCCCCCACGGTCCTCGTCTACGGGCACCACGACGTGCAGCCCGTCGAACCGCTCGACGAGTGGACCAGTCCGCCGTTCGAGCCCACCGTCCGCGACGGCCGGCTCTTCGCGCGTGGCGCCGTCGACGACAAGGGGCAGGTCCTCGTCCACCTCGAGGTCGTCCGGGCGTTCCTCACCGAGCACGGCGGCCTCCCCGTCAACCTCAAGCTGCTCGTCGAGGGCGAGGAGGAGGTGGGGAGTCCCCACTTCGACCACCTCCTGGAGACCGAGCGGGAACGTCTCGCCTGCGACGGGGTGGTCGTGTCGGACACCGCGATGCTCGGCCCCGACCGGCCGTCCATGTGCACCGGCCTGCGGGGGCTCGTCGCCCTCGACGTCGTGGTCCGCACGGCCGAAGCCGACCTGCACTCCGGGAGCTTCGGCGGCGCCGTGCCGAACGCGGCGCACGTCGCGGCGAGCCTGGTGGCCGCCCTCCACGACGCCGACGGCCGCGTGGCCGTCCCCGGCTTCTACGACCGGGTGCGACCCTCACCGCCGCCGAGGCCGGAGCGCTCGCCGCGGTCCCCTTCGACGAGGACGCCTTCCGGCGGTCCGCCGGGGTGCGGACCCTGACCGGCGAGGCGGGACGAAGCACCCTCGAGCGCATCTGGACCCGCCCCACCGCCGAGGTCACGGGGATCCTCGCCGGGCACGCCGCCGAAGGCGTCAAGACCGTGGTGCCGGCGACGGCCCGGCTGAAGCTCACGTTCCGCCTCGTCCCGGACCAGGATCCCGACGACGTCGCCGCCCTGGCCGAGCGATGGCTGCGCGACCGGGTGCCCGACGGGGCGGAGCTGCGGATCGAGCGGCTCGGCGCGGTCGGCCCGGCCCTCACGCCGGTCGACCACCCCGCCGTCGGCGCCGCCGCCCGGGCGATCGAGCGGGTCTGGGGCCGAGCGCCGGTGTTCACGCGCGAGGGCGGGTCGGGGCCGGAGGAGGCGCTCGGACGGATCCTCGACCGACCGGTCCTCTACCTCGGCGTGGGGCTCCCCGACGACCGGACCCACGCCCCCGACGAGCGGGTCGTGCTCGACCAGCTCTGGCGGGGGCTCCTGGCGACGGGCGAGCTGTGGAGCGAGATCGCGGAGGTGCTCCGGTGACGGAACCCCGGCCGATCGGGCCGAGCCGCGAGTGGGCCACGTTCCCCGACCCGGGCGAGGAGGGGCGCGTCTGGCAGGTCGACGTCACCTTCCTCGCGTCGTCGTGGCACTGCATCTTCGGGGCCGGCTGCCAGGGGGTCCTCACGGAGCCGGCCCCCGAGCTGGTGCAGGGCTGCTGCTCCTACGGCGCGCACTTCGCCGACCGGAAGGACCGGGACCGCGTCGTGCGCGCGGCCCGGAGGCTCCGGGACGACGAGTGGCAGCACGCGAGGGTCGGGCGGACGAAGGGCGTCTTCGCGCGCTCCGGGAAGGACGCGTGGCGGACCCGGCTCGTCGGGGACGCCTGCGTCTTCCTGAACCGGCCCGGCTTCCCCGGGGGCGCGGGGTGCGCGCTGCACCTCCACGCGGCCCGCACCGACCGGCACCACACGGAGCTGAAGCCGGAGGTGTGCTGGCAGCTCCCGCTCCGCCGGGAGGATCGCGAGGAGGACGACGGCACGGTCACGTCGGTGCTGTCGGAGTTCGATCGCCGCGGATGGGGCGAGGGCGGTGACGACTTCGCCTGGTGGTGCACGGAGGCTCCCGAGGCCTTCGGCGGTCGCGAGCCCGTGTACCGGTCGCTCGAGCCCGAGCTGCGCCGGATGCTCGGGGACGTGCTCTTCGAGCGGGTGGCGGCCTACCTCGACGAACGGAGGAGGTCCGGCGTCCCGCCCGTGCGCCACCCCGCCGAGGCCCCGGTGACCTTCCGGCGGGGTCCTCGTTGACCGGGCCGGCCGGAGGATCCGCATGCCCCAGTTCTCGTTCGAGGGCCTGACGCCGAACGTCCATCCCGGGGCCTGGGTGGCCCCCACCGCGGTCCTCGTCGGTGACGTCGTGGTCGAGGACGGTGCCTCCGTCTGGTACGGGGCCGTCCTGCGGGCCGACTTCTCGCCCGTGATCCTCCGGGCGGGGGCCAACGTCCAGGACGGTGCCGTCCTCCACGGCCCACCGGGCCTCCACACCGAGGTCGGGCCGGGGGCGACGGTGGCCCACAACTGCGTGATCCACGGGGCCGTGCTCGAAGAGGAGTGCCTCGTCGCCAACGGCGCGGTCGTCCTGGACGGGGCGACCGTGGGAGCCCGGTCCCTCGTCGCCGCCGGCTCGGTCGTGGCCGCGGGCACGACCGTCCCGCCCGGGTTCCTCGTGGCCGGCGCACCGGCTCGGCTCAAGCGGCCGGTGCCCGGCTCCCCCGCCGAGCTCTGGGTGGCCGCCAACCCGTCCGCGTACCGGGAGCTGGCGCAGCGCCACCGGGAGGGGACCGAGTGGCTCCGGGACTGAGGGCCGCCTCGCCCGCGGGGAGGGTCAGGTCAGGTGGGCGCCACCGTCGACGACGATGGCCTCGCCGGTGAGCCACGACGAGGCCTCGGAGGCGAGGAAGAGCGCCGCGCCCGCCACGTCGTCGGGCACGCCGAGACGGCGGAGCGGGAACCGCGCCGAGAGCTCCTCCTCGTTGCCCTCGTAGAGGGCCCGGGACATCGACGTCTTCACCAGCCCCGGCGCCAGCGCGTTCACCCGCACGGCGGGGCCGAGCTCCATCGCGAGCTGCCGGGTCAGGTGGATGAGCGCGGCCTTCGAGACGTTGTAGAAGCCGATGAACGGCGCGGGGTGGACCCCACCCACCGACGCCATGTTCACGACGGCCCCCCGTGCTCTCGCATCCAGGCCCTCCAGGCGGCCTGGGTCAGCAGCAGCGGTCCTTCGAGGTTGACCTCGAGGATCTTGCGGACCGCCCGGTGCTCGATGTCGATCATCGGCCCGAAGGCCGGGTTGGTCCCCGCGTTGTTCACGAGGACGTCGAGGCCGCCGAGCTCGGCCAGGCAGTGCTCGACGACCCCCTCGATCGCTTCCGGATCGCCGGCCGATCCGGCGAACGTCGCCACCGCCGGAGCCAGGCCCTCGAGCGCGGTCCGGGTCTCCTCGAGCTCCTCGGGCTTGCGCGCCATCACGCAGACCCGGGCCCCCGCCGCGGCGAACGCCTCGGCCACCGCCCGGCCGATGCCCCGGGTCCCTCCGGTCACCAGCGCGCGCTTGCCGTCGAGCCTCAGGGTGGTCGTGGGGTCGATCATCAGGGGGTCCTCGGGTCGGCGGCGGGGCGAGGCGGGGCCCGCCGCAGCTCAGAGGTAGAGGCCGGTCTGGCCCTCCTCCCGGTCGGACGCCACCGCGTGGACGTCCCGCTCGCGCAGGATCAGGTAGGACTCGCCCCGGACCTCCACCTCATAGCCCGAATCCGGGCTGAAGAGCACCCGGTCCCCCTCCTCGACGTTGCGGACGGTCGGCCCGACCGCCACGACCTCGGCCCACACGAGCCTCCGGCTCACGTTGGCGGTGGCCGGGATGAGGATCCCCGCGCGTGACTTGCGCTCCCCCAGCTCGGCCGACGGGAGGGCGAGGATCCGGTCCGCGGTCATTCGGATCGACTGCCGCGCCTCGCTGGGCGCCGGGTCCGCGGCGGGGGACATGGCCGCGTAGGTTACTTCCCGCCCCGGTGGCTGCTTCGATCCCGGGAGGGACCCTGCGGTACATTCGCCCTCGCGGGGGCCGGTACGGGGACCGGCGGACCATGGCGGCCGGAGGGGCCGGAGGGGCCGGAGGGGTTCGACCAGCATGACGAGCCGGTGCCTGTGACCTCCGAGGCGACGCACGCAGCGGCCGCCCACCCTCGTCGCCTCCTCGCCCTGATCGGGTCGTACGTCCGGCTCACGAAGCCTCGCGTGGTCGAGCTGCTGCTCGTCACGACGGTTCCCGCGATGATCCTGGCCGACGGCGGCTTCCCCTCGCCGGGCCTGATCGGCGCGGTCCTCCTCGGTGGCGCGATGGCCGCTGGGGGCGCGAACACCCTCAACTGCTGGATCGAGCGCGACCGTGACCAGGTGATGAGCCGGACGAGCCGCCGGCCGCTCCCCCGGGGCGAGGTCGAGCCCCGCCAGGCGCTGGTCTTCGGCCTCGTCCTCGAGGTGGGGGCCTTCGCGTGGCTGGCCGTCACCGTGAACCTCCTGTCGGCGGCGCTGTCGGTCGGGGCCATGCTCTTCTACGTCTTCGTGTACACGATCTGGCTGAAGCCCCGGTCCGACCAGAACATCGTGATCGGCGGCGCGGCCGGCGCGGTCCCGGTCCTCGTGGGGTGGGCGGCGGTGACCGGACGGGTCGGCGCCCCGGCCTGGGTCCTCTTCGCCGTCGTGTTCCTCTGGACGCCCCCCACTTCTGGGCCCTGGCGGTGCGCTACCTCGACGACTACACCGCCGCCGGCATCCCCATGCTCCCGGTGACCCGGGGATCCCCACGGCGGTGCGCCACAGCCTCGTCTACACGGTCGGGGTGGTCGCCGCGACGCTCGCCCTACCCCTGGTGGCCGACACCGGGGTGGCGTACCTGGTCGCGGCCCTCGCCCTCGGGGCCGCCTTCGTCCGGGAAGCGGTGCTCCTCGCCCGCCGGCCCACGCCCGAGCGGGCCATCGGGTTCTTCGCGTTCTCCAACCGGTACCTCGCGCTCCTCTTCGCCGCCGTTGCCGTCGACACCCTCGTCCGTGCCGCCTGACGTCGCGGCCCCCGACGCCCCCGACGCTCCCCGCCGGGCGCCGGGCGCCCGCCGCGCCCTGCTGTCGGGGCTGGCCCTCGGGCTGCTCGTGGTCGGTCTGGTGCTCGGCATCTGGGTGGTCCGGGCGGGCGAGGACTCGGCGCCGTCGACCTCCGTCCCCTCCGAGGGTGCCGTCTCGGTCCCGGGCGTCGCCGAGGTGGGCCGGCCGGCGCCGGGGTTCGAGGTACCGGGCCTCGACGGACCGGCGGTGCGCCTCGACGAGTACCGGGGCCGGCCCGTGGTGCTCACCTTCTGGGCCTCGTGGTGCAAGCCGTGCCGCGACGAGTTCCCCCTCCTCGCCTCCGCCCGGGAGAGCCACACCGACGCCGGCCTCGAGGTGCTCGGCGTCACCTACGAGGATCTCCCGGCCGACTCGATCGCCTTCGCGGAGGAGCTGGGCGTGGACTGGCCCCTCGGACGTGACGAGGACGGCTCGGTCGCGCGGAGCTACGGGGTCCGCGCGATCCCCCAGACCTTCTTCATCGACCCTGACGGCGTCGTGCGCGGCCGGGTCTACGGGCTCTCCGACGAGGAGCTCCTCGACGAGCTCCTCGCCGAGATCCTCTGATCCCCCCCGTCACTCCTCCCAGCGGAACCACCGGGACGCGGCCAGCGGCGCGGCGACGGCCCAGGCCACCAGGACGGCGAAGCTCCCGGCCGGGAGGCCGCGGGACGGGTCGAGGACGCCCCGCACCGACTCGGCCAGCGCGGCCGCCGGGAGCGCCGCGCCGAGCAGCTCGAGGGCTCGGGGGAGCTGGTCCAGGGGGTAGGCCATCCCACCGAGGAAGAGGAGCACGAGGAAGAGGCCGTTGGACACGGCCAGGTTCGCGTCGGCCCGGAGGGTCCCGGCGAGCAGCATCCCGATCCCCGCGAAGGCGATCGTGCCCACGAGGAGCACCGCGGTCGCCGGCGCGATCCGCCAGCTCGGCTCCCAACCGAGCGCGATCCCCGTGCCGAGGATCACGGCCGCCTGAGCCAGCTCGATGGCCAGGACGTTGACGGTCTTGGCCGCGAGGAGGCCCGCCCGCGACAGGGGTGTGGACCCGAGGCGCTTCAGCACGCCGTAGCGACGCTCGAAGCCGGTCGCGATCCCGAGGCTCACCATGGCGGTGGACATCACGGCCAGGGCCAGGACCCCGGGCACGAGGAAGTCCACCGGATCGAGATCCTCGAACATCGTGCCGGTGTCGACCTTGGCGAAGAAGACCAGGATCCCCAGCGGGATCCCGAGCGTGACGAGCACGCTCTCCCCGCGCCGGAGCGTGAGGAGCGTCTCGATCCGGGCCTGCGCGACCACGGCCCGGGCCCTCATCGTACGACCTTCACGCTCGTCCCTCGCCGGTGAGGCGCAGGAAGACCTCTTCGAGCGACTGCCGTCCGGCCCGCAGCTCCCCCAGGGTGGCCCCGTGGTCGCGCATCCAGGCCGCGAGATCGGCGACGAGGTGCGGCGTGACCAGCGCCCCCGCCCGGTACTCACCGGGGCGCTCCTCCACCACGGAGCCGTCGGGAAGCCCCAGGGACCGGGCGATCGAGCCCACGTCCAGTCCGGGCGCGGTGCGGAACCACACCCCTTCGGCCACGGCCACGGAGGTGAGCTCGGCCGGGGTCCCGCAGGCGACCAGCCGGCCGTGGTCGATGATCGCGACCCGGTCGCAGAGCTGCTCGGCCTCGTCCATCGCATGGGTCGTGAGCAGGACGGTGACACCCTGCTCCCGCAACTCGCGCACGAACCGCCACGTGGTGGCGCGGGCGTGGGGATCCATCCCCGCCGTGGGCTCGTCGAGGAAGACCATCTCGGGCCGGCCGACGAGGGCGAGGGCCAGCGAGAGGCGCTGGGCCTGGCCCCCGAGAGCCGGCGCACCACCGTGCGGCGCGCCTCGCCGAGCCCGACGAGGCCCAGGAGGCGTTCGGGGTCGTCAGGCTCGTCGTAGTAGGACGCGAAGAGCCGGAGCGCCTCGAGCGGCCGGATCCCCGGGTACAGGCCACCGTCCTGCAACATCACCCCGATGCGGGGCCGCAGGCGCGCGCCGTCACGCCAGGGGTCGAGCCCGAGGACGCGCACCGAGCCGGCGTCGGGGCGCCGGTAGCCCTCGAGGATCTCGACGGTCGTCGTCTTGCCGGCACCGTTCGGTCCCAGGAGGCCGAAGATCTCACCGGTCCCGACGGACAGCGACAGGCCGTCGACCGCGGGGGTGTCGCCGTAGCGCTTCTCGAGCCCGGCCACCTCGATCGACGGCGGAACCGAGCCTCGATCCATCGTCGGCGGAGCCTACCGGAGCTCGCCCCGGCCGCTTCGACGCGGCGCCGGGGGGCCATCGGCCCGTTCAGCGATCCCGCCAGGCCACGAACCGGCCCAGGTCCGCGAGCGCGTCACGGGCCGACTCGACGATCGGCACCGACGCGAGGGCGTCGAGCCCCTCGTCGACGAGGCGCCCGATCGCCTCCTCCACCTCGTCGCAGGCGCCCGTGTCGACGAGCGTGGTGCGCAGCGCCGCGAGGTCGTCCTCGCCGAGGTCGGGATGGCCCAGGAATCCGAGCACCTCGCGCTGGCGGGCGTCGGCCCGTTGGGTGGCGATCGCCACGAGCGGGGTGAGCTTGCCCTCCCGGAGGTCGTCCCCGACGGGCTTGCCGGTGATCGTGGTGTCCCCGAACACCCCGAGCAGGTCGTCGCGGAGCTGGAACGCCTCGCCCAACGGCAGCCCGACCGCGCTGAGCGGCCCGGCCAGCTCGTCGAAGCGACCCGCCAGCGCCGCGCCGAGGTGGAGCGGGCGCTCCACGGTGTACTTCGCCGACTTGAACCGCTCGATGCGCCGGGCCCGCTCGGGGTCCCCGGTCCGGGACGCGGTCCCGACCAGGTCGAGGTACTGGCCGACGCAGAGCTCGAGCCGGAGCTCGTCGAAGAGCGACCGGACCTCCGGGGACGTGCGGGCCATGAGCACGTCGGCGTAGACGAAGGCGAAGTCGCCCACGAGGATCGCCGCCCCCTCCCCGAAGCGACGGCCCTCCCCCTGCCAGGCACGCTCGGCGTGGCGGGCGGTGAAGCGCTCGTGGACCGTCGGGGCACCCCGCCGCCACCGCGACCCGTCCATGATGTCGTCGTGGACGAGGGCGAAGGTGTGGAGGAGCTCGAGCGCGGCCCCGACGTCGACGACGGCCGGGTCGTCGGGCTCACCTCCCGCACCGACGAAGGCCCAGTAGCAGAAGGCGGGCCGGAGCCGCTTGCCGCCGGCGAGGACGAGCTCCCGCAGCGCCGTCAGCGGCTCCCGGAGGTCGGGGTCGGCGTCGCCCCACCGCCGCTCCTCGGCGGAGAGCAGGTCGCCGATGCGGCGGTCGGTCCGCTCCCCGACCCCGGCCAGGCCGGCCGGGACGCCCGGGCCGGCCGCCTCGCTCGCCTCGAACACCATCACCGCACCTTAGGTCGCGCGGCCGTCCTCGGCGCCCCCGGCCCTCGGCGGCGCCGCGGCGCGCGAGCCCGGGCCGCCCGGGAGCCACGGGTCCCGACCCGATCGGGGTCCCGCCGGTTGCGAGCGAGACGCCGCGGGTATGGTCCGCGGGTGCAGCCCTTCGAGCGGCTCCGCCACCTCGCCCGCTGGGCCGACACCGACGACACCGACCTCGTCGAGGAGGCCGCCGACTGCCTGGGCGGGTTCCGCGACGACCCCGCCGGGCTCGTGGTGGCCTGCCGCCGTCTCGTCGCCCACCACCCCGTGAACGGCCGGCTCTGGTGGCTCTGCGCCCGGGCCCTGTGCGCCCCCGACCCCGCCGACGCCGCCGCCGAGGCCTGCCGGCTGCTCCGCACGGACCCGACGCCCACCCGCCTCGCCGAGGCACTCCCCTTCCCGCCCGAGGACCCGGTCCTCGTGCTCGGTGCCGCCGAGGTCGTCGAGGCGACCGGCGCGATCCGCCCCGACCTGCACCTCCTGGCCGTCCGCGGCTGCGGCCGGCCGGCCCGTGTCGCGCGCCCCGTGAGCGAGGCCGAGGGTCTGGCGTCTTCGCCCGGCCACGTGCTCGTGGGGGTCCACGCGCTCGGACCGGACGGCGCGGTGGTCCCGGCCGGAGCGGTCGGGCTCGCCCGGGCCGCACGCGAGGTGCCGGCCCCGGTCTGGTTCGTCGCCGGCGCCGGCCGCACCCTCCCGGCCCGCCTCTTCGACGTGCTCGGCGCCCGGCTCGGCGACGAGCCGGCGGTCGATGTCGTGCCGCTCGACGTCGCCGATCGCGTCGTCGGGCCCAAGGGTCCCCAGCACCCGCGGGACGCGGCGCGCCGTCCCGACTGCCCGGTCGCGCCCGAGCTGCTGCGATGAGGGGCGCCGCCGACCTCAGAGATCGACGTCCCGGGGCTCGCTCCCCCCTCCGTCCCACCGGTGGACCTCCACCCCGGCGAGGAGGCGCCGCCGCATCCAGCGGCGCAGGACCGCCCGGACCGGGGGCAGGAGGAGGAGCAACCCGGTGGCGTCGGTGACGAACCCGGGGGTCAGGAGCAACGCTCCGGCCACGAGCACCAGGACCCCGTTCACCAGCTCGGCCCCGGGGACCGTGCCGGCGGCGAGCTGGTCCTGCATCCGCCGGAGGACGCCGAGCCCCTGGACCTTCACCATCCAGGCGCCCACGACCGACACGACGAGCAGCAGCCCGATCGTCTCGAGGAGACCGAGCCGGTCGGCCACCTGGATGATGACCGCGAGCTCCACGAGCGGAACGATCACGAAGAGCACGACGAGGAGGGGGAGCACGCCGTCGATCGTACCGGTCACCGGCGCCGTGGCGACCTAGGGTGCCTCCGACGGAACCGCTCGACGGAGGAGCCAGCCGTGCGCTTCGGTGTCCACCTCCCCCAGTACGGCCGCGCGGCGGGACCCGAGTCGATCGCCGCCGTCGCCCGCCACGCCGAGGAGCTCGGGTTAGACGACGTCTGGGTCAGTGACCACCTGACCGTCCCGGCCGGCGCCCCCTACCCGCCCCCGTACCTCTTCGAGCCCGTGGTGACGCTCACGTGGGCGGCGGCCGCCACCGGTCGGGTGGGCCTGGGCACCAGCGTCCTGGTGCTCCCCTACCGCCACCCGCTCCACCTGGCCAAGGAGCTGGCGTCGCTCGACCGCCTGGCCGGCGGGCGCCTGATCGTCGGCGCGGCCGCCGGTTGGCTGGAGGGCGAGTTCGAGGCGCTCGGGGTGCCCTTCCGCGAGCGGGGCGCGCGCACCGACGAGGCCATCGGCGCGCTGCGGGCCTGCTGGGAGCAGGACCCGGTGGACTACGCCGGGCCCCGGGTCCGGATCACCGCCCAGCGGGTGCTCCCCCAACCCGGGCGGCGACTCCCGCTCTGGGTGGGAGGGAGCTCGCCCCCCGCCCTCGAGCGGGCCGTCAGGGTCGGTGACGGCTGGCACGGCACGTTCCTCGGCCCGGCCGAGATCGCGCCGATCCTGGCCCGGCTGCGGCAGGACCGCCCCGAGGAGTCCTTCACCCTGTCGGTCCGCACGACCTGGGACGGGCTGGTCACGGAGGCCGAGGAGATCCGCCGGAGCCTGGACGCCTACCGCGGCGCGGGCCTCCAGCACCTCGTGGCCGCCCCGGTCCAGCGGGACCTCGACGGCTGGCTGCGGTCCGTGGAGGCCCTCGCCGCGGTGTTCGACGAGTTCCGCTGAACCCGGCGGTTCCCGGCGACCTCCGCTCAGGCCTCGAGCGCCCGCGGGGTACCGAGGTCGAGGACGCCGCCCTCGCCGGCCTCGCCGAGCGCGCGCTCGGAGCGGAGCGCGTCGACCTTGTCGAGCTGGCGCTCCAGCATGCGCCGGCGCGTGCCCACGAGCGTGTCGAACTCCTTGCTGGTGTCGGCGATCCGCCGGCCGAGCTTGTCCATCTGGCCGACGAACTCCTCCCACTGCTTCGTGAACGCCCCGAGCAGGGCCAGGATCTGGTCGGACGTGCGCTCCAGCCGGAAGTTCTCGACCGACTGGCGGACGACCGCCAGCACCGCGAACAGGGTGAGCGGCGAGCAGAACACGATCTTGCGCGAGAGCGCCCTCGTCGAGCAGGGCTCCGTCCTGCTCGTGCATGAAGGCGTAGAGCTGCTCGTTGGGGATGAACAGCAGCATGCAGTCGACGGTCGAGCCGCCCGGGTCGACGTAGGGCCGGGCCGCCAGCTCCCTCACCCGGCCGCGGACGTCACGCAGGAAGTCGTCGCGGTAGCGGCGCCGCTCGAGATCGCTCCCGGCCTCGAGGTACCGGAGGTAGTTGTCGAGCGGGAACTTGACGTCCATGTGCAGCGCCAGGTCCTGGGGCAGGAGGAAGGTGAAGTCGGGGACGCCGGCCCGGCCCTCCACGGCCCGCTGCTTCCGGTAGTTGACGTTCTCGACGAACCCGGCGAGCCTGAGCACGTCCTCGGCCATCCGCTCGCCCCACTGGCCCCGGGCCTTCGTGCTGGAGAGGGCCTGGCGCAGGCTGTTGGTGGTCTCGGTGAGCGACGCGAGCCCGTCGGTCTGCTGGCGGAGCACGCTCGACAGCTCGCCGAGCTTGGAGGCCCGCTCGGCCTCGAGCTCCCGCACCAGCCCGCTGACCTTCCCCAATTCGGCCGTCATGGCCTGGAGCTGCTGGTCGATGAGCGACTTCTTGCCCTCGAGGTCGCGCGCCCCCAGCTCACGCTCCGCGTCGATCACGGCCTTCCCGGTCGTGACCAGGTGGTCGAGCGCCGCCTTCAGCGCCGCGTCGCGCTGGGCCTCGCCCTCGGCCCGCTGCACCTCGACGGCACGGCGGAGCTCCTCGACCAGGTCGCCCGCGCTCACCCGCTGCCGGCGAGCGAGGGCCAGGGCCCCCGCGGCTCCCAGGCCGGCGGCGACCACGACGGCGACGACGACGATGACGACCACGATCACGCTCCCGGGACGGCTCGACCTCCGCTGGGACCATACCGGCGGGGTGTGACGGGAACCGGGATCCCCGGGTCGCGACGGGCCACGCGGCGTGGCACCCGGGCGGTCCCGGGGGAGGTCACCCGTCGCCCAGGGCGTGGAAGCGCCCGGCCCGCGTCCCGACGTAGACCCGGCCACGCCACACCACGGGGGTCGACTCGATGCAGCCCCCGATCGGGACCGCCCAGAGCTCGGGCGGGTCGACCGTGGTGTCCGACACGTCGTAGGCGTGGAGGACCCCGCCGCAGTCCCCCTGGATCCACACGTCGTCGACGACCACGGGCGACTGCCAGGTGGGCCCGGGAAGGTGCTTCTCCCAGCGGACGGCCCCGGTCGCGCGGTCGAGCCCGAGGACGCGCCCCGCGTCGGTCGGGACGATCACCAGGTCGCGGTGGATCGCCGGGGTCGCCCACACCCCGGCCCTGCCGGAGCCCTGGTCGGGCACGGACCACACCACGGGATCCGGCCGGGACGGGTCGAGCTTGAGGATCTGCCCGACCTCGGTGGCGCGTGGCGTGTGACGCTCCCACTCCGAGGCCACGTAGAGCATGCCCTCCTCGTCGACGACCACGGTGGCGTCGGTGTCGTCACCGGTCCAGAAGCGGAACACCCGGGCGGGCTCGCCCTCCCCGGTCCGCAGCGGCCGCAGGTCCCAGCCCTGCACGAGGCCCCCGGAGTTCGCGAAGTACGCCGTGTCCCCGAGGACGCTCACCGAGCCCTCGATCGAGACCTCGTTCCCGACCGCGGCGAGGAGCTCGTCGTCCCATCCCGGCGCGTGGAAGACGAGCTCGGGCGCCACCGTCACCAGCCCGTCGGGGCCGTACCCGCGATGGAGGCGCACCACGTGGAGCCGGCTGTTCTCGCCGCCCTCGACGAGGTGGTCGCCGAGCACGAGGGCGCTGCCGTCCCAGTCGTCGTTCCACCGCGTCGGGGACACGTCGGTGGCGGCGAGCCGCCACAGCTCGACCGGCGCCGGGCGGTCGAGGGCCAGCACCCGGAAGAACCCGTCCCTCGAGCCGCTGTACAGGAGCGGGTACCCGTCGGGGTCGACGGTGACCGAGCCCTTGACGATGTCGCCCGTGGGGAAGTCGGGCAGGATCCGCTCCCCCGTGGCCCCGTCGAGCAGGTGCACGGCCCGGTCGTACGCCCCGAACGCGACCCAGGTGCGCCCGTCGCGCTCGAAGACGGCCGGCTGGCCCGTCCACCCCGTCCCGCACCACGTGGTCGTCTCGCCCTTCTCGGTCGAGGGCGAGCACATCCCGCCCGTGGCGGGGAAGCTCCAGAGCACCCGCGGCGCGCTCGGCACCGGCCCCTCCCCGTAGTAGGTCCGGGTCGGGTTGCCCCGGAAGGTGAGGACCCCCTCGACCACGTTCCCGTAGGGCGCGCCGACCGAGGCCGGGTCGACCCATCCGTCGAAGGGCGGCTGCGTGGTCGTCGTCGGGACGGGCACGGTCGTCGTCGGGACCCGTGCGGCCGCGACGGCGGTCGAGGGTTCGGAGGCCGCCCGGGCCGGGTCCCGGTCGCCGCCCCCGTCGCCGCGGGCCGCGCGGACCGCGGCCGTCGCCGCCACGGTGGCCAGCACGGCAGCGAGGAGGAGCCGGCGGGTCCGCCGCCGGCGGCGCCGGACGGCGCGCTCGACCATCGACCGCTCCCGGGGGGAAGGGACGTGCGGGAGCGTACCGGGCGTTCCGTCGCGCCCGGGGGACCCGCGGGACGGCGGTCAGGCCGCGCGGCCGGATGGGGCCAGGTGCTCGAGGAGCACCCGGTTGAGGGCCTCCGGAGCCGCCTCGGAGATCCAGTGGCTCACCCCGTCGAGCACGACGAAGCGGTAGTCGCCCGCCACGTGGCCGGCGGTCGCCTCGGCGGCCTCCCGTCCCAGCGCGACGTCGTCGGTGCTCCAGACGTACAGCGTGGGCGTGACGATGGGCCCCAGGCCCTCGGTGAGCCCCTGGCCGGCGGCCCGGTACCAGTTGAGGGCCCCGGTGAGGGCGGATCGCTCGCGCATCAGGGCGGTGTAGGCGGTGGCGTCGCCGGGGTCCATCCCGCTGTCCTCCAGCGCCAGCCGCAACAGGGCGGCGCCGTCGGCCAGCAGCGCGTCCTCGGCGCCGTCCGACCGGAGGAAGAGCATGTACGCGGAGCGCTCGCGCTGCTCACCCTCACGGATGGATCGGGCCATGGCGGAGGGGTGCGGCGTGGAGACCACGGTGAGGGTCGCCAGCCGGTCGGGGTGCCGCCCGGCGACCTGCCACGCGACGGCCCCGCCCCAGTCGTGGCCCACGAGGTGGAACCGCTCGGCACCGAGCGCGTCGGCCATCCCGAGCACGTCGTCGGTGAGGTGCGCCACGCGGTAGGCCTCGACGCCGGCCGGGCGGGCCCGGGGCGAGTACCCGCGCTGATCCGGGGCGACCGCTCGGAACCCGGCGGCGGCGAGGACCGGCACCTGGTGCCGCCAGGTCCGGGCACTCTGGGGGAAGCCGTGCAGGAGCAGCACCAGTGGGCCGTCGGGTGGCCCGTCGGCCACGGCGTCGAAGACGAGCCCACCCAGCGCCAGCTCGAGCCGCTCCACGGTCCGGCACCGTAGACCCGGCCCCGCCCGGATGACACGACCCACCGGCCGGCACCGTCCCCGCGTCACCGGTCGGTAGGGTGGCACCACCCCCCGCCGCTCCCCGGAGGTACCCGTTGCGAGGACCCACCCGACGCGCCGAAGCTCCTCCTGGCCCTGGCCGTCGTCGGGGCCCTGCTGGCCGCCATCGCCGTCCCGGCGGGGGCCGGGGCCGGCTTCTTCGGCTCCACCGGGGGACACCACTCAACCGGCCGATCGTGGGCATGGCCCCCACCCCCACCGGCGACGGCTACTGGCTCGTCGCCAGCGACGGCGGCATCTTCGCCTTCGGCGACGCCGCCTTCCACGGCAGCGCGGGCGGCGCCGCCCTCAACCAGCCGATCGTGGGCATGGCCCCCACCCCCACCGGCGACGGCTACTGGCTCGTCGCCAGCGACGGCGGCATCTTCGCCTTCGGCGACGCCCGGTTCCTCGGCTCCACCGGCGCGACGCCCCTCAACCAGCCGATCGTGGGCATGGCCCCCACCCCCACCGGCGACGGCTACTGGCTCGTCGCCAGCGACGGCGGCATCTTCGCCTTCGGCGACGCCCGGTTCCTCGGCTCCACCGGCGCGACGCCCCTCAACCAGCCGATCGTGGGCATGGCCCCCACCCCCACCGGCGACGGCTACTGGCTCGTCGCCAGCGACGGCGGCATCTTCGCCTTCGGCGACGCCGCCTTCCTCGGCTCCACCGGCGGCGCCGCCCTCAACCGGCCGATCGTGGGCATGGCCCCCCCCCCCACCGGCGACGGCTACTGGCTCGTCGCCAGCGACGGCGGCATCTTCGCCTTCGGCGACGCCGCCTTCCACGGCAGCGCGGGCGGCGCCGCCCTCAACCGGCCGATCGTGGGCATGGCCCCCACCCCCACCGGCGACGGCTACTGGCTCGTCGCCAGCGACGGCGGCATCTTCGCCTTCCCCAGCGACACACCACTCCCCAGGGACCCCCGTCGCTCACCGTCACCACCGTCGTCTCGGGCCTCGAGGTCCCCTGGGACCTCGCCTTCGCCGCCGACGGGACGATGATCTTCACCGAGCGTCCCGGCCGCATCTCGGCACGCCTCGGCGACGGGACCGTCCGCCAGCTCGCCGGTGGGCCGACCGACGTGCGCTCCACCGGGGGCGAGGGCGGGCTCCTCGGCCTGGCGCTCCACCCCGCCTTCGGCTTCCTGAACCGCTGGGTGTACGCCTGCTTCGCCTCGACGGCCGGGGACGTGCGGGTCGCCCGCTGGTCGCTCGACCCGGCGTTCACCACCCTGTCGGGGCGGGTCGACGTGGTGACCGGGATGCCGCACAACGCGGCGTCCGACGGGCGCCACTCCGGGTGCCGGCCGCGCTTCGGACCCGACGGCTTCCTGTGGATCGGTACCGGCGACGCCGCCACCGGCGGCGTCGCCCAGGACCTCGGATCCCCGGGAGGCAAGGTGCTGCGGGTCGACGCGGAGGGCAACCCCGCGCCGGGCAACCCGTTCCCGGGGAGCCGCGTCTACACCTACGGGCACCGCAACGTGCAGGGGCTCGCCTTCCAGCCCGGGACCGGTCGGGCGTACTCGGTCGAGCACGGGCCCACCCGCGACGACGAGGTGAACCTGCTCGTCGCCGGGGCCGACTACGGGTGGGCCCCGCCCCCGGGTGGCTACGACGAGAGCGTCCCCATGACCCGCCCCGGGGCCACGGGAGCGGTGTGGTCGTCGGGGAGCCGGACCCTCGCCACCTCCGGGGGGACCTTCCTCGACGGTCCGCAGTGGAAGGCCTGGGACGGCGCGCTCGTCGTGGCCTGCCTCAAGTCCCGCCAGGTCGTCCTCTTCGTGCCCAACTTCCTCGGGGGGTTCTCGGCGCCCCAGACGATCCTCACGGGGTACGGGCGCCTGCGGACGCCGGTCCAGGGGCCCGACGGCAGCCTCTACGTGACCACGTCCGACAGCGGGAACGACCGGGTCCTCCGGGTGACGCCGGGTTGAGCCCCGGGGCCGGGCGACGCGTCAGGAGCGGCGGGCCGTCGTAGGGTCGCGCGGCAGGAGGCCCGCGTGGACCGACCCGATCCCGACCTGCCCATCAGCGTCGGACCCTGCTCGAACGGCGAGGAGGTGCCCGAGCCGGTCACGCCCGCCGTCCGGGAGGCGATGCGCCGGACGCGGGTCGCCGCCACCGACCACGCCCGGCGCCTCGGGCTCGACCGCCGGGAGTTCCTCCGGACCCTGAGCGGGGCGGCGCTCATGTTGATGGTCCTCGACGCCTGCCACCGCGAGTCCCGCGGCGGCGACGCCGGCGGGGGCTTCCGGCTCCCGCCCGAGTCCACGACCGAGCCCGAGGTCGCCCGGGACGCCATCGGCGGCGAGGAGCTCGTCTTCGACGTCCAGACCCACTTCCTCGAGTACGACCTCGGGGAGCCGGGGGCAACTTCGGTGCCGGCTTCCCCCAGGCCGCCTGCGGGGAGGACGACCCTCGTGCCTGCTTCTCGATCGAGCACTACCTCGAAGAGGTGTTCCTGCGCTCCGACACCTCGATGGCGGTCCTGTCGGCGATCCCCGTCGTCGGCGAGGACGGCCCGCTGTCGATTCGCCACATGGAGACGGCCCGCCGGGTCGCGAGCGCGCTCTGCGCCGACGACCGGATCCTCCTCCACGGCCACGCGGTCCCGAACCTCGGCCGGCCCGAGGCCGCGCTCGACGCCATGGACGCCGCCGTCGAGCAACACCCAATGGCGGCCTGGAAGGTGTACACCCACGGACCCGGCCCCGGGTGGTGGCTCGACGACCACGAGGCCGGAGCGCCCCGGGTCGGCCGGGCGTTCCTCGACCGGGCCCGCCAGCTCGGGGTGACGACCGTCTGCGTGCACAAGGGCTTCTCGGGGGGGAGCCGCTTCGCGTCGCCCGAGGACGTCGGGCCCGCGGCGGCGGCCCACCCCGACCTGGCGTTCGTCGTGTACCACTCCGGCTACGAGGTGAGCGTCCCCGAGGGGCCGTTCGGCGAGGCGGGGGGCGGTGTCGACCGGCTCGTCGCCAGCCTGCGCCGGGCGGGGGTCGGGCCCGGCTCGAACGTCTACGCCGAGCTCGGCTCCACGTGGTGGAACGTCCTGCGCGACCCGACCCGGGCCGCCCACGTCCTGGGGAAGCTCCTCGTGGCCGTGGGTGAGGACAACGTGCTGTGGGGGACGGACTCGATCTGGTACGGCTCACCCCAGGACCAGATCCAGGCCTTCCGGGCCTTCGAGATCGGCGAGGAGCTGCAGGAGCTCCACGGCTACCCGGCCCTCACCCCGGCGCGCAAGGCCAAGATCCTCGGGGCCAACGCCGCCCGGCTGTACGGCGTGGAGCCCCCGACCACGGCCTGCGAGTTCACGCGCGAGGAGCTCGAGGAGGTCCGCCGGGCGCTCCCGGCCCCCGGGCGGACCTGGGGCCCCACCACGGCCTCGCAGGTTCGGGCCTGGCGGTCGAGCCACGGCTGGCTCTGAACCCGGGCGCTCACCCTCCGCCGTCGACGTAGATCCGCTCGCCGCTCACGTAGCGGGCCGCGTCCGAGACGACGAACCGCACGACGTCCGCGACCTCGTCGGGGCTGCACACGTGACCGAAGGGCATCCCCGGGTCGAGCGAGTGGATCTCCTCGGCGCCCACGGTCGCCCGGGCCAGGCGGCGACCCATCTCGGTGTCGACGAGCCCGGGAGCCACGACGTTGACGTGGATCCCGTGGCCACGCTCCTCCTTGGCCAGCGTGGCGGCGAACGCCTCGAGCGCGGCCTTCGCCATGTTGTAGGGCGAGGAGTTGAGGGGCATGTGCCGGGTGGCCGCGCTCGAGATCACCACCACGTCGCCCCGGGGCCGGGACCGCATCCCCGGCACCAGCAGCCGGCTGAGCACGAACGCCGACAGGGCGTGCACGCGGAAGAGCCGCTCGATCTCCTCGGGGTCGGTGTCCACCGTGGGGTAGCCCCGGCTCGCGATGCCCGCGTTGGCCACGAGGATGTCGACGCACCCGAAGGCGTCGACGGCACCCGCGGCCATGGCCTCGCACTCCTCGACCGAGTCGACCGAGGCCCGGAAGGCCATCGCCCGCCGTCCCATGGCCTCGATGTCGGCCACCGTCCGGACCGCGGCGGCCTCGTCCCTCCGGAAGTTCACCGCCACGTCCGCGCCATCGGCGGCGAGGCCGAGCGAGATGGCCCGCCCGATGCCACGGTTGCCACCGGTCACGAGGGCGACCCGACCTTCCAGTCCACCCACCGCTCCTCCTCCGTCGCTCACGCCGAGAACCTCGGGGGTCGCTTCTCCTGGAAGGCCCGGACGGCCTCCTCGAAGTCGCCGGTCATGATGGCCAGCACCTGGGTGCGGTTCTCGAGGTCGAGGCCGGCCTGGAGGCTCCCCACCTCGAGGCTCGACCACATGACCTCCTTCGTCATCCACACGCCGAACGGGCTGTTGGCCGCGATGAGCTCGGCGGTCTCCATCGCGGTCTCCACCACCTGCCCGTCGGGGACCACGCGGGAGACGAGGCCGATCCGGTCGGCCTCGGCGGCGTCGACGAAGCGGCCCGTCAGCATGAGCTCGAAGGCCCGGGAGGCACCGACGAGGCGGGGCAGCAGGTAGCTGATCCCCACGTCGCACCCCGAGAGACCGAGGCGGACCGGCGCCACGTTGAACCGGGCGCTCTCGGCCGCGACCCTCACGTCGGAGGCCAGCGCCAGCGCGAACCCCCCGCCCGAGGCCGCTCCGTTCACCGCCGCCACGACGGGCTTGGGGACGGCCCGGAGCGCCGGCACCAGGGCGGCGAACCGCTGCTGGAGGACCATCGCGGCCCGGGGGTCCCCGAACACCGCGGTGCCGTCGTCGCCCCCGGCGCCGGAGTCGGAGAGGTCGAGGCCGGCCGAGAAGCCACGGCCGGCACCGGTGAGGACCGCGACCCGGCAGTCGCGGTCGCGTGAGACCTCGCCGAGCGCGCCGGCGAGGTCGTCGAGCGTCCCGAGGCTCAGGGCGTTGAGCTTCTCGGGCCGGTTGAGCGTGACGAGCGCGATCCCGGGTCGCACCTTCTCGAGCAGGACTGTCTCCATGGCCGCCTACCCTCGCTCCGCCGCGAGCCGATCGGCCCGCTCCGCGAGCCCCGGTGCGTCGACCTGCCGGGCCCAGGCAGCAAGCTCGCGTGCCGGACCGCTCCAGCGCCAGTCGTCGACCGTCCCCACGGCGGCCGTCGTGCGGAGGGTGGCGAGGTCCCGGAAGAGCATCGCCCGCTCGCGCTGCTCCACGAGCGTCGACGCGAGCCGGGCGGCCCCCCGCACCGGGACGTCCCAGCGGTCGGCCAGGGCCGGGATCCGCTCGAGGTGCCCGTAGCGGGCGAGCACGGTCGCGGCCGACCGCGCCCCCCATCCCGGGAGGCCCGGGAAGCCATCGGCGCTGTCCCCCACGAGGGCCAGGTAGTCGGGGATCGACTCGGGGCCGACCCCGAACCGCTCCGCGACGCCGGTCTCGTCGAAGGTCGTCCCCCGCCGCCGGTCGACCTGCACCACCTTCCCGCCGGACACGCACTGGGCCAGGTCCTTGTCGGGCGAGCACACCAGCACCTGCTCGACCCGGGGGTCCTCCGCGGCCACGACGGCCGCGGAGGCGAGGGCGTCGTCGGCCTCCAGCTCCACCATGGGCCAGACGGCCACGCCGAGCAGGCGGAGGGCGTCCTCGAGCGGCTCGAACTGGGCGAGCAGCTCCTCGGGTACGCCGGCGCTCGTCTTGTAGCCGGGCCAGCGGTCGTTGCGGAACGACTCGATCACGTGGTCGGTGGCCACGCCGACGTGGGTCGCCCCCTCCTCCAGCATCCGCAGCACCGAACCCACGACCGCGCGCACGGCCCCGACCTCGTGCCCCTCGTCGTCGCGGTGCGTCGGCACGGCGAAGAAGTGCCGGAACAGCTCGTAGGTGCCGTCGACGAGGTGGACGTCCATGGCATTGCTCCTGCTCACAGGCGGTCTTCGTGTCGCCGACGGCGAGATCGACACAACGAGCCTGACACAGCGTGCGGCGATTGCCGGACCAGAGAGCCTCCGGACCGTGCGGCGATGATCAGGATCGGCGTTGACACATCAGCCTCTGAGGTATAAGGTCCCGAGGTATGGCGGCCGACCGAATTCGAGGACACCTGCGCACGCTGGTCCTTGCCGCCATCGCCGCCCGCGAGACGGTCCACGGATATGGGTTGATCGCCGACCTGAAGGCACGCAGCAAGGGCCAGCTGTCCCTCAACGAAGGCGCCGTCTATCCGGCCCTCCATCAGTTGGAGGCCGACGGGCTGATCACGAGCGCGGTGGACGACAGCTCGGGTCGGAAGCGACGTTCGTACGAACTGACCGATGCCGGCAGAGCAGTCCTCGTCGAGGAGGCAGCCGACTGGGTCGAGTTCCGAGACGCGGTCGATTCGATCCTCGAGGAGATCACATGGCTGAAGTTCTGATCGACGTCTACGTCGAGGAAGTCCGCAGACACCTTCCGATGACCGGGGCGTATCGGAAGCGGATCCTCGAAGAGCTACGCGACCACCTCGAGGACGCCGCCTCAGAGCTCGAGTCCGACGGGATGACCGCCCACGCTGCGACCCAAGAGGCCATCGCCTCACTCGGCTCGGCCACCCAGGTCGCACGCCGGTTCCGCGCCGCGGCCACCGGTCGGACGAGACTCCTCGCGGCGCTCGCGGGCTGCGGCGCACTGATCGGGTTCGCAGCCGTCCGCCTCGCGAACGTTCTCCACGCCGACGGCGAGCGCCTCGGTGCTGACGTGCGGTACAGCCTGGTCTGGGCGATCGGTCTGGCATCCGGCGCTGCAGTCGTCGGACTGCTGATCGCCGTTGGCCTGCGGCTCGGACCCCGACGGCTCGAGGTGAAGGGAGCGATCGCCACCGCAGTCCTCGCACTCGCAGGCATCGGCGTCTTCCACCTTGCGAACGACGGGACCCTCGAACGCGGACCCGACTCGGACGTGTGGCGACTCGGTGCGCTCGGTGCGGGAGTTGCGGCATCCACGCTTCTTCTCGTCGCCATCCGTCGTACGAGATCAGGACTCGACCGAGCTGGGTGGGTGACGTTCGCCGCAATGCTCCTCCTGGCAGCCCATTACACGGTTCTCGACCAGGACGGTCCGGCCGCGTTGGCAGCCGTCGTGGCCCTCGCCGTCGCCTGGCTCTGGGCGCTCGCAGCGCTCGTGCGAGAACGGCCCCTCGCCTGACCCGGAGCGGTCGGGCGATTCTCCGTCTTTCTGACGAGGACGCCGCAGGCTCTGAAGCCACCTTCCCGACCTGACGCGCGCGGATCCCGTACCGGTTCAAGGCGCACCGAGGTGCCGGCAGGGACGTTGGCGACCGGTGGCGACCGCCTGGTCACGACGCCGTCCAGGGCACCGCAGGTGCCGGGACCGTCGACGAACCGACCCGTACTCCGTACCCGCCCCTGTGCCCGCAGGCTGCGCGACCGTGCGGCTAGCGTGCCCGTGGTGGCACGGCTGGTGCTCTCCATCGGCCGACGCGCGGCCGGGCCGATCGCTGCTCTCGCCGCGCTCGGTGCGCTCCTCTCCGCGAGCGGGTGCAGCGAACAGCCCTCCACGGCCGAGGCCCGCCGCGCGGTCGGGGTCTACGCCCCGATCCTGCGCTGGTTCGCGGCCGTCGAGCCCCAGGAGGACCACGACCCCCCGGTCCTCTTCGTGACCGCGGCCGAGGGCTCCAGCCCTCTCGACCTCGAGGTCCAGGCGGGGCTCCTCTCCGACGTCGACGACGCCGCGGACCTGCGGTTCGTCGACGAGGCCGAGGAGGCCTTCGACATGGACACCGGCGAGATCCGCGAGGACGCGATCCTCCTCGTCGAGCTGGGACCGGTCCCGACGCAGGGATCGCGCGTCGAGATCGACGCGGTGGCCTCCCACCGCCCGGGCAACGGGGCGCCACTGCGCTTCCTCGTGGTCGAGCACGTCGACGACGAGTGGGAGCTGGTCGCCGAGCCGGAACGGACCCCCGGGGAGGGTGCGGCACCCTGAGGGGTCGCCCCGTCAGCGGTCGCCCGTCGGGCCCAGGAGCTGCTCGAGCCGCCCGGCGACCTCCACCGCGCGCCCTGCGTGCTCGGCCGTGACCGGGTCCCCTGAGGCGAGCACGCCCCAGAGACGGCGCACGTCCCCCCGCGCCGCCTCCACCGGGCTGTCGCCTCCAACGTCTCGACCCATCCGGGCGATCCGGACGAGGAGGACCTCCGCGGCGGCGAGCGAGCCGGCGACCGCACGACTCGCAGCGCCGGTGGCGAGCGCGTCCCGAGCATCCTGGAGCAGGACGTCGACGACGTCGGGTGGCGGCCGCCCTGCCCCGGCCACGGCCGTCCAGAGGCCCCCGAGGCGGCCCGCTGATCGGAGTCCCACGACGTACCACGCCCCCGTCCCGGCCATCGCCCCACCCAGGGCCGCCAGCCCGCCCCGCCCCGTCGGCTGCCACACGACCGCCAGCAGCGCTCCCAGCACCCACGCGAGCTGGAACCGTGTCTCGAATCGGGCGAACGCCCGCCCCCGATCCGCGTCCGGGGCGGCGTGCTGCACGAAGCTGTCGAAGGCCTGCCGCCCGCCCGTCGCGCCCAGGCCCACGACCGCGGAGGCCAGGACCACCGCGGGGGTCCCGAACCACACCGCGCCGGCGAGCCCGGCCACGGCCACGGTCCCCAGCGCCGCCAGGAGCAGCGGCTCCTCGCGCGCCGACCGGCGCGCCACCGGGGCGACGAACGTCCCTCCGAGCCCGCCCACCGCGCCCGCCGCGAGCACGAGGCCGTAGAGCCAGGCTGCCTCCCTCCACGCTTGAAGGAGAAGGCGACGGCGAACGCGAGGAAGCCCACGGCCGCTCGCAGCATCCCCATGGACGACGCGGCGAGGACGAGCGGCGGGGCGTGGAGCTCCTGGACCGCCGCCGCCGAGCGCGGCACGCCCGCCGGGAGGGTCCGCGGCACGCGGGCGACGAAGACGGCGCCCAGCGTGTGGAGGGCAGCGGCCACCAGGACGACACCGGAACCCCCGGCCAACGCCAGCACGGCGGCGCCCGTGACTCCGCCCGCGATCCCGGCCAGCGTCCCCATCCGGGACAACCGCGAGTTCGACACCACCAGATCCTCGGCGTCCGGCACCAGGCGAGGGACCAGGGCGCTCTTGGTGACCGAGTAGGACTTCCCGAGGACCAGCACCACGAACGCCTCCGGGTACAGCAGCAGGGTCCGGAGGTCCCGCACGAGGAGGAGGCACATCGTGGCCCGACCCGCGCTGGCCGCCACGAGCATCAGGCGGTGGCCGCTACGGAACCGGTCGACGAGCGGCCCGACCAGCGGTGCGACCACGGCGAAGGGCGCCATGGTGAAGAGCAGGTACAGCAGGATCCGCGGCCGGGCGGCGTCGACGCTCACGTTCACGAACAGCGAGCCCGCGAGCGACACGGTGAAGCACGCGTCCGCGGCGGTGCTCATGACGTGCACCCGCGCCAGCGACGCGAAGGCCGGCGAACGACCCGTCATCGCGCGTCCCGGTCGCGCCCCGGCGTGCCCATCGTCCGATCCCGCCACCTCCACCATCCTCCCACCGCCCCTGGCGGACGGGGTGGGCCGCGCCGAGCGCCCGCCTCACGGGCGGAGGGCGACCACCAGGGATGCGACGCCCACGACGGTGAAGGCGACGGCCGCCACGTAGCCGAGGGCGCGCTCGGAGAGCCGCCCCGACAGGAGCCGGCCCGCCCCGAGCGCGATCGCCGTCGCCCCCACGAGGCCGAGGGTCGCGCCCACCCAGGTACCCAGAGCGCCGCCACGCGCGGCGAGGGACCCGGCGGTGAGCTGGGTCTTGTCACCCAGCTCGGCCACGAAGAACGCGGTCACCAGCGGGAGCAGGCCCCGGGCTCCGCGTGGCGCGACAGCGCCGGCGTCCCGGCTGTTCGCCAGCTCGCGGAGGGACCACAGCGCGAACGCCAGGAACAGCACGCCGGCTCCCGCCGCGACGGCCCGCTCGGGCAGCGCCGAGCCGAGCAGGGCCCCCGCGGCCACGGCCAGGGCCATCAGCGCCGCCGCGGTCGCCGCGAGCGCGGCCAGGGCGGCCGCGGGCCGATGGCGTGCCCCCATCGCCAGCACGACGAGCTGGGTCTTGTCACCCAGCTCGGCCACGAAGACGACGCCGAGGCTCACGAGCGCGGCGCTCACGCGGCGCCGCCCCACGGACCCCGCAGATCGCGACGGCGACAGGGCGCTCCGGCGTCTTCCACGGGCCGAACGATAGGGCGGTCCGCGGGGTGCCCCGGAAACCGCCCGTGTCACCACGCTCCGTGGCCACCTGGCACAATGGGGACCTGCGCCGTGGACCGGAGCGACCGTGGACCGCCATCTGCCCCGCACCGCCACACCCACCCCGACCGCGGCGTCGCGCGCCCTCCGGCAGGTGCCGTGAGCCGCCCGGTCGTGGTCCTCGGCGCGGCGTCCGCCTTCGCCTTGGAGGTGGCCGACGTGGCCGAGCAGTCGGGCTTCCAGGTCGCCGCGCTGGTCGAGAACCTGGACCGGACCCGCTGTGGCGCCCCGGTCGAAGGCCACCCGGTGCTGTGGATCGACGATCTCGCCGGGCTCGCCGGGACCCATGCCGCCGTGTGCGGTCTCGGTACGACGAAGCGCCGGCGGTTCACCGACCAGGTCGAAGCGCTCGGCATGCCGTTCGAGACCGTCGTGCACCCGCGGGCCACCGTGTCCCCTCGCAGCGAGGTGGGCACGGGAAGCGTGGTGAGCGTCGGAGCCATCGTCGCCGCCCACAGCCGCGTCGGCCGCCACGTGCTGCTCAACCGGGGGCGAGCATCGGCCACCACACCGTCGTCGAGCCCTTCGCGACCGTCGGGCCCGGCGTGCAGGTGGCAGGATCGTGCGTCATCGGTGAAGGTACGTGGGTGGGGATCGGCGCGGTCGTCATCGAGAAGATCCGCGTCGGCGTCGGCTCGATCCTCGCCGCGGGCGCCGTGGTGACGCGTGACGTGCCCGACCACGTCCTCGTCGCCGGAGTCCCGGCGCGCGTCGTGAGGGAAGGGGTGGAGCCGTTGTGAGCGCTCCGGGCGCCACCCTCGCCCCCGGGAGGAACCATGCGTGATCGACCGTGGGCGCCCCCGCCGCTGGGGGGATGGCCCGACGTCATCGTCAACGTCGCGCTCACCGGCGCCGTCCCCACCAAGGACGACAGCCCGGCGGTGCCGATGGTCCCCGAGGAGATCGTGGAGGACGCCGTCGCGTGCGCCCGGGCCGGGGCCGCGTGCGTGCACGTCCACGTGCGGGACGACGACGGCCGGCCCACCCACCGGCGCGATCTGTACGAGAAGGTCATCGGCGCGATCCGCGACCAGGCTCCCGAGCTCGTCGTCTGCATGACGACGAGCGCGCGTGTCGACCCGGATCCGCGCGCCCGGATGACCGCCCTCGACCTCGACGACGAGCTCCTCCCCGACATGGCGAGCTGCACGCTCGGGTCCTTCAACTTCCCCCGCACGGTCAGCCACAACCCGCCCGAGGTGATCGAGGCCCTGCTCCGCCGCATGGCCGAGCGGGGGGTCCGTCCCGAGCTCGAGGTGTTCGAGTTGGGGATGGCCAACTACACGCACGTGCTGCAGGAGCGCGGGCTCCTCGAGCCCCCGCTCTACGTGAACGTGCTCCTCGGGTCCCTGGGCGCGGCTCCGGCGTTCGTGGGAGACCTGGCCCGGATCGTCGAGCGGCTCCCGGCCGGTTCGGTGTGGTCGGCGGCGGGCATCGGGGTCTTCCAGCGCCCGATGGTCATGGCCGCGATCGCCATGGGTGGGAACGTCCGCACCGGCCTCGAGGACGCACCCCGGGACCTCCGGGGCGAGCCCACCAGCAACGTCGCGGCCGTCGAGCACGCCGTCGCGGCGGCCAGGCTCGCCGGGCGGGGGATCGCCACCCCGGCGCAGGCCCGCGAGCGGCTCGGCCTCCCGCCCCGACGGTGACGACGTTGGCCGACGGCGCCACGGGGGCGGCAGGGGCCGCGGAGCGCGCCACGCCCCTCGTGAGCGTGGTGATCCCCGTCCACGACAACGCTCGCACCATCGCCTCGACCCTCGCCTCCGTCGCGGCCCAGACCGTCCCGGACCTCGAGGTCGTCGTCGTCGACGACGGCTCCCGGGACGACTCGGTCGAGGTGGTCCGGGCCACCCATCCCGAGGTCACGGTGATCCGCCAGCCCAACCGCGGCACCTCCCTGGCCCGCAACGCGGGCATCGTGGCGTCCCGGGGCCGGTGGGTCGCCGCCCTCGACGCCGACGACCTGTGGCTGCCGAACCGCCTCGAACGGCTGATGGCGTACCTGGAGCGTCATCCGGACTGCCGGGCCGTCGCCACCACCGTGCTGACCTTCGTCGCCGACGAGGACGCCGGGGCCTTCGCCGACGACCCCGACACCCCCGTCGACCTCCGGGCCCCGCGCGCCACCCTCGACGCCGAGGTGCTCGCGATGGCGGCGCGCCGGGTCACCGGGCCGGTCCCCGAGGAAGCGCGGGTGCTCGATCGGCCCACGCTCCTGGAGCACAGCCGTCTCTGGACCACCACCATGCTCGTGGAGCGCGAGACCCTGCTGGCCGCCGGCCTCTTCTCGCCCCAGGCGGGAGGGATGTCCGACTACGCGGCGTCGCTCGCCCTCGCCCGGATCGCGCCGATCCACCTCGTGGACGACCCCACGCTCCTGTACCGGCTGCGCCCCGCCCAGCGCGCCTCCCGGCCCGACCTCGACCTGCGCGCGCTCGCGCTGCTCGTCGCCGAGCACTTCGGCTCGGTGTCGGCCGCCCACCCCCCGAGCTGGAGCTCATGGAGGAGTTCTCGGCCACCTACCGGTGGGGTCCGATCACCCGGTCCCTGCGGGCCGCCGCCGCCCGCCGCGAGCCGTGGCGCAGGCGCGTCACGCTCGCCCTGGCCACGGCCCTTCTCCCCCGCCGGTCCGACCGGATCCGGGTCCACGTCACGGCGTGGAAGGAGACCGTGAAGGCCGGGGTCCCGGGGGCCCGGGCTCTCGGGCGCGGGTGGCGGACCGCCCGGTCCCGGCTCGGTCGAGGGCGGTCCCGGCCGTGATCGGGTACGACGCCGCCGGCTCCCCCGCAGGCCAGGAGCGGGAACCCGAGCCGCTCCTGGTGACCCGCCCCGGCCTGCCCCCCTCGACCAGGTGGTCGAGGGCCTGGAGGAGATCTTCGGGCGGGCCTGGCTCACGAACAGCGGTCCCGTGCACGACCGTCTGGAGGAGCGGCTCCGCCACCGCCTCGGGGTCCCCCACCTGTCGCTCCTCGCCTCCGGCACGGCCGCCCTCCAGCTCGGCGGGCAGGCGCTCGGGCTGCGCGACGAGGTCGTCACCACCCCGTTCACCTTCCCGGCCACCGCCCAGGCCCTCGCCTGGATGGGGATCACCCCCGTGTTCGTCGACGTGGAGCCGGTCCACCTCACGCTCGACCCGGAGCGGATCGAGGAGGTCCTGACCCCGCGGACCACGGGGATCCTCCCGGTGCACGTGTTCGGCAACGTCTGCCGGGTCGACGAGATCGCCGCCGTCGCCCGGAGGCACGACCTCCGGGTCCTCTACGACGCCGCCCACGCCTTCGGGGTCACCGCCTGCGGCGCCCCCGTCGGGAACCTCGGCGACGCCTCGGCGTTCAGCTTCCACGCCACGAAGGTCTTCCACACCCTCGAGGGCGGCGCTCTCACCTACGCCGACGAGTCGATGGGGCCGGTGCTCCGGCGCCTCCGCAACTTCGGCATGGAGCCCGGCGGTGACGTGGAGCTCCCGGGGATCAACGCCAAGCTCAACGAGGTCCAGGCGCTCGTGGGCCTGCTCGTGCTCGACCAGGTCGACCAGGAGATCGCCCACCGCCGGCAGCTCGTCGCCTGCTACCGCAGCCTGCTCGCCGGCCTCGACGGCATCCGTCCCCTGCCCGAGCAGCCGGGCGTCGACCACAACGGCTCGTACCTCCCCGTGATCGTCGACGAGGCAGCCGGCACCGACCGTTCGGCCCTCCTCACCCACCTCGCCTCCGCCGGCGTCCACGCCCGGCCCTACTTCCGCCAGCTCTGCAGCCACTTCCCCCACTTCCGCGACCTCCCCTCGGCCGCGCCCGACCGGCTCCCGGTGGCCGAGCGGGCCGCCGCCCGGGTGGCGTGCCTCCCGCTCCACGGGGCGATGTCGTCCCGGGACGTCGAGCGGGTGTGCTCGGTGATCAACGACGTCGCCGGTTGAGTCGCGACCACCACAACAGCACGGCCGCTCGTCACAGGGTGGACCGATGAGCCCGACGGGGCGCGGCCCTGCGGGGCCGGCTCAGCTCCCCGGTCCGGGACCGCCTGCGGATCCCCCCAGCAACGCCCGCACCGTCGCGATCCGATCGTCATCGGCCAGCACGAGCACGCGGTCACCCGCCGCCAGCGTCGTGGCTCCTTGGGGAACCACGTGCTCGTCGCCCCGCGCGATGAGGACGAGCAGGACGTCGGGAGGAAGCGCCAGGTCCAGGACCTGACACCCGACGACCGCCGATCCGGGCCCCACCTCGACCTCGTGGAGGGCCCGTTCCCCGAGCTCGTCACCGCGGATCACCTGCGGCGGGCGCGCCGCCCCTGCGGGGGCCTCCACCCCCAGCCAGCGGGCGACGACCGGCACCGTGGTCCCCTGGACGAGCACCGAGGTGATCACGATGAAGAAGACCACGTTGAACATCGTGTCGGCCGCGTCCAGTCCCTCCGCCTCCGGGAACGTCGCCAGGATCACCGGGACGGCACCCCGCAGGCCGACCCACGCGACGAGGAGGCGCTCGCGGGTGGCCAGGCCGCTGGCGAGGAGGGAGGCGAACACCGCGATCGGCCGGGCGACGACCAGCAGGACGAGGGACAGGAGGAGCGCCCGCCCGGCGAGGGGAACCAGGTCCGAGGGGAAGACGAGCAACCCGAGCAGGAGGAACATCCCGATCTGGCCCAACCAGGCCAGGGCGTCGTGGAACCGGGTCAGGCTCTGGCGGTGGAGGAAGGTCGTGTTGCCCATCGTCAGGCCGGCCACGTAGACGGCGAGGAAGCCGCTCCCGCCCACCGCGGTGGTGACCGCGTAGACGAGCAGCACCGACGCGACGCTCAGCACGGGGAACAGGCCCTCGTACTCCAGCCGGAGCCGGTTGATCGCGAAGACGGCCACCCGGGCGAGCACCAGCCCGAACACCAGCCCGGCGACCATCTGCACGAGGAACATCGGCACGAGCCCGGCCCCGCTCGTCCCCCCGTCCTCGAGGAGCTCCAGGCAACCGATCGTCAGGAACACCGCCATCGGGTCGTTGCTGCCCGATTCGAGCTCCAGCAGCGGACGGAGCCGGCCCCGGAGGCTCACCTGGCGGGAGCGCAGGACGGAGAGCACCGCGGCCGCGTCCGTGGACGAGACGATCGAGCCGAGGAGCAGGCCTTCGAGCGCGGACAGGTCGAGCAGGACGACCGCGAACGCGCCCGTCACGACCGCGCTGACCACGACCCCGACGGTGGCCAGCGCGAGCCCGGGCCCGAGCACGGGCCGGACCTCCCGCCAGCGGGTGTCGAGGCCACCGGCGAAGAGGATGTACACCAGCGCGATCGTCCCGACGGTCCGGGCGAGCTCGAAGTCGTCGAACTCGATGCGTCCGATCCCCTCGGACCCCGCGAGCATCCCCAGCCCCAGGAAGAGGAGGACGGCGGGGACGCCCAGCCGCGCCGCGACCTTGCTGGCCAGCACGCCGGCCAGCAGCAGGGCGGCCGCGACCGCCAGGGCCGACTCCGATCCCGGCACCTCAGCCCCGATCGCCCCGCCGGACCGGTGGCCCCGCTCCGCGAGCCTCCCCGTCAGCCACCCAGCTCCTCCAGGGCCTCGTGGAGCCGGCGCGGCGCCGCGACCACGAGCCGGTCACCGGCCTGCAGCACCGAGACCGTGCTCGGGTCCACGAACGCCTCGTCGCCGCGGACCACGGCCAGGATCGTGGCCTCCCCCGCTCCACCGGGGAGGGCGAGGCCGGTCACGGGACGGCCGAGGAGCGGCGAACGGGACCCGAGGCTCACCGTGCGGACGGACAGGTCGTCCGGCTCGACCCTCTCGGGGCTCTCGATCGAGAAGCGCGCTCCCGTGAGCAGCGCCGCGAGCACGGCCGCCTCGGAGTCGTCGAGCCCCACGGCGCACCCGGGAGCATCGGGATCGTCCTGGGTGATCCCCAGCTCGTAGCCGCCCTCGTCACGGCCGACGACGACGATCCTCCTCGACCCTCGATCGTGAGCTCGTAGCGGCGCCCCACCCCGGGCAGCCGCAACTCGCTGACGCGGATCTCCATCTCAACCTCCTGCGACCCCGAAGCGGTCGGGACATACCTCCCGGTGGGACCGGCGGCCGTCTCCGTCTGGTCAGGTCCCGGGGCGTGGAGGCGGCGCCCGGTCGGCCTGGATGCACGATCCCTCGTGTCCGGGTTCGCCGTCGCACGACGGCGCCGAGGACGTCGCGGGCCCCGGCGGTCGATGAGGAGCCATGGTGGGCGGGGAGGTGCAGACGGGGTCCACCGGCCTTCGGACGGACGCGCGCGGGGCTCGTTCCGATCCGGCCGAGGCGACGGTCTCGACGTCCTCGTGGGTTGGCTCGGACAGGCAGTCCGTCGCCGTCGGACGGATCTGGGCTGCCTGCGGTCGTGGGGCCAGCCCCGCCAGGAGCGCCGCCGCGAGCGCTGTCGCGACGATCGCCGAAGGAGCGGCCCGGGAACCCATCGGTCCGAGGCTACCGGAGGGTCCAAGGTCCCCATCGACACACTCGAGGTTCCCTTGCGCACCCCGGGCGTTCGTCCCATCCTGGGGGGTGGCCCGTCCTCCACGGACCCGTCCCCGATGTGGGCGTGGCGTGGTCGTGCGGGCGGCCAAGAGGTGCGAGCGATGGACGAGCGGTTCGATCCGTACATGGGGGAGTCCGACGGCGTCCTGTGGACGATCGAGCGGGACCCACTGCTGCGGACGACGATCGTCGTGCTCGCGCTGCTCGACCGCCACCCTGACTGGGACCGTCTCCGGGCCAAGATCGACCGCGGGAGCCGGCTCATCCCCCGCATGCGTCAGCGGGTGGCCGAGTACCCGCTCCGGCTGGCCGCTCCCCGCTGGGTGGTCGACCCCCACTTCGAGCTCGACTACCACGTCCGTCGGGTGCAGGCGGTCCCGCCGGGCGACCTCGAGTCCGTGCTCGAGCAGGCCCGGGTCTGGGCCATGGCCGGCTTCGACCGCACCCGCCCGCTCTGGGAGGTCACCCTCGTCGAGGGACTCCGGGACGGCCGGGCCGCGCTGGTCCAGAAGTACCACCATTCCCTCAGCGACGGGGTCGGCGGCATGCGCCTGGTCTCGCTCCTCTACGACACCGAGCGCGAGCCCACCGACGAGGGCCCGCTCCCGGCGGCACCGGCCCCGGAGTCGCCCGGCGGCCTCGACCTCGCCCGCGAGGCCGTCGTGCGCAACGCCGGCCGGGCCGTCGGCCTCGCCCGCCGCGGCCTCGGCTCACCGCTGCGCGGCGCGGGCCGCCTGGCGATCAACCCCGGGCGCGAGGTGCGCGCGCTGTCCCGTCTCGCCCGCTCGGTGGGGCATGTCCTCGCCCCGGCCACGCGCACCCTCTCTCCGGTGATGCAGGACCGCAGCAAGTCCTGGCACTACCACCTCCTGGAGCTGCCGCTCGAGGCCCTTCGCGACGCCGGGCACCGCGTGGAGGGCTCGCTCAACGACGCCTTCCTCGCCGGGATCACCGGCGGCCTGCGCCGCTACCACGAGGAGCACGGGGCCCCGGTCCGGTCCCTCCGGGTCACGATGCCCATCAACCTGCGCGAGGAGGGCGACGCGCTGGGTGGCAACCGCTTCATACCGGCCCGGTTCGAGCTCCCCCGTCGACGTCGTGGACCCCGACCAGCGGATGCGCCGCCTCGGGCAGATCTGCCGGGAGTGGCGCCGCGAGCCGGCCCTGCCCCTCACCGAGACCCTGGCCGCGGTGTTCAACCGGCTCCCGGCCTGGTTCACCACCGGCTTCTTCGGGGCCATGCTCAAGCACGTCGACTTCGTGGCCAGCGACGTCCCCGGGATCCCGGTGCCGATCTACACCGCCGGCGCCCGCGTCGAACGGTTCTTCGCGCTCGGTCCGCTGTCCGGCGCCGCCCTCAACGTGACCCTCATCAGCTACCGCAACATGGCCTGCATCGGGATCACGAGCGACACCGGCGCCGTCCCCGACCACGAGCGGCTCGCCGCCTGCTTCCGGGCCGGCTTCGCCGAGGTCGTCGGGGGCGGCGACGAGGTCCACCTGGGCACGCTCGACGGTCCGGCGGAGTCGCGCGCCCCCAGCGTCCCCTGACCCGGGGCGGCCCTCAGCCCGGCCACCCGCCGGAGCCGCCCGGGGATCCCTCCTCGTACGTCCAGTCGGGACGCTTGGTGGCCTGCCGCTCGTCCCACACGGCGGTGCCGTCGTCGAGGAGGTCCACGATCTTCGGGATCCGGGCCTCCGCGGACGGGGGCCCGGCCCTCCAGGTGGGCGGCGAAGTCCTCGGGGAAGGCCCGCAGGAGGCTCCCGATCAGCCGCTGCTCCTGGACCGGGAGGTAGCAGCGATTCGCGTCGGTGACGGTCACGAGCCTGGCCCCGATGACCTCGACGTCGTGGTCGGTCCCCCGGCCGGCGAGGATCCGGTCGAGGTACGCGGTGACCTCACCGGTGCCGAACTTGCAGGCCGGGCACTGCCCGCAGGACTCGACGTAGAGGAAGCGCGAGAAGGCCCGGGCGACGGCCACCATGTCCGTGGTGTCGTCGTAGACGACGAAGCCGGCCGCGCCCATGCCGCTGCCGGCGGCCTCGAGGCCCTCGTAGGTGAGGGGGACGTCCAGGTGGTCGGCCGTCACGACCGGGTTGGCGGCTCCCGGCAGCACCGCCTTGACCCGGCGGCCGGGCCGGAGGCCCCCGCCGACCCGATCGAGCACCTCGCGCAGGGGCGTGCCGAGGTCCACCTCCGCCACCCCGGCGCGCGCCACGTCACCGACGACCGTCACGATCACCGAGCCCGGGGACCGGTCCGTGCCCCGGGACCGGTACGACTCGGGACCGTCGCGGAGGACGACGGGGACGTTCGCCAGGGTCTCGACGTTGTTCACCAGCGTCGGGTTGGACCGCGCCACCCCCTCCTCGGATCCCCGGGCCCGACCGGAACCTCCACCCCGGCCGACCAGCCCATCTGCGGTGACGTCGTGAAGAGCCCGTACACGAACGGGGGGAACATGCGGGGCAGGGGGTCCTCCCCCTCGATGACCTCGAGGAGGCCCTTCTCCTCACCGAAGAGGTACTCGTCGGGCCCACCGACGAGCGAGATCGGCACGTCGCCGAGCATCCCGGACTCGCTCATCTCCGCCAGCGCCCGGCTCAGCGCCGCCGTCTCGGGCTCGAAGGACCTCTTGACGGCGACGAAGGCGTGGACCGCGCCGACGACCTGTGCCGCCACGGCCACGCCCTCGAGCACCTGGTAGGGGTTGCGCCGCATGAGCATCCGGTCCTTGAAGGTGCCCGGCTCGCCCTCGGCCCCGTTGGCCACGACGTAGCGCTCGCCCACCTCCGGGCCGCCCTCGCGGATGGACGACCACTTGGTCCCGGCCGGGAATCCGGCACCCCGCGACCCCGGAGGCCCGCGGCCGTGATCGCCTCGACCACGGCGTCGGGGCCGAGCTCCCGGGCCCGGGTGAGCGCGCCCCCGCCCCCCAGGCCCGGTACTCGTCGAGCGATCGCAGCGGCTGGTCGGGCAGCAGGACGGGCACGTCGGGACCTCCGTCGTCGTGGACGCTCCCGGCGATTCTCGCCGACGCCACCCGCCGCGCCACCGCGCACGCTGGGCACCTGCGGCTACGCCGCCATGGCGATCACGGGGAAGGCGAGCGGGATGCCGCCCAGCGAGCCGTAGAACCCGGCGTCGCCGAACACGAACACACCGCCGTCCGCGGCGACGAACCGGTAGCCCTGCCCGCTGGGCGACGGGGTCATCCCGACGATCGGGTGGTTCAGCGCGATCGCGCCCGTCGAGCCGTGGAACCCGGCGTCGCCGAAGGCGAAGATCCCCCGTCGGAGGCCACCAACCAGTAGCCCTGGCCGCTGGGCGACGGGGTCATCCCGACGATCGGCTGGTTCAGCGCGATCGCGCCCGTCGAGCCGTGGAACCCCGCGTCGCCGAAGGCGAAGATCCCCCCGTCCTCGGCCACCAGCCAGTAGCCCAGTCCGGTCGGGGTGGGTGCCATGCCCACGATCGGCTGGTTCAGCGCGATCGCGCCCGTCGAGCCGTGGAACCCCGCGTCGCCGAAGGCGAAGATCCCCCGTCGGAGGCCACCAACCAGTAGCCCAGTCCGGTCGGGGTGGGTGCCATGCCCACGATCGGCTGGTTCAGCGCGATCGCGCCCGTCGAGCCGTGGAACCCCGCGTCGCCGAAGGCGAAGATCCCCCCGTCGGAGGCCACCAACCAGTAGCCGCCGTCGGTCGGGGTCGAGGCCATCCCCACGACGGGGAGGTTGGGCAGCGAGGTGAGCGATCCGTGGTCGGCCCGGTCGCCGAAGGCGGCCACCTGGCCGTCCATCGTGGCCAGCCAGTACCCGTCATCGGCCGTCACCCCGCCCACCTGCGGAGGAGGGGGCGGAGCCGGCGCGCCCCTCGTGATCGGCCCCGCCCACCCGACGTCGGGGGCCCAGTCCACGGAGATCACGCCGGCGTCGTCGTAGCTGGCGAACACGGTGTAACGGAAGCTGGGCGGGGCGCCGATGCACGAGGGGGCGAAGTCGACGAAGTAGCCCCCCACCGCGTCGTACCAGGCAACCCCGTCGCACACGTGGGTGACCGCGTCCGGGAGGGTCACCTCTCCGATCGGGCCGCCGCCACCCGGGTTGCCGAAGAAGACCAGGTAGTCCTCGACGCCGTCGCCGTTCACGTCGATCTCCCACATGTGCGCCGTGATGCCCCAGATCCACGGCGCGGAGTCGGGGCTCGAGACCAGGGCCGTCGCCGCCCCGACCCGCACGAAGTCGTCGTATCGCGCGCCGTACTCCACGATGTCGCCCCGGGGCCAGAAGGCGTCACCGACGGGGTCGACGCCGGTCCGGACCTCGAGCGGGTCGGCGAGACCGTCGCCGGCCGGCGGGCGCTCCTGCGCCCGCTCGGCGATCGACCGTTCCCACTCCTGCGCGGAGGAGGGGTCGGACGCGGCCGCGCTCGTCGCGGTGGCGAACGCGAGGACGAGGCCCACCAGGAGGGCCGGGATCCTGCGAAGCATGGGTGCTCCTCGCCCCGCAGGGCCCCGGGCGCCCGCGGGAGCGACGGACCGGCGAGCCGGTCGGCCTCGGGTCGCCGGGCAGCCTCCCGAGCCCCGACGCACCCGGCGTGGCCCGTCGATCCCGGCTCGCCCTTCCGAGCGGCCCCGCCACGGAGAGTGTGCACGCGCCCGCCCTTCTTGGCAAGGCTCCGTTCAGAGTCCGGGGTTGCGATGCGAGGCGCGCGACCGGGGGTCAGTCACCCAGACCGAGGGCCCGCCGGCGGAACTGGCGCACCCCCACGTCGACGACCCGGTCGTGGGCCCAGGCCATGGCCGGCCTGGCCACGGTCGCGACGCGGCGCAGCGTCGGGTGCCGGAGCTCGAGGTCCCAACGCAGCCGGGCGCGGGAACCGTCCCCGTTCGAGGCCAGGTCGAGGCGGGCCGGCCCCCGCAGGTCGCCGGTGACCGTCGTGTGGACGCATTCCCACGCGACGGCGTCGACCACGTGGACCACGAAGGACAGCGAGTAGGGAAGCGGAGCCCTGACGACGCAGTGGGCGACCGAGCCGGTCCGGAGCCCGTCGGCGTCGAACTCGCTGAGCCAGCTCCACCAGCGCGGGAAGTCCTCGGTCCGGGTGAGCACGCCCCACAGCTCGGGCAACGACACCCCGAAGCTCCACGTCCGATCGAACGTGAACGACCCCCCACGGTCGTCAAGGCTCGCGCGTGGCGCGGCTCCGCGAAGCGCGGCCCGGTCAGAGCCGGGCCACGATCGTCTCGGCGAGCGTGACGACCGCGTCACGCTCGACGGCACCCGTGACGGTGAGCACGAGCAGCGCGTCTCCGGCGAAGACGTGGAGCTGCTGGGCGTCACCGAGGTCGGCCCACAGCGCCGTGTCCCCGAGTCCTTCGACCTCCCGGGTGCGGACACCGCGGTAGGTCTGGTCGCGCAGCGTCATCACCGCCTTCTCCCGTGACCCGTCCGTCCCCGACTCGGGGCGGACGACGACCTCGACGACCCCGGACCCGTCGTCGCGCCGGCGGTAACGGCACCCGGTCGACCCGTCGCCGCCGGCGAGCTCGGGCGCGTCCTCGCGGAGCGCCGTGCCCCGCAGGAGGGTCTCCGCGTCGGCGCGCGACACCAGCTCGCAGGCCCGGACCACCGCAGTCCCGGCCGGGGCCGACCGCGCCCCGGACGGTGCGCCCGCATCGCACCCGGCCGACACGACCACGGCGACCCCCACGGCCGCCGCCCGGGCGGCTCCGACGAGGCCCACGGTCACGCCCGCCGGACCCGGCCCTGGAGCGTGAACAGCGCGAGGGAGAGGCTCACCGCGCCGACGGCCGCCACCGCCAGGAGGGCCTGGCCCAGAGCCGTCGCGTCCCACCCCTCGAGGATCAGCGACCGCAGGCCGGCGAGCAGGTACGTGACCGGGTTGTACGTCGCGATCGTCGCCAGCCACCCCGTGAGCGCCTCCTTCGGGAGGAAGGCGGTCGTGAGGAAGGCGAACGGGAAGAAGAGGATGAAGCTGGAGTTCACGGCGGCGGGGTTGCCCGTCTTGAGCGCCACGGCGTACGGGAAGCCGGTGAAGACCAGGCCCCAGAGCCCCGAGATCCCCAGGAACACGAGGATCCCCACGAGTCCGGTCTCGAAGCGGACGCCGAGGGCCAGCCCCAGCCCCACGACCGGCGCGGCGAGCCCGATCACCAGGGCGAGGTCGGCCACCATGAGGCCCAGCAGGAGCGCCAGCCGGTGGACGGGGGTCACGAGGAGGCGGTCGAAGTAGCCGCTCTGGATGTCGGTGACGAGCGCCGAGGCCCGCGAGACGCCGGTGACCGCGAAGATGATCGCCACCGGGAGCTGGAACGCCTTGAAGTCCGTGACCGGGCCCTGCTCGGCCAGCTCCTGGAGGGCCCCGACGTTCACGACGAAGAAGAAGACCGGGACGATCAGGGCGGGGACGACCGCCTCGGGCTCGCGGGGGATGGCGCGCAGCGCCCGGCCGGCGACCGAGGCCACGTCGGCGAGGAACCCCGCCCGCCGGGCGCCCACGACCGGGGGCGCCAGGGAACCGGCCGCCGTGCTCACGCCATCTCCTCCTCGTGCAGGTGCTCGCCGGTGAGCTCGAGGAAGACGTCGTCGAGGGTCGGCGTGCGGAGCGTGAGGCTCCGGACCGGTACCCCGCACCCGTCGAGGGCGACGGCCACGGGGCTCAGGAGCGACGCCCCGTCGGCGGTGTGGACCGTCAGCTCCTCGCCGTGGACGTCGACCTCGGTGACCCCCGCCACCGCTCGAACCGCCGCGCACGCCCGCTCCGCGCCGCCGTCGACCTCGGCCACGATGACGTCGGAGCCGATCGAACGCTTGAGGTCCGCGGGTCGCCCCTCGGCCACGACCCGGCCCCGGTCGATGATCCCGATCCGGTGCGCGAGGGTGTCGGCCTCCTCGAGGTACTGGGTCGTCAGGAAGATCGTCATCCCGAGCTCGACGTTCAGCCGCCGCACCTCCTCCCACACCTTCGCCCGGCTCGCGGGGTCGAGCCCGGTCGTCGGCTCGTCGAGGAACAGGACCTCGGGGTTGTGGACCAGGGCCGCCGCGAGGTCGAGGCGCCGCTTCATCCCGCCGGAGTACGTGCCGACGCGCCGCCCGAGCGCGTCGCCCAGGTCCACCAGGCCGGCCAGGTCCTCGATCCGGCCCTCGGCCTCCCGGCCCGTCAGCCCGTACAGGCGGGCCTGGAGCCGGAGCAGCTCGCGGCCGGTCTGGCGGTCGTCGAGGGCGGCCTCCTGGAGCGCCACCCCGATCCGCAGCCGCACCGCGTCGGGCTCCGTGGCGACGTCGAAGCCGGCGACGCTCCCCCGGCCGGCCGTCGGGAGCAGCAGCGTGCACAGCATCCGGACCAGGGTCGACTTCCCCGCGCCGTTCGGCCCCAGGAAGCCGTAGATCTCCCCCGGCTGGACGGTCAGGTCGACGCCCGCAACCGCGACGGTCTCCCCGAAGGCCCGCTGGATCCCCTCGGTGCGCACCGCCGGCCCGGACACGGCCGATCACGCTAGCGGAGCCGGCCTACCGCCCACCGGCGGCCGGTCACGTGCCGGCCAGCACCTCGCGCCGCTCGACCGCGGGAGCGCCCTCGACCCGCTCGGACGTCGCCAGGGAGACCAGGACCGTCGCGGTCCACACCAGCGTGGCGCCGGCGAGGTGGATCCCCACGAGGAGCTCGGGCACCCCCGTCAGGTACTGGGCGTAGCCGACGGCCGCCTGGGCCACCACGAGGACGAGGAGGACCGTGAGCGGCCTCTGCAGCCGCTCGAGCGCGCGCTCCCGCCGGGCCAGCCAGAGGGTCGCGAGGGCGAGGGCGAGGAACGCCATCACCGTCACGCCGTGGACGCGCGTGATCTCGGGCAGGGGGAAGCCGAGCCGCTCGACCTCGTCACCCTCGCCCCCGCCGCTGTGCGGGCCCGACCCGGTCACGAGCGTCCCCGTCACCAGCACGGCCCAGGCCGCCACCAGCAGGACCCGGCTCCCGACCACGACCCGCCGGCTCACCGCGGGTCGGGCGATCCCCTCGGGCTGTCCCGACCGGTGGTGGAGGACCACCGCGTTCCACAGGACGAGGACCGACAGGAGGAAGTGGGCCATGACCAGCGGCGGGGCGAGGTGGTACTTCACCGTCAACCCGCCGAGCACGATCTGGGCGAGGAGGCCGAGGACGAGACCGGACGAGAGCACGACGAGATCGCGCCGCCGGGGCCGCCGGACGAGGGAGCCCAGGACGGCGAGGATCACGGCGACGGAGATGAGCCCGGTGAAGACCCGGTTGACGAACTCCACCATGGCGTTGGGGTCGTCGGCGCGTGCTGCGAGCCGCCCGGGCTCGCAGTTGGGCCAGTCGGAGCACCCGAGGCCGGACTCCGAAAGCCGGACGGCACCGCCGCTGACGATGATCACGCCGAGGACGATCGCCGCGAACAGCGCGATCCGCCGGTACCCGCGCGGCGAGACGGTCGGCATGGGCATGCGGGACCGCATGGTAGAGGGGAGCGCCGCTCCGGCCCGAGCCGGCCGGCGAGGTCCCTCAGCGCACCGACGAGCGTTCGAGCGACTCGAGCAGGGCGACGTACTGGAGCAGGTGCCGGTCGCCCAGGAAGCACTCGACGGCACGCCGGTGGGCGTTCGTCCCGAGAGCGGCCGCACCCTCCGGGTCGTCGAGGACGCGCCGGACGGCACGGCCGAACGCCTCGAGATCCCGCGCGTCGTCGAGCAGGAGGCCGTGGTCCCCGTCGACGATCTGGTCCGCGATCCCCCGACCGCGCTGGCCACCACCGGGCGGGCCTTCCACATGGCTTCCGTCACCGTGAGACCGAAGCCCTCCGCCAGGCTCTTCTGCACGACCACGCCGGCGTGCCGCTGGAGGGCGTTCGTGATCGCCGAGCCCTCGTCGAAGTCGGCGAACGGGATGCAGGCCAGGTGCACGCGGGACCGCGGCCCCGGGGCGAGGGCCTCCCACTCGGCGAGACACTCGTCGAGCACCTCGGCCCCCTCGGGATCGTCGGAGACCGACGCCGGCCCGGCGAGCATCAGGTGAGCGCGCCGGAAGCCGTCGACGTGCTGCGCGAAACCCCTGAGGACCCCGGTCATGTCCTTCATCCGGTCCCAGCGCGAGACCTGCACGACGAGCGGGACGTCCGGCTCGGGGGGCGGTCCGGTCCCGAGGAGGTCGACCCGGCGCGAGACGCGGGCCGACCGTCCGTCGGGGCGGCTGAAGCGAACCCGGGACCGGTGGCCCCTGCCGTCGAGCGCGCCGACGTACCGGAGCACCCCGACGACGTCGCCCGGCGACATGGCCTCGTTCTTGGCGGAGAACGGGTCGATCGAGGGCGGGATGACGACCATGCGGTCCCGATCGATCCAGGGCGGCGCGAACGAGGCGCGGGAGAACACGGAGGCGTCGGCGAGCTCGACGAACGGGCGGAGGAACGCCCAGGACCGCTCGACGTGGTGATCGGGGACGTCGACGCCCACGTGGCAGCGCCACACGACCGTTGCGCCGGCGTCACGGAGGCGCGGGGTCATCCCGGCGGTCTGCGGGTCGTGGAGGATCACGACGTCGCCGGGGCGGATCCGGGCGGTCACGTCCGGGGCGTTGCGGTCGATCACCCGCTCGTAGTGCTCGCGCTCGGCCGGTCCGAGCGGTCCGCCGTCTCCGGCGGAACCGTAGAGGCCGTTGTGGATCCGCTTCGTGATCGCGAAGAACTCCGGGTCGCCCTCGATCACCACCCAGCGAGCGTCGACCCCCGATCCCCGCGCGTACGCGACCAGCGTGCGGAGCATCTCGGCGACACCACCGCCGTCGGACGTCGAGTTGACGTTGAGGACGCGCCGCCCCTCGAGGAGGGCCCGGGCCCGAGCCGCGGCCTCGGTGAAGCGCGCGAAGCGCTCCGGGCCGATCACCGGCTCGAGCCGACCGGGCACGAGCGCCGGAACCTGGACCTCCCTCAACCCGCTCATCCTCGATCGTGGTCCGTCGCCCGCGCGGCCGACCTCTGCCTCCTGTGGTCTCCTTCGGCCGGTCGCGGCCGCCGCCCAAGGGGTTTCGGTCCGACCCGACCGGCTCGCCGGGTCCAGGGCCTCACCCGGCCGCTCACGACGGCCCGAACAGTCGGTCACCCGCGTCCCCCATCCCCGGCACGATGAAGCCGTGCCGGTCGAGCCGCTCATCGACCGAGGCGCAGACCACCGACAGGCGGCTCGCTTCCTTCTCGACCCGGGCCAGGCCCTCGGGGGTCGTCAGGACGGTCACGGCCACGATCCCGGTCGCGCCCCGCTCGGCCAGGATCCCGACGACCGCCGCCAGGGTGCCGCCGGTGGCGAGCATCGGGTCGAGGACGAGGACGGGCCGGCCGGAGAGGTCGGCGGGGAGGCGCGACCAGTACAGGGACGGCTCGAGCGTGACCTCGTCGCGCCGGAGCCCGAGGAACCCGACCTCGGCGTCGGGAACCAGCTCCAGCGCGCCCTCCAGGAGCCCGAGCCCGGCCCGCAGGACCGGGACCACGAGCGCGCCGCGCTCGGACCCGGTCGTGGTGACCGGCCACAGCGAGGCGGTCGCCTCGTAGACCAGGAACCGGGACATGTCGTGGAGGTGGCGCCGGAACCCGGCCGACGGCGTCGCCGGGTCCCGCAGCGCCTCGAGGTGCCAGGCCACGGAGCGGTGCCTGACCTCGACCACCTGGAGCCCTCCCCGCCTCCGGTGCCGGATCCGCTCGTCCTGCTCCACGCCCGCCTGATCCTCCTCGCCCGGCCGCCGGGCTCGCCGACGCCATGGCGCGGCCCGGACGACCCTAGGTGGCCCGGGGCCGGCCGCGGCGAACCCTGCACCGCTCGGCGCGCCCCTGGCCGTACGCTGGGCCCCCGAGGACGATGGACGAGCACCCCCCGGACGAGCCGACGACCGTGTCACCCGCCGGGCCGCCCCCTCCCGGGGAGGCGATGCCCCCGTGGGTGCCCCGCGCCATCGTGCTCACGCTGCTGGGGCTCGCCGGGCTCGTGATCCTCCGGTGGCTGTTCTTCGCCCTGCGCAGCCTCATCGTGATGCTGCTGGTCTCCCTGTTCCTGTCGTTCGCCATCGAGCCCGCGGTGAACGTCCTCGCCCGCCGGGGCTGGCGGCGTGGCGCCGCCACCGGGCTGGTCTTCGTCGGGCTCCTCGTGGTCACCGGCATCTTCGTCGGCGCGATCGGCTCCCTGGTCGCCAACCAGGTGTCGAACTTCGTCGACGAGGCGCCCGAGTACATCGAGGAGGTCGAGGAGTGGGTCAACGACCGGTTCCAGACCGAGATCTCGAGCGACGACCTCGTCGAGGAGATCACCCGCGAGGAGGGACCGGTCCGGCAGTTCGCCACCCGGTTCGCCGAGAACGCCTTCAGCTTCGGCGTGACCGCGCTCGGCCTCCTGTTCCAGGTGTTCACGATCGCCCTGTTCACGTTCTACCTGGTGGCCGACGGGCCACGACTGCGCCGGACGATCTGCTCCGCCCTGCCACCCGATCGACAGCGACACGTGCTGCGCACGTGGGAGCTCGCCATCGAGAAGACGGGCGGCTACATCTACTCGCGCGCCCTGCTCGCGCTGCTGTCCGCCCTGGCGTCCTGGGTGGCGCTCACGATCATCGGGGTGCCGTTCCCCGTCGCCCTGGCCCTGTGGGTGGGGGTGGTCTCGCAGTTCGTGCCCGTCGTCGGCACCTACATCGCGGGGGCGCTGCCCGTCCTCATCGCCCTGATCTCCGATCCCGTGCGGGCGCTGTGGACCCTGGGCTTCATCGTCGTGTACCAGCAGTTCGAGAACTACATCCTCCAGCCCCGGATCACCGCGCACACCATGGCCCTGCACCCCGCGGTCGCCTTCGGCACCGTGATCGCCGGCGCCGGGATCATGGGGCCGGTCGGCGCGATCCTGGCCTTGCCCGCCGCCGCGGTGATCCAGGCGTTCGTCTCCACCTACGTGCAGCGCCACGAGGTGATCGAGTCCGCCCTCACCCGCGAGCCGCCCCGGCCGGGGCGCGGCCTCCCCGGGCTCCTGCCGTGGGTGCGGCGCCGCGACCGGCGCCCTCCCGGAACCCCGGCCACCTGACCGGCGGGGCCGGTCGCCGGGTCAGCCCCGGGTCGCGGCGAGGCGCTGGCCCGCCAGCTCCCGGACCGGTGCCCCGCGACCGCGCTCGCCGTCATGACCCCGCCGCCCATCACCCCCGCGATCCCGTGGGCTCCCATCGTGCTGGCGCCGCAGAGGAACAGTCCCCGCACCGGCGTCGTCGGTGCCGGGCGGTGGAAGAGGAACTGGTCGGGTGAGCACTCGATCCCGTACGAGGTCCCGCCGGTGGAGCGGACGAACCGCTCGTGGGTGATCGGCGTCGCGCTCTCCTCGAACACGATGGCGTCGCGCAGCCCGGGGAGGCCGCGCTCGGCGGTGGCGAGCAGCCGATCGGCCACCTCGCGCTTCCGGGCCGCGTACTCCCGGTTGCGCCGGTACCGCTCCCCCGCCGCCGGACCCCCACCGACACCCCAGTACCGGTGCGCGGCGGGGACGAGGGTCATCACCTGGAGGTTGGTCTGGCCCGGTCGGCACAGGCGCGGGTTGGTCGGGTCCTTGAGGCTGGCGAACGTCATGTAGGCCATCGGGGGATCGGGAAGGCGACCTGCCTCCAACGTCCCGTACTGGCCCTCGACGTCGTCGTCCGAGACCACGTAGACGTTCGTGTTCGGGTGACCCTCGGTACGCAGGTCGCGGTCGATCACCAGGTACTCGACGAAGAGCGGCAGGGCCATCCGGTACCCCCGGACCGCCTCGACCGTCTCGGAGGGGAAGTGCTCCGGCCCGACGAGCTCGAGCACCGTTCGCTTGAGGTCGGCGTTCGAGACCACGACCGGCGCCCGGATCTCCTCGGGGACGCCGCGCCGCCGCTCGGGGGACGGAGGACGCAACCGGACCCCGCGGGCCGCGCCCTCCTCGACGACGATCCGCTCGACCGGCGTGCGCAGCACGATCTCGCCGCCGTGCCCGCGGATCACGTCGGCGAGGGCGTCGGCGATGACCTGGCCGCCGCCCACCGGGTAGTAGGCGCCCTTGAGGTAGTGCATCGCCAGCACCGCGTGCAGGACGAACGACGCACGCGACGGCGGGAGGGCGTAGGTGCCGTGCTGGCCTCCCAGCAGCGACCGAAGGCGCGGGGACAGACCCAGGTCGTCGAAGACCCCGCCGAGCGTCGAGCCGGCGTGGGCGGTCAGAGGTTCGGAGGGCCCGCCCCCCAGGAGGGCGCGATCGACGGCGACGATCGCGTCGAGGTACGTGTCGACGCCCTCGCGCTCGGACGGGAACGTCTCGTGCAGGCGCTCCCGGAACACGTCGACGCCCTTCGGGATCTCGAGCACCTGGTCCGGGAAGACGAACGTGTCGAACCCGTCGGGGTCCATCTCGGCGAACTCGAGGGTCACGCCCAGCGGCTCGAGGACCCCCGGGATGGATCCGCCGGGCCCGCAGTCCCCGAGGTAGTGCACGCCGACGTCGAACTCGAACCCCCGGTGGCGGAAGACGGTGGCGTTGCCGCCGGCGACCGAGTGCCGGTCGACGACGACGACCCGGCGGCCGAGCACGGCGAGGTAGGCCGCAGTGGTCAGGCCACCGAGCCCGGCCCCGACCACCACCACGTCCGCGTCCCTCAGCGTCCGCTCCATGTGCGCTCCCTCCGGGGAGATGCCTACCAGCCGGACGGGGCGCGGGCCAGGGACCTTGGTCCCTCGCGGTGGCCCGGACCGCGGGTCACGACCCGGCCGCGGTCTCCTCCGTCGCCATCTGGCTCGTGAACTGCTGGAGGTCGAAGTAGTCGCGCCAAGCGGTGATCCGCCCGTCGCGCACCTCGAAGGTCCCCATGACGGGCAGCTCGATCCTGCGTCCGCCCATCACGAACACGTCCACCCGCTCCGTGAGCACGACGTCGCCGTCGGCGGCGACGTGCCGGACCTGGAACTCGACCTGCTCCGCCCCGGCCGTGAACCCGGCGACGAAGTCCCGGATCGCGGCCCGGCCGACCACGGGGTCGATGGGGATGTTGTGGTACACGGCGTCGTCGCTGAAGAACGCCGCGAGGGCGTCGACGTCGAGGTCGGACCAGGCCCGGCAGAACCGCCGGACCACCTCGACCGGGCTGTCCTGGTCCATGTGCCCCCCTCGGGTCGGGTGCCCGCGGACCGCGGGCCCTGAGGTCGCGATTCTCCCCCCGCGCCGGGCCGGCGGTCGAGACCGGCGACGGTCAGGCTCCGGAGCGCAGGACCCGGAGCACCCCCTCGCCGGTCCCCCACGGCGAGGCGGCCACGGCCCGGGCGACCGCCTCGGCGCTGGTCCCGTCCCGGAGCGCGGCCAGGACCTCGTCGTAGCGCCCGTTGCGGAGGGTCCGCACCGTCGCGTCGAGCCCGTCCCGGTAGGACGCGTAGCTCTTGACGCCGACGGCGTTGAAGTCCGTGGCCCCCGGCATCCCCTGGGTGGTGGCGAGCGGGTTGAACGCCGCGCTCGTCCCCTCGGCCCTCGCCCAGGCCACGACCGCTCGCACGTTCTCGGTCGTCGCGGGCATCCCGAGCCGGGCCAACAGGTCCCGGGCGAAGCGGGCGTGCGACGGGTCGCCGCCCGGGTCGAGCCCCGCGGGGAGCGCCGCGGTGGCCCGGTCGAGCGCGGCGGCGAACGTCGCCCCGCTCGACGGCGGGCGTGCCCCCGCCCCGAGCGGGCGGGCTCCCGGCGCGAACGCCGCCTGGATCTCGGCGATGCGGGCCCGGACCTCGGCGATCCCGTCCATCGGCTCCTTCCGCGCGTCGACCGGGCGTCCTCCGGGTTCTCGTCGGCCGCCCGGGCGCGCTCCTGAGGGCTTCGGTCAGGTGTGCCGGCGGGGCCGCCCCGTCACGCCGGCCCCTGGGAGCTCGCCTCGCGCTCGAGGTGGCGGGTCTTGGGGCACGAGACCCTCCGCCCGGCGGCGCAGCGAGGGCAGGTCCAGTCGCCCGACCCCTCGCGCCACAGGGTCGTCCCGCACGTCGGGCAGCGCTGCAGCCAGACGGCGCACTCGTGGTCCGCCAGGCGCCGGCTGGTGAGCGGGCAGCCCTTCCCGTGGCAGACCGGCCAGTCGGGATCGGGGACGATGGCGAAGACCGGGCACTTGTCGACGCAGAGCCCGCAGTCGTCGCAGGTGTACGGGTCGATGACGAACAGCCCCAGGTACGTGTCGGTCTTCGACAGCGCGCCGGGCGGGCACGCGAACTCGCACGCCCCGCAGCCGATGCAGAGATCCGCGAGGACCTGCAGGCTCATGACGGAACGCTACCCCCGCCCGCGTCACCGCGGGAGGGCCGCGTCCTGGGGGTGGAGTTCGCGCAGCTCGCCCATGCAGTCCCAGTGGACCCACGGCGCGACGTCGACGCGCTCGGAGGGGCCGAGCTCGGCCAGGGTGGTGCACACCCGGCACATGGCGTGCTCGAGGTCGGAGGGCAGCTCCTCCAGCTCGCTCCACGGGATGTCCCGCGTGGCCGACCACTGGCGGGCCACCGCCTCCTCGTAGAGCTCCCGGGTGTTCTCGGCCCAGACGTCCGGCTTCCGGTTGAGGATGTACCCCATGTCGGGCGTATCCGGGGCGATGTCGGCCCCCCGCGGCGCCATCGAGCGGTGGGCGGGGTGCTCGGGGACCTCGCCGTAGGGCCCGACGGCGACGTCGCTCATCGTGAGCCCCCTCGGACCGGGCTCGGGCCGCACGCCCCACTCGCTGCGGGCGCCCCGCACCCAGGCCCAGTCGAGGGGCTGGCCGAGCGGCGAGGTGTCCGGCAGGTTCGGGTACCGCTCCCGCACGTCGTCGCCCATGGGACCTCCGCCGGAACCGGGAATCAGTGGCTACCGAAGGGAACGATAGACGACATCTGACGACCCGTCATCACTGATCGAACGGGCCGTGCCGGCCGATGAACACATCAGGAGGCGACCCCGGCCCCGGTAACGCTCCTGCGAGACTGGCGGTCAGACGCCTTCGGACCGGCGGAGCGCCGCGGAGGGGTGGTCCCAGCCGAAGGAGACCGGATGACCGAACCGGAGACGCTCGACGGCAACGAGGCCGCCACCAGGGTCGCCTACCCGCTCTCCGAGGTGATCGCCATCTACCCGATCACCCCGGCATCGCCGATGGGCGAGCTCGCCGACGCCTGGGCCACGGCCGGGCGTCCGAACCGGTGGGGCTCGGTGCCCGAGGTCGTCGAGATGCAGTCGGAGGCCGGGGCGGCCGGCGCCCTCCACGGCGCGGCCACCCGGGGCGCCCTGGCGACGACGTTCACCGCGTCGCAGGGCCTGCTCCTGATGCTGCCGAACATGTTCAAGGTGGCGGGCGAGCTCACGCCCGCCGTGATCCACGTGGCGGCCCGGGCCGTGGCCACCCACGCCCTGTCGATCTTCGGCGACCACAGCGACGTGATGGCGGCCCGCATGACGGGGTGGGCGATGCTGGCCTCCGCCACCCCCCAGGAGGCCGCCGACCTCGCCCTCGTGTCCCACGCCGCCACCCTCGAGTCGCGGGTCCCCTTCCTGCACTTCATGGACGGGTTCCGGACCTCCCACGAGATCGGGCGGGTCGTGGTCCCCACGGATGGCGACATCGCCGCCCTCGTCGACGACTCCCGGGTGGCCGACCACCGCCTGCGGGGCCTCGACCCCGACCGCCCGGTGCTGCGGGGGTCGGCCCAGAACCCCGACGTCTTCTTCCAGGCCCGCGAGGCCGCCAACCCGTTCTACGAGGACGTGCCCGGTGTCGTGGAGCGCGGCTTCGACCGTCTCGCCGAGCGCACCGGGCGCCGGTACCGGCTCGTCGAGTACTTTGGCGCCCCCGACGCCGAGCGGGTCGTGGTGCTCATGGGTTCGGGGGTGGGGGCCGCCCTCGAGGCCGTCGAGGCCCTGGTGGCCGCGGGCGAGAAGGTCGGCCTGGTCCAGGTGCGGCTCTACCGGCCCTTCCCCGCCGCCGCGCTCCTCGGCGCGCTCCCGGAGACCGCCCGCGCCGTCGCGGTGCTCGACCGCACCAAGGAACCGGGGGCGGCCGGCGAGCCCCTGCGGCTCGACGTCGTCGCCGCCCTCGCCTCGGCCCACGCGGCCGGTGCCCGGCCACTCCCGACCGTCGTCGGCGGCCGGTACGGCCTCGGCTCGAAGGAGTTCACGCCCGCCATGGTGCGCGGGGTCCTCGACGAGCTGTCCTCGCCCCGCCCCCGCGACGGGTTCACCGTGGGCATCGTCGACGACGTGACGCGCACCAGCCTCCCCGCGGTCCCGCTCGACACCGACCGGGCCCGCCTCCGCGCCGTGTTCTACGGGCTCGGCGCCGACGGCACCGTGGGAGCCAACAAGCAGTCGGCGAAGATCGTCGGCGAGCGCACGCACCGGTACGCCCAGGGCTACTTCGTCTACGACTCGAAGAAGGCCGGGTCGATGACGGTGTCCCATCTGCGCTTCGACGACCGACCCATCCGCTCCACGTACCTGATCCAGCGGGCCAACTTCGTGGCCTGCCACCAGTTCGGCCTGCTCGAGCGGATCGACGTCCTCGGGCTCGCCGAGCCGGGCGCGACGTTCCTCCTCAACAGCCCCTTCCCCGCCGAGGAGACCTGGGACCGCCTCCCGGTCGAGGTGCAGGAGACGATCCTCGACCTCGGCCTGCAAGTGTGGGTGATCGACGCCCACCGCGTGGCCCGCGACGTCGGGCTCCCGGGCCGCATCAACACGGTCATGCAGGTCGCCTTCTTCGAGCTCACGGACCTGCTCGACCGGGAGGAGGCGCTGGCGGCGGTCAAGCAGTCGATCGAGGACACCTACGGGAAGCGGGGAGGCCCGGTCGTCGAGGCCAACCTGGCGGCCGCCGAAGCCGCGGCCGGGCGCCTGGTGAGCCTCGGCGTCCCCGAGCGGGTGACGACCGCCGTGCGCCGGCTGCCCCCGGTCCCGCCAGACGCTCCCGACTTCGTGGCCCGGGTGACGGCCCGGATGATCGCGGGCGAGGGCGACCTGCTCCCCGTGAGCGCGCTCCCGCCCGACGGCTCCTTCCCCACCGGGACCGCCCGCTTCGAGAAGCGCGCCATCGCGACCGAGATCCCGATCTGGGACCCCGACATCTGCATCGACTGCGGCAAGTGCGCCATCGTCTGCCCGCACGCGGCCATCCGCATGAAGGTCTTCCCGCCCGAGCAGGGCTCACCCCCGCAGGCGCCGGACTCCTTCCTGTCGAAGCCCTTCCGGTCGCGGGAGCACCCGGGGCTGGCCCTCACGATCCAGGTCGCTCCCGACGACTGCACCGGTTGCGGCGTGTGCGTCGAGGTGTGCCCGGCGAAGTCCAGGACCGAGGTGAAGCACAAGGCCATCAACATGGAGCCCGCCGGGGAGCACCGGGAGGTGGAGCGGGAGCGCTTCGACCACTTCCTGTCCATCCCGCCGATCGACCCGGCGCTCCTGGACCCCACGAACGTCAAGGGCTCCCAGGTCCGGGAGCCGTTGTTCGAGTTCTCGGGCGCCTGCGCCGGCTGCGGCGAGACCCCGTACCTGAAGCTCCTCACCCAGCTCTTCGGCGATCGGATCCTCGTGGCGAACGCCACCGGGTGCTCGTCCATCTACGGGGGCAACCTCCCGACGACCCCGTGGGGTGCCGACCGGCACGGTCGGGGCCCGGCGTGGTCGAACTCGCTCTTCGAGGACAACGCCGAGTTCGGCCTGGGGATCCGCCTGGCCCTCGACCACCAGATCTCGACCGCCCGCCACCTCCTCGAGCGGCTCGGGCCCGCGCTCGGGCCGCTGGCCGGGGAGATCCTCGCCGTCGACCCCACCGAGCCGGCCGACGACGCCGCGATCGCCGCGCAGCGGGTCCGCCTCGCCGAGCTCGACGCGCGGTTGGCGTCGCTGGCTGCGGGGTCGGGCGACCGAGGCGACGAGGAGACCCGTGTCCTGGCCGAGATGCTGCGGCCGCTCGCCGGCGTCCTCGTCCGCAAGAGCGTGTGGATCGTCGGGGGCGACGGCTGGGCCTACGACATCGGCTACGGAGGTCTCGACCACGTCCTGGCCTCGGGCCGCGACGTGAACGTGCTCGTCCTCGACACCGAGGTGTACTCCAACACCGGCGGACAGGCCTCGAAGGCGACGCCTCGAGCCGCGGTGGCGAAGTTCGCGGCGGGTGGCAAGCCCACGGCCAAGAAGGACCTCGGCCTCGAGGCGATGTCCTACGGACACGTGTACGTGGCCCAGGTCGCGCTCGGGGCGAGCGACATCCAGACCGTGAAGGCGTTCCACGAAGCCGAGTCCTGGCCGGGCCCGTCGCTGATCATCGCCTACTCCACCTGCATCGCCCACGGGATCGACATGCAGCGCTCCATGGCCCATCAGCGTGATGCGGTGCGCTCCGGGTACTGGCCGCTCTACCGCTTCCATCCTGGCGCCGACGAGTCCGTACAACCGTTCCAGCTCGACTCCCGGGAGCCCTCGATGCCGCTGGCCGACTTCACCGCCTCGGAGGGGCGGTTCTCGATGCTGGCCCGGGCCAACCCCGAACGCGCCACCCACCTGCTCGCCCTGGCCCAGGAGGACGTCGACGAGCGGTGGCGCTACTACTCCCAGCTCGCCGAGGTCCGGCGCCGGGTGCCCGACCTCGAGGACGAGGGTTCGACCCCTCGCGAAGGCCACGCCGACTCCCCCGGGGACGCCGGATGATCGACCTGTCGACCCGCTACCTGGGGCTCGAGCTGGCCAGCCCCCTGGTGGCGTCGGCCGGGCCGCTCACCGGCCGCCTCGAGACCCTGGCCCGGCTGGAGGACGCCGGCGCGGCGGCGGTGGTGCTCCCCTCGCTGTTCGAGGAGGAGATCGTGGAGGCCTCCCGGGAGGTGCACCGCGTGCTCGAGGCCGGGACGGAGTCCTTCCCCGAGGCGCTCACGTACCTGCCCGAACCGCCGAGCTACGACACGCCCCCGGACCGCACCCTCCGGCTCGTCGCCGAGGCCAAGGCAGCGCTTCGGATCCCCGTCATCGCCAGCCTCAACGGGAGCTCCCGGGGTGGGTGGATCCGCTACGCCGGCGAGCTCGCCGATGCCGGCGCCGACGCCCTCGAGCTGAACGTGTACCACGTGGCGGCCGACGTCGAGACGAGCTCCGCCGACGTGGAGGCCCGCTACCTCGACCTGGTGACCGCCGTTCGGGACGCGGTCGACATCCCGGTGGCGGTGAAGATCCCCCCGTTCTTCACCTCCACGGCCCACACGGCGATGGTCCTCGTGAAGGCGGGAGCCGACGGGCTGGTCCTCTTCAACCGCTTCTACCAGCCCGACATCGACCTGGAGACCCTGGAGGTCCGCCACAGCCTGGACCTCAGCACCCGGGCGTCGCTCCGTCTCCCCCTGCGCTGGATCGCGATCCTGTACGGGAGGATCGACGCGTCGCTCGCCGCGTCGGGAGGTGTCCACACCTCCCGCGACGTCGCGAAGGTCCTGCTGGCCGGGGCCGACGTCGCGATGTCGACCTCGGCCCTCCTCCTGCGCGGTCCCGAGCTCCTCACCGAGCTCCGGGACGGACTCGTCGCCTGGATGGAGGAGCACGACTACGACTCGGTGGCCCAGCTCCGTGGGAGCGTCAGCCAGCGGGCCGTCCCCGACCCCGAGGCCTTCGAGCGGGCGAGCTACGTGCGCATCATCCGCCGGTACACCGACGAGTGGGTCCTCTAGGTCCGGTTGCCGGATCCGAGCCTCACCGGTGAGACTCTCGGGAGAGCGGCGCGCCCGAGGGGGGACCATGGAGCTGAACCCGTTCTCGTACGAGTTCCACGAGGACCCGTACCCCACCTACCGCTGGCTGCGCGACCACGCGCCCGTCCATCGGAACGAGGAGCTCGACTTCTGGGCCCTCTCCCGGTACGCGGACGTGGTCGAGGCCTCCCGGGACTGGTCGACCTACAGCTCGGCCCAGGGGACGACGCTCGAGCGTCTCGACCCGGCGATGTTCGAGACGATGCCGATGATGATCTTCATGGACCCACCGCGCCAGATCGCCATGCGCCGGCTCGTCAACCGTGCGTTCACCCCGCACGCGACCGCCGGGCTGGAGGACCGGATCCGCTCCGTCACGACCGCCCTCCTCGAGCCGCTCGTCGAGCGGGGCGGCGGCGACTTCGTCAGGGAGCTGTCCGCGCTCCTCCCCATGGAGGTGATCTTCGACCTGCTCGGCGTGCCGAGCGACGACCGGCGCACCCTGCGCGCCTGGATGGACGAGTCGCTCGCGCGGAACCCCGAGCCGCCGGTGGTCCCGGACCGCGCCATCGAGGCGATGGCGAACATGACGTCGTACTGGTTCGACTTCGTCGCCGACCGCCGCCGCCGTCCGGGCGACGACCTGGTCGGCCAGCTCGTCGCCGCCGAGCTCGAGACCGATGAGGGGCCCCGGCCGCTCACCGACGGCGAGCTCGTCGGCTTCTGCTCGCTCCTCGGCGCCGCGGGCAACGAGACCGTGACCAAGCTCCTCGCCAACGCCGTCGTGCTGCTCCACCGCCACCCCGACGCGCGCGCCGCGGTCGTGACGGACCCGGCGTGCATCCCCGGAGCCGTGGAGGAGGTCCTGCGGTACACCTCACCGTCCCAGTACCAGGGTCGCACGCTCACCCGCGAGGTCGAGCTGCACGGGGTGGCGATGCCGCAGGGAGCCCGGGTCCTCCTCCTGACCGCGTCGGCGAACCGCGACGAGCGCCAGTTCCCCGACCCCGACCGCTTCGACGTCCGCCGGCCTCCGCACGTCGCGCTGGGCTTCGGCCACGGGGTCCACTCCTGCCTCGGCGCCCATCTCGCCCGGGTCGAGAGCCGGGTGGCCCTCGAGGAGTTCACGCGCCGCTTCCCCCGCTACGAGGTCGACGAGAGTCGCCTCGAGCGCGTCCACATGAGCAACGTCCACGGTTTCTCCGGCGTGCCCTTCCGCGCCGCGGCCTGACCACCCCTCGCGCGACCCGGGTCGTCGCGCGCCCGCCGCCCTGCCTTCGACCTCGACCAGAGGTTGATGATGAAGCTCAGGTAGACCTCGAGTCTCCGACCGCGGCCGGAGCGCTCAGAGGCCGACGGACCGGCCGATGATCTCCTTCATGATCTCGGTCGTCCCCCCGTAGATCCGGGTCACCCTCGCGTCCTGGTAGGCGCGGGCGACCGGGTACTCCAGCATGTACCCGTACCCCCCGTGCAGCTGCACGCCGGCGTCGACGACCCGTCCCTGCAGCTCGGTGCACCACCACTTGGCCTTCGACGCGTCCTCGGCGGTGAGGCCCCCGGCGTCGAGGAGCTCCACGCACCGGTCGACGAACACCTGGGCGATGTCCAGCTCGGTGCGCAGCTCGGCCATCGTGAACCGGCTGTTCTGGAACGTGCCGATCGGCTGGCCGAACGCCTGCCGCTCCTTCACGTACTCCAGCGTCCAGTCGAAGACCGTCTGGGCGTGGGCCAGCGCCTGGATCGCGATCGACAGCCGCTCCTGCGGGAGCTTCGTCACCAGGTGGAGGAACCCGCTGCCCTCGTCGCCCAACCGGTTCTCGGCGGGGACCCTCACGTCGTGGAAGAACAGCTCGGCGGTGTCCTGGGCGTGCAGGCCCACCTTCTCGAGGTTGCGCCCCCGCTCGAACCCCTCCGTCCCGCGCTCCACGACGAACAGGGTGATCCCGCGGTGCCGCTCCTCGGGATCGGTCTTCGCCGCCACGATCACCAGGTCGCTGTTGATCCCGTTGGTGATGAACGTCTTGGCCCCGTTCAGCACGTAGCCGTCGCCGTCGCGCACCGCCGAGGTGCGCAGGGCGGCCAGGTCGGACCCGATGCCGGGCTCCGTCATGGCGATGGCCGTGACGAGCTCGCCCGAGCAGATCCCGGGAAGCCACCGCTTCTGTTGGTCCTCGTCGCAGACGGTGAGGAAGTACGGGAGGCAGATGTCGTTGTGGAGCGAGATGCCCAGGCCCGCCGGCATGACGTCGGCCCGGCAGAGCTCCTCGACCTCGATCTGGTTGAAGCGGAAGTCGGCCGCTCCTCCGCCGCCGAGCTCCTCGGGAACCGCCATGCCCAGGAAGCCGGCCTCCCCGGCCCGGCGGAACAGGTCCCGGTCGACGATGCCCGCCGCCTCCCACTCCTCGCGGTGGGGGACCATCTCGGCCTCCACGAACGCCCGGAAGCCCTCGCGGAACAGGTCGTGCTCCTCGCTGAAGTCTCTCGGCACCAACGTCGCCACCTCGTCCTCGGCGATGATCGCCCATCACCGGTCCGGGATGCTGGCGGCGGCCAACCCGCGGGCTACCGGGAACCTCGTCACGGGCTCCGGCCCGCCTCCGGCGCGCTCAGGTGAACCGGTCCGCCGACTCCACCTCCGCCGCGAACCCGTCCAGCTCCGCCACGTTGGGCTCGCCGACCCACACCTCGACGTCACGAAGCAGGTTCGCGAACCGCTCCTCCTGGCCCGGCTTCACGACGACACGGATCGGGACGTCCTCCCGGGTGGTCTCGACGTACCGTCGCAGGATCGCCCGATGCTGGGCCCGGTCCAGGTCGAGCGCGAAGACGATCCCGTGCGCACCCTCGGCCTTCACACACCCTGCCCCGGCCAGGATCGGGCAGAGCTGCTTGTGCGCGGGGCCGTGACACACGACGACGCGGTGCCCGACCCGCTCGAGGAACGATCGATCGAACTCACCATCCGGACCCGGTACGACGTCGAGAAGGATCACTCCCTCGGCATCCATCGTCATCCACCCCCTTCGGTGGTCTCACACCATCCGTACGCCGACGAACCGCGACCCGATAGGGTCCGATGGCCCCTCCCGGCGGGCGGACCGGTCCACCCCGTAGCCGAGGCCCCGCGCTGCCCTGCGACGTTCGACCCGGTCCGCGTTCCCGGCTTCCTCCCAGCCCGCTCCCACGCGGCTCCCAGGGACAGATGGTCCCATGGGGCGGTCGAGCACACACCAGGAGTGGTCCCATGGCCCGTCGAACCCTCGTCCCCTCCGTCGCCGTCGCCCTCGCCGTCGTGGCGACCGGGTGCCAGCTGCTCCCCTCCGAGCCCACCCCGTCGACGACGCTTGCCGCGGAGGAGCCCGATCCCACGACCATGGCGGTGCCGGCCACCACGCCCACGACTCCGGCGTTCGAGCCCTTCGAGGGGGTCACCGTCGAGGCCGACGGCGGGACCACCGTGATCGACTTCCCGTCCGGGGAGTGCACGAGCGTCACCGCCTCCCCGATCGTCGTCGGCGACCTCCTCGTGTGGCCGTGGCACGAACGTGGTCACGGCTGCGAGGGTCGGATGGTCGACAGCGCCGTGCTGGTCGGGTACTCGATGACGACCGGCGACGTCTACCGGCTCGCCGAAGGCGCGTCGGGCGAGGCCACCCTCACCTACGACGCCTCACACGGCGTCGTCTGGTGGACCACGACGTTCGGGAGCACCGCGAGGATCCTCGACGCCGAGACCTTCGAGACGGTCGCGGTCGTCGATCTGGGCGTCGGCTCCGACTCGGCCGGCGCGGTCGTCGGCGACCACCTCGTCTTCGGCACCGTGAACACGCCCGAGGCCGGGTGCCAGGAACCGGTCGATCCGGCTTGCGGTGGGGTCTACGCGGTCGACGCCTCGGGAGCGATCCAGGCCACCCTCGACCTCGCGGCAGGCTTCCGCTCCTGGATCGGGGCCAGCGTCACCACCGACGGCGAGACCCTCTACGTGGGTGGGGGCCCCGCGCACGTGGGCTCCGACGAGCCGTCGGACACCTACGGCTGCTCGGTGGTCCGCCTCGACACCGACCTGAACGTGCTCGCCGCCGCCGACCCCGGTGACCCCGGCTGCCATCGGACCGGCGCGGCGCAGAACGACGAGGACGCGGTCGCCGGAGAGCCCGTGCTCGGACCCGACTCCGTGTGGGTCCAGTTCACCCACGCCACCGACGGTCGCAACCAGGCGACGGTGGTGCGCTACGACCGCGACCTCGTCGAGCAGTGCCGGGCGGAGGTGTTCGGTGGCCCCATCCAGGTCGCCGCCTACTACGCGGCGCCGACTGTCGACGCCGAGGGCAACGCCTACGTCCCCTTCACGCTCCCCGACGGTCCCGGTGGCGGCGTGGTGGCCACCATCCTGGAGGTCACACCCGAGTGCGAGGTGACGACGCTGGCCGAGGTGCCGGGTAGCCGGGCCCTGGCGTCACCCACGCTCGCCGACGACGACGTGCTGTTCGCGACCACCGGGCGCCTCGACGTCCTCACCCTCACGGGGGACCCGGTCGCCTCCTACCCGTTGGGCTCGGACGCCGAGGTGATGGCCTCACCGGTGGTGCACGACGGGACCGTCTACGTCCTCTCCGCCGACGGGACGCTCACCGTGATCGAGGACACGGGTCTGAGCGGCTACGGCGACGCCTTCTGGCCCCGCTACCGCCACGACGACGCGGGGACCGGCCGGGCCGACTAGCCCCCGTCCCCACGCCCGTCCGGCGGCGGCCGGCCAGCACGGCGAAGCTCCCACCTCCGACGAGCGCGAGGCCCAACGGCCACAGCGTCACCCCGCCCGTGGCGGGGAGGGTCCCGGTGACGGGCCCGCTCGTGACCGGGGGCGGCTCCTCGCCGGTCTCGCCGCCGACCGTCACCACGGTCGTGGGCGTCGAGGTCGTGGCGGTTGCCACCGGGGGGCGCCGTGGTGGTCGGTGCCGCGGTGGTGGTCGGTGCCGCGGTGGTGGTCGGTGCCGCGGTGGTGGTCGGTGCCGCGGTGGTGGTCGGTGCCGCCGTGGTCGTGGTGGTCGGTTCGGTGTCCTCGAGGACGCACGGAGGCTGGGGGTCGATCCCGGGCCGCAGACCCTGGACCTCGTCGGTGGCGCTCCGGGCGACGACCGCCTTCACCGTGTAGCCGTAGTGCATGGTCCCGTCGACGACGTACTGGGTCGGACCGGCTCCCGGCTCCCACGTGAGGATGTGCCACTGGCCGGTGCACCAGCGCACCTCGAGCAGCGGGTCCTCCGACGTGATGACGAGGTCGTCCTCCCCCGGCCAGTCGATCGTGATGCTCTGGGCGGCCGCCGGGCCCGCCACCATGAGCAGCACGCCGCAGGCGATCGCGACCAGGCCCAGCAGACGTCGTACGTGATGCATGCGGGCACCCCCTCCCAACCTCGGGAGAATCTAGCGTCCGGCGGGGTCCGGGAGTGGGTTCCACCCGAAGGTGCTGGTCCGGGGCCCGGCCGAGCCCGGCGCCATCCCGGCGGCGGGCCCCCTCACGATCCCGGAGCCCGTCACAGACCGAGCTCGACGCGCAGCCACCCGGCCGTCCACGACAGCCCGGTGCGCAGGTCCACGAGAGGCTCCCAGGCGAGCTGCTCCCGGGCCAGCGTGATGTCCGGCCGCCGCTGGGCGGGGTCGTCGACGGGAAGGGGCTCGTGGATCACCTCGGAGGTCGAGCCCGTCACGTCCCGCACGACATCGGCCAGCTCCGCGACGGTGAGCTCCTCGGGGTTGCCGATGTTCACCGGGCCCACGAGCTCGGAGTCGAGGAGGGCGAGGATGCCCCGTACCTCGTCGTCCACGTAGCAGAACGACCGGCTCTGCGATCCGTCGCCGTGGATCGTGATGGGCTTCCCCTCCAACGCCTGGGCCAGGAACGTCGAGACGACCCGACCGTCGTGGGGGCGCATCCGAGGACCGTAGGTGTTGAAGATCCGGACGATCCTGACGTCGAGACCGTGGGCCCGGTGGTAGGCCATCACCATCGCCTCGGCGAAGCGCTTGGCCTCGTCGTAGACACCTCGCGGCCCGACCGGGTTCACGTGCCCCCAGTACCCCTCGTGCTGGGGGTGCTCCCTCGGGTCGCCGTAGACCTCGCTCGTCGAGGCCAGGAGGTACCTCGCCCCCTTGCTCTTGGCGAGACCGAGCGTGTTGTGCGTCCCGAGGCTGCCCACCTTGAGGGTCTGGATCGGCAGGTCCAGGTAGTCCTTGGGCGAGGCGGGGCTCGCGAAGTGCAGCACCGCGTGGACCTCGCCCGGCACCCACGCGTAGTCGCTCACGTTCTGCTGCGCGAACGTGAAGCCCCGCCGGCCGAGCAGGTGCTCGACGTTGCGGACCTCGCCCGTGGCGAGGTTGTCGAGGCACACGACCTCGTCGCCCCTCGCGAGGAGCGCCTCGCAGAGATGCGAGCCGAGGAATCCGGCTCCCCCGTCACCACGATCCTCGCCATCACGACCTCCGTAGGGTCCCGATCGGACGGAGCGTGTGACCGCGGGTCCGGAACACGCTCACCGCATCGCCCCACGCTGCTCGCCGGGCCCCGCGCGCTCCGGTCGAGGCCAGTCCCGGTAGCTGACCAGCTCGATCCCCAGCGACTCGATGGTGTCGCGCACCACCGGGTCGGCGAGCGTCACGAGCTCGGCTTCCCGCTCCTCGTGGTAGATCGACTCGAAGCCGGCCGACACGTACCCGGGGTGGCAGGCGAGCTCGTGCCATCCGCTTCCGACCTTCCGTCGCAGAACCTCGCAGAGCGCGGCCACGCTGACGTGCTCCAGCTCGGTGACCATCCACTCCCACTGGGCGTAGAAGTCGCTGATGTGGACCACGTTGCCGTCGTCGCGAACCGGGACGCCCAGCTCGGCGCCGACCTCCAGGAAGATCTCGACGACGCCGGCACGCCGGTGCGCGTGACGGTGCGAGTCGAGGTGGCTCGGGGGCGCCCCACCAGGCGCTCGAACCGGTCGAGCTGGCGGCTCAGCTCCTCGCGCACCGCCCCCGGGTCGCCGAGGTCGAACGACCGCTCCCCCTCGCCCCACACGTCCCAGTGCAGACCGACGCCGAGCCGAGGACGGGCTCGCGCCTCACGGCCCGCGTCGGCCGCGACGGCGCCGGTGACCATGAGGCTCGTGCTCGTGACGACGCCGAGATCGTGCAGCTCGACGATCCCGCGGTTGATGCCGGGTGACGCTCCGAAGTCGTCGGCGTTCACGACGAGGAGCTTCCCGGCGCCCTGAGTCGATCCGTCCACGGGACCCCCGTTCATGGTCAGAGCAGCCCGATGGTCGAGGCCACCTCGCCGAGCACGACCTCGGCCGCGAAGACGTCGTTGGCCAGCTCGAGCGCCCGCTTCCGCTCCTCGTCCGGGTCCGCCACGACGGCCTCGACCGCCTCGACCGCCCCGTCGACGTCTGCGAAGGACCGGAGCCCACCCTCGGCCGGGACGGCCGACCCGAAGCCTGTGTCCTGGACGATCGCCGGGCGGCCGGCCGCCAGGTAGCACACCGTGCGGTCGCTCAACCATCCCACCTGGGTGTCGACCACCATCTCCTTGGCGAAGGAGAGCTCCCCGGCCGATCCCCGCACGTACCACCGGTAGTCGTCGGGATCGGCCAGCTCCTCGGCGTCCCGCACGCGCCAGCCCCCTCCGGCGCAGCCCCTCCCTCTCCTCCTCGGTGGCCCCTCGAAGGGCGATCTCGAGAGGCGCGATCGATCGTCGCGGCAGGTCCCAGAAGCGACCGAACTGGCGGTGCTTCGTCCAGCGGAGCCTCGTGCCGTTCCAATCGATGTCGCGGTCCACGTGCTTCCAGTTGGAGACGGTCGTCAGGACCCCGGTGCTGTCGGCGGAACTTGCGGTCCACCAGTCCGTGATCACGGGCGGGCGTGTGATGTTCCACTCGTACGCCTCGACGGGGATCGTGCAACTGTTCCCGTACAGGTTGGTTCCGTAGGTGAACAGGGCGTGGTAGCGATCGAGCTCCTTCACGACGCGCTCCCGGCCCCTGACGACGCCGAGCTGCTTGAACGTCGGGTCGGTGTCCAGGAGGACGAGGCGCTCGATCGCGTCGTGTCGCTCGCGGAGCTCCTGGCACCCGCAGAGGTTGAACACCGCGTCGGCGCGCGCGTAGAGGTCGGCGAGTCCCGCCTCGTCGAGCGCGCCGACGTGGTCACGGGTGCCCGGCGCCCGGAACACCCACCGGTCCCCCAGCCCCATCCGGTCGAGCTGGCGGGCGAGGTGGCGGACGTTCGGTCCGTAATCGGTGGTGGGCCAGTAGGTGACCGGGTCCGTCAGCATCCGGTCGGAGTCCTCGACGTACCACACGTCGAAGCCGAGCCGGCGGAACCCGGCGAGGTGATGCAGCACCTGCCAGGTCATCCCCCCGTAGGGCGCGGCCGCCAGGAGACCCCAGAGGACGACCTCACCGCGCGTCGGCGCCTTCGTCGTGACATGGAGACGGCTCGGGTGCACCGTCGTACTCACCGCATGACCGGTTGGAGGTCGAAGACCCGGAGCCGGGCGTCGTCGACCGCCACGTTCCCGATCGTCTCGAGTCGTTCCCGGAGCCCGGGCAGGTACTCGAACCACCAGAACGCGGGGAAGCCCACGACGACGGTGGTGGCTCCTCGGGCGACGACGCGCTCGAGCTCCGCGAGCGCCTCGGCGTCTCCCGCGGGGAACCCGCCGTAGTGCGGCCCGACCTGCGGGAAGGGCAGGATCGGCAGCCCTTCGGTGACCTCGGTTCCGAACCACTCCCCGTTGTCGATGAGCACGACCTTGCCCGGCCGTTCGACGAGACGCTCCAGCTCGGCCCGGACCTCGGGCAGGGTCGGGATGAGGTTGCGGTAGAGCACGAAGCCGAGGTCACCCGGTGTCTCCACCAGGTTCCAGCGATCCCGGATCCGCTCCCGGCTCCTCCGGGCTCGGTCGAGGTCCCAGCGGTTGAGGTAGAAGTCGAGCTCGTCCTCCTCGGGCCGTGTGCTCGGCGGGACGTAGTTCACGACCGAAGCCGGCTCGAGCACCACCGTGAACCCCGCGCTCCAGAGGGCCAGGCTCAGGTCGATCTCGTCCCGTGTGTTGAGCTCCTCGTCGTAGCGTCCGATCCGATCGAACACCTCGCGACGGAAGAGCAGGCAGTGCTGCTCGACCAGGTCCACCCGCGTGCGTCCGTCGACGTCGTTCCGGAGGCCGCGCCACCGCTGGATCTCGAGCTTCCCGGGCGTCGTCTCGCTCGTCACGATCCGGCCGAGGAGCTTGTCGAAGTGCTCCTTCTCGCCTCTTCCCTCCCTGATCACCGGGGTGGCGACGTCGGCCGGGAGCTCCTCGCACGCAGCGACGAGGCGACGGAGCCAGCCGTCGGTGAACAGGACGTCGTTCTCGACGAGGCACACGTAGTCGGTGTCGGCTCGCTCCACGACCAGGTTCTTCGACTCGGCGGGGAGAAGCGGTCGATCGGCCGAGACCCACTCGACGTCCGGACGCCCGCCCAGGACCGCCTCCATCTCGCGGCGGTACCGGCTCGGCATCGCCGCGTCGACGACGACGAGACGGAACGGCTCGGGGGTGTGCTCGAGCAGCGACGCCAGCGACTCGGCCGCGAGCACGAAGCGCTCACGGGGCAGGAACCCGATGGTGATCGTTGCTTCCATGTCACGGCCTTCCTGTTGATCTCGTCGACGTGCGCCGGCCGTCTCCGCGGACCGGCCGACCGTGCTCTCGAGGCGTCCGGGCACCCCGACCGGTGCGGGGACGCCGAGCTCGGCCAGGAAGCGGCCGAGCACGACGGAGGTGTCCAGGTGCTCCTCGGCGATCCTCCGCGCCGCCGCCGCGTGGCGGTCCGGCGCGGCCCTGATCGCCGCGATGGCCGCCGCGGCCTCGTCCGCGTCCCTGACGGAGAACAACCCCTCTCCGAGCGGGAGGACGCCGTCGAGGCCGTTGTCCTGGACGACCACGGGACGGCCCCTCGCGAGGTAGACGGCACTGCGGTCGCTGAACCACCCGACCTCCAGCCCCGAGTACACCTCCTTGGCCACCGAGAACTCGCCCATCGACGCGTCGACGTAGTCCGCGTAGCTCCCGAAGCTGCGGGTGGTCTCGAGCGCCGAGACGACCGACCAGCCGTCACGGAGGAGCTGCTCGACGGGGACGTCGTGCCCTTCGACCGCGACCTCGCACGGGACGTCGACCAGGCGCGGCAGGTGGGAGAACTTCGCGAACTCGACGTCCTTCATCCCGTACCGGGTCCCGTCCAGCTCGACGGGGGGCAGGGACTGCCAGTTCATGACGGTCGTGAACGGCCCGTGCCGTGGCATCGGAGTCCGCCGGTGGAGACGGGTGTCGACGGGATGGAACACGTGACGCCACGGGAGACCGGCGGTGGGTGCGGGCGACCGGGCGGACCCGATGTGACGCCCGTAGGTGTAGTAGGCGTCGTAGTCGGGCATGGGCTCCCCGCGCCGGCGCGCGTTCTCCAGCTTGACCTGCCGGAAGCCCGGATCGGGGTCGAGCAGCACCCGTACCGGAACCCGCGCGGACTCCTCGTCCCAGGTCTGGTGCAGGCCCCGGTCGAGGAAGACGTCGGTCCGGGCGAAGACCTCCTCGACCTGCGACCGCTCCATCCCGTGGTAGGCGCCGTCGGCCGACACGTAGCACCATCGCCCCCCGAGCCCGTGGCGACGGAGCAGGGCGTCGACGGCGCGCATCCCGCAGCGGCAGTCGTCTCCGGACACGTAGCTGTCGGGATCGAAGCAGGAGTCCGGGTAGCCCGCCTTCTCGACCAGGAAGACGTCGTGGCCGAGCCGCGCGAAGCCGGTGAGGAACTGCAGGTTCGAGGAGAGCACACCCCCGAGGGGGTAGCGGATGACGTAGCTGCAGAGGACGATCGTGGCCATGGAAGGGCTAGCTCCTCCAACGAGGGACGTGACCGGCACGCCCGTGGATCGCCCTCGACGGGGCCTGGTCCGATCCCGCCTCCGCCAACCTCACGACCCGATCGCGCAGATCGATGCCGACACCACCCCCCATGTCGTCGAACCGGAGCCGGGCCGTCATGGCGTCGAGCACATCCGGGAGATCCATGGGATGGGCTCTCCCGCCCTCGAGCAGGATCACCTCGTCGCACCGGGAGAGGGTGCTGAGGCGGTGGGCGATCATCAGCACCGTCCGGCCCTCCATGAGCCGCTCGAAGGTCGCCATGATCGCCTCCTCGGTGGCCACGTCCACCGACGACGTCGGCTCGTCGAGCACCAGGATCGGAGCGTCCCGGAGGAAGGCCCGGGCGAGGGCGATGCGCTGGCGTTCCCCGCCGGACAGGCGCAGCCCGCGCTCGCCGACCGCCGTGTCGTATCCGTCCGGGAGGTCCTTCACGAACTGGTGCGCGTCGGCCGCCTCCGCGGCGGCCACGATCTCGTCGGGGGAGGCCTCGGGCCTGGCGTAGGCGATGTTGTCGGCGATCGAGGCCGAGAACAGCACCGGTTCCTGGAGGACGATCGAGAACTGGGAGCGCAGGTCGGCGAGGCGGTAGTCGCGCAGATCGACGCCGTCGAGCAGGATCTGCCCGGCCGTGGGGTCGTAGAAGCGGGTGAGGAGGCTCACCAGGGTCGTCTTCCCCGAGCCGGTTCGCCCCGCCACCCCGAGGCGCGTCCCGGCGGGCACCTCGAGCTCGAGATCGCTCAGGACCGGGCGTCCGGGCTCGTACTCGAAGCACAACCCACGGAAGCTGATCTCCCCTCGGGCTCGCCGGAGGGGACGGGCCCCGGGGCGATCCTCGACGTCGGGCATCGCGTCGAGGAGCTCGAAGGCCCGTTCGGCGCTCGCCACGTGCGACTGGATGTTCGCGGCCGCGTTCGTGAGCTTCTGCAGGGGCCCGTAGAGCTGCGAGAGGTAGCCGATGACCAGGAGGAGCGATCCGAGGGTGAGGCGACCGCTCTGGACGTTGCGGACACCGACGAAGAGCACGGCTGCGCTGCCCACGGCCGTGGTCAGGCTCACCACGAGGAAGAAGAGGGCCTCGGCGCCGACGAGGCGCACCCTCGTGTCCGCCCCCCGTTGGCCCTGCCGGCGGAACCGGTCGAGCTCGTGCTTCTCGCGTCCGAACGCCTTCACGACCCGGAAGGCGCCCAGCGATTCGTGGACCACGCGCAGCGCCCCGCTGTCGATCTCCTTGTACCGCGCGTACCGGGGCTTCATGCGCTTCCGGAAGTAGCGGTGGTAGAGGACGAACAGCGGAGCGATCGTGAGCGACAGCGCCGCGAGCTGCCCGTCGACCCGGAGGATGACGACGAGCATGGACGCGAAGGTGAAGGCCGCGGTGATCTGGGGGATCAGGCTGTGCACGGCGAGGGCTTCGACGGACTTGGCGTCGTACTGGATCCGGTAGATGGAGTCGGCGGTCCCTCGTGAGTCGTGGAAGGCGAAGGAGACCCGTTGCGCGTTGGCGAGCAGGCGGCCGCGGAAGCGCAACGTGATGTGCTCGCCGGTCCACGTCGAGAGGACCGAGCTCGCCATGGACTGCAGCTCGCGCAGCAGGACGACGAGGACCATCAGCATCGCCGCCGCGCCGAGCAGGACGTCGGAGGAGTCCTCGGTCGAGCCGGGCAGCACCCGGGCGAGCCACCCGGGCGTGGCGTCGTCGCCGAGCACGTTGTCGACCGCGATCTTGAGTGGGAGCGGGGTGATGAGCGCCAGCGGCGTCGCGAGGAGGCTGATGAGGAGCAGGAGCAGGATGTGCTTCGAGTACGGGCCGACCTCCGATCGAAGCCGCCTCCAGACCCAGAGCCTCGACCGGGTCCGCCGTTCCGTGCGCGTGCCCGTCCGCCGCGGCACCGACCGGGCCCGGTCGCGCGGCCGTCGGCGCGCCCGCCGCCACCGCACCCTCACAGAACGGCCCCCGGGTCGTCCGGCGGAGCGCCTCCGAGACCCGCTGACGGACGACGACGGTCTCCAGGGCCGCCAGGCCGACGAGGAGCCCGAGGACGGGCCATCCGAACCACGGGCCGGAGAGCGCGAGCGCGGCCAGGAGCGCGGCGAGGACGTAGAACACCGGGCGCGGCCTCGTCCTCAGGGCCGCGTGGGGTTCCCAGCGCCACATCACGGCCGTCGTGATCCGGGCCGTCACGAACGGTCCCGCCGAGGCCTCCAGGTCCCAGGAGTCGCGAGGCTCGGCCACACGCACGTGGCAGCCCCGGGTCTCGAGCTCACGGCGGAGCTGGCGCAGCCAGTCCCACCGGTCACCCGACCACGACGGATGGGCCGCCCGCTCGACCTCGAGCCTCCGGCCGCGGAGCCGGCCCCACGTCCGGGCGAAGGGTTGGGCGGCGTGCAGGCCGCCCACCGCGAGCCGCATCCGAACCGGGCGCACCTCGTACCGGCCGGGTTCGACCGCCGCCGCGACCGCGGCGGCGTAGGCGACGACGGCGAGCAGCGCCCCCGGCGGCACGACGAGGAACCACGGCCACAGCACGGACAGCGCCAGCCCGATCGCCGCCGCGGGCACCGTGAGCGGCAGCAGGGCCCCCGACCACATGTTCGCGATCTCCGCTCGACGCCGGGCGACCGGCTGGAACGGCGCCCCTCCCATGTAGCCGTGGTAGACGACCGGCCGGAGCAGCGCTGGGAGGATCGCGGCGCCCCCGTAGATGAAGCCGGCCCAGCGCGCCTGGCCCAGCCTGTTGAACCGGTGCGGGTGGGCGCCGGTCAGCATCTTCTCCGCCCGCCCGTACCCGCGCTGCTGCCGGAGGTAGCCGCGGACGGTCCCCCGCCGGTGGTGTCGCACCTGGGCCGCCGGGGCGAAGGCGATCTCCTCGCCCCGGTCGAGCAGCTTCCAGCACACGTCGACGTCGTCGCCCGCCGCGGTGTAGGCGGGATCGAAGCCACCGACCCGCTCGAGCGCCGTCCTGCGGTAGGCCATGTTGCAGCCCGGCACGTGCTCGGCCCGGTCGTCCGCCACGAGCACCTCGGCCGGGCCCCCCGGTGACCGGGCGACGGCCCGTTCGACGAACCCCGCGCCCTCGAAGGCCAGGTTGGGTCCGCCGGTGGCCACCACGTTCTCGTCGTCGAGGGAGAGGACGAGGTGGAACGGCCACTCCGGATGGCACGTGGCGTCGGCGTCCAGGTAGGCGACGACCTCACCCGTCGAGGCCTCGAACCCGGCGTTCCGGCCCCGGCTCAGGCCACCGTGCGGGAGCGCGAGCACCCGGAAGGGGAACCGCCGGGCGACCTCGAGCGTCCGGTCCGTCGACCCGTCGTCGCAGACGATCACCTCGAGATCCGGGTACTCGCAGGCCACGAGGGACGACAGGCAGTCCCCGATCGTGCGCTCCTCGTTGTACGCGCACACCACGACCGAGACGCGGGGCCAGTGGGCGCGGAGCTCCACGATCGACCGCCGCGCCCAGCGCGAGGCGACGCCGAAGGCGGGCTTGGGTAGCCGGGACGCGCCGGTGAGACCGAACCCCCATCCCTCGACCGCCACCCCGGCGACCCCCACTCGTCGGTGAACGAGAACACGGTCGCGCCCGCCACCCCGACCTCGTCCACCACGTCCAGCTGCCGGCGCAGCGACTCGGCCTGGGCGGGCTCCCCGTGGACCCCGGCAGCCAGGCCGAGCTCCGTGACCACCAGGGGCCGGTCGCGCGAGACGACCTGCAGGTGGCGCAGGTACGCGCGCAGCGAGGCGGGATCCTCGAGGAAGACGTTGAAGCACACGACGTCCTGTCCCTCGACCTCGAGGAACTCGGTGGTGGGGAAGTTCACGTACGTGGCGAGCACGTCGGGGGAGCGCCGCGTGGACCTCGGCCACCAGCTCCCCGAGGATCTCCCGCACCGAGCCGATCCCGTGCAGCCGCACGAGGTCCGCCGGCAGCTCGTTGCCGACCGCGACGGCGAGGACCTGGGAGCGGCGTGCGCAGCGCTCGGCGGCCTCCGCGACCGCCCGGCGGCCGGCGTCACGGACGCGCCGGCGGGCGTCGCGTCCGGGCACGGGCTCGCTCCTCCAGTCGTGGTGGTGGAGCCCCACGAGGAGGCGCAGGTCGTACTCCGCGGCCAGGTCGAGCACGTCCTCGGGCGGCACCGTGTAGGTCCGGACGGTGTTGAAGCCCGCGCCCGCGATCGCGTGGAGATCGCGCTTCACCTGGTCGCGTGGCGGGAACAGCTCGCCGTCGAGTCGGGGGACGAAGCTCCCGTACGTCACGCCGCGCACGCGGAAGGGGCGCCCGTCGAGCGACAGGTGCTTGCCGTCGGCGACCACCCTCGCGGTCATGCGGGCCCCACGCCGTTCGCTCGCCCGATCCCCTCGTAGTGGAGTCCGGCGGTCCGGACCTTGGCCGGATCGAAGAGGTTCCGGCTGTCGAGCAGGAGCCGCCCACGCATGCGGTCGCGGAGCACCCCGAGCTCGAGCTCGAGGTAGTCGGACCACTCGGTGACGAGCACGACGGCATCGGCCCGCTCCCCGGCCTCGTAGGGGTCTCCCGCGATCCTGAGCTCGGGGAACCCCGGCACCGACCGCACCACCGGGTCGTGGGCGAGGACCGTGGCGCCGCCGGCGAGGAGCGCCCGGGCGATGTCGAGCGACGGGGCGTCGCGCAGGTCGTCCGTGCCGGGCTTGAAGGCCAGGCCCAGCAGCCCGACGCGGCGACCGCGCAGGCCGTGCAGGTGCCGGCGCACCTTCTTGACGACGAGCTCGCGCTGCCAGCCGTTCACCGACTTCGCCGCGCGCAGGAGCCGCGCGTCGTATCCGTGGTCGCTCGCGGCGGCGATCAGCTCGCTGAGGTCCTTCCCGAAGCAGGACCCGCCCCAGCCCGCCCCGGCGTCGAGGAACCGGGCCCCGATGCGCTCGTCGAGGCCCATGGCGTGGACGACGTCGGTGACGTCGGCCCCGACGAGCTCGCAGATGTTCGCGATCTCGTTGGCGAAGCTGATCTTCAACGCCAGGAACGCGTTCGAGGCGTACTTCACGGTCTCGGCGCTGGCGAGCGTGGTCCGGACCAGCACGGGACGTCGCGACGCGGCGTCGCCGTTGAGGCGCTGCTGGAGGATGGGCTCGTAGATGCGGGCGACCCGCTCGAGCGCGTCGGGGTCGTCGCTGCCGAGGACCACCCGGTCGGGGTGGAGGTAGTCGTCGACGGCCGACCCCTGGCGGAGGAACTCGGGGTTCGACACGACGGTGACCGGTGCACGACGCCGCAGGTCCGCCGGCTGGGCGTCGTCGACGATCCCCTCGACCCACCGACCGCTCCCGATCGGGACCGTGCTCTTGGTGACGAGCACCTTCGGGCCGTCGACCGTCTCCGCGATGACACGGACCGCGTCGGCGAGCGCGCCGACGTCGGCGTGCCCGTCCTGACCGGATGGCGTTCCCACGCACAGGAACAGGACGTCGCTCGACGCGACGGCCTCGGCGACGTCGCCCGTGAAGCGGAGCCGTTCCGAGTCGAGGCCCCCGGTGAGCAGGGTCGCCAGACCCGGCTCGTAGAAGGGGGTCCGCCCCTCACGGAGCAGCCCCAGCTTCCGCTCGTCGACCTCGAGGCCCACCACCTGGTGGCCGACGTGCGCGAGGCACGCGGCCACGACGGTCCCCACGTAGCCCGTGCCCACGACGCCCACCCGTTGCCCCACAACCCGCTCCCCCGAACGGTCGGTCACACGGGGCGGCGCGCGGGCGCCCCCGTGCCCGCGACGTCCCTCGTGACCGGACGGTCTCAGGAGTAATCGCCTCGCACCCCGCGACGGGACCGGGTATCCGCGGAAGTCCGGCGGTCGGGTCGGGTGGTCGGGCGCGGGACCTCAGGCGGGGCGTGGCGCGCGGGCGGCCGCGCCGCCCGTTCCGGCGGGAGACGCCCGTCCCTCTCCCGGGTCGTCCTCGCCCGGCGGGCCACCGGCGCCCGGGTCCGGGGAGGGCGGGCCGGCGCTGGGGGCCGTGCCGCGCACCACCGCCGGGTTCACCGGTGCTACCGACGCCGGGGACCTCACCAGGGCGGCCCGGAGCCGGGCCCTCCGACCGGGGACCGGCGCCGTCGCCGGGCCCGCGCGGCGGGTCGACCGGAGGACCGGGCACGCCCCCTCCTCGTCCCCACCGGGGCCGCCGGGCCCCGGCGCCTCATCCGAGCCGCCCCGAGCCCGGCCCTCCGGGCCGGGGCCTCCGCGGTCTCGGGGACCGCGAGGTGGGTCGACCCGGGGACCCGCCGGACCCCCTGGGAGATGCCGGTGCGACCACCGGGACCCGGGCCCGCAGGACCACCGACCCCAGGATCGTCGCCCGAGCGCCCCGGAGCCGAACCCTCCCACCCGGGACCGGCCCCCCGTCGCCGGGCCGCGCGGCGGGTCGACCGGGGACCGGGCACGCCCCCTCCTCGTCCCCACCGGGACCGCCGGTCCCCGGCGCCTCACCCGAGCGGCCCGGAGCCGAGCCCTCCGACCCGGCGCCGCCGTCGCCGGGACCGCGAGGCGGGTCGGTCACGACGCCGGGAGGCGTCGCCGGGGCGGCGGGACCGCGTGGCTCCGGCCGCGCCATCTCCTCGGGCGTGGGCTCCCCCGTCCGGGCCGACGGTGCACCCGGCGAGGGTCCGTCCAGGCCCGGCACGGGGAACCCGGCCGGCACCAGGATCCCGACCGGAGCCAGAGCGGATCCGTCGTCCGGAGGACCCTGCCCCTCCCGACGACCGTTGGATGCCCCGTCGACCCCTTCCGTCGGCGCGCCCCGCTCCGGCTCCCCCGGGGTGCTGCCCGCTCGATCAAGGTCGAACCACGTCAGGCCCCGGGGCACGAACCGCTCGATGGAATCCGGGAGCGCTCCCAGGGGGGCGAGGCCGACGACCCCGAAGGCGAGGGTGGCCGCCACGAGCGTCGCGACCGTCCGACGGCGACGGACCGGCGCGCTCACCACGCCGCCGCTGCTACCCGGGCTCGTCGGGTCGCACGACGCGGCGAGCATGAGCCGGACGTGGCGCTCGGCGACCTCGGGCTCGGGATCCGCCAGGAGTCTCCTCCGCACGGCCTCCGCGGCAAGCAGGAGACGCCCGGGCGGGATCCCGGTGCCCTCGGCGCCCTCGAGGATCTCCGTGACGACGTCGTGGTCGAGCGGCGACCCGTTCATGCCTCACCCGCCGCGCGTCGATGGGGGACCTCCTCGGAGCGGCGCAGGTGGCGCGCGACCGCGGCCAGGCCCCGCCGGTGGAGGCTCTTCACCGCCCCCGGATGCTTCCCGACGAGCCGCGCGACCTGCGAGAGGGCGAGACCACCGACGGAGTGGAGCAGCACGACCGAGCGCTGGTCGTCCGTCAGCTCGTCGATCGCCTCCAGCACCCGCTCCCGCTCGAGGCGGCCGAGCACCTCCCGTTCCACGTCGCCGGAGCCCGCCGCGTCCTCGGTGAGGGGAACGACCTCCGCGATGCGCCGCCGCCGCCCGAGGCGTCGTCGCTCGTCGATCGCGCGCCGGTGCGCGATGACGAGCACCCACGAGCGCAACGCCACGGTGTCCCCCTGGAAGCGGGGCAGCCCCGGATCATCTGCACGAAGACGTCCGAGGCGAGGTCCTCCGGCTCCCGCGCGCCCTGCCCCCGCAGGTACCCCAGCACGAGCGGCGCGAGCTGCCGGTAGAGCGCCTCGATGGCGTGGCGGTCCCCCGCCTTGGCCTGCATGACCAGTGACGACGTCGCACCGGGTCCGCGCGGGTCGTCCCCCGCGGCCCCGAGCCCCCGAGCCCGATCCCACGGGGGGGACCGTACCTCCGGCCACGCACCGTGGGCAAGGGCCAATCACGACCACGATACGTGAGATTTCGGGCCTATCTTTCCCCCGGTTGCCAGGCTTCGGTACCTCCCCGGGTCAGAGACCCAGCCGAGTGGCGACGACCTCCCGGTGGTGGTCCGCGTCGCCGAAGGTGAGCTCCGCGGCGACGGCGTGCCGGAGGTACAGGTGCAGGTCGTGCTCCCGGGTGAAGCCGATCGCCCCGTGGACCTGGTGGCCCAGGGCGCACACGCGCCGGTAGGCGTCGCTGACCCACGACTTGGCCATCGAGACCTCCTCGGCGGCGTCCAGGCCCTGCGCCAACCGCCACTGGGCCTCGTGGGCGAGGAACCGGGACGTCAGCACGTCCATCGCCATGTCCGCGCAGTGGTGCTGGACCGCCTGGAAGCTCCCGATCGGTCGCCCGAACTGCTCACGGTCGCAGGCGTACTCCACGGTCAGGTCGAGCACCTGCTGGGCACCCCCCACCATCTCGGCACAGGTGGCCACGGCCCCGTGCTCGGTCATCGCCGCGACGGCCGCGCGTCCGTCCCGGTCGCCGCCGAGCACGTTCCCGGCGGGGACCCGCGCTCCCTCGAAGACGACCCGGCACTGGCGGTGGACGTCGACGGCGTCCAGCGTCTCGACGGTCATGCCCGGGGTGGCGGCCTCCACGAGGAGGACGGTCGGGCCCGGCTCCCCCGCGCCGCCGTTCCGGGCCACGACCAGGAGCAGGTCGGCGACGTGGGCGTAGGGCACGAACAGCGCCGTCCCGTCGAGGACGAGCTCGCCGGCCCGGGGCGTCGCCGTCACTCCCCCACCCGACCTCCCCCACCCGGGGCCCGCGTAGCCGATGACCCCCTCGCCCCTGACGACGCCCGGGAGCCAGGCGGCCTGCTGATCCGCCGTCCCGAACCGGGCGAGAGCCATCGCGCCGAGCACGACGGTCGGCACGAACGGGCTCGGGACGAGGACGCGCCCCATCTCCTCCACCACCAGGCACAGCTCGAGGAAGCTGCCCCCGGCGCCGCCGTGCGCCTCGGCGAGGGCCAGCCCTGTCCAGCCCAGCTCGGCCATCTCCTTCCAGAGCGCGGTCGAGTACCCGGCCGGGTCGCCGGCCATCGCCCGGACCCCGGACGCCGGGCTCCTCGCGGCCAGGAGCTCGCGGGCCGTCGTGGCCACGAGCGCCTGCTCCTCGGTCAGCGTCAGGTCCATCCCGGCTCCCCGATCACCGCGGCGGGATCTTGTCGGACCGGACCCACACGCCCGGCCGCTCCTCCCAGAAGAGCTGCACGAGCACGCCACCCGTGTGCTTCGGGTGGATGAAGACGTCCCGCCAGCGGGCCCCGTCGGTCTCCCCCTCGTTCTCCCCGAAGGTCGGGGTGTCGTGGTGCGCGCACGCCTCCATGGCCCGGCCCCAGTCGGCCACCTCGAAGGTCACGTGGTGGTAGGCGGCACCGCTGCGGTCCCAGAACCGCTCGATGAACGAGTCCTCACCCCGCGGCATGATGATCTCCCAGCTGATGGTCGAGCCCGGGACGCTCATCACCAGGTCGGCCATGTCGGGGTGCTCGTCGGTCGGCGTCCGCCACACCTGCACGAACCCGGCCAGGGCCTCGTACCAGGCGGCGAGCTCGTCACGGTCCCTGAACGCCTGGCACACGTGATCGATCATCACGATCCCGAGGTCGGGCTCGTCCCGGACGCCGGTGGCTTCGTCGCGCGAGACGTCCGGCGCCTCACCGCACACCGCCCGGCCTCCGGGCCCGAAGAACCGGCACAGCGCGCCCGTCCCGTGCTCCGGGGGCGACAGCGACGCCTCGAGCCACCGGCCGGGTGACTCCGCCGTGGGCACGATGTTGCGCCGCCGGAGCTCCGCGTTCACCGCCTCCACGTCGGGGACCTCGAAGGCGACGTGGTGGAGGCCGGGTCGGCCTCCCTGCTCGTCGAGGTGGGCCTGGAGCGCGGAGCCCTCACCGGCGGGCGCCAGCACCTCCCAGCACTGGCCCCAGCTTCCCGGCACCGCGAGGCGGGCGCCCCGGGTACCCGCCTTAGGGTTGTCCCACGTCCGGACCCGCCGGAAGCCGAACAGCCCTTCCAGCAGGTCGACCTGCGGGTTGAGCTCGGTCGCGACCTGTGCGACGTGGTCCATCCGGTAGATGTGCAGCATCGATCTCTCCTCGGGAGCGTGTGGCGGGTGGCTCCGGATCAGCTCGGGTGCGGCTCGATCCAGTCGTAGCCGTTCGTCACGAGCTCCTTGACCAGGCGGAGGTTGTAGCGGTTCATGGCCGCGATCCGCTCCGCCAGCTCCGCCACGCGCTGGTCGAACTCCTCGCTCGGATACACGTCGTTGACCAGGCCGAGCTGGAGCGCTCGCTCGGGACCGATCCGGACGCCCGTGAAGAGCAGCTCCTTCGCCCGGGCCTTGCCGATGCGCTGGGGCAGCCGCTTCACCCCGCCCCAGCCGGGCGCGTTCCCGCCGAACTCGGGCTGGTCCGGGTCCCCGTCCTCGGTCATCTTCGGGCGGTACGGGGGGCGGGCCGAGAGCGTGATCTCCACCAGCCCCATCGAGGCGTCCTCGGAGCACACGATGAAGTCCGCGCCGAGCGCCAGCTCGAGGCCCCCACCGACCGCGTAGCCGTGCACCGCGGCGAACACCGGGATGCTCATCCGCTCGATCATGGCGAACGTCTTCTCGCCGAGCCGACCCTGCTCGACCCTCGACTCGGGTGTGAGCTGCTCGGACCAGCCGATATCCATCCCCGCGCAGAAGGCCCGGCCCTCGCCCCGGAGGACGACGACGCACACGTCCTCGCGCTCGTCGAGCTCCGAGAACGCCCGTCGGAGCTCGTGCATCATCGCCTCGTCGATGGCGTTGAGCTTGTCCGGCCGGTTCAGGGTGAGCCAGGCGACCCGCTCCTCGATCTTCAGGTCGAGGGCTTCGTACATCGTTCCGTCCTCCCATTGACGTCGGTCGTCGGTCGCGCGCGATGTCACTCCCGGGGGAGCCCCAGCCCCCGGGTGGCGATGACGTTGCGCTGGATCTCGGAGGTGCCCGCGAGGAACGTCGCGGCCACCGCGTCGAAGCCGAGGTGGGCGAAGGCCGCTCCGAGCGGCGCGTCCCGGCGCTGCCAGAGCCGGCCGAGCTCGCCGAAGAGCCGGGCACCCGTGCGGGCGAGCCGCTGGTGCAGCTCCGCGCTGAACAGCTGGTTCACCGACGCCTCGTAGCCGATGGCCTCGCCGGCGGCCTGCTTCGACACGTTGAGGCGGGCCAGGTTGTGCAGGGCCCGGACCTCCGTGTGCCGCTGGGCGAGCTCGTGGCGAACCGCCCTCCAGTCGTCGCGCAGGGACCGCTTCCCCTCGTCACTTCGGACGAAGGCGATCAGCTCGGAGAGCGCCTGCTCGTACTTGATGGTCGCCCCGATCCCGGCCCGCTCTTCGGTCAGGGTGGTCATCGCCGCGTACCAACCCCGGTTCTCCTCACCGACCCGGTTCCCGACGGGGACCCGGGCGTCGTCGAAGAAGATCTCCGCGAAGGGCGTCGCCCCCGGATGTCCTCGATGGGGCGGATCGTGACGCCGGGCGTGGTGGCCTCCAGGAGCAGGAACGTGATCCCGCGGTGCTTGGGCGCCTCGGGATCGGTGCGTACGAGCACGAAGAGCCAGTCGGCGTACTGCCCCAGGGACGTCCAGACCTTCTGGCCGTTCACCACGTAGTGGTCGCCCTCACGGACCGCCCGGGTCCGCAGCGACGCGAGGTCGGATCCGGCGCCGGGCTCCGAGAAGCCCTGCGCCCACGCGATCTCCCCGGAGGCGATCCGCGGGAGGTGCTCGGCCCGCTGCTCGTCGGTCCCGTGCTCCAGCAGGGTCGGGCCGAGCAGGTTGACCCCGATCCCGTTCACCGGCGGGACCCGGGCCCGCATCATCTCCTCCTGGAGGATGAAGTCCTCCATGGCCCCGAGTCCCGCGCCCCCGTGCTCGGGTGGCCAGTGCGGGGCCACCCAGCCCCGTTCCGCCAGCACGGCGGCCCAGCGCCTGGCCCCCTCGCGGCGCGCCGGGTCCTCGGAGACGCGGTCGGCCATCCAGTTGTACCCCCAGACGTCCTCGGGCTCGAGGCTGTGCTCCCCGTCCGGGTCGGGCACGTAGCTCGCGGGGAATCGATCGCGGATGAAGGCGCGCGCCTCGGCGCGGAACGCGGCCTCCTCGGCGGTGTCGTGCCAGTCCATCCCTTGCTCCTGGTCCTACGCGTCTCGGGAGGCGCCGGCCCCGGCGCTCTCGCGGTCCCAGGTCCCCGAGGTGATCCCGCGGTCACCGGCGGCCCGGAGCTCGTGCTTGGCGATCTTGTCGGTGGGCGTCCGGGGCAGCTCGTCGACGATCTCCACGTAGCGCGGCACCATGAACCTGGGCAGCGTCTCCTCGCAGAACGCGACGAGCTCCGCCTCGTCGAGGTCGGCACCGGGCCGGAGCACGACCGCGACCTTGACGTCCTCGTCCTCGAGCTCGGAGGGCACGCCGATCGCCGCGGACTCGAGCACCGCGGGGTGGAGGTTCACCTCGCACTCGAGGTCGAAGGCCGAGATGCTCTCCCCGCGACGGCGGATCGCGTCCTTGATCCGGTCCACGAAGAAGAAGTAGCCGTCGTCGTCGCGGTGGACCCGGTCGCCCGTGTGGTACCAGAGGTTCCGGAAGCACCGGGCGGTCACGTCGGGGAACCCGTAGTACCCGGTCGTCATCACGAACGGCTGCCGCGGGCGCACGACGAGCTCGCCGGGCTCGTCCGGCCCCACCTCCCGGTCCCACTCGTCCACGACCGCGACCTCGAACCGCTCGTCGTGCGCGACCCCACACGAGCCGGTGCGCCACTCGCCGTAGGGGCTCGCGGTGGCGATGCCCACCTCGGTGCTCGTGTAGGTCTCGGCCGCCCTGACCCCGAACCGTTCCCGCAGGGGCTCGTCCAGAGCGGACTTGCCCATGTAGAAGGTCCGCAACGGGTGCTGGCGGTCCTGCGGGCTCGGCGGCTGGTTCAGCAGGATCGGGATCATCGAGAAGACGCTCATGGCCACGCGCGCGTCGAATCGACGCACGTCGTCCCAGAAGCGCGAGGCGGAGAACCGCTCGACGACCGCGAGGGATCCCCGGAGACCAGCGCCGCCATCATCCCGTCCCACAGGCCCGCCGCGTGGAAGAGCGGTAGGGGGCAGTAGATCGTGGAGCCGCCGCTCTGGATGAACCGGACGGAGTCGATCGCGCAGGTCAGCGCGAGCGCGTGCGGGACCATCGCCCCCTTCGCCGGACCGGTCGTGCCCGACGTGAACATGATGGCCTGGAGGTCGCCGAAGGCGACCGGTACCTCCGGGGCCGCCTCCCCGTGCGACAGCAGGTACGAGAAGCGGACCGCCGGGAGGCCCAGGCGGCCCAGACCGGCGTCGGACTCCTCGCCGCGGGCGACGACCAGGCGCAGGCCGGGGAGGCGACCGGCGAGCGGGGCCACCCGGTCGACGAGCGGGCCGTCCACCACGAGCGTCGAGGCGTCGGACCCGTGGAGGACGTGCTGGAGGAGGTCGCCCTTGTACTCGGTGTTGACCGGCACCGCGACGGCACCCAGCCGGGCCAGCGCGAAGACCACGAAGACGAGGTCGGCGCAGTTGGGGAGCATCACCGCCACGTGGTCGCCCCGGTCGACCCCCTGGGCCGCGAGCCCCTGGGCCACCCGGTTCGCCATCGCGTCGACCTCGCCGAAGGTCAGCTCACCGTCCCGGAACTTCAGGAAGATCTCGGTCCGATGGGTCTCGGCTCGTTCCCGGAGGACGTCGCCGAGGACGAGACTCTCGAGGGCTCCTTCGCGCATCCCACCTCCACCGCCGCCCGATGCGACGGTCCTCGCATGGTCCCCGACGGTCGGGGGCGCCTGTCAAACCGACCGTCGCGACGGCGCCCTCCGCCACGCGCGGCCGGGCCGCGCGTGGGCCTGATCTCACGTATGACGTACGAGTGCTAACCTGGCCCGACATGGCGTCGTCCGGGAACGGCTGGGACCACGAGGTCGACGTCCTCGTCGTGGGCTCCGGCGCCGCGGCTCTCGCCGCCGCCGTCACGAGCAACGCGCGGGGGCTCGACACGCTGGTCGTCGAGAAGACCCGGGCCTTCGGCGGCACGACCGCCTACTCCGGCGGCGGCCTCTGGATCCCCGACAACCCGGTGCTCCGGCGCGAGGGGATGGCGGACACCCACGAGGAGGGCCGCACCTACCTCGATGCCGTGCTCGCGCTCCACGACGACGACGTGTCGCCGGAGCGGCGCGAGGCCTTCCTCACCGAGGGGCCCAAGGCCGTCGAGCTCCTCGAGCGCGAGTGCCCGGCGCTGCGCTTCGACTGGGTGCGCGGGTACCCCGACTACCACCCCGAGCTGCCCGGCGGGAAGAGCGAGGGCCGCCAGATCCAGGCTCGACCGGTGGACGGGCGGGTCCTCGGCGACGAGCTGGCGTCGCTGCGCCAGATCCGCCCGGTCTACCCCCAGCCGTTCGGGATGTGGATCCGCATCGACGAGGCCCGTGACCTCCCCCGGATCGGTCGCTCGTGGCGGGTCCGCGGGCTCGTGGCCCGGCTGGTCGCCCGGGCCCTCGTGGCGAAGGTGCAGGGCAAGAAGATGGTCCGGACCGGCGGCCAGATGCTGGTGGCCGGGCTCCGGGCGGGTCTGCGCGACAAGCAGGTCCCGCTCTGGTTGCGGACGCCCGTCGTCGAGCTGTGCACCGACGAGGACGGTGCCGTGACCGGCGCGGTCGTCGAGCGCGAGGGCCGCCCCCGACGCGTCCGCGCCCGGAGTGGCGTGATCCTGGGAGCCGGCGGGTTCGAGCGCAACGAGGAGATGCGCCACCGGTACCAGCAGGAGCCGATCACGAACCGCTGGACCCTCGGAGCGTCTGGCAACACCGGTGACCTCATCCGGGCCGGTGCCGCTCTCGGGGCGGAGCTCGGGCTGATGGAGGACTCCTGGTGGGTGCCCGGGCTCCTCGACCCCGACGGCCGCTGCGTGTTCGTGCTGGCGGAACGCCAGCTCCCCGGAGGCATCATCGTCAACGGCGACGGCGAGCGCTACGCCAACGAGTCCATGCCGTACGTGAACCTCGGCCACGCCATGTACGAGGGCCAGGCGCGGGGCGTGACCCACGTGCCGTCGTGGATGGTGATCGACGCCCGGTTCCGGCGGCGCTACGTCTTCGGACCGTTCCTCCCCCGCCAGCCCGTCGCCAAGGCGTGGTTCGAGAGCGGTGTCGCCGTACGGGCGGACACGATCGGTGAGCTGGCCGGGAAGATGGGGGTCCCGCCCGACCGGCTCCAGGCGACCGTCGAGCGCTTCAACGGCTTCGCGAGAGCCGGTCGCGACCCCGACTTCCACCGGGGCGAGAGCGCGTACGACCGCTTCTACGCCGACCCGCTCCAGACGCCCAACCCCTGCCTCGGTCCGATCGAGAAGCCCCCGTACCTCGCCTTCAAGCTGGTCCCCGGCGACATCGGGACCAAGGGGGGCCTCCTGACCGACGAGCACGCACGGGTCCTGCGCGAGGACGGCAGCGTCGTCCCCGGGCTCTACGCGGCCGGCAACACGTCGTCGTCGGTCATGGGCCACGACTACCCGGGGCCGGGCTCGACCCTCGGCGCCGCGGTCACCTTCGCGTACGTGGCCGCCGAGCACGTCGCGCAGCACCGGCGCCCAACGCCCGCCTAGGGCTCCCAGGACGCGCCGGCGGCGCCCCCGAGGGAGCGCCGCCGGCCTCGTCGGAGCGGGCCGCGCTCAGGCGATGCCGAGCCTCGCCGCGAGCGCCCCGTGGTCGGGGGCGGTGAGCACCGAGCCCGCCAGGCCCCACACGCCCTCGAAGACCTCGGCCGGGGCCCCGGCCCGCATGCCCCCCAGGAGCTCCACGCGGTCCTCCAGGTTCATGGCGGGGAGCATGATCGCGAGCGACCTCGCCATCTCGTCGGGCGGGATGCCGGCGATGATCGCCTGGTGGATGGCGAGCGCCGCCTCGGGGCCGATGGCCGCCTCGAGCGCCGGCATCACCGTCCGCTCCTCGACGTCCTGGTGCTCGAGGTAGGCGCCGGTGAAGGAGCCCAGCTCCAGGTAGAGGCGGTGGACCGCGAGCCGCTGCGCCGCGCGGGTCTCGTCCACGGTCGCGTCGGCGAGGGCCTCCAGGTCGACCATGCGAGCCTCGATGCGTTCGTGGTCCGACGCGATCCTCTCCGCCTGCTCGGGGAGGTGCGCCTCGATGGCGGGCTGGACGTGGGTGTCCTCGTGCTCGGCGTGGGACTGGAGCTGCTCGACGAGCGAGCGCACGCGCGCGGCGAGGTCGGCCCGGCCGGCGGGCTCCGCGGGGTCGAGTCGTCCGGCCTGCTCGGTCACCGCGAACAGCTCGGTCCTGATCCCCTTGTGGATGTCGCGGTACAGGTCGACGGTGACGGCGGTGAGGTCCGCTGCCGTGGTGGGCTGGGTGACGGTCACTTCTGGCTCCCCCGATCGGGGTGGGTCGCGGGCGCCGACCCACCGTGGCTCTCCGGTCCATCGTGACGGGTCGGGCCTCGGCACGATCCTCAAAGGTCCCGCGAGGAGTGCTAAGAACCTCCTAACCGGACCGTTGGAGGGGGACGACGTGCGGCTCGGGGTCGAGGCCACCGCATTCCTGCAGACGGGTTGCGCCATCGTCGTGGGCACCCTCGGCCCGGACGGGGCCCCCCACGCCTCCCGGGGCTGGGGGCTCTCCGCGGAGTCTCTCGACCCCGAGACGCTCCGCCTCCTGGTCTCCGCCGACGACCCGACGACGATCTCACACCTCGCCGCGGGTGGCGCCGTGGCGGTCACCGGCGCCGACGTCCGGACCCTGTACTCGATCCAGGTCAAGGGACACGCTTCGGCTCTGGAGCCCGCCACCGACGAGGACCGCGTCCGGGCCGCCCGCTTCTCCGACGAGTTCTTCACCGCGGTCGTCGAGACCGACGGCGTGGACCGGAGGCTGCTCGAGCGCCTCGTGCCACGCGACTACGTCGCCTGCACGCTGACGGTCGAGGAGCTCTACGACCAGACGCCCGGGCCCGGCGCGGGCGCCCCGATCGCTCCGCCCGGGTCGTGACCATGGAGGACGGCGCGCTCTCCCTGTCGGACCTCGACGCCTGCTTCGAGGGCGCGGTTCCCGCCGTCATCGCCACCGCCTCGGCCGACGGCTCGCCGAACGTCACCTACCTCTCGCGCGTGCGCCGAGTCGACGACACCCACCTCGCCCTGTCCAACCAGTTCTTCTCGAAGACCTCCCGGAACCTGGCCGAGAACCCTCGGGCGAGCGTCCTGCTCATCGACCCGACCACCTACGACCAGTTCCGCGTCACGCTCGCCTACACCCGCGACGAACGGCGGGGACCCGTGTTCGAGCAGCTTCGCGGGGACGTCGACGCCGTGGCCGCCATCTCCGGGATGCAGGACGTGTTCCGGCTGCGTGCCGCCGACGTGTACCGCGTCGTGGGGATCGAGAAGGTGCTCGCGGCGGTGCACCTCGAGGGGGCGGATGCCGCGCCCGCCGGTGGCCCCGAACCCGACGCGGTGGCCACGGCCCAGCTCGCCGAGCTCGGCGTCCGGCTCGGCCGCTGCAGCGACCTCGACACGCTCGTCGGCACGACGGTCGACGGCCTCGCCGATCTGCTCCGGTACGACCACGCGCTCCTGCTCCTGCTCGACGAGCAGGGACGCCGTCTCTACACGATCGCGAGTCACGGGTACGAGACCGAGGGGGTGGGATCAGAGGTGGCGGTCGGCGAGGGGATCATCGGGATGGCGGCCGCGCGCTGCGCGCCGGTCCGCCTCGGGAGCCTGGGCCAGATGGGCAAGTACTCACGCACCGTGCGACGCTCGTTCGAGCGAACCGGTGGGATCGGGCCGGACCGGGAGATCCCGCTCCCGGGGCTGCCGGATGCCGACAGCCGGGTCGCCGTGCCCATGCTGGTCGGGGGCCGGCTCGTCGGCGTCCTCGTGGTCGAGAGCCGGCAGGCGGTCGCGTTCACCGAAGCCGACGAGGCGGTCCTGACCGTGGTGGCGTCGCTCGTGGGGAACGCGATCGAGGCCGAACGGGCCCGCGAGCACACCACGGACGCGACCGTCCCCGGCCACGACGCATCACATGCCCCGGCGCGCGCATCGGCGGCGAAGGTGCACGTGCGCTTCTTCCCGGTCGACGGGAGCACCTTCGTCGACGGCGACTACCTCATCAAGGGCGTCGCCGGCCGCATCCTCTGGTCGCTGCTCGGTGAGCACGAACGGGAGGGTAGGGTCCACTTCACGAACCGCGAGGTCCGCCTCGACCCGACCCTGGAGATGCCCGAGCTCCGCGACAACTTCGAGAGCCGCCTCATCCTCCTGAAGCGACGCCTCGAGGAGCGGGTCGCGCCGATCCGGATCGAGAAGACGGGCCGGGGACGGTTCCGGCTCGTCGTGGAGACGCCGTTGCGGCTCGAGGCCGTCGGGGGCGGGTGAGCCCGCCGCGGTCGCCCGTCAGCCACGCGGTCGACGGCCGATCTCAGGGGCACGTCTCGGCCAGGGTCGTGTAGAGCGCCTCCGCCGCCGGCCCGATCCGTTCGACGGCGTCGACCACGTCGCCGGCGTTGCCGCTGCTGATCCCCTCGTCCGCGATCGCATCGATCGCGGACCCCAGGTCGTCGACGGCGGCGTCCAACTCCTCGATCTCCTCCCCCGCGATCTCCCGGCCGGCGGCCATCAGGTCCTCGAGGTCCTCGACGACCTCGTCGACCGCGGCCCGCAGGCCACTGGTCCCCTCCGCGATCACGTCGAGCTCCGTCAGCGCCCGGACATCGCTGCGCAACGCCTCACCCGCGGCGCAGAACGCCTCCTCGTCGCCGCCCCCGTCCCCGTCGTCATCGTCGCCGCAGCCCCCGATGAGCGCCGCGACGCCGAGGACGAGCAGAACGGCAGCGAGCCGCCGGAGCAGCCGCCGGGGCGACCGGTGTTCGCACTCGACGAGATCGTTCACGCGGGCCCACCTCCCCGTGTTCGGCCGGCCACCATCCACGCGCGGTGCCTTCGGCCGATCTTCGCATCGGCGCCCGGGAGATCGTCGTGCCAGGTGACGGGGCATCGCCCGTGACGATTGACGTAGGGAGACACCGGGGGCGGGGGATCGAACGGCCCCGAGCGCCGATCGCCGCCGTCTCGCGACCGGGTGCTCGGCCGAGGACGGCATGTGAGGGGTAGCCTTCCCCGTCTGACGTTCAGGGCCACGTGCCGCCGGAGACCACGCGCGGCTCCGGAGGGTCGTCCGGCGATCGGGGGCCGCGATGAGCTCACCACGGGCAGAGGCCGCCACCAGGGACCGCTCGGCACCCGGGACCGGACGACCGCTCATCGAGATCGAGGCGGTGGAGAAGGTGTACCGGACCGGCGCGGTCGAGTATCCCGCGCTCCGGGGCGTCGACCTCCGGGTGGAGCCGGGCGAGATGGTGTCGATCGTCGGCCCGTCGGGGAGCGGCAAGTCGACCCTGCTCAACCTCGTGACGGGCATCGACAAGCCGACGGCCGGCACGGTGCTCGTCGACGGGCGCCGGATCGACGCGATGAACGAGGAGGAGCTCGCGACCTGGCGGGGCCAGCGGGTCGGCATCGTCTTCCAGTTCTTCCAGCTCCTCCCGACCCTCACCGCTCTCGAGAACGCCGTGCTCCCCATGGAGCTCGCCCGGATCGGGTCCACACGAGGCCGTGCAGCGGTCGCGCGGGCGAACCTCGGTCTCGTGGGCCTCGGCGAGAAGGGCGACCACGTCCCGTCGGAGCTGTCCGGAGGCGAGCAGCAGCGTGTGGCGATCGCGCGTGCTCTGGCCTGCCGACCCGTCCTCCTCGTCGGCGACGAGCCGACCGGCAACCTCGACACGGAGACCGCGGCGCGGATGTTCGATCTCCTCACGGAGCTCAACGAGGGCGGCATGACCGTCCTCTACGTGACCCACGACGACGCGCTCGCCGCGAGGGCGTCCAGGACGATCTCGATCCGGGACGGCCGAGTCGAGAGCGACCGCTGAGCGATGACGGTTCTCCGGCGGAAGTCCTGGCACGACCTCCGCCGCCGCCCGGCCCGCTCCGCCTTCACCGTGGCGACCATCGCCGCCGCCGTGGCCGGGCTGTCCCTCTTCGCGATGCCCACCCTCATGGACCGGGCCATGGCCGATCGCATCGCCGAGGACCGGCTGCACGACGTCCAGCTCTACACCGGCGACGTCGTCCTCGACGAGACCGATCTCCGCTCGCTCGCCGACGTCGCCGGCGTCGCTGCCGTCGGAGCCCGCACCGTGTACCCCTCGCGCCTGTTCGTCGGAGACCGCCGCGAGGACGTGCTCGTCGTGGGTGTCCCGTCGTGCGACGACCAGCCGGTCAACGTGGTCGGGATCGACTCCGGCACGGCCCCGACGGCGGGCGAGGCGCTCACCGATCCCCAGAACGCGCGCAGCGGACGCTTCTCCGGAGACGTCGGGACCCGGGTGCGCGTCGAGGGTGTCGCCGGCGCCTTCTCCGAGGTGAGGATCGCCGGGCGCGGCGACACGATGGTCTTCAGCCAGGTGGCGGTCGAGGAGCGGGCCGTCCTCTACGCGCCCCAGCCGACCGTGAACGAGATGGCCGGGGCGCGGGGGTGAACACCGTGGAGCTCCTCGTCGAGGACCCCGCCGAGGCGGCGGCGGTCGCCGATCGGGTCCGGGCCCGGCTCCTGGAGCTCGAGCCCGGCATCGTGTTCACCGAGCTCCCCGACGTGCGAGAGGCGGGAACCTGGCCCGGCCAGGACACCTTCGACAACTTCAGCACCCTGTTCTACGTGGGAGCGGTCCTCGCGCTCGTGTCCGCCCTCGTCCTGATCTCCAACACCATGACCACGATGGTCGCCGAGCAGACCCGCGAGATCGCCGTGATGAAGGCCATCGGCGGACGTCGACGCCAGATCGTCCGTTCGTTCCTCCAGACGGTGGGCATCCTCGGGCTGTCCGGCTCGCTCCTCGGGGTCGCGGTCGGGGTGCCCTTCGCCAACCTCCTCGTCGCCTTCGTGGGCGATCGCTTCTTCGGGCTCGACCCCGCCTGGGGCGTGTCGGTACCCGTGATCGTGATCGGTCTCCTCGTCGGCGTGGCCGGCGCGACCCTGGCGGCGCTGCCGGCCCTTCGGCGCGCGGCCCGCCTCTCGGTCCGGAGAGGGCTCGACGTCGGTACGGGTGTCTCGGGCGGGACGGGGGTGGACCGGGTCCTTCGACGCGTACGCCTTCCCCACAACGCCCGTGTCGGTCTCCGGAACGTGGCCCGGAGACGGGCCCGGACCTTCGGGACGGTCGTGCAGGTGGGGTTGGCCGCCGGGGTGGCGTTGGGATTCCTCGCCCTCGGCGTCACGGTCAGCGACGTCACCGGTGACACCTGGGACGCCATGAGCTGGGACGTCCTCGTGATCCGGCGGGCCAACGTCGAGCTCGACCCTGCCGCGGGTCGCGTCATCGAGGCGGTCGACGGCGTCGAGACCGCCCATCCGACGCTGTACAACGACCTCGCGGTCGAGGGCGGCCAGTACGAGTCCTGGGGTCTCCCCGTCGACTCACGGCTGTACTCCCCCGACATGCTGGCCGGCCGGTGGTTCGCGGAGGGCGACGAGGGCGACTCCGTCGCGGTGGTGGGTCGTGCCCTGGCGACGAAGGTCGGCCTCGAGGTGGGAGACACGCTCACGGTGGGCACCGCCAGAGGCCGTGCCGACCTCGAGGTCGTCGGGATCGACCGCGTTCTGATGAACAACGGGACGACCGTGTACGTCCCGCTGGGGACGTTCCAGGAGCTGCTCGGGCGGACAGACTCGAACACGTACTGGGTGCGATCGCAGGGCCAGGACGAGCCCGACATCGACCGCCTCGCGGCGGCGCTCGAGGACGAGCTGACCGCCGCCGGCTATCCCGTCCGCACCGAGATCCACTACGTCGAGCGGGAGGCGAACCTCGCCGACAACCGGGTGCTGGTGGGCGTCCTGGCCGTCATGGGCGTCCCGATCGTGGCGATCGGGATGATCGGCCTGGTCAACCTCATGACCATGAACGTGATCGAGCGCACACGCGAGATCGGGATCCTGCGCTGCATCGGGGCCCGGGCCCGCGACATCCGCCGGATCTTCCGCTCCGAGGCCCTCGTGACCGCGGCGGTGGGCTGGCTGATCGCCGTGCCCCTCGGCTGGTCGATCGGGAGGCTCCTGGTGTGGATCGTGAGCGAGGTCTTCGACTTCGGCGCCATCCCGTACACGTTCCCCGCCTGGTACCCGCCGTTCGCCCTCCTCGTCACCCTCGCCCTGGCCTGGCTCGTGGTCCTCGCCCCCGTGCGGCGGGCAGCCCGCCTCCGGCCCGGGGACGCCCTCCGCTACGAGTAGACGTGGTCGAGCGGTCGTCGCCCTCCGACGAGGCCGGCCCTCGTCACTCCGGGTACAGGGTGATCACGTTGTGGGTCGTGCGACACGAGCCGCTGATGCCCTTCACGCACCCGTCGGCGGTCCCGGAGATCGTGCGTGTCCCGTCGGGGTTCTCGGTGACGGTGTAGGTCCCCGAGCCGCTGACCGTCACTCCGGAGCCGCCACCCTGGTAGGTGAACGTCCCGCCCTCCTCGCCGGCCGGTGAGTACGAGAGCGTGGCGCTGCCACCCTCGAACTGGCCCTGGAGCTGGAACGGCGCCGCGAGGTCCCCGATCGTGCCCGTGATCGTGATGCCGTCACCGCCGCCCTCGGCCCGCCAGCCGCCTCCGACCTCGATCTCGATCGTCTCGCGGTCGGCACCGCGCCGGGACCGGGTCTCGAGCACGAGCGTGGCCCGTGCGCCGTCCTCGGAGGGGGCGACGTAGGTGAACCGGGCCGGGACCCCCCGGGCCTCCCCGGGGCTCACGGACTCGCCACCGGCGCCGAGCGTCGCCCTGACCGGCAGGTCGAGGTCCTTGCCCTCGAAGACGTGGTGGACCTCGGCGTTCACCGGGTGTTCCGAGCCCGGTTCGACCCGGCCGGGGGCCTCCAGGACCTCGAGGGAGACACAACCTCCGTTCTGCCACACGGACTCGGCCTTCCCGAGCGCCTGGCGCACGAGCTCCGCGACGACGTCGATCGCCGACTGCGTCACCTGCATGGCACGGGAAGGATCGGCCTGCGACGACGAGCGCACGACCGTGGCGTCACCCTCCGTGCTACCTCCGGACGCCACCGTGGCGGTCGTGTGGACCTCCGTGAAGCTCGAGGGCGGCGGCTTCCCGCTCGCGTCCACACCGCCTTGGGACGCGTACCCGGTGGTGAGGTCGAAGGTCGTGTCGGCGACCTGGGCGCTCTCGTCCACCCGAGCGGTCACGGTTCCGCTCACCGTGACCTGGCTGGACACGGCGACCCCGTCGACCGTGGCGGTCCCCTCCCCCCGGACGTCGACCGTGACCTCCACGACGCCCTCGGCGTCGGGACAGAGGTCCACGCCGATCGTCCCCTGGAAGCGCTCCTGGTAGGTGATGCCCGGGGCCACCTCGACCGTGCGGGTGTCGTCGACCTCCACCACGATCCGGCTTCCCGTCCGCCCGATCGCCACTCCGGAGCCCTCGACGATGGAGCCGGGAGGCCCTTCCGGCACCTGATCCCCCATGGCCCCCACGGCCGCCCCGGCGACGGTCAGGCTCCCGAACGCCGCGAGCTGGCCCGGATCCGGGAGGTCGATGCCCTTCCCGGAGCCGCCCCCGCGGGCGCGAGGACCGCGATCGCCGCCGCCGCGTCCTGGCGCCGCTGTCCGTCGAGCTCCTCGAGCCGGGCTCGACCGGACTCCGCCTCCGCGCCGAGGGCGTCGAGCACCGGCTCGCGCAGCATCTCGACGAGCTCCTCCTCCCCGGTCGCCAGCGCGTCGGGCACGGAGGGCCCGTCGAGCGCCGGCACCTCGACGACGGTCCCCTCGCCACCCGCTGCCGGCCTGCCCTCGTCGTCGCCACCGCACGCCCCGACGACCAGGAGCCCAACCACCAGGACGACCACCCGGAGACGCACGGGCGAACGCTAGCCCAGGCGGCGGGGGACGGAGCGGTTGCTGCCCGCCTACAGTGACCAGGTGCCGCGCCAGCAGGACGGGGGGCGCCCGGCGTCCGGTGAGAGGGCCGGGGAGCGGGACGCGACGCCCGAGTGGTGGATCGCGTCCCTCGTTCGGCTCGCCTCCGAGCGCTTCGGCCTCACGGCCCGCCCGGTGGCCGTCGAGGCCAACGCGTCCGAGAGCCGCTGGCGCTCCGGGCTCCTGGACATCGAGTGCGACGGCGAGCTGCTGTCCCTGTTCTGGAAGGTGGGGAACCGCTCCTCCCGTGACCGCGTCGGGCGGGCCGACGGCGTCGGGTACGAGGCCGCGGTCTACGAGCATGCGCTCTCGCACCTCGGTATCGGCGTCGCGCCGCTCTTCGGCGTCGTTCACGACGGCGAAGAGGTCTGTCTCGCGATCGCGCGTCTCGATCGGCCGCTCAAGGCGAGCATGGCCCCACAGCCCGAGAGCCTGCGTTCGGCCGTGCGCACCCTCGCGTCGATCCATGCCCGCGCCGAGGCCGTGGTCGCCGGCGGTCCGGAGGGTCTCCAGCCCTTCGACGCGTGGCGCAGTCGCGACTGGCTGTCGAGCGCGATCGACCTCCACGGGACCGAGGCCTTCGAGGACATCGGCATCCACCGCATCCTCGAGGTGTTCGACGAGCTGGCCGCGGGACCGTGGACGCTCGTCCACGGGGACTGCTATCCCGCGAACGTGCTCGTGACCCAGGGCGTCCCCGTGTTCGTCGACTGGGAGACCGCCGGGATCGGACCCGGCGAGCTCGATCTCGCCGCTCTCACCGAGAGGTGGCCGGACGACGTCGTCGCGGACTGCCTCGACCGCTACTGCTCCGAACGGTGGGGTGGGCCTGCCCGTCGCTCCGTCGTCCGGCGCCTGGCCGCCGCTCGCTGCTTCCTGTACGTCCGCTGGCTGGGGGGGAGCCCGTCGCTGCGGCGCCCATCCGCGACCGAGGACGCCTTCCGCCGGCTCGCCCGTGTGACGGGGACGCTCGCCCCGCGGTAGCCGACGACCGGGCGGCTGGGTCGCGTCGGGCGCCTGACACGGCGACCGAGGCTCAGATCGAGAAGTCCTCCCCGGACCAGACCCCGGCCTCCGACGGTCGGGGGGAGCCGTCGCCGCGATGCCCCGTCACCGCCGTCTCGAGCTCGTCGACCCGGGAGAGCAGCGACTGGAGGGTGACGCCGACCAGGTCGGGGAGGAGCCCGGCGTCCTCGAGCTCGGCGGGCGCGGCCGGCCGTCGCGGCCGGCTCCGGGCGATCACCTGGCCTGGCACGCCGACCACCACCGAGTTCGCGGGCACGTCGCGGACGACGACCGCGTTCGCGCCGACCCGGCTGTCGTGGCCGATGGTGACCGGGCCGAGGATCTTGGCGCCCGCGCCGATGGTCACGCGGTCACCCACCGTCGGGTGGCGCTTCACCTTCTCGAGGTTCGTGCCCCCGAGCGTGACGCCGTGATAGAGGGTGACGTCCTCGCCGACCTCGGCCGTCTCCCCGATCACGACCCCGGTCGCGTGGTCGATGAACAGCCCTGGACCGAGGCTGGCTCCGGGGTGGATGTCGACCGCGGTGAGCCAGCGGACGAAGGTCGAGACCACACGTCCCGCGAGCTTCAGGTCGTGGGTCCACAGCCAGTGACCGACCCGATGGCCCCAGATCGCGTGCAACCCCGGGTAGCAGAGCGCGACCTCGAGCGCCGATCGTGCCGCGGGATCTCGCCTCCTGGCCGCCTCGAGATCCCGCCGCAGCACCGCCAGCATGGTCAGTCGCCGAGGCCGGCGAAGAGCTGGGTGCTGAGGTACCGCTCCCCGAAGGACGGGATCACGACCACGACGAGCTTGCCGGCGTTCTCCGGCCGGTGGGCCACCTGCAGCGCCGCCCAGACGGCGGCACCCGACGAGATCCCCACGAGGAGCCCCTCCTCGCGGGCCATCCGGCGGGCCAGATCGAACGCGTCCTCGTTCTCGACCGTGATGACCTCGTCGATGACCTCCGTGTCGAGGACGGCCGGGACGAACCCCGCGCCGATCCCCTGGATCGGGTGGGAGCCCTTGCTGCCGCCCGAGAGCACCGGTGAGGCGGCGGGCTCGACCGCCACGACCTGGACGGACGGCTTGCGCTCCTTGAGCACCTCGCCCACCCCCGTGACGGTCCCGCCGGTGCCGACCCCGGCCACGAAGATGTCGACCGTCCCGTCGGTGTCGCGCCAGACCTCCTCGGCCGTGGTCGCTCGATGGATCGCCGGGTTGGCAGGGTTCTCGAACTGCTGGGGGATGAAGTAGCGCAGATCGCTCTTGGCCAGCTCCTCGGCCTTCGCGATCGCGCCGGCCATCCCGGCGGAGCCCGGGGTGAGGATCAGCTCGGCGCCGTAGGCCCGCAGGAGCTTGCGGCGCTCCTCGCTCATCGTGTCGGGCATCGTGAACGCGCAGCGGTAACCCCGGGCCGCGCACACCATCGCGAGCGCGATCCCCGTGTTCCCGCTCGTGGGCTCGAGGACGATCGTGTCCGGCCCGATCATCCCCGCCTCCTCCGCGGCGTCGATCATCGCCACGCCGATGCGGTCCTTGACGCTGTGCGCCGGGTTGAAGAACTCCAGCTTGGCCACGACCTCGGCCGCGGCCCCCTCGGTCACGCGCTGCAGGCGCACCAACGGCGTGTTGCCGATGAGCTCCGTGACGTCCCGTGCGACTCTCACCGTGTCCCGTCCCCTCGTCGAGTACCCGCTCGCGGCAGCGTAGGCCCTGAAAGCTGATCTATCCAGTCGGATTTTTCCGCGAAGCGCCGACCAGGGACGGACCCGCCGGCGGACGCCCGGGGCCGGCGGGAGGGCCTCTCCCCGCGACCCGATCGACGTCGCGCCCTGGGGAACCGTCGACCGGGTCACCCGGCCACGGCGTGGGCGTCAGTCCTGCTCGACGAACCAGATCTGGGGCTCGCCGCGGACGCCCGCCTCCTCCATGGCCTCCTTCAGGCGGGTGGACTCGACGAAGGACCGCGCGGCGTCGACCGAGTCGAAGTCGTGGGAGACGGTGACGTCGTTGGCGTCCCCACACCCTCGGTAGACGCCGTGAGCACGCACCCCCATCCCCCGCCGCTCCGCGTCGAAGGCGTCGTAGGCCTCCCGCCAGTCCGTGTAGTCGTCGACCTCGTGGCGAACGAACATCCTGACCATGGATCCCCCTCGGTGCCCCGCGACGGCGACGCGGGGACCGATCGGAGCCTACCGACGCCCTCGGGGGGTGTCTCGTCGTCCGTCGGAGCCCGGGGGGCCCGGCAGCGACGGGTGCGCCGTCACGCCCCCGGCCTCCTCGCCCCGATCGTGGTGTCCCGGAGGGGCCGGGGGCCGCCCCGGGACACCAGGGTGCGGTCACCCCGTCGGCGCGTCGGCGTACCGGAGGTACGGCTTCTTCTCCTCCACGTTGGAGAACTGCTTCTCGGCGTCGTCGGTGGACACCGAGACCGACACGATGACCCGATCGCCCGGCCTCCAGTCGGCGGGCGTGGCGATGGGGTACTCGTCGGTCGCCTGGAGCGCGTCGACCACCCTGAGGAGCTCGTCGAAGTTCCGCCCGACGGACTTCGGGTACGTGAGGATGAGCCGGACCTTGTTCTCGGGGTCGATCACGAAGACCGACCGCACGGTGGACGTGTCACCGGCCCCGGGATGGATCATGTCGTAGAGCTCGGACACCTTCCTGTCGGGGTCGGCGATGATCGGGAAGTTCAGCGCGTGGCCGGTCACCTCCCCGATGTCCGGAGCCCAGCCGTGGTGATCCTCCACCGGGTCCACCGACAGCGCGATGACCTTCGTGCCCCGGCGCTCGAACTCGTCCTTGAGACCGGCCGCCCGTCCGAGCTCCGTCGTGCACACCGGCGTGAAGTCGGCCGGGTGGCTGAACAGGACCGCCCACGAGCCGCGCTTCCAGTCGTGGAAGCTGATCCGGCCCTCGGTGGTGTCGACCGTGAAGTCAGGGGCTTCGTCTCCGAGTCGCAGCGACATCTCGCCACTCCTTTCGTGATCGTTCTCGCTCGGTGTCGTTCCGGTCGGGGATCGTCGGCCCGTCGTCAGGCGCGGAGCCGCTTCACCGCCTCCTCGACCCGTCGTCCGTACTCGGGATCGGCCCGCCGGAAGTGCTCCACGGATCGTTCCACGATCCCCTCGCCGATGTCGGTCGGCTGGACCCGCGACAGCGACCCGGCGATCGCGGCGACCAGGCGTTCCTGCTCCTCGCCGGACATCAGCCGGTAGAGGTCACCGGCCTGCCGGAAGTCGTCGACGTCACGGATCTCCGGTCCGTACGACCCGGAGAGGCCGCCAGTCTCCATGCCGGCGTACATCGGCTCGCCGGTCTGCACCGGCCCGGCGAAGCTGTTGGGCTCGTAGTTGACCGACCGGCCGCCGTTGTCGTCGAAGCGCATGGCCCCGTCGCGCCCGTAGTTCTGACCGTGGTCGAACGGGCAGCCCCGGGGAGTGTTGACGGGGAGGCGGGTGTGGTTGATCCCGAGCCGGTAGCGATGGGCGTCGCCGTACGCGAACAGCCGGGCCTGCAGCATCCTGTCCGGGCTCGGCCCCACCCCCGGGACCATGTGGCCGGGATCGAACGCCGCCTGCTCGACGTCGGCGAAGAAGTTGTCCGGGGTGCGGGTCAGCGTCATCCGGCCCACCTCGATCAGCGGGTGGTCGGCGTGGGGCCACACCTTCGTGAGGTCGAAGGGGTTGACGCGGTAGGTCGCGGCGTCGGCCTCGGGCATGACCTGGACCTTGAGCGTCCAGCTCGGATGACGACCCCGCTCGATGGCCTCGTACAGGTCGCGCTGGTGATGTTGCGGGTTCTCCCCCGCCACCCGCGCCGCCTCCTCCGGCGTGAACGTCTCGATGCCCTGGTTCGTCTTGAAGTGGAACTTCACCCAGAACCGCTCACCGGCCGCGTTGACCCACTGGAACGTGTGCGAGCCGTAGCCGTTCATGTGCCGCCACGAGCGCGGCAGCCCCCGGTCGCCGAACAGCCACGTGAACTGGTGCGTGGCCTCCGGTGAGTGCGAGAAGAAGTCCCATACGTTGTCGGGCTCCTGCTCGTTCGTGTGCGGGTCGTACTTCTGGGAGTGGATGAAGTCCGGGAACTTCAACGGGTCCCGGATGAAGAAGATCGGGGTGTTGTTCCCCACCAGGTCCCAGTTCCCGTCCTCGGTGTAGAACTTCACCGCGAAGCCACGCGGGTCCCGCACCGAGTCCGGCGCGCCCTTGGAGCCGGCGACGGTCGAGAACCGCACGAAGACCTCGGTCTCCTTGCCGACGTCCGAGAACAGCTTCGCCCTCGTCCACCGGGGCACGTCGGAGCTCGTGACCGTGAACGTCCCGTAGGCGCCACTCCCCACCGCGTGCACCACCCGCTCGGGGATCCGCTCGCGATTGAACCGCGCCAGCTTCTCGATCAGGTGCTGGTCCTGTAGGAGCACCGGGCCGGAGGGGCCGGCGGTCTGGCTGTTCTGGTTGTCGGCCACCGGCGCGCCGGACTCGGTCGTCAGCATCGGTCGATCGGGCATCACCGCCCCCTCCTCTGGGTCCCGGGCTCGCATCGCTGCGCCCTGGGCCATCCTCCGCCCACCCGGTCGAGAAGTCCAAGAGAAGATCTGCGTCTTTGCGATAACCTTCCGTTATGCTCCAGGTCACGCTCCGCCAGCTCGAGTACGCCGTCGCCGTCGCCGACCACCGCCACTTCGGGCGGGCCGCCGAGGCCTCCGGGGTCAGCCAGCCCGGTCTGAGCGCGCAGATCCGGGAGCTCGAGCGGAGGTTGGGGGTCAGGCTGTTCGAGCGCGGCGGGCGCCACGTCCTGCTGACCGAGGCCGGCCGCGACATCGTCGAGCGCAGCCGCGACGTCCTGCGGGGTGCCGCCGAGCTCCAGGTGGCCGCGGCCGCCCACCACGGCAGCCTGCGGGGCGCCGTCCGGATCGCGTCGATCCCGACGATGGCGCCCTACCTCCTCCCGACCCTGGTCCACACCCTCCGCTCCCTGTGGCCCGACGCCGACCTCGTCCTCCAGGAGCTCCGGACCGCCGAGCTGGTCCGCGCCGTTGAGCACGGGGAGCTCGACCTCGGGCTGCTCGCCACCCCCGTCGACACCGGCGGGCTCCGCGTCCGGGAGCTGGCCCACGAACCCTTCGTGCTCGCCCTCCCCGTGGGTCACCCGCTCGCGATTCCCGAGCCCGCCCCGGTCCGGGTGCTGCGGGACCTGCCCGTGCTCCTCCTCGAGGAGGGCCACTGCCTCCACCACCACGCCAGAGCGGCCTGCGAGATCGCCGGGCCCACCGACCGCACCGTCGTCCGTTCGGCCAGCCTGTCCACCCTCGCCCAGATGGTGGCGAGCGGCATCGGTGTCACCCTGCTCCCGGTCAGCACCGTCGAGCTCGAGGCCCGCCCCGGCACCGACGTGGTCGCCCGACCCTTCGCCCCGCCGGTGCCCGGCCGGACGATCTCTCTGGTCTGGCGCGAGACGGACTCGCGGGAGGTCTTCTTCGGCCCGGCCGCCGGCGTGCTCGGGGACGCGCTCGAATCGCTCCTCGCCGCCGCGGGCTGAGGCCGGCGTCCACCCGGACGCGCGCGCCCGCCCCGGAGACCGCTCAGCGAGCCGGCACCGATCGCCGATGAAGGTCGTACGCGCCCGCGGCTCCGAGGTCACGGAGGATCGCCACCCCCGCGTCCACCGCCCCGGGCTCACCGCCGCCGAGGAGCTCCAGCGCCTCCTCGTACCGCTCCCCACGGGCCTTCCACCGGGCGGCGGCGGCCTCCCAGTCGCCGGCGAGCCCCGACCGCCACGGCTCGGGCGCTCCCGGCACCTCGGGCACCTGGTAGCCCGCGCGCTGGAGGTACCGGCACACCTCCGCGCGGCCCACCCGGCTCCCGGGCATCTCCGGCGCGGCCAGCACGGGCGCGGCCAGCGCCACGAGGTCCACGTCCTCGCCCGCCAGCCAGGCCAGCTCGACCCGGGCGGCGGTCACCGGGCCGACGAGCCTGATCTCCCGGCTTGCGGCCGCCGCCACCACGGCCGGCTCGAGCGCCGCGGCGGCGGCGTCGTGCTCGCCCCGACGACCCAGGATCCGGGCCAGCACCGACCGGGCGAGCGGCCCCATGATGCCCGGCTCGCCGCTCTGTCCCAGGAGGACCTCGAGCTCGCGACACGCCGGCTCCCAGCGCCCCCGGCTGAAGCGCACCGAAGCCCGGGTGAGCGACAACCGGTACTCGCCGGAGGCGAACTCCGACTCCCGGGCGAGCTGCAGCCCGAGCTCGACGTACCGTTCGGCGTCGTCGTAGCGGGCCACCCGGTACGCCGCCCCGGCGGCGTTCACGCACGCTCGCACCGCCAGCTCCGCGCGCGGGAACCGGCGCAGGAGGCGGATCGCGCTGTCCAGGTCGCGCGCCCCGCCCTCGTCGCCGAGCGCGAGGCGCTCGCAGCCGAGGTAGATCAACGCGTAGCCCTCCAGGTCGTCGCGTCCCAACCCGCGCGACAGGGTGAGGGCCTGGCGGGCCGCGGCGACCGCGTCCTCGCTTCCCTCGGCGACCGAGCCGACCGTGGTGAGCTCGCCGAGGGCTCGCGCGAGGTCGGCCTGGGCGATCGCCCGCAGCTCGGGATCGCCGCCGGACCCGAGGGCGTCGAGGGCCCTGCGGGCCGCGAGCCGGGATTCGTCGGGGCCGATCGCCCACAGCGCGGTGCGGGCCAGCGCGATCTCGGCCCGGGCGATCGTCGTCGCGTCACCGAGCGCGCGGGCCGCATCGACCGCCTGCCGGGCGACGCGCAGCGACTCCTCGAACCGGTTGACGAGGTAGAGGGAGTTCGCCTGCTGCACGAGCAGGGCGGCGCGCCGGCCGGGGTCGAGCGACTCGCCGTGGCGGAGCACGCCGTCGAGGTGCTCGATCGCCTGGCGGTGCGCGCCGGCCGCGATCGCCTCGGCGGCCGCATCCGGCCCGACCTGCACGACGGCGGCGGCATCGTCGCCCAGCACGGCGTGGTGCATCACCCGCGACGCGTCCTCGGCGCGATCGAGGAGCATCTGCGCGGCCAGGCGGTTCCACCGGATGCGATCGAACGACGTCAAGGTCTCCTCGACGGTCTTGCGGGCCAGCTCGTGGCGGAACCAGACGTGGCTCCCCGTGCCGACGAGCACGCCCGCCCGCTCGGCCGTGCCGAGCGATGCCTCGTCGCCCCTGGCCAACCCGGTGGCGAGCCAGCGCTCGGCGCGGCCGGGGACGACGGAGAGCCGGCCCAGCACCGCCATCACGTCCTCCGGGAACCGCGCCAGACGAGCGAGCACCGCGTCCCTCACGGTCGGGGGACCGATCCGGTGCCGGCGGCGACCAGCTCCGTCACGAAGAACGGGTTCCCGGCCGTCGCGGCGAAGACCTCACCGGCCTCGAGCGGCGTTCCCGACGCCAGCGTCGCGACGCCGTCCATCGTCAGGGGCTCGAGCGTGACCCTCGAGACCTCGGGCCCGCGCAGGAGCCCGAGCACGTGCCGCAGGGGGTGGGACCACCCCAGGTCCTCCTCCCGGTGCGTGAGGACGAGGAGGAGCGGGAGGGAGCGGATCCTGCGGGCGAGGTATCGGACGGTGTCCAACGTCCCGTCGTCGGCCCAGTGGAGATCCTCCAGGGCGACGACGACCGGCAACCCGGCCTGCCGCGCGAGGTCGCCGATCGCGGCGACGAACGACTCCGGCCTCAGGTCCTCGGGCCGCGGCCCACCCGCGTCCGCCAGAGCCGCGGCCACGTCGTGCAGCGGGGCCATCGGTCGGGGCGTCGCCAGGTCGTCACAGGCCCCGACGAGCATCCGCGCGCGCCCGTCGAGCGCGTCCTCCATCCATCGGACGAGGGCGGTCTTCCCGATGCCCGCCTCCCCGGCGATGCACACGATCCGGCCCGAACCGCCGGCGGCCGCGTCGAGGGCCCGCTCGAGGTCGGCCATCACCGCGCCCCGCTCCACGAGCGGCTCCCCGCCACGCGCCGGGTCCCCGGCGACCTCCGCCGGTCGGGGGCCGGCACGCACGTCGACCGGGACGATCATCCGGTAGCCGCGGCCGTGGACCGTGGCGATGATCCGCTGCCGGCGGCCGTCGTCCCCGACGCTCCGCCGGGCCGCCTTGATCCGGCTCGTCAGCGCCGACTCGCTCACGAAGCGGTCGCCCCACACCGAGTCGAGGAGCTCCTCCTTGGTGACGAGCCGCCCCGGGTTGCTGGCGAGGTGGACGAGGACGTCGAAGACCTGCGGCTCGATCGAGACGACGTCTCCGGCGCGCCGGACCTCGTAGCGGTCCAGGTCGATCTCCACGTCATGGAAGGCCAAGAGCGCCACGACACCGTCCCCCGGGCGCACGCCGCCCCACGGCCGAGGCCAGGATGCCACACGGTCTCGCTGGCCGAAAGGGTCAGGAGCGTGACGCGCGCGGGACGCCGCGCGCGCGTCCCGTCGAGCCGAAGCGTCTCCGGACCTTCCGCTCGTACATGTGCCGGTCGGCCCGCTCGAGGAGCTCGTCCAGCGTCTCGGTCGAGCCCGAGCTGCGCTCCGCGCTGCCCACGCTGAAGGCTCCGATGGGCTCGCCGGGGGCGGCGGCGCCGAACGAACGGGCGACCCGGTCGACCACCTGCTCCGCGTCGGCGCGACTGGCCCCGAACAGCAGCAGCACGAACTCGTCGCCGCCGATCCGGGCGCTCACGTCGGCCTCGCGCGTCTCTGCGCCGATCGCCGCCGCGAACCGCCGGATGAGGTCGTCGCCGGCGCGGTGGCCGAGCCTGTCGTTGACCCGCTTGAGATCGTCGAGGTCGAAGAACACGAGCTGCACCGGCTTCTGCTCGCGTGCGGCGATGGCGAGCGCCTCCTCGGCGGCGGCGACGAAGCCGCGCCGGTTCCGCAGGTCGGTGAGGGCGTCTCGCTCGGACTGCAGCCCGAGCAGCCTGGCCTGCTGCTCGAGCCGGTCCCGCAACGCGACCTGCTCGGAGACGTCGCGGAAGATCACGCACGCCCGCAGCTCACCCTGGGCGGTGGCGAAGACGGCCGAGGTCATCTCGGCGACGAAGACGTCGCCGTTCCCCCGGCGCATGGGGACCTCGGCTCGGACCCGGCCGGACCGGGCCCGCTCGGCCACGGCCGCCACGGTGGCGGGATCGTCGCCGAGGAGGAGCCCGGGACGGCCTCGCCGGCAGATCTCGGCTTCGGTCAGCCCCAGGATCTCGCAGGCGGCCGGGTTGGCGGCGAGGACGCGTCCGTCGGGCACGGTGAAGAGCATCCCGTCGGTGCCGTACCGGTAGATCGCCTCGTACTCCTCGGCTCCGAGCGCGCTGGGCTCTTGTCTCGCGTCCGCGATCGCCAGAGCCGCGCGTTCCGCCATGGCCTCCACGGCCAGGACGTCCTCCCGGTCGTAGGGAGCGTCGGACTCCGTCCGCATGGCTCCGAGCGTGCCCACGACCTCGCCGGCCGTAACCATCGGGACGACCAGCAGCGCGCGGATCGGGTGGAGCTCGGCGAAGGCCCGGCTCTGCGGCCGCACGAGATCGGCGAAGACCTCCGGCGCGAGCCCGTTCAGCACCGCCGACCGGCGCTCGGCCGCCACCCGCCCGACGATCCCCTCGCCGACCCGGTGGGGACCCGCCGCCACGACCTCGCGGATCGCCGCCAGCACGTCGGGATCCGGGTGGTAGGCGGCCACGGGGTCGAGGGTCCCGCCTCCGCCGGTGACCACGGTGAGCACGCTCCCCTCGCCCACCACCTCGGCCACCCGCCGAGCGATCAGATGGAGGAGGCGCGGAAGATCGCCACCGCACTCGACGAGATCGTCCCAGAACGACGACAGCACGCCCGAGCGGACCCTGGACTTCATCGACAGGCACCGTTCATCGTCGACAGCCGGACGCCGACCAGGATGCCGCGTCGGCCCCCGGTCGCGGCAGGGTCGAACGTCACCTTCGTCCCATCGGGAGGGCCTGGCCGGGGAGGGCGCCAGCCGGCGCCCGAGGTCAGGCGCCGTCGACGCCGCCCAGGGACGTCGCGAACAGGCCGTCGAAGGCGAGGCCCCACGGCGGCCGCAGGAACCCGAGGGCCCGTACGTCCTCGAACCAGTGGGAGTACGGCGAGCGCCGGGAGAACGTCCCGCCCCCGAGCACCCGGGTGAGGCGCAGGAGCGCCGCCTCGGCCAGCCCGGCGACGGCCTGCTTCGCCCGCTGCGTCGCGTGGAGGGCTGTGTCCGCGACCCCCGACTCCACGGCGCGGAGCGCGCCTTCGTAGGCCTGCACCGCGAGCCAGTGGTCCATCTCCGCACGGGTCCACTCGACCTGCTCGTAGGGGCGCAGCGTGCCGGCCCGGTCGGCGACCTGGCTCCGGGCCAGGCCGACGGCCTCGTCCAGGACGCCGAGGACGACCGCGGTGAACAGCGTGGAGATGAGAGGAGACGCGGCCAGCGTGAGCTCCTCGAGCGGGCGGGGCCAGGCCAGCCTGACCGCCGGCATGTCCTGCAGGCGCATGGCGTGGCTCTGGGTCGCCTCCATCCCCATGCCGTCCCATTCGGCCGTGATCGCCATCCCGCCGGCCCCGTTCCACGGGCGGCCGCGGACGTCGAGGACGAACATCGCGGGCTCGTCGGAGCCCGCGGGCAGGCCCGACGTGATCATGAACGAGGTCACGCCGGAGCCGCTGCCGAAGTGCTTGTCGCCCGTGATCCGGTAGGCGTCCCCGACGATGCACGGCTCGACGTCGGGGGCGGGCGTCGCCGCCGACCGGGTCCGCGTGATGTCGCCGCCGCTGCCCGGCTCGGAGGTGATGGTCCCCCACTGCTCCCCCGCCAGAGCCGTGTCGAAGACCGCCCGGCGCTGCTCCTGCCACCCGGGAGAGGCGTCGTCGTTCACCAGCCAGAAGCCCACGACGGCGGGGTGCATCGACGCCACGAGCGCCACCGAGGCATCCCCGCCGGCCAGGGTCCGCAGCATCTCGGCCACGGGGCGGGTGCTGCGCCGGGGATCGACCCAGAGACCCCCCTGGTCGATCGGGACGACGGTCTCCAGGAACCCCGCCGACCGCAGCTCGGCGAAGTCGGCGGGATCGAGGTGCCGGCGCGCCTGGCGCTCGCGCCGGTCCCGGCGCCACCGGTCGGAGGCCGCTGCGATCGCGGCGTGGACGTGGGTCATCTCGCGGGCCATCCGCCGACCCTACCGCGCGATCTGACGCAGGGTCAGGCGCCGCCCTGAGCGCGATACTGCTCGGGTGCGGGCCTCCTTCGAGGAGTTCCACCTCGACACGACGACCTTCGAGCTCCGCCGCGACGGCGAGCCGGTTCCCCTGGAGCCGCAGGTCTTCGACGTCCTCGCGCACCTGGTCCGCCACCGCGATCGCGTCGTGTCGAAGGAAGAGCTCCTCGACGAGGTGTGGGGCGACCGCTTCGTCAGCGAGTCCGCCCTCACCAGCCGGATCAAGCACGTCCGCCAGGCCCTCGGGGACGACGGTCGCGTCCAGCGGTACGTGAAGACCGTCCACGGTCGCGGCTACCGCTTCGCGGCCGAGGTCACCACCCTCGAGGGCCCCGACGGCGTGCCGGCGGAGGGATCAGGGCTACCGGCCCCTCCCGGTTCCCGCCTCGTCCCCCACAACCTGCCGACCGACCGGACCCCGCTGTTCGGTCGTGACGAGGCGATCCCCGAGGTGGCCGACCTCATCGGCCGGCACCGCCTCGTGTCGCTCCTGGGGATCGGGGGTACCGGGAAGACCAGGCTGGCGAGCGCGGTGGGGCATCACGTGCTCGAGCGCTTCCCGGACGGCGTCTGGTTCGTCGATCTCGTACCCGCGGGCGACGAGCGTGCCGTCGAGACAGCCGTGGCCCACGCCGCCGGGCTCGCGCTGTCCGCCGGGGAGACACGGGCCCAGCTCGCGCAGCTGATCGCTTCCCGCACCGCGCTGTTCGTCCTCGACAACTGCGAGCACGTGCGCGACGAGGTGGCCGCCACCCTCGACCACCTGCTGGAGCACACCGGCGCGCCCCGCTTCCTGGTGACCAGCCGGGAGCCTCTGGACCTCCCCGACGAGCGCCGGGTGAACGTCGAGCCCCTCGCGGTCGGCGACCTGTCCGCTCCCGCCATCACCCTGTTCCTCTCGTCGGCGGAGCGGTTCGGGACCACCGTGGCGGAGCGCGACCACCCGACGGTCGAGCGCATCTGTCGCCACCTCGACGGGCTCCCGCTGGCCATCGAGCTCGCCGCCGCCCAACTCCGCCTGCTCCGCCCCGACGACGTGGCCGACCGCCTCGACCAGCGCTTCGAGCTCCTCCGGGCGCGCCGTCGGCCGGGGCGTGAACGCCACGCGAGCCTCACGTCCGTCCTCGAGGACACCTGGGCCCTGCTCGATCCCGACGAGCAGGAGCTGCTCGGCCAGCTCGCCGCGTTCCCCGGACCGTTCGATCTGCTCGACGTCGAAGAGCTGGCCGGGGACCTTCCGCCCGGCGCGGCCACGAGGCTCCTCGGCCAGCTCGTCGACCGCGGCCTCGTGGTGGGCGCCTCGGCCGAGGAGACCCGCTTCCGGCTGCTCGAGACCGTGAGGCTGTTCGTCGGGCAGCGGACCGACACCCCCGGGCACGCGGAGCGGCACGCCCGGTGGTGCCTCGACCGGGTCGGCTCCTCCATGCAGGGACATCTCTACGACTTCGCCCTGGCGACGTGGTGCGCCCGGCACTACGACGACATCCGCGCCGCCGAGCGCCACCTGCTCGAGGAGGGTCGCGTCGCGGATGCCGCGATGCTCGTCGCGGGCACGGCGCTCGCCATGCACGTCGACGCGGGCGCTCGGGCCGCCGACATCCTGCTGCGCCTCGACGCCCACCTGAGCCGGCTCGACGACCCGACGACGGTGGCCCGGCTGCGACTCACGGGCGTCCACGCCGCCATGGCCACCCGGTCGCCCGACCTGATCGCCGAGCACGGTCGGGGCGCCGTGCGCGCCGCCGAGGCCTCCGGGGACCCGGCCCTCCTCGCCGTGGCGCTCGTGCTCCGCTCCTGGTCCACGATCTTCGCCGACCCCGCCCGGGCCCTGAAGATGGTCGAGGAGGCTCGCGAGCTCGCGACGAGCGTCGGTGACGCGTCGACCCGGGACCAGGCCGACTCGTACCGCGCGTTCCACCTGGCGATGATGCACCGCTACGAGGAGGCCATCGAGCAGGCCGAGGCCGTCATCGAACGGGCGCCCGCGCTCGACGGGTACGGGAGCTGGGTCGCCGTGGTCGCCCTCACGGCGTGCGACGCCGTGCATCGGCCCGAGCGCGCCCGTCGGTGGATCCACAAGCTGCTCGGCGCCCCCTCACCCGACACCGTGATGTGGGGAACCCAGGTGCTCTGCGCGGCCGTCCACGCCTCCAACGGCAACCGGGCCGAGGCCCTGTCCCTCGTCGAGACCGTCCACACCCGCCTGGCCCAGGCCGGGCAGGAGAGCCTGCCCGATCTGCTCGTCCCGGCCGCGGTCCTGGCCCACCGGCTGGGTGACGACGCACGCGCCGCTCGTTGGCTGCGGGCCGTCCGGGACGCAGGGCGCCCGACCCAGAGCTTCCCGGTCACGTGCGTGTACCACCGCACGCGCGAGATCGTCGGGACGGTCGCGCGATCCCCCATCGAGACCCACACCCTCGAGGAGATCGGGGACGAGGCCCTGGCCTGGATGCGGGCCGTCGTCGAGCGTTGACCACCGCGCCGCTGATCCTCGTGCGACACCGGTCCCGACCGGCGCCAGGGGCCCGGCGAGGTCACACCGGGGCGGCGTCGGGGTCGGACGGCGGCCGCTCGGGCCGGCTTCGCCAGCGGTCCGCCCGCTCGGCGAACCACTCCATCGCCACCGGATCCGCCGGCGCCTGGCCGCTGAAGACCTGCTCCCGGTCGTCTCCTCCCAACAGGCGCTTGACCGGCACCTCGAGCTTCTTCCCGGAGAGCGTGCGGGGGACGGCCGGCACCTGCTCCACGACGTCGGGCACGTGGCGCGGCGAGAGCTCGGTTCGCAGGCGACCCGTGATCCTGCTCCGGAGCTCCTCGTCGAGCGTGACCCCCGGGGCGAGCTGGACGAAGAGGACGACCCGGTCGTCGTCGCCGTCGACGTGCACCACCAGGCTGTCGATCACCTCGTCGAACGCCTCGACGACCCGGTAGAGCTCCGCCGTCCCGAGGCGCACCCCGCCCCGGTTGAGCGTCGCGTCGGAGCGCCCCGAGACGACCCACCCGCCCGTCCGCGTGACGGTCACGCGATCACCGTGGTGCCACACCCCGGGGAACCGCTCGAAGTACGACGCCCGGTACCGTGCCCCGTCGCGGTCGCCGACGAAGCCGAGCGGCATGGACGGCATCGGCTCCGTGATCACGAGCTCGCCCTCGACGTCCCGGCCCACGGGTCGACCGTCGTCGTCGAACACGGCCGCGGCGCACCCGAGGAGCGGTCCCGTGATCTCGCCGTCGACGACGGGCTGCATCGGGTTCATCCCGAGGAACGCGGTGCAGACGTCGGTGCCGCCCGAGATCGAGTGGACGCGCACCTCGTCCCCCAGCGCCTCTCGGACCCGACGGAACCCGTCGGCGGGGAGCGGCGCGCCCGTCGACCCGACCTGCCGCAGGCGACCGCGGGGCGGGACGACACCCCGCTTGCGGCAGGCCATGATGAACGGCGCGGACCCACCGAAGACCGTCGTGCCGGTCTCGGCGGCGACGTCCCACAGGGTGGACGGGTCCGGCCAGGTGGGGTCGCCGTCGAACAGCACGATCGACGCGCCCGTCGCCAGGCCCGACACCAGGTAGTTCCACATCATCCAGCCGGTGGTCGTGAACCAGAAGAACCGCTCGCCCGGGCCGAGGTCGTGGTGGAGCACGAGGGCCTTCAGGTGCTCGAGGGTGATCCCCCCGTGGCCGTGGACGATCGGCTTGGGAGGACCGGTCGTCCCCGAGCTGTAGAGCACGCAGAGCGGGTGGTCGAACGGCACGGGGACCGTCGCCGGCGTCGCGTCGTTCCCGAGGAGCGCACCCCAGTCGTCCCTCCCCGACCCCGCGTAGCGGATCGCGACGGCGTGCTCGATCGACGGCACGGCCCGCACGATCGCCTCGACCTGCGACCGCCGGTCGACGAGCCGATCGCCGTAGCGGTAGCCGTCGGCGTGGAACAGCACCGACGGCCGGACCTGCCCGAGGCGGTCGACCGCCGCGGTCGTCCCGAGCTCCGGAGGGCAGGTCGACCAGACCGCGCCGAGTGAAGCCGTGGCGAGGAAGCCGACGAGCGTCTCCACGATGTTGGGGGCGTAGGCGGCGACGTGGCTCCGCTCCTTCACGCCGAGTCGTCGCAGTCCGGCGGCGCAGGCGTGCACGGCACGCGCCAGCTCCGACCACGTCCACTCGGCACCCGCCCGCGTCTGGTTCCGCTCGACCACGGCGATCTCGTCCGGTGCCTCCCGAGCCCGCGCGAGCAGGTGCTCGGCGTAGCTCAGGGTGCCTCCCGCGAACCACGTTCGGCACGGCATCGAGCGTTCGCCGACGGCGCGCACGGGACGGTCGTGCCAGGTCACTCCGAGGAAGCGCGCCGCCTCCGACCAGAACCCGTCGAGATCGTGCACGGACCACTCGTGCAGCTCCGGGTAGGTGGTGACACCCCGCGCCCTCGCGAACCGGTCCAGCGCGGACACCGGCGCGGGCGGCTCCCCGCTCATCCGACCGGTCGGCCCTCGGGGATCGCGACGTCTCGGTGGAACCGGGCCATGCGGTCCTCCTCGAACCCCGCCCGCCGGTCGGCGGTCAGCCGTCCAGCCGCAGCCGCTCGGCCACCGCCTCGGCGGCGGCACGCAGCGACCGTCCCTCCTCGCCTCCCAGCCCCTCGGCGAGCCGGGCGACGAGCGACGCGAGCTCGGACACCGCCTCCCGAACCTCGGGATCGGTGGTCTTCACCTGCGAGAACGGGAAGGCGACGGTGATGGTCGGGCTGCCGTGCCGGCCCCCGATGAACGTGCGCGACGGCGTGGCTTCCGGCTGGTCGTCCATGAACCGCCAGCCTAGGTCCGCGGGGCTGGGCGACCGTGCGGCCGCCCCGGGCCGTGGGACGATCGAGTCGTGGAGGGGATGGGTCACCGCTCACCCGACCAGCGGGCCGCCGTAGGACGAGCGGCCCGGAAGATCGCGCCGCGTTCCGCCCACGCCGACTGGTCACCCGCCGCCGACCGTCGCGATCCGGTGGCCCTGCTGGAGGAGCAGAACGCGACCCGGGTGCCGTGGCTCGTCCCGATCCGGCACGGACGGATGGCGGCGTCGCCGTTCACCTTCTACCGGGGCGCCGCCCGGCTCATGGCCACGGACCTGGCCCCGACCCGGACCAGCGGGATCACGGTCCAGCTCGGCGGCGACGCTCACCTCTCCAACTTCGGCGCCTACGCCTCGCCGGAGCGGCGACTCGTCTTCGACGCCAACGACTTCGACGAGACCCTGCCCGGCCCCTGGGAGTGGGACCTCAAGCGCCTCGCCACGAGCGTCTGGATCGCCGCTGCACACCGCGGGTTCGACCAGAAGGAGCAGCAGGCCGTGACGGGCCGCACGGTGCAGGCCTACCGGCAGGGGATGCACCGGTTCGCCGGCTTGCGGACCCTCGACCTGTGGTACGAGGACGTCGACGTCGACCGGCTCTCCGGACATGAGCTGTGGAGCGACGAGGCGACCCGTCGGCGACTCGCCCGCTTCGACCGCAAGGCCCGTTCGAGGGACAGCCTGCAGGCTCTGCGCAGGCTGACCGTCGAGGTGGACGGCCGGTTCCGCATCCGCAGCGACCCGCCCGTCCTCCTGCCGCTCGCCGAGATCCCCGAGCGTGATCCCGATCGGCTCTGGGAGCTGGCCCTCGGCGTCTTCGACCGCTACCGGGGGTCGTTGCCCGATCACCGCCGGGTGGTCCTCGACCGCTTCTCGCCCGTCGACGTCGGCGTGAAGGTGGTCGGCGTCGGGAGCGTCGGTACCCACTGCTTCGTGATGCTGCTCGAGGGCCGCGATCGCGACGATCCACTGTTCCTCCAGATCAAGGAGGCCACCGCGTCGGTGCTCGAGGAGCACCTCGGCCCCAGCACCTACGACCACGCCGGGCGGCGGGTCGTCGAGGGCCAACGGCTGATCCAGGCGGCCAGCGACATCTTCCTGGGGTGGACGGCCTCGGACGAGGGTCGCACGTACCACGTCCGCCAGCTCCGAGATTGGAAGGGCTCGGTCGACGTGGGGTCCGCGTCCCCGGAGGTGCTGCACCGCTACGCCTCCCTCTGCGGATGGACCCTCGCTCGGGGACACGCCCGGACCGGGGACCCGATCGCCATCGCCGCCTACCTCGGGACGAGCTGCCGCATGGACCGGGCGGTCACCGCCTTCGCCGAGACCTACGCCGCCCAGAACGCCCGGGACCACGCGGCGTTCCTCGCCGCCGTCGCCGACGGCCGCCTCGAGTCCGATCCCGACCACTGACCGGGCCCGTCGGGGGAGACCGGCGCCCGGAGGACCCCGGACCGCCAACAGGACGACCCGCCGACGCGACGGTACCCTCGTCCGATCATGGACCCGATGCCCGCGGCGCGCGCCCAGGACACCGATCACGCCACGACCACCCACATGACCGGCCACGTCCTCGGCAGGATCGGCCTCCAGATCCGGATCGAGGACGGTTCTCCCCGGATCGACCTCCCGCTCCACCCGATCCTCCTCGACGCCGACGGCCACCTCGACTTCGGCGTCCTCGGGCTCTACCTCGACGCCGCGTCGGGACAGGCACCCTCGTTCCCGCAGAACCGTCCCTGGTTGCACGCCGACATCACCGCGCACCGCCTGAACGCCCCCGAGGGGCAGGTGCTCTCCGCCTCCAGCCGGGTCGAGCGCCTGGGCGGCCGGTCCGGGGTGCTCGTCGTGGACGTGCACGACGATCTCGGTGTCCACGTCGCCCGCAGCGTCCAGCAGTTCGTCTTCGTGGGACCCCCACGCCCCGCCGAGAGGACCGCGCACGAACGGGCCCGCTTCTACCGGCGGCTCCACGGGACCTGCTCGCTGCGGGTCCCGCTCCACGAGGCGCTGGAGATCGGACGGGACGGCGACGGCGACGGCCGGGCGGGCTGGAGCATCCCGCTCCAGGAGCTGAGCCGGAACACCTGGGGCGGTCTGCACGGCGGCGTCGCGATCGCCCTGGTCGACGCGGCGGTGACCGGAGCGGTCACCGAGGCCACCGGGGCCCCGGCGCGGACGGTGAGCGCCGCGGTCCGCTACCTGACCCCGAGCCTGGCGGGGCCGGTCCGGGCCGAGCCGACGATCGTCGGGCGACGGGGAGACGTGGTCCTGGTCGCCACCGAGGTTCGCGACGCCGGAGCGGAGGGGACGCTCACCATCCTCGCCGATGCCCACGTCTCCGTGGGTTGAGGGCCGCTCGGGACGGTGCGCCTCCCGTCCGGGTCAGGCGCGCCGCAGCAGGGTTCCGGTCCCGAGGCCGCCGCCGCAGCACATGGTGACGAGCGCGTGCTCGCCCCCGCTGCGCTCGAGCTCGTGGAGGGCCTTCGTCAGGAGGAGCGCGCCGGTCCCGCCGAGTGGATGACCGAGCGCGATCGCGCCCCCGTTCGGGTTCACCCGCTCCATGTCCGGCTCGACCTCGCGCTCCCACGCCAGGACGACCGAGGCGAACGCCTCGTTGATCTCGACGACGTCGACGTCGGCGATCGAGAGCCCGTTCCCGTCGAGGAGCTTGCGCGTCGCCGGGATGGGACCGAGCAGCATCAGGACCGGGTCGCTCCCGACCAGGCAGGTCGCGGCGACCGTGGCTCGCGGTTCGACTCCGAGCTCCTCGGCCCTGGCCCGGGTCATGAGCATGACGGCGGCCGCGCCGTCGGCGATCTGCGACGACGAGCCGGCCGTGTGCACCCCGTCGGGCCGGCCGGTCGGCTTCAGCCCCGCGAGCCCCTCGAGGGTCGTCTCGCGCAGCCCCTCGTCGCGCGCCACCCGGTGGGTCCGAACCCGTCGGCTTCCCGTTCTCGTCGAGGTCCGGCGCATCGACCGGGACCACCTGGGAGTCGAACCGGCCCTCGCTCCAGGCCCGGGCCGCCCGGTCCTGCGAGCGCTTGCCGAACCGGTCGCACTCCTCGCGCGTGATGCCCCATCGCTCGGCGATCCGTTCGGCGGCCTCGAACTGGCTCGTGAGCTCGTAGTGCTCCCAGTACGTGCGGTTGACCGGCTTGCCCACGTCGGGGTCGCGGGGGATCGCCGAGCCCATCGGGACGCGGCTCATGACCTCGACACCGCATCCGATGGCCACGTCCACCTGGCCCGACGCGACCAGCGCGTAGGCCAGGTTCGTGGCCTGCTGGGACGAGCCGCACTGCGAATCGACCGTCGTGGCCGCGACCTCCATCGGCAGACCGGCGGCGAGCCACGCGTTCCGGGTGACGTTCATCGACTGCATGCCGACCTGGCCGACGCAACCTCCGACGACCTGGCCGACCTCGGCGGGGTCCACTCCCGAGCGGGCCACCACCTCCTGCTGGGCGGCGCCCAGCAGGTCGATCGCGTGCATGGTCGACAGGCCGCCGTTCCGCCGGCCGGTCGGTGTGCGCACCGCCTCGACGATCACGACCTCGTTCATGTGTCCTCCTCGTCACCCGGATCGCTCGCCGCGTGTCGGTGCAGGCCGTCGGCGCGTCGATCCTTCTCGCGGCCCGATCGGGCGGCAGCGGCTATACCGTATACTCTATTCAACGCATCGCCCGGGTCCCCGGTCGCATCGGGTCACACCGGGAAGGGGGCCTCCGAGCGTGTCGCCGCGACAGGCTCGGGATCGGTCCACTCATCACGGTAGTCTCCCGCCGTCACGACGACGGTGGTTCGCGAGCAGGAAGGCCGGCCATGGGGATCGCGATCAGCGAGGAGCACCGGGAGCTCGAAGAGGTCGCGTCGGCCTTCCTCGAGTCCAACAAGGCGCGCGCCGCGGGGCGGGCGCTCCTGGAGGCCCCCACCGAGGAGCTCCCTCCCTTCTGGGACGCCCTCGTCGACCTCGGTTGGCTCGGTCTGCACGTCGACGAGGCGTACGGCGGGTCGGGGTACGAGCTCGAGGAGCTGGCGGTCGTCGTGGAGGCCATGGGGCGAGCGGTCGCGCCGGGCCCGTTCCTCCCCACCGTCATGGCGTCCGCGACCGTCTCGGCCGCGGGGACCGACGCCCAGAAGCAGGCCCTCCTCCCCTCCCTCGTCGACGGGACCCGGACCGGCGCGCTCGGGATCGTCGAGGGCGTGACGCTCGACGGCGGGAAGGCGAGCGGCTCCGCCGGCGTCGTGCTCGGCGCCGGCCTGGCCGACCTGTTCGTCCTCCGCTGTGGCGACGACCTGATCGTCGTCCCGCGCGACGCGCCGGGGCTCTCGGTCACGATCCCCGCCAACGTCGACCCCTCCCGCCGGTCCGGCCACGTCGCCCTCGACGGCGTCCCCGTCTCCCCCGACGCCGTGCTGGCCGGTGGGGCCCGGGTGGCGGCCGCCATCGCCCGCACCCTGGCGTCCGCCGAGGCAGCCGGCGGCGCGCGTGAGTGCACGGAGATGTCCAGCGCCTACGCGAGGGAACGGCACCAGTTCGGCCGGCCCATCGCCATGTTCCAGGCGGTCAAGCACCACTGCGCCAACATGCTCGTCGCCACCGAGATGGCCACGGCGTCCACGTGGGATGCCGCGCGCGCCGCCGGGGGCGACCTCGACCAGTTCGAGTACGCGAGCGCCGTCGCGGCGACGCTCGCCATGCCCGCCTTCCTCGAGTGCTCGCACCTGAACATCCAGGTGCACGGCGGCATCGGCTTCACCTGGGAGCACGACGCGCACCTCCTCATGCGCCGAGCGATCAGCCTGGAGGCGATCTTCGGCGGTCCCGGTGCGGGCGACCAGGTCCTCGGCTCGCTCCGGGCGGGCGTCCGTCGTGAGGCGGGCCTCGATCTCGGGCCGGAGGCCGAGCCCATCCGGGCCGAGGTGCGGACCTTCGCCCGGGAGGTCGCCGGACTCCCCGAGAAGGAGCAGCTCGAGCGCCTCATCGACACCGGCTACGTCATGCCCCACTGGCCCGAGCCCTGGGGGCGGGCAGCATCGGCGCTCGAGCAGATCGTCATCGACGAGGAGTTCGCCGCCGCCGGCGTCCAGCGCCCGCAGTACGGCATCACCGGCTGGGTCATCCTCACCGTCTCCCAGCACGGCACCCAGGACCAGGTCGACCGCTGGGTCCGCAAGACCCTCGACCAGAGCATCGTGTGGTGCCAGCTCTTCAGCGAGCCCGATGCCGGCTCGGATGCCGCGGGCATCAAGACCCGCGGCACGCGCGTCGAGGGCGGGTGGCTCGTCAACGGCCAGAAGGTCTGGACCAGCGGGGCCCGGGAGTCGCACCTCGGTCTCGCCACCGTCCGCACCGACCCCGAGGCCAAGAAGCACGAAGGCATCACGACGATGGTCATCGACATGAAGGGCGAGGGCGTCGAGGTCCGGCCCCTCAAGCAGATGACCGGCGAGTCGCACTTCAACGAGGTGTTCTTCAACGACGTGTTCGTCCCCGACGACGACGTGGTCGGGGAGGTCAACGCGGGCTGGACCGTCGCCCGGGCCACCCTCGGCAACGAGCGGGTGAGCATCGGCGGCGGTTCGGGGGGCGGGCTGGTCCCGGGCCTCGACCTCATCGCCCTCCTCGACGAGCACGGCGACCGGGTCCCCGCGGCCGCGGCCCGGGTGGCCGGGTACCTGGCCACGGCGCGCACCCTGGACCTGCTCAACCTGCGCCGGGCCTCCCGGGCCATGGCCGGCAGCGAGCCCGGGCCCGAGGGCAACGTGACCAAGCTCGTCACGGCGGAGTCCGGCCACGAGCGTGCCGCGATCGGCGGCATGCTCTGCGGCCAGTCGGTGGCGTTCCTCGAAGGGGAGGGGGCGCTGCCGGCCATGCTCACCCTCTGGACCCGGGGCCTGTCGATCGCCGGAGGCACGTCCGAGATCGCCCGCAACCAGATCGGCGAGCGGATCCTCGGGCTGCCCAGGGACCCGCTGCTGAAGTGACACCGGGCCCCGAACCTGTCGAACCGAGGAGGGCGGCGTGAAGCTCAGCGCCCTGGTCGGGATGCGACGCAGCCCGGAACGCCTGGCGGCGACGGCCCGCGGCATGGAGGCAGTCGGCGTCGAGTACCTGTGGACCGGCGAGGCCTACACCGCCGACGCGGTGAGCACGATGGGCTTCCTCGCCGCGGTCACCGAGCGGGCCCGGATCGGTTCGAGCATCCTCCCGATCTACACGCGCACCCCGACCGTCCTCGCCATGACGGCCGTGGGCGTCGACCGGCTCTCGTCGGGCCGCTGCATCCTCGGGCTCGGAGCCTCGGGCCCCCAGGTGATCGAGGGCTTCCACGGCGTCCCGTACGACGCCCCGCTCCAGCGCACGCGCGAGATCATCGACATCTGCCGGATGGTGTGGCGGCGCGAGCGGCTCGTGCACGACGGGCCGAAGTACTTCGTGCCGCTTCCCGAGGGCCAGGGCACCGGGCTCGGCAAGGCGCTGAAGATCATCGACGAGCCGGTCCGGGACCGCATCCCGATCTACGTCGCCTCCATGGGCCCGAAGAACGTCGAGATGACCGCCGAAGTGGCCGACGGCTGGCTCCCCCTCCACTTCCTGCCCGAGAAGGCCGCCGACGTGTGGGGCGAGGCCCTCGCCGCCGGCCGGGCCCGGCGCCCGGCGGACTCGGGCCCCCTGGAGATCGTGGCCGGTGGCTCGCTGGCCATCGGCGACGACCTCGAGGACCTGCGCCAGCGGGACCGCGCCGCCCTCGCCCTGTACTTCGGAGGCATGGGCGCGCGCGACAAGAACTTCTACAACGAGCTCCTGCGCCGCTACGGCTACGAGGCCGAGGCCGAGCGCATCCAGGACGAGTACCTGAGCGGGCGCAGGAAGGAGGCGGCGGCCGCCGTGCCCCAGGAGTTCATCGACGGCACGTCGCTCGTCGGGCCCGAGGGCTGGGTGCGCGAGCGCGTCGCCGCCTACCGGGAGGCCGGCGTGACCGTCCTCCACGTCCAGGCGGTGGGCGAGAACCGGCTGGCCGACCTCGAGAAGGTCCGTTCCTGGTTGGAGTGAGCGACGAGCGGCGGGCCGCCGGCCCGCCCCCGTCGCCCGGGTCGCGCCGGCGGTCCGGCTACCGGGGGGCGAAGCGCTGGCCGCCGTCGAGGCGGATGCAGGAGCCGTTGAGCATCGCCGACTCCACGATCGCCACGGCGAGGATCGCGTACTCGTCGGGCCGGCCCGCCCGCTTCGGGAAGGCGGCGTCCCTGGTGAGCACCTCGGTGACCTCGTCGGGGATGCCCTTGGTGAGGCCCGTGGCGAACAGGCTCGGGGCGATCGAGCTCACCCGGACCCCGACACCGCCCAGGTCGCGGGCCATGGTGAGGGTCATGCCGGCGATCGCGGCCTTGGCGGCCGTGTAGGCCACCTGGCCGATCTGGCCCTCGAAGGCGGCGATCGAGGAGGTGTTGATGATGACGCCCCGCTCGCCGTCGTCGTCGGGCTCGTTCTGGCTCATGTGCCAGGCCTGGAGCCGGTTCAGGTTGAAGGTGGCGACGAGGTTGAGGTCGATCACCCGGCGGAACGAGTCGAGGGGGTGCGGGCCGTCCCTGGTGATGGTCCTGGCCGCCAGCCCGCCGCCGGCCGTGTTCACCGCGATGTGCAGGCCACCGAGGGCCTCGACCACCTCGGGGACGGTCCGCTCCACCCCGGGCTCGTCGGTGACGTCGAGCGGGTGGAACGTGCCGTCGAGCGACGTGGCCACGACCTCCCCCTCGGAGGTCGGCAGGTCGACGATGGCGATCCTCGCGCCCTTCTGCCGCAACCGCTCCGCGGTGGCCCGTGCCATGCCGGAGGCGCCTCCGACGATCATGGCGCCGGCTCCCGAGATCTCCATGAGCTGCTCCCGTCTCCTTCTCCGCGAGACTCGCGCGACCCGGACCGTCCGCCCGGGTCCGGCGGGTCCGCTCAGGCGTCCCGCTGGGCCCTGCGCCGCATGCGGGCCATGATGTCCAGAGCGGCCTGCCCCTGGTTCGCCAGCTCGTTCGCGAAGAGGTGGCGCCGGCGGGCCGTGTCCTCCTCCGCCTGGTTCAGGTTGTCCTTGAGGAGGGCGAGCAGTGAGGCGGGCGTGCGGAGCAGGCGCTGCGCGACCGACATCACGTGGTCGCGGAGCTCGGCGGCGGGGAGCACCCGGTGCACCATGCCCCGGTCGTAGGCCTGCCGGGCGGTGAGCTTCTCGTTGAGGAGGTAGAGCTCACGCGTGCGCGCCGTTCCGATGATCCCGGTCCAGAAGAAGGAACCGCCGTAGTCACCCGAGAGGCCGACGGCCGAGAAGTTCGCGGCGAAGACCGCGTCCTCGGAGGCGAAGCGCAGGTCGCACGCCGCCGCGAGGCTGCACCCGGCGCCGATCGCCGGCCCGCCCACCATGGCGATCGTGGGCTTGGGCATGGTGTGGAGGAGCATCGCCGCCTGCCGGTCGTGGCGCGAGAGGTCGCCCTCGAGGGGACCCTGCGCCGGCGCCGTTCGCGGCCCGCCCGCGCCGCCGGAGATGCCCTCCTTGGTGTCGCCGCCCGAGCAGAACCCGCCGAGGGCACCCTCGGCGGGGGCACCGGTGAGGATCACGACCTTCACGTCGTCGCGGTCGGCCATCTCGTTCACCGCCCCGTCGAGCGCCTCGATGAGGGCGGGGTCGAGCGCGTTGCGTCGCTCGGGGCGGTTGAGGGTGACGGTGCCGATGCGGTCGGTGACCTCGGTCAGGATCACCGGGCCCGCCGGCGGTGCGCTGTCGCCCATGTCGTCAGGTCCTGTCCGGGTGGAGGCCGATCTATTTAGACTACTGTATCGGCGACGCCACGACGGGGGCTTCGACGCCGCCGGGAGTCCGGCACGCACCGCAAGGGGACCAGGGGAACATGGCCGAGAGCACCGAGAAGACCGAGTTCGAGAAGGCGACCGACTTCCAGTTCAAGGAGTCCGACATCGAACGGGCGCACGCGCTCGTGGGCCGCTACACGTCCTCGCCGGCCCGGGAGCACGTCACGGTCGCCAACCACGACGCGATGCGGAACTTCGCCCGCAGCTACGGCGACGACAACCCCCTGTTCTGCTCGGAGGACTACGGGACGACGACCCGCTGGGGGGCCAGATCGCGCCCCCGATGATCGGCATCGCCATGAACCGCCCGCTGTACGGCGACCCGATCGACCCGCCGGTCAAGCGGCCGTCGTTCCGGGGGATCCACGTCTTCGTCTCGGGAAGCGTCTGGGAGTGGTTCCGGCCGCTCCACGAGGGCGACGAGCTCTACAGCTTCGGCGGCACCGAGTCCGTCGTGGAGAAGAAGTCCGAGTTCGCGAACCGGTCGATCCTCATCACGTACGCCAGCGTGAAGATGAACCAGCGGGCCGAGATCGTCGCCATCTCGCGCACGCTCGCCATCCACACCGAGCGCAAGACCGCCCGCGAGAAGGGCAAGTACTCCAAGATCGAGCCCGCCACGTACACCGACGACGACATCGCCCGCCTCGACGCCATCTACGCCGAGGAGAAGCCGCGGGGGGCCGAGCCCCGGTGGTGGGAGGACGTCCGGGTCGGCGACGCCGTCCAGCCCATGGCCAAGGGCCCGCTCACCACCACCGACATCATCGTGTTCCACGCCGGCGGCTACGGCTTCACCCCGTACACGCCGTGCGCGAACCGGCTCGCGTACGCCAACCGGCAGCGGATCGCGCCGTTCTACGTGAAGAACGAGCACGGGATCCCCGACGTCGCCCAGCGGGTCCACTGGGACTCGGCGTGGGCCCAGGCGATCGGCAACCCGATGGCCTACGACTACGGCGTGATGCGCGACTGCTGGCTGTCCCACTTCCTCACCGACTGGATGGGCGACGACGGGTGGCTGGTGCGTCAGCACAGCGAGATCCGAAAGTTCAACTACTTCGGCGACCACCACGTGATCACCGGCGAGGTGGTCGACAAGCGGATCGACGACGGCAGGACCGTGGTCGACATCGAGATGCGGGGCACGAACCAGCGCGGCGACGTCACCTGCCCCGGCACGGCGACCGTCGCCCTCCCGAGCCGGGAGCACGGCCCGGTGATCCTCCCCGACCCGCCGGCCGACCTCCGGCGGCAGGCCGCGGAGAGGATGGAGCGCCACGGTCAGCTGGTCCGGGAGCGCCGGGCGAGGTCCTGAGCGCGCCACCGCGGGTGACGGGCGCCAGCACCGGGTTCCGGCACCACGGGCCCGGCTCCGGGGAGAGGGACACGCCCCCTGACTTCAGCGGTCGCCGGCCGCGGCCGGACGAGCTCGTCCGGACCCGGGTCGGAGGACCGTGCCTTCACGGTAGGCCGCGCACGGCACCGGGAGCCCGGGTCCCGAGGTGTGCGAGGCTGCCGCGGTGATCGACGAGCGCGGGGCGCACGAGCCCCCAGGCCGGCCCCGGTTCCACTTCACGCCTCCGGCCGGCGGTAGGCCGCGCACGGCACCGGGGCCCGGGTCCCGAGGTGTGCGAGGCTGCCGCGGTGATCGACGAGCGCGGGGCGCACGAGCCCCCCGGCCGGCCCCGGTTCCACTTCACGCCTCCGGCCGGCTGGCTCAACGACCCGAACGGCCTGGTCTTCGACGGCGGCGAGTACCACCTCTGCTACCAGCACCATCCCGATGACGACGTGTGGGGTCCGATGCACTGGGGGCACGCCGTCTCGCGTGACCTCGTCCGCTGGGAGCACCTGCCGGTCGCGCTGGCCCCCGACGAGCTCGGGTGGATCTACTCGGGCTCCGCCGTCGTCGACCACGACGGCACGGCCGGGTTCGGTCGCGGCGCGCTCGTCGCCGTCTTCACGCACGCCTCGGCCGAGGGCCAGGCGCAGAGCCTGGCCTTCTCCTGCGACCGTGGGCGCACGTGGCGCACCGATCCCGGCAACCCGGTGCTGCCCCCACCCGCCGGGGAGCCCGACTTCCGCGACCCCAAGGTGTTCCGCTGGAGCCAGGGCGGAGCGTCGCACTGGGTGATGGTGCTCGCCGCCGGCCGGCGGGTCCTCGTCCACACGTCGCCGGATCTCCGGCACTGGACGCTCTCCTCGGAGCTGGTTCCCCGCATCGCCGAGGAGGCGAGCTGGGAGACCCCCGACCTCTTCCCCCTGCGCGTCGACGGCACGGGCGACGAGCGGTGGGTGCTGTCGCTCGGGGTCATGGCCGGCGCCCCCTCGGGCGGCACCGGGACGGGCTACCTCGTCGGCGACTTCGACGGCCACGTGTTCACCCCCGACGGCGACGAGGTGCTCTGGGCCGACCACGGCCCCGACTTCTACGCGGCGCAGAGCTGGAACGACGTCCCCTCGGGCGAGCGGGTCTGGATCGCCTGGATGTCGAACTGGCGCTACGCCGACCGGGTGCCGAGCACCGGCTGGCGCGGCGTGATGACGGTCTCCCGCCGCCTCGGGCTCACCCGGACCGCCGGCGGGCCGCGCCTCACCCAGGTGCCGGTCGCGGCCCTCGATGCCTGCCGCGCACCACGCCTGTCGGGGCACGACGTCGTGCTCCCGGGAGCGGGCGACGTCCTCGACGGTGTCCGGTGCCGCCACTTCGACCTCACGCTGCGCATCCGGGTCGATCGCAGCGCGGCGTCGCACCTCGAGCTGCACACGATGGTGGGTGGCGACGAGCGCACGGCGATCGTGTACGACCTCGCCGCGTCGACCCTGTCGATCGACCGGTCGCGCGCCGGGACCGCGGCCTTCCACCGCGAGCACCCGACCTCGGCCGCGGCGCCGGTCGAGCCACGCGACGGACGGGTGACCGTGCGGGTCCTCGGTGACGAGTGCTCGGTCGAGGTCTTCGCGAACGACGGCGTCGCGTCGCTGTCGGCGCTCGTGTATCCCGCTCCGCGCCGCGACGGGTTCGCGCTGCGGGCGGCCGGCGGGACGGTCGTCCTGGAGACGATCGAGCTGTTCGAGCTGTCGCCCTGAGCCGCCACGCCGGCGCGTCTCCGGCCACGCCGACGACGTGGATCGACAGCGCCGTCGACACGACCGTCCGCGTGGCGTGTTGCGGCTGGTCGCGACTTCGGGCAGGACGGAGCGACCCCGGCCGCGCTCCGCCGCGCTGAGCCTCCTCGAGCCGGACGCTCGCGCGCCCGGTATCGGTGCCCGGGTTCGGGGTCGGGAGGGGGTGGCGTGGGTCAGGGCGGGTGGGGGTCGCCTCTGGTGTGGTGTTCGCCGCGGTTCCGGTCGCGGGCGGTCTTGTCGCGGTGATGGGTGGGGCATCGGACGGCGAGGTTGGCGAGTTGGGTGGGGCCGCCGGCGGCGAGAGGTTCGACGTGGTCGATCTCGAGGCCGTCGGTGCGGTCGCAGCCCGGCTCGCAGCAGCGGGCGCCTTGTACCTCCAGGGCGGTGCGCTGCTCGGCGGTGAGCCCCCGGCGGAAGTGCTTCACCTTGTGGACCTCGATGCCGTCGGTGAGGACGCCTTTCACGAAGGGGTTGTCGTCCAACAGCTCCTGGACCCGGGTGACCGGGACGTCCCCGAACCCCTCGACCCGGCAGGTCTCCCCCTCGACCACCCTGCCCCGGCGCAGCGCGGTCAGCGAGGCGGTCACCGTGACCTGGGGGCGGGCCCTGGCCTCCCCCGAGACCAGGGCGACCAGGGCGTCGGCGGCGAAGGCCTCCCGGGGCCGGGTGCGTCCGGTCCGGGAGGCGCCCCGGGAACGCCGGTCGGTCTCGTGGTCGATCGCCGAGACCACCAGGGCGCCCTGGTCGGGGGGAGACGGAACCGGCCACAGACCATCCCCTCGTCGTCGACCCAGCGGCGAAACGACCGGGATGCGCGCTGGGCCAGGTAGCGGGCCTGCTGGTCCGAAGCGGCGAGCATCTGCACGTGGCGGGACTCCTCTCGCAGCTCCCGCAACGACACCTGCCCGGCCGCCGCCACCAGGGCCTGCTCGGCTCCCGGGTCGGCCTCGGCGGCCCCCGCGACGGCTCCGGCCTGGGCGGCCGACAGCCTCCCGGACACGAACGCGTCGCGGGTCTCGGCCAGACCCTCCACCCGCCGGGCCACCTCCAGCAGGCCCGACGCGTCACCCACCGAGCTGCCCGACCTCGCGGCCAGCCACTGCGCCGCGGTCGCGTACCCCCACCGGCGGTGCAACCTCGCGTCCTCGACCCGCCGCGCCGCCCGGGCCCGCGCCGCCACACACGCCCGCTCCAAGCGCGCCACCCAGGACCACCCGGGCCGCCTCCTCGGGCGACGACCCCTCCGGATCGAACCCGCCCAGCACCGCCTCGACCTCCCCGGCCAACACCTCGAGCCGTGCGAGCTCCGAACCCTGCATACCCCCATCATCCCCGGGAGGCATGACACTCTCCGGGCGCACCCGCACCACCCGCCGGATCGGTACCGGCATCCCGATCCGCGGTCGAACCGGGGCCACTCCTCGCCGACCCCGCCCTCGAGGCCGCCGCCACGGGCGTCGCTGCCTACGGCGTGGGCCGCGGGTCCCGCCACATCGGGTACATCACCGGTCCGCCGGGGACCGTGATCTCGTCCATGAGGCGGAAGCCGTGCCGCTCGTAGAAGGGGATGTTGGCCACGTTCGACGACACGAGGTAGGCCGGGAGCACCTCGTCGTCGCATCGGGCGAGGACCGGCCGGAGCAGGGCCGACCCGACACCCGTGCCCTGGTGATCCGGGTCGGTGCCGATGATGTCGAGGTACCAGTGCTCCTCCGTAGGGTGGTGCCGCTCCAGCAGCCGGAAGGTCCGCAGCGCGCGGGGCACGTTGCGACCCAGGGCGGCGAGCGCGGGGAGCTGGCGCACCACCTCGCGGGGTCGGTCCTTCCACCGCCCCGGCGCGCACCACAGCGCGGCGCCGCGGACGGGATCCGTCGTCCAGACGCCGCCCTTCTCCAGGCCGTTGCGAGCCGAGGCGCGGAACATCGCCGGGCTTCGCCTCCGCCGCGCGTCCTCGTCGGGCATCAACCACAGGCTCACCGGATCGGTGTGGAACGCCCGGGCGAGCACCTCTCCGATCGCCGCGAGGTCACGGGGCGTCGCGGTGCGGACGGGAAGCACGGGCCGAACCCTAGATGCCGCGATCCGGCAGCTGGACGTCGGCGGCGCGCGTCACGTCGCGTGAGGGGATCCCCCGAGCGGGGTCCACCGGTCATCGCCTCACCCGTGTGCTCGTCCGGGAGGTCGGCCCCTCACGGACGGCCGGGCGAGTCGTCGTCCAGGACCAGTCCCATGGCCACGGCGTCCCACAGGGCTCCGTCCCGGCGACGGTGGTGACGCCTGAGGTAGCCCTCCTCGGCGAACCCGGCGCTCTCGTAGAGCCGTCGGGCCCGAAGGTTGTGCGGCCAGACCTCGAGCGTCATCTTGTGGCATCCGCGATCCCGCGCCCAGCCGACGGCGGCGTCGAGCAGGAGACGACCGAGTCCGACCCCGCGATGGGCTCCGGCGATCGCCATCCCCAGATGCCCGACACCCCGCTCGTCCTGGACGAACGCGCCACCGACGACCCGCCCTCCCGCCTCGACGACGAACCAGCACGACTCAGGGGCGGCGAGCGCGGCCCGGAAGCGGTCGCCCCAGCCGGGGCGGAGCGGGGCCTCGGCACCGATCCACTCGCCCTCTGCCGCGACCTCGGCCCACACGGACTCGACGGCCCCGGCGTCGCCCGGTTCCGCCACCCTCACCTCGCCCACGACACGAGTCTCGTCGGCGACCGGCCGGCATGCCGCTCGGGCCGTGGGACGGCCGCCGGTCTCCGCCGGTCACTCCTCGATCGTCCGGAACCCGACGACCTCCGCCCGCACGAAGTCGAGCGTCGTGTCATCGAGGCACCCCCGGAGCCTCTTCCTCTCCAGGTCGCCGAGCGGTGGCAGGAGGGTCAGCTCCACGAGGTTCGGCCCCGTCGCACGCAGCCCGACCAGCTGCACGTCGTCGTGCACGGTGCTGCGGCACGCGCCCCAGAGGCTCTCCGCGCTCTCCGCGATCGGCCGGTCGGTGCGGCGCTCGTCGATCCGGGTCTCGACCACCGTCGCGACTCCGTCGGGCGCCGGTTCGGACCGGCTCGCGGTGAGATCGCGCAGGACGTAGATGCCCGCGGCCACACCGCCGGTCAGCAGCACGGCGACCAGCACCACCGCCGCGAGCGCCGCAGGCCGGCCGGGCGCGACCACGATCGGCCGTTCGTCCTCCACGCCGCGTCCGGGTCGCTCCGGGACCGCGACCTGGGGCACGAGCCCTCGGGCCGGGAGGGCCAGCCCCAGGCGGCGGGCGACGGCGGCATCCACGGCGGGGCCGGCGAAGGCGCCCGCGACCCGCTCGATGACGAACGCGACGGCCGAGAGGAGCACTCCCGCGCCCAGCAACACCGGGATGAAGACCCCTGTTCGCCCGGAGGACTCGCGCAACCACGCGAACGACCTCGTCCGGCCGCGGTTCGCGTCCGTGATCGCCCGCGCCGCCGCCCCGGTCGGATCGATCGCCGCTCCCCCGTCGAGCCGGCGTTCGATGGCCCGGAGTCGGGAGTGGAGCTCGAGGCCCACCAGGGCCACCTCGGCGCCGACGAAGAAGATCCCGGCGGTGTGCGCCCGGTTCCACTCCCACCGGAACAGGTAGACGATCAGGTACCCGCCCGACACCAGGAGCACCAGCACGACGAGCACCAGCACGAGGGCTCGTAGCAGCCGGCCGAGCGTCACGGCTGCACCTCCGGGCCGTCCAGCAGCTCCACCTCGCCGGTGGAACCGTCCACGAGCATCGTGGCGCCCGGGGGAACCTCGTGCGGGCGCCGGGAACGGCCACCACCGTCGGCACGCCCGTCTCCCGGGCGAGGATGGCGAGGTGCGAGAGCGCTCCCCCGGTCTCCGACACCAGGCCGTCGAGCTGCGGGAGCACCGCGGCCAGCGACGGCTCGAGGTGAGCGACCACCAGGATGCCGCCGGGCCGCACCCCGCCGGCGGGCACGCGGTGCATGGCCCGCCCCGTGACCCGCCCGCCCCCGGCGGGCACTCCTGCGGCCGCCGCAGGGTGGGTGTGGCGGGCCGGGACCGCGTCTCCCGCCAGCGTGAGCCGGAACGCCGGCGGCAGCGGGGCACCGAAGGCCACCGTGCATCGCGCCTCGACGTCGGTCGGCGTCCCCCGCCCGGCGACCACGTCCGCCAGCTCGTCGAGATCGAGGTGCCGCACCGCGGAGCCCTCCGGGAGGGCGCCTCTCGCGGCGAGGCGGGAACCGATGCGCTCCGCCGCCCTCGCCGTCAGCTCCTGCAGCCACCTGGTCCTCAGCCGGAGCGCCTCCCGCGCGTCCAGGGCGTCGACCGGATCGCTGCCGGACCTCGCGTGCCCACCGCCCGCTCGAGCCGGCGCCCGCGTCTCGGGCAGGCCCTCGCCGGAGCAGATCGCCGGAGCCGTCAACGCCAGGACGACGGGGTTCTCGGCGACGATGTCGGTGTCCGCCCGGCCCGCCGCACGCCCGGCGCGGAGCGCGTCGATCGCGGCCGCCGCCGCGGAGGGGCCGGGGCCGGTCCCGTGCAGCAGCATCCCCGCGAGCACCTCCAGGGTGTGCACGACGGCGAGCTCGGATCGCGCTCTCTCGAGCAGCTCGACGATCTGGGAGTCGCTCAGCTCGTCGAGGTCCGGAACCGCCGCGAGATCCGCGTCGACGGCTCCGACGATCCGCTCCGACAGCCCGGGGAGGGCGACGCGCAGCCTTCCCACGGTCCACGCCGCGACGAGCCTCCTGACCGCCGGCACCGGGTTCAGGAACCTCGCCGCGGACGCCCGACGGCCGATGCCGAGGAGGTCCAGGTCGCAGGCCGCCCAGCCCCGCACCGTCGTGAGCACCGGCGAGGAGGCGACCCGCCGCCTGCTCGCGGCCCCGGTCACGAGGAGCGCACGGGTGATCCCCTCGCGGAGGGGAACGATCCAGAGGTCCCGTTCGAGCGGGTGCAGCGGCGCCGGGAAGGTCTCGGCCACCGGACCCGGACCGAAGCGGTGCCCCTTCCCACCGTGCTCGGCCACGGCCGTCACCGGCCTGCTCTGGAGCAGCCACAACCGTCCGCGGACGTCCTCGGCCCATTCGACGTCCTGGGCTCCGCCGAAGGCGCGCGCCGAGCGGCGCGCCAGCCGGGCCAGCGCGCGCCGCGACGATCTCGACAGGGCGACCGCGCCGGAACCGCTGGACTCGACCACCCGCCCCCGCCGGGTCACGACGAGGTGCGCGGCGTCGGCCCGACCGCTCACCAGCGAGTCCGGGCCACCGGTGACGGCCTCGATCACGATCCTCCGCCGGTCGCCGCTGACCGGGTCGACCCCGAACAGGACGCCTCCGAGGCGCGACTCGAGCTGAGGTTGCACCAGGACCGCCATGGGGCGCGATCGGCCGGACTCGTCGCGAACCGCGAGCGCCGAACCCAGGACGGTCCGCACCCCACCGAGGAACGCCTCCCAACCGACGACGTCGAGCACCGACGTGAAGCGTCCCGCCATCGACGACACCGCCGCGTCCTCGATCGTCGACGACGACCGGACGACCAGCGGGACCGCCCCGCCACTCGAGATCGCCTCCCAGGCGACCCTCATCGCCTGCTCGACCTCCGGGTCGTCCACCCCGCGCGCCGTCGCCCCGGTCGTGACGACGAAGCCGGGCAAGGTCGGCAACCCGGCCTCGGCGCACCGGGCGAGGTTGGCCGCCTTCGCCCCCGCCAGCGCCGGGTCGGCCGCCTCGGGCGAGTCGAGGCTCACCACGAGGCCCGGCGACGTCGGTCCGCGCCGCGCGACGCTCTCGCCTGCCACCCCTCCGGCGCTGTCCCGCATGGCTTCCAGGTGACGCTCCTCCCCGAGGGGCCACTCGAGGTCGCCCGGAGACCAATGGTACGGGGGCCCGACCGCGCGCCGGGAGGTCGTGCGCCCGCGAGCACGGTGACGGATCGATTCTGGTACAAGGGCGGGCTATGACCACGCCGGGCCCCGCTGCCGACCGGCCCGTCGCGGCCGGCACGACCCCGAGGCGGGAGGGAAGACGCCACGCCGCACGGCACACGCTCAGGGTCCTCGTGGCCGGCACGCTGACCTTCCTCGTGGTGGGGACCGTCGCGGCCCTCGTCGTCTACCACCGGCAGATCTGGTCCTACCTGACCCATCGCAAGGGGGCACCGAGCCAGACCGAGCCCTACGAGCCCCTCCCGGTGGCGCCGACGCCCCTGCTCCGGCTGGCCGCCATCGGTGACATCGGCGACAGCGGGGGCTCCTGGACGCGTCGGCGTCCGCGATGGCCCGAACGGGCCGGGAGGCGCCCTACGACGTGCTGCTCCTGCTCGGCGACAACGTCTACCCGAACGGTGACCCGGCCCGGCTTCCGGAGACGGTGTTCGGCCCGTTCGACGCGATCCTGGACCAGGGGACCGAGCTGCTCGCGATCCTCGGGAACCACGACGTCGAGGCCGGCTTCGGCGACGCCCAGATGGAGGCCCTGGGGATGCCCGCTCGCTGGTGGGCCCGCGATCTCGGCGACGTGCTGCTCATCGGTCTCGACTCCACCGAGCCCGACGACGTCGAGCAGCGCGAGTTCCTCGAGAAGACGCTCGCCGGCGCCGACGAGCGGTGGAGGATCGTCGCCCTGCACCATCCGCCCTACTCGGCCGGCTACCACGGGTCGAACACCGACGTGCGTGAGGCGTTCTCACCCCTGTTCGAGCAGTACGGCGTGCAGCTCGTCCTGTCGGGCCACGAGCACGACTACCAGCGCAGCGAGCCGATCGACGACGTCACCTACGTGGTGTCGGGGGCCGGCTCCGGCGCGCGGCACCGGCGACGCCGACTTCACCGCGATGTCCTGGTCGGACGTGCACTTCCTCGACATCACGGTCTACCGCGACCGCCTGCTCCTGCGGGCCGTCACCCGCGACGTCCGCGTCGGCGACGAGGCGACCATCCGCCCCTGACCGCGGCCGCAGGCGGGGCGAGGCCCCCGGGTGGCTCAGTGCGGGCCGAACCTCCTCGCCAGCAGCGCCCGGTTGTAGCGCTGCAGCACCACCGGGTAGCCGTTGAGCAGGACGTCGAACAGCACGGTCCACCGGGCGGCGGTCCGCCAACCGCGAACGCGTGCCCCGGCGCCGAGACCGAGCGTCGCCACGAACAGGATGGCGTGGCTCGCCTCGGCGTCGCGCATGCGCCGGTCGAGGTGGGCGATGCGCTCGGGTGTGGGCTCCTCGGGGAGGTGCAGATCGGGGTTGAACGCGGCGAGCGGACCGCGGCGGAGCAACGCCTTGACGACCCGGACGCCGAGCAACTCGTAGACGCGGGCGCCGTCGCGCTCGAACCCGCGCAGCTCGTGGTAGCGGGCGGGTAGGCGGGGCGTGACCACGCGGCTGACGGTGCCGAGCCAGGTCATCGGGACCCACACCACGACGAAGGCGAACCGCCGGCTCCGGGGCCCGAACCTCCGCCACGACCAGGCGAGCACCGCAGCCGCGGCGGCGGTGGCGCCGGCGACGGCGAGCCCACGGGTGACGGCGCGCTCGCGTGGATCCGGGCGCCCGGCCGGCCCGCGCTCCTGGGACCGACGATCACGGGACCACACAGGCACGGCACCTCTTCCGGTCGGCTCGACCGTGAGCCTCGCGCACCGGCGGTACCGCACGGACGCGCTCGTCGCAGCCGCCTCCCGGTGCGCCGGCTCGATGCTCCCGCCGGTCCACGGCCGGGACCGGCGCCGGCGCCGGCAACCGGCAGCCGCCCGACCGGGCCCATCGCAGGTGCTGTGCTGACTGTCCTTCCTCGGCGTCGACGCCGGTGGCCGGTGATCCGGAATCGCCCCTTGTCCTCCAGCGCTGGTCTTGCCCGGGTCGAAGGTGGCTGTCGGTCCGGTCCCAGTAGGACGAGTGGGTGCCGACAACGGCCGAGTGGTGAAGACCACCAGCGACGGTCTCGCAGCGATCTTCGCTGCAGCACGTGCAACGCCTCGCCGGTATAGGTTCGCGCCCGCCAGCGACCCGAACGAGGAGCGCCGTGCAGCAGCCGACTCCGCCGAAGATCCTCCTGCGAGGGCTGGGCGCGATGGCCCTCGCCGTGGCGATGGGTCGCCGGGTGCACCAGCGGCTCGGAGGACGACGCGGCCGAGACGCCGTCCACCGCCGCGCCGTCCCCCGGGACACCGTCGACCGAGGAGCTCGTCGATGCTGCGGTCGGCATCGGGGTCGACACCCAGGACTTCCAGCTCCTGCTCGACATCGCCCTGGTGGGCGAGTCCGGCGACGCAGTCAGCTTCTTCGACGACGTGTTGGCTCGGGCCGACGAGGGTCGAGGCGACCCCGTCGACCTCGGCGACGGGCTCGCCTACGTGCCGACCGACAGCATCGAGGGCGCCATCGTCGACGCCGACGGGGCGGTCGTACCGGGGGCCTCGATCGGGTTCGGTCTGCTGGAGATCGCCGACGGCGACGCTGGGCTCGCCGCGCTCCCCGCCGCATGGATCGGCGACGCGACGGGCGAGACGCTGGCGACGAGTCGGGCACTGGCGATCTTCAGCACGACCCGCCGGGCCGACGGTGCGACGCACCTCGGCTTCGGCGACCAGTTCGAGCTCGACATCACCTTCGTCGACGACGTGGCCCCGGGCGACACGGTGCGTCAGACGACCGCGAGCGGACAGGCGTTGCGGCTCGCCAGCGAGGACGCGACGGCGGACGACCATGGCGTGTTCGCGGCCCGCCTCGCCGCCGGGTCGGCCGGACTCGTCACCACGGTCGACGACGGGGTGGTGATCCCCGAGCTCGCGGTGACCGAGTCCGTGGCCATCGAAGGCTCGACCAGGACGCAGAAGGCGATCAAGGCGGGGCTCGGCGGGCTGACGATCGGCGCCGGGGTCCTGGCCGCCGGCCTGGTGTGCCTCGAGACGGTCGGGTTGGGATGTGCGGTCGCCGTGCTGTTCCTCGCCCCCGCATCAAGTTCGCGGCCAACCAGATCCGCAAGGGCAACGACCCCAGCTGCCCGGGCACGAGGTTCCCCGGGCCGAGCGGCCCGGGCGGCGGACGCGACACCTCGCCCGGCGGCGGTGGCGACGGCTTCATGGTCCAGGGCGTCGCGTTCACGGCACCGGCCCTCGACGGCGCGCCACACGGTGAGCTCCTCGGCAGTCCGGCCGGCGCACCGGTCGTGGCGTCGTTCGCCCTTGTCGCGGCGGTCACCCAGGGCGACGACGGTGGGGGCGACGACGGTGGGGGGACGACGGTGGTGGCGATGACGGTGATGGCGACGACGGTGGTGGCGCTGGCGGTGGGGGCGCCGGCGGTGCTTCCGGCGGCGGCGGGGGTGCGTGCTCGGGGCCGAGCGCCGGTGGCGACATCCACGTGCGCACCATCGACGGCAAGGCCTACGACCTGCAGAGCGTCGGCGAGTTCGTCGCGGCGCGATCGAGCGGCGGCCACGAGATCCAGTTGCGGACGGCCCCGCTCGGGACGAGCCGTCGGGTCAGCGTCGGCGCGGCGGTCGCGGCCGACGTGGCGGGGACCGTGGTCTCGATGCGGTCACGCCCCGACGGCATCGACCTGCACATCGATGGTGAGGCCGTCGATGTCGCTCGTGGCGACTTCGTCGCCGTCGGCGACCAGGGTGCGCTGGTGTCGACCGGCGAGGCGGTGATGGTCGTGTGGCCCGACGGCAGCCAACTGAACGTCCATCGACGGGGCCTGTTCATCGACGTTCGCTTCTTCCCGGTCGACGACGACTCGCTGGCGTGGGAGGGACTCTTCGGCGACAGCGACGGCGACCGCACGAACGACCTGCGACTCGCCGATGGCACCGCGCTCGAAGACGCGACCTTCGACGACATCCACGGTCAGTTCGCCGACTCGTGGCGTGTCACCGACGACACCAGCCTGTTCCACTACGACGATGGCGAGACCACGGCGACCTACACGGACCGGTCGTTCCCGGAGGTCCGGACGACGGCCGGCGATCTCGACCCTGACGCGCTGGCGGCGGCGCGGGCGACGTGCATCGCCTACGGCATCGTCGACGAGGCGGCGCTGGCCGACTGCGCGTACGACCTCGCCATCACCGACGATCTCGTGTTCCTCCGGTCGGCCGGCATGCTCCAGGACTCGACCTTCGAGGGTCGCGACGGTTCGGCCACGTTCGACGGCGACGTGCGGACCGCGTCGACGGTGCAGGATCGGACGATCACCGGCGAGATCCGCGAACCCGGCGACGTCGAACGCCACGACTTCGAGGCACGAGCCGGCGATCGGGTGTGGATCACGGTCGACGAGGTGAACGGTGATTGTGCCAATGACCCGGACGAGCACCTCGGCTGGGAGCTCCTCTCTCCCGACGGGAAGCGGGTCGATTCGTTCGGCGACATCCGCGGGTGTCCGGAGCGAGGGCCGATCGCGTTGGAGGCCGGGGGGACCTGGACGTTGGAGGTCTCGGCGGGTGAGAACGATCCGTCGACGGGCACGTACCAACTGCGGCTGCGGGGTGTGCAGGGCGACGACGAGGCACAGACGTCGATGGGTGCGACCGTGCGGGGCGAGATCGAGTCCGTGGGCGTGTCGGACTTCCATCGGTTCGAGGCCGGCGCGGGGGATCGAATGTGGATCACGGTCGGCGAGGTGAACGGTGATTGTGCCAATGACCCGGACGAGCACCTCGGCTGGAACCTCCTCTCTCCCGACGGGGGAGCGGGTCGATTCGTTCGGCGACATCCGCGGGTGTCCGGACCGGGGGCCGATCGCGTTGGAGGCCGGCGGGACCTGGACGTTGGAGGTCTTAGCGGGCGAGAACGATCCGTCGACGGGGACCTACGCGCTTCGTCTGATCGACGTGCCCGACGACGACCAGGCACAGACGTCGATCGGTGCGACCGTGCGGGGCGAGATCGAGTCCGTGGGCGTGTCGGATCGCTACGGGTTCGATGCGTCGGCCGGTGAAGCGGTCCGGATCGTCGTCGACGCCGTGAACGGCGACTGCTCGGGCGACCCGGACGAGCACCTCGGCTGGGACCTCATCTCCCCCGACGGGAAGCGGGTCGATTCGTTCGGCGACATCCGCGGGTGTCCCGACCAGGGGCCGATCACGTTGGAGGCCGGGGGGACCTGGACGTTGGTCGTCTCGGCGGGCGAGAACGATCCGTCGACGGGGACCTACGCGCTTCGTCTGATCGACGAGGCGCCCTGAGGCCTGATCGCGACGCTCGTCGAACTCCAGCGGGGGCGTAGGACGAAGCGCCCGGTCGCAGGTTCTCCCCACGGCTCGGAATGGTCGGCGAACCCGTCGTTCCCGGGCGCGCGGGCGATGTCCCACCAGGGCACGTCCCCTGACCGGATGTCTCGGGACCGGACGACGGCCGTGTGTGCCTGGTGACGCGGGGAAGCCTGCCCCGGGGCGACCCTCGTGACCCACCGGCACCGTGTGGGCCCGTGGTATACAGCGGCACGAGCCGGCGGCCTCGACCTCGCGGGCGCCGAGTGGGACACCGGCCAGGGCCGCACCGATCATCCGGCGCGAGGAGCGGAGCGCGGACATGGTCGATCTCGACCTTCTCGTCGACCTGCATCGTGACGGTGAGCGTCAGGGCCCGGGTGGGGACGACGAGACGCGCCAATCCATCGCTCTGTCGGGACTGCGCGGGGCAAGAGACCTGAGGGTTGCCGACATCGGCTGCGGTACCGGCGCGTCAACGCTCGTCCTCGCCCACGAGCTCGACGCCTCGGTCGTTGCCGTCGACCTCCTGCCGGACTTCCTTCGCCGGCTCGACAGAGCAGCAGAACGCGAGCGCCTCGGCGAGCGCATCGCCACGCTCGCCGCCTCGATGGATGCGCTTCCCTTCGTGGACCGGTCCTTCGACGCCGTCTGGTCCGAAGGCGCCATCTACAACATGGGCTTCGAGCGGGGGGTGAGGGCCTGGCGGCGCTTCCTCAAGCCGGAGGGAGTCCTGGCCGTCTCCGATCTGACCTGGCTGACGTCGAACAGACCGGCAGCGCTCGAAGAGCACTGGATGGAGGAGTACCCAGAGGTCGCCACCGCCTCGGCCAAGATCGCCGTCCTGGAAGAGAGTGGCTATACGCCCATCGGCTACTTCCCCCTTCCCGAACGTTGCTGGCTGGACAACTACTACCGTCCCCTGCAGGACCGCTTCGCCGGCTTCCTCTCGCGCCACGGCCACTCCGAGGCAGCCCGGCGCATCGTGGAGGCGGAAGATCGCGAGATCGCGCTCTACGAACGCTTCTCTCGGTTCGTCGGCTACGGCTACTTCGTGGCGAGGCGAGACGAGGACTGACCCACCGTTCGACGCACAGCAGACCGAACGCCGACACGTCGCTCGGTGCCTCCGACGGGCACCTCGTCACCGGCCGGAACGGACCGTGTCGGCCGTCACCGATGTGGACGCAACCTGGAGGCCATGCCCGCCGGCCTCCAGGAGTCACCCGCTCGCCCACCCCGGGCCGCCCCCGAGCCCGAGGCCGCCGCCCACACCGGGATCGGCATCAGTGTCAACCATCACGCACTCATCACGCAGACGGCCGGGCGCTCCTCGAGTCCGGGCCACGACTCGACCTGCGGCTGATGGGGCGTGTTCGTGCCGCGCGTTCAGCGAGCGAGAAGGTCGAGGAGCTCGCCGGCGACCCACCATCGGCGAGGGCGCCCGGGTTCGCCGGTCGCGGGGAGGTCGGCCGGACGCATCACCCCGTGTCCGGCGAGAGCTTCGAGCGCGGATCGGGCTGTCGGGCGGCTGACGTCGAGCAGGCGAGCAGCCGTGTCCACATCGAGGGCCGGGTGCGTGAGCACCTGATCGACCAGTCGACGAGCAGCAGCATCGGACCGGAGGCGCTCGAGTCGAACCGGCCACGAGGCGACGAGCTCGCCGACGGCGGCAAGCGTCTCGATGGTGGACAAGGCTGCGCGCTCGACCGTGCCGGCGAACCAGCGGATCCAGTCGTCGGGTCCGACGGTGCGGTACAGGGTCAGTCCCGCGAGGTAGCCGCCGACGTCGCGCAGGAACGCGACGGAGACCGGTGGCGGGACCGCCAGCCCGAGGTGGCGGTGGAGCGTCCAGCCGATCAGCAGCCGGCCGATGCGCCCGTTGCCGTCGGCGAACGGATGGACCGTCTCGAACTGGGCGTGGAGGAGGCCGGCGGCCGTCACCGGGTCGTGCGTCGGTGCGTTCGCGTAGTCGACGAGGTCGACCATCAGGGCATCGATGCGGTCGTCGGGCGTGGCGACGTGCGCGGCACGATGTGGGGTCGGTCCACCGACCCAGCCGAGGCGGTCGCGCCAGGCCCCCTTGAGATCGTCGTCGAGATCCGCCGACGTCATCAGGATGCGGTGCCACTGCCACAGGTCTTCTCGCGTGAGTGGACCTTCGTGGACCAGGACCGCATCGAGGGCGCGCAGGTTGTCCGCGACCTCCGCGGCCGGCCCGGCCACGGATGGGTCGACGTCTGCGACCGCAACCGCGTCGGCCGGAGCGTCGATCGCCTCGATCCTGCTGGAGGCCACTCCCTCGGCACGCAAGAGCAGGCGAGCGGGGACCTCGAGGCGGGAATCGTGCCGGACCGCCGTCGCGCTCAGGGCACCCTCGGCGCGGGCCGCATCGAGTCGAGCGGCCGAGCCGAGCTCACCGACCTCCGAGAGAGGAGCTGGAACGAACGCGCCGACGGGACGGCCGTCCCACTCGACCGTGACGACCTCGTGCGGCATCGGATCCCTTCTCAACCCGTAGGTTGAGAAAGGATAACACCCGCACCCTTGTCAAACGCCGGCCCACGTGGAGCTCGCGAGACGTGCTCGACGTCGTGTCGATCAGCGAACCGCCTGCAGGCGCGCGTTCACCAGCGCCAGGTCGAGCTCCGCCGGGTCGAAGGGGCCACCCACCCACTCGTTGAGGTGCTCGTGCTCCTCGTGCGAGGGATCGTCGAGGACGGCCAGCAGGTGCTCGTAGCCCCACGACCCACCGACGTCCTCGGGAGGGCACGCGTTCGCGCCGTCGAGGCACACGGCGGACTTCAGGCCCTTCGCCGTCCGCCACACCCGGTGCACCGTGATCTCGTGCTCCCACGAGTCCCCGAAGTCGTACTCGTACAGGAAGCGCTCGTTCGCCCCGACCGCCGTGACGACGGTGAAGCCCTTCTCGTCGAGCTCGCCTTCGGGGTAGTCGTCGAACTGCATCCCGTAGCGTTCACCGCCGATCTCGAACGCGTGAAGGTGGCAGTCCTCCCAGCCCATCGCGGCCTGGAACATGCGGTGGAGCTTGTCGAGCCGCACGCTCCCCGGGACGAGGAGCCGGCGCCACACCCGCGGCTCGACCTCACGCAGCTCGATCGTGCAGTCGACGACAGGTTGACCCGGCGGAGTCGGCATGGCCCCGACCCTACGTCGTGGCCCACGCGGCGTTCACCACCCCGACCGTGCAGGGGAACGCGCTGCCAGGAACGGACGAGCGATGGCCCTGCCCGCCGAGCTCCCAGGCGCCAGGCATCGCTCTCTGCGATCTCGACAACCCGCCGCTCGCGATCGGCGGAGAGCACGCCCGGCCCTACTTCGAACACATCGACGGGCCCTTCGGCTCGCTCGTCGTCGACGGTGCACGCGGTTCCTGGTCGAGATCCACCTCGACGGGGACCGGGACCAGGTAGCGCACGTAGGTAGGTATCGCCGCTCCCCTCTCGACAACGTTGGGCGATGCTCGAGCAGTCTCGAGCGCGACGCGCACCTGTGCCGAGCCATCTGCGTCTCTCGTCGCACCCGGCGGGACGTCAAAGGGATGCCCGGGACCACATAGCCGAGGTGGTGCCTCAGCTTGGGCCAGAATCGGAGGATGGAGGGCGAGGGGGCGGACGAGCTACAGCCAGGGCTGTACGACACCATCCTCAGCAAGGCGCTCGTCGATCGGATCGAGGGGCTCGACGCGAGACGGTTGCGGGCCAGGCTCGATGACGTCGACCCGGCCGAGCTGCCGGACCGCGTCGCGGAGATCATCGCCGGGTGGGCCGGTGAGGTAGTCGCCGCTGCACCGACTGCGGAGCGCCGCGCCACGGCGGTTGCCTTGGCCACCCAGGTCCTGGATCTGTTGATCGACCGTCACTGGGCGGAAGACGGATCATCCGGGGCGCGGCTTGCCCCGAGCGTGCAGCGCCTCCTGGCGGTCGAAGCATTGGCGCCCACCGGCGAGCCCATGGCCATCCCGCGCCCGCTCACGCCGCTGCGCGACACGGTGCTGATGACCAACGCCCGTGACCAGCCCACGGTTGGTCGGGAGATCGTCGCGGAGATCGAGTCCGCCGATCGCATCGATCTCGTGCTGGCCTTCATCCGCTGGACGGGCGTACGCGATCTGCTGCCCGCGCTTCGCCGGCACACGGAGGCCGGTAGGCCGCTTCGGGTGATCACCACGACCTACACCGGGAGCACGGAGCTCCGGGCGTTGCAGGCGTTGGCCGACGTGGGTGCCGAGGTGAAGGTCTCCTACGACACGGCCAGCACGCGACTCCACGCCAAGGCGTGGTGCTTCCATCGGTCCACCGGGTTCTCGACGGTCTACATCGGCTCCTCCAACCTGACGTTCTCGGCGCAGGTCACGGGGCGGGAGTGGAACGTCCGGGCGTCCGAGCGCCGGAACCCCGACCTGATCGAGTCGTTCGACCGGGTCTTCGAGACCTACTGGGCTGATCCCCACTTCGAGCCCTTCGAGGCCGGCGTGTTCGCCGAGGCGACGGCACGGCAGGTGGGCGACTCGATCGCCACGCCGTTCACTATCGAGCCCTACCCCTTCCAGCGCCAGATCCTCGAACAGCTCCAGGTCGAGCGCTGCCGGGGCCGTCACCACAACCTGGTGGTCGCCGCTACTGGCACGGGCAAGACCGTGGTCGCCGCTCTCGACTATCGCCAGCTCCGAAGCCAGCTCGACCGGTCCCGGCTGCTCTTCGTCGCCCACCGCAAGGAGATCCTCGATACGTCCCGGACCACCTTCCGCCACGTGCTCCAGGACGGGAGCTTCGGGGAGCTCTGGGTCGGCGGTGAGAAGCCACAGCACTGGGAGCATGTCTTCGCCTCGATCCAGTCGCTGGCCGCAGGCGACCTGGTGGCGCTCGATCCCGAGCAGTTCGACGTGGTGATCGTCGACGAGTTCCACCACGCCGCCGCGACCACGTACACGACACTCCTCGACCACCTCCGCCCCGCGCACCTGCTGGGCCTCACGGCCACGCCGGAGCGCACGGACGCCCTCGACATCCTGCGGTGGTTCGACGGTCGCATGGCCGTCGAGTTGCGGCTGTGGGACGCGCTCGAGCAGGACCTGCTGTCGCCGTTCCACTACTACGGCATCCACGACGGCACCGACCTCCGCCGCATCACCTGGCGGCGGGGGCGCGGCTACGACGCCACCGAGTTGACGAACGTCTACACCGGCGACCACCTCTGGGTTGGCAAGGTCCTCGCCGCAGTGCGCGAGAAGGTGAGTGACCCCGAGAGAATGCGGGCCCTGGGCTTTGGCGTGAGCATCGCCCACTGCGAGTTCCTCGCCGACCGCTTCAACCGGGCCGGAATCACCGCCCGGGCCGTATCGGCCAACAGCTCCGCCACCGAACGGGACGATGCGTTGCGGGCGCTGGCGTCGGGCGACGTGCAGATCCTGTTCTCCGTCGATCTGTTCAACGAGGGCATCGACGTCCCCGCCGTCGACGTGGTGCTCATGCTCCGGCCCACCGAGAGCGCGACGGTGTTCCTCCAGCAGCTGGGCCGCGGCCTGAGACGGAGCCACGGCAAGGATGTCCTGACCGTCCTGGACTTCGTCGGACACCAGACCACGTCGTTCCGCTTCGACCTTCGCTACCGCCGGATGCTCGGCCGGACCCGTCGAGAGATCGAGCGCGATGTTGCCGAGGACTTCCCCTACCTCCCCGCCGGCTGCCAGGTGAAGCTCGATCCCGTCGCCAAGACGATCGTGCTCGACAACATCCGCACCGCGCTGCCGACCCGGTGGCCCGAGCGGGTGCGGGAGCTTCGAGAGCTCGGCGACGTGTCGCTGGCCGCCTACCTGCACGAGACCGGACTCGAACGCGACGACATCTATCAGGGCGGCCACTCCTTCACCGAGATGCGCCGGGCGGCCGGTCTGCTGGGCACTGCCGCTCCCGAGGGCGAGGATCGCCTCGGCCGCGGACTGGGACGCCTGCTGCACGTGGACGACCTCGGCCGCATCGACACCTACACCGAGCTCCTCAGTGGGCAGCAGCCGATCTCGGAACGGGAGCTCGACCAACGCTGGGTCCGCCAACTCCACGGCTTGCTGCTCACGCTGCTCGGCCCGAAGAAGGGCGAGTTCGCCACCGTCGACGACGCCACCCGGCGCCTGTGGTCCCACGAGGCGCTGCGGGCCGAGCTGCTGGAGCTGATACCGCTCCTCAACGACCAGGTCACCCACCTGCACTCCTCGTTGGGCCTGCTACACCCGGTGCCGCTCCAAGTGCACGCCACCTACACCCGAGAAGAAGTGCTCGCCGGGTTCGGCGCATCCACCGTGACCGCGCCCCTCCCCCCTCCAGACCGGGGTCTACTGGCACGAGGCCAGCCAGACCGACCTGTTCTTCATCACCCTCCAGAAGACCGAGAAGCACTACTCCCCCACCACCCGCTACCGCGACTACGCCATCAGCGACCGGCTGTTCCACTGGGAGTCACAGTCGACCACGGCGGCGGCCAGTACCATGGGCCAGCGCTACATCAACCACGAGGCGAGAGGCACCAACGTCGTGCTGTTCGTCCGGTCCAGCCGCACGGACCTCAACGGCCGCACCCGCCCCTACTTCTGCGCCGGCAGGGCGCGATACATCGAGCACCGCTCGGAGCGCCCCATGCAGATCACCTGGGAACTGCTCGATCCACTCCCGGGCGACATCTTCGGTGCCTTCCGTGCCGCCGTCGCCTGAGCTCGCTCAGGCCCGGTCCGTGGTGATCTCGTGGGAGCCCATGTAGGCGTCGCCGGTCAGGTCCATGAGCAGGTCGAGGTACTCCGTGTTCACCTCGTCGATGGCCTCCTCCACCGCCCGGCGGTCGTGGCTCTCGGCGGCATCGAAGAGCACGGCACCGCTCTCGTCGAGGACCCGATGGATCCGCAGGACCCTGAGCCAGTCCTCGTTGAACGACCCCTCGACCTGGAGGGTGCTCGCGCCCGGGAGGACCGCCGTCAGCCGGCCGAACGCCACCTGCGGCACCACCGCGGCCAGCTGCTGGCCGATCACCCCCAATCCGAGAGGAGCCGATCGAACTCGGCGAAGCGCTGTTCGCCCTGGTCGGTCACGTCATCGTTCCTGCGATACGAAGTGGTCCCGGCACTTCCCGATTGTCGCTCACGTCACGTCCCCCGACGGACCACCTGACGGGCTCCGACCGTGAGCCGCCATCAGCCTGCCGTACCCGCCTTCAGGTCGATGGTCTTGAACCCCTGCTTCCTTCACGCGCCGAAGGTCGGACTTGCCCCGGTCGACCCAGCGGGTTTGCCTGCGACGTATTGCCGGGTGCTTAGGGGTGCCGATCGTCTTCGCCTCCAGCAGGAACTCGATGACCACGTCCTTCCCGCCCGGGTAGGTGATGTCGAGGTTGTGCTTGGGGAAGATCAGGCCAGGAACTCCGGGACGACTCACGAGGTCCAGGCCCGAGCAGTTGCTGAGGACCATCGCAAGGAGGTCGTTGAAGAACTCGCCCTTGCCGTTTCGGCGTGCACCCTGGTCCGCCGTGCCATCGGCCACGAAGCTGTCGAACTTCTCCATCGCACGGAGGAACGGGTCCTCGACGTTGAGCCAGCTCTTCGGATCCTGCTCGTGAGCCTCGGTGAGCATGTCCCTGAGAGGCGCACGCCGGGTTCTTCGACAGAGTCTTGCTCTTGACGACGTAGGGCGTCCGAGGCTTGGCGGTGGAGGTCACTCCATGAGCCTTGCAGCAATCACCGAGGTGATCGCGGCAACTCGTCCACGCCATAGAGCCGCATGGCAGCCTGCCGTCGCCATCTCGACGTCTCGGTCGCCGAACGCCCTGGTCAGCCGCCGCCGATCAGCCGCGCTCAGTGTCGTCGGTTCAGGCACCCGGATGCGCCGGAGGTACTGAGCTTGGAAGCGATAGCAGCCGCCGCGCATCTTCACGCAGTAGGCGCCGACGAACAGGTTTGCGAAGTCCGACAGGAGCAGCCCGCCGAGCACTTCGAGATCCCAGGCATCGGAGACGACGAAGTAGAGGTTGTGGTGCGGTAGTACCCGCCCTCGTCGAGCACCGGGTGTGCCGTCGCCTTCAAGTCCGGCAGCAGCAGTTTCGGCCGCTCGGCGAGCGCCCGGGGTTCACCCTGTCGATGGTCCGGTACCAGGCATCCGGACGACGCCGGGCGACGAAGCGTCCTCGGAGTCGCCCCTCGTTCGCGCCGAAGTACGCCCGCAACCTCGGGTACTCGGCGAGATCGACCAGCCCATCGTCGTCCCAGGGATTGATGAGCCGCGTCCCCGACCACGTGACGGCGCCGCTCGCGATGTCGCAAGACTCCAGCATCGGAAGTAGCCGATCCGGTTCCACCGCATCGGGATCTCTCGTCAGGTACACCTCGTCGCACCCGCTCGCGAGGCCGATGCCAACCACGGTCCCGGTCGACTCGTCCTCCAGTGACGGGAAGCGAGCTTCGAGATCGGCCAGCAGCGCCAGGTTGGCCGGCGAGCCGGCCGGCCACAGGTCGCGGCCCTCGAACCATCCATCGACGCGGGTGGCCTCGAAGGATCCGTCGCCGATCGACGGCTTGCGGCCACCCCGAACCCAGGACGACAGCCGGCGCGCCTGTGGCTCTTTGAACGAGCCGTTGGCATCGACCACGGCGGCCTTGCCCTGGCGACCGTTGCGGAGCACGACGACGGCCGGGTACGCGGAGACGTCGTCCTCGAACGCGTCGACGTCGTGCATCGCGATGACGGCCTCGACCGAGTACGCGGACGTGATCAGCGCGCGAAGGTCGGCGCCGTACTGATTCCGCATCCAACGGTCAGCGCAGATGAACGAGAGCGCCCCACCGGGCTTGAGCACATCGAGTCCCCGCTCGATGAACCCGACGTAGATGTCGGCTCGTCCGCGCATCGTCGGACAGACCCGACGGTAGGCGTCCATCGTTCGACGGGACACGTTCTCCAGCCTGATGTACGGCGGATTCCCCACGACGTAGTCAGCGCTCAGCGGATCGTGCGGGTGAAGCAGGAAGTCACCGGTCGTGACCCACTCCCCCACCAACGCCTCGGCCTCACCCCGCCCGACCCCACGGTCCGTCAGCAGCTCCACGAGGGCCTTGCGCGCCCGTTCCGCGTTGGCCTCAAGCAGATCGAAGGCTCTCACGGCCGAGGACAGCGAGCGGAGGTCGCGACCATGAGCCTCGCTCGACTCGACGAGCCGCTGCACGATCGGCACGAGGAACGCACCGATCCCGCATGACGGCTCGATCAGCGTCTGAGCTCCGAGATCCTTCTCGGGCGTGTAGCCGACAAGATCGAGGATGAGATCGACAACCCATCGGCGGGTGAAGACCTCTCCGTAGCCGGCCCCGGGGTCCCGGGCAACGTCAACGAGGGTCATTGCGGCCTCGATCAACGGGAGCTGGCGAGCCTGAGACACAGAGTCCACCCTTTACGAACACCTGTTCGATACTAGTGCACTCCGGCGCCCGGCAGCGCCACTCGCTCATGGACACCAAAGGTATGGCAGCACCGAGCGACGCTCGCGGACCCGGCACCGGGACGTGCGCGGAGCCGGTGGAGCGGCCCGACGTTCCTCGTGCTGCTGCTCGAGAGCAGGCCGGCGCAGCGCCGACCCTTCGTGTCCGACGACACGGGAACGTCCCGGGCGAGGATAGCGACGACCAGTGACATCTCGACGTGACCGGTCCCCTCGACACCACCTGCCAGGCCCCCGGGATGTTCAGCGGGATGCCGCGCGGGAGGTCCGGCGGGAGGTGCGGCCTCCCGCCCGCGCACGCGAACGCACGCGGCAGCACAGGGCGGCATCACGGACCTGCAACCCCGTTGCGCCGCCTCGTCCGAGCGCCGTGACCTGTCAGGCCGCGCCTCACGATCCCCGCGCCGGGGGCGCGGTCTCCCTCAGGAATCGCGTGACCGGGATGCGCGGCGGAGGCCCAGCAGGTTGCCCGAAGGGAAACCTGTAAGTGTGTGCGCGCCGGACCTGCCGTTCCGAGGTCAGTTCGTGACCGTCGCCCGGCGTTGCCGAGCTCGGGTCGTGAGGGAGACCCCGCGGGCCGCCTCGGCATGGTCCTGGCTCTCACTCGTGTTCGGCGCGACGATGTGCGCATTCCGGTTCCGCTCGGCGGCACTCGCCGGAGCGCCGGCCCTCGTCGACAGGGAACGCCGGCCTCCCAGCTCTCCGACTGGCGCGGTCGCGCCCTTCGGATCGACTGCCGTGGGAGGCAGCGATAGCCGCGAGCCGCAACAACGTCCGCAAGCGCGGAGCGACCTGGACCTACTACGCCTATGTCACCGACGGCGCCGGGAGGCGCCGCCAGATCTCCAAGGGTGGGTTCGCCACCCGCCGCGAAGCCGAGGCCGCGAGGGTCGAGGCGGTCGCCGCCATGTCCAACGGCACCTGGGTGCGCCCCGAGCGGCTCACCGTGCGCGACTTCCTCGTCGACGAGTGGCTGCCGACCAGCGGCCACCGACGCTCGAGGGGAGCATCACATCACCCGGGAGTTCTACACGCACGTGACCCCGCCCATGCCCAGCGCCGCAGACCACGTCGCCAATCTTCCGTCGCCAGAGGCCGCGCAACACCTGACTCCCAGATTCGTCCGCCGACGGCCACATATCGAGCCGGCCGCGCTCGATGGCTCGCGGTAGGCTTCGGCACCCCGAAAACTCTTCTGGAGGAGGGCGGCGTGCACAAGCTCGATTTGCTCCGAGAGCTGGAACTCGGTAACTCAATAGCCGAGTTCGATGATGCACTCGAGAGGTACTTCGTCGAGACGGAGCTCTTTCGCAATCTCGTCGCTGGCGAGGTCGACATCGTCGCCGGGGACAAGGGGACGGGGAAGACCGCCCTCTTCCGAATCCTCCATCGGCGATACGCCGAGATCGAGGCGCTATCGAACGTCGAGGTCGTGCCCGCGTTCAACATCGCCGGGAGCCCGATCTTCCAGCGAATCAACGAAGGTGACGTGCTGTCCGAAGGGCAGTACTCAACGATGTGGAAGGCGTTCATCATCTCGCTCGCCGGGAACTGGGTGCTCCAGCTGTACGAAGACGCGTTCACCGACCGTATGTTCGGCCTCGACAACCTACTCCAAAGGACCGGCCTTAGGTCGCAGGACGATTCCCCAAGCACGATCTTCTCATCGATTGTCAACCTGTTCCGACGACTCATGAACCCTGCCTCACTCGAGGGAACCGTAGCCATCACGCCCGAAGGCCTTCCAGTTGTCGGCGGGAGGGTTGAGTTCGGCGATTCCGCCGGTGCAACCGAAGAGGCGATCCGCCACGACGACGCTCTCGCACTGCTGGACGCGGTGCTCGCCGAGACCGGCCTGCAGCTGTGGCTCGTGCTCGACCGCCTAGACGAGGCATTCGCGGGCCTTCCGGCTGCCGAGGTCCCAGCTCTCCGCGCCCTGCTTCGCACTTACTTGGATCTGGTGCCATACGAGCACGTCCGCCTGAAGCTGTTTGTTCGAAAGGACCTATTCGGGCGTATCATCGCCGGCGGGTTCGTCAACCTCACTCACGTCAACGCCAAGAAGCAAGAGATCGTGTGGGACGAAGACTCCTGTACCACCTGCTCCAACTGCGCATCCGGGAGAATCGCGAGTTCCTCCGGCACGTAGGCGTCGACCCCGATGATTCGGACGCCGTGTTCCGAAGTCTGTTTCCTCACCAAGTGGACCAGGGCAACCGGAAGCCAACGACCTGGCGGTGGATGATGAGCCGCATACGCGACGGAAACGACGTCAAACCTCCTCGCAACCTCATCGATCTCGTGAAGAAAGGCCAAGAGGCACAGCTCCGGCGGGAGGAGCGCGAGAGGAACGAGTTCGAACGGGGTCAGCCGCTATTGGTACCGGATTCGATAAAGTCCGCATTGTCCGCACTCAGCAAACAGCGCGTCGAGGACACCTTGCTCGCCGAAGCAGGCTCGGAAGCCGTACTCGTCGAGCGGTTTCGCAATGGGAAGGCAGAACACAACGTGGAGACGTTGAGGAACGTCCTAGCTGCCGCGGGAGACGACCTCGACGCCCGCATTCTGTTCCTCCGAGGTATCGGCTTCCTGGAGCAGACCGGGTCCACCTTCAAGGTCCCGATGCTCTATCGGGATGGTCTCGGCATAACGCAGGGGCGCGCCTTCCCATCGGCTGAGCCACACGGAGGGGGACTTGAACCCCACCCCAAGGGCACTAGGCCCTCAACCTAGCGCGTCTGCCAATTCCGCCACTCCGACGTGCGCACCGGCGGGGAGGCCCCGGGGCCGGTGCGGATCCGCATTCTAACGGAGCCGTCACGCTCCCCCGCGACCCGGGACGCCCCCGACCCGGCCGGGACCGGGCACCGGCCGCCGGGCCCGCCCTCCCCACGCCGACCCGCAGGCGCGGAGGGCTGGCACCATGGCCGGCGTGGGCGAGCCCGTCACCATCGACGACCCCGCCGACCCCCGGGTCGGCGACTACGTCGACCTCTCCGACCCCGACCTGCGCCGCCGGGTCGAGGAGGGCGACGGCTTCTTCGTCGCCGAGAGCGCCCTCGTGATCCGCCGCCTCCTCACCTCCCCGTGCCGGGTCCGCTCCGTCCTCGTCACCCCCCACCAGCACGCCGCCCTCGCCGACGTGCTCGACCCGCTCGCCGCCCCCGTCTACGTCGCCCCGCCGGCCCTGCTCCGCCGGGTCGTCGGCTTCGACCTCCACCGGGGCGCGGTGGCGGCCGCCGACCGGTTCCCCTCCCCGACCCCGACGATCTCCTCGCCACGGCCACCCGGGTCGCGGTCCTCGAGGAGCTCAACGACCACGAGAACCTCGGCGTGATCTTCCGCAACGCCGCCGGGCTGGGCCTCGACGCCCTCCTCCTCGGCCCCCGCTGCGCCGACCCGTTCTACCGGCGCTGCGTCCGGGTCTCGGTCGGCCACGTGCTCACCGTCCCGTTCACCCGCCTCGAACCCTGGCCGCAGGCCCTCGACCGGGTGCGGAGCGCCGGGTTCACCCTCGCCGCCCTCACCCCCGACCCGTCGGCCACGCCCCTCGCCGCCTTCCGCCCCGGCCCCGACGACCGCGTCGCCCTCCTCCTCGGCGCCGAGGGACCCGGGCTCACCCCCGAGGTGCTGGCGACGGCCGACATCCGGCTCCGCATCCCCATGCAGCGCGGCGTCGACTCGCTCAACGTCGCCAGCGCGGCCGCCGTCGCCTTCCACCACCTCGGGCCGGGACGGTCCACCTCGGACCAGCCGCCCGCGCCGCAGTAGCGTCGGGGGCGATGCTGATCCTGATCGTCGTCCTCGCCGTCCTCGTCGCGCTGCCCCTCCTCGCGGTCCTCACCCGCCGGACGACCACGGCCTCCGACCGCTTCCACCCGGTCGCCCGGGTCGAGGCCCACACCCCGGCCGGCCGGATCGAGATCGGGCCGAGCCCCGACGACGCCGTCCACGTCGACGAGCGGATCCGGCAGCCGTGGTTCGGGCTCCTCGACCCGAGCCCCACGGTCCGCGAGCTCGACGGCACCACCCTCCGGCTGCGCCCCCACCGGCCCTCCTTCCCCCTGCTGTGGGCCCGGGTCGACTACCGCCTCCGGGTGCCGCCCGGCACGTCCGTGGCGGCCCGCAGCAGCGCGGGCGAGGTGCGGGCCGGGTCGGTGCGCGGCGAGCTCGAGCTGACCTCCAGCGCGGGGAAGGTGGTCGCCGTCGACGTCGAGGGCCCGGCCTCCGCCTCACGTCGAGCGCCGGGCGCATCGAGGGCCGCGGCCTGCGCTGCCCCCGGGTCCACGCCCGGTCCAGCGCGGGCAAGGTCGAGCTGGCCTTCGAGACCGAGCCCGAGGAGGTCGACGCCACCTCGAGCGCCGGCACGGTCGTGGTGAGGGTGCCGTCACGCTCCGGCCCGTACCGGGTCGACGCCGGGACCTCGGCGGGGCGCACCGAGCTGGCGATCCGCACCGACCCCGCCGCCACCCGCAGCATCCGGGCCCGCTCCAGCGCCGGCAACGTCGGCCTCCACGAGGCTCCCTGACCGCCCTCGCCGACCGAGCGGGCGCACCCCGGGACGCGCTCAGGCCGGGGCGACGACCCGGCTACCCGGGCGGCTCCGACGACCCCTCCCCCCACCACCGCGACCGGACCCGACCGCCAGGTCTCGTCGCCACCCGCGAAGTGGCAGGCGACGGGGTGCGGCCCCGCCCGCAGCTCCAGCGCCGGCTCCTCCTCGGCGCACCGCTCCCGGGCCAGCCAGCACCGGGTCCGGAACCGGCAGCCCGACGGCGGCGCCACCGGGCTGGGCGGGTCGCCGGCGAGCACGATGCGCTCGCGGGCCCGCTCGGCGGCCGGGTCGGGGACGGGCGCCGCCGACACGAGCGCCGCGGTGTAGGGGTGGCGGGGCCGGTCGAGCACCTCGCCGGCCGGACCCTCCTCCACGACCCTCCCCAGGTACATCACGGCGACCCGGTCGGCCAGGTGCCGCACCACCGGCAGGTCGTGCGACACGACCACGCAGGCCAGCCCCAGCCGGTCGCGCAGGTCGGCGAGGAGGTTCACCACCTCGGCCCGGACCGACGCGTCGAGCGCCGATACCGGCTCGTCGAGCACGACGACCCGGGGGGCGAGGACGAGCGCCCGGGCGATCGCGACCCGCTGGCGCTGGCCGCCCGAGAGCTCCTGGGGGTAGCGGCGGGCCAGGCCCGGGTCGAGCCCCACGGCCCCGAGGGCGACGGGCACCCGCTCGGCCACCACCTTCCGGCGCTCGCCGTGGACCCGCAGCGGCTCCGCCACGCTGGCCCCGACCGTCATGCGCGGGTCGAGGGCACCGGCCGGGTCCTGGAGGACGATCTGGACGCGCCGCCGCACCTCCCGGCGCTCCCGGCGCGACAGGCCGGCGAGGTCGCGGCCCTCGAACCGGACGACGCCGGCGGTCGGCTCCAGGAGACCGACGAGCAGACGGGCGAGGGTGGACTTCCCGCAGCCCGACTCCCCCACCACGCCGACGGTCTCCCCCGCCCCGACGGCCAGGTCGACCCCGTCGACGGCCCGGACCAGCCCGCGGCGCTCCGACCCGAACGGCCCGGCGCCGGCCGGGAAGTGCTTCACGACGCCCTCGGCGCAGAGCAGCGGCCGGGTCCCCGGGCGCGACGCCCACCGCGGCGGCGCTCACCGCTCCACCTCCACCATCCGGGCGCCGAGCTCCCCGGCCCGCAGGCACGCCGAGCGGTGCCCCGAGCCCCCGCCGGGCCCTCCCTCCCCGACCGCCCGGAGCACCGGCACCTCGAGCCGGCACCGCTCCTCGACCCAGGGGCAGCGGGGGCGAACGGGCAGCCCCGCCGGACGGACCCCGGTGCGGGCGGGGCGCCGGGGATCGCCTGGAGCCGGCCCGCCGGCTCGCCCCGCCCCGGCAGCGCGGCGAGCAGCCCTGCGGTGTAGGGGTGGCGGGGGACCCGAGCACGGCGCCGACCGCCCCCTCCTCGACCACCCGGCCGGCGTAGAGCACCACCACCCGGTCCGCGATCGCCGCGACCACGGCGAGGTCGTGGGTCACGAGCAGGAGGGCCGCGCCGGTGTCGGCCCGGGCCCGGGCCAGCAGGTCGAGCACCTGGGCCTGGACGGTCACGTCGAGGGCGCTCGTCGGCTCGTCGGCCACGAGCAGCCGCGGGCGGTTGGCGACGGCCATGGCGATGGCCACCCGCTGGCACATCCCACCCGAGAGCCGGTGCGGGTGGTCCCCGGCCCGCCGGGCCGCGTCGGGGATCCCCACGTCCTCGAGGAGCGCGACGGCCCGCCGCCGGGCCTCGCGGCGCCCGACCCCGTGGAGCCGCATGGCCTCGCCGACCTGCTCGCCGACGGGCCGCATCGGGTGGAGCGCCGCGAACGGGTCCTGGAACACCATGGCCAGGTCGCCGCCGCGCAGCCGCCGGTACTCCCGCTCGGACAACCCGACGAGGGACCGCCCGTCGAAGCGCACGTCGCCCGCCGCGATCCGTGCCCCCGCGGGGTCGAGCAGCCCCAGCACGGCCAGGGCCAGGGTCGTCTTCCCCGAACCCGACTCCCCCACCAGCGCGACGGTCTCGCCGACCTTCACGGTGAGGCCGACGCCGTCGAGCGCCCAGAGCGGCCCGTCGTCGGTGGCGTACTCGACCGCGAGGTCCTCGACCTCGAGCAGCCGGGGCTGGGCGCCCCGGGTCGGCCACGGGATCTCCTCGGTGGTCGGGTCCACCGTGCTCATCGTGACCGCCGCCCGGCGCGCGGATCGAGGGCCTCGCGCAGGCCCTCGCCGACCAGGTTGACCGCCAGGACGGTCAGGAAGATGGCCAGCCCCGGGAAGACCACGAGCCACCAGGTCGTCTCCAGGGCCGAGACCGACGCCGGCAGCAGGTTGCCCCAGCTCGCCGTGGGCGGCTGGATCCCGAAGCCGAGGAACGACAGGGCCGCCTCGGCCATCACGGCCGTGGCGACCATGAGGGTGGCGTGCACGACGATCGGGCCGGTCGCGTGGGGCAGCAGGTGGCGCAGCATCACCCGGGGGCCCGAGGCGCCGACGGCCCGGGCCGCCTCCACGAACCCCCGCTCCCGCAGCGACAGCACCACCCCCGTACCACCCGGGCGATCGAGCTCCACAGCAGCAGCGAGAGGACGAGGACCATGCCGGTCACGCCGGTGAGGTCGACCGGTCCCACCTCGCCGATCGAGACGGCGACGGCGAGGAACGGGAGGGCGGGCAGGGCCAGCCAGAGGTCGGTGGCCCGCATGAGGAGGGCGTCGAGCCGGCCGCGCCGGTACCCGGCCACCAGCCCGACCGCGGTGCCGAGCGCGCCAGAGAGCACGGCGACCCCCAGCCCGATCCGCAGCGACACCCGGCCCCCGTGCAGCACGCGGGCGAGCATGTCGCGCCCGAGGCGGTCGGTGCCGAACCAGTGGTCGGCCGACGGCCCGCTCGCGCCGAGGGCCAGGTCCTGGTCGGTCGGGCTCGGGGCGAGGAGCGCGCCGGCCGTGCACGCCACGACCAGCACCGCGAGCACGGCAGCTCCGGCGAGGGCGGCGCGGTCGCGGGCGAAGCGCCGGGCCACGGCCCGCCACGGGCCCCGCCCGGTGGGCGGCGGGCCCGGCTCGAGCGCGTCCAGCGCGCTGCGGTCGACGCTCACCGGTACCGCACCCGCGGGTCGAGCACGCCGTAGAGGAGGTCGGCCACCAGGTTGAACAGGACCACCGCGACCGTCGTCACCGCCATCCAGGCCAGGAGCACGGGGTAGTCGTCGTTGGAGAGGGCGCGCAGGAAGAGCGTCCCCATCCCGGGCCAGCCGAAGATCCGCTCCGTGACGACGGCGCCCCCGACCAGCGCGCCGGCGTCGATCGCCACGACGGTGGCGAACGGGACGAGCGAGGCCCGCCAGGCGTGGCCCCACACGACCCGGCGCCGCGACGCTCCCTTGGCCCGGGCCGTGCGCACGAAGTCGCTGCGCAGCGCGTCGACCGTCGAGTCCCGGAGGTAGCGGCTCCAGGCGGCCGCCAGCCCCACCGAGAGCGTGAGGACGGGCAGGACCATGTGGCGGGCCAGGTCGAGCAGGTCCCCCTCGTTCCCGGTCGAGTGCTTGCCCTGGAGGTAGAAGAGCCGGACGTCGAACCACTCCCGGAGGTAGACGACCAGTCCGAGCTGGAGCAGCAGGCCCAGCCAGAACACCGGCATCGAGAACCCCAGGTAGCTCAGGCCGGTGGCGGCGTGGTCGAAGGCCGAGCCCCGGCGGGCCGCGCTCGCCACCCCCGACGGCGGTCGCCGCGAGCACCGACACGAGGAGCGCGGCGCCGGCGAGGAGGGCGGTGTTCCCGAGCGCCCGACCGATGGTCGACGAGACCGACCGCCGGGTGTCGAACGAGGTTCCCCAGTCGCCGCGGGCGAAGTCCCCGAGCCAGAGCACGTACTGGACCGGCTTCGACCGGTCGAGGTGGTACCGCTCCTCGAGGCTGGCGATGGTCTCCTGGGAGACGTTCGGGCGGCGCCGCAGGTCGGCGAGGGGGTCGCCGCGGGCGGCCACGACCGCGAAGACGAGCCCGGTGGCCAGCAGCACGACGACCGCGCCACCGGCCACCCGCCCCGCGACGAATCGGAGCACTCAGCCCCCTCGCGGCCCGAGCGGCCGCCGCCGCCGGGCCCGGGTCACCCCTCGATGGACCACGCCTCGATGTTCCAGGTGAACGTGTCGATGCTCGCGTTGTCGACCAGGCCCGCCAGCCGGTCGGCGAAGGCGAGCACGCTCGGCTGCTGGTAGAGCGGGATCGTCGAGACTCCCTCCTCGGCGAGGAGCTGGTCGGCCTGGTTGAAGAGCTTCGCGCGCTCGCCCGCGTCGGGCTCGGAGTCGGCGGCGAGCAGGAGCTCGTCGACCTGCTCGATGCTCACGGCCGTCGTGTTGAAGCCGCCCGAGCCCTCCTGACCGGGGATCTCCGACGAGAGCCAGAAGCCGCTCACGGCACCCGGGTCGGGGCCGGTCCCCAGGGCCCAGATGGCCGTCTCGTAGTCGAGGCCGGGGACGCGCACGTCGACGAAGTCGTCGGTGTTCTCGATGCGCAGCTCGATGCCGATCTCCGACAGCGCCTCCACGATGATCTGCTGGGCCAGCTCGCGACCGGGATCCCCGGCGCTCGTGCCGAGGGTGAAGCCGAGCCTCGCGCCGTCCTTCTCGCGCACGCCGTCGGGTCCCTCGAACCAGCCGGCGGCCTCGAGGATCTCGCTCGCGGCGATCGGGTCGCCCCGGTGCGGGTAGATCTCCCAGTGCGGCTCGTAGTCGGCCGTGCCGCTCATGAAGAACAGGTTGTCGAGCACCACGGCGTCGGGGTTCACGGGCGCCACGACGGTGTCGACGATCGCCTGGCGCGGCATCGCGGTGGCGATGGCCCGGCGCACCTCGAGGTCGTCGAGGCCCGGGACGGTGGTGAGGATGTCGAAGTGCTCCCACACCGGGCCGAGGCCGGCCTCCACGGCGACGCCGTCGAGGCCCCGGATCTCCTCGACGAGCCCCGGGTCCGGCAGCGGGTAGATCACGTCGACCTCGCCGGTCCGCAGCGCGTTGGCGAGGGATTCGGGCGCGACGGGCTTGAAGACGACCTGCTCCAGGCGGGCCGGCTCACCCCAGTAGGCGTCGTTGCGGACGAGGGTGACCTCCTCGTCGGGGGTGTAGGACTCGACGAGGAAGGGACCGCTCCCGATCGGCTCCCCGGTCTCGGGGTCGCAGATGCAGTCGTTCCAGACGGTCCCGAAGTCCTGGCCCTCGAGGACGTGCTTCGGCAGCACGGCCGTGTTGGAGCCGGCCCACAGCTCCCGGAAGGGCGCGTAGACGCCGTCGAAGACCATCTCGAGCTCGGTCGGGCTCACCACCCGGAAGTCGGTGATCCGGTCGTAGCCCATCCGCGACCACACGTCGCTGTCGGGGTCCATGATCGTCTGCCAGGTGAACTCGAAGTCCTCGGCGGTGAGCGGCTCGCCGTCGGACCAGGTGGCGTCGTCCACGAGGGTGCAGCTCACGGTGAACGGCTCCTCCGAGGAGACCGTGCAGTCCTCGCGGAACAGCCACGGCTCGTACTCCAGGTCCGGGGTCACCCGGTAGCCACGGGCCAGCGCCGGCGACACCATCGCCGCGGTCCAGAACGTCGCCCCCTCGGGCAGGTAGGTGTTGAGGATCTGGGGGAACCCGTCGGCCCCGACCGTCACGACGCCGCCGTCACCGCCCCCTCCGTTCCCGCCGGTGGTCCCGTCCGGCCCTCCGTCGTCGTCCCCGCACGCCGAGACGACCACGCCGAGCGCGCACACGAGCGCGCCGACCGCGCGCCATCTCGTCTTGCCCGACCTTCGTCCCACGACCGTCCTCCAAGCTGTCGCCCGGCGCCTGGTGTCCCACGAGCATGGCGCGCCGAACGGGCGGGACCGCGGATCCCCGCGCGTCGAGTGATCGGTCGTCAGTCGCCCGCCCGGGACGCACCACTCCCGCGGTTCATCGGCACGCCCCGCACCCGACTGGACCGCGGATCACCTCGACCGATGTGACCTCCGGCACAGCGCCGGTCGGGCGTGGGTCGGACGGCCGGGCGGACCGCCGGGCCGAGGCCGTCCGATCCGGGCCCGGGGAACGGGCTCGTCGACCCGTCAGACCCGCAGGCCGAGCAGGATCGTGGTGAAGGCGAAGATCAGCGCCGTGACGACGGTGATGCGGTCGAGGTTCTTCTCGACGATCGTGGATCCCGCCATGGCCCCGCCGGTGCTGCCCCCGAACATGTCGGAGAGACCCCCGCCCCGGCCGGCGTGCAGGAGGATGAAGAGGATCAGCACCGCGCTGACGAACACGTGGAACACGATGATGACGGCGTTCACCACGTGACCCGCTCCTCCTCGCCGAGCCGCCCGGGAACCACCCCTCGGGCCGGTCGGCCATGGTAGCCCACGCCCGGCGAAGCCCTGCTCAGGCGCCGTAGCGGACGATCCGGGCGAAGTCGTCGGGGTCGAGCGACGCCCCGCCGACCAGCGCCCCGTCGATCTCCGGCATCGCCATCAGGTCGGCGATGTTCCCCGGGTTCACGCTGCCGCCGTACTGGATCCTCACCGCGGAGGACGTCGGGCCGCCGAACAGGTCGCGCAGGGTGCCCCGGATCACGCCGATCGTCTCGTCGGCGTCGCCCGGGGTCGCGGTGCGGCCGGTGCCGATGGCCCAGATCGGCTCGTAGGCCACGACGGTGGCGGCGACGTCGGCGGCCTTGACCCCCTCGAAGGCGCCGCGGACCTGCCCGTCGACCTTCGCGGCCGTCTCCCCCGCCTCGCGCTCCTCGAGCGTCTCCCCCACGCACACGATCGGCGTCATGCCGTGGGCCAGGACCGCCTTGACCTTGCGATTGACCGTCTCGTCGGTCTCGCCGAAGAGCTGGCGGCGTTCCGAGTGGCCCACGATCACGAACGAGACGTTGAGCTTGGCCAGCATCGTGGGGCTGACCTCGCCGGTGAAGGCGCCCTTCTCCTCCCAGTGCACGTCCTGGGCCCCGAGCGCGATCGGGATGCGGTCGCTCTCGAGCACGGTCTGCACCGACCGCAGCGAGGTGAAGGTCGGGCAGACCACGACCTCGACCCGCTCGTAGTCGGACCGGTCGAGCCGGTACGACAGCTTCTGGACCACCTGGATCGCCTCCAGGTGGGTGTGGTGCATCTTCCAGTTGCCGGCGATGATCGGCCGGCGCGTTCCCTCGCTCATCCCGTCGCTCCGTCGTCCGTCGTGCTCAGGGCCTGCTCAGGCCCGCTTCCCCTCCCGCAGGGCCCGGAGGCCCGGGAGGTCACCCTGCTCGATGAGCTCGAGCGAGGCGCCCCCGCCCGTGCTCACGTGGTCGACCCGCTCGGCCAGCCCGAACCGGCGCACCGCGGCGGCGCTGTCGCCACCGCCGACGACCGTGAAGCCCGGGCAGTCGGCGACCGCCTCGGCGACCCGCCGGGTGCCGGCCGCGAACGGCGAGACCTCGAAGACCCCCATCGGCCCGTTCCAGAGCACGGTGGCGGCCCCCGCCACCTCCGCCGCGAAGGCCTCCGCGGTCTCGGGGCCGACGTCGAGGCCCTTCCAGCCGTCGGGGGAGGGCGTCGGCGGCGACGGTGCGGGTCTCCGCGTCCTCGGCGACGTCCCGGGCGATCACGACGTCGCTGGGCACCCGGACCCGGCCCGACCCGAGGAGCCGCCGGCACTCCTCGACCATCTCCGGCTCGACGAGCGAGTCCCCGATCCCGTGACCCTGGGCCACCAGGAACGTGAAGGCCATCGCACCACCCACGAGGACGAGGTCGCAGCGCTCCAGGAGGGTGTCGATCACCCCGAGCTTGTCGCTCACCTTGGCCCCGCCGAGCACCGCCACGAAGGGACGGTCCGCCCCCTCGAGGAGGCCCGAGAGGACCTCGACCTCCCGCACGAGCAGGCGGCCGCCGGCGCACGGCAGCACGAGCGGCGGGCCCATGATCGAGGCGTGGGCCCGGTGCGAGGCGCCGAAGGCGTCGTTCACGTAGGCGTCGCCGAGCTGGCCGAGGTTCTCGGCGAACGCCGGGCTCCACTCGGTCTCCCCCGGATGGAACCGCAGGTTCTCGAGGAGGAGGACGTCGCCGGGGGTGAGGCTGGCGGCCATGGAAAACGCCTCGGGCCCCACCACCTCGGGGGCGAGCGGCACCTCGACCCCCAGCAGCTCCCCGAGGCGACCGGCGACCGGGGCCATCGAGAGGGCGGGGTCGGGAGCGCCCTTGGGTCGGCCGAGGTGGCTGCACGCGACGATCGAGGCCCGCCGGTCCCTCAGCCACTCGATGGTCGGGAGGGCCGCGGTGATCCGGAGATCGTCCTCGACCGCGCCGTCGCGGAGCGGCACGTTGAGGTCGAGGCGCAGGAGGACCCGCGTGCCCGCCCTGAGCCGCAGGTCCTCGAGGCGCGGGACACCGACCATCTCGTGCTCCGCCGCCCGGCCTCAGCGGGCGCCGATGAAGGCCACGAGGTCGATGAGGCGGTTCGAGTAGCCCCACTCGTTGTCGTACCAGCCCAGGACCTTGACCATACGGCCGTTCGCCATGGTGTCGGCGGCCGAGAAGATGCACGAGGCCGGGTTGCCGACGATGTCCGCCGACACCAGCTCCTCCTCGGTGAACTCGAGGACGCCCCGGTAGGTCGGGTCCTGGGAGGACCGGGCGAAGGCGCCGTTCACGTCGTCGACCGACACGTCCCGGCCCAGGGTGGCGACGAGGTCGGTGATCGACCCGGTCGCCGTGGGGACGCGCAGCGCGGTCCCGTCGAGGCGGCCCTTGAGGTCGGGGAGCACCGTGCCGATCGCCCGGGCGGCGCCCGTGCTGCTCGGGATGATCGAGAGCGCCGCGGCGCGCATCCGCCGGACGTCGGGCTTGCCCTTCCGGCTGGCCTTGGCGATGTCCTGCAACGCCTGGTCGCTGGTGTAGGCGTGCACCGTGGTCATCAGGCCCTGCTCGATCCCGAACTCGTCGTGGAGGACCTTGGCCATGGGGGCCAGGCAGTTGGTGGTGCAGGAGGCGTTCGAGATGACGGTGTGGGCCTTCGGGTCGTAGACCGCGTCGTTGACCCCCATGCAGATCATGGCGTCGGCGTCGCCGCTCGGAGCCGAGATGATCACCCGCTTCGCACCGCCCTGGAGGTGACCGGCGGCCTTCTCCCGGGAGGTGAAGAGACCGGTCGACTCGATGACCACGTCGACCCCGTGCTCGCCCCAGGGGATCTCGCCCGGGTCCATGACCTCGAGCTTGTGGACGTCGTGGCCGTCGATCGAGAACCCGTGGTCGGTGGGCTTGATCTCGTTCCTGATCGTGCCGCCCACCGAGTCGTGCTTCAGCAGGAACGCCATGGTCTCGGCGTCGCCCATCGGGTCGTTCACGGCGACCAGCTCGACCTCGGGCCCGAAGATGGCCTCGGCGAGGTGCCCGACGATGCCGGCCTCGGCGCCACGGCTGAGGAGCGCCCGGGTGAACGAGCGGCCGATCCTCCCGAAGCCGTTGATGCCCACTCGAACCGCCATGACCGCCTCCTCGCGTCGTCGGGTCCGGGCCCGCAGCGGTGACTACAGCAGAGCCCGCAGCACGCTCGCCAGTCTTGCCGGATCGTGGGCCGAGCGGTCCGCGCGCGCGACGTCGGCCGGGACCGGCTCCACCCCGAGCTCCCGGACGACGGCCTCGTCGATCCGGAGATCCCCGGGCTCCTGGACCACGAGCGCGTCGACCCGTCCGCCGTGCTCCAGCACGGCCCGGACGTGGTCGGTGGCGTCGAGGTCCTCGGTCTCGGGGACCTGGGGCCGCAGGTTGCACACCTGGACCACCCGTCCGCGCGCCGCCGCCACGGCCTCGCGGATCCCCGGGACGCACAGGACGGCGAGGAGGCTCGTGTACAGCGAACCGGGCGCGAGGACCACCTGGTCGGCGAGCTCGAGGGCCGCGGTCGCGCCCGCCGCGGCGGCCGGGTCGGAGGGGACGAGCTCGACCCGCCGGATGCGCCCCCGCGACGTGGCCACCGCCACCTGCCCCTCGACCGACCTCCCGTCGACGTCGGCCTTCAGCACGACCGGGTCGGTGGTGGCCGGCAGGACCCGGCCGACCGCGCCGAGGAGGCGCCCGGCCTCCTCGAGCGCCGGCTCGAAGCCGCCGAGCGTCTCGGCCATCCCGGCGATCACGATGTTCCCGAGCGCGTGGCCGTCGAGGTCCCCGCCCGCGAAGCGGTGCTCGAAGGCGCGGGTCCAGGGCGAGTCGGGGTCCGCGAGGGCCACCAGGGCCTTGCGGAGGTCCCCGGCGGCGGGATGCCGAGGTCCCGCCGGAGACGGCCCGAGGACCCCCGTCGTCGGCCACCGACACCACCGCGGTCACGGACCCGGCGTAGGTCCGCACCGCTCGCAGCGCGGCCGCCAGGCCGTGGCCGCCGCCGAGCGCCACGACGGCCGGACCTGCGTCCGCCGGGTCGCCGGGCCGGTGGGACTCGGGGCGCGGGTGGGGGCCGGCGGGGTGGGTCCCGGCTCCTCCCGGGGCGCGCCGCACGCGCAGGCCGCCCGCGACCGGGCGGGCGGACCCCTCCGCGCCGCGCGGCTCCGGCTCCCGGTCCGGCTCAGGCACGATCGACGTCCCGGTGGTGGATCGTGGGACGGAAGCCCATCCGCTCGAGGACCCCGCCCAGCTCCTCGGCGAGCACGACGCTGCGGTGGTGGCCTCCCGTGCACCCCACCCCGATGGACAGGTACGACTTCCCCTCCCTGACGTAGGCGGGGAGGAGGAGGGCGAACAGCCCCTCGAGGTGCTCGACGAACGCCGCGGTCTCGGGTTGGTCGAGGACGTAGCCCCGGACCTGCGGATCGGTGCCCCGGAGGGGACGGAGCTCGTCGACCCAGTGGGGGTTGGGGAGGAACCGGCAGTCGAAGACCAGGTCGACGTCGAGCGGCAGGCCGTGCTTGTAGCCGAAGGAGACGATGCTGGTCTGGAGCAGCTCGTCGCCCCCGTCCTCGACGAACAGCGCCCGCAGCCGGTCGCGGAGCTCGTGGACGTTGAGCGTGGACGTGTCGAGCACGATGTCGGCCTCGCCCTTGAGCCCACCCAGGAGCTGGCGCTCGCGGGCGATCCCCTCGCTCACCCGGTCGCTGTCGGCGAGCGGGTGGCGGCGGCGGGTGGCCTCGAAGCGGCGCACGAGGACGTCGTCGGACGCGTCGAGGAACACCACCCGGGTCCGGGCGCCTCGACCGCGCAGCTCGGCGAGCGCCGAGTCGAGATCCTGGACGAACGCCCCGGAACGGACGTCGACGACGAGGGCGTAGCGCGTGGACTGCTCGCGGCCCCGGGCCAGCTCGGCCACCTTCGCGATGAGCGCCGGGGGGAGGTTGTCGATCACGAAGAACCCGAGGTCCTCCAGCACGTTGGCCGCCTCGGAGCGCCCGGCTCCGGACATCCCGGTGATGATCGTGAGGTCGAGCTCCATCAGCCGCCAGCTCCGCGTGGTCGCGCCGCCGCGGGGTCCTCGCCGGGCCCGGCGCCGGGCCCCAGGCTCCCCGGTGGCGACGTCTTCGTCAACGACCCCGCCTCGCCGTGCAGCGCCGCGTACAGGGCCCGGGCGACCCGGTCCGGCAGCCACGGCAGCGAGACGAGCTCGTCCTCGGTCAGGGCGCGGAGGCGCTTCACCGACCCGTGCTCCTTCAGGAGCCGCTTCCGGCGCGCCGGCCCGAGCCCGGGGACGTCGTCGAGCACGGACCGGGTCATCCGCTTGCCCCGGAGCTGGCGGTGGTAGGTGACGGCGAACCGGTGGGCCTCGTCCCGGACCTGCTGGAGCAGGTACAGGGCCTCGGAATCCCGCGCGATCCGGACCGGGGCCTCCCGGCCCGGCCGGTGGACCTCCTCGAAGCGCTTGGCGAGGGCCGCCACCGAGATCTCCTCGAGCCCCAGCTCCTCGAGCACCCGCGTCGCCACGTCGAGCTGGCCCTTCCCGCCGTCGACCAGCAGGAGGTTCGGCGGGTACGCGAACCGCTTCCCCGCCCGCGCTCCCTCGTCGCGCTCGTCCAGGTAGCGCCGGAACCGTCGGGTGAGCGCCTCCTCCATCGCCGCCAGGTCGTCCTGGCCCTGCTGGTGACGGACCCGGAAGCGCCGGTAGTCGGAGCGCTTCGCCAGCCCGTCCTCCATCACGACCATCGAGGCGACGATCTCGGTGCCCTGCAGGTTCGAGACGTCGAAGCACTCGATGCGCAGCGGTGCCTCGGGGAGCCCCAGGGCCTCCTGGAGGGCCATGAGCGCCCGCGCCCGGGCGTTGTGGTCGCTCGCCCGCCGCAGCTTGTGGCGGGTGTGCGCCTCCTCGGCGTTGCGGGTGACGGTGGCGAGCAGCTCCCGCTTCGCGCCGCGCTGCGGGACCCGGATCCGCACCCGCGACCCGCGCGCGGCGGCCAGGAACGCCTCGTGGAGCTCCCGGTCCTCGGGCTCCACCGGTACGAGGACCTCCCGGGGCACGTCCTCGGGGGCGGCACCGCCGTAGAGCTGGCCGAGGAGCCGGCCCACGAGGGCGGGGGGATCGACGTCCTCCACCTTGTCGACCACGAGCCCCCGGCGCCCGACGACCCGGCCTCGCCGGACCAGGAACACCTGCACCGAGGCCTCGAGGGGGTCGTCGACGAGGCCGACGACGTCGAGGTCCTCCTCGCGGCTCCCCACCATCTGCTGGCGCTCGACCACCTTGCGCACCGAGGCGAGCTGGTCGCGCAGGCGGGCGGCGCGCTCGTACTCGAGGGCCTCGGCCGCCCCGTGCATCTGCTTCTCGAGGCGGTCGAGGACCGGCGCCGTGTCACCGTCGAGGAAGGTGATCAGCTCGCCCACGAGCGCGTCGTAGGCCTCACGGTCCACCGCTCCCACGCACGGCGCCGCGCACTTCTCGATGTGGGCGTACAGGCAGGGCCGGCCGAGGCGACGGTGGCGGTCGAACTTGGCCCTCGTGCAGGTGCGGACGGGGAACGTCCGCAGCAGCAGGTCGAGGGTCTCGCGGATGGCGTACGCGTGGGCGTAGGGGCCGAAGTACCGGACGCCCCGGCGCTTGGCTCCCCGCATGACCATCGCCCGGGGCCACTCCTCGTCGAGGGTCACCGCGAGGAACGGGTAGGACTTGTCGTCCTTGAGGCGGATGTTGAAGCGGGGCCGGTGGCGCTTGATGAGGTTGTACTCGAGGAACAGCGCCTCGACCTCGTTGTTGACCTCGATCCACTCCACCGAGTCGGCGGCCGCCACCATCTGGCGGGTCCGGGGCGGGAGCGCCTCGGGGGCCCCGAAGTAGCTGGCGACCCGGGAGCGGAGGCTCTTGGCCTTCCCGACGTAGATCACCCGGCCCTGGGCGTCACGGAACTGGTAGGAGCCCGGGGCGTCGGGGATCGAGCCGGTCTCGGGGCGCGAGCGCATGCCCCCATTCTCGCCCCTCCGGGCCCGTCCCCCGCGCCGCGTGGGACCTCGCGTGCCCTGCGTCACCCGGTGGCGTCCCGACCCTCCTGCGCGCGGTACCCTGGATCGTGCCGGCCTGGTACTCCGGCACACATCTCGGCTCCGGGGCCGACAACCCCGCGGTGGGCGACCAGGCTGTCCCCGCCGGCCATCACCGGGGCCTGCTCCCTCAGGGAGGACAACCCGATGCTCCGTCTCCAGGCCCCCCTGCCGGACCGCTACACCCTCGCGACCCCCGGCGAGCTCGACGAGTGGATCCGTGCCGCCAAGGAGGCCCTCGGGCCGCGGCTGCTGATCCTCGGGCACCACTACCAGCGTGACGAGGTGATCCGCTGGGCCGACGCCCGGGGCGACTCCTTCAAGCTGGCCCGCTTCGCGGCCGAGGACGACCGGGCCACCGACATCGTGTTCTGCGGCGTCCACTTCATGGCCGAGTCGGCCGACATCCTCACCGGCCCGCACCAGCGGGTCGTGCTCCCCGACCTGAACGCCGGGTGCTCGATGGCCGACATGGCCGACCTCGAGCAGGTCGAGGAGTGCTGGGAGCACCTCGCCGGCGTCGTCGACGTCGACCGGGTCGTCCCCATCACCTACATGAACTCGTCGGCCGCCCTCAAGGCCTTCGTGGGCGAGCACGGCGGCGCCGTCTGCACCTCGTCGAACGCCGCGGCCGTGATCGAGTGGGCCCTGGCCCGCGGCGACCGGGTCCTGTTCTTCCCCGACCAGCACCTCGGGCGCAACACCGCCCGGGCCATGGGCTTCCGCGAGGCCGACATGCCGGTCTGGGACCCCCACCTCGACCAGGGTGGGCTCGAGGAGCGTGAGGTCAAGGAGGCGACGTTCCTGCTCTGGCGGGGGCACTGCTCCGTCCACCAGCGGTTCCGGCCCGAGCACGTCACCGCCTTCCGGCAGGAGCACCCCGACGGGATCGTGATCGTCCACCCCGAGTGCGCGGCCGAGGTCGTCGAGCTCGCCGACCACGTCGGTTCGACCGAGCGCATCCTCGCCCTCGTCGAGCAGTCCCCGCCGGGGACCGAGCTCGGGATCGGGACCGAGATCCACATGGTGGCCCGCATGGCGAAGGAGCACCCCGACCGGACCGTGGTGTCGCTGGACCCGCTCGTCTGCCCGTGCTCGACCATGTTCCGGATCGACCCGCCCCACCTGGCCTGGGCCCTCGAGCACCTGGTGCGGGGAGAGGTCGTCAACCGGATCGTGGTCGACGAGCGCACCGCCGAGTGGGCCCGGGTGGCCCTCCGGCGGATGCTGGAGATCACCTGACCCGAGGGGCCCGGTGCCGCCGGCGCCGTGCCGCGAGGGGTTCCAGCAGCAGGGCGCGGGCCGCCTCACCGGATCCGCGCGGACGGGTGACGGAGAGCTCGATCCAGGGGATGCACGCGGCGAGCAGCGACACGGCCCAGGCGGCCCGTCCCCACCAGTACGCGGCGAACCTCATCGTCCCCCGCCACCACTCGAGCTCCCGCCGCCAGCCCGACTCCGCCGAGCCCCCGCTCGCGTGGGTCGCCCACCGGCCGGGCAGCGCCACCAGCTTCCAGCCCGCCTGCCCGAGGCGCCGGCACAGGTCGAGATCCTCTCCGTAGAGGAAGAACGTCTCGTCGAAGCCACCCACCTCCTCGAACGCGGCCCGCCGCACGAGGAGGACCGTGGCCGCGAGGGCCTCGACCTCCCTCGGGCCGCACGGCACCCGATCCACGTGGTCGGCGAGCGGCCCCAGACGTCGCGCCAGGCGGCGGACCCACGGGAACCGGAGGAGCCCGCGGGCGTGGAGAGCCCGGCCCAGCAGGTGGAGCGGGCCGACCGCGACGCCCTGGCTCCTCTCGGGTGCTCCCGTGGTCGCTCCCACGATCACGCCCTGGACCGCGGCGACGTCGGCCCGGGAGTCCAGCACGGCGAGGCCCTCGCAGACCCCCTCCTCGTCGGGCACCGCGTCCGGGTTGAGCAGCAGCACGTACGGCGCGTCCGTGGCGGCCACGCCCCGGTTGTGGCCGGATCCGAAGCCGGGGTTGGACGGGTCCGCGATCACGACGGCTCCCGCCGCCCGGGCGAGATCGCCGCTCCCGTCGGAGCCGTGGTCCACCACGACGACCCGGCCGACACCCGGGAGGCGCCGTGCGTCCTCGACCCGGGCCGCGATCGCGCCCGCCGAGCCGTACGCGACGACGACCACGTCGAGACGCCCGGTCACGCCCGCGCCCTCATCCGGCGCCGGAAGCCGCGGTGGCGCCAGAGGTGCCGTACCACCGCCCACGCGTGGGCCAGCCCCCGGCGGCTGACGATCCGCCGGAAGCGACGCCGGGGCGGATGGTCGCACTCCGCGCCCCGGACCTGGACGACGCGCCACCCCGCCTCGCGCAGCCTCAGGCAGAAGTCCACGTCCTCGGGCCCGTAGAAGAACGACTCGTCGAGCCCTCCCACCGCCGCGAACGCCTCCCGCCGGACGAGCTGGCACGCCCCGATGGCGAAGTCGACGTCCCAGGACGGCGCGTCCCCGTCCTGCCCCGCGCTCTCGTAGTCGGCTCTGGCGCCGGCGAGGCGCAGGACCTTCCGCCCGAGCGTGGGCGCGCGCCCTGCGCTGTCCTCCGGCTCCTGTCCCCGGAACACGGGCGCCGCCAGCGCGATCGTGGGGTCGGCAGCCAGGGCTCGGGCCATGAGGGAGAGCGCGTCGGGAACGAGGCAGGCGTCGCTGTCGAGGAAGCAGACGAGCTCGTGGGACGTCGCGGCGAACCCCTGGTTGCGGGCGGCGGCGACCCCACGGTTCCGCTCGTTGCGGATCACGCGCACCTGCTCGCCCGCCACGATCCCGACCGGCGGGCTGGAGCCGTTGTCGACGACCACGACCTCCACGCGCGCGCCCCTCGAGGAGAGCGCCGACCCCACCGAGCGCTCGAGCAGCTCCCCGTCGTTCCAGGACAGGATCACGACGCTCACCCGGGGATCCCCTCCGGCCACGGTGCCGGCGCTCTCACGGGACGCCGGGGACTCCGCCCCGCCGCCGCCGTGCCCCGCCTCCGGTGCCCTCGTCGTCGCGGGCACCCTCGGCACGGAGGCCCGGTCCCGGAGCGCGCCGCCGAGCACCACGAGGCCCAGGACCGGCCCCGCGACGGCGGCGACCCCCGGTGATCCGGCGTTCAGCGCGACGGCGACGGCGAGGAGCAGCCCGGTCCACGTCGCCGACCGCCACGCCGCGCCACCCACCAGGGCCCGTTCCGCCCGGCCCGACATCGCGACCAGGAGCACCGCCTGGATCCCCTCCGACACCAGCAGGGCCCAGGCCGCGCCCTCCAGACCGTGGGCGTCGACGAGCCACAGGACGAGGACGACGTTCGCGGCCAGCGCCGCCGACCCGGCGACGAGGACCTCGCGGTAGCGACCACGGGCCGAGCGGAAGTGGAGCTCGACGCTGCTGACGACGAACAGGGGGAGGGACACGAGGAGCAGCCGCAACGCCGGCACGGTGCCCCGCAGGTCCGGCACGGCTCGACCGAGGAGCCCCGCGCCACCGATCAGGACCACGCACACCAGCGCGGCGACGCGGGGGATCACGCGCAGCGAGCGCCCGCGGATCCCGCCGGGGCTGTCCCCTCCCTCGCGCCCCCGGAGCGTCTCGGCGAACAGCCAGAGGCTCACCCCGCCCTGGAGCCCGTTCAGCCCGTCGACGATGCGGTACGCGAGCCCGTAGGCCGCGCCCACCTCCGGGCCCAGCATGCGGCCGACCAGCAGCACGTCGGCCCTGAGGTAGGCGAGCGCCACCAGCTCGATGGCCGAGAACGACGCGATCTCGCGCCACGCCAGGCCCCGGACCGGCCCCGCGAGACGCCATCGACCCAGGAGCTCCCGCAGGGCCCACCCCCGCCGCGACGACCTCGAGGAGCGCGACGAGGCCCACGAGGGCCGTCGCCCCGAACCCGCTCGCCGCGAGCAGCAGCAGGCCCACGCACTGCCCGGCGCGCATACCCACGTAGAGCCGGGGCTCGAAGGTCCGGTTCCCCTTGACGCGCAAGCCACCGAACGCGACGACCTGGAGCTCCGCGGCGACGATCCAGACGAGGCTCGCCCACCAGGCGCCGGTGGGGAGCGTGACGCCGACGAAGCGGTACAGCGCCAGCAGCCCGAGCGCCTGCACGGGAACGGAGGCGAGGCGGAGGACGACGAGGGGCCCGATCGACGCCGTCGGCCCCTCCCCCTGCTGTGCGACGGCGACACCGGCGACCCGCTCCAGCCCGAGCCCGAACACCGACGTGAGGACCAACATCGCGTAGTACGCCCAGACGAAGGCCTCCACCGTGCGCGCGTCGGTGAGGTTCGGGAGCACGAGCGTCGCCGCGATGAAGAGCAGGCCGGCGGCCTGCCGGCCGAGCGCCAGGCGACCCGCCGCGCCGAGGAAGGCACGGAACGTCGGTGGGGTGCGCTCAGACACCGGCCGACTTGACGGCGACGAGCGCGAACGCGTGGTCGGGACGCCGCCGCGCCCATGGTGCCGCCAGGAGGCCGGCAGCCTGACCGAGGATCCCGAACCTGAACGCGCCGCGGTCACGACGCAGGGCCGCGGGGCCTCCGAGGCCCCGGACCGAGTACCCGAGCCCGGCGAGCTCCTCGGCCTCGAACCCGCACCGGTGCTCCTGCCACGGCTCGTCGGCCGTGGCGGGCTGGGGCAGGAAGCCGGACGGGGTCACCACGACCACCGTGCTCCGGGCGACCCGTTCCAGCTCGCCCAGCAGGGCCACCGCGTCGGGCTTGTCGAGGTGCTCGACGAGGTCGAGGGCCACGACGACGTCGTACGCACGGTCGCGGAACGGCAGCCATCGCACGTCGGCCTGCACCACGCGACCGCGACGGCCGAGCCTCCGTGCGTGCTCGAGCGCCGGCCGGTGGACGTCGACCCCGTCGGCGCGCCAGGCGCCCAGGACCGCGCTCCCCCGCCCGTCGGAGCAGCCCACGTCGAGGATCCTCGTACCCGGATCGCTGATCCGCCGCAGCAGGCCGTCCACGGAGAACAGCCGGTAGTACGCCGCGGAGCGGAGCTCGGCGAGCTTCATCGCCCCCCTCTCCCGAGCACGCTGCGGATCGTGCGGCCCATGATGCGCAGGTCCAGGGCCAACGACTGGTGCCGCAGGTACCAGAACTCGTACTGGAGCTTCTCCGTCGCGTCCTCGGTGCAGCCGCCGTAGTGGAACTTCACCTGCGCCCAGCCGGTGAGCCCGGGCCGGACGAGGTGCCGGAGGCGGTAGTAGGGGATCTTCTCCTCGAGCTCCTCCACGTACTGCGGCTGCTCGGGGCGGGGTCCGACGATGGAGAGGTCGCCCCGCAGGACGTTGACCACCTGGGGCAGCTCGTCGAGGTGGGTGCGGCGGAGGAACCTCCCGAACGGGGTCACGCGCGGGTCGTCGGCGGCCGTCCACTCGCTCCCTCCGGGGCCGGCGGGTCGCATGGTCCGGAACTTGAGGATCTCGAACCGCCTTCCGTCGCGGCCCACGCGCCGCTGGCGGTACAGGAGGGGTCCCCGGTTGGCGACGAGGTCGCCGGCGACGACGAACGGCAGGCACACCACGAGCGCGACGCCGCCGGCCAGGCCCGCACCCACGTCGAGGAGGCGCTTGAGCCGGGCGTACGTGGCCCCGTGGAGCTCGCTGATGTCGAACATCAGCGAGACGCGCTCGAGCTCCGCGACGGGAAGCTTGCCCAGCCACTCCTCGTAGAACCTCGACACGGAACGCACCCGGACCCCGGACTCGTGGAGCACGGCCGCCTGGGCCACCACGCCCGGATCCTCCTGGGCCGCCCGGCCGAGGACGACCACGGTCACGTCCGCGTCGATGGCCCGGTCCACGAGCGGCTCCTCCCCGGGCCGCCGGGGACGGGCCGCCGCGAGGCCCACGACCGCCACGAGCTGGGCCGGCCGCTCCGGTGCCTCGTCGAGCTCGTCGCGCAGGATCTCCTCGTCGACCGGCCCCCCGACGAGCAGCACCCGGTCCCGCTCGCGGGCGCGGGCGTCCGCGTCCGACGCCACCCGCGACGTCAGCACGAACCACGGAACGAGGATCGCGGCGGCCCCGAACACCACGAAGCGGGGCAGGAGCGCGTCCCCCGCGACGAGCTGCACCGCCGAGATGCTGAGCGCGCCCGAGCCCGCCGCCGCCGAGGCGGTCAGGACGGCGCTGCGGCGCCGGGGCAGGTCGGGCAGCCCGAGCCCGTAGGCGGCGAGGCCCAGGACCCCGACGTAGGCGAAGGACCAGGCGAAGCGCGACGACGCCGTGTAGTCGTACCCGTGGAGCACCGCGTGGACCTTGCCGAGACCGACGACGGCCGCCGCGGTGCCCAGGTAGAGCATGGGACGCGCCAGGCGCCGCATCGCCGTTCCCTCCTCCTGGCCACCGTGAGCCCCGTATGCCCATTATCGGCACGTTTTCGGGCGCGCGAGAGGAGCTCCGGTCAGCTCGCGCGCTGCGCGCGAAGGAAGAGGAGGCGGGGGATCGTGACCGCCTCGCGGTACTCCGGTGCCCTCGCCACGAAGCCGGGGGGTGGCGCGGGCTCGTCCATCCGCCGGATCACCAGCCCCCGCTCGACGAGCGCGTTCACGTAGCGGCTCAGGGGCCGGTGCCAGAACGGCAGCGTCACCCCCGGGGAGATCTCCTCGTCACGCCGGTCCTCGGGCAGGTACGGCCCCACCCTCCAGTACTGCTCGTCGAGGATGTGGTCGTCGACCCAGCCGCTGTCGGGTGCCTGGAGCAGCGGGTGGTTGAGGAACAGGAGGAACCGGCCGCCCGGCTCGAGGACCCGGGCCACCTCGCCGATCGCCGCCTCGAAGGGCCCGACGTGCTCGAAGACGAGGCACGCCACGACGGCGTCGAAGCTGCCGTCGGGGAATGGCAGCGCGTCGGCCACCGCCCGGAGGAAGCGCGGGCCCCCCCCGCGCGCGACGGCCGTCCGCACCTGGGCCGTCGCCGGCTCCACCCCGACCACGAGCCCGGCACCGGCCGACCGTGCGGCCCGGGCCACCTGGCCCTCGCCGGCGCCCACCTCGAGCACCCGCCGGGCGCCGCGCAGGTGCTCGAGGGCCATGGGCAGGATCTGCTCCTCGTACTCCGGGTCGGCCCCGCCGGTGAACCCGGCCTGCCACCAGCCGGCGTGGCGCTCCCAGGGGTCATCCATCGTGGACCACCGCCGATCCGCAGCTCCCGGCGGTCGCCCGGTACGTCGTGACGTCGAGTCGCACGTCGAGCACGAGGCGGAGCCGATCGGTCCCGACGGGACAGAACCCCGCCACGGCGGGCGCCTCCCCGCCGGAGAGGCTGACGACGGCGATCTCCTCCTCCCCCGCGGCGTCCACCACGGCGAGCGCCTCCCGGAGCTCGCCGGCGGACGTGGCGAGCAGCCATCGCTGCCCGTCGTAGACGCCGCCGGCCTCGGTGAAGAGCTGCCCGATCCTCGAGACCAGCACGGGTTCCGGCCGGCGGTCGAGGGCCTCGACGGCCGCCGCGACCTGGTGGGTCCGGACCGACATCCACACCAGGCCGGACGCGGTCACCGCCGCGGCCAGCACGATCCCGCCGAGCCGCGCCCAGGACGGGAGCTCGCGCAGCGCGACCACCCCCAGGACCCCGAGGAGCAGGCCCGACAGCAGCAGGTACCGCGCTCCCCAGACCGGCGCCACACCTTCCGTCGGCTGGACGGCCCAGACCAGCGGGAGGGCGACGAGCGCGACCAGCGCGACGAACCGGCGGTCCGGCGTGCTCCAACCCCGGGCCAGGCCGACCCCCGCGAGAGGGGTCGCGGCGACGAGACCCGGCAGGAAGCCGAGGTCGAGCACGATCCGCAACAGGTAGAGGCCCACCACGCCCACCGCCGCCAGCCGGGCCAGCCGGTCCTCGGCCGTGCCCGCCCACCCGGCCACCAGGACGACGAGCACGAGGAGCCCGGCGCCCAGCATCTGGCTCGCCCCGGGGGTCCCGTGCAGGCCGAGGCCGGTGATGGTCGCCACCTCGACCCGCCGGGAGAGACCGGCGTCGCCCGCCTCCTCCGCGTACGCCGTGGTCCGACCGGCCCGCAGCGAGTCCCCGAGGACGGCGCGCTCCAGCGCGTCGTTGGCGACGAGGGGAAGGGCCGCGCAGCTCGCCACGACCGCCCCCACGGCCGCTGCTCGCGCCAGGCGGCGATCCCGGGCGAGGGTCCCGACGACCAACGCGAAGACGATCACCGCGCCGTACACGAGGGCTTCGGTGCGCAGCACCCCGGCCGCACCCAGCAGGAGCCCCGAGAGGGCGACCCGACCCCACCCGGGCCCCTCCCGCGCGACCTCGAAGGCCAGGACGAAGCCCCAGGCGAGCAGGCCCAGCCCCAGCGAGTGGTCCCAGAAGTCGAGGGCGTACAGCGCGACGGGAGAGGCGAGGCCCACCACCCAGAAGGCGAGCCAGCCCTCGCCCGGCCGGAGGCGGTCGGCGAGGCGCCGCGCCGCGAAGGCCGCCAGGACGGAGCCCGCCATCGGGAGGAGCAGGAGGCCCCGGTATCCGGCCACCCGCCACAGGGGTACCCCGGCGAGGACGGTGGGGAGCGTGCCGGCGGTGACCCAGGTGCCACCGACCTTCGCCGCGTTCTCGATCGGGTGGAGGGTCCCGTCGGGGTCGAAGGCCTCGGCCCAGTAGCCCAGGTCCACGTCGAGCCCGCCGTTGCGGTCCGCGGCCCGGACGGTCGCCACGCGCCCACCGACGTCCGAGACGAGGTAGGCCTCGGGGTGGTTGGCGAGGGACAGCGCGAGGTACGCGAGGACGAGGACCGTGCCGGCGACGAGCGGCCGGCGCAGCACGCCACGCCGTCGCGACGCCCCGACCGGGCGCGCCGGCTCGGTCCGCAGCTGGGTGCCGACCACCGGCCCAGTCTGGCTGCTCACCGGGGAAGCCGAGCGCATCCCCCTGATCGACGGCTACCCCTCGACGTCGAGGATCCCGGCGAGGAACCGACCGGTGTGGCTCTCGGCGGTCTTGGCCACCTGCTCCGGCGTGCCCTCGGCCACGACCCGCCCTCCGCCGTCACCGCCCTCGGGGCCGAGGTCGACGATCCAGTCGGCCGACTTCACGACGTCGAGGTTGTGCTCGATCACGATCACGGAGTTGCCGGCGTCGACGAGCCGCGACAGCACCCCGAGGAGTCGTCGGACGTCCTCGAAGTGGAGGCCGGTCGTGGGCTCGTCGAGGATGTAGACGGTCCGCCCGGTGGCTCGCTTGCCCAGCTCGGTGGAGAGCTTCACCCGCTGGGCCTCGCCGCCCGAGAGGGTGGGCGCGGGCTGCCCCAGCCGGACGTACCCGAGCCCCACGTCGAACAGGGTCTGGAGCTGGCGGGCGATCGGCGGCTGGTTCGAGAAGAACTCGAGCGCGTCCTCCACCGACAGGTCGAGCACCTCGGCGATGTTCCTGGTCTTGAACGTGATGTCGAGCGTGTCGCGGTTGTAGCGGGCGCCCTTGCACACCTCGCAGGGGACGTACACGTCGGGGAGGAAGTGCATCTCGATCTTGATCGTGCCGTCACCGGCGCAGGCATCGCACCGGCCGCCCTTGACGTTGAAGGAGAACCGCCCGGGGAGGTAGCCGCGGACCTTCGCCTCCTGCGTGGCCGCGAACAGGGCCCGGATCTTGTCGAACACGCCCGTGTAGGTGGCCGGGTTCGAGCGCGGCGTGCGCCCGATCGGGGACTGGTCGATGTTGATGACCTTGTCGACGTGGTCGGCCCCGTCGAGGCCCTTGTGGCGGCCGGGCACGACCTTGGAGCGGTAGACGCGCTGCATCAGGGCCCGGTAGAGGATGTCGTTGACGAGGGTCGACTTGCCGCTCCCGCTCACGCCCGTGACCGCGACGAAGCAGCCCAGCGGGATCTCGACGTCGATCTCGCGCAGGTTGTGCTCGCGCGCCCCCCGGACGGTGAGCCACGCCTCCCCCGGCTGGCGGCGCAGCTCGGGCACGGGGATCGACCGCCGCCCCGACAGGTACTGCCCGGTGACCGAGCGGGGCTCCGCGAGCACGTCGTCGAGCGTGCCGGACACGACGATCTCGCCCCCGTGCTCCCCGGCGCCGGGCCCGATGTCGACGACGTGGTCGGCCACCCGGATCGTCTCCTCGTCGTGCTCGACGACGACGACCGTGTTGCCGAGGTCCCGCAGGCGCACCAGGGTGTCGATGAGTCGCTGGTTGTCGCGCTGGTGGAGCCCGATCGAGGGCTCGTCGAGGACGTAGAGCACGCCGACGAGGCCGCTCCCGATCTGCGAGGCGAGCCGGATCCGCTGGGCCTCCCCGCCCGCCAGCGTCCCCGACGCGCGGTTGAGGCTGAGGTAGTCGAGCCCGACGTCGAGGAGGAAGCGCAGCCGCTCGTTGACCTCCTTGAGCACCCGCTCGGCGATCAGCCGGTCCCGCTCCGACAGCTCGAGGGCTCCCAGGAACTCCGCCGCCCGGCCGATGGAGAGCTCGCCGACCTCGAAGATGCTGCGGTCCCCGACCGTGACGGCCAGCGACGCGGGCCGCAGCCTCGCCCCCCCGCAGGCCGGGCACGGGACCTCCCGCATGTAGCCCTCGATCTGCTCCCGCATTCGGTCGCTCTCGGCCTCGGAGTGGCGCCGCGCCAGCCAGGGGATGACCCCCTCGAAGCGGGTGTGGTACGAGCGGCGGCGGCCGTACCGGTTCCGGTAGCTCACGAGCACCTGCTGCTCGCCCGCGCCGTGGAGCACGGTCTTCCGGTCGCCCTTGCGCAGCCGCTTCCACGGGGTGTCGAGCGAGAAGCCGTGCTCCTCGGCCACCGCGGCCAGGACCCGCTGGAAGTACTCGCCCCGGAACCCGGACCAGGGGGCCAGGGCCCCGTCGCGGATCGAGCGGTCCTCGTCGGGGACGACGAGCTCGGGGTCGACCTCGAAGCGGGTGCCGAGCCCGTCGCAGCGCTCGCAGGCGCCGTACGGCGAGTTGAAGGAGAAGTTCCGCGGGGCGAGCTCCTCGAAGGACAGCCCGCAGTGGGTGCAGGCGAGGTGCTCGGAGAACGTCAGGAGCTCGGGTTCCCCCTCCCCGTCGCGCGGCACGATCTCGACCTCGGCCACCCCGTCGGTCAGGCGCAGCGCGGTCTCGAGGGAGTCGGTGAGGCGGCGTTCGATGCCGGACCGGTGGACCAGCCGGTCGACCACGACCTCGATGGTGTGCTGCTCGTAGCGGGCCAGCCGCAGCTTCTCCCCCAGCTCGTGCAGCTCGCCGTCGACCCGGGCCCGGGTGAACCCCTGCCCGGCCAGCTCCTGGAGCAACCCGTCGTACTCGCCCTTCCGGCCCCGCACGACCGGCGCCAGCACCTGGAACCGGGTGCCCTCGGGGAGCTCGAGGACCCGGTCGACGATCTGCTGGGGCGTCTGGCGGGTGATCACCCGGCCGCATCGGGGGCAGTGGGGAACCCCGATCCGGGCGTAGAGGAGCCGGAGGTAGTCGTAGACCTCGGTGATGGTGCCGACCGTCGAGCGCGGGTTCCGGGACGCCGACTTCTGGTCGATCGAGATCGCCGGCGACAGCCCCTCGATGAAGTCGACGTCCGGCTTGTCCATCTGCCCGAGGAACTGCCGGGCGTACGCCGACAGGGACTCGACGTAGCGACGCTGGCCCTCGGCGTAGATCGTGTCGAAGGCGAGCGACGACTTCCCCGAGCCCGACAGCCCCGTGAACACGACGAGCCGGTCCCGGGGCAGGACGAGGTCGACGTTCTTGAGGTTGTGCTCCCGCGCGCCGTGGATGACGATCGAGTCCGCCACGGCTGCCATCGTACCCGGGCCGCCTCCGCGGGCGAACGCCTGTTTGGACCCGCGTGGGCGGACGGCGGCTAGCCGACCTCGCGCAGCTCGCGCTTGAGCTCGGCGACCTCGTCGCGCAGGCGCGCCGCCTCCTCGAACCGCAGGTCACGGGCGGCCTCGTGCATCTCCTCCTCGAGGGTCCGGACGAGCCGGCCGAGCTCGTCCTGGGGCAGCTCCGCCACCTCGGCGAGCACCGGGGCCCGCCGGCCGCGCCGCCCCCGCCCGGCCCTCGCCGGCTCGCCCCCGGCCCGGGCCTGGATCATCTCGAGGATGTCGGTGACCTTCTTGCGGATCGTCTGCGGGTCGATCCCGTGCTCGGCGTTGTGGCGGAGCTGGCGCTGCCGGCGACGGTTCGTCTCGGAGATGGCGCGCCGCATCGAGTCCGTGACCTGGTCGGCGTACATGATCACCTGACCCTCGACGTTCCGGGCCGCCCGGCCGATCATCTGCACGAGCGACGTCTCGGAGCGCAGGAACCCCTCCTTGTCGGCGTCGAGGATCGCCACCAGCGACACCTCGGGGAGGTCGAGGCCCTCCCGGAGCAGGTTGATCCCGACGAGCACGTCGAACTCCCCCAGGCGCAGGGCCCGGAGGATCTCCACCCGCTCGATCGTGTCGATCTCGCTGTGGAGGTACCGGACCCGCACGCCCAGCTCGAGCAGGTAGTCGGTGAGGTCCTCGGCCATCTTCTTCGTGAGCGTCGTGACGAGCACGCGGTGGTCGCGGTCGGCCCGGCCCCCGATCTCGGTCACGAGGTCGTCGATCTGCCCCTTGGTGGGGCGCACGACGACCTCGGGGTCGACGAGGCCGGTGGGGCGCACGATCTGCTCGACGACCTGGCCCGACACCTGGAGCTCGTACGGCCCCGGGGTCGCGGACATGAAGAGCACCTGGTGGACCTTCTCGGTGAACTCGTCGAAGCGGAGCGGCCGGTTGTCGAGCGCCGAGGGCAGCCGGAACCCGTGCTCGACCAGCGTCTCCTTGCGGGACCGGTCCCCCTCGTACTGGCCGTGGAGCTGGGGCACGGTGACGTGGGACTCGTCGAGGACGCAGAGGAAGTCGGGGGGAAGTAGTCGAGGAGGGTGAAGGGCGCCTCGCCCGGGGCGCGCCCGTCGAGGTAGCGCGCGTAGTTCTCGACCCCCGAGCAGACCCCCACCTCGCGCAGCATCTCCAGGTCGTAGGTGGTCCGCATCCGGAGCCGCTGGGCCTCGAGCAGCTTGCCGCGCTCCTCGAGCCACGCCAGCCGCTCGGCCAGCTCGACCTCGATCTGCTCGACGGCCCGCTGCATCCGCTCCGTCGACGTCACGTAGTGCGAGGCCGGGAAGACGACCACCGCCTCGAGCTCCTCGACCACCTCGCCCGTGAGCGGGTCGACGGAGACCAGCCGCTCGACCTCGTCGCCGAAGAGCTGGATCCGCAGCGCCCGCTCCTCGTAGGCCGGGAAGACCTCGATCGTGTCGCCGCGGACCCGGAACCGGTTCCGCACGAAGGCGGTGTCGTTGCGGTCGTACTGGAGGTCGACGAGCGTGCGGAGGATGTCCCGCTGGTCGCGCTCCTCCCCCACCGCGAGGCTCAGGAGCTGCCCGGCGTACTCCTCGGGTGAGCCCAGGCCGTAGATCGCCGAGACCGACGCGACGACGACCACGTCGCGCCGGGACAGGAGCGCGCTCGTGGCCGAGTGGCGCAGCCGCTCGATCTCCTCGTTGATCGAGGAGTCCTTCTCGATGTAGGTGTCGGTGGAGGGGACGTACGCCTCGGGCTGGTAGTAGTCGTAGTAGGACACGAAGTACTCGACCCGGTTCCGGGGGAAGAGCTCGCGGAACTCGCTGGCGAGCTGGGCGGCCAGGCTCTTGTTGGGGGCGAGCACGAGCGTGGGGCGCTGGACCCGCTCGATGACCCCCGCGACCGTGAACGACTTGCCCGAGCCGGTGATGCCCAGCAGGGTCTGGAACCGCTCGCCGCGCTCCACCCCGGCCGCGAGGGCGTCGATCGCCACGGGTTGGTCGCCGGCGGGGGCGAAGCGGGAGACCAGCTCGAAGGGCGGCACCGGGTCATCGTACCGGCGGGGTGTGCCGGCCCGGCCCCGATCCGGCGGGGATCACGCCCGGTCCGCGGCCCTCCGCCGCTCCTCGATCACCGACCACGCCTCGTCGACCTGGCGCTCGAGGTCGGCGAGGGTCCCACCGTTGTCGAGGACCATGTCGGCGACGGCCCGGCGCTGGGCGTCGGTGGCCTGGCTGGCCATGCGGGCCTCGGCGTCCGCACGGGGGACCCCCCGGGCCTCGAGGCGGGCCAGGCGCACCTCCCGCGGAGCCTCGACCACGATCACCAGCTCGTAGGGACGATCCCGGGCGGCCTCCACGAGGAGGGGGACGTCGAGCACCACGACCGCGTCGGCCGGCGCCTCGGCCACCCGCCGGAGGAGCTCCTCGCCCACGGCCGGGTGGGTGATGGCGTCGAGGTCCGCGCGGGCCTCGTCGTCGGCGAAGGCGATCGCCGCCAGCGCCGGCCGGTCCAGCCGGCCGTCGGGGCCCACGACGCCCGGGCCGAACCGCTCCACGAGCCGGTCGAACGCGGGCCGCCCCGGCTCGACGACCTCGCGCGCGATGGCGTCGGCGTCGACGATCCGCGCCCCCCGCTCGGCCAGCATCGCCGCCACCGTCGACTTCCCCGAGCCGATCCCTCCCGTGAGCCCCACGAGCAGCATGGGCGGGATCGTACCGCCATCCACCCTTCGGACCCGGGGGTCGCCGGCCGATAGTCCAGGCGAGGGGATCCCCGGAGCCCCGAGCGATTCGAGGTAGGATTGGTCGGAATGGGTGGTTCGCGCGCATGACCTCCCCGGCGACGTCGTCCGCCGTCTCGCCGGCACCGCCCCTCGCCCCGCCCGAGGAGGTGCCGCGGGCGACGCGCCGTCCCCCCCCCCGGCCCCCGCACCCGCCCGGCGTGAGCGCCGCCGGCGGGCCGAGGAGGCCGCCGCCCAGGGCACCGGGCCCCTCCGGCGACTCGGGTTCTTCGCGGTCCTCCTCCGGTGGGGCACGGTCCTCGTGGGCCTCCTGCTCGCCCTCACGACCGAGGACACCCGGGGCGCCCCGCTCCTCCTCGCCACGGGCCTCCTCGTGGCCAACGCCTGCTGGTGGACCCTCCGCCCGCCCGCCACCGACCACCCCTCCCGGGCCGCCGAGGTCGCGCTCCTCGCCGACCTCGCCGTGACGGTCACGGCCGTCGCGATCACGGGCCGCTGGAACAGCCCGTTCGTGCTCACACCGGTCCCGACCGTCATGCTGGCGGGGTTCGGGTGGGGCTACGTCGAGAGCCTGGCCGCCGCGGCCCTGGCCGGAGGCTCGGTCGCCGCGGTCGACATCGCCATCGGCGTCCCCGAGGGCGGGGCGCGCCTCGCGGCCCAGGCGGGCGTCGTCCTCCTCGCCGGCGCCATCCTCGGCGGGTTCACCCGCCGGCTGGCCGTCGACGCCGTCGCCCACCAGCAGCAGGCGATCGACGAGATGGCCCGGATGTCCACGGCCAACGACCTCCTCCTCGCCCTCCACGACGTCGCCCAGACCCTGCCGGCCTCGCTCGACCTCGGGGAGGTCGTGACGTCGGCGAGGGCCCGGTTCCGGGAGCTCTTCGACTACACCGCCGCCACCATCCTCGTCGGCGACGACCCGACCGGGACGTGGCGGGTGGAGCTGGCCGAGGGCGTCCGCCTCTCGCCGGGGCTGCTGGAGGGCGCCCTCCCCGCGGCGCTCGTCGCGGCCGCGTCCGCTCCACGGCCCGTCCTCGCCCACGACCTGATCACCCGTCCGAGCCACGGCTCGGCTCCACTCGCCCGCAGCGGCCTCTACGCGCCGCTGCGGGCCCGGGGCGGCCTCGTCGGCCTCGTGGCGATCGAGCACACCGACCCCGGTCGCTACTCCGAGCGGGACCGCGACCTCCTGGAGAGCATGGCCGAGCCCCTGGCCCTGGCCATCGACAACGCGCTGTGGTTCTCCCGACTGCGCACGCTCGGGGCGGAGGCGGAGCGGGCCCGCATCGCCCGCGACCTCCACGACCGCCTCGCCCAGTCGCTCGCCTACGTGACCTTCGAGCTCGAGCGCCTGTCCGAGCGCGACGGGGCACCCGACGAGCTCGGAGCCCTCCGCGACGTCGTGCGGGGCGTCGTGTCGGAGCTGCGGGAGACGCTGTTCCAGCTCCGGGCCGCCGTCAGCGAGACCGCCGACCTCGCCGAGGTCGCCGGGGAGCACGCCGCCCGCTTCCAGGAGCGCACCGGCATCGCCACCTCCGTCAGCACGCGCCTCGGCGGGCAGCGGCTCCCGGTCCAGGTCGAGCAGGAGCTGTGGCGGATCCTGCAGGAGGCCCTCACGAACGTGGAGCGGCACTCCGGGGCCGAGCACGCCTGGATCACCTGGGCCATCGCCGGCGGGCACGCCTGGCTCGAGATCCGCGACGACGGCCACGGCTTCCGCCCCCACCAGGTGCGCCGCGAGCGCTTCGGCCTCGTGGGCATGCGGGAGCGGGCCGACGCCGTGGGCGCCCACCTCGCCATCGACAGCGAGCCCGGCCGCGGGACCCGCGTGCTCGTCGAGCTGGAGGTGCCCCGATGACCACCGTGCTGCTCGCCGACGACCACCAGCTCCTCCGCCAGGCGCTGCGCCGCGCCCTCGAGGACGCCGGCCTGCACGTGGTCGGCGAGGCCGCCGACGGCGACGAGGCCGTGCGCCTCGCCGGCCAGCTCGAGCCCGACGTCGTGGTGATGGACGTGACCATGCCCGTGCTCGACGGCGTCGAGGCGACCCGCCGGGTCCACCACGACCGGGCCGAGACCCGGATCGTGGTCCTCACCATGCACAGCGAGCAGGCCCTGCTCGCCCGGGCCGTCGACGCCGGCGCGTGCGCCTTCCTCACCAAGGACGCCTCGATGCAGGACGTCGTGCGAACGGTGCAGCAGGCCGCCGACGGCGAGGTGCTGCTCTCCCCGGAGCTCGCGGCCTCCATGCTCGGCGAGCTCCGCGGGCCGCACGAGCCGCACGAGCCCGGCCCGGCGGGGCCCCCCTCCTCCCCGCTCACGCGGCGCGAGGAGGAGATCCTCCAGCTCGTGGCCGACGGCCACTCGACCACCGAGGTCGCCCGGCGACTCTTCATCAGCGCCAAGACCGTGAAGAACCACCTCGCCTCGATCTACGAGAAGCTCGACGCCCGGGACCGAACCCAGGCCGTGCTCAGCGGGGTCCGGATCGGGATCATCCAGCTTCGCTGACCGACGGTTCGCGCGCTCCGTCACCGCTCTGCGCCGTCTCCCGTCCGTCTCGTCCCGTGCAATCGCGACAAAATGGGTCGGACGGCCTATGGTTCCGCCACGCTCCGTGCCGGATACTGCGTACAGGTCGACATCGGCGGCTCTCGGCCTGAACCCGACACGAAGGGGGTCCTCCCGCAATGAACCCGATGGTGTTCAAGACCTGGTTCGAGGCGAAGTTCCGGATGCACGAGGACGAGCGTGGCGCCAACCTCGTCGAGTACATCCTGCTCGTCGCCCTCATCGCGCTGCTCGTCATCGGCGCGGTCGCGTTCCTGCGCAGCCGCGTGGAGAACAAGTTCAGCGAGGCCGGCAGCTCGCTCAACTAGACGGCATCCCGGTCGCGCACCGGCCGCAGGCCTCGGGAGGCCTGCGGCCGGTGCGCGTCCCGGCCGGGCGCGGCCGTCACCCGGATGCGACGTCCCGGCGGACGTAGACGACCGCCTGGTCGTCGGCGTGGAGCCGCTCCCAACCCTCGGCCTGGTCGAGGAGCGCGGCGAGCGGCCGATCGGCCTCCCAGAGCACCGCCTCGACGTCGTAGCGGTCGAGGACCTCCTCCCAACCGGACCCGCCGTCCTGCAGCGCGAAGTAGTCCTCCGAGAGCTCCTCGGGGTACATGTCGTAGCGGTCGTCGATGAAGACGAGCTGCTCGGGCCAGTACGCCAGGATGAGGTACCCGCCCCACCCGTCGTCGGCCAGCAGCCTCGCACCGAGGAGACCCGCGTCCTCCACCGCGCCCATGGCCTCGACCGGGTGGGCCCCGAGGGCGAAGTCGGGCTCCCCGGCCGCCTGGACCCCGAGGCCCAGGGCTGCGGCCAGGAGCACGGCCACGATGGCCCAGCCGACCGGGGAGCGCTCGTCGGGCCGGTCCGCCTCGGCGCGCACGGCCCGGGCGACCACGGGCAGGGCGACCAGCGGTGCCACCGCGATGTTCCGCTGGGCCCAGAACGCCAGCAGCACGAACGGGACGACGACCACGACGTCACGCCGGCCGGGCCGGGTCCTCCCCCGGGCCAGGACCACGAGCACGGTCGCCAACCAGACGGCCAGCACCCGTCCCTGCAACGAGGTGAAGCTCGGGGACTGCCACTCCTTGATCCGACCCAGCACGTCTCCCCGGGCGAGCAGGTCGAACGGGAACAGGACCAGACGGATGCCGTAGGGGTTCAGGAACACCGCCACCGCACCCAGGCCCGCGCCCATGAGCAACCGGCCCTCCCGGTCCCGCCACGGCGGCGCCCCCTCCGTCCAGCGCCCGACGAGGTGCAGGCCGAGGTAGGCGAAGCCGAGGACGAAGCTCCCGTGCACGTTCGCCCAGCCCCACAGGAGCAGCGGCAGCACCCACTCGGGCCGGCGCCCCACCCACGATCGCGGCGCCTCGACCGCCCAGAGCGTCACGACGAGGGCCAGGACCCCGAAGAGCAGAGGCCGCGGCGACCAGATCGTGAGCAGCCCGGCCAGGCTCACGAGGGCCACCGACGCGGCGCGGAACCGGTCGCGGGCGATCCGCAGCGCGAGGCGGAAGGCGAGCAGGGCCACCGCCGCCGTCGCCGCGGCCGCGAGGAGCCGGATCCCGAAGGCGCCGAGCACGCTCCGGTCGAGGACCCCGTAGAGGAGCTCGGCGAGCCACGACTGCGCGATCCAGGGTGTGCCCGCCGCGGTGAAGGAGAAGGGGTCTTCGCGGGGGATCCCCGAATCCAGGATCAGCCGGCCCGTCTGCAGGTGCCAGAGGAACGAGTTGTCGGCCAGCCGGGCGAGCCCGATGCCGAAGCCGAAGACCGCGAAGAGCAGCGCGATGAGCGTCGTCATGCGCGGGCCGGCGCGTCGCGTGCGCACTCCTGCCCGCTCCATGCCGGCCCTACAGCGCGTCGGAGATGCTCTTGAACGCGGGGTAGAGCACGACCAGGAAGATCGAGGGGAAGATGCAGAAGACCAGCGGGAACAGCATCTTCACCGGTGCCTTCTGGGCCTGCTCCTGGGCCTTCACGCGGCGCCGCTGGCGCATGTCCTCGGCCTGGGTGCGCAGGATGCGGGCGATCGACACGCCGAAGGTGTCCGCCTGCAGCATGGCCAGGATGAAGGAGCGGAGCTCGGGGACGTCGGTGCGCTCCTCCATCGCCCGCAGGGCCTGGGCCTGCGAGGCCCCGATCCGGGTCTCCTGGAGCATGCGCCGGAACTCGTCGGAGAGGGAACCCGGCACCGCCACGGACACGCGGTCGATGGCCTGCTCGAAGCCGAGCCCGGCCTCCACCGAGATGACCAGCAGGTCGAGGACGTCGGGGAGCTGGCGGCCGATCTCCTTCTGGCGGGCCTCGATCCGGTTGGTGAGGGTCAGGTCGGGCGCGAGGAACGACACGACCCACAGGAAGCCCAGGACGACGATCCCGAAGAAGCCGTCGAGCCCCAGGAGGACGAACACGACGGGGATCCAGACCAGGCCCGAGACGATCCCGAGGAGCTTGAGGACGAGGATCTTGTCGACGTCGAGCGACGGGGGGCTGCCGGCCAGGATCAGCTTCTGGCGGACCTGGTCGACGTAGCCCTGCGGCGTGAAGCGACGGGCGAAGCCGGTGAGCCCGCCGACCAGCGGGGCGATGACCCGCTTGTCGATGGGTGCGAGCATCTCCTGGTCGCGCACACCCTGGATCTGGTAGCCGTCGAGGCGCCGGAGCGAGTCACGGACCTCGATGCGCTCCTGCACGGTCACGAACGTGACGACGGCGGCGAGCAGCACCGCCGCGACCGTGGCCAGGATGATGAGGGGCACCAGCACGGTTCAGACCTCGATGGTGACGATCTTGCGGAGCCAGGCGAAACCGGCCAGCGCCATGACCGCGGCGACGACGACCAGGGCCTTGCCGGTGAAGTCCGCGAAGAGCTTTCCGATGTAGTCCGGCGCCACCATGTAGAGGAGGCCGCCGAACGCGAAGGGGAAGATGCCGAGCACGATCCCCGAGAAGCGGCCCTCCGCCGTGAGCGCCTTGATCTCGCGCCGGAGCCGCTCGCGCTGCTGCATGGTGTCCGCCACCGTGTCGAGCAGCTCGGCGAGGTTCCCGCCGACCTCGCGCTGGATGCGGATGGCCATGACCGCCCATCCCAGGTCGGTGCTGTTCATGCGCTCCGCCGCGTCCTCGAGCGCGTCCTCGAGGTTCCGGCCCAGGCGGGTCTCGGTGAAGACGCGCGAGAGCTCCCGACGGGTCGGCTCGCCCGCCTCCTGGGACACGGCCTCCAGACCCTGGACGAACGAGAACCCGGCCCGCAGGGAGCCCGCGAGCAGGTTGAGCGTGTCGGGGAGCTGCTCCTCGAACGCCCGGAGCCGCTTGCGCCGGCGCGCACGACCTGCAGCGGCGGGATGATCGCGAGGATCACGGTGAGACCGAGCGCGATTGGCAACGACGGCGCGACGATCACGAGGAACAGCGCCGTGATCACGACCCCGGCGAGGTAGAAGAACAGGGCCTCCGCCGGCCGGAGCGGGAGGTCGCCCTGCTCGAGGAGCCGCTCGACCCGGGCGAGCAGCCCGGCCCGCTCGGCGAGCGCCGACGTCAGGTCGACGGCCTGGCGCACGACCCTGGTCTCGGCGAGCCCCTCGGACTCCCCCGCGGTCCCCGGCGCGGCGGACTCGTCGCCTTCGGGGTAGGTGTACCCGGCCAGCCGTGACTCGACGCTCTCCCGGTCGCGCCCGAACACGAGGACGAAGGCGATGACGAGCGCCACGATCGCGATCGTGACGAGGACCACGATGAGGATCTTGCCCCCGCCACCGGTGAGGGCCGCGCCGACCGCCGCCGCGGAGGACCAGGACGTCACCGGATCCCCACCACCTTCCGGGCGAAGGGCTGGAGCGTGAACAGCTCCGGCTCGAGGCGGATCCCCTGGTCGGCGAGGCGCTCGGCGAAGGTCGGGCGGATCCCGGTGCTCTTGAGGTGCCCGAGGAAGTGACCGTCCTCGTCGACGCCCATCCCGAAGTCGAAGAGGTAGAGGTCCTGGAGGACCACGACGTCGCCCTCCATCCCCATCACCTCGCTGACATGGGTCACCCGCCGGGTGCCGTCCCGGAGCCGCGAGATGTGGACGACGAGGTCGAGCGCGGAGGACATCTGCTCGCGGATGGCCCGGATGGGCAGGTCCATGCCGGCCATGAGCGACATCGTCTCGATCCGCGACAGGGTGTCGCGTGGGCCGTTGGAGTGCACCGTCGTGATCGAACCGTCGTGGCCCGTGTTCATGGCCTGGAGCATGTCGAGCGACTCGGCCCCACGAACCTCGCCGACGACGATGCGGTCGGGTCGCATCCGGAGGGCGTTGCGGACGAGGTCCCGGATGGTGACCTCGCCGCGGCCCTCGATGTTCGCCGGGCGGGACTCGAGCGGGAGCACGTGCTCCTGGGCGAGCTGGAGCTCCTTGGCGTCCTCGACGGTGACGATCCGCTCGTCGCCCGGGATGAACGACGACAGGACGTTGAGCAGCGTGGTCTTCCCGGTGCCCGTACCTCCGCTGACGACCAGGTTGAGCCGACCCCGTACGCAGGCGTCGAGGAAGTGGGCCGCCTGGGCGGTGAGGGTCCCGAAGTTGATGAGGTCCTCGACGCGGTACGGATCGGCGGCGAACTTCCGGACGGTGAGGAACGGGCCGCCGATCGCGAGCGGGTGGACCACGACGTTCACCCGGGACCCGTCGGGGAGCCGGGCGTCGACCATGGGGTTCGCCTCGTCGACCCGCCGCCCGACCTGGCTCACGATCTTGTCGATGATGCGGCGGAGGTGGGTCTCGTCGGCGAAGCGGACCTCGGTCAGCTCGATCTTCCCGCTCCGCTCGAGGTAGACGTGGTGCGGACCGTTGACCATGACCTCGTTCACGCCGGGGTCCTTGAGGAAGCGGTCGATCGGGCCGTAGCCGAGCACGTCGTCGGAGACGTCCTCGACGAGCTGGGCCTTCTCGCCCGAGGAGAGCGCCACGCGCTCCTGGGCGAGCGCCCGGTGGAGCTGCTCGTGGACCTGGCGCCGCAGCTCGGTCTCGGAGATCCGCTGGTCGTAGAGGATGGGCCCCAGCTCCTGGATGACGAACTGGTGCATCTTCTGGCGCATCTCCTCGAGCGCGTGACCGCGCTGCGACCCGGGGCTGCGCTGGAACTCCTGCCATCGCGTGTACTGGGTCATGGCGAGTACCTCAGCTTCGCTGCCTGCGGCGTCGGCGCCCGCTCCCGTCGTCCTCCTCGGGCCCGGCCGGCGCGAGGAGCGTGTCCGCCATCAGCTCGAGCGCCCGGGCGGCGCCGGACCTCGGGTTGTCGAGGACGACCGGGACCCCCCGGTTGAAGGCCTGGGGGACGGCGATGTCGGACGGGACCGGGAACTCGGCGTCCATCCCCAGGACCCTCTCGACCTCCTTGACGTCGAGCCGCACCTTGGCGTTGGCCCGGTTCAGGACGAGCCGGAGCTTGTCGCCCGCGAGCGACATCAGGTCGAGCGTCTGCATCCCCACCTTGACGTTCTTCACGCTGGGGATGTCCATGCTGGCGACGAGCAGCACGTCGTCGGCCGCCTCCACGAGCGCGAGCACGAGGTCGTCGAAGTGCGGCGGCATGTCGACGACGACGATGTCGCAGAGCCGCTGGAGCGCCTGGACGACGAGGAGCATCTCCTCGGGCCGGACCTGGTCGGCCGACGAGGGCTCGACCGGAGCGGGCAGCACGAGCAGGCCGCTGGGCGGGTGCTCGCTCACCAGGGTCCGCAGGAGCTCGGGGTCGTCGTGGTGGATCGCGGCCGCGGCGTCGATGACCGTGTGCTGGGGCGGGATCCCGAGGAGCACGGCCACGTCGCCGAACTGCAGGTCGGCGTCGACGAGGGCGACCCGGCCGGGGCGGCGCTTCGCCATGGCCACGCCCAGGTTGGTGGCGATCATCGACTTGCCCACGCCGCCCTTGGTCGAGAACGACACGAGCAACCGCCCCATGGCCGTCGGGGCCTCGGGGGTGACGGGCCGGGCGGAGAGGCCCGCCACGACGCCGGCCACGCGGTCGACCGCCTCGTGGAGGCCGGACTCGCCGCTCCCCAACGTCAGCACGTCACGCACGCCGGCCCGCAGGGCGTGCTGGAGGAGCGCGGTGGAGAGCTCCTCGGCGACGAGGACGACGCCGACCTCGGCGTGGCCGGCGGCCAGCCGGGCGACCTGCTCGAGCCCGTGGGGGTTGGCGAGGCTCGGCCCGAGCACCGCGACGGTGACCCGTTCCTCGTCGAACCGCTCGAGGAACCCGTCGACGGTGTCGAACGACGCGGCCGCGGTCGAGCCGGCCAGCTGCATGACGAGCTTCATGCGGTGGCGCGGGTCCGGGTCCACGACGGCCACGTCGTAGCGGGCGGGGCCCGGTGCGCTGCTCAGGGCCGTGTTGCCGTCGTGCTCCATGCCATCACCCCTGCCGCCGGGAACCGGAGCCTCGCCGGCTCACTGCTCGCCCTCGGGGGCGGGAGCGGGCGACTCCGGCGCGAAGAGGTTCTCCCCGGTGACGACCGGCGTCGCCACCGGCGAGTACTCGGGCGGGACCAGGGTGAGGTAGATCGTGCCGGTCTGGCTCGCCTGCACCACCTGGGCCGCCTGGAGCGCGTCGACCTCCAGGACGAGGATCCCGCCTCCCGCCGAGGCCATGCCGGTCGGTGCGGCCGCTCCGTCGGCCGCGGCGACCGCCTGGGTCGCCGGGACCTCACCCTGGAGGCGGCCGTTGGCCTGGAGCACCGGGACGTTCTGGAGCATGAACTGGGTCGTGCCACCCAGGAAGACGATCATGTTCACCCGGTCGCCGGGCTGGAGGAGGTTCCCGACGCCCTTCGTGGCGTCGACCGAGATGGCGATGGCCTGGGTCTCGTGCTCCTGGAGCAGCTCGGTGAGCGGGCGCGCCTCGACCGCGGAGACGAAGCTGCTGTCGACGATGAACTGGCCCTTGCCGATCGGGCCGGCCGCCTCCCTGCCGAGGAGGACGTCGGTCGTGGCCACGGCGCCGGGAGGCACCGACTCCCTCAGGACCTCCTGCTTCACGACCATCCCCCGGGCCACGGCGTCGTCGCCGGTGGTGTTGCGGGGGATGTCGACCCCGGCCACGAACGCCTCGACGGTGTCGACCTTCTCCTCGGCCCGCTCGTCGGCGCCCTCCACGTAGACGAACGTGGCGACCCCCGCGAACACGGCGAGCGCCACGGCGAGCACGGCGACCATCACGCGGCGATTACCCATGGCAGCCTCTTCCCCTCACACGATCTGAGCGACTCATCGGCGGGTGTAACCGCCTCCTTAACGATCTCCTGGACGGGTTGCGCACGAGGGGTTCCGCGGTCGGGTAAGTCTGACCCGCCCGTCTTGTGAGGGCAAGGACCGACTCGTCGCATCGCCGAGGGTCGCGGTGTCCGCGCTCGTTGCGTGGTTCAGGACGTTCCGTTACAATTGTGACGCAGAGTAGCAGCTTCTGCCACGGAACGTAACCGGCGAATCGTTCGGGAACGCCTCGACTCCTGCCCCTCCCCCTCCGATAGGGGGGCGAGACCACCCGGTCGTCGTCGCGCCCCGGCTTCGACCGGTCGACGCGACGGGGCCGGGTCACGAACGGGAGCGCACCCATGCGAGTCCACTGGCGCAGGCGGGTCGCAGCCTCCCGTCGCCGCGGCGACGCCGAACGGGGTGCGGCACTGGTCGAGGCCGCGCTCATCTCGCCGCTGGTCCTCATGATCCTCTTCGGGATCATCGAGTTCGGGCTGCTGTTCCGCGACTCGCTCACGGTGACCAACGGGACCCGCGCCGCGGTGCGCGTCGCGGCCGCCCATCCCCGCCAGGGCAACTACCCGACCCTCACCAAGCAGGCCCTCGAGAACCAGCTCAGCCCGCTCGGCGACCAGTCGCCCCAGCAGATGGTCATCTACAAGGCCGACCCGGACACCGGACTGCCGTTCGGCGTGACCAGCGAAGGCGACATCTGGGACGACTGCACCTCGTGCATCCGCTACACGTGGGACGGCGACTCCGAGAGCTTCGTGTACGACAGCGGGACGTGGCCGGTGGAGGGGGTGGGGAGCCAGGTCGCCTGCGCCCCCCACGGAGGAGCACCCCGACGGCATGTTCGACTTCGTCGGCGTCTACGTCGAGGCCTGGCACAAGGTGCTCACCCCCAGCCTCCCGCCGTTCAGCTTCCTCGTGAACCAGGGGTCCGAGCACCGGCGCGTCAGCGCCCACGCGGTCATGCGCCTCGAGCCGGTGGGGTCCAACCTCTTCTGCGGGTACGTGTTCCCATGAGTCGCGCGGCGGGGCGACCATGACGGCACGGCGCTTCTGGAACCCGCGCGCCCGCAGCCACCACGAGCGGGGGTTCATCCTCGTCTGGTTCACCGTCATGCTCGTCGTGCTGCTCGCCATCGGCGGGCTCGCCGTCGACCTGGGCCGCTGGTACGTCGAGTCCCAGCGCACCCAGCGGGCCGCCGACGCCGCCGCCATGGCGGGTGTGGTGCACCGCTCCCCCGCCGAGGACTTCAGCGCGGACCCCCGTTGGAGCTCGGTGGCCGCCACGGTCGCCGAGGCCAACGGCTACTCGAACAACGTCAGCCCGGGCACCCCGCTCTCCGACACCGGGGACGTCCGGGTCGAGGCCTCCACCCGGTCCTGCACGGGGCCCGGCAACGACGAGGACTGCGTCGAGCTCCCCCGCAACCAGCTCAAGGTGACCGTCGAGACCAGGATCCCCAACCTCTTCGCCACGCTGGTCGGCCTCGACACCCACAACGTGCGGCGCTCGGCCATCGCCGAGTACCAGGGCGAGGTCCAGATGGGCAGCCCCACGAACGTGCTCGGCAACGAGCCGGTGGCCGCCGGGGAGACCCGCTGGACCAACGGCGACCCCGCCCAGCAACCCGGGTTCTGGCTCAACGTCAACGGCCCTCGCACCTACCTCGCCAACGGTGAGCCGTACCAGGGCAACGACTGCCGCGTCGTGGCCTTCCCCGAGGGGGTGGGCCCCGACCGCGCCGACGGCTGCGACGGCACCGGCCAGAACCGCTTCTACGAGTACCCCACCGACGTCCTCGGCGGCGAGAGCGGCAGGGACGGCTACCTCTACACGATCCGGGCCCGCGGCACCCAGCCGGGCGAGACCCTGCGGGTCCAGCTCTTCGATCCGGTCTGGACCCCCCAGGGCAGCGCCTGCACGAGCTGGCAGTACTCCGACATCTACAACCACGTCGTCGCCTACAAGGACGCCAGCCCGGTGAGCGGGTGGCCCGGGGTCCTGCCCAGCCCGCGAGGCTCAAGAAGTACGAGTACCGCTGGGAGCTGGTCACCGGCTACAGCAACGGCTGGAACATCCTCCAGTGGATCCCCAACCTCCTCCCCGACGGGCTCACCCTGGCCGAGGCCGACGCCGTGATCGACGGGCTGCTCGCCGAGGACCAGGAGCGATACCGCAACGGCAACACCGACTTCTGCAGCGGCGACGACGCCCTCAACGGCACCGACGGATGCCCCGACGTGTACCTGCTCGCCTGCGCCGTCGGCGGGATCCTCGTCGGCCTCGTGGGCCTCTTCCTCGCCCCGGTCATCCCCGTGCTCCCGGGCCTCCCGTTCATCCCCGGGTTCGGTGGCTCCGACGGGACCACGCCGGCGATCGGCCCACCGGGTTCCTTCGAACCGGGCGGCGACCGGCCGGCCCTGGCCCCGCTCGCGCCGGCCGAGCCCGCCGCCGGCCTGGCGCTGAACGCCTCCTCGGCCGGGCTGGGCGCCGCCCGTCCCGCCGACGACTTCCCTGCCCCGGGCTCGGGCGTGTTCACGTGGTTCCCCCAGACCGTCTTCCGGCTCTACGCCCCCGACGGCCCCGACGGCACCTTCGCGGGCCACACCCTCCTGTGCACCCGCACCGCCGACTGGTTCGGCACGAACGACTGGAAGGTCGCCAACACGACGAACAACCTCCTGACGCCCGACACCTTCTGGTTCCTCTACGCCCGCAACGAGACCGGCTTCGGCGACGTGGGCTTCCGCGACGGGTTCCGGAGGTGGCTCGACTTCTGCTCGGTCCCCGCCCAGGACGGCGACTACATCCTGCGGGTCACCACGAACGAGTGGTTCAACACGCAGTGGTCCAACCCGTCGTGGGGCTGGCCGTTCGCGCCGCGGCCGAACAAGCCCCCTCGGGGCGGGGGCCAACCGGTTCTCCATCCGGGCCGGGCTCACGGGACCCGGGGGGAACAGCCGGGTCTCGGTGTTCGCCGAGGCCAAGCTCGGCATCTACGCCAACCTCGCCGGCAACAGCAGCGACCCGCTCACCTGCACGATGGGCGGCGCCACCTGCACCCGCTTCTACCTGGCCCGGGTCTTCCCCGGCGGGGCCAACCGGATCCTCGAGCTCGCCTTCTACGACCCCGGCGACCTCGTCGTGTGCCAGAGCATCGACCCGGTCGAGGGCTGCGACTACCCGCCGATGGACGGCAGCGCCGCGGGCCAGCTCACCATCGCCCCACCCGCCGAGGCCACCGACGCCCTCGGCCTGCCCCTCACGTCCTGGGGGTGCACCTACCAGTTCGAGGGCGGACCGACGTTCAACCCGGCCACCTGCACCATCGGTGGCCTCGACATGAACCAGAACGGCCGGCTCCTCGAGGTCGAGATCGCCCTGCCCGCCGACTTCCAGTGCGACTACAACTCCCCCGGCGGGTGCTGGGTGCGCGCGGTCTTCGAGTTCCCCGAGACCGTCGCCGACCCCGAGACCCCGAACGTCCTGCCCCGCGACAACACGACCTGGTCCGCCACCCTCCTCGGCGACCCCGTCCGCCTGGTTGAGTAGAGCCCGCCCCGTCCGGTCCATCCCCCTCACCCCGCACGGGGCGCGAGACGACGATCGGCGGGGTTGTCCGGTTTCATACCTTCTGGTAGCATCCGTCGCGCGGAGCGTGGTCGCCGGGCCGCCTCCCCACCGAGACCGCGACCGACGGAGCCCCGGGTGCGCAGACGCCTCACGAGCCGGTCCCGCTCCCCCCGCCGGGCCGGGCGGGTCGAGCACGGCTTCATCCTCGTGTGGACCACGCTCATGCTCGTGGTGATGCTCGCCATCGGCGGGCTCGCCGTCGACCTGGGCCGCTGGTACGTCGAGTCCCAGAAGCTCCAGCGGGCCGCCGACGCGGCCGCCATGGCCGGCGTGGTGCACCGCTCCCCCGCGGAGGACGCGAGCGCCGACCCCCGGTGGCGCACGGTCGCCGCCAGGGTCGCCGAGGCGAACGGCTACACGAACGACGTCGGCGTGGGCGCCGCGCTCTCCGACGTCGGGGACGTCCGGGTCGAGGCCTCCATCCGGTCCTGCGACGGACCCGGGAACGACGAGCACTGCGTCGAGCTGCCCGCGAACCAGCTCAAGGTCACGGTCGAGACCCGCATCCCCAACCTCCTCGCCGGCCTGGTCGGTCTCGACATCTTCGACGTCCGGCGCGGTGCGATCGCCGAGTACCAGGGCGAGGTCCAGATGGGCAGCCCCAGCAACGTGCTCGGCAACGAGCCCGTGGCCGCCGGCGACACCCGCTGGGGCACCGGCGAGCAGTTCCCGGGGTACTGGCTGTCGGTCCAGGGGCCCCGGACGCTCGCGTACCACGGCGACCTGCTCCAGTCGGAGGAGTGCCGGGTGGAGGGCGGGCTCTCGGGCTCGGGCGATCGGGCCGACCCGTGCCTCGGCCCCGACAAGGACCCCCGGTACCAGGAGGACTACGTCTTCACGATCCGGGTGGAGGAGCCCGACGCCGCCGACACGCTCAAGGTCGACCTGTTCGACCCCGTCTTCTACCCGGTCGGCAGCGCCTGCGGTGGTCACGGCACCAACCACCCCGCGTACCTCGCCGACTGGATCCGGGCCCTCCAGGGTCCGGGGGCCTGGTTGGCTCGGCCCCTCCTCCACGGGTTCCTGACGACCGCCGGCGGCATGAGCGCGGCAGGCGCGGACGCGGCCATCGACGCCCTCACCGTCCAGGACGCCTCCCGCTACGACGCCGGGGCGACCGGCTTCTGCTCCGGCGACAACCCGCTCAACGGCCGGGTCGCCTGCCCCGACCACCTGCTCGACCAGTGCGTGCCCGACGAGGCGGGCCTCATCGGCATCGGCATCGGGGCGGGCCTCTGCCTCATCCTCCCGATCCTGCCGTGGTGCTGGGGAGGCGGCGGGGGCGGGATCATCGGGCGCTCCGACGTGACGCCCCCGATCGCGCCTCCGGACACCTTCGGCGACGACGTCGTCATCGGGGACCCGGACTCCTTCGGACCCGACCCGCTCGACCCGGGCACGACCGTGTTCGCGGCGCGCGCCACCAGCCGCACGTCGGTGCGACCGGCCACCGAGTGGCGCCAGGAGGACCCGGCCTTCTACCCGATGACCGACTTCCGCCTCGAGGACCCCCAGGGCGTGACCTGGTGCCAGGCCCGCTACCCGTGGTTCAACAACGCCGACTGGAACGCGGCCGACAACTCCACGAAGTCGGGCTGGGCCGCGATCCAGCTCAGCGACGACATCGTCTACCTCTGGGCCCGCAACGACCGCTGGGACGACCTCGGGCTCCAGGCCCCCGGGGGCTTCCGCGACTGGTACCGGCGCTGGGTGCGCTTCTGCGACGTGCCCGGCCCCTCGCCGGGCGACTGGCACCTGCACGTGTCGACCCACGGCTGGACGAGCTACGAGTGGTCCAACGACGGTCGGTACCCGATCCCCCAGCGGTTCGGGATCCCCTCTACTCGCCGAGGAACCCCAACGGTCCGCTCGGAGCGGGGGCCAACCAGTTCTCCCTGCGCGCCGCGCTCGGCGCCGGTGAGCTCGTCGACGGGTCGCGGGTCGCGGTGTTCGCCGAGAACAGCCTGCCCATCTTCGCCAACCTCGGCGCCGACAACATCCCCGGGAGACCGGTGTGCGTGATGGAGGACTCGGCCTGCACGCGCTTCCACCTGGCCCGGGTCTTCCCGGGCGGAGGGAGCCGGACCCTGGCCCTGACCTTCTACGACCCCGGCGACCTGCTCGTCTGCTGGCAGGAACCCGATCCCGACGCCCCACCGCCACCCGCCCCGCAGACCCGAACCGTCTGCGAGCGCCCCTCCGAGGGCGGCACCCTGCAGATCCTCCCTCCCGAGGAGGCCCGGCTCGGCGGCCCGGACGGCCCGCCCCTCGCGACCTGGGACTGCGCGGTCAAGAGCCCCGGAGCCGGCGCCGCGGTCCCCCTCCCCGACTGCAAGTTCACGAGCCTCGACAGCAGCCACAACGGGAAGATCCTCGAGCTCGAGATCGGGCTCCCCACCGACTACTGGTGCGACGTCGAGGACGCCGGACCGATCCCGGGTTGCTGGATCCGGGCGGTCTTCGAGATGCCGCGCCACACGTCGGGCGGCCAGACCATCGTGCTGACCGACAACACGACCTGGTCGGCGACCCTCGTCGGCGACCCCGTCCGCCTCGTCGAGTAGCGGCTCGTCGAGAGGTAGCAGGGGTCGTCTCGCGGCGAGGGCCGGCCCTGAGGCCGGCCCTCGATCGGGATCGGGTGGAGCGCCGGCCTCAGGCCCCTTCCCCGGAGGCAGGCTCCTCGGCGGCCTCCCCGGCGGCGACCGGGGTCTCCGCGATCTCCGCGACCTCCCCGGCCGGGGCCGTGGCCTCCACGCCCTCCTCGGCGGCGGCCGTGGCCTCCACGCCCTCCTCGGCGGCCGCCTCGCTCTCGGCCTCGGCGACGTACTCCGCCTCGGGCCCGATGTAGTTGCCGTGCTCGTCGAACGCGTGCTCGCCGTAGAGGTCCTGGTACTCGGCGGCCACGACGCCACCCTCGGCCGCCTGCTTGATGGACAGCGAGATGCGGCGGCGGTCGAGATCGATGTCGATGATCTTGACCCAGAGCTCCTCGCCCGGCGTCACCACCTGCTCGGGCGCCTCGACGTGGTGGACGGCCATCTCCGAGATGTGCACGAGCCCCTCGATGCCCTCGCCCACCTGGACGAAGGCGCCGAACGGTACGAGCTTGGTGACCCGGCCGTAGACCAGCTCGCCCACCTGGTGGCTGTTGGCGAACTCCTGCCACGGGTCCTGCTGGGTCGCCTTGAGCGACAGCGAGATCCGCTCCCGACCGAGGTCGACGTCGAGGACCTGCACCTCGACCTCGTCGCCCACCTGGACGACCGAGCTCGGGTGGTCGACGTGCTTCCAGGACAGCTCGGACACGTGCACGAGACCGTCCATGCCACCGAGGTCGACGAAGGCACCGAAGTTCACCACCGAGGAGACCACGCCCTTGCGGATCTCGCCCGGCTTGAGGTTCGTGAGGAACTCGTCGCGCTGCTCGCGCTGGGTCTCCTCGAGGTAGGCGCGGCGGGAGAGCACGACGTTGTTGCGGTTCTTGTCGAGCTCGATGATCTTGCAGTGGAGCGTGCGACCCACGAACGGATGGAGGTCACGCACCCGACGGAGGTCGACCAACGAAGCGGGCAGGAAGCCGCGCAGCCCGATGTCGAGGATGAGCCCGCCCTTCACCACCTCGATGACCGGGCCCTCGACGATGCCCTCCTCCTCCTTGATCCGCTCGATCGTCCCCCAGGCCCGCTCGTACTGGGCCCGCTTCTTCGACAGGATGAGCCGGCCGTCCTTGTCCTCCTTCTGGAGGACGAGGGCCTCGAGCTCCTCGTCGAGGGACACGACCTCGGAGGGGTCGACGTCGTTGCGGATCGACAGCTCCCGCGAGGGGATGACGCCTTCGGACTTGTACCCGATGTCGAGCAGCACCTCGTCGCTGTCGATCTTGACGACCTTCCCCTTGACGATGTCGCCGTCGTCGAAAGCGATGATCGTGGCGTCGATGGCGTCCTCGAGGGACTGACCCCCGAGGTCGTCGAGCACCACCGGTCCCCCCTGCTGCTCCTCCACGGCCCCGGCCACCGGGTCGGCGGCCTCGACCGGCGGCGCCGCGGTCGGCGCCTCGTCGCTCGCGACGGTGGCGGCGGTCGCCTCCGTCTGCTCCTGCTCGGACAAGTCCCTGGCTCCTCTGGATCACGGATGACGCGCCCGCGGACGCGGGCGGGCGGTACCGATGCTCGGCCCGGCGACCAAGGGTACAGGTCGGACTCCACCGCCGTGAAGCGCGCACTCCCGGCGCGCGGTGGTCAGCGCTCCCGTCGCCGGGCCAGGAGCAGGAGCTCCGGTCGCTCGAGGCTCGGTCCCCCGGGGCCGTACCCGCCCGGGGTGACACCGTGCACGCCCAGCACGTCGAGGCCCGCCGCGACGGCCAGGAGCTCCAGCTCCCGGGCCGTGAAGCACGTGGTCCACAGCTCGGCCTCGCGCTCCTCCCCCGAAGGGTCGCGCAACGTCGCCACCTCGTGGAGCACCCCGGTCGCCGGGTCGAACGTCTCGCGCTCCTCGAGGAACCGCAGGGCGAAGTACGACGAGAACGCGGACACCGCCACGGCGCCGCCCGGCCGGACGGCCCGGGCGATGCGCCCGAAGGCGTCGGCGTCACCGGTGCGCCCGTCGGTCCCGGCCGCCGGGCCGCCGAGGAGCCCGAAGCCCCCTGGCAGAGGCACAGGGCCACGTCGAAGTCGCCGTCGAAGGCCAGGTCGCGCGCGTCGAGGACCTCGAAGCGCGCCGGGAGCCGTTCCCGGGCGGCGGCCCGGCGCGCGAGGTCCACGAACTCGGCCGAGACGTCCACTCCGAGGACGTCGAACCCCCGCCGGGCGAGGGCCAGCGCGTGGCGTCCGGGGCCGCAGCCCACGTCGAGCACGTGCGCTCCGGGCACGATGCCGAGGGCCTCCACGAGGAAGTCGACCTCATGCTCGGTGCCCCGGGTGAACGCGTTGCGGAGGTAGGCCGGCCCGAGAAACCGGGCGATCGGCTGGAACCAGTGCCGGTCCCCCGGTCGTCGTCCGCGTCGGCGTGCGGGTCCTCGACGCTCACGGCCGGAGGCTACCGGTCCGGCGCGGAGGCTCCCGCACGCTCACCGAGCCCCACCCACATCATCACCGTCAGTCGTCGTCGGGCGGCTCGTCGTCGGGTGGTTCGGTGGTCGGGGGCGGAGGCTCCGTCGTGGTCGGAGGCGGCGCCGTGGTGGTCGGAGGCGGCGCCGTGGTGGTCGGAGGCGGCGCCGTGGTGGTCGGAGGTGGCGCCGTGGTGGTCGGAGGTGGCGCCGTGGTGGTCGGAGGTGGCGCGGTGGTGGTCGGGGGCGGCACTGGCGTGGTCGGCGTGGTCCCGCCTCCGGTAGGGGTCGTCGGCGTCGTCCCTCCCCCCGAGCCCCCGGACGGCGAGGTCGCGCCCGGGCTCCAGGGAACGCCGACGACGGGTTCCGACGACGGCGCGGGAGCGGAGCGGGCGGCGGCGACCCGCCGCCACCGCTGGGCGCCGTCCGGCGGGTTCCCCGCACCCCGACCCTGGCGCCGGCCGGCGCCCGCTGGGGGAGGCGGATCGCCGGCTCCGCCGCCGGGTCCGCGGGTGCCGCCTCGGAGACCTCCGGCGGCTCGGCTTCCTCCGTCGCGGCGGCGATCGCCTCGACCGTCACCGACGACGCCGACGACGCGCCGCCGGGCCCCACGGCGCGCACCTCGTACCGGTGCCGACCGGCGAGCGGGGCCTCGTCGACGTAACGGGTCTGCGTGGCGGGCACCTCGGCGAGCACCGCGTCGTCGCGTGCCACCCGGTAGCCGTCGACGACGCCCGTCGCGGCGCCCCACCGCAGCCGCACGATCCCTTCCCCGACGCTGGCCGACAGCTCTCCGGGGACACCCGGCGCGGCGACGTCTCGCAGGCGGCCACCCTCGACCATGCCCCGCAGCGGGACGATGCCGAGGACGAGGGCGGCCCCGACGAGGACGCTGACGACCCACCACGGCGCTCGCGACGAGCGGACCCGCCTCGCGGACACCTGCGGCGCCGCACCACGTCCACCGGCGACCCCGGTCGAGGGCCCCCGGCCGGTGGAGCGCCGGTTCTCAGGGGTGCGGACCCCGGGCTGCGCCATCTCCGCCTCGTGCGACCGCGTCGGCTACTCCAGGTCACGGCGGCCCGCCACCGCCGGCTCGGCACGGCCGACGCCTCCTCGTGCCGGCGCCACGTTCCGCGCAAGGCCACCAGCGCTACCTTCGCGTGCCCGTCCCCCGTTGTCCGCGCGTGCGGCATCCAACGTGACGCGGGTCACCCGAGACACGACCCGGCGAGGTAGACCGGGCGCCCAGCGTCACCCCCGGGATGGTGCGACCGGCGCGACTCACTTCGCCTCGGCCCAATTGGGGCCGAAGCCGAGATCCACCCGGAGCGGGACGCGCAGCTCGCACACCGACTCCATGACCTCTCGTACGAGCGGCGCCACCGGCTCGCGCTCGTCGAGCGGCACCTCGAGCACGAGCTCGTCGTGGACCGTGAGCACCATCCGGGACCGCCAGCCGCCGGCGTCGAGCGCCCGATCGAGGTCCACCATCGCCAGCTTGAAGACGTCGGCGGCCGAGCCCTGCACCGGCGCGTTCTGGGCCATCCGCTCGCCCATCTGGCGGATCCGGAAGTTGTCGGAGGACAGCTCGGTGATCTGGCGACGACGACCGAAGATCGTCGTGGTGTAGCCGCGCTCCCGCGCTTCCCGAACCGTGCGCTCCATGAACGCGTGGACGTTGGGGAACGACTCGAAGTAGCTGTCGAGGATCTCGCGGGCCTGCTCGGTCGGGATGTCGAGGCGCTGTCCCAGGCCGTAGGCCTCCATCCCGTAGGCGAGCCCGTAGTTCACGACCTTGGCGAACCGTCGCTGGAAGGGGTCGACGGCGTCCTCCGGGACGCCGAACACCCGCGCCGCCGTGGTCGTGTGGACGTCGGCGTCACGGGCGAACGCGTCGACGAGCCCCGGGTCGTCCGCGAGGTGGGCGAGGACCCGCAACTCGATCTGCGAGTAGTCGGCGGTGAGGAGGCCCCAACCCTCCTCGGCCACGAACGCCCTCCGCATCTCCCGCCCGTCGGCGGTGCGCACCGGCACGTTCTGCAGGTTCGGCGCCTCGCTCGAGATCCGGCCCGTGGTCGTGCCGATCTGGTTGAAGGTGGCGTGGATCCGACCGTCCTCGGCGATGAGCGGCGGGAGGGCGTCGGCGTAGGTGGAGCGCAGCTTCTCCACCTCCCGGTAGCGCAGCAGGTCCTCGACGATCGGGTGCTCGCCGGCCAGCTTCTGGAGCGAGTCGGCGTCGGTGGAGGGCCCGGTCTTGGTCCGCTTCACCGGGGTGAGCCCCAGCTGGTCGAACAGGACCTTGCGGAGCTGGGGCGTCGAGTTGACGTTGAACGGTCCTCCCGCGTGGGCGTGGATCCGCCGCTCCAGGTCGTTGCAGGTGGCGGTCAGCTCCGCGCCCAGGTCCTCGAGGAACGCCCGGTCGACCTTGACCCCGACCTGCTCCATCCTGGCCAGGACCCGCACGAGCGGCCGTTCGAAGCGGGCGTAGAGGTCGGTGAGCTCGCGAGCCGCGAGCGCCTCCTCGAGCGCGCCGGCGAGGCGGAGCACGGCCAGGGCCCGGCGGCCCGTGGCATCGGCCGCGGCCTCGGCGTCGAGGTCGAGGGGCAGCGCGGGCGTGGCCTCCACCGCGTCGGGAGAGCGGACCTCGACACCGAGGTGCCGCAGCACCACGTCGTCGAGCAGGTACTTCCCCTCCCCGGGGTCGAGCAGGTAGGCCATCACCGCGGTGTCGACGTCGAGCGACCGGACGTCGACACCGAGCCCGTGCATGAGCTCCTTGGCCCGGTGGGCGACGAGCGGCGGACCGCCGGGGGCCGCGAGCCGCGCGATCGCGGCCCGGACCGGTGCCTCCCCGAGCACCTCGCCGGGGAGGTACACGACCCGGTCGCCGCTCCGGCCCACCGCCAGGCCGAGGAGGGCGCTCCGCCCGGGGATCCCGGACCAGCGACCTTCCAGCCCGTAGCGCTCTCCGGCCGCCTCGACCTCGTCGAGGACCGAGGCCGCCGCGTCGGGAGCGGCCACCGTGACCACCTCGACCACGAGGGTGGCGGCCTCGGTCTCGGTGACCTGCTCGCCGACCGCCTCGAGGAGCCGCGGCCACAGGGTCCGGAAGGCGAGCTGGTCGAACAGCACCCGCACCCGCTCGCGGTCCCAGGGTCCCGGGCGCAGGTCCTCGGTGGTCGCCCCGAGCTCGACGTCGCGCCGCAGCCGCGTCATCTCACGGTTCTTCATCACCCGGTCCCGGTGCTCCTCGAGGTTCTGGCGCTGCCGGGGCGTCAGCTCGGCGAGGTGCTCGAAGATGCCGTCGAGGCTGCCGTAGGCGTTGACGAGCTTGGCCGCGGTCTTCTCGCCGATGCCCGGGACGCCGGGGAGGTTGTCGCTGGTGTCGCCCCGCAGCGCCGCGTAGTCGACGTACTGCTCGGGCGTGACCCCGGTGCGCTCGACGATCCCGGCCTCGTCGTAGAGGACGTAGTCGGACACGCCCCGGCGGTTGTAGAGGACCTTCACGTGGGGGTCCTCGACGAGCTGGTAGGTGTCGCGGTCACCGGTCACGATCACGGTGTCGACGCCCGCGGCCGCGGCCCTGGTGGCCAGGGTCGCGATCACGTCGTCGCCCTCGACCCCCTCGACCTCGAGGACGGGGATCCGGAGGGCGTCGAGGACCTCCCGGATGAGCGGCATCTGGGCCCGGAACAGGTCGGGGGCGGCCTTGCGCGTGGCCTTGTACTCCGCGTCCATCTCGCTGCGGAACGTCGGTGCCCCGGTGTCGAACGCGACGGCCACGTACTCGGGTCGCTCGTCGCCCAGGACCTTGAGCAGCATCGACGTGAACCCGTAGACCGCGTTGGTGACCGTGCCCTCGGGCGTGGCCAGGTCCGTGGGGAGCGCGTAGAAGGCCCGGAAGGCGAGGGAGTGCCCGTCGAGGAGGAGCAGCTTCGCCACGGACGCATGCTACGCCCGTGAAGGGGCGCGTTCCCCGGCCGGCGCCGGAGCCGGCCCGCCGCCGCTCAGGGGACGAGCTCGCCCGACACGACCTCGGCCGCGACCTCGTGGACCTTCGCACGGGCGCTCATGGCCCGGGTCTGCAGGAACCGCCACGCCTCCTGCTCGCTCAGGCCGTACTCGTCCATCAGGCGCCCCTTGGCCCGGTCGATGACCTTGCGGGCCTCGAGGCGCTCGGCCAGGTCCCCGACGTCACGCTCGAGGGCCACCAGCTCGGCGTGGCGGCGCATGGCCACCTCCAGAGCCGGGATCAGGTCGCTCTTCTGGAACGGCTTCACCAGGTAGGCGAAGGCCCCTGCGTCGGTGGCCTGCTCGACGAGCTCCCGCTGCGAGAAGGCGGTGAGGATGACCACCGCCGCGAGCCGCTCGCCGCTGATGTGGCGGGCCGCCGTGAGGCCGTCCATCCCCGGCATCTTGATGTCGAGGATGGCGACGTCGGGCCGGAGCTCGCGCACGAGCTCGATCGCCTCGTCGCCACGACCCGTCTCGGCCACCACCTCGTAGCCCTCCTCCTCGAGGAGCTCCTTGAGGTCGAGGCGGATGATGGCCTCGTCTTCGGCGAGGACGACGCGCGTCGGGTTGGGCACGAGGGCGGTACTCCCGGAGCGAGGGGGTCAGCGGGTCGAGAGCTCGGCGGCCATGCGGTCGAGCAGCAGGTCCTGCTCGCCCACGAGGTCGGCCACGGCGCGTCGCAGCGCGTCGCGTTGGCGGGCGAGGGCGTCGGCGTGGCGGCGGGCGTCGCGGGCCTCGGCCTCGACGAGCGGCGTCTCGGCCACGAGCGCGCGCAGCCGGGCGTCGTCGGCCTCGTCCTCGAGGAACGCCAACTGCTCCTCCGTCACGGCCAGATCGGCCCGGAGCCGCTTCAGCCGCTCGCTGACGTCGACCAGCCGCCGTTGCAGCATCGACCGGGTCATAGGGGCAGTCTACGGCCTGGCGCCTCCGGACGCGAGCCCACGTGGCGCCCGGGCGGCCCGCCGCCGGCCCGGCACGGATGACATCGACTGACGACCATCTGACGATACGCGCAGCTCACCCCTGTTGTCGGGTTCGTCCGATCCTGCTACGCTCCGTAGTCAGTGCGGGGCTGGATTCGTCACTCTGGGGGGTTTCTCGCGGTCGTGCTCGCCGCCGTCCTGGTGGCGGGCGTCGCGTCGCCCGCGGCGGGCGATCCGATCACCGACCTCCGCCGCCGGCTCGAGACGGCCCGGGAGCACGCCACCGAGGCCGCCGCCCGCCACGCCGACGCCCTGGCCGAGCAGGCGCGACTGCAGGTCGAGATCGCCCGGCTGGAGGCCGAGATCCCCCGGCTGCGGGCGGAGGCCGAGACGCTCAGGCAGCGGATCCGGCGCCGGGCGGCCGAGCTCTACAAGATGCAGAGCCGGGAGGCGCTGGTCGACGTCGTGACCGCCGACGACGTCATCGCGGCCGCCCGCCGGACGCGCCTCACGTCGGCCGTCACCAGCCACGAGAACGACACGGCCGCGGAGCTGCGCCGGACCGAGGAACGCCTCCGGCGCACCGAGGAGGACCTGCGCGCGCGGCAGGCCGAGCAGGACGTCCTCGTCGCCCAGCTCGAGCTCCTCCGCCGCCTGCTCGACTTCCAGCTCGCCCTCGCCGGCGCCGCGCTCGAGCAGCTCCGGGAGATCCGCGCCTCCCAGGCGCGCGAGGCGGCGGCCGGAGCCGAGGGCGCCGCGGCCGGGCAGGTGGCCACCGGGGCCCTGCGGTGCCCCGTCGACGGCGCCGTCGCCTTCACCAACGACTGGGGCCAGCCCCGTTCGGAGGACCGGACCCACGAGGGGACCGACCTCGTGGCCTCGCGGGGGACACCCAACGTCGCCGTGGTCGACGGCGTCGTCGAGCACCGCACCGGGGGGAACGGGGGGCTGGCCGTGTGGCTCCGCGGCGACGACGGCGTCAGCTACTACTACGCCCACCTGGACCGGTTCGAGGGCCCACCGCGCCTCGTGAAGCTGGGCGACGTCGTCGGCTACACCGGCGACACGGGGAACGCGGCCGGCGGGCCGCCCCACACGCACTTCGAGATCCACCCCGGCGGCCACGGGGCGGTCAACCCGTACCCGACCCTGCGGGTGCTCTGCCGCGCTCCCGACGACCGGCCCCGCTGACGGCTGCCGCTCCGGGGTCGACCGGGAGGAGCAGCGCGCGACCACGACCGGCGATCAGGACAGCCACCCGTCGAGGGCCTCCTGCGCGGGCGCGAAGTAGTAGCCGCCGGACACCGCCGCGGAGAGCTCGGTGAGCCGGTCGTGGAACCCGTCCCCGGACGTCCCGAACATCCGTGACAGGATGAGCTCGAACTTGTCCAGGTCGTCGGTGAAGGCGAGGAAGAGCAGGCCGGCCTCCGCGGCCGTCCCGTAGGGCACCGAGCGGCGGTAGATCTCGATCTCCTCCCCGGCCTCGTCCTCGACGACCACCCGGCCCACGTGGGAGTCCGGCGGCAGGTCGTCGAGCTCGACGCTGTCGGGCTTGGTCCGCCCGATCACGCGCTCCTGCTCGGCCGTCGGGAGCGCGTGGAAGGCGTCGAGGTCGTGCACCCAGCGCTGGACGAGCACGTAGCTGCCACCCGCCCCCGGCGCTCCCTCCGGGAGGATCACGAGCTCCCGGGCCTCCTCCGCGGGCGGGTTCTCGGTCCCGTCGACGAACCCGGTGAGATCCCGGCAGTCGCGGTAGACGAAGCCCGCGGTCTCCTCGACGAGGCACGCGACGTCCGAGAGCACCCGCCGGGTGGCGAGCGCGGCGTCGAAGTTCAGGTCGTGACGGTCGCCGTGCACCCAGACGAGCAGGTCGTGCTGGGTGGCGACGGCCGAGCGACCGTGGGGCCCCACCACCCCGGTGAACGACCGCGCGCCTGCGGGGCTCTCCCGCTCCGGCGAGGCGGGAGAGCAGGCGGTCGCCGAAGGCGACGAGCAGCTCGAGCCGGTGGAGCGACACGGGGTCCGCGGCCCGGGCCCGGACCTCACCCACGGCGCGGCGCACCGCGTCGAGGTCCGCGTCGGGGGCGACGTCGAAGTGCAGGAACCAGTGGAAGGGCGTGCCCTCGACGAACAGGGCGGCTTGCGGGGTCGCCATCGACTCCCTCCGTCTCGTCTCCGGTCGCGATGCCCCCCGCGCGCCGGAGCCTACGGGACCTGGAGCCGGGCGAGACGACCCCGCCCGGTCGGATCAGAGGTCGAAGACGCCGTCGACCGTGAGCGCCAACCCGGCCGCGACCAGCGCGGCGGCCAGGAGCCGATGGACGCCGAGCTCCACCCGTGCCCACACCGGCGCGAGCCGGTCGGCCCTCCACGCCACGCTGGCCACGAGTGGGAGCACGCCGAGCCCGGCGGCGACGAACACGATGAGCGCGTCGTGGTCGGCCCCTCCGCCCAGCGCGAGGAGCCCGGCCGACGGGGAGAGCAGCAGGGGGAACCAGACCGGGACGATCCCGGCCCGCCAGCCGGGCAGGGCCGGGTCGGGCGACGGCGGGCCCGTGCACAGGTCGCGGGCCCCCGTCAGTGCGGCGACCGCTCCGGCCGAGAGGCGGGCCGTCGGGGCGCTGAGGTCGAGGAGGTCGAGCAGGTCCGAGGCGAGGGAGGCGAGGGCCGTGACCGAGGCGAGGGCGAGCCCCGCACCGAGGAGGACCGCGGCGATCCGCTGGCCCGGGGACCGGTCACCGGCGGGGAGGGCCCGATGGAGACGCCCCGCGTTCCAGGCGCCGAGGTAGGCGACGAGCAGGAGGCCGGTGCTCATCCGCCCTCCTCGAGGACCGCCGTGGCCGCGAGGAGGGCCGAGAGCGCGTGCTGCTGGTCGTCCATCTGGGTCCGGCCCCCGCTGAACCAGGCCCCCCGGGTCGCGTCCGGCCGGGCGCCCGCCGCGGCCTCGGTCGCGCCGACCTGGCGGTCGACGAGCAGCCCCGAGAGGCACACCAGTCGCCCGGCCGCGCCCGCCCGGAGGTCCGCCAGCCCCGGGTCGGCCGCCGACGCCCTCCACAGCGCCCCGAGCCCTTCACCCCACGTCCCGACCCCGGCGGCCAGCACGTCGGCTCCGTGGGTCAGCCGGGTGACGGCGCCGTCCTTCTGGGCCTCCCACCGGGCCTGGACCGAGAAGAGACCGGCCTGGCGTCGGGCGTACTCCCGGTCGCCCGGTCCGAGGCCGCCCCCCTCGGGCCAGTGGGCGATCTCGTCGTAGGCGTAGGCCGCCCAGTGGTCGGAGACGGGGGGGAACCTCGGCTCCCGGTCGTCGCGCTCTCGCGCCAGGTACCGGGCGACCCGGCGGACCGGGTCGTCCCAGCCCTCGCGGGGGAAGGTGGTGTGGAGCCGGGCCAGCGCCCAGAACGCCTCGCCCGTGTAGTACTGCGACGTCGACTCGGGCACGGGACCGCCCGACGACGGGCTCCACCAGCCGAGCACCCGGCCGTCGTCCTCCACCTGGGCGGCGAGGAAGCGGCCGAGGGCGCGCAGCGTCCCGTCGTGGACGGTCTCGCCGGTCACCTCCCGGCGCTCCACGAGCGCGCTCGCGAGCAGGGCCGCGGCCCCCGCCTCCAGGTCCCGGCCCTCGACGCCGAACCCCACCCCGGCCCCGGTGTCGACGAGGTGTCCGAGCGCGTACGCGAGACCGGCGTCGAGGGTCTCGCGCGCCCCGGCGATCCCGTGGCGGTCGGCCTGGGCCAGGGAGAGGGAGACCCCGGCGTGGCGCACGATGTTGTACGTCGGGTCGACCCGGTCGGCCGCGCGGTCGTAGGCGTAGAGCCAGCGACCGTCCTCCCGGAGGTTGCGGGCGAACCAGCCGACCGCTTCCTCGGCGGCCCGGCGCACCTCCGTGCCGGTGGGGACCCGGCACCGCTCCGGTGCGGCCAGCGTGAGCCGGAGCCCCACGAGGACGACGGCCCATCCCGCCACACCCGTGAGGACCCGCCGAGCCACTCCCTGCGTCACGAGCCCCGGAGCGTAGTGGTGGGGCCGGGGCGTGACGCGAGCGAGCAGGTCCTCGCCGAGCTCGCCGAGCTCAGGCGGCTGGTCGCCGGGTCCCGCTGAGCCTCACCCGAGTGCCCGGGGAGGGATTCGAACCCTCACGCCCTCGCGGGCAGCGGATTTTGAGTCGTCCCAGCGCCGTACCGGCCCGTGACACCGTGTCCGGTGCAGTACGGCTGACCTGCCCATTCGCGGGTTCTCCGTCCGTTCCCGTGACGTCCCGTAGCGCCCTCTCCGGCAGCTCCCGTGACCACGCCGTGACCACGGGCTCGGGTCAGCCGGCGAGGCGGAGGCGACGGTCGGCGAGGTCGATGGCGTCGGCCGGGGCGAGCCCGCGTCGTAGGGCGTGCCGGCGCTCCCGGGACGACAAGCCACCCCACACGCCCGGGAGGCCGGCCGGGTTCGGGCTGGCGAACGCGTAGGACAGGCAGTCGACCCGGACGGCACAGGACCGGCAGACGGCCCGGGCCTCGGCGACCGTCGCCGTGTTCGCTCCTCGCTCCGGGAACCACCGGTCGGGCCCCTCACCGCGACACGCAGCCTGCGCGTGCCACGGGGGACGGCCGAGGAGCGCGTCGAGGGACGGCAGCTCGCCGGGGAGCATGAGCGCGGCGAGGAGGGCATCGTCCACCACGCGAACGGTACCCCCGGGGGTATCCCTACTCCACGACCCGTAAGCCCTCGTCGTCGATCGGGTGCCAGGGCTCGTAGGGCCCGTAGCGAGCCGTGATGATCTCGACGAGGGCGCCGGGGCCGGCCCGGCCGGCGAGCAGCTCCTCGACGAAGGCCTGCTCCTCGGCGTCGAGCGCCGGGAGGCCGGCGCACATGTCGCGCCCGGGGTCGAGCCGCGCCGCTATCGACCGGCGGAAGTAGTGCTCGGCCACCAGCCCTCCACGGCCGGCGTCGCGGCGTCGGGGCCTCACCGGGCCATCCGAGCATCGGCGAGCGAGTAGACCCCGCGGACCCCGACCCGACGCTGCCGTCGCCCCTGGCGCTCCTCTGGGAGCCGCAACGCGGCGACCAACCGGGCCTCGACGATGGCCAACTGCCGGGCCTCGACCGCCGCGGGATGCACCCGGTCGAGCCCACCGGGACCGTCGACCATCAGCCCGTCACGGGCCACCAGAGCGTGCAGCTCGTCGAGCCGGTCGACCACCCGGACCAGCTCCCGGAGCAGCACCATCTCATGCTCGTCCAGCTCCCAGCGGCCGAGGATCGAGCGCCACAGGCGCCGGCCGGCCGGCCCGGTCCCCTTCGGGGCATTCGGGACCGAATCAGGACTCATCGGACCTCCCAGGGGGCCATTCGTTTCAGCTCTCGGCGACAGGCAGGCGCTATGCCGACCGCACACGCGCCGGGTCGGGGAGGGGTCATCCCCCACCCCCTGGCCACCACCATGGCGTGTCGGTGGCGACCGGCGCGGTCTCGATCGGACCTCGGGTCGTCGCGAGTGGCAGGACAGCGAGCCGTCCGACCGCGGCGCGGATGACGGCCCGCTCGGCCCGGGTGAGATAGAGGCGTTGCGCGGCGTCGCGCCCGAACGACCGGGTGAAGGGACCCGCGGTCTCCTGGACGACGCCGGCGGGGTTGCGGGTCGCGCGTTCGACCATGGCGCAGACCACCCCGGGGATCTGTGCGGGGGGGTCCTCATCGAGCCAGGAGACACCCGCGTAGGCCCGGACGATCTCCGAGGCGTGCGCGAGGAGCGCGGTGGCGTGGGCGTCGTTGGGGACGCTCTCGCCGAGCCACGCTTCCAGGTCGACGAGGGTCGCGAGCGCGGGACGGGGCATCAGTCACCCCCGGGGGTGTGTGCTGCGCCCCGACCCCCGAGGACGACGGGGGACCCGAGGGCCGGGGCAGCAGCGCCGGGCCGGTGTGCCATGACGAGGGGAGGAGGTCGTCACCCTCTCACCGGCCCGGGGACCATCAGCTCGGCGCGTCCGGCATGGCGAGCTTCACCACGCGGGACAGCACGTTGCCGGGGGCGCCGTCCTCGTACACGACGCTCGCGCCGGCGAACGTGTCGATGGCGGACACGTCGGAGAGCACCCCCACGTCGTAGGCGAAGACCTGGCGGAGCGCGATGCCGTCCTCGTTCATCGTCGCCGCGTTCGTCGACCCGCGGGGGATGGCCGGGGCCCGGCTCGCCCAGACGATGCCGCTCTCGTGGTAGGCGAGCGCCGTGCCGGGGTTGAGCGCCGCGCTCTCCACCACGATCAGCCCGTAGAGCCGGCCGAGCACGGCGTCGCGCAGCGCCGAAGGCGACCCCGACTGGTCCACCCGGGTGAACTTGTCGACCTTGAGGAGCAGCGTCGCGAACTCCGGCGAGACGGCGAGCCACCGACCCCCGCGGGGCACTGCTCGGCGGTCAGGAACTCGCGGGCGGCGAGCACGGCGTCCGCCACGTCGCTCGACGACGTGACCTCGATGGTCGAGTCGAGGGCGTTCATCGCGGCGGCCAGCTCGGTCTCCGCGCCGAGCGCGACGGGCGCGACCTGAGGAGCCGTGACCTGCCGGCCGAAGTCGGCGATGCCGAGCGACACGTCCGTGTCGCTCAGCCGGGTCGCGCGTCGTAGAGATGCCGGACGGTGACGGGGACGGAGACCTCGTTGATGGCGTCGTAGCTGATGGGCGCCCCGGGGGTCTCCTGCACCCGGGACTGGCGGGACTGGCGGACTCGGACGGTGATGGTCGCCCCGTTCGGCCCCGCTGAACTCGCCACCGGGGACACGGGCGACGGTGCGGGGAGGACGAGGCTCCGCCGGAGCAGCTCCAGCGCGAGGGACGAGATGGACTGAGCGGTGAGAACGGCCACGATGGGCTCCTAAGTCGACGTGAACGGGTACGGGTCATGCCCGTCGCGGGCGCCCGACCCGACCGTCGCGGCCGTGTCGTGCTCGTGGCCACCATCGCGGTGGCCGGGGTCGTGGGCCTAGATGCCCCGCCCCATGATCCGGTCGGCCAGTCCGGAGACGTCCTCGGGCATGTCGCTCGGATCGGTGCCGCCCCGAAGCTCCGGACGGGGCTTCGCGCTCGGGGAGCCTTGCTCGTCGAACCGAACGCGGCGAGCAAGTCGTCGGCGTCGGCCTCCAGCTCCTCGCGGGTCGGCACGGTCAGGCGTCGAGCCTGCTCGGCCGTGAGGCCCTTCTCGGCCGCGACGTCGCGTCGCAGCTCTGCCGTCTCCAGCTCCTCGACCCGGGCCCGAAGCTCACGCTCCGGCGCTCGGCGTCCCGGCGGGCCCGACGCTCGGCGTCGAGCGCACGCTTCCCGGCCTCGCCCAGATCGTCGGCCTCGGGGTCGGTCGTGGTGCTGGTGTCGTGCTCGGTGGCCATCGCGGCTACCTCCTGGTGTCAGTCTACCCCGGGGGCATGACATACTACTACCCGTGGGGGTACCGGCTATCCGTCGTCGTCGGTGGGGAGCACGTCGAGCGACGCGGCGACGAGCGCGAGTCGGTCGAGCGACGCCGCGACGTCGAACGACCACGCCGAGCGCAGCCGAGCCGAACGGACCAGCTGCCCGGGCAGGCAGGCCAGCGCCCCGATACCGTCGCCTCGGACCCAGCGCCGTGGACCACAGCCCATCGAACGGGGGGCCGTCGCCGGCCTGCGCCGCCCGTGCCAGGGCGACGGCGCAGCGGAACGCGTCGCCCTCGACCTCGGGTGGCCAGGGGTGATGGAGCTAGTCACACGTGCACCTCCTCATGGGTGATGGGATAACGTATCGAGCCAGTCGGCCAGGGCTCCGAACTCGGCCCAGGACTCGTGCTCGGGGGGGCCGGGGTCCCGCTGTAGAGGTCCGCGACCGGGACGTACTCGGCCCGGGCCTTGGTCAGCGCGCGGTCACGACCTGTCGGGGAAGGATCACGAAGTCCTCGGCACTGGGGCCTCCGTCCCGACGCACGTACTACGGGGGGTGCCGACATGACGAGACGCCAGCAGGCGGCACACCGGGGCGCCCTGGCGGCAGGCCACGCTTGCTAGTAGTCGTCGTCAGGCCCTCTCCGGCCCCTAGAAGCGGAAGCAGCGTCTGCGCCACCCGCCAAACGGTTCTGTCGAGGACCGCCGGCGAAGTGGGTCCGTTCGCTGAACGCACCCACACCACAGCGTGTCTCGGTCGGGGCCTTCTCGGGGTGGGAGCGACCCGCTGGGCACACGCGGGAGAGGCGGTCGTGGACGGTGGGACGCCGGGCGCCTGGGGCGGAGCTTCGCTGCAGGGGGTCCGGCGGGCCAGTACCCCGGTGGTCGCTCGTGCGACCGCGAGTGTGCGCTCTACCAGGTGGGCAAGCCCCAGGGCGGTCACGAAAAACCGGCGTCAGGTAGTGGCGGTGTCGCGAGAGCTACACCGCGATCATCTCGCAAACGTCGAGGGGTCTGGGGTGCGTAGAGGGCACGATCGAGCCGACGCCACGGCTCAGTCGATCGCCAGACGGCTCGCACAGCCGTACTCGGTCCGACCTGGTCGAGCGTGAGGCCCAGCGTCGGCGAGGATGAGCCGGTCGGATGCCCACCCGGCGATCGCGTCGAGGAGATGAGCGCCAGCAATTTCACGCGACACGGTCCGCGACCCTTCGGCCGTCGGTCGCCCGCGCCCGGCGCCAAGCGTGATCGCGATGCGCTGATCTGGACGTCAGTCCGGCAGGGTGAGCTAGACAGAAGCCTCGACGATATGTGCACACGCGACCTCCATCTTCGTCCCTCGGGGACGTCACGGCCGGTCACCTGGACGAGCCCGGTAACGAGTCGTGGCGGCCACGGCCGAGGATGACCACCGTGTCGGCGCTCTCAGCTAGGCCGTAGGTGCCCGACACCGCGCCGACGAAGTCGTCCGAGGACACCTTGCGGTCGTGGTGATTCACGATGACGGTCGTGCCGGGGTGGTCGTCGGTGAGGGCCTTGAGCGCCGCGCCGATCCGGTAGTCCCGCTGGTAGGGGTCGTCTCCCCGTTGAGCGCCGGGGCACTCACCCGCGCTGAGCGTGTCGAGGATCACGACCGGGCCGGTCCCGTCGTCGGCCTTCCCCGTCGAGCCACGCTGCCATGACGTCGAGGATCGTGCCGGGCTCCACCCCTCGTCAGGTAGTGCAGGAGTCCCGGGATCGGCGACCCGGCGAGGAGCCGCCGACCTGGGCCTGCAACCGTCGCTCCCCAACCTCCAGGGCGAGGTAGAGGACCGGGCGGGGATCGCCGACCCGGATGCGGCCGAGCGCGACACCCCCGCACCTGCGACGCCGAGCGCCACGTCGAGTGCCGCCCAGCTCTTGCCGATCTTGGGCGGCCCCACGAACAGGCAGAGACCCTCGGCGTAGATGGGGGGGGGGGGGGGGGGGGGGGGGGGGGGGGGGGGGGGGGGGGGGGGGGGGAGGGGGGCCCGTAGGGCCCGAAACCCCCGGGGCGCACCCCGCGGCGCCGCGGGATGGAGGCGGCGACCAGCCCGGGGATCGCGGCCGTACGGAACCGGAGATCGGCCACCACGGGCGTACCCCGGGGGTACACTCTCGGGTGACGTCTTGGCGGACGTAGTGAGGGGGCCCGGGCCTGCGCCCGGGCCTCGTCGCGTCACGATGCCTCCTCGTCGAGGGCGAGTAGGCGCCGAAGCGCCGCGGTGGGCACCACGACTCGCCGGCCGATCCTCAGCGCCGGGATCTCGCCCCGGGCCACCGCTGCGTACGCCGCGGATCGGCCGAGCCCGAGGTACCGGCCGGCCTCCTCGACCGGGAGGACGGGCGCTACCGAGGGCTCGGGGATGGGGGCTGATGCTGTGGTCATGCCCGGGATGGTACGTCCTTGCGGACGGCTGTGCGTCCTGCTAGCGTCCGGTTATCCGGCCAGGCTGGCCGGACGAGAGGAGGCCCCGGGGGTGCGAATCGGCATCGAGTGGGAGACCGGGACGGGCGACGTCAGCTCACGGGGCTACCAGCTCCCGGAGGCGTTCACGGCCCGATTCCACGACCCCCACGAGCACACGGTGGAGGTTGACGTGCGGGTCGTGGCCGGGGAGCCGGTCGTCGAGGCCGTCCGGGTCGCCCGGAACCCGGCCGGGCCGTCCCTGTCGGGCGTCGAGATACGTCGCCTCCCGCTGACCCGGATGGTCGCGATGGCGTGCGCCACCGCGGCGCGCTCGCCCGGCCGGACGGGCCCGTTCGCGGCCGTGCCGCTCACCGTCGACGAGGCGGTCGCCAAGGAGGAGACGTTCGCGTCGCCGCGCCGGCGGAACCGGGTGACCGACGAGCGGCTCCGTGACGTCGCCCGCGTGGTCCGCGAGCAGGCCGAGCCCGGCGTCGCGTCGTGGCATCTCGTCGCGGACACGTTCCACGTCAGCCGGAGTCAGGCGTACAAGTACCTGGAGCTTGCCCGCGAGCGCGGGTTCCTCGATGAGGAGGGGTCGTGATGAGCATCGGCAGCGCGAGGAAGGACCCCAAGCGGGGGACGTGGTACTTCGTGATCGACGCGCCCGGCCCGGACGGGAAGCGCCGGCAGGTTCGACGCCGTGGCTTCCCTACCAAGGGCGCCGCGGTCGCGGCGCTCGACCGGTTCCGGGCGCAGCTCGCGGCCGGTCACGTCCCGGTCCCCGCCGACGACACGGTCGCCGGGTTCGCGGCGTCGTGGGTCGGCGCGCTCCCGGCCGAGGGGCTCGAGCCGGGGACCGTGAAGCACTACAAGGAGTCGATCGACCGTCTCCTCCCGGCGATCGGCGACGTCCGCCTCCAGGACCTGAGCGCGCTGGACTTGGACGGGGCCTACGGGGTGCTCCTCGACGCGGGCCGCTCAGCCCGGACCGTCCGGGCCTCCCATGTCGCGGTGCGCAAGATGCTCGCCGAGGCTCGCCGTCTCAGGAAAGTCGCCCGGAACGTCGCCGGGGAGGCTCGGCCGCCACGGGCCCGGGCCGCGCGGGCGAAGCGGTACCCAACGTGGACCTACGAGCAGACCGTCACGTTCCTCGGCGCGGTCGCCGACCACGAGCACGTGGCGCTGTGGCACGTCGCCGCGCTCACGGGGATGCGCCGCGGTGAACTGGTGGCGCTCCGGTGGGCTGACGTCGACCTCGACGCGCAGACGGTCACGGTCGCCCGGTCGGTCGGCAAGGGCCTCGACGGCACGCACGTCAAGGAACCGAAGTCCGACGCCGGCCGGCGCACCGTCGAACTCGACGGGCCGCTAGTGGACGTGCTTCGCCGCCACCGGCAGGCCCAGCTCGAACGACGTCTCGCGCTCGGGGAGGGCTGGCGGGACCACGACCTGGTGTTCTGCGAGGTCGACGGCTCCCCGATCCACCCGGACCGGCTGTCGCGGCGTTGGACCGACTTGGTGCGCCGTCACGCTCCCGGCCTCGACATGCCCGCGATCCGGTTCCACGACCTGCGCCACTCGCACTGCCACCAGCTCCTCGACGCCGGGGTACGTCCCGACGTCGTCACGGAGCGGCTCGGGCACTCCTCGGTGGCCTTCACGCTCCAGCAGTACGGGCACCGGTGGGCCGGGGATCAACGCTCCGGGCTCGCACGGCTCCGGCAGCTCCCGTGACCACGGCGTGACCACGACGGCCTCCGGGGCGCCCTCAGGGGTGCTCGCCGGAGACCGTTTCTCCTGGTCAGGAGGGGTGCCCGGGGAGGGATTCGAACCCTCACGCCCTCGCGGGCAGCGGATTTTGAGTCCGCCGTGTCTGCCGTTCCACCACCCGGGCGGGGCGACGCCGCATCGTACCGGTATGCTGAGCCTCCGTTCCCCGTAATGAGGTGATCCACCCGACGTGACCCTCTTCGTCCGCCGCCCCCGACGGCGTCGAGCACGCCGTCTGCTCCTCGTCGGAGGCAGCCTCGCCGGCCTCCTCGCCTACCGCCGCCACCGGATCCGCCGAGCCGGCGCCGAGGTGACTCCCCTCCGTCGGGAGCCGATGCGATGAGCGCCAGCGCCGTCCTCGCGATCGTGCTCGTGGCCTGCTCGCTGCTGGCGCTGGCCCTGATCGTGGCCGCCCCGTGGCGGCGGGTGCGGTCCGAGCGACCCCTCGACCCGCAGGTCGAGGCCAGGCTCCTCCTCGGCGACGACCCCGCCGCGGTGGCGTCCGAGGAGCAGGGATCCGACGTCGAGCCCGGACCCGACCGCGACCACGCCCGGCCCGACCCGGGCTGACCCCGGCCGGCGCGCGCCGCGGCTACGCGAGGGCGAAGAAGATGCGCCCCTCGCAGCAGACGGCGCCGTCGACCGTCGCCCGCCCCGCTCCCCAGCCGCCGCGTGCGCTCAGCCGCTCGAGGGTCACCGAGAGGACCATCTCGTCCCCGGGCCGCACCACCCTCCGGAACCGCACCTTCTCCACGCCGCCGAACAGCGGGAGCTTCCCCGCGTACCGCTCGTCGGCGAGCACCGCGATCGCGCCCGCCTGCGCGAGGGCCTCGAGCTGGATCACGCCCGGCAGCACCGGATTCCCCGGGAAGTGCCCCGCGAGGAAGGCCTCCTCCCCGGTGACCCGGTAGCGCGCCTCGACCGACTGGCCGGGGACGAGCGCGTCCACCCGGTCGACGAAGCGGAACGGCGGACGGTGCGGGAGCAGGCCGACGGGGTCGAACGGTTCCGAGCCTGGGGTACTCACCGGTAACTCGCCTACCTCTCGGTAACGACGCTACGAATGGACGGCGCTGTCCCGGCCGTCGCGCCGGGGAATGTAACCCCGTCGCGAGGGGGCCGGTCGGAGTCCCGACCCCTCGGAGGAGCCCCAGCCCTTGAGCGTCGCCGTCGTCTTCCCAGGCCAGGGAACCCAGCAGCCCGGCATGGGCGCGCCCTGGATGGACCACCCGGCCTGGTCGCTCGTGGCCCGGGCGGAGGCCGCGCTCGGGGAACCCCTCGCCCCCCTCCTCCTCGACGCACCGGCCGAGCAGCTCGCACGCACGCGCGAGGCCCAGCTCGCGGTGCTCCTCACCTCGCTCGTGGCGTGGGAGGCGGTGCGGCCCCTCGTGGAGCCGGTCGCCTTCGCCGGCCACTCCCTCGGCCAGGTCACCGCGCTGGTCGCCGCGGGCGCCCTGCCCCTGGAGGACGGGGTGCGCTTCGCCGCCCGGCGCGCCGAGCTCACCCAGGCCGCCGCCGACCACCACCCCGGCCGGATGGCCGCGCTGCTCGGCGCCACCCTGGAGCAGGCCGAGGCCGCGTGCGCCGCCGCTCCCGGCGGGTGCTGGGTCGCCAACGACAACGCCCCCGGGCAGGTCGTGATCGCCGGGACCCCCGACGGCGTCGACGCCGGGGCCGCGCGGGCCCGCGAGCTCGGCGTCCGCAAGGTGATGCCCCTCAACGTCGGCGGTGCGTTCCACACCCCGCTCATGGCCGAGGCCGCCACCGCGCTCGAGCGCGAGCTCGCCGACCTCCCCCTGTCCCCGCCGAGCGTCCCGGTGGTGTCGAACGACGACGCCGGCGCCCACGACGACGTCGACGGCTGGCGCCGCCGCCTCGCCGACCACGTGACCGTTCCCGTCCGCTGGCGTCCCTCGATGGAGACGCTGGTCGCCCTGGGGGCCGACCGGTTCCTCGAGGTCGGCCACGGCTCGATGCTCGCCGGCCTCGCCAAGCGGGCCGTCCCCGACGTCACCGTCCAGGGGGTCGCCGCACCCGACGACCTCCCTGCCCTCGCGGAGGTGCGCTGATGGAAGCCGTGCTCCACCAGGGGGAACGGCTGCTCGTGCCCGAGCGGCTGATCGTGGCCCCGGCGGCCGGGGTCTTCCACCCGTCCGTGCCGTCCTCCGTCTCGCCCGAGGGGGTGCCCCTCGCCGAGGGTCAGGTCGTCGGCCGCCTCGACGGACCCGGTTCGTCCACGCCCGTCCGCAGCCCCTTCGGGGGGTTCCTCATGGGGATGCTCGCCCAGCCCGGGGAGCGCCTCCGCCCCGGTCAGCCCGTCGCCTGGCTCCGCGTCGCGTGACCGCGCGCGCCGCCATCGTCGGCTGGGGAACCGCGCTCCCCGAGCACCGGCTCACCAACGCCGAGCTCGAGCGGCGGGTCGACACCAGCGACGCCTGGATCATCGAACGGACCGGCATCCGCGAGCGACGCGTCGCCGGGCCCGAGGAGTCCACGGCCACCCTTGCCGTCGAGGCCGGGGCCGCGGCCCTCAAGCACGCCGGCTTGTCTCCCGCCGACGTCGACCTCCTCGTGGTCGCCACGGCCACCCCCGAGCAGCCCATCCCCCCACACCGGTGCGTTCGTCGGCGAGGGCCTGGGTCTCCCGTGCGGTTCGTTCGACCTCGGCGCCGGCTGCGCCGGGTTCGTGTACGCGCTCGTCGTCGGCTCGTCGCTCCTCGTCACCGGCGGGCTCCGCCACGTGCTCGTCGTCGGCGCCGAGACCCTGAGCAGGATCACCGACCCCCACGACCGCGGGACGTGCGTGCTGTTCGGTGACGGTGCCGCCGCGGTCGTGCTCGCCCCCTCCCCCGCCGACGGCCCCGGGCTCGTCACCTGGGACCTCGGCTGCGACGGGTCCGCCGCCCACCTCCTCGAGGTCCCCGCGGGTGGGAGCCGGCTCCCCGCCTCGATCGAGTCCGTCGAGGCGGGAGACCACTACCTGAAGATGGCCGGCCAGGAGGTCTTCCGGCGGGCGGTCCGGGCGGTGGTGGACTCCTCGCGCGCGGCCATGGAACGGGCGGGCGTGTCGGCGTCCGACATCGCATGGTTCGTCCCCCACCAGGCCAACCGGCGCATCATCGAGGCCGCCGCCAGCCGCCTCGAGATCCCGGCCGAGCGCACCGTGGTGAACATCGACCGCTACGGGAACACCTCCGCGGCGTCGATCCCCCTCGCCCTGGCCGAGGCGGTGGAGGACGGTCGGGTCCGCCCCGGCGACCTCGTGCTCCTGTCGGGCTTCGGCGCCGGCATGACCTGGGCCAGCGCCATCCTCCGCTGGGGGACGCCGTGAGCGACCGGGTCGCCTTCGTGACCGGCGGCTCCCGGGGCATCGGGCGGGCCATCGCGGTCGCCCTCGCCGCCGCCGGCCACCGGGTCGCCTTCTGCTACGCGCACGACGCGGACGCGGCCGAGCAGACCCGGGCCGCGATCGGGGCGGCGGGCACCGAGGGCCTCGCCGTGAAGGCCGACGTCGCCGACCCCGGCAGCGTCGACGCCGCCTTCACCGAGGTCGAGGAGACCTGGGGCCCGGCGACGGTCCTCGTGAACAACGCCGGGGTCACGCGCGACGGCCTCCTGGTGCGCATGAGCGACGAGCACTGGGACGAGGTCCTCCGGACCAACCTCGGCGGGGCGTTCCACACCATCCGGAGGGCCGCTCCCAGGATGATGCGCGCCCGGTTCGGGCGGATCGTCAACGTCTCGTCCGTGAGCGGGCACGCGGGGCAGGCCGGGCAGGCCAACTACGCGGCGGCCAAGGCCGGCCTGCTCGGCCTCAGCCGCTCGGTCGCCCGCGAGCTCGCCCCCCGCAACGTCACCTGTAACGTCGTCGCCCCCGGGCCTATCGTGACCGCGATGACCGAGGCCATGGACGAGGGGTGGCGCCGGGCCACCGAGGCGCTGGTCCCGCTCGGGCGCTTCGGGACCGCCGAGGAGGTGGCCGCCGTGGTCGCCTTCCTCTGCTCCGATGCCGCCGGCTACGTCACCGGGGCGCTCGTGCCCGTGGACGGCGGCCTCGGGATGGGACACTGACCGGCTCGTGTACGGCACGACCCACGCAGGAGGACACGATGAACCGTGAGGATGCGCTGGCCGCTCTCCGAGAGGTGGCCGTGGAGGTGCTGAGCGTCGAGGCCGACGCCGTCACCGAGGATGCCCGCTTCAAGGAGGACCTCGAGGCCGACAGCCTCGACCTGGTCGAGCTCGTGATGGGCCTCGAGGAGCGCTTCGACATCACCGTCCCCGAGGAGGACCTCGAGGGCGTCGAGACCGTCGGTCAGGCGGTCACGCTGGTGCTCGACAAGATCGCCGCCAGCGCGTGACCGGGGGGACGACCCCGACGTCTCGACAGGAGGCTGCACCATGAGCGAGCTCGACCATCGGGGGCGCCCGCGGGTGGTCGTGACCGGCATCGGCGTCAAGACCCCGGCCGGCTGCGACCTCGACGAGTTCTGGTCCACGCTCCTGTCCGGCCGCTCCCGGGCCGCCACGATCACCCGCTACGACCCGTCGCCGCTGCCGGTCCGGATCGGCTGCGAGGTGCGCGACTTCGACCCGTCGCCCTACCTCGGCCCGAAGGAGGCCCGTCGCGTCGACCGCGTGACCCAGCTGGGTCTGGCGGCCGCCGTCGACGCGCTCGCCGCCGCCGGCGACCCGGGAGCCGATCCGGCCCGCTGCGCGGTGGTGGTCGGCACCGGGATCGGGGGGCTCATCACCCTCGAGGACCAGGTGGGCGTCTACCTCGATCGGGGCGCGTCGCGCGTGAGCCCGTTCCTGGTGCCGATGATGATGGCGAACGCCACGGCCGGCATGCTGGCCATGCACTTCGGTTGGACCGGTCCCAACCTCTGCCTCGCGACGGCCTGCGCGGCGAGCGCGAACGCCATCGGGGAGGCGGCCCGGATCATCCGCGAGGGCTCGGCCGACGTCGTGATGACGGGTGGCGCGGAGTCGTCGATGACGCCCACGGCCATCTCCGCCTTCGCCCGCATGGGCGCGCTCAGCACGCGCAACGACGAGCCCGAGCTCGCCTCGCGGCCGTTCGACGCGGCGCGTGACGGCTTCGTCATGGGAGAGGGTGCGGCCTGCCTCCTGCTGGAACGGCTCGACCGGGCGCGCGCCCGCGGGGCCACGCTCCACGCCGAGGTCACCGGCTACGGCCGCAACGCCGACGCGTACCACATCACGGCCCCCTCGCCGGGCGGGTCGGGCGCGGCCGCGTGCATGCAGCTCGCGCTCGAGGACGCCGGCATCGGGCCCGAGGCGATCGGTCACGTCAACGCGCACGGAACGTCCACACCGCTCAACGACGCCGCCGAGGCCGAGGCGCTCCACAAGGTCTTCGGCGACTCCCCGCCGCCGGTCACCTCCACGAAGGGGGTCACCGGGCACCTCGTCGGCGCGGCCGGCGCGGCGGAGGCCGCCGCCTCCATCCTCGCCTTGCGCCACGGGCTCGTCCCGCCGACCGCCAACCACGAGGAGCAGGGCGACGACATCGGCCTCGACGTCGTCCACGGCGAGCCCCGGGCGATCGCCCCGGCTCCGGTCCTCTCCAACTCGTTCGGCTTCGGGGGGCACAACGCCACCCTCGTGCTCACCCCGGTCGACTGACCGGGTGATCGACCGGCTCCGAGCCCGGTGGTCCCGGCCGTCCCGCCCCCTCCGCCACCCGTGACGGGCGCGAGCGACAGCCTGCTCGCCGACCGGGCGCTGCCCGTCATGCGAGCCCGGTGCCCCCAGGTCGACGCACGCGTGACCGCGGCGCACCCCTCGCGGGTCGAGTTCCGGATCGGGGGCGGGCCCCGCCACGGGGCCATCGGCGAGGCGGGGGGCGACGCGGCGCAGCGGGCCGTCCGCCTGGCCGTCGACCTGGGCCTGCCCGTCGTCGGCTTCCTCGACACGTCCGGCGCCGACGTGCACGAGGGAGCCAGCTCCCTCCACGCCTGGGGGGGCATCGCCCGTGCCTTCGCCGACGCCTCCGGGGTCGTGCCCACGATCCTCGTGGTCGTCGGGCCGTGCGTCAGCGGCCCGGCCCTCCTCCTCGGTCTCGTCGACCACGTGGTGATGACCGCCGCCGCGTTCGCCTACGTGAGCGGACCCGACGTCGTCGCCCAGTTCACCGGGATGGAGGTCGGTCGCGAGGAGCTCGGGGGCGCGGCCGTCCACGACCGGCGCAGCGGCGTCGCCGCCCTCGTCGTCGACGACGAGGAGCAGGCCCGGCTCGCCGTCGACGTCCTCCTCGAGTACCTGCCCCCGAACCACCTCCTCGACCCGCCACGGCTCCCCGGCGACGACCCGGTCGACCGGGCCTGCCCGCGAGCCGCCGCGGTCGTCCCCGACCGGCCCAACGCCTCGTACGACGTCCGGGTCGTGATCGACGACGTGCTCGACGCCGGCGGCTTCCTCGAGCTGCGACCCGGGTACGCCCCGAACCTCGTCACCGGCCTGGGCCGGCTCGACGGCCGGGCGGTGGGGGTGGTCGCCAACCAGCCTCTCCACCGGGCCGGGACCCTCGACATCGAGGCGTCCCGCAAGGCGGCCCGCTTCGTCCAGTGGTGCGACGCCTTCAACCTCCCGATCGTCACCTTCGTCGACACGCCGGGCTTCGAGCCGGGCCGGGACCTCGAGTGGCGGGGCATGATCCGCCACGGGGCCGAGCTCGTCCACGCCTACGCCGCCGCCACCGTCCCGCGCCTCTGCGTCGTGCTCCGCAAGGCCTACGGCGGCGCCTACATCGTCATGGACTCCAAGGGGCTGGGGAACGACTGGTGCCTGGCGTGGCCGCGGTCGGAGATCGCGGTCATGGGCGCCTCCGCCGCGGTCCGCATCCTCCACGGCCGGCGCCTCGCCGCGGTGGACGACGACCGGGCCCGCGAAGCGGAGCGGGGCTCGCTCGAGGCGGAGTACGAGCAGCGCTTCTCGAACCCCTACCGCGCCGCCGAGCGCGGGTACGTCGACGACGTCGTCGCCCCCGCCGAGACGCGCCGTGCGCTGTCGGCCGCCCTCGAGCACCTGGCGACCAAACGGGAGCGCCCCGTCCACCGCCGCCACTCGAACACACCTCTCTGACCCGGTCCCAGGAGGATCCCGATGCTGCTCGAAGGCAAGCGTGTGCTCGTCACCGGAGTGCTCAACACCTCGTCGATCGCCTTCGCGGTCGCGCGCCTGGCCCAGGAGCACGGCGCCGAGGTGGTCCTCACGTCCTTCGGCCGCGCGATGGGCCTCACCCGGCGGGCGGCACGGCGTCTGCCCACCGAGCCCGGGATCCTCGAGCTCGACGTCTCGAACGCCGACGACCTCGCCAGCCTCGCCGCCAGGCTCGACGGTCCCCTCGACGGGGTCCTGCACGCCATCGGCTTCGCCCCCGAGTCGTGCCTGGGCGGGAACTTCCTGGGGGCGCCGTGGGAGGACGTGTCGGTGGCGCTGCAGGTCTCCGCGTACTCCCTCAAGGCGCTGACCGAGGCGACGCTGCCGTGCCTGGAGGGCCGCGCCGGCTCGATCGTCGGGCTCGACTTCGACGCCCGGCAGGCCTGGCCGGTCTACGACTGGATGGGGGTCGCCAAGGCGGCCCTCGAGTCGACCGCCCGCTACCTGGCCCGTGACCTCGGGCCCCGGGGGATCCGGGTGAACCTCGTGTGCGCGGGGCCGATCCGCACGATCGCCGCCCGCAGCGTCCCGGGCTTCGAGCACTTCGAGGAGGCCTGGGCGGGACGGGCCCCGCTGGGCTGGGACATCCACGACGCCGAGCCGGTGGCTCGGGCCTGCGTCGCCCTGCTCTCGGACCTGTTCCCCGCCACGACGGGCGAGATGCTCCACGTCGATGGCGGCTTCCACGCCGTCGGCGCCTGAGGGGCCGGGGGCGCCCGCTACCCCGCGAGCGCGGCCTTGACCTCGGGCACGGTGTCCTTGGGGCTGACCTTGTAGAAGGTCGCGGCGACCTTGCCCTTCTCGTCGACCACGAAGGCCGAGCGGACGATGCCCAGGAACGTCTTGCCGTAGAGCTTCTTCTGCCCCCAGACCCCCCACGCCTCGGCCACGGTGTGGTCGGTGTCGGAGAGCAGCGGGAAGCCCAGGCCGTACTTGTCGTCGAAGCGCTTCTGGGCCTCGGGCCCGTCGGGGCTGATGCCGACGACCGCGGCGCCGAGGCCGGCCAGGTCCGGCTCGGCGTCCCGCAGCTCGCAGGACTGCGTCGTGCACCCGGGGGTGTTGGCACGCGGGTAGAAGTAGACGACCAGCTTGCGGCCGCGGAAGTCCTTCAGGCGCACGGTCTCCCCGCGCTGGTCGGTGAGGGCGAAGTCGGGGGCCTGGTCGCCGACGGTCAACTGGCGCATCGGGATCCTCCGGCTCGGTGACGAGGCCGTAGCATGCCCCACGTGCGGCGCCGGATGCTGATCACCGTCGGCGCGCCGCCCGCGTCGGCGAAGGCCGCGGCCACCCGGCTCCTCGGCGCCGAGCCCCGACCCGACGGCTCGTCGGTCGCCCCGCTCGTGGGCGCGACCGACGCCGAGGCTCGACTCCGGGTCGAGGTCCGCCCGGCCGCCGGCGGGGCCTGCACGGTGGCGCTCGAGGGCCACAGCGGCCTGCGCGTGCCCTTCTTCGGCTGGTTCTTCCGGCCCCTCCTCGCGCTGCAGCTCGGCCGTCTCGTCCGGCACGCCGGCCGGCTCCTGGCCGCCGACGTCGAGGGACGGCCACCACCACCTCCGCCGCGGGCGGTCGTCTTCCTCCCCGCGGTGCGGTTCTCCGAGCGCCAGGTGCAGCTCCTGGCCACCGCGAGCGCCTTCGGGGCCCTCGCCGCGTTCGGCAGCGCCCTGTTCGGCCAGAACGCGGACTCGGTGGCCGACAGCTTCGGGGCCTCCAACGCCGCCCTCGGGACGGCGCTCGCGGTCACCCGGGCCGGGGTGCTCGTCGCCCTCGTGGCGACCGCGGCCGCCGACCGGCGGGGCCGGCGGCTCCTCGTGACCGCGTCCTTCGCCGGCCTGTGCGTCGCCAACGGGCTCGCCGCGCTCGCCCCGACCCTCGCCACCTTCACCGCCGCCCAACTCGTCGTCCGGGCCTTCGTGAACGCCACCGTCGTCGTGGCCGGCATCGCGGTCGTGGAGGACGCCCCCGAGGGGGCCCGGGCCTACGCCGCCACCATGTTCGCCCTCGCCTCCGGAGCCGGGTTCTCGCTCGCGGTCGTGCTCCTCCCCCTCGCCGACCTCGGCCCCGAGACCTGGCGCATCGCCTTCGGCGTGAGCGGCCTCGGGATCGTCCTGCTCCCCCGCCTGTGGCGAACCCTGCCCGAGACCCGGCGCTACGAGCACCTGGCCACCCGCACCACGATCTCGCGTGGACGCTTCAGCGGGGTCGTCGACCGCTCGTACGGTCCCCGCTTCGCCGTGCTGGCCGCGGTGGCCTTCCTCGGCAACGTCTTCAGCGCCCCGTCGGCCCAGCTCACCAACCGCTTCCTGGCGGACGAGCGGGGCTTCTCGAACCTGGGCATCGCGGTGCTCCGGGGTGTCACCAACGGCCTCCCGGGGCTCTTCGGGCTCGTCCTGGGGGGCCGGCTGGCCGAGTCACGCGGGAGACGGCCCGTCGCCGCGACGGGCCTCGCCCTCGCCACCGTCCTGCAGGTGACGTTCTTCCTCACCCACGGTGTGGTGCTGTGGTCGGCCTCCACGTTCGCGATCGTCGCCGCGGGAGCCGCGGCGGTCAGCCTGGGGACGCTCGACGCCGAGCTGTTCCCGACCGAGGTCCGCAGCACCTCGAACGCCCTGCTCCTCGTCTTCGGCGTGGCGGGCTCGATGACCGGCCTGGCCGTGTCCGGCGTCCTCTCCGACCCGCTCGGCGGTCTCGGCCCGGCCATCGCGCTGTGCGGGGCGGCCCCGTTCGTGGCCGCCCTCCTGCTCGTCCCCCGCCTCCCCGAGCCGGCCCACCGCCACCTCGACGAGGTCAGCCCGTCGCGGGAGTGACCTCGCGCCCGAGGCCGGCGCGCGGGCGGGCCGTGGCCGGCCCGGGGACCGGCGCTCAGCCGCTCGACGCCGTCTCGACGCCGTCGAGCTCGGCGACCGCGAGCACGCGCTCGGAGCCGTCGAGCACCCGGACCTCGCCCACCGAGATCGCCGGCACCTCCACCACGCCGCCCCACGCACCCCGCCCGTCCCGCACCCTGACCCCGCTCGCCCCGACGACCCGCCCGTCGGCGGTGACGACCTCGACCCGATCGTCGCCATCGGCCAGCCCGCCGTCGACGGCGAGGAACACCCACGCGGTCGCGGCGCCCTCGCCCTCCTCCACCCAGACCCGCCCCAGCACCCGGCCCTCGCCCTGGAGCGTCGCGGTCACGGGCGTCGCCGCCACCGCCGTCTCCGGAGCCCGACCCGGCCCGGCGTCCCGCCCGTCGACGACCCGAACCAGGGTGACGCTCACCACGCTGCTGGCCGCGACGAGGCTCGCCGCGGCCGCCCCGACCGTGAGCCACCGGCGCCAGGACCGCCGCGGTTGGGTCAGCCGCCGGGTCGCCGCCTGCTCGAACCCCGTCGGGGGCTCCACCGGCGGGGCGAGGACCATGAGGAGGTCGACGGTCTCGGCCAGCTCGCCGACGAACGCCCGGCAGCGCGTGCACGAGCCGACGTGGACCAGCGCCTCGGCGCGGGGAGCGCCGCCCAGCACGCCGAGGGCCAGCTCGGGCGCCACCTCCCGGACCTGCGCGCACCCCGCCGGCGCCGTCACTCCGCCCGCTCCTGGCTGGCGAGCACGGCGCGCAGGCGGAGCAACCCCGCCCGGATCCGGGTCGTGGCGGTCGCGACGGGGATCCCCTCGGCGTCGGCCACCTCCCGGGCGCTCTCACCGAGGAAGGCCGCCCGGGTCAGGGCCCGCCGCTGCTCGTCGGGCAGCTCGGCGAAGGCGACCCGGAGCCGGCCCGCGTCGTCGGTGGCGAGGAGCGACTCCGGATCGTCGTCGTCGAACGGGAGGAGTCCGTCGGGGTCGACGGAGATCGACCGGCGGAGTCGGGCGGCGTCGACCGCCAGGCCCCGGGTGATCATGAGGAGCCACGTGACGACCGAGAACCGGCGGGGGTCGAAGTCGGCAGCGTGGCGTCCGGCGCGGCCGAACGCCTCGATGGCGACCTCTTCGGCCACCCGGGGATCGCCCGTCACGGTGAGCGCGAGCCCGTAGACGCGACGCTGGAAGCGCTCGACGAGGGCCGCGGCGGCGTCCGCGTCACCGGTCGCCAACCCGGCCAGGAGGGATTCGTCAGAGACCGCCCACACGACGAGACCTCGAGCCGGCCGACAGGGCGGCCGGCTCGTGTCACGCTAGCGCCCGGACGGCCGCGGCCCACCGCGGGCCGGGGGCCCCACGTGATCCTTCGCCTCGCCGATCAGGAGCTCGGACCGCGCCGGGCCCGGGCGACCGTCACGCCCCCGGCCCGGGCACCGCGGGCGGCGGCGACCCGGGAAGTACGCTGCGGAGGTGACCCTCGAAGAAGAACGCATCGGCCTGTTCCTGGACTACGAGAACCTCGCCATCGGCGCGCGGGACAACCTCGGCATCCCGTTCAACTTCAAGCCCATCGCCGACGCCCTCGCCGAGCGCGGCCGGGTCGTCGTCCGGCGGGCCTACGCGGACTGGTCCTTCTTCGACGAGGACCGGCGGATGCTCGCCCGGCACCAGGTCGAGCTCATCGAGATCCCCCAGCGCATGGGGGCGGTCCGCAAGAACGCCGCCGACATCAAGATGGCCGTCGACGCGATCGAGCTGTCGTTCGAGCGTGAGTACGTCACCACGTTCGTGATCGCCACCGGGGACAGCGACTTCACCCCGCTCGTCCAGAAGCTGCGGGAGCTCAACAAGCGCGTCGTGGGGATCGGGATCGAGGCCGCCACCTCCAATCTGCTCCCCCGGCCTGCGACGAGTTCCTCTTCTACGACCGGCTCGAGGGCGTCGACCTCCCCGCCCGCAAGGAGGCCGGGCGCAAGGCCGCCGGCCGCCGGCGGGTCAAGGAGGCGGAGGAGGAGGCGCCTCCGGCTCCCCGGCCCGAGCTCCACGACCTGGTGAGGATCGTCACCCAGACCCTCTCCGGCCTCGAGCGGAGCGCGAGCGGGCCGGTCCTGGCCTCGACGCTCAAGCGGGCGATCCTCCGCAAGGAGCCCACGTTCACCGAGGCCGACTACGGGTTCCGCGCCTTCGGCGAGCTGCTCCGCCACCTCGAGGAGCAGCAGGTCGTGGAGCTCGGGGAGGGCACCGCCAAGGGCGACCCCGAGGTGAGCCTGCCCTCGGAGTCCCCCGCCGAGGAGAAGGCCTTCGATCTGCTGCGCACCGTCGTGGAGCGGATCGTGGCCAAGGGCTCCCCTCCACCCCTGTCGGGGTTGAAGAACCAGATCCGCAAGGTCCAGCCCGACTTCAGCGAGAAGCAGTTCGGCTACGGGGGCTTCCTCCAGTTCTGCAAGGCGGCCGCCGCCCGTGGCATCGTCGACATGGACTGGGACGACGAGGCCGACGACTACCTCCTGCGGATCCCCGCCTGACGGCACGCGGCTCGCCCGGTCGCAGACGGCTCCGGCCGAACGGGACGGGGAGGCCCGTCGGTACCCTGAGTCGACGTGAACCCGACGGTCCCGACCCGGTACTGGCACGCCCTCGACGACGGGCGCGTGCAGTGCGACCTCTGCCCGCGGGCGTGCAAGCTCCGTGAGGGTCAACGGGGGCTCTGCTTCGTCCGGGCCCGCCAGGGCGACCAGGTCGTCCTCACCACCTACGGCCGCTCCAGCGGTTTCTGCGTCGACCCCATCGAGAAGAAGCCCCTGCACCACTTCCTGCCCGGCAGCGCGGTCCTCTCGTTCGGGACGGCCGGCTGCAACCTGGCCTGCCGGTTCTGCCAGAACTGGGACATCAGCACGTCGCGGCGGACCGACACGCTGGCCGACCAGGCCTCACCGGAGACGATCGCCCGGGCCGCCCGCGACCTGGGCTGTGACAGCGTCGCCTTCACCTACAACGACCCGGTGATCTTCCTCGAGTACGCGGTCGACGTCGCCGAGGCCTGCCACGATCTCGGCGTGCGGACGGTCGCCGTCACCGCCGGGTACATCTGCGAGGAGCCCCGCCGGGACCTCTTCCGCCACGTCGACGCCGCCAACGTCGACCTGAAGTCGTTCGACGAGGGGTTCTACCGGCACCTGTCGGGCGGCCACCTGGGGACCGTCCTCGAGACCCTCGAGCACCTGGCCCGGGAGACCGACACCTGGGTGGAGATCACCACCCTCCTCATCCCCGGCCACAACGACTCCGAGGGCGAGATCCACGAGATGACGGGCTGGGTCGTCGAGCACCTCGGGCCCGACGTGCCGATGCACTTCACCGCCTTCCACCCCGACTTCCGGATGCGTGACGTCCCGCCCACCCCGGCCGCCACCCTCACCCGCGCCCGGGCCATCGCCCGCGCGAACGGTGTCCGGTACGCCTACACGGGGAACGTCCACGACGGCGAGGGCGCCGGCACCGACTGCCACCACTGCGGCGAGCTGGTGATCGAGCGCGACTGGTACGTGCTCGGTGACTACCGGCTCGACGGCGAGGGTCGGTGCGAGTCCTGCGGCACGACGCTGCCGGGCGTGTTCCGGAGCCGTCCGGGTGCGTGGGGGGCCCGGCGCCTCCCCGTCCGGCTCGCCGACCTCGGGCGGCCGTGATCCGCGTCCGCCCGTCGGTCCTCGTCGACCGGTTCCTCCACGGCCCGCAGCCCAGCGGGCCCCGCCCGCTCAGGGAACGGCGTGGTCCCAGCCCCGGTCCGGGAGCGGGCGGGCGCGACCGCCGGGGAGCACGAGGACCCGCTCGGGCTCCTCGGTCACGGTCCCGATCCGGACCGGCGGGGCCAGCCCCGAGGCGGCGAAGTCCCGGGCCACCGCGTCCTCGTCGGGCGCCGTGAAGCACAGCTCGTAGTCGTCCCCGCCGAAGAGGGCGTCGTCGAGCTCCCCCACGACGGGGATCCGGGAGGCCTCGACGCGGACGCCGACGCCCGATTCGTCACAGATGTGGCCGAGGTCGACGGCGAGTCCGTCGGAGACGTCGATCATGGCCGTGGCGCCGGCGGCGCCGGCGGCGGAGCCCTCCGCGAGGCGGGGCACCGGGCGGTCGAGGCGCCGGGCGAGCTCCGTCTCGGGCGTGCGGCCCCGGCGGCGGGACCGGAGGGCCACCGAGGCCCCGCCGAGCGCCCCGGTGACGTGGATCCCGTCCCCGGGCCGGGCACCGCGGCGCAGCACCGGCCCCCCGCCCCGGGCGTGCCCTATCACGGCCATGGCCACCATGAGGGCCGGCCCCCGGTCGTGTCGCCCCCGACGAGCGGGCAACCGAAGGCCTCGGCGGCCTCGCTCGTGCCCGCCATGACCGCGTCGGCCAGACCCGCCGGAGCGGGAGGCACGACCAGGGCGGCGACCGCGACCGAGGGCGACCCGGCCATCGCGGCGAGATCCGACAGGTTCACGACGAGCGCCTTCCAGCCCACGTCCTCGGGCCGGCACCACGCCAGGTCGAAGTGCACGTCGGCCACCAGCGCGTCGGTGGCGACGAGCAGCCCGCCCTCGAGCACGGCGGCGTCGTCGCCGACCCAGGTCTGGCCGGCCGGCGGCTGGGGCAGGCGGCCCCGGAGCCGGGCCAGGAACTCCCGTTCGCCGCTCATCGCCCGCTCGCGACCCCGGTGAGACGGCGGGGCGCGGCGGGCGGCGTCGTCACGACGGGCGGAACCCGTGGCCGAAGAAGCCGCCCCGCGGGCGGGCGTGGGCGTGGTAGTGGTCGGGGATGTTGCGCATGTGGTCGTCGACGTAGTGCTCGACGGTGAGCTGCTGGGCCGCGACCCGGCCGAGCTGGACGACCATGTGCTCGAGGTGCTCGTCGGGCGGCGTGGTGCCGTGGAATCGCCACACCACCATCGGGACCGCGCAGATCTCGCACTCGGCGACCCAGCAGATGTCGTCCTCGTGGAACCACGGGGTGATCCGGGCGGCCTCGCACAGATCGCAGCCCGAGACCCGGGTGAGGGAGCCGACCTCGTCCACGACCACACTCTACGGGACCGGACCGAAGGTCGGACGATTCCGTCAGGCCGCCCGCCGACTCTAGGCTGTCCCCCCGGAGGAGGCAGCCGGTGGCGAGCGAACGTGACGAGCAGGAGGCCCGGCTGGCGTTCCTCGCCGCCGTCCTCGGCGCCGACGTCGGGACCGCGTACCGTCTCGCCCTCGATCTGCTCGACCGCGGGGTCCCGCTCGACACGATCGTCTCGCGGGCGCTCGCCCCCAACCAGGCCGAGATCGGCGAACGCTGGGAGCGCGGGGACCTGGGCGTCGCCGACGAGCACGGTGCGACCGCCGCCATCGAGGACCTGCTGGCCCTGCTCGCGTTCCCGCTCGAAGCCGATCCCGACGCTCGCGCCGTCGTCGTCGCGTGCGCCGAGGGCGACACCCACGCCCTGTCGACCCGGTCCGTGGCCGCGGCGCTGGGGCTCGCCGGATGGAAGGTCACCCTGCTCGGAGCCTCGCTCCCGGCGGACGAGCTCGGTCGGTTCCTCGGGCAGCACCGGCCCGAGGCCCTGGCGCTGAGCTGCACGATCCCCTCGGCCCTCCCGGGCGCCCGCCGGTCAATCCGTGCCGCCCACCGGGCGAAGGTCCCCGTCCTGGCCGGAGGCCGGGCGTTCGGGCCCGACGGGCACCGGGCGATCGCCCTCGGCGCCGACGCGTGGGCCCCCGACGCCACGAGCGCCGTCGAGACGCTCGAGCGGTGGACGCCGGATCCCGAGCGGGCCGAGGCCGCCGTCCCCCAGCCCCACCCCGAGTGCGAGGCGCTCGCCCTCCGGCGAGTCTCCCTGACCGACGTCGCCCTCACCCGGGCGCGCGAGCGGGAGCCGTTCGAGGCCGGCGACGCCGATCGCCTCGCCGACGAGGTGGGCGCGCTGCTCCGGGTCGCCGAGGCGTCGATCCTGCTGGACGAGCCGGCCGTCCTCGCCGACTTCCTGGCCTGGCAGCGCCGAACGCTCGCGGCGCACGGCTTCGCCGAAGGAGTCGTCGACGAGGTCCTCGGCGCGCTCGTGGGAGCCCTCGACGACCTCCCGACCACCCGGCGCCTCCTCCAGGACGCTCGGCAGGGCTCCTCGTAGGGTCGGCCCGGCCGGGGCGAGGGCCCGGCCTCCTCCGCGCCGGCGGTAGGCTCCCCCTCCGACGCGGCGACAGGAGGGTGAGATGGGCGACGCGGAGGCCCGGCGCCACTGGGGCGTGACCTCGGCACAGCTTCCCGCGGCCATGGTGGCCGGCCAGGCACGCCAGCTCGAGGACCTCGGACTCGAGGGTGTCTTCGCGGGCCAGGTCTACGGTCCGCCCTTCCTCCCCCTGGCCGCCGCCGCGACCTCCACCGAGCGCCTCCTGCTCGCGAGCGGTGTCGCGCTGGCGTTCGCCCGGAGCCCCTTCGAGACCGCGATGGCGGCGCTCGACATGGACCGGCTGTCGGGAGGCCGGTTCGTGCTCGGCCTCGGGCCGAGCATCCGGGCGTGGAGCGAGGGCATCTTCGGCCAGCCCTACGGGAAGCCCCTGCCCCATCTCCGCGAGGTGGTCGAGGCCGTCCGGATGATCGTGGCCGGAGCCCACACCGGCGAGCTCGACCGCTACGACGGGGAGTACGTCCGCCTCGACTTCTCCGAGCTCCAGCCCACGCCACCGCCGGTGCGGACCGAGATCCCGGTGTGGATCGCGGCCCTGCGCGGTCCGCTCGTCCGCCTCGCCGCGGAGATCGCCGACGGCGTCATCGGCCACCCGCTCTGGTCCGTCCGGTGGGCCACCGAGGAGGTGCCGGCCTGGATCGAGGAGGGTCTCGGCCGGGCCGACCGGCACCGCCGGGACGTCGAGGTCAACGTGTGGGTGTTCGCCGCCCCGAACCCCGACCCCGACCAGTCCCTCGAGCACGGTCGCGCCACCATGGCGTTCTACGGCGGGATGGCCCAGTACGAGGAGTACTTCGCGGCTCACGGCTTCCGCGACGCCGCCCGCGCGCTCCAGGAGGGGGTCCAGCGGGGGGACTACCTCTCCGTGGCCTCCCAGGTGCCCGACGAGATGGTCCGGACGTTCGTGCTCTGCGGCACCCCCGAGCAGTGCCGGGCCCAGCTCGAACCGGTGTGGGCGGTCGCCGACTCGGTCACGGTGGTGCCGCCCGTCTACGGCCTGGGCCCCGACGAGCTGCTCCGGTACGCGATGGCGATCAGCGAGACCTTCCACGTCCCCGCGGCCCCGTAGCGGGGCCCGCGCCCCCGTCAGTCGCCCGCGCCGATGTCGAGGTTGTAGGCCTCGTAGACGAGGTCGGCCCCCCGGTGCCGGTGGCGGACGAACGCCGCCAGGAGCGCCAGGGCGACCTCCCGGACCTCCTCCCGCGCCGCTTCGTCGAGCTCCCCGGCGCTCATCCGGCCCTTGACGTCCTGGATCATCCGATGGAGCTCCCCGTGCTCCTCGCGGAGCCGCTCCACGGCCCGAGCGAGGCGCGGGGCCCGCTCGAGGATCTCCGCGTAGAGGCCGTCGAACCCCTCCGTGACGACGACGTGGTTGTCGAACGCCCCCGCGAGCTGGTCGAGACCGCTCCGGACGCCCGCCGTCCACCCCGGGCCGGCCAGGGCCGCGGTCGTCGCCCGCTCGAAGGTCCCGAGAGCGAAGCGGAGCTCGTCGCGACGGAGGCGAGCCTCTTCCACCGCCGGGGTCAAGGACTCCTTCTCGGTCACCTGTCCTCCTCCTCACTCGCCCGGTCGAGCGCCTCCCGGAAGGCCGCCACCAGCGCGTGGGCCGACTCGGGTCCCCCGCCGCGCAGGAGCCGGCGCACGAGCGCGCTCCCCACGATCACCCCGTCGGCGGATCGGGCCGCCTCGACCGCCTGCTCGGGGGACGAGATGCCCACGCCGAGGAGCACCGGCACGTCGGTGGCCGCCTTGCAGCGCCGGCCCATCTCGGCCGCCTGGGCGGCCAGCGCCTCGCGCTCCCCCGTGACGCCCATGAGCGACACGCCGTACAGGAAGCCGCGGGAGCGGTCGCAGATCGCCCGCAACCGGTCGTCGGGCGTCGTGGGAGCAGCGAGGAGCACCGTCTCGACGCCGGTCGCGTCCGCGGCCTCGCCCCACCCGTCGAGCTCGTCGAGCGGCAGGTCGGGGACGATCGCCCCGTCGACGCCGGCGTCGGCCAGCGAGCGGGCGAAGCGCTCGTGACCGGCGTGGAGCACCGGGTTGTAGTAGGTCATCACCACGATCGGGGCGCCGACGTCGAGCGTGGCGGCCTCGGCGACGATCCCCGCCGGAGTGGCACCGATCTCCAGGGCCCGCTGCGACGCCTCCTGGATGGTCGCGCCGTCCATCACGGGGTCCGAGAAGGGGATGCCGATCTCGACGGCGTCCGCCCCGGCATCGACCACGGCGCGGACGACCTCGGGCCAGGATCGACCCATCCCGCCGGTCACGTACGGGACGAGCAGCTTCCGGCCCTGCGCCCGGCGGGCCCTGAGGTGCTCCTCGAGCCTCACGAGGCGACCTCGGAACCCAGCCGCTCGGCGACCTGCACGACGTCCTTGTCGCCCCGCCCGGAGAGGGTGAGGAGCACCGTCGAACCCGACGGCACCGACCGCCCCGCTTCGCGCGCGAGCCAGCCGAGTGCGTGGGCCGGCTCCAGCGCGGGGACGATCCCCTCGGTCTCCGCGAGGAGCCGGAACCCCTCGAGCGCCTCCTCGTCGGTCGCGGACGGGTACTCGGCCCGACCGGCCCCGGCCAGCGCGGCGTGCTCGGGCCCCACCCCCGGGTAGTCGAGCCCGGCGCTGATCGAGTGCGCCTCGAGGATCTGGCCGTGCTCGTCCTGGAGGAACAGGGAGCGCGAGCCGTGCAGCACCCCCGGCACGCCCCGGTTCACCGAGGCGCCGTGGCGGCCCGACTCGAGCCCCTCCCCGCCCGCCTCCACGCCGACGAGGCGGGCCCCGGTGTCGAGGAACCCCGCGAAGGTGCCCATGGCGTTCGAGCCGCCGCCCACGCAGGCGACCACGAGGTCGGGGTCACGCCCGCCGAGCAGGCTCCGGCACTGCTCCCGGGCCTCCTCCCCCACCACCCGCTGGAGCTCGCGCACCATCCACGGGAACGGGTGGGGACCCACCACCGAACCGATGCAGTAGTGCGTCGTCTCCACCGACGCCACCCACTCCCGCAGCGCCTCGTTGATCGCGTCCTTGAGGGTGGCGCTCCCCGTGGCCACCGGCACGACCTCGGCGCCGAGCAGCCGCATGCGGAACACGTTCAGCGCCTGCCGCTCGACGTCGACGGCCCCCATGAACACGGTGCAGTCGAGCCCGAACAGCGCCGCCGCGGTGGCTGTCGCGACGCCGTGCTGGCCCGCACCGGTCTCCGCGATCATCCGCGCCTTGCCCATCCGGCGGGTGAGGAGCGCCTGGCCCAGCACGTTGTTGATCTTGTGCGACCCGGTGTGGGTGAGGTCCTCCCGCTTCAGCAGGAGCCGCACGCCGAGCCGCTCGGAGAGGCGCCGGCACTCGGTGACCGGCGTGGGCCGGCCCGCGTAGGACTCCAGCAGCTGGGCCAGCTCGGCCCGGAACGCCTCGGAGGCCCAGGCCCGGCGGAACTCCTGCTCGAGCTGCTCGAGCGCGGGGACGAGGGTCTCGGGGACGAACCGCCCCCCGAAGCCGCCGAAGCGGCCGAGGCCGGACGGCTCGGGGCCGGGTGGACCCAGGCGGACGGGCTCACCCCGGACGGGGACGGTCATGGACGATGCTCCTCGCACGTGGACGGCTCATCATACGGGTCGCATGCCCGCGGCCCCCGCCGCGATCCGCGGCCGGCGCGCTAGGGCTCGAGACCCAGGTCGACCTCCCAGTCGAAGGGTCGCTCGGCCGACGCCTCCGGGCGCGGCTCCTCGAGGACGGCCGCCACCTCCTTCGTGGCCTCCAGGAACCGTCGCAGCTTGCGGGGGTCCTTGCGCCCCGGCGCCGATTCGACCCCGGTGGACACGTCGACGCCCCAGGGCCGGACGCGCCGGACGGCCTCCTGGACGTTGTCGGGGTTGAGGCCACCGGCCAGGAGGAGCCGGACGCCGCCCGGCACCCCCTCGGCCAGCGACCAGTCGAAGACCTTTCCGGACCCGGGCTGGGCCGAGTCGACGAGGACGATGTCGGCAGGGCCGTTGGCCGCGGCCGCGAGGGCCGGGTCACCGGCCTGGAAGGCCTGGATCACGAACTGGACCCGCTGGCGCACCCAGCGGACCTCCGAGATCGGCTCCCGGCCGTGGAGCTGCGCCCCGGTGAGTCCCACCCGGTGCACGATCTCCACGACCCGCTCGGGACGCTCGTCACGGAACACACCCACCGTCACCACGCCGTGGGGCAGCCGCCGCACGATGTCGCGAGCCGTGTCGGCCGTGACCTGGCGACGGCTCCCCGGGGCGAACACGAAACCGAGGGCGTCGGCCCCCAGGGCGACGGCCAGGAGCGCGTCCTCCTCGTTCGTGATGCCGCAGACCTTGACGAACACCGATCCTCAGTCGTCGCCGAGCCGGCCGTGCAGGAAGTCGTCGTAGGCGGCGAGGTCCAGCAGGCCGTGCCCGGAGTAGTTGAACAGGATCACCCGATCCTGGCCCTGCTCCTTGGCGGCCAGCGCCTCGTCGATGGCCGCCCGGACCGCGTGTGCCGTCTCGGGCGCCGGGACCGTCCCCTGCGTCCGGGCGAACTGGATCGCGGCCTCGAAGACCTTCCCCTGCGGGTACGCCACGGCCTCCATCCAGCCGTTGCGGACGAGGTTGCAGATGATCGGGGCGTCGCCGTGGTAGCGGAGCCCCCCGGCGTGGATGGGGGGCGGCACGAAGTCGTGGCCGAGGGTGTACATCTGGAGCAGCGGGGTCATGCCCGCCGTGTCGCCGAAGTCGTAGTCGTAGCGGCCCTCGGTGAGCGTCGGGCACGACTGGGGCTCGACCGCCACCAGCCGGAGGTCCGCGCCGGCCTTCTTGTCGGGCACGAACGGAAGGGTGATGCCCCCCAGGTTCGAACCGCCGCCGCAGGACCCGATCACCACGTCGACCCGGTCCTCACCGGCCATCGCGAGCTGCTCCTTGGCCTCGAGACCGATGACCGTCTGGTGCAGCAGCACGTGGTTGAGGACCGAGCCGAGCGAGTAGTGGGCGTCGTCCTGGGTGGCGGCCCGCTCGACGGCCTCGCTGATCGCGATGCCGAGCGACCCCGGCGAGTCCGGATCGGCCTCGAGGATGGCCCGGCCGGCCTGCGTGCGGTCCGACGGGGACGGGATCGTGGTGCCGCCCCAGGTCTCCATGAGCATCCGCCGGTACGGCTTCTGGTTGTACGAGGCCCGCACCATGTAGACCTCGCACTCCATCCCGAGCAGGCTGCACGCGAAGGAGAGGGCGCTGCCCCACTGGCCCGCGCCGGTCTCGGTGGTGAGCCGGGTGACGCCCTCGGCCTTGTTGTACCAGGCCTGGGCCACGGCCGTGTTCGGCTTGTGGGAACCCGCCGGCGACACCGACTCGTCCTTGAAGTAGATGCGCGCCGGGGTCCCGAGGGCCTCCTCGAGGCGGCGGGCCCGCACGAGCGGGGTCGGGCGCCACAGCCTCAGGATGTCGAGCACCTCGCCGGGGACGTCGATCCACTCCTCGGTCGCCATCTCCTGCCCGATGAGCCCCATCGGGAACAGCGGGGCGAGGTCGTCGGGTCCGGCCGGCTCACGGGTCCCCGGGTGCAGCGGCGGCGCCAGCGGCTCGGGCAGGGACGGGACCGCGTTGAACCACGCGGTGGGCATCCGGTCGGACGGTAGCTGGTAACGCACGGTCACCTTCCCTTCTCGGCCCGCACCAGGGCCCGGACGGCAGCGATCGGGTCGTCGGCCCGCACGAGGGCCTCGCCCACCAGGACGGCGTGGAAGCCGGCGTCGGCCATGCGGCGGGCGTCAGCCGGGGAGCGTACGGCGCTCTCGGCCACCCGGACGACTCCGTCGGGGAGCCGGGTGGCGAGCCGCTCGGCCACGGCCAGGTCCTCCCCGAAGGTGCGCAGGTCGCGGCAGTTGACCCCGACGATCCCGGCCCCGGCGGCCAGGGCACGGTCCAGCTCCGGCTCGTCGTGGACCTCGACGAGGGCGGCGAGGCCGAGATCCGCCGCCCGGGCGAGGAGCTCGCGCACGAGCCCGTCGTCGGGGAGGGCCGCCACGACGAGCAGCGTGGCGTCGGCGCCCATGGCCCGGCTCTCGTCGAGCTGGAGGGGGTCGACGACGAAGTCCTTGCGGAGCACGGGCAGCTCCACCGCGGCTCGCGCCTCACGGAGGTCGTCGGGCGAACCTCCGAACCAGGGCCCGTCGGTGAGCACCGAGAGGGCCGCCGCACCACCCGTGGCGTAGGCCTTGGCCGTGGTGGCGGGGTCGAGGTCGGGAGCGAGGTCCCCCTTCGACGGCGAGCGGCGCTTGATCTCGGCGATCACGGCCAGGCCCGTGCCGGGCCCCCGGAGGGCGGTGGTGAGGTCACGGACCGGCGGCGCGCCGGCGAGCTCCTCCGCGAGCCGGGTCCGCCGCTGGGGGGCGCGCAGGCGCGCCACCTCCTCACGCTTGCCGTCGAGGATCCGGCCGAGGACGCTCATCCCGGCGCAGTCTATTGCCGGGTTCCCGTTTGCCCCCGTTCCGGAGGAATACGATCCGCGCTCATGACGATCTCCTTCCCCGACGGCTTCGTCTGGGGCACGGCCACCGCGGCCCACCAGGTCGAGGGCGGCAACTGGAACAACGACTGGTGGGCCTGGGAGCACGACCCGGCGTCGCCCTGCGCCGAGCCCTCGGGCGACGCGTGCGACCATCTGTGGCGCTATCCGTCCGACATCGCCCTGATCGCGGAGCTGGGCTTCGGCTCCTACCGCTTCTCGCTCGAGTGGTCCCGGATCGAGCCCGAGGAGGGGGAGATCTCCCGGGCCGCGCTCGACCACTACCGCCGGATGCTGGCCACGTGCCACGAGCACGGCCTGCTGCCCGCGCTCACCTACCACCACTTCACCAGTCCTCGCTGGGTCGCGGCCGACGGCGGATGGGAGAACCCCGCCACCGCCGAGCGGTTCGCCCGGTTCTGCGAGCGGGCCGCGGCCCACCTCGGCGACCTCGTCGGCCTGTCGTGCACGATCAACGAGCCGAACATGGTGTCGTTCATGGGCTACCTGTTCGCGGCCTTCCCCCCGGGCCGCTCCGACGCCGGCGCCTACCAGCGGGCCAACGAGGTGATGCTGAGGGGCCACCGCCTCGCCTACGAGGCGGTGAAGGCCGGGCCCGGCGACGCACCGGCCGGGATGACCGTGGCCCTCGGCGACTTCCAGGCGGCCGAGGGCGGCGAGGAGCTCATGGCCACCGCCCGGCGCGACCTCGAGGACGTGTTCCTGGAGGAGGCCCGGGGCGACGACTTCGTCGGCGCCCAGATGTACACCCGCTTCCGCATCGGGCCCCACGGGATGCTCGGCCCCGAGGAGGGCGTGAAGACCACGCTCATGGGCTACGAGTACTGGCCCCGGGCGCTCGAGGCCACGGTCCGGCGCACGGCGGAGATGGCCCCCGGGGTGCCGATCCACGTCACCGAGAACGGCATCGCGACGAACGACGACGCCGAGCGGGTCGAGTACGTCACCGAGGCCCTCACGGGCCTGGGCCGTTGCCTCGACGACGGGATCGACGTGCGCAGCTACTACTACTGGTCGGCGATGGACAACTTCGAGTGGACCTTCGGGTACGGCCCGACCTTCGGCCTGATCGGGATCGACCGCGAGACCCTCGAGCGACGTCCCCGCCCGAGCGCCCGGTGGCTCGGCGGGGTCGCCCGGGCCAACCGGCTCGACCGCTAGCGCGCGGCCCGGGCGCGTCCCGGCCGCCGGCTTCACACTCTCCTCACGTCTCCATCACACGCCGGGCGCGCCCACGGCGCGAGCATGATGACCCATGGAGAAGGGAACGGTCGTCGTCGTCGACGACGAGCCGAACATCGCCGACCTCGTCGAGATCTACCTGGCCCGCGAGGGGTTCCGCGTCCACAAGGCCGGGACCGGCGAGGGCGGCCTCGCGGCCGTCCGCGACCACCGGCCCCGCCTGATCGTGCTCGACGTGGGCCTTCCCGACGTCGACGGCCTCGAGGTGTGCCGCCGCATCCGGGCCACCTCACAGGTCCCGGTCATCTTCCTGACGGCCCGGGACTCCGAGGTCGACCGGGTCCTCGGCCTCGAGCTGGGGGCCGACGACTACGTCGCCAAGCCGTTCTCGCCCGCCGAGCTCGTGGCCCGCGTGAAGGCCGTGCTCCGCCGGACCGACGGCGGACCCGCGCCCGAGGTCGTGCAGGCGGGGACGGTCACCGTCGACGTGGGCCGGCGCGAGGTCCGGGTCGGTGACCGCGCCGTCGACTTCACGACCAAGGAGTTCGACCTCCTGCGGTTCCTCGCCGAGCGCCCGGGGCTCGCCCTCAGCCGCCAGCAGATCCTCGACGGCGTGTGGGGCTACGACTGGTTCGGCGACGCCCGCACCGTCGACGTCCACATCGCCCAGGTGCGCAAGAAGCTCGGGGACGCGGCCACGATCACGACCGTGCGGGGAGTCGGTTACCGGCTGGAGCCGTGACCCGCCGCTCCCGCCTCCGCGCCCGCCTCCTCGTCGCCCTCGCCGGGCTCTCCGTCGCGGTGCTGGTGGTGACGGCCGCGGTCACCTTCGGCCTGGCCCGCGCCACCGACCGCCAGGCCGCCCTCGACGAGCTCCACGAGCAGGCCCCCGAGATCGCCGAGAGCATGCGCGCCCTCGTCCGCGCCACCGCCGCCGGGGTCGAGGCCGGCGAGGGGGAGGTGGCCCGTCGAGCCGCGACGCTCAGCGACGACATCCGGGCGTTCCTCGCCTCCCTGCGCAACATCGCCCGGGCCGCCCGGTTCAGCGACGCGAACGTGCTGCTGCTCGGGCCCGACGGCCTCCCGGCGCCCCGCCAGGGCGAGGCCGTCGGGCTCCTGCGCGACGAGGAGCTCCAGACCGTGTTCGAGCTCCCCGCCGGCCTCGACTGGGAGGACCTCGACACCACCGCGCTCGTCTCGGGGGACGCGGTCGACGGCCGGATCGGCCGGACCGTCTTCGTGGCCGAGCCGATCTTCGTCGCCCCCGAGGGCACCGCCGCCCTCGTGCTCACCAGGGACCTCGACCCGAACCCGTTGGGGCGGATCGGGCCGTTCTTCCTGTTCGCCGCGGCGTCCACGCTGCTCGTCGCGCTGCTCATCTCCTGGTGGCTCGCCCGCCGGATGACCCGCCCCCTCGCCGCCGTCGAGCAGACCGCGGCGACGATCGCCGCGGGCGACCTCTCCGCCCGGGTCGACGTGGGGACCGGCGCCGACGACGAGATGGCGAGCCTCGCCGCCACGCTCAACGACATGGCGGCCCAGCTCGAGCACGCCCGCGGGCTGGAGCGGGAGTTCCTGCTGAGCGTCTCCCACGACCTGCGCACGCCACTCACCTCCATCCGGGGGTACGCGGAGGCCATCGCCGACGGCGCGATCGAGGGCGCGACCGAACGGGTCCGGGCCGCGGAGGTCATCGCGTCGGAGTCACGGCGACTCGAGCGACTGGTGGCCGACCTGCTCGACCTGGCCCGGCTCGACGCCCACGAGTTCTCCCTGCGGCCCCGGGCCGTCGACGCGGCCGCCGTCGTCACGGCCTCCGCCGAGGCGTTCGTCCCGGCCGCCGAGGAAGCCGGGGTGAGCCTGGCGATGGAGGGCGACGGTCCGATCCCCGCCGAGGCCGACCCCGAGCGGCTCGGCCAGGTCGTGGCCAACCTCGTCGAGAACGGCCTCAAGTACGCCGCCGCGGCGGTCACGGTGGGCGTCGGGACGCGCGACGACGAGGTCGAGATCCGGGTCGTCGACGACGGCCCGGGCATCGACCCCGCGGACCTCCCCCGGGTCTTCGACCGGCTCTACACGTCGCGGCGGATCCCGGGCCGGCGGGTGGGCACCGGCCTCGGCCTCGCCATCGTCCGGGAGCTCACCGGCGCCATGGGCGGCACCGTCGGGGTCGAGTCGAGCCCGGGCCAGGGCACGCGGTTCGTGGTCCGCCTCCCGATCCTGGCGGCGGCGCGCGCCGAGGGTTCGGTAGGGCCACCCTCCGCGGGACCCGCACTGGCCCCGGCCTGGCCCGACCGGCCCCCGGGGACCTGAGCACCCCCGGTACGCCTCGGTCGGCGCGGAATCGGGGCCGTGGACCCCGGATCCGCACCGACCCGGGGAAGGCCAGGAGGCGGCGGTCAGCCCTCGCGCACCGCCTCCACCACGGCGGGAGCCTCGCCGCCCTCCCAGCGCACCAGCACCTCGGCGGGTGGCTCCACCTCCCGGCGGACGTAGCCCAGGGCAGCCGGACCCTCGCTCTCGATCGGGTCGGCCACGCTGGTCACCACCCCGACGCCACGCCCGTCCCGGACCACCTCCGCGCCCGCCGGGGCGCACCGCCCAGGACGCGCAGCCGGCGCAGGTACCGGTTCACGTGCCCCCGGGTGTCGATGCGGCACACCAGCTCCTGGCCGAGGAAGCAGCCCTTCGTGAACGACACCGCGTCCCGCTCGAGGAGGGCTTCCTGGGGGATCGTCCGCTCGTCGAGGTCGTGGCCCTGGCGGGGCACCCCGGCCTCGATCCGGGCCCGCTCGAGAGCGGCCAGCCCCGCCGAGCGGACCCCCGCCGCGCAGCGCCTCCCACGCCCCGGCCAGGGCCCCGACCGGCCCGACCACGTCGATCCCCGTCCGGCCGGGCGACCCCGCCCGCACGACCCGCAGATCACCCCAGGCGACATGGGCGTGGGGGGAGTCGGGCGGCTCGACCCCCGTGACCTCGGCGACCCGGGCCGGCGCCGCCGGTCCCCGCACCGCGAGCTCCCCCCAGGCCTCGCTGCGGTCCGTGACCTCCACCTCCACCCGGATGAGGAACCGGTGCAGCGACCCGGCCAGTCGCGGACCCTGGCCGACCTCGGCGTCGAGCCAGCACTCCTCCCCCACCCGCAGCAGGCGGAGGTCGACGTCGAGCTTCCCCTGGGGGCTCAGCAGCAGCGCGTGGGCGCCCTCCCCGTCGCCCAGGCCGGCCACGTCGGCGGAGACGAGGCTGTGGAGGAACGGGAGGGCGTCCGGCCCCGACACCAGCACCGCTCCGCGCGCGGAGCGGTCCACGACCCCGGCGTCCTCCTGCAGCGCCCGCAGCTCGGCGGCCGGGTCGCCGTAGTGCCCGGCCACCTCGACCCCCAGGTCGGAGGCGGGCGTCGCGCCCTCCAGGGCCACGGTCAGCGGGGTCCGCTCCACGGTCGACTCACCCCCTCGACCCACTCGTGCGGCGTGTGCGGCGTGTGCGGCCCGTCGGGTCGCCCGTCGCGCCGGCCTCCCGCCACCGTACCCGGGGAGGGGCTCAGCGGGCGGGCAGCGAGGCCAGGTGCCGGGCCGCGGCCACCGCGGTGAGCAGGGCCCGGGCCTTGTTGTGGCACTCGAGGTCCTCGAGTGCGGGGTCCGAGTCGGCGACCACGCCGGCCCCGGCCTGCACGCTGGCCCGACCCTCCCGCCACAAGAGGGTGCGGATGGCGATCGCCGTGTCGAGGTTGCCGGAGAAGTCGACGTAGCCGATCACACCCGCATACGGGCCCCGCTTGGTGGGCTCGAGCTCGTCGATGATCTCCATGGCCCGGACCTTCGGCGCCCCGCTCACCGTCCCGGCCGGGAACGTGGCCCTCAGCACGTCGACCGGCCCCCGTCCCTCGGCGAGCCGCCCCGACACCTGGCTGGTGAGGTGCATGACGTGCGAGTAGCGCTCGAGGGTCATCAGCTCGTCGACCTGCTCGGTCCCGAACTCCACGACCCGCCCCACGTCGTTGCGCGCCAGGTCGACGAGCATCACGTGCTCGGCCCGCTCCTTGGGGTGCTCGACGAGCTCGGCGGCCATGCGCCGGTCGTCCTCCTCGGTCCTCCCCCGCCGGCGCGTGCCGGCGATCGGGCGGCTGATCACCCGGCCGTCGAGCAGCTGCACCATGGGTTCGGGCGAGGAGCCGGCCACGGTCACCTCGGCGTGGCGCAGGAAGTACATGTACGGCGAGGGGTTCACCTGCCGCAGCACCCGGTACACGTCGAAGGGATCGACCTCCTCCTCGACGTCGAAGCGCTGGGCCAGGACCACCTGGAAGATGTCGCCGGCGAGGATGTGCTCGCGGGCCGCCTCCACCGCGGCCCGGTACGCCTCGGGCGGCATGGTGGACGTGAAGGCGGGGATCTCGGTGAGCTCGTCGGCGGGGGGCGGCGACGGGACGTAGGGCAGCGGGGAGGCCAGCTCCTCGACCAGCCCGTCGAGGCGGGCCACGGCCCGGTCGTAGGCGTCGTCGAGGACGGTCGCGCCCGCGCCCTCGGGCAGGAACACGTTCTCCACGAGGTAGAGCCGCTGGCGGAAGTGGTCAAAGGCCGTGACGTGCCCCGTGAGCGAGAGCACCGCGTCGGGCATCCCGAGGTCGTCGGGCGGGGCGGCCGGGAGCCGCTCGATCTCGCGCACCACGTCGTAGCCGAGGTACCCGACCACCCCTCCGTGGAACGGTGGCAGCTCCGGGAGGCGGGGGGCCCGGTAGGAGGCGAGGAGCGCCTCGAGGGCGGCGAGGGCGCCCCCGTCGGTGGGCACTCCCGGCGGGAGCTCGCCCACGACCTCGATCTCCGTGCCCCGGACCACCAGGGTGAGCGCCGGGTCCCGCCCGATGAACGAGAACCTCCCCCAGCGCTCGCCGTGCTCGACCGACTCGAGCAGGAAGCCCTCCCCCTCCCCGACCAGCTTCACGAAGGCCGAGACGGGCGTCTCGAGGTCGGCCAGGACCTCCCGCCAGACCGGCACCACCGTGTGGTCGCGCGCCAGGGCGGCGAACTCCTCGCGGCTGGGTCGCGGATCGGCGGCCACGACGGGGCGGCTCAGACCGGTCCCGGCCGGGCCCCGGACCCGAAGGCGCGGAAGAAGCAGGTGCGCTCGCCGGTGTGGCAGGCGCCCCGGCCCTCCTGCTCCACGACGAACAGCAGGGCGTCGCCGTCGCAGTCGTAGGCCGCCTGCCGCACCCACTGGCGGTCCCCGGAGGTCTCCCCCTTGCACCAGTACTCCTGACGGCTGCGGCTCCAGAACCACGTGCGCCCGGTCTCGAGGGTGCGGCGCAGCGCCTCGGCGTTCATGTAGCCGAGCATGAGCACCTGGCCGGTGCCCTCCTCCTGGACGATGGCCGGGACCAGGCCGTGCTCGTCGAACCTGACGGCCGCGAGCTCCTCGGGGGTGGCGGTGATGGGTGTGGCGGTGGGCATTCTGGGACCTCCGTCGGCCAATCTAGCCGTCGCCTCCTCGTCCCCGGCCGGGAGATCCCGGCGTGCGAGACTCGCCCGATGGCCCCGCCCACGACCCCCGGACCTCCCGCCGTCCCGCCCCGGGCGCCGCGCCGTCCGACGGTCCTCGCCCACGACGGCGACGAGCGGGTCGACGACTGGTACTGGCTGCGCGACCGCGACGACCCCGAGGTGCTCGCCTACCTCACCGCCGAGAACGAGCACACCGAGGCGGCCCTGACCCACCTCGACCCGCTCCGGGAGCGCCTCTTCGACGAGATCCGCGGCCGCGTCCAGGAGACCGACACCTCGGCCCCGGTCCCCTGGGGGCGCTTCGAGTACCTCACCCGCACCGTCGCGGGGCTCCAGTACGAGGTGCACGCCCGCCGGCCCGCGGGCACGGGAGGCGGCGCCGAGGAGGTCCTCCTCGACGAGAACGTGCTCGCCGAGGGCCACGGCTACTTCGCCCTCGGGGGCTTCGCGGTGAGCCCCGACCACCGCCTGCTCGCCTACTCCACCGACGTCACCGGGGGCGAGCGCTACGAGCTGCGGTTCCGCGACCTCGATGCCGCGGTCGACCTCCCCGACGTGGTCCCGAACACGTCCTACGGGCTGGCGTGGTTCGACGACGCGCGGACGATCCTCTACGTCCGGCCCGACGCGGCGATGCGCCCCTGGCAGGTGTGGAGCCACGAGCTGGGGACCCCGCCCTCGGCCGACCGGCTGGTGCTCCAGGAGGACGACGAGCACTTCTTCGTGTCGGTGGAGCGGGCGCGCAGCGGCCGCGTGCTGCTCGTCGAGAGTGCGTCGAAGACCACCGCAGAGGTGTGGCTCGTCGATGCCGCGGCGCCGTCGGCCCCTCCCCGGGTCGTGGCCCCGAGGGAGGTGGGGGTCGAGTACGCGGTGGAGCACCACGCCACCGGGGCCGGCGACCGGCTGTTCGTGGTCACCAACCGGGACGGGGCCCAGGACTTCGCGCTCTTCGAGGCCCCGGCGGCCACCCCCGGCCCCGAGCACTGGCGGGAGGTCGTCCCCCACCGACCCGGCGTGCGCCTCGAGCACGTCGACGCCTTCACCGGCCACCTCGTGCTCTCCGAGCGGGCCGACGGCCTCACCCGCCTCCGGGTCCTCCGGTTCGCGGACGGCGACGTCCACACCGTCGAGCTGCCCGAGCCGGTCGGGACGGTGTGGGTGGGTGCCAACCTCGAGCCCGACACCGCCACGTTGCGCTTCGGCTACACCTCGCTGGTGACGCCCCCGATCCGCGTACGACCACGGGATGGACGACCGATCCCGCACCCTCGTGAAGCAGGATCCGGTCCTCGGCGGCTACGACCCCGCCGACTACGAGACGTCCCGCCTGTGGGCGACGGCGCCCGACGGCGAGCGGGTACCGGTGTCGGTGGTGCACCGGCGGGGCCTGGCCCTCGACGGCTCCGCCCCCTGCCTGCTCTACGGGTACGGCTCCTACGAGCACGCGATCGACCCGTCGTTCTCCCCGTCCCGCCTGAGCCTGCTCGAGCGGGGCGTCGTGTTCGCCGTGGCCCACGTCCGCGGGGGCGGGGAGATGGGTCGCCGCTGGTACGAGGACGGGCGGCTCGCCCACAAGACCCACACGTTCACCGACTTCGTCGCCTGCGCGGAGCACCTCGTGGCCGAGGGCTACACGTCCCCCGAGCGGCTCGCCGCCCGAGGTCGTAGCGCCGGCGGGCTCCTCATGGGCGCGGTCGCGAACCTCCGGCCCGACCTGTTCCGGGCCGTGGTGGCCGAGGTGCCCTTCGTCGACTGCCTCACCACGATGCTCGACGAGACCATCCCGCTCACGGTCACCGAGTGGGAGGAGTGGGGCGACCCGGTGACCGACCCGCACGCCTACGCGCTCATGAGGTCGTACTCGCCCTACGACAACGTCGAGGCGAAGGACTACCCGGCGATGTTCGTGACCGGCGGGCTGCACGACCCCCGGGTGCAGTTCTGGGAGCCGGCCAAGTGGGTGGCGAAGCTGCGGGCCACGAAGACCGACGACCGCTGCCTCGTCCTGAAGACCGAGATGGGGGCCGGGCACGCGGGCCCTTCGGGGCGCTACGACGCCTGGCGTGACGAGGCCCTCGTCCTCGCCTTCCTCCTCGACCAGCTCGGCGTGGGGCAACCGGGCTAGCGCGACCGGAACGGCACCATGGCCGCGAGCTGGCGGCTCTGGGCGAGCAGCACGCCCTCGCGGCTCCACACCTCGCCGTCCTCCTCGACGAAGCCCTCGGCCGCGACCTTCGACCGGAACACGCACAGGACCCAGTCGTCGGGGCGGGCCGCCGGGAGCGGCAGCGCCGAGCGGAAGTGGACGGTCAGGTCCAGGGTGGGGACGGCCACCGACTCCCGCACGAGCCTCGAGAACAGCGGCGGCAGCCAGGCGTCGGTGATCGCCGCGGCCACGAGCGGGTCGACCACCCGCCCCTCGGGGAGGCGGATCCAGCCCCCGGTGACCGCCTCGGAGGTGGGGCCGGGCACGACCCCGGCGGCGACCCGACGGCCCAGCGCATCTCCCACCGGTGCACGACCGGAGGCGCCCCCTGGGGGACGTCGTGGAGCGTGCACTCCTCGGGCGTCGGCACGTCGGGCATCCGCAGGTCGCAGAACTCCGGGCCCTGGCGGGGCGCGGAGAACGCGGCCAGGGCGAGGGCGACGGTCCGCCCCCCTTGGGAGAGGCGGGCCGAGCAGTTGGTCTGGGACCGGCCCTCCCGCTCCAGGGTGACGATGACCTCCACGGGCCCCTGGTCGGGCACCCGCAGGTAGTGGACGGTCATCGAGCGCGGCACCCGGCTCGGATCGTTCACGGCCAGGGTGAGCGCCCGCAGCACGACGGCGGCGACGTAGCCGCCGTTGGGCCCCACGAACACCCACCAGCCCGGGTGCAGCTCGGCCCGGTAGGTCGTGGGGCCGGTCGGGACGACGGCGGTCTCGACGTCGAAGTCGGGCACGGGCGGCCACGCTAGCGGTCCTGCGGGTGGCGTACTGTGACGATCCGTGGCCGAGCCCCTCCGCCTCTCGACCTCCGACGGCCTCTCGCTCGAGGCCGAGGAGGCGCGGCCCCCGGGCCCGACCCGGCCGGCATGGTGCTGTGCCACCCCCACCCCCGGTTCGGGGGCAGCATGCGCACGGTCGTGATCGACGCCCTCTTCAAGGCGCTCCCCGGGCACGGGGTGCGCTGCCTCCGGTTCAACTTCCGGGGCGTCGAGGGCAGCGAGGGTGCGTACGGCGCCGGCATCGACGAGCGCCTCGACGCCCTCGCAGCGGTGGAGGTGCTCGACGACGCCCTACCGCCCGGCGCCCCGCTGGTGCTCGCCGGGTGGTCGTTCGGAGGCGACGTCGCGCTGTCGGTGCGTGACACACGCGTCGCCGCCTGGCTGGCGATCGCGCCGCCGCTGCGGTTCGTCGACGACGTCGCGGGACTCGCGACCGACCCGCGCCCCAAGCTCGTCGCCCTCGCCCAGCACGACGAGGTCCGGTCCCCCGACGAGGTCTGCCCGGAGATCGAGTCCTGGAAGGCCACCGAGGTGCAGGTCGTGCCGGGCGCCTCCCACCTCTTCGTGGGTCGCACCGACCACCTCGTCGACCTGGCCGCGGCCTTCGTGGACTCGTTGGCGGGCTGAGAGAGGAGCCGTCCGTGGGCATCGAGCTCGTCCCCCTGTGCGTCGCCACCGTCGACCTGGCCGACCCGATGGTCCTCCCCGACACCCCCGAGGGGACCCTGTGCATCTTCGAGGTGCTCGACGCCATCTTCGAGGGCGAGCGGATCCGCGGCCGGCTCGCCGGGCGGGCGGCGGCCGACTGGCTCCGGGTGAGCCCGGCCGGGATCGGGACGCTCGACGTCCGGGCGACGATGCAGACCGACGACGGCGCCCTCGTCTACCTCGCCTATCGCGGGCGCGCCAACGTCGGGAAGGGGCCGGGAGAACCGGTGTACGGGACCCCGCTGTTCAACACCGGCGACGATCGCTACACCTGGCTCAACGAGATCCAGGCCGTCTACAAGGGCACGTTCGACCCCGAGGCCTCCCGCCTGGTCTACGACTGCTACGAGCTGCGCTGACCCTGCCCGGCGCGCGGGCGACGGGGCGGCGTGCCCGGGTGGGGAGTCCTGTGGGCGGTGTCGGAGGTCGTTTGGGCGGGGTTCGGGTCGGATCCGTGATGTACCCGGTGGAGTGCCCCGGGTTCCTGTCGTACCCGCCCGGTAGGATCGAACGTATGTTCGTGCCGGCGGAGGGCCAGGAGAGTCTGGGTGCGCCCCTGGATGCCCTGGAGGTGGCGATCGACGCGCTGGGCGGGGTGGAGCACGGGGTGGAGTCGGCGGGGGCGCGCCGGGAGGGGGTGGTGCGGCTGCGCCGTCTGGGGACCGTCTGGAGTCGGAGTGGTGTCGGGCGGTGGGGGAGCTGGATCGGCGGGGGGACTGGGAGGCCGAGGGGGCGGCATCGGCGGTGTCGTGGCTGCGGGCCCGGTGCCGCACGACGCCGGGCCGGGCGGCCGGCGCGGTGCGGACGGCGCGGCGGTTGGGGATCTGCCCGGACTCGCCCGGGCGTGGGGGCCGGGGAGGTCTCGGGGGATCACGTGCGGGTGGTCACCGGGGCCGCCACGCCCGGGCGGGCCGGGGCGTTGGGGTCCTTGGAGGCCACGCTGGTCGACGCGGCCCGCAGGCTGGGTCCCCGGGAGCTGGGCTGGGTGGTCCGCCATGCCACCGACGCGCTCGACGGTGACGGCGGGGCCGGGGCGGCCCGGGCCGGTCACGAGCGGCGGCGCCTGTCGGTGTCACCGACCTTGGGTGGCATGGTCGCCCTGGACGGGCTGTTGGATCCCGAGGCCGGCGAGGTCGTCATCACCGCCCTGGAAGCCGTGATGGACACCGACCGTCGCCACGGCCCCGCCGACGAACCCGCGCCTTCCACCCCCAGCGGCGCGCCGACGCGCTGGTGGGGATCTGCCGTCACGTCCTGGGCGACCCCCGCGGCCTCTTCGGCGGCGACACCACCCCCACCCGCCGCCACCGCCCCCAGGTCGTCACCGTCGTCGACCTCGCCTGGCTCGAAACCCGAGCCGGCACCACCGGTCCCGCCCTGGTCGAGACCATCCGGGCCGAAGCCATCCACACCGGGGCGCTGTCCGCCGAGACGCTGCGGCGCATCAGCTGCGACGCCGCCGTCTCCCGGGTCGTCACCACCGGCAGCTCCGAACCCCTCGACGTCGGACGCGCCTCCCGCACCGTCACCCCCGCCCAGTGGCGGGCCCTGCTCGTACGCGACCGCCACTGCGTCTTCCCCGGCTGCGACCGGCCCCCGGCTGGTGCGAAGCCCACCACCTCGTCCACTGGACCGACCACGGCCCCACCAACCTCCCCAACCTCGCGCTCGTCTGCTGGGCCCATCACCACAAACTCCACGAAGGCCGATGGACCCTCCAGGCCCACCCCGACCGCACCTGGACCGCCACCCCACCCCACACCACCACCCCACCCCCGACACCAACGACCACCACCCCACCGAACCCAGGCCGCCGCCTGACCACACCCCCGCGACCACCCCCTCCCGACCCCCTCGGCTCCCGCGCCCTTGACCGAGGACGGCCGTCGCGGGACCCTGGACGGGCTCGGAAGGGTCGGCGCCGTGCGCATCGGTGCCGGGCCTCGATGTGACGCCATCGCGGGGGGTGATCGGCCGTGCATCGAACGCGCCGACGTCGACTTCTCGTCCTCGTCGCCGCCGCAGCCGTCGTAGGCACCGTGTCCCTGCTCACCGCCTGTGGTGGAGACGACTCCACGCCAGAGCCTCAGGGCGGCTTCAGCATCCCGGAGGACACCACCACCCGACCGAGCTGGTTCCACCTCCCACCGAGGCGGAGGAGCCGGAGGAACCCGGGGTCGTCGATCCGTGCGAACACGTCTCGTCCCGGGATGTCGCCGCCGTCATGGGAGAGCCGTACCTCGACGGCGTCGCCGGTCGGCCGGCGGACGGCATACGGCACTGTCTCTGGGAGTCCGGTGACAGGGCCGACTTCGTCGACATCGTCGTCTTCGCGTCGGCCGACGACTATCCGGGGACTGGGACTGGTTGACGACCGCAGCGCCCTCGGAAGCGGAGATGACGATGATCCTCGATCTTCTCGGGATCGACATCATGAGCTACGGGACACCGACCTGGGTGCACTGGGGATGCTGGAGCCCCGAGCCCGAGCAGCGATCCGACCAGTTCGCCATCCTGATGTACGGGTCCGAGGTGCCCCTGACGCCGGAGGAAGACCTGGGCCTCCTCGATCTGCTGGGTGGAGTCGACCGGGCCTGCGCCGCCGAGAACGCCGCCGAGAGCGCCTAGGAGCGCCGCCGGGCAAGCGCGAGCCGCCGGCGCGTGAGGAGGCACGACGGCTCGGGCCGCCGTGGCGATGACCGGTGGCTGGCGCTCGCGGGACCGGCCGGCCCGCGCTGCTCGATGGGGGAGCTCTCAGCCCGTGGGGGTGGCGACGAAGCCGTGGCGTTCCAGGAAGGCCACCCGGCGCCCGACGACCGACTGCCACTCGGCCAGGTCGCTCTCGAAGTGGGCCCGGTCGCCGTCCTCGTACGCGTGCTCGAGCTCGTCGAAGGCGGCGTCCTCCGCGTCGAGCAGCTCGCGGTACCGCCGGAAGAATCCCTCGTCGACCCCGTTCGCGTTGGCCATGGGACCTCCTCGTGCTCGGCCCGGCACCCGCCGAGCCGTCGTCCCCGACCGTACCCGACGGCACGTGACCGGCCCAACGGGGGCCCCGGGCCGGCCCGGACCAGGTCAGCTCGCCCCGACCACCTCGAGCGCCTCGGCGACGGTGAAGCGGCCCTCGTAGACCGCCCGGCCCACGATCGCCCCGGCCAGCGACCGTCCCGCGACCCGCAGCGCGGCCAGCGCCCGAAGGTCGTCGAGGCGCCCCACTCCCCCGCTCGCGACCACCGCGAGCGACGTCGCCCCGAGCACCGCGCCGAGCTGCTCGAGGTCGGGTCCGTCCATCGTCCCGTCCCGGCCGATCTCCGTGACCACCAGCGCGGCGACGCCCGACGAGTCGAACGAGCGGGCCAGGCTCACCAGATCCGCGCCGCCGCCCCGGGTCCAGCCCCGCACGGCGACCTCCCGGCCCCGCGCGTCGAGGCCGACGGCCACCTTCCCGGGATGCCGGCGGCACAGCTCCTCGACCAGCGCCGGGCGCTCGACGGCCGCCGTCCCGACGACCACGCGCTCCACCCCCGCGTCGAGCAGCGCGTCGGCCGCCTCGACGCTGCGGACCCCGCCGCCGGCCTCGACCCGGCACGACACCGCCCGACAGATCGCCGCGACGGCACCCAGGTTGGCGGCCTCCCCGGTCCGGGCGGCGTCGAGGTCGACGACGTGGATCCAGCGGGCCCCGGCGGCCTCGAACCCCTCGGCGACGGCCACCGGGTCGTCGCCGTAGACGGTCTCGGCGTCGAACTCGCCCCGGAGCAGGCGGACGCACCGGCCGCCGCGCAGGTCGATGGCCGGCAGCAGGTCCATCACGAGCCCGTCACGACCTAGAGGGTCCCCTTGGTGGAGGGGACCCCCGTGCCCTCCACCCGCACGGCGTCGCGCAGGGCCCGGGCGACCCCCTTGAACGACGACTCGATCACGTGGTGCCCGTTCTTGCCCGACAGGCTCCGCAGGTGCAGCGTGATGCCCGCCGCGAACGCGAAGGCCCGCCAGAACTCCTCGGCGAGCTGGGGGTCGAAGGTGCCGATCCACTCGGCCATCGGATCGACGTCGTACACGAGGAACGGCCGGCCGGAGAGGTCCAGGGCCACCTGCACCAGGGCCTCGTCGAGGGGGGCCAGGGCCCAACCGAAGCGGCGGACCCCGGCCTTGTCGCCGAGGGCTTCGCGCAGCGCCGTGCCGAGGACGATCCCCACGTCCTCGACCGTGTGGTGCGTGTCGACCTCGAGGTCCCCCTCGGCCCGCACGGTGAGGTCGAACCCGGCGTGCTTGCCGAGCTGCTCCAGCATGTGGTCGAAGAACGGGATGCCGGTCGTCGCGTCGGCGTGCCCCGAGCCGTCGAGCTCGAGCCGGACCTCGACGGTCGTCTCCGCGGTCTCGCGACGCTGGTGCGAGGCTCGGTTCGTCACGGGTCCACCACCTCCGGGAGAGCCGCCCTCAGGGCGACCACGAACTGGTCGTTCTCGGCCCGGGTCCCCACCGTGACGCGGAGGCAACCCTCGAGCCGGGGCCAGCGCGAGAAGTCGCGCACGAGGACGTCACGGGCGAGGAGCCGCTCCCACAGCCGCCCGGCGCGGGTCCCGGGCGGCTCGCCGGGGCCGTCGGGGACGCGCAGCAGGAGGAAGTTCGCTCCCGACGGGAACACCATGACGCCCTCGGTCGCCTCCAGCTCCCCCGCCAGGCGCCTCCGCTCCTCGACCAGCCAGGCGACGCGGGCCGCCATCTCGGTCTCGAAGCGCAGGGCGACCGTCCCCGCGAGCTGGGTGGGCACCGACAGGTGGTAGGGCAGCACCACCTTCTCCAGCTCCCCGACCACCCACTCGGGGGCCACGCAGTAGCCCAGGCGCATCGCGGCCATCGACCAGACCTTGGAGTAAGTGCGCACGACGACCAGCGGGCGGTCCTCGGCCACCAGCTCGAGGGCGCTCCGGTCGGCGAACTCGCCGTAGGCCTCGTCCACGACGACCAGCCCCGGGGCCGCCGCGGCGACGGCCTCGACGACCTCGGGGAGGTCCGGCGTTCCGGTCGGGTTGTTGGGGCTGCAGAGGAGGACGACGACCGGGTCGGTCGCCGCGACCAGCCGCCCGGCCTCCTCGGCGTCGACCGAGAAGTCGGCCCGGCGCTCCCCCACGACGACCTCGGTGCCCGTGATCCGGGCGATGTGCGAGTGCAGCGCGTAGGTGGGCTCGAAGACGGCCACGCGCCGCCCCGCGCCGCCGTAGGTGAGCAGCAGCGTCTGGAGGACCTCGTTCGACCCGTTGGCGCAGAAGATCCGCTCCGGCGGCTGGCCGAGACGGGCGCCGAGCTCCCGGCGCAGCTCGACCGCCCCGCGGTCCGGGTAGCGGTGGAGGGGGACGTCGCGAACCGCGTCGAGCCAGTCGTCGACGAAGCCCGGAGGGGGCGCGAACGGGCTCTCGTTCGTGTTGAGCCGCACCGAGACCTGGAGCTGCGGGGAGTGGTAGCCCTCGAGCGCTCCCAGGTCGTCGCGCGGGCGGAGCCGGTGCGGGATCATCGCCGGTGCTCCCGGAGGGCCACCGATCGGGCGTGGGCGTCGAGCCCCTCGGCGGCCGCGAGCGCGAGGACGTCGGGGGCCATCCGCCCCAGCGCGGCCTCGTCGACCGACACCACGTGGACGTGCTTGCGGAAGTGGTCGACCCGCAGCGCGCTGGCGAAGCGGGCCGTTCGCGCCGTCGGCAGGACGTGGTTGACCCCGACGACGTAGTCGCCGAGCACCGCGGGGGCCCACGGGCCGCAGAACACCGCCCCGGCGCTGCGCACCGACCCGAGCAGGGACTCGGGGTCGGCGTTCACGAGCTGGAGGTGCTCGGGCGCGATCGTGTTCGCCACCGCCATCGCGGCCTCGGGCCCGTCGACGAGGACCGTCCGGCCCCCGCCGGCCAGCGTGGCCTCGATCTCCTCCCGGCGGCGGGCCTCGGGCAGCAGGGCGTCGAGCGCCTCGTCCACCGCGTCGGCGAGCCCCTCGCTCCAGGTCACGAGCACCGCCGCGCCGTCGGGCCCGTGCTCGGCCTGGGCCATGAGGTCGGCGGCGACGAAGTCGGCCCGGCTGGCCTCGTCGGCCACGACCACGAGCTCGGACGGCCCCGCCAGGGACTCGATCCCGACGATGCCGGCGACCTCCCGCTTGGCCAGCGCGACGTAGACGTTCCCGGGCCCCACGATGACGTCGACGGGCCGGACCGACTCCGTGCCGTAGGCCATCGCCGCGACGGCCTGGGCCCCGCCGATCCGGTAGACCTCGTCGACCCCCACCAGCGCCGCGGCCGCGAGGGTCGCCGCCGGGACCCGACCGTCGGGCCCGGGAGGGACGCACAGCGCGATCTCGGGTACGCCGGCCACCCGGGCCGGCACCGCCGTCATGAGCACGGTCGACGGGTACGCCGCGCGCCCACCCGGGACGTAGAGGCCGGCGCGGGCGACCGGGAGCACGAGCTCCCGGATGGCGACGCCGTCGCGCTCCACGACCGTCCCGGCGCTGCCGCGCTGGGTCTCGTGGTAGGCCTCGATCGCGTCCCGGGCGTTCGCGAGGGCGGCCCGCAGCTCGGGGGCGGCTTCCTCGAGGGCCGTGGCCAGCTCCTCGGCGGGGACCCGCAGCTCGTCGATCTCGCAGCCGTCGAAGCGGGCGGTCAGCTCCCGCAGCGCCGCGTCGCCCCGGTCACGGACGGCGGCGATGATGGACCGAACTGCCGCGACGGGGCCTTCGCCGCCGTCGGGGCGGACGAGCACGGCGCCCGGGTCGCCGTCGAAGCCGCGGAGGTCCAGTCGAGCCAGCATGGGGAGCGCCGGCCATCGTAACGCCGGCGTCCCGGGATCCGACCCGAATTGCCGCCGGCACCGGCACGGGCCAGGCTCGCGGGATGGCATCCGGAGACACCGCCGAGCTCTCGAGCCTGCGCTCGCAGCTCGACGAGCTCACCACCCGGGTCGAGACCGTCGCCGACCGCTACCGCGACACGCCCGACTCCGCCATCGCGACCAACCTGTACGCGGCCGAGCGGGCGCTCGTCGGCGCCCGGCGCCACGTCGACCGGGCCCTGGCCGACCTCGCCGACCAGGACCGCTGAGGCCGGAGCCCCCTCAGAAGTCCCCTCAGAACTCGTCGAACATCCAGGGGCGCGGGCCGGCGAAGACGGCGTCGAGGACGGCGAGGTCGCGGTCCCGGGCGTGGTGCACGAGTCCGGCCGCGGCCAGGGTGCGGGCCGACGTCCAGCCCGTGTAGAGGGCCGCGAGGGCGTGGGCGGCGAGACGCACGTCCCCCGTCCCTCCGGGACGGAGCTCCCCGCGCCCGTCCTCCACGTCGAGGACGAACGGACCATCGTTCCAGGGTGCCTGGCGGTCACCGATCTCGAGGTGCACCTCCGCGCGCACGCCCGGCGGGTAGCCCCGGGCCGCCACGGCCGCGCTCGCGTCGACGACCCTCGTCATCCAGCCCATGGTCCGCTTCACCGCCACGTCCTGCTCGGGGAGCAGCAGGGTGAGGAGGTCCGCCGGACCACCGAGCAGGGTCACGGTCTCGACCTGGGCCGCGTGCGAGCCCAGGTGCCGCCACAGGGCCAGCCCGGCGGCCGGGTCGACGGCCACGAGCTCGCGGACGGTGATCCCGAACCCCCACCCGTCACGCGACCGGACCTGGCGGTACACGACGTACCCGTCGACCCGTCCCTCGGCCTCGCACACGTAGAGGTAGGTGTCGCTCCGGTCGAGGTCCAGGCGGCGGGACCAGTAGGAGTCGGGGCGGTCGACGAAGCCGTTCTGGCCCGCGGCGACGCGGTCGTAGCACTCCCGGACCAGGGGCAGGTCGTCGTCCGAGCCGCGCCGGAGCCGCTCGGGCTCCCCGGGCGGGAGCGACGCCAGCGACCGGGCCGGAACGGTCCGGACGCCGTGCTCGCCCGCCACCTCCCACCCGAGGCGGCGGTAGAGGCGCGTGGTCGCCGGGTACAGGGTGCTGATGGCCTCGCCGCGTGCTCGCATCTCGTGGATCGCCCGCGTCACGAGCCGTGGAGCCAGCCCCTGGCCCCGCCACTCGGGCGCGACCGCGACCGAGGCCACGCCGCCCATGGGGATCGAGCGGCCGCCGAACCACTGGCCGAGCTCGAGCACCTCGAGCGCTCCGGCCAGCCCACCGCCCACGTAGGCGCCCAGGTACCGGTCGAACCGGGTGTGCGAGATCCACCGATCGAAGCGATGCGCCGGCGTCGCGAACCCCTCGCGCATCAGGGAGAAGAGCGCGTCCGCTTCCTCGTCGGCGGGCGGGCGGATCTCGACGTCCATCGGGCGGATCGTACCGAGACGCCCGGTCCCCTAGCGTCCGGCCCGCCCGCTTGCGGCCGGTACGACGCCGGCCGACGGGCAGACCCCGGCGAGCACGCACTCGCCGCAGCGGGGGGACCGGGCCGAGCAGACGCGCCGACCGTGCAGGATGAGCCGGAGCGAGAGGTCGCCGCGCTCCTCGGGGGCGACGATCGCGTTGAGGTCCGCCTCGACCTTGTCGGGATCGGTGGCGTCGGTGAGCCGCAGGCGGCGGGCGAGGCGCCCGACGTGCGTGTCGACCGGCAGCCCCGGCAGGCCGTACGCGACCGACCGCACCACGTTCCCGGTCTTGCGCCCCACCCCGGGGAGCGTCGTGAGGTCCTCGAGCTCCCGGGGGATCTCACCCGCGAAGCGCTCCTCGACGGCCCGGGCCATCCCGATGAGACTGCGGGCCTTGGCCCGGAAGAACCCGGTGGAGCGGATGAGGTCCTCCAGCTCCTCGGGATCCGCCTCGGCGAGGTCCGCGGGCGTCGGGTACCGGTCGAACAGCGCCGGGGTCACCATGTTGACCCGCTCGTCGGTGCACTGGGCCGACAGGATCGTGGCCACGAGCAGCTGGTAGGCGTTGCCATGGACGAGGGCGCACTCCGCCTCCGGGTACTCCTCGGCCAGCAGCTCCACGACGGCTGCCGCGCGGGCCTTCGCTCCCCTCGGACGGGCCATCGTCGGACCATACCGCGTCCCGGGGTACCCTCCGTCCGTGACCCCGCTCCTGCCGCTCCGCCCCCTCGCGCCCGGTGACCGGCCGGCGCTCGCGGCTCTGCTCGACGCCGCCGAGCGGGCCGACGGCCACGAGGCCCTGGGCGACGGACCGCGGCGCGAGCTCGACGACGGTCGGGGCTTCTCGGGGACGGTGGCCCCCGACGGCGACGGGGAGATCCGGGGCTACGCGCACGTCTCGCACCAGCCCTCCGGGGCCTGGGGCGTGGAGCTGGTCCTGCATCCCGCGCACCGGTCGCCCGAGCTGGCCGACCGGCTCGGGCGGGCGGCGATCGCGCAGGTCCGGCGGGCGGGGGGCGGCACGGTCCACCTCTGGAGCTTCGGCGTGACACCCGCCGACGACGCCCTCGCCGGGCGCCTGGGCCTCCGCCCCGACCGCGAGCTCCACCGGCTCACCGTCCCTCTGCCCCGGCCCGAGACCCCACGATGGCCACCCGGGTTCCGCGTGAGGACCTTCGAGGTGGGACGGGACGAGGAGGCCTGGCTCCGGGTGAACAACCGGGCGTTCGAGGGCATCCCGAGCAGTCGGGTTGGGACCTCACGACGCTCCGGCGGCGGGAGCGCGAGCCCTGGTTCGACCCGGCGGGACTGCTCCTGGTCGAGGACGACGACGGGCTCGCGGGCTCCTGCTGGACCAAGCTCCACCCGCCGGGCGACGTCGGCGAGATCTACGTCATCGCCGTCGACCCGGACCGCCAGGGGCTCGGCCTCGGCCGAGCGCTCACCCTCTCCGGCCTGGCGTCCCTCGCCGAGCGGGGCGCCACCACCGGGATGCTGTTCGTCGACGGCGCGAACACCGCCGCGCTCCGCCTCTACGACTCGCTCGGGTTCGCCCTCGCGCGCCTGGATCGGGCCTACGTCGGTGAGGTCCGGCCGTGACCGCGACCCGCTACGGCGCCGACCGGGGCGCGATCGAAGGTCTGCTCGCCGACTGGGGCGAGCCCGGCTACCGGGCCCGCCAGGTCTGGGAGGGGCTCTACCGGCAGCGCCGGCCGCTCGACGAGCTCACGACGCTCCCCGGGCGTTGCGGGCCCGCCTCGCCGGCGCCCTCCCCCGACGCCCTCGAGCTCCGGGCCGAGGCGGTCTCGTCCGACGGCACGACCCGGTGGCTGTGGGCCGCCGCCCACGACGGCGCGCAGATGGAGGCGGTGCTGATGCCCTCGCTGCGCCGGGCCACGGTCTGCGTCTCGTCGCAGGCCGGCTGCGCCATGGGCTGCACGTTCTGCGCGACCGGTCAGGCCGGGTTCGAGCGCCACCTGACGGCCGGCGAGATCGTCGAGCAGGTCGCCCGGGCCCAGCACGCCTCGCCGGCGCGGGTCTCCCATGTCGTCTACATGGGGATGGGCGAGCCCCTCGCCAACTATGACGAGGTGTGGGCGTCGATCGAACGCCTCCACCACGACTTCGGGATCTCGGCCCGAGGCATCACGCTCTCGACCGTGGGGATCGTGCCCGGGATGCGCCGGCTCGCCCAGGAGCGGCTCCCGGTGACCCTCGCCGTCTCGCTCCACGCTCCCGACGACGCCCTGCGCGAGCGGCTGGTCCCGATCGACCGCCGCTACCCGATCGCCGAGGTCCTCGACGCCGCCCGCGAGTGCTCGACGGCCCGGGGGCGCAGGGTGACCTTCGAGTACGCCTGCATCGCCGGCGTCAACGACGACCCGGACCGGGCCGGAGCCCTGGCGCGCCTGCTGCGGTCCTTCGGTGGCCGGGGCGGTGCCCACGTGAACGTGATCCCGCTCAACCCCACCGCGGGGTTCACCGGGCGGTCCCCTTCGGACGCCCGGGTGCGGGCCTTCGCGGACCGTCTGCGCGGTCTCGGGATCGGCGTCACGGTGCGTCGGAACCGCGGTTCCGACGTGGACGCGGCCTGCGGCCAGCTGCGCGCGAGGTCACCGTTCCTGCCGAGCCGGCCCGCCTCGGCCAGAATGGGACCGTGAACGAGTACCGCTGGATCAACCACTCGCAGCCCCAGACGCTGGTGATCGCCACCGTCCTGCTCTACCTCAACGCCGCCTTCGGGCTGCTGTTCGGGGTGGTCGCCACGTCCCGGCTCACGTGGCTGCTCGCCGTCGTCGGGATGGGCGTGGGCGGGTTCGGCGTCGCCAACGAGAAGAAGTGGGGCTACGCCGTCGCCGTGGCGGCCTCCGTGCTCCAGGTGGCGATGCTGTTCATCGTCTTCCCGCTCGACGAGGTGTTCGGGCGGTACATCTTCACGCTGATGTTCGACGGCGCCCTCGTCGCCCTCCTCCTCCACCCCATGAGCCGCGACTACCAACGGATCTGGTTCCGCTAGCCAGCGGGTACGCTCCGACCGGGCGGACGACGGGGGGGATCGTGGACCTGGGACTGCGAGGACGCGCCGCCGTCGTGGCCGGTGGCTCCCGGGGGATGGGACGGGCCACGGCCGAGTCGCTGGCCGCCGAGGGCTGCCGGGTCGCCGTGCTGGCCCGGACCCAGTCGGACCTGCGGGAGACCGAGGACGCGCTCCACGAGCTCGGGTCCCCCGACGCCCTCGGCCTCCCGGTGGATCTCCGCGACCAGGGTCAGGTCGGCGACGCCTTCGCCTTCCTCGACGAGCGGTGGGGCGAGCTCAACGCGCTGGTCAACGCGGCCGGGCCGATCCGGACCGGCCGTCTCGACGAGCTGAGCGACGAGGACTGGATGCGGGACTACGACCTCGGCGTGCTGACCATGGTCCGCGCCGTCCGGGCCGCCCTTCCCCTCCTCCGCAGGGCGACCTTCGCCAGGATCGTGAACCTCGCGGCGATGTCGATCCGGCACCAGAGCCCGGGGCTCGTGTCCTACACGGCTTCGAAGGCCGCCCTGGCGAGCGCCTCCAAGAACCTCGCCCGGACCCTCGCCCCGGAGGGGATCATCGTCAACACGATCTGTCCCGGCATCGTGATGTCGCCCGTCCTGGCCGACTACGTCGAGCGGGCCGGTGACCCCTCCCTCCCCGAAGGACCGCTCGAGGCCGCGTACGCCGTCATCGAGCGCGACTTCGCATCGTCGAACGACCTGGGGCGGGTGGGCCTCCCCGAGGAGGTGGCGTCGGTGGCGGTGTTCCTCTGCTCGGAGCAGGCCAGCTTCGTGGTCGGGGCCGCCGTGCCCGTCGACGGCGGCTCCGACTTCTGACCGCCGCGCGCCGCCGCCCCGGACGGGGACCGCAGCGCTAGGTTCCGGCCATGTGCGACACGCTGTCCGTGACCGTCCCCGGCCGCACGCTGTTCGCCAAGAGCTCCGACCGCCCCGCCCACGAGGTGCAGGTGGTCGAGCCCTACCCGGCCCGGCCCGGGGGCGGCCGCGTCCACACCCAGTACCTGGAGCTGGACGACCCCGGCGCCGCTGCCCTGCTCGGGTCCCGGCCCGCCTGGCTGTGGGGCTTCGAGCACGGCGTCAACGAGCATCGGGTGGCCATCGGCAACGAGGCCGTCTACACGGTCGACGACCCCAGGGCGGCGCCGCCCGCCCTCATCGGGATGGACCTGGTCCGGCTCGGCCTCGAGCGGGCCACGACCGCCGACGGAGCCGTCGACGTCATCACGTCCCTGATCGAGCGCCACGGCCAGGGCGGGGTGACCGCGGAGGGCTCCGACGACTCCTACTGGTCCTCGTTCCTCGTCGCCGACCCCGGGGGTGCCTGGGTCGTCGAGACGAGCGGCCGGACCTGGGCGGCGGAGCCGGTGGCCGGGGCCGCCATCTCGAACCGGCTCTCGCTGCGCACCGGGTGGACCCGCAGCTCCGCGGACGTACCGCCCGGCGCGGACTTCGACCGGTGGCGCGACCCCGCCGCCGCCACGCCCATGGCCGACCTCCGCCTCGCGGCCACCCGCCCTGCGGTGGCCGCCCTGGCCGAGGCCCCGACCCCGGAGCCCTCGTGGCGGTCCTGCGCCACCACGGCGACCGTCCCTGGGGAGCTCCGGGCTCCGACCCGTTCGACGTCTCCCCCCGCCGGCCGAGCTCCTCCCCGACTTCACCGGCATCTCGGTCTGCATGCACGTGCGTGCCCTGCTCGCCACGACCTCGTCGATGGTCGCCGAGCTCCCCGAGGACCCCGGAGCGCCCCTGCGGGCCTGGGTCGCCCTCGGGAGCCCGTGCACCAGCGTGTTCGTCCCCGTCTTCCCGCCCGAGCACGTCCCGGCGGCCCTCGCCGAACCGGCGACCTGGCACCGGTTCGCGACACTGCGCGACCGGGTCGAGGCCGAGCCCGGTGCCCTGACCGGGGTCCGAGCCGTGCTCGGGCCCGTGGAGACCGACCTGTGGGAGGAAGCAGACGCGGCGGCCGCCGACGCCTCCGACCGCGAGGCCTTCGCGGCCCGGGCCTGGGACGCCGTCGACACGGCCCTCCGACGGCTCGGGGTGTGACCCGCCGCCGGCCGCCGCCGGACCGGGCCTCGATCAGGCGAGCTCCGCCGGGACGGGCACGCGCCGGGTGACGACGTGCCGCAGCGTCCGGGCCAGCCCGATCCCGGCGACGATCCCGCCGACGGCCACCATCGACGACAGGTTGAGCTGGGCCATGCCCGACAGCCCGTGACCGAGGTTGCACCCGCCCCCGATGCGACCCCCGGCGCCCAGGAGGAACCCGCCGGCCGCGAGCTGCACGTAGCGCACGGGGGCCTCGCCGCGGACCCACCACCCGCCGGCGGTGCGGGCGGCCACGGACGAACCGGCGACGACGGCGAGGAGGAACGCGATCAGCCACCAGTGGGGATCGCCGTCGGCGAGGCTCGTCACGGCACCCACCGTGCTCGGACCGAAACTGGCGCCGCCGGCACCGGCGAGCGCCCAGGCCGCCGTCGTCGCCAGCCCGAGCACGACACCGGTGGGGACCCAGCCCCACTGCCAGGCGCGGCCGGGTCCTCGCTCGCCCCGTGAGGTCCGCACGAGCACCACGACGACCACCACCGCGAGCGGCAACGCGAGCAGCCACCGCGGAGCCCCGAGCCAGCCGGGGAGGGTCCCGTCCTCGCCCCGGAGCACCGGCTCCCGCCCGGGCAGGCGGACATCGCGGGCCGCCAGCTCCCCGAGGGCCCACCCCACCAGGCCCACGAGGCACCCCAACATCCCCGCGCCGAGCTTGTAGAACAGCCCCGACGCGCACGACATGGCGATGTGCATCCCCACGCCGATCAGCAAGCCGCCGACGAGGTTGGGCACCGGACGCAGCGACAGACCCCGGTTGAGGTCGTCCCACGGACCGAGGCCGTACACCAGGGTGAGGCCGGCCGCGGCGAGCGCGACCCCCAGCGCCCAGGCGCGGAACAGCCCGAGCCGGCGCTCGTAGAGCCCGGCGAAGGTGGCGTGGAAGCAGAGCTGCCCCCGCTGCAGCACGTAGCCGATCGCGAGCCCGGCCGACGCGCCGGTGAGTGCGAGTCTCACGGCCGCCGAGTCTCGCGTCTCCCGTCGCTGCTCGGGGGACGCCCCCGAGACCCGGGACCGCTCCCGCCGGCTTCGACCTGCCGGCGGCGACAGGGGTACCGTCGGCGATCCCCGTTCGGGCGAAGGGGACCGAAGGAGTCTCGGGCGAGGGGACCCGATGGAGTGGAACCTGGCCGACCTCCTCGAGCGGGTGACCGACGCGGTGCCCGAGCGGGAGGCCGTGGTGTGCGGGGCCCGCCGGCTCACCTTCCGGGCCCTCGACGAGCGGGCCACCCGCCTGGCGAACCACCTCCGGGCCGCGGGCGTCGGGCCCGGCGACCACGTCGGCCTGCTGCTCTACAACGGCACCGAGTACCTCGAGTCGATGTACGCCGCCTTCAAGCTGCGTGCGGTGCCCGTGAACGTCAACTACCGGTACGTCGAGGAGGAGCTCCGCTACGTCCTCGACGACGCCGACGTCTCGGCCATCGTGTTCCACCAGGAGCTCGCGCCGAGGCTGGAGGCCGTCCACCCCGCGCTCCCCCGCCTCGCGACCCTCGTGGGGGTCGAGGACGGAAGCGACGCCGACCTCGCGCCCCTCGGCGCCGTCGAGTACGAGGCCGCCCTCGCCGCCGCGGGCGCCGAGCGGGACTTCCCACCTCGGTCCTCCGACGACCTCTACGTGCTCTACACCGGCGGCACGACCGGGATGCCCAAGGGCGTCATGTGGCGCCACGAGGACATCTACTTCGCCGCCCTGGGCGGTGGCGGGACCGGCACCCGCCCCCTCGACCGCCCCGAGGACGTCGCCGAGCGCGCCCGGGCCGGACGGACGCGCTGCCTGCCCGCGAGCCCGTTCATGCACGGCACGGCGCACTGGATGGCCTGGGCCACGCTCCTGTCCGGCGGTTCCGTCGTCGTGTCGCCCGACCGGCACTTCGACCCCGTCCGGCTCTGGGAGCTCATCGCCCGCGAGCAGGTCTCCTACCTCGTCGTCGTCGGCGACGCGTTCGCCCGCCCGCTCGTGGAAGCCCTCGACCGGCTCGGGCCGGACGTCGACGTGTCCTCGTGCCGGGTCCTGCTCTCCGGTGGCGCGGTCCTGTCACCGGCGGTGAAGCGCGCGCTCACCGACCGGCTACCCGGGACCCTCGTCGTGGACGGCTACGGCTCGTCGGAAGGCGGTGGGCAGGGACGCTCGGTGACCGTCGCCGGCAGCGAGGTCCCGGAGGCACCGCAGTTCGCGATCGACGACGAGACCGCGGTGCTCGATCCGGAGCTTCGTCCGGTCACACCGGGTTCGGGGACGGTGGGCAAGGTGGCCCGGCGCGGCCACGTGCCCCTCCGCTACCACAAGGACCCGGTCAAGACCGCCGCGACCTTCCCCGTGGTGGACGGGGTCCGCTGGGCGGTCACCGGCGACGACGCCCTCGTCGAGGCCGACGGCACGATCACCCTCCTGGGACGGGGCTCGGCGTCCATCAACACCGGGGGGGAGAAGGTGTACCCGGAGGAGGTCGAGGCGACCCTGAAGGGCCACCCCGGAGTCTTCGACGCCGTGGTCGTCGGACTCCACGACCTCCGCTGGGGTGAACGGGTCGTCGCGCTCGTCCAGCCCCGGCCCGGCCCGGCGCCGTCGTTCGAGGAGCTCGACGTGCACGTGCGACGACGCCTGGCCGGGTACAAGGCCCCCCGCCAGATCGTCTTCGTCGACCTCGTCCACCGGGCACCGTCGGGCAAGCCCGACTACCGCTGGGCCCAGCGCACCGCCGCGGCCCACCTCGGCCTCGAGCCGGTCTGACCCGCGGACACGTCGGGCGCCCCGCCCGATCCCCACTGCGCCCGCCCCCTCCGTAGGGTGGGAACCGTGAACCGTCTCGCCGGTGAGACCAGCCCGTACCTGCGCCAGCACGCCGACAACCCCGTCGACTGGTACCCGTGGGGCGACGAGGCCTTCGCGGTGGCCGTCGACACCGACCGCCCGATCCTGCTGTCGGTGGGCTACTCGTCGTGCCACTGGTGCCACGTCATGGCCCACGAGTCGTTCGAGGACCCGGCGACCGCGGAGGTCATGAACCGCCTCTTCGTCAACGTGAAGGTCGACCGTGAGGAGCGACCCGACGTCGACGCCGTGTACATGCAGGCGGTCCAGGCGATGACCGGACACGGCGGTTGGCCGATGACCGTCTTCCTCGCCCCCGACGGACGCCCGTTCTTCGGCGGCACGTACTTCCCCGCGAGGACCGGTCCGGGATGGCCGGCTTCGTGCGGGTCCTCGAAGCCGTGGACCAGGCCTGGCGGGAGCGTCGCGACGACCTGCTCGAGCACGCCGGACGCCTCCACGAGGCGCTCCTCCGCACCGCCGCCCTCGGCGACGGCGCGACGATCCCGGGGGACGAGCTGCTCCGGGGGGCGACGCTCGGGCTCGCCCGGGCGTTCGACGCCCGCTTCGGCGGGTTCGGCACCGCCCCGAAGTTCCCCCCGCCATGCCGGTCGACTTCCTGCTGGGCCGCCACGTGCGCACCGGTGACGAACGGGCCCTCGAGATGGCCCGGTCCACCCTCGACGCCATGGCCGCCGGCGGACTGTACGACCAGCTCGGAGGTGGCTTCCACCGGTACTCGGTCGACGCCCACTGGCTGGTCCCCCACTTCGAGAAGATGCTGTACGACCAGGCCCTGCTCGTGCGCGCCTTCCTCCACGGCCACCTGGTCACCGGCGAGGCCCGCTACCGGACGGTGGTCGAGGAGACCGTCGGGTACGTGCTGCGCGACCTCCGCCAACCCGAAGGGGGCTTCTGCTCGGCCGAGGACGCCGACTCCGAGGGGGTCGAGGGTCGCTTCTACGTCTGGTCGATCGACGAGATCCAGGCCGTCTGCGGCGAGGACGCGGCCGAGGCGGTCCGCTACTACGGGGTCACGCCGCGGGGGAACTTCGAGGGCGCCAACATCCTGCACGTCGTGGACCCGCGGGAGCCGCGACCCGACGCCGTGGAGCGCGCCCGGCGGCGCCTCCTCGAGGCCCGCGACCGCCGGATCCGGCCCGGGCGCGACGACAAGGTCCTCCTGGCGTGGAACGCTCTGTTCCTCGACGCGCTGGGACGGGCGGCTGCGGCCCTCCAACGGGCCGACTGGATGGAGGCGGCTCGATCGAGCGCGCGCTTCCTCCTGCGGTCGATGCGGCGGGCGGACGGCCGGTTCCTGCGCTCCTGGCAGGCGGGTCGCGCCCACCACCGCGCCTACGCGGAGGACTACGCCGCGCTCCTCGAGGCCCTCCTCACCCTGGCGGCGGTGGACGACGCGGGCTGGCTGGACCACGCCCGACCCGTGGCCGAGGCCCTGCTGGACCTGTTCCACGACGACGAGCGGGGAGGCTTCTTCACCACCGGCGAGGACGCCGAGCAGCTCATCGTGCGGCCCAAGGACCTCGACGACGGGGCGACCCCCGCGGCGACCTCCCTCGCCGCGAGCGGACTGCTGCGTCTCGCGGCACTCACCGGCGAGGACCGGTACGAGGAGCCGGCCCGCCGGTCCCTGGGCCTTCTCGGTGAGATGGTGGCCGAGCATCCCCGGGCGTTCGGCTACGCCCTCACCGCACTCGAGCGACTCACGGCCCCACCGCTCGAGGTCGTCGTGGTCGGTGACCCCGCCGACCCGGCGACCCGGGAGCTGCGCCAAGAGGTCGCCGCGAGGCTCCTCCCCCACGGCCGTCGGCGTCGTGACCGCCGCGCCAGCGGACGGGGCGGCCCCCACCCCTCTCCTGGCCGGCCGGGGGCTGGTCGACGGTCGCCCGACCGCGTACGTCTGCGAGCGCCACGCGTGCAGGGCCCCCACGACCCGTCCCGCCGAGCTCGGAACGCAGCTCGACGAGGCGTCGGCGGCACCGGCACCCTAGGAACGGGAACGGAGGCTAGGAGCCGTTGGCCAGGCTGCCGTCGGCCAGAGCCTCGGCCGTGGCCCACCCGAAGGCGATGACCGCCTCACCGCGCGCCGGGTCGAGCTCGCCGAGCAGCTCGGCGGCCTTCTTGCCGCCGCCCTTCGCCGTCCCGGCGTGGAAGACCGGTTCGCTGGCGCCGTTCGGAGCCAGCCGGAAGGTCCGCTCGTCGTACTCGCCACGGCAGCAGAACCTCCGTACGAGCCGGCGACCCCAGGCCCGCTCCTCCCCGGTGGGGCTGTAGCCGGGCCTCGGGACGACGTCGGTGAGGGCTCCCAGCAGCGCGTACGCGGCCGGGTGCGCGAGCCGGCCCGCCACCAGCACGTCCTCGTCGGGGAACGAGATGGCGGCCCTGCGGTAGAGCTCGCCGGCCAGCGCCTTGACCGAAGCCCCGGCGTGGCGACCGCGGCTGGCGGCCCCGAGGCCCCACAGGATGCACGGGGTACCGCCGATGCGCTCGAGCGAGCCGAGCAGGAAGGCCTGGATCGCGCCGTCCTCGGTGGCCAGGGCGGCCAGCGGGAACTGCTCGACCTGCTGGTCGAGCTCCTCGTCGGTCATGGGAAGGCCCACCGACTCGAGGATCTGGCCCAGCTCGTCCAGCTCCACCGGCTTCAAGGAGACGGAGTCACGGGATTCGAGGTCCATCGGCGAGCCATTGTGGCCCAAGATCGCTCCGGCGGGAAAGTCCGTCGGTGGATGCGGCCGCCCGGGAGGGCGCGGGACCTCGAACCCGAGCCCCTACCGCCGCCGTGCCCTCCGGTCTCGCGTCCGGACCCCGGCGAGGATCAGCGCGCGGCTCACGCAGACCCGGCCACGCTTCTTCGCCCCGCCGATCTCCACGAGGCACTCGTCGCAGAACGGGAGCTCGCACCGGCTGCAGCGCAGGGTCGTCGTGTGGAAGGCATGGGCCACGCAACGCTCGGTCACGACCGTCTCGGCCCCGGGCGTCATCCCGACGCCGTCCGTCAGCTCCCGAGTCGATCGGCCGTTGGGCGGCGCGCCAGGATCCGCCATCCGGGCGGCACGCTCCACCGTGAAGCGCTCGGCCTCGGCCTGGTAGGCAGCGGCCCGCGGGTCGTAGGGACGGGACGCCGCGCTCGCGGCCTCCCTGGCCTCGGCCTCGATCCGCTGGCGCGCTTCCTGCTCGCGCGCACGCCGGGACCCCTCCTCGTGCGCCCGGCGCTCCTCGGCCTCCTGCTCGGCCAGCCGGGCCGCCTCCGCTGCCTCGCGCTCAGCCGCGTCCCGCTTCGCCGCTTCCTTGGCCTCCCGCTCGGCCACCCGCGCCGCCTCGGCCTCCCGCTTCGCGGCTGCCTCGCGCTCAACCGCTTCCCGCTTCTCGGCCTCCTTGGCCTCCCTCGCCTCCCGCTTCGCGGCTGCCCGGGCCTCCCGCTCGGCCACCCGCGCCGCCTCGGCCTCCCGCTTCGCCGCCGCCTCGGACTCCGCCGCTACCCGCTTCGCGGCTTCCCGGGCCTCCCGCTCGGCCACCCGCGCCGCCTCGGCCTCCCGCTTCGCCGCCGCCTCGGCCTCCGCCGCTACCCGCTTCGCGGCTTCCCTGGCCTCCCGCTCGGCCACTCGCGCCGCCTCGGCCTCCCGCTTCGCCGCCGCCTCGGCCGCCTCCCGCTCGGCCGCCTCCCGCGCCCTTGCCTCCCTCGCCTCCCGCTTCGCGGCTTCCTTGGCCTCCCGCTCGGCCACCCGGGCCGCCTCGGCCTCCCGCTTCGCCGCCGCCTCGGCCTCCGCCGCTACCCGCTTCGCGGCTTCCCGGGCCTCCCGCTCGGTTGCCTTGCGCGCCTGCCGCTCGGCCCGCGCTGCCCGCCGCCGCTCCTGCGCGGCCCGGCGCCCCCGTTCGCGCAGCGAGACGACCGCGGCACCGCCGTCCCTGCCTCGCGCCCACTGCACGATCGCGGCGTCGTCGCTCACCACGACGACCTGGACCTCGTGGGCCAACCGGTCCAGGAGGTGGAGCGCCTCGGCCCGAGCCTCCCGCGAGAGAGCCGGCAACGCGCCGTCGACCACGATCGGGAGCGGTCCGACGTGATCCAGCCAGGGGTGGCGGGCCAGGCAGCGCCGGAGCACCTCCTCGACCTGCTCGGCGCGCAGCGACCCGAGGTCCGGCCCCTCGCCGGAAGGTGTCGCGAGGCGCACCAACTCCTCGGAGGCCCGCTTCGCCTGGGCCTCGAGCCGGGCGCCACGCAGGTCGAGCTCCTGGGCCACCTCCTCGAGCCTCCGGCGCTCGGTCTCCAGCCGGGCCGAGTCCGCCTCGAGCTGCGCCGACCGTTCGCGCAGCGCGGCGAGCTCGACCTCCTCGGGTGAGGGCGTCGCTCGCGAACCCCGGGTCGCCAGGAACCGGCGCGCGGTGGCGACGGGGTCGGGACCCGGGTCGACCCCCGCGGCCTCGAGCCACTCCCCGACCCGCGCCAGGGCGACGGGATCCGGCGTCGACACCCGGTGGGCCTTCAGGGCTCCCACCACGTCGTCGCCGGGATCCCGGCCGAGCAGCGTCACGATCTCGGCGCGCAGGCGGCGACCGTCCTCCTCGACCTGGTCGCGACCTGCGGCGGCCACCTGGAGCTCTCGCATGTCCTCGTGGGCGGACTCGGCCGCCGCCACGACGGTCTCCGCCCGTCGACGCTCGTCCTCGGCCTCGGGCCGGTACCCGCCGGTCGACAGGTACAGCAGGTACTCCATCTGGGACTCGAACCCCAGCTCGGACAGGAGCTCGCGCTCCGCGGTCCGGGCCTCCTCCAACCGGCGGCGCGCCGACCGTCCCGTGAGCCGGGAGCCCTCCTCCACGGCCGCGTGGCGGCGCTCGAGCTCGGCCCGGTCCTCTCCGGTGATGGAACGACACGCGCGTCGGGCCCGGGCGAGGCCGGCCCTGGCCTCGACCAGTTCCCGCTCCAGGGACGCGACCCGCTCCGCGAGCACGTGCGCCGGCACCGAGGCCGCCTCGACGAGGCGCTGATGCCGTTCCCACCTCCGGGCCAGCGCGTCGGCCTCCGGCGGGTGGACGGAGCCGTCGTCACCGTCGAGGAGCCCGAGCGCCTCGACCAGCGGTCCCGGGTCGGCGCCGGCCCGGCCGGCCAGGGTCGCGAGCCGCTCGGCCCGCCGGCCCTCCTCCTCGAGGCGACGCCGGACGCCGGCGATCTCCCGGGAAGTCGCGTCGAGGCGCGCCCGGAGCTCCCGGCGCTCCGCGTCGAGCGCTCCCTGGGCCCGGTCGAGCTCCGCGGTCTCGCGGGTCAGGGCGGTCCGACGGTCGTCGACCAGAACGGCCAGGGCCTGGGCGAGGTCCTGGGCCGACAGGAGCAGGGTCTCGTCCTCCTCGAGCGTGATCGGCGGGAGGCCGCCGCCGGTCACGACCTGGCCTCTGATCTCGGCGACCAGCTCTCCCGGGCGCCGGCCGCCGACGACCGACCGGGCGACCTCGGCCGCGAAATCCCGCTGGCGGTCGCCGGAGACCACGGTGAGATCTCGGTGGAACCGGACCTCGGGGCCGTCGATACCGCCGACCCGGATGCTGACGAGGCGCACGGCCTGCGACCCTCCCTGACACCGCAGTGCAGCTGTGTTCTCACTATCGGCGCGCATCGCCGCCAAGGTTACGTCAGTTTTCGCCCCTCCCGTACACTTTGCCCCGGACCGGCGGGCCGTCGTGCCCCGAGGCCGACCCGCGACCACTCACCCCCGGACGCGAGCGAGCCCCCGTGAGGGGGCCTCCCGGTGGGCGATACTGGTTTCGAACCAGTGACCTCTGCCGTGTGAAGGCAGCGCTCTCCCGCTGAGCTAATCGCCCTGGACGGCGCAGGATAGCGCAGGGACCCGGCCTCAGATCGGGGGCGTCGCCCCCCCACCCCGAGCGATCCCTCCAGCGCCGCGGCCGCGGCGATCACTCGGAGGTCGGCCAGGCGCGGACCGACGAGCTGGAGCGCGACGGGCATCTCGTCACCCTCCGCAGTGACGAAGCCGACCGGGACGACCGCGGCCGGGGCGCGCACCAGGTTGAACGGGAGCGTGAAGTCGGCGGCCCAGCTGGGCCCCAGCTCGGACGGCTCCCCCACCCGCGGCGGCACCGTGCACATCCCCGGCGTGGCGAGCAGGTCGAAGCGCTCCCAGAGGCCAGCCAGGCGCAGCGCCGCCGCGTGCGCCTCCGCCTCGCCGTCGACGAGCTGCTTCGCGGTGATGTGCTCCCCGAGGCTCGGGAACAACCGGGTCAGCTCGTCGAAGCGGTCCTCCCAGGGACCGTCCACCTCGCGCACCCGCTCGAAGGCCCCGTAGGCCGCCCGGGGCATCCACGCGGTCACCGGGTGGCCGTCGAAGACCTCCTCGACGAGCTCCACCCGGGCTCCGAGCCGCCCGAGCACCTGGACCGCCTGCTCGCAGGCCGCCCGGACCGGCTCGGTGAGCGGCGCGTAGCCCAGCGTCGGCGACCACGCCACCCGCAACCCGGCGACCGACGCCCGCCGCACCGCCTCGGTGAAGGACCCCGTGACCTCCACCGACATGAGGTCGCGCGCCGACACCCCCTTCACGACGTCGAGGGCCATGGCGACGTCGGCGAAGGTTCGGGCGATCGGGCCCCGGGTGGAGTACGGCCCCCACGTGGGCGCGTGGTCGTCACCGGAGGGGACCACGTTGTGGGTGGGCTTGAACCCGGCCAACCCGCACGCCGCCGACGGGATCCGGATCGACCCACCGCCGTCGGATCCCGTCGCGAGGGGCACCATGGCCGCGGCGACGGCGGCGGCCGAGCCGCCGCTCGAGCCGCCGCAGGAGCGCGCGGGGGCCCACGGGTTGCCCGTGGCGCCGAACAGCCGGTTCTCGGTCTCGGCCCGGAAGCCGTACGCGGGTGTGTTGGTCTTCCCGATCACCACCGCACCGGCTGCCCGGAGCCGGGCGACCTGCACCGAGTCGCGAGAGGCGGGCGGGTCCGCGGCGCGAGCGGGGTCGCCGTGGGTCGTCACGAACCCCGCCGCGTCCTCCAGGTCCTTCACCCCCACCGGCACGCCCGCGAGCGGGCCCGGATCGTCCCCCGCGGCGATGCGCTCGGCCAGCGCGTGGGCCTGGCGCCGGGCGCCGTCCACGTCGAGGGCCACGAACGCCCGGACCACCACGTCGACCGCCTCGATGCGGGCCAGGGCCGCGTCGACGATCTCGACCGGCGACCGCTCCCCCGAGCGCACCGACGCGACCAGCTCCGCCAGCGACAGCGCTCCCAGGTCCATCGGTCACCTCCGGAAGTGACGCTAGCCTCGCCCGTCGCCCGTGACCGAGGAGGGGGCCATGCCGAGCTACGCCGAGGTCGAAGCGGGCCTGCAGATGCCGGTCGCGCTGGCGATGGAGACCCAGCGGGCGATCCGGCGCCTGCTCCCCGACCCCGTCGACGACGACACCGTGCTGCGCTGCATCGAGCTGGCCATGGGTGCCCCCTCGGGCGGCAACGCCCAGCCCTGGGAGTTCGTCGTGGTCCGGGATCCCACCGTGAAGCACCAGCTCGCCCGGCTGAACCGCCAGGCGTGGTCGGTGTACCGCCGCCTGGGCTGGTTCCGCATCCGGCGCGAGGCCCGCCTCCGGCGCATCGTCGACGCCGTGCAGTGGCAGGCCGACCACTTCGAGGAGATCCCGGTCGTCGTGGTGGTCTGCCGGCGGCGCCCGGTGCCCCGCCTGTGGCCGTGGGCCGAGGCCACCTACTACGGGTCCGTCTTCCCCACCGTCCAGAACCTGCTGCTCGCCGCCCGGGCGCTCGGTCTGGGCGGGACCCTCACCACCCTTCCCCTGTGGTCGATGATGCTGGCCCGGCGCACGCTCGGGCTACCCTGGAACGTGACACCGTGCGCCGTCGTCCCGCTCGGGTGGCCGCGGGGCGCCCACGGGCCCACCAGCCGGCGGCCCGTCGAGGAGGTCGTCCACCTCGACCGCTTCGGCCGCCGGCTGACCCGGGCGACCGACGGAAGGTCATGACACGCGCGGAGCGTCGACCTGCGGCATGATGGGGGACCTGAGTTCGAGGCAGGTGACGAGGTGGCGAGAAAGGGACGAGCGCGGCGGTTCCGCGAGGCCCGCGAGCTCAAGCGCGGCTTCGACGACGGCCTGTTCTCCGAGGGGAGTGGCACGCTGGCGGACGTCGACACCGCGAGCGTCGAGCTCGACGACGACGAGCTCGACGACGACTGGGGTGACGAGGACGACGGGTCCGACGAGGACGACGACCTCGCCTGATCCCCGTCCCCTCCAGGTCCGGTCGCGGCCTCAAGCCTCCCTGGGGTCGGGTGCCTCGGGGTCCAGACCGTAGCGGCGGATCGCCTCGGCGACCACCTCCCCCTTCACCTCGCCTCGCTGGGCCAACCCGTCGAGGACGGCCACCACGACGTGCGGTGCGTCCACCTCGAAGTACCGGCGGAGCGCCTCGCGGGTGTCCGACAGCCCGTAGCCGTCGGTCCCCAAGGGCACGAACGGCTGGGGGACGAACCGCGACACCTGGTCGGGCACGGCCTTCATGAAGTCGGTCACCGCCACCACCGGGCCGTCGATCCGGCCGAGCTGCTCCGTCACGTAGGGCGTCCGAGGTGGCTCCGTCGGGTGGAGGCGGTTCCAGCGCTCGGCGGCGAGAGCGTCCTCCCGCAGCAGCTTGTAGCTGGTCGCGCTCCACACGTCGGCCGCCACGTCGTGCTCCTCGGCCAGGAGGCGCTGGGCCTCGAGCGCGGCGGCCATCGCCGAGCCGCTGCCCAGGATCTGGGCCCGGTGGGTCCGCTCCCCCGGTGCCTCCCGGTACCGGTACAGGCCGCGCACGATCCCGTCCTCGACGCCGTCGGGCATCGGCGGCATGGCGAGGTTCTCGTTGTAGAGGGTCAGGTAGTAGAAGCAGTCCTCCGGTTCCGGCCCGTACATCCGCTCGATCCCGTCCCGCACGAGGACGGCCACCTCGTAGGCGAAGGCCGGGTCGTAGGCACGGCAGTTCGGGACGGTGCCGGCGAGCACGTGACTGTGACCGTCACAGTGCTGGAGGCCCTCCCCGGCCAGGGTGGTCCTCCCCGCCGTCGCCCCGAGCAGGAAGCCGCGACCGCGCTGGTCGCCGAAGGACCACACGAGGTCGCCCACCCGCTGGAACCCGAACATCGAGTAGAAGATGAAGAACGGGATCATGGGCTGGCCCCAGGTGGCGTACGCCGTGCCCGCGGCCGTGAAGCTGGCGAGAGCCCCGGCCTCGGTGATCCCCTCCTCCAGGATCCGCCCTTCGGTGGCCTCCTGGTAGGAGAGGAGGAGCCCGGCGTCGACCGGCTCGTAGAGCTGGCCGTGGGGGGCGTAGATCTTCACCTCGCGGAAGAGCGCGTCGAGCCCGAAGGTGCGGGCCTCGTCGGGGATGATGGGCACGACACGGTCGCCGATGCCCGGGTCTCGCAGCAGGTTCCTCAGCAGGCGGGCGAAGGCCGTCGTGGTGCTCGCCTGCACGCGGTCGCCGGTGCCGGCCATGACGTCCGCGTACGGGTCACGACCGGGGAGGACGAACGTCTTGCCCCGCACGACGCGCTCCGGGAGGCAGCCGTCGAGCTGGCGGCGCCGCTCCATGAGGTACTCGTACTCCTCGGAGTCGGTGCCGGGGTGGTGGTAGGGCGGGTCGCCGTCCTCGAGCTCCGAGTCGGGGATCGGGAGGTGCAGGCGGTCCCGGAAGGCCTTGAGCGTGGCCGCGTCCATCTTCTTGATCTGGTGGGTGGCCATGCGGGCCTCGATCTCCTTGCCCAGCGTCCAGCCCTTGACCGTCTTGGCCAGGATGACCGTGGGCCGCTCGGTCTGCTCCACCGCCACCTTGTAGGCCGCGTAGAGCTTCCGGTAGTCGTGGCCGCCGCGGGGGAGCTTCTCCAGGTCCTCGTCGGAGAGGTGCTCGACCATCGCGCGCAGGCGGGGATCGGGCCCGAAGAAGTGCTCCCGGATGTAGGCGCCCGTCTCCACCGCGTACTTCTGGAAGGCCCCGTCCACCGTCGTGTTCATCGTGTTGACGAGCACGCCGTCGACGTCGCGGGCGAGGAGCTCGTCCCAGCCCCGCCCCCAGATCACCTTGACGACGTTCCAGCTCGCGCCCCGGAAGACGGCCTCGAGCTCCTGGATGATCTTCCCGTTGCCCCGGACCGGACCGTCGAGGCGCTGGAGGTTGCAGTTGACGACGAAGACGAGGTTGTCGAGCCGCTCGCGGGCCGCCAGCGAGAGCGCGGCCATCGCCTCGGGCTCGTCCATCTCGCCGTCCCCGACGAAGCACCACACCTTGGCCTGGCTCGTGTCGGCGACGCGGTTGTGGTGCAGGTAGCGGTTGAACCGAGCCTGGTAGACGGCGTTGAGGGGCCCGAGGCCCATGCTGACGGTCGGGAACTCCCAGAAGGCGGGCATGCGACGGGGGTGCGGGTAGCTGGGCAGACCGTGGCCACCCACCTCCCGGCGGAACCGGTCGAGGTGCTCCTCGGTCAGGCGACCCTCGAGGTAGGCCCGGGCGTAGATGCCGGGGGCCGCGTGACCCTGGAAGTAGACCTGGTCGCCGAAGCTGCCGTGGGCCTTGCCCCTGAAGAAGTGGTTGAAGCCCACCTCGTAGAGGGACGCCGCCGACGCGTACGTCGACAAGTGCCCGCCCAGGCCCTCGTGGCGCCGGTTGGCCCGGTCCACCATCGCCACCGCGTTCCAGCGGATGATGCGGCGGATGCGGCGCTCGATGTCCTCGTCGCCGGGGAACCAGGGCTCCTGCTCGGCGGGGATCGTGTTGATGTAGTCGGTCGACACCATCGCGGGGACGCCGACACCCTGCTCCCGGGCCCGCTCCATGATCCGGGCCAGCAGGTAGTTGGCCCGCGACTTGCCGCGGATCCCGACGACCGCGTCGAGCGACTCCAGCCACTCGCGGGTCTCCTCCGGGTCGATGTCGGGGAGCTGGCGGACGAAGCCGTCGATGAACACGGTCGGCACCTCCTCTCCCGGACCATCGGCTGGCGCACCGACCAAGGTTAGGGGCGCGCCCGGTTACCCGCCGGTCGGGATCCCCCGAGGTCGGCCGCCGCCACGACGTGACCGCCGTCTCGTCGCTGCCCCCATCCGGACGTGCTCCCGCTCCGTATGAGGGGCGTTCGGAAGATCCGAATGAGATCCGAGTGAGGAAGGACGCCATGCGCCAGAAGAAGCTCGCCCAGGTCCTCGCCGCCGTCGGCGTCGTCGCGATCGTCGCGGCGGCCTGCAGCAGCGACGACGACGACAGCGGCAGCGCCGACGAGGGCACGACCGCCAGCACCGAGCAGGTCGTCAGCGGCTCCGAGGCCGAGGACACCACCACCGAGTCCGACGACGCGGCCGCCGAGGAGGGTTCGACGATCGTCGACCTCGCCGTGGCCACGCCCGAGCTCTCGACGCTCGTGGAGGCGGTGCAGGCGGCGGGTCTCGTCGAGACCCTCTCGTCCGAGGGGCCGTTCACGGTCTTCGCGCCGACGAACGACGCCTTCGCCGCGATCCCGCAGGAGACCCTCGACCAGATCCTGGCCGACCAGGAGCTCCTGACCTCGATCCTCACCTACCACGTGGTGGAGGGGAGCTTCCCCGCCGCTGACGTGGCCGCCCTCCCCGACGTGGCGACGGGCGCCGAGGTGCCGACGGTCCAGGGCGGGTCGGTCACGATCGTGGCCGACGGCGGGTCGGTCATGGTCAACGACGCCACGGTCGTGATGCCCGACGTCATGGCCTCCAACGGCGTGGTCCACGTCATCGACACGGTCCTGCTGCCGCCGGGCCTCGCCCTCTAGGACGGCAGGCCCCAGGTCCCCCGACCCCCGGGGAGGAGAGGGGAGCCCCTCAGGGGCTCCCCTCTCTCGCGTCCCGAGGGCGGAACCTCGTCAGCGCGGGGCGCGAGCGACGGCGAACAGGCCGGGAGTCGCGGGCGAGATCTCGGGGGCGAGGAAGAAGTGGGAGGCGTCGAGCCCCGAACCGATGCCGGTGCTCTCCGGGCCCAGCAGCCGGTAGACGACCGGCAGCGCACGCTCGTAGGCCCACACGTACCACGACCGGGGCACGCGATGGCGCAGCCGGAACCGGTCGAGTCTGAGGAGCCGCTCGCCCTTCGCCCGCCTCCGGGCGAAGTCGGCGTGGACGGCCTCGTCGCCCTCGAGCCCGAGGACCTCGACCTCGCCGAAGAAGGTCCGGAGGAGGGATGCCAGATCCACGGCCTCGAAGAGGTGGACGTGGAACGGGTTCTCGAAGTCGGCCGGGCGGTTCGGGGTGATCACGAAGGCGACGCCACCGGGCCGCAGGACCCGCGCCAGCTCGGCGACATGGGTCTCCGGGGCGGTGAAGTGCTCGACGATGTGGGACGAGCAGACCGCGTCGAACGAACGGTCGCGGAACGCCAGACGCGTCCCGTCCATGCCGGCGAAGGCCGGGCCGGCGGAGCCGGCCCGGCTCCGGGCCGCGATGGTGGTCTCGACGCTGTAGTCGACGCCGACGAGGTAGCGGTCCGGGCCCGCGAGGGTCGCCGTCTCCTCGCCCACGCCGCAGCCGACGTCGAGCACCGCACCGGGGCCGAGTCGGGAGGCCACCTCGCGGTAGCCGGCCTCGTGGAACGCCAGGAGCGAATCGGGCGTCGAACCCTTGATCGGGCGCTCACCGGTGAGCCGCAGGTCCCTGTCTTCGGTCATCGCGCAGGCTCCCTCGACGGCACGCCCTCGCACTCGTGACGACGTCGCGGTCCAGGGAGGCGGCTCCTGATCCGCTGCGGGGTGACGGTCGATGTGTAGCATCCCACACCGGTGTCCATGGCCGCGGTCCGGCTCATGCTCGCTCACGCTCCGGTCACCACCGGGTGAGCGGCGTGCCGGTGCGGGCCGACGAGTCGGCGCGAGGGCTGGGTACGACGGTGATCGACGCGGCGGCACGCCCCACCATCCCAGCGCGCCGCCCTCGGTGGTGACCGCCACGGGTGTCGCGAGCGCGCGGGTCGCGAGCCCCCGCCAGCGCCGGTTCGGCTACGTCGCGCTCGCCGCCCTGAGCTACCTGCCCGTGCTCTGGACCGCGCCCGGTGAGGTCGCGGCCGACACGAAGCAGTACCTCTACCTCGACCCTGACCGCCTGCTCGGTCGCGCCGCGTCGATGTGGGACCCGAACATCGGCCTGGGGACGGTGACGCACCAGAACATCGGGTACCTGTTCCCGATGGGGCCGTACTACTGGGTGTGCGAGCACCTGGGGATCCCCGACTGGGTCGCGCAACGCCTGTGGCTCGGGTCGATCGTGTTCCTCGCCGGCCTCGGCGTCCTGTACCTCCTCCGCACGCTCGACCTGCGGGGGCCGGGTGTGCCCGTCGGCGCGCTGGCGTACATGCTCAGCCCGTACCTGCTCAACTACTCGGCCCGCATCTCGGTCATCCTCCTGCCCTTCGCCGGCCTGCCGTGGATGCTCGCGTTCGCCATCCGGGCCCTGCGGAGGGGTGGTTGGCGCTACCCCGCGCTGTTCGCCGTCACGGTCCAGCTCGTGGGGGGCGTGAACGCCACCGCCCTGGCGTTCGCCCTGGTCGCGCCCGGACTGTGGATCCCCTACGCCGTGTTCGTCCGCCGAGAGGTGACCCTCCGTCGGGCACTGGCGACGTCGACGCGCCTCGCGCTCCTGGTCGTCGCCACCTCGCTCTGGTGGGTGGCGGGCCTCTCGCTCCAGGCGGGCTACGGCCTCGACATCCTGCGTTACACCGAGACGGTGAGGACGGTGGCCAAGGCCTCGGTGGCCCCCGAGGTGTTCCGGGGCCTCGGCTACTGGTTCTTCTACGGTCGGGACAAGCTCGGGCCCTGGATCGAGTCGAGCGTGTCCTACACGCAGTGGCTCTGGCTGATCCTCGTCAGCTACGCGATCCCGACCTTCGCCCTCGTCTCCGCGGCTCTCGTGCGGTGGCGGCACCGGGTGTTCTTCGCCCTCCTCGCCTTCGTGGGGCTGGCGATATCCGTCGGCGCGCACCCCTACGAGGACCCCTCCTGGTTCGGGGCGACGATGAAGGCGTTCGCGGAGCGGTCGTCGGCGGGCCTCGCGCTCCGGAGCACCGGTCGGGCGGTGCCGCTCGTGGCCCTGAGCCTGGCGGTGTTCCTCGCCCTGGGCGTCAACGCGCTCACGCCGGCTCTCCGGGCACGACTCGCTGCCCGCTCCGCCACCCTGTCCCGGTACGGGATCGCCCTCCCCGCACTGGTGGCGGTCGTCGTGGTCGCCAACTTCCCGGCGCTGGTGGACGGCACGTACTACGGGGAGAACCTCCGGCGCCCCGAGGACATCCCCGGCTACTGGGAGGAGGCGGCGGCCGCGCTCGACCGGAGCGGCGACGGGACGCGGGTGCTCGAGCTGCCCGGGGCCGACTTCGCCTCGTACCGGTGGGGGAACACCGTCGACCCGATCACCCCGGGGATCATGGACCGGCCCTACGTCGCCCGTGAGCTCATCCCCTGGGGCTCTCCGGCCTCCGCCGACCTGTTGAACGCGCTCGACCGGCGACTCCAGGAGGGAACCCTGGATCCCGCCTCGATCGCCCCCGTCGCGCGGCTCCTCGCCGTCGGCGACGTCGTGGCCCGCTACGACCTCCAGGTCGACCGGTACAACCTGATCCGGCCCGTACCCATGAAGCTGCTCCTCACGCCACCCCCCCACGGCCTCGACGAGCCCGAGTCGTACGGCGACGATCTCGGCCCGCCGCTCCACTTCCCGCTGCTCGACGAGACCGCCCTCGCGCTCCCGGCCGAGGTGCCGGACCCGCCGCCGGTCGTGATCTACCCGGTCCAGGACGCGGTGCCGATCGTGCGCGCCCGAGGCACCGCTCCCTCCCTCGTGCTGGCCGGCGACGGCGAGGGGCTCGTGGGCGCCGCGGCGGTCGGGCTCGTCACCGCGGACGGGATCGTCGTGTACTCCGCCTCCCGAACGCCCGGCGAGCTCGCCGCGGCGCTCGCCGACGACACCACCCTCGTCGTCACGGACTCGAACCGCAGGCGGGCGCGTCGCTGGAGCACCGTGCGCGACAACCTCGGCTACACCGAGCGCCCGGACGAGGTGCCGTTGGTCCACGACCCCTCCGACGCGCGTCTCGACGTCTTCCCCGATGCGGACGTGGCCGCCTCGACCGTCACCGAGCAGCACGGGGCGACGGTGACGGCCACCGCGTACGGCAACCCCGTCTCCTACACCCCCGAGGACCGGGCCGCGCGGGCGCTCGACGGCGACCTCGAGACGGCGTGGAAGGTGGGGGCGTTCGCGCCCGTGGTCGGCGAGCGCATCAGGGTCGACCTCGACCGGCCGGTGACCACCGATCGGCTGGAGCTGGTGCAGCCGCTCATCGGGGACCGCGACCGGTACATCACGAGGGCGACCCTCACGTTCCACGACGGGTCGCACGTGACCGAGGAGCGGATCGACCTCGACGAGGGGTCACGTACCCCCCAGGGTCAGGTCGTGACGTTCGCGGAGCGCCGGTTCGACCGGATCGAGATCGTCGTCGACGCCGACAACGTCGGAGCGAGGGCCGACTACGTCGGGGTCAGTGCCGTGGGGTTCGCCGAGATCACGATCCGGGACCGCGGCGCCGGCGAGCCGGTGAGGGTCCTGGAGGTCGTCCGCATGCCCACCGACCTCACCGACGGGGTCGGCGAGGCATCGCACGAGCATCGCCTCGTCTTCCTGATGGAGCGCCTCCGCATCCACCCGGTCCCCCCGCGGTACGACGAGGAGCTGCACCTCTCCCGGGCCTTCACCGTCCCGACCGAGCGGGAGCTCACCATCGGTGGTGAGGCGCGGCTCAGCTCGGCGGCCCCCGACACGGTCCTGGATCGGGCCCTGGGGTATCCAGGGCCGGCCGAAGGCGGGATCGCCGTCACCCCCTCGGCCCGGCTTCCCGGCGCGATCACGGCGCGGGCGTCCCAGGCGGTGGACGGCGACCCGAGCACCGCGTGGACGACGACCTTCCGGGACCCGACCGGCCACCACGTCGAGATCGAGACCCCCGAGCCCGTGACCTTCGACCGGCTCGCCCTCCAGGTCGTCGCCGACGGCCGGCACTCGGTCCCGACCCGCCTCCGGGTGGAGGCCGGAGGGGAGACCCGCCTCGTGGAGCTGCCGCCGGTCGAGGACGGTTCCGATCCCGACCGGGCCGTCGCCGTGCCGACGGCTCCCTTCGCGCCGCTCACCGGAGACCGGATCCGGGTGACGATCGAAGCGGTCCGCGAGGTCCGGACCATCGACTACTTCTCCGCGTCCCCGATCACCTTGCCGGTCGCCGTCGCGGAGCTGGGCATCCCCGGCGTGGAGCGTCCGGAGCCGGCCGGCCCACCCTTCCCGACCTGCCTCGACGACCTCGTGTTCCTCGACGGTGCGCCGGTGCCGGTGCGCCTCACCGGCGACCGTGACGCGGCCGAACGTCGGGCCGCCCTCTCCCTGGAGCCGTGCGACGCCGGGGATCCCATCCGGCTGGCGCCCGGCCGCCACGTCCTGTCGACCGCGATCGGACGGGACGGCGGGATCGACGTCGACCGTCTCACCCTGGCCAGCGACGCCGGAGGCGGCGCCCTGCCGCTCGACCCGCACGGCGTCGTCCCCGAGCCGCCGCCGCGACCGGCCCCGCCCGAGCTGCAGGTCCGTGACTCCCGGACGAGCCTGAGCGTCGACGTCAGCGGCGCCGCGGGCCCGTTCACGCTGGTCCTGGGCCAGAGCTTCAACGCCGGGTGGCACGCCACGATCGGTGGAGACGACCTCGGTCCCCCGACGCTCGTCGACGGCTACGCCAACGGTTGGATCGTCGATCCCGGCGAGGCCGAGTCGTTCACGATCGAGCTGGAGTGGATGCCCCAGCGGCGGGTCTGGTGGGCACTGGGCGTCTCCGCGGCTGCGCTGCTCGCGTGCCTCGTGCTGGTGATCGTGACGTGGGGCCGGCGCAGGATCGCACCGGCCGCGGTCCCGGTCCACGATCCCCCGCCGAGCTCCTCGGCATCGCCGCCGAGGGGCGGACGCCCGGAACCGCCGCGACCGTCGTCGCCGGGATGGTGGTCGCCGCCGGCGTGGCCTTCTTCGTGCACCCCGCCGTGGGACTCCTGCTCGGCGTACTCGCCGCCGCGGCCGTCCGGTCGACCCGGATCCGGTGGGTCCTGCGGATCGGATCGCCGGCGGCCCTCGGCGCCTGCGCCGTCTACATCGCCGTCCAGCAGTGGCGGTACTCCTACCCGCCGGTCTTCGAGTGGCCGACGTTCTTCGACCGGGCCCACGTGCTGGGCTGGCTCGCCGGGGCGCTCCTCGCCGCCGACGCCGTCGTCGAGATCGCGCGCACGTGGACCGGACCCGGCTCCGCCGGGGCCGGAACGCCGGCGGAGCCCCCCGCCGACGTGCCCGCCCGCCAGTGGGCGGTCGAGGACTCGAACCTCTGATCCCTCCGGCGTGACCCCTCCAGGTCGGAGCGACACCGGAGCGGACTGAGTATACTTTTTTCCGTGCCGCCGCCGGATGGAACCCTGGTCCGATCGGAGCTCGACGACGGTGTGGGTGTGGTCACCCTCGACCGTGGAGAGCGACACAACGCGCTGAACAACGCGATGGGCTCCGAGCTCGGAAAGGCCCTCCGTTGGGCGCTGACCGACCCCGAGGTCCGCTGCGTCCTCCTCCGGGCCGAGGGGCCGTCGTTCTCCTCGGGGCGCGACACCAAGGAGCTCGGGACCCGCTCGGGGGGTGAGAGCGACTTCAGCTTCGTCCGGCGGGTGCAGGAGGGTCGGCTCGCCACGCTGAACGCGCCCAAGCCCGTGGTCGCGGCGGTGCAGGGCTACGTGCTCGGCGGCGCCTTCGAGATGGTCCTCTCCGCCGACGTACGGATCGCGGCCGACGACGCCACGTTCGCGTTCCCCGAGATCCAGTTCGGGCTCGTGACCGATACGGGCGGCAGCCAGCTCCTGACGATGCTGGCCGGGCCGGCCAAGGCCAAGTACCTGATCATCTCCGGAGACCGCATCGACGCGGCGACCGCACACTCCTGGGGGGTCGTCGACTTCGTCGTTCCGCGGTCCGAGCTCGACGGAGCCGGGCTCGCGCTCGCCCGGAGGATGGCCGCGGCGCCCCCCCACGCCGCGGCGGTGGCCAAGCAGCTCGTCGACCAGGCGTGGGCGGGAACCATCCAGAACGGGATCCGGGCCGAGCTCCTCGCCCAGACGGCGCTCTTCGCCGGCGAGGAGCACCGCCGGGTCAAGGCGGCCCGCATCGAGGAGCTGCGAGGGGCCCGGGAGCGGGGGTGAGCGGGGCGAGGGACCCATCGTGCGGCTGGATCTGAGCGCGGATCAGGAGCTGTTCCGCGACACGACGCGGCGGTTCCTCGAGGACTCGTGCCCCGTCCTCGGTGTCCGTGCGCTCGCGGACGCCGGGGGCGGGTTCGACCGGGCCTGGTGGCGGCAGGGCGCGGCGCTGGGCTGGACCTCCCTGCTCGTGCCCGACGAGCACGGCGGCAGCGCCTCGATGGCGAGGGGCCTCGTCGACGTCGCGCTGGTGGCCGAGGTCATGGGGGCCTTCGTCTCGCCCGGACCGTTGCTCCCGGCCAACGTCGTCGCCGCGGCGCTCGCCGCCTCGGGCAGCAGCGAGCAGAAGGCCCGGGTCCTGCCCGGGCTCGCGTCCGGCGAGCTCGTCGCCAGCTGGTGCCTCGCCGAGGCGGCGGGCGGCTGGCGACCCGACGACGTGTCGACGACTGCCGAGCGCCGGGACGGCGGGTTCGTGCTCACCGGCGTGAAGTCGCCGGTCGAGGCGGCCGACGACGCCGACCTGCTCCTCGTGCCGGCACGGGTCGACGGGGAGCTCGCGCAGTTCCTCGTCCCGCGGTCGGCTCCCGGCCTGGAGATCGTCCCCCTCCGCTGCCTCGACCTCGTCCGTCACTACTCCGAGGTCCGGCTGTCCGGCGTCGCGGTGCCGACCGGGGCCCTCGTCGGCGAGATCGGTCGGACGGCGGCCGAGGTCGAGCACCTCCTGGCCGTGGCGCTGGTCCTCCAGTGCGCGGAGGCCACCGGGGCGGCGGTGCGGGTGCTGGAGCTCACCGTCGAGTACTCCTTCGACCGGTTCTCCTTCGGGCGGCCGCTGGCCTCGTACCAGGCGCTCAAGCACCGCTTCGCCGACATGCGGCTGTGGTCCGAGTCCTGCCAGGCCACCACGGACGCGGCCGCCGTCGCCGTCGCGGAACGACGCCCCGACGCCCTGCACCTCGCCCGGGTCGCCAAGGCGTACGTCGGCGACCACGCACCGGCGATCGTCCAGGACTGCATCCAGTTGCACGGGAGCATCGGCGTGACCTGGGAGCACGACCTCCACCTGTACCTGCGACGGGTGACGGTGGACCGTGCCGTGTTCGGCACCCCGCCGGAGCACCGGATCGCCCTGGGATCCCCGATGATCGCCGGGAGCCGCGAGGAGGACGATGGCACCTGAGGACGTCGAGAGCGTCGAGGGCTTCCGGCTCCGGGCCCGGGCGTGGCTGGCCGAGCACATGCCGCCACTCGACCCCGACGCGCCGCCGTTCTCCGTCGTCACGGTCACCGAGGAGCAGGCGCGCCGGTCCCGGGAGCTCCAGCGCCTGCTGTACGAGGGCGGGTTCGCCGGGATCGCCTTCCCGAAGGAGTACGGAGGCCTGGGTCTCACGGCGGAGCACCAGCGTGCCTTCACCCAGGAGTCGCGGCCCCACGAGATGCCGCTCGTCCTCAACCTCCCGACGCTGACGATCCTCGCCCCCACCCTGCTGGACGCCGGCACGGAGGAGCAGAAGCTCCGCCACATCCCGGCGATGCTCCGGGGCGAGGAGCTCTGGGTCCAGTTCCTCTCGGAGCCGACGGGGGGATCCGACCTCGCCGGCGTCCTCACCCGGGCCGACCGGGACGGCGACTCCTGGGTCCTGAACGGCGCGAAGACCTGGAGCTCGTACGCGATGTTCTCCGACTACGCGCTCTGCCTCGCCCGCACCGACTGGGACGTCCCCAAGCACGACGGGCTCACCATGTTCATCGTGAAGATCCACCAGCCGGGCATCACGGTCGAGTGGATCAGGCAGTCCAACGGGGCGCGCGACTTCTGCCAGGAGTTCTTCGACGACGTCGTCCTCCCGGCGTCCTCCGTCGTCGGCGAGGTGGGGGGCGGCTGGAAGGTCGCGTCCCAGCTCATGGTGCACGAGCGGATGACCGTCGGCGGCGCGTCCCCGTACGCCAGCGGCCGCGCCGAGCAACGAGCCGACCGTCCGGGCCACGACCTCGCGGCCGCCGTACGGGGGCGTCGGCGCGGCGGCGATCCTCGCCTCGCGCAGCTCGTCGGCGAGATGGAGGAGCGCACCACCGTCCACCGCCAGCTCGTGGCCCGGGTGGCGACGGGCCTGGCGACCGGCACGCTCCCCCCGCCGGCCGGCGCGCTGATGCGGCTGTCGGCCGCCGAGGCCGGCCTCGCGGGGGCCGACATCGCGCTCGAGGCGACCGGGGTCGACGCCGTGGTCTGGCCCGCGGACCACCCCGACCGGGGTCCCGGCGAGGCCTACGTCTTCCGCCAGGCCGCTGCACTCGGTGGGGGCAGCGCCGAGATGCAGCGCAACATCATCAGCGAGCGGCTGCTCGGCATGCCGCGAGAACCCGCCGCCGACCGGGACCGTCCGTTCCGCGAGGTGCGCCGGACGCGAGCCAGCCGGGACGAGAGCCCCGGCTGACCTGCACCTTCACCGGTGGGCGGTAGAGGATTTGAACCTCTGACCCCTTCCGCGTCAAGGAAGTGCTCTCCCCCTGAGCTAACCGCCCGGTGGACGGCCGATGGTAGCAGCCGGTCCCGCGGCCCCGTCACCCGCCGGTGGGAGCGAACCCCTGGCGCAACGTGTTCTCGGTGACGACCCGGGGCTCCACGAACTGGGCCAGGTAGTCCGGGCCACCGGCCTTGGAGCCCACCCCCGAGAGGCCGTACCCCCGAAGGCCTGCCGCCCCACCATGGCTCCGGTGATCCGCGGTTGACGTACACGTTGCCGGCCCGCAGGCTCGTGGCCGCGTGGCGGATCCGGGCCGGCGAGCGCGAGAACACCCCCGCGGTGAGCGCGTACTCGGTGTCGTTCGCGAGGGCCAACGCGTGGTCGAGGTCCTCGGCCCGCAGGAGGGTGAGCACCGGGCCGAAGATCTCCTCGGTCGCCACCCGGGCGTCGGGCCGGCCGGCCACGACCACGGTGGGCCCCGCGTACCAGCCTCCGGCCGGGACGTCGTCACGCCGGAGCACGACCTCCCCCTCCCGGGCGGCCAGGTCCTGGTAGCGCCGCACCCGGTCCAGGGCCTCCTCGTCGATCAGGGGGCCGACCACGGTCCGCATCTCGGTCGCCGGGCCGACCGGTACGAGCGCCGCGGCTCCCACCACCCGGTCGACGAGCTCCTCGAAGACCGCTCCCACCGCGATCACCCGCGACGCCGCCGAGCACTTCTGACCGGCGTACCCGAAGGCGCTGGCCACCACGGCCGGGACCGCCTCGTCGAGGTCGGCGTCGCTGTCGACGACGACCGGGTTCTTCCCGCCCATCTCGGCGACGACCCGTTTCACGTGCCGTTGCCCGGGAGCCACGACCGCGGCGCGCGACAGGATGTCGAGCCCCACGGCCTTCGAGCCGGTGAAGCCCACGAAGGCGACGGCCGGGTGCGCGACGAGATGGGCTCCGACCTCCTCCCCCACCCCGGGCAGGAAGGCGAGCACGCCCGGCGGCACCCCGGCCTCCAGGAGGATCTCGACGAGCCGGAACGCCGTCCCGGGTGCCTGCTCGGCCGGCTTCAGCAGGACGGCGTTGCCGGTGACGAGCGCGGCGGCCACCATTCCGGTGGGGATGGCGAGGGGGAAGTTCCACGGTGCGATCACGGCACCGACGCCGCGGGGCCGGTAACCGTACGCGTTCGCCTCCCCGGCACCTGCAGCGCGGGCGCCCCCGACGCCAGCCCGAGGGCCTCGCGGCCGTAGTACTCGCAGAAGTCGACGGCCTCGCAGACGTCGGCGTCGGCCTCCGGAGGCGGCTTGCCGGCCTCGCGGACCTCGAGGGCCGCCAGCTCGCGACGCCGGGCCCGCAGGAGGGCGGCCGCCCGGAAGAGGACGGCGGCCCGTTCCGGCCACGGCGTGTCCCGCCACGCCGGCCAGGCCTCCAGGGCCACGTCGACGGCCTCGTCGGCCTCGGCCGGCCCGGCCCGGCCGCTCCGGCACACGACGCTCGCCGGCGCCCGGGGTCGACCGAGACCAGCTCGCCCGCGGTCCCCACGGGCCGCCCGCCCACGAGGACCGGCGCCTCGAAGCCGAGCCGGCGGCCGGCCCGGGCCACCGCGGTCTCGAGACGGCTCCTCGGGCCTGCCCGCCGCAGCTCGGCGTGCGGTTCGTTCACGAACGGTCCGGGCGCCGCCGGGTCGGTCGCCGGCCGTTCGGGCAGGGCGTCGGGAACCGGGCCGGGGAGGGAGCCCTCCGCCCGCCCCGGGGACGCACGAGCGACTCCAGGGCCTCGCCCTGGACGAACCGGTGGCGGATGAACGACTCGTTCGACGTGTTCTCCAACAGCCGCCGCACGAGGTACGCCATGCCCGGGACGAGCTCGCCGACCGGCGCGTAGACCCGCACCCTCAGACCCAGCCGGCGCAGCGCGGCGTGGACCGGCTCGGCCATGCCGTGGAGGAGCTGCAGCTCGACCGCGCCGTCGTGCAGCCCACGGGCCCGCGCGCACGCCACCGCGTAGGCGAGGCTGCGGACGTTGTGGCTGCCGAACGCCGGCCGCACGACGCCCGCCCGGGCCACGAGGAGCCGGGCGCACCGCTCGAAGTTGGCGTCGGTCTCGCGCTTGTCCTCGAAGACGGGCGAGACCCAGCCCTCGGCCCGGGCCACGACGGTCTCGGTGTCCCAGTACGCACCCTTCACCAGCCGCACCTGGAGCGGGGCCCGCCGGGTCCGCTCGGCCCACTCCACGAGGCGCAGGAGGTCCCCGTACGAGTCCCGGAGGTAGGCCTGCACGACCGCCCCGAGGACGGGGCCGTCCGGGAGCTCGGACCCCAGGCGCGAGACGAGCTCGAGGGTGAGGTCTTTCACGCCGTAGTGCTCCATGTCGAGCGTGACCGCCGCCCCCAGCTCGCGGGCCCGGGCCAGGATCGGGCGGAGCCTCGTCACGGCCTCGTCGAGTCCTTCCTCGGCGGTGAGCGGGCCGAAGCGGGGGGCCAGCGCGGTCGGCTTCACCGAGACGCCGACCCTCGGGACCGGTCCCCACGGATCCCGCTCGAGGTGCGGATCGTCGGGCCAGGTGCCGGCGGCCCCGGCGAAGATCTCGAGGAGGTCGGCCACGCGGGCCGCGTACCGGTCGGCCTCGGCGGTCGTGACCGTGTGCTCGCCGAGCAGGTCCACCGTCGCCGCCTCGCCGAGCCGCCAGCGCCGCTCCAGCCCGGCAGGGCCGCGACCGGGGTGGCGCCGGCGATGAGCTGCTCGGCCATCCGGAGCACGCGCCGGCGCACCACGGACGCCGACAGCCGCGTGCCCATCGGGACCCGGTCGGCCAGGTCGAGGCCGAGCCCGAGGATCCGGGGCACCTCCACGCCCTCGAGGTGCTCCTCGAGGTGGCGCAGCACGTCCTCGTCGTCCCGGCAGGCGGGGAACACGTCGACGAAGCGGAACAGGGCGGTCTTCAACTCCTCGGACCGCATCACCCAGTCGAGGAGCCGCTCGGTGAACGCCCCGGCTCCCAGCACCCGGGTCCGGCGGCCGGCCATCTCGCCGATGCGCCGGGCCAGGGACTGCACGTCGTGCTCGTCCGGCCGGGGGCCGTCGTCGCCGTCCACCCCTGCCACCTCCGGGGCCCGCGTCCTGCCGAGGGTACCGGCCGCGCCCGTCACTCCTCGGCGATGGCCTCGAGCACGTCGAGCCGCGCGGCACGCCGCGCCGGGAACACCGCGGCTGCCACCCCCGAGACGGCCGAGAGGGCGACGAAGCCGAGGAGCTGGAGCACGGGGACGTCCATGACCGAGATCCCCTGGTCGCGCAGGGCCTCGGTCATCGCCCACGCCCACAGGAGGCCGATCGCGACCCCGAGGACACCGCCCATGAGAGCCACGACCACCGCCTCGGCCCGCACCATGGCCCGGGTCTGGCGGCGAGACATGCCCACCACCCGGAGGAGGCCCAGCTCGCGGGTCCGCTCGACGACCGAGAGGACGAGCGTGTTCACGATGCCGAGCACCGCGATGACGACCGCGAGCAGGAGGAGGGCGAGCATCACCGCGAGGAAGACGTCGATCGAGCGCTCGGCCTGCCGCCGGTACTCGTCGCGCGAGAAGACCTCGACGTTGGGGAAGTCCGCCAGCGCGGCCTCGGCCGCCTCCCGGACCTCGTCCGCCCGGCCTGCCGACGCCTTCACGAGGACGAGGAACTCCTGGCCCGTGCCGCCGACCAGGGCGTCGAAGTGGGCGGCCGAGAGCAGGAACCGGACCGGGAGGCCACCGGTGAAGAAGGCGTCGGCGTGCACCCCGGCGACGGGGACCTCGACCCGCCCGCCCCGCAGGAACCCGACCGGGAGCGAGTCGCCGGCACCGACCCCGAGCCGCCGCGCCTCGGACTCCTCGACGAGGATCCCCCTCCCGCCAGCCCGGCCACATCGCCCTCGACGATTCCGAGGTCGACGACCTCCTCGACCGTCGCAGGATCGGTCCCGAAGACGGCGACGGTCCGGCCGTCCACCTCGGCGTCGCCCAGCCGGAGACCGGCCACGGCCTCGACCTCGGGGAGCGACCGGATCCGCTGCCCCACCCCCGCCGAGAAGTCGGCGAGCTGCTCGGCCCGGACCACCAGGTCCGCGCGCAGGCCCGAGCCGATGGCGTCGCGCACCGACGCCTTGGCCGACGCCGCGAAGATGGCCACCAGGGAGACGAGCCCGAGCCCCACCACGGTCGCCGACGCGGTGGCTGCGGTGCGCCGCGGGTTGCGGCCGGCGTTCCCGCGGGCGAGGGTGCCGGTGACGCCGAGCGTCCGGTCGAGCAGCGGGGCCAGGAGCCGGGTGAACGGACGGGCGAGCACGGGCGCCAGCGTCGCGAGGCCCACGAACATCACGAGCGCGCCGGCCCCGACCACCTGCAACGTGCCGACGACGCCGCGGTCCCGCGCCAGGCCTGCGGCGAGCAGCACGGTACCGGCGAGGAGGACCGCCCCCCGGTCACACCCCGGCGGCCGAGCGGCGCGCCGGCCGCCAGCGTGACGTCGTGGATGGCCGCGACGGGCGGGATCCGCGACGCCCGCCGGGCCGGGAGCAGCGCGGCCGTCACGGTGACGAGGAGCCCGACGGCGAGCGAGGCCACCACGGTTCGTCCGAGCACGAGGGCAGGTCCCCCGGAACCGCGAAGTCGAGCCGGTCGAGGAGGCGGAGCAGCAACCGGGCGAGCCCGATCCCGGCGGCCAGGCCGACGGCCGACGCCACGGCGCCCAGCGCGGCGGCCTCGGCCAGCACCGACCCCACGACCTGGGGCCGGCTCGCTCCGAGCGCCCGCAGGAGCCCGAGCTCGCGCGTCCGCTGGGACACGAGGATGGAGAAGGTGTTGAAGATGATGAACGCCCCGACGAAGAGGCCGACGCCGGCGAAGCCCAGGAGAGCCCCTTCGAGGAAGGCGAGGCCCTCGCGGACCGGCCGGGCCCGCTCGTCGGCGGCCTCCCTCGCCGGGAGCACCTCGTAGTCACCGGGGAGCGCGCTCGCCACCAGGTCCCCGAGGACGACCGGGTCGGCCCCCGGCTCGGCCCTGACGTTCACCAGGTCGAGCACGCCCTCGGCGGCGAACACCCGCTGGGCCGTCTCGAGGTCGAAGGCCGCGAAGGTCACGGGGCCGAGGTCGACCCGGTCCCCGAGGCTGAACGTCCCGACGAGGGTGAGCTCCTCGGCCGGTCCCTGGAGCAGGACCCGGACCCGCTGCCCGACGGCGAAGCCGCGGCCGGCCGCGGTCCCGGCGTCCATGGCGACCTCGCCGTCCCGCTCGGGCCGGCGCCCGTCGACGATCCGCAGCGGGCTCACGTCGCCCCAGGAGATCCCGAACGTCGGGGCACCACCGTGCTGGATCGCCTCCCCGTCCGGTGCCACGAACTGGGCGTCGCCCTGCACGACCCCCTCGACGGCCTCGACGCCGGGCACGGCCCGGATCGTGTCGAGGAGCGACTCGGGGAGCCGCTCGCGCTGACGGGCCGCCCCCTCGAAGGGGGACCGGGTCCAGACCACGAGGTCAACGTCCGACACCGTCTCGGCGAACAGCCCGTCGAAGGCGTGCCGGAGCGTGTCGGTGAGCACGAACGTGCCGCTGACGAACGCGACCCCCAGCACCACCGCCAGGGCCGTCAGGCCGAGCCGGAGCCGGCGGGCCAGCAGCCCCCTCGTCGTCGCCCTCCACATCGCGGCGGCGTGCGCTCCTCGTTCGGGGACCCGACCATCTTGGTCGACCGTTCACCCCGCTCCCTGGACCCCGACCGTCCCGCGGGAGGGGCCGGTAGGATGCCGCGGGAGGGGAGGAGGCGCCGGGCATGGGTCTGCTCGACGGCCAGCGGGCCGTCGTCACGGGAGGTGGCTCGGGCATCGGCGCCGCCACCTGCCGGCGGATGGCGGCCGAAGGTGCCACGGTCGCGGTCGTCGACGTCGACGGCGACGCCGCCGAGGCCGTCGCCGAGGAGGTCGACGGGCTGGCCTACGAGGTGGACGTCTGCGACCCCGACGCGCTCGAGGCGGCCGTCCACGACGCCGCCGGCCGGATGGGCGGGCTGACGGCCCTCTTCAACAACGCCGGCGGCAGCAACCTGGGCCGGATCCACGAGCTGCCGGTCGAGGAGTGGGACCGGATCGTGCGGCTCAACCTGGGCGGCGTCTACCACGGCCTGCGCGCCGCGGCCCCGCTCATCGTGGACTGCGGTGGCGGCAGCATCGTGAGCACCGCGTCGGTCAGCGGCACGCGGCCGGCCGCGGGCGAGTCGCCCTACTCCGCCGCCAAGGCGGCGGTGGTCGCCCTCACGGCCAGCGCCGCGCTCGAGTACGCGCCCACCGTGCGCGTGAACGCGGTGTCGCCGGGCATGATCCACACGGCCATGACCGACGTCCTCCTCACCGGGTTCGACGGGATGGTCGAGCACATGGAGGCCAAGACCCCGCTCGCCCGGGTGGGGCGGCCCGAGGACGTCGCCGACGCCGTGGTCTTCCTCTGCTCCGACCTGGCCCGCTTCGTGACCGGGCAGAACCTCGTCGTGGACGGCGGCATGACCCTCCACGGCTCGGGCGTCGACGGCCTGCTCGACCGGGTCGAGCGGCTCACCCGCTCGCGGCGACCCTGACGAGGCCCCGCGTGCTCACGCGTCCGGCGGGAACGTGGGCTCGTCCTGACCCGGCCGGCTGATCGGGCCGAAGGTCTGCTCGTATCGGGTCATGTTCTCGTTGAGGGCCCGGATCACGTCGAAGACGATCGTGGGCGCGATCTTCACCCGGGCCGTCACCTTCGCCGGCACCCGCAGCATCTCCTCCCCACCCTCACCGGGGCCCCGCTGGGCCGGGAGGGTGGCGGCGAAGTCCAGGGTGAACTCGTGGGCCGTGTGCCACACGTTGAGGAGGTTGGCGTACACGCCCCCTTCCAGCTCGGGCGGGAGCTGGACGTCGAAGCGGGCCACGGGTCTCGGTCGGTCCGTCATGCCATGGATGCTAAGCGCCGGATCCCACCGCAGGCAGCCGGTCGTTGACACCGCCACAGGGCGCGACCAACGTGACCCGTCGTGGCCACGGACCTGACCGAAGCGCCCCGGGCGACGGGCACGGGCGCGCCGGTCCCGGCGGGACGGGACCGGTGGCCCACGTCGGCGGTCGGTGTCGCCGTCGGCGCCCTGGTCGCGCTGTGGCTCACACGCGGCGTCTGGGGCGGTCGACCGCCCGGCGGGGGCGACGTCACCGCGCACCTGGTCCGCACGGACTTCGGGATCGCCCACCTCGTGACGGAGGGGCGCCTCGACGGCTGGTTCCCGCGCTTCTCGGTCGGTCACCAGGAGTTCCTCCTGAACGGACCGGGCCTCACGTGGCTGCTGGCGCTCGTGCGGGGCCTGACCTTCGGGCAGCTCTCGGGCGCCGGGGCCCTCAAGGTCGTCGCGATCGGCGCCCTCGCCGCCCAACCCCTCGCCGTCGCCTACCTCGGACGCTCCTTCGGTCTCGACCGGCGGGCGGCCGCCGTGGCCGGGATCCTGTCGCTCGCCGTGTCCTCGCCGTTCGGCGGGGGCCTGGCCGGCACCTTCGACACCGGACTCGTCCCCCACCAGGTCGGGGGTGCTCCTGTGGTGCGTCGCGCTGGGGGCGATCCTCCGTACGGCCGCCGGACCGACCGCCGGCCGGGTGGCGGCGGCCGTGGTCGCCACGGTCGCGCTGATGGTGACGCACCTCCTCTCCGTGCTCGTCCTCGCCGTGATGGTCCCCGTCGCCCTCGGCCTGCGGGTGGCCGTCCGGGGCCGGACGGCGTGGCGTCCATGCGGTCTGGCGGCGCTCGGGCTCGCCGGGGGGATCGGCGTCGCGCTGGCGGGCTGGTGGCTGCTGCCGGTGATCGCCCATCGTGACCTGCGCGGTCCCGTCGCCACCTGGGCCGTCCCGCCCTTCGGGTCCCGGCTGGCCGAGCTGGCCCGGGGGGAGCTGCTCTTCGAGCGCTGGACGGTGGTGGCGATCGTCCTCGGCGCCCTCGTCGTCGCGGGGCGGTCCGCCCGTTCAGGGGGCCACGGGATGGACCTCGTGCTCCTGCCGATCGCCTACCTCCTCCTCGCCCACGTGGTCCACTGGGCCTTCGGCCCCACCGACCTCACGGTGCAGCTCCCCAACCGCGGGCTCGGCTACGCCGGGATCCTCGCCACGTTCCCTCTGGCCCTCCTCCTCGGCGACCTCTCCCGGCGGCTCCGGGGCCCGACCGGGTTGGCGGTCGCGACGGCGGCCGCGGTCGGGATCGTGCTCCTCCCCGTCGGGCTCCTCGCCCGCCCGGCCCGACAGCTCCCCGAGCCGATCCCCGCGATGCGGCAGGCCGCGGGCGAGCTGGCCCGGGTCGTGCCCGACGGCGCCCGCTTCGCGATGGCGCGCGACTTCCCCGCGGAGATCGTGGTGCTCGGGATCCGGGAGCCGGCCCGGTGGATGGCCTGGGCGTCCGGTCGCGACGCGCTCAACGTCTTCAACCCCGAGGCCTCGCCGGCCGCCGGCGCCTCCTTCACGGCCGACGGTCCCGCCGAGGGCGAGGAGGCCGACCGGTGGGTGGAGCGCCTGGCCCGCCTCGGCGTGACCCACGTGGTCGTGCACGAGCCGAACCTTCGGGCCGACCTCGTGGACGCCCCGAACGCCCGGCTGGTCTGGGTCCGCGAGCCGCTCACCATCTTCAGGGTCGAGGTCCCCGAGGGCACGCCACCATCGTCGCTGCTCGACGTGCGCGACCCCGCGGCGATCGCGACGCTCGAGCGGCTCGGCCCCGAGCACCTGCGGATCGAGCTCTCGCTCCCCGCGCCCGCGACGACGAGCGTCGCGATCTCCTGGTCGCCGAAGTGGCGAGCACGGATCGACGGCGACCCCGTGAGGCTCCGGCCCACCTCCGACGGGTTGCTGGGGGTCGACCTCCCGGGCGGGGAGCACCACCTCGAGCTCCGCTACGGCCCCGACCGCTGGGACCGGGCGGGCGTCGGCCTCTCCGCGGTGACGGTCGGGGCGCTGGGCGGCGTGTGGGCGTGGCGCCGTTCCCGGCGCCGCGCGACCTCCCGCCGTGGAAAGGAAGTGTGACGGTCGTCACACCCACTCCGGGAGAAACCTCTAGAACCTCGTAACGCGAGCAGGTATATCTAAGGTTCGGATCGCTGTCCGGAGTCGACTCACCGCACGGGTCGTCCGCTCCACCGGGATCCACGCCGCACCGGCGCCCGCCCGGCGCCCAGGAACAGGAGGTCCAGGTGCCCACCCGCGAGTACGACGCGATCGTGATCGGCGCCGGCCACAACGGTCTCTGCGCGGCGGCCTACCTGCAGCGAGCAGGACTCTCCACCGTGATCGTGGAGCGCCGCCACGAGGAGGGCGGGGGCGCGAACACCGAGGAGGTCGTGCTCCCCGGCTTCTGCCACAACCTCCATGCCCAGTACATGGAGTTCTTCGACGTCATGCCGATGATCCAGGACTTCGGCCTCGAGGATCTCGGCCTGCGGACGGTCATGCCCGAGGCCCAGGCGGGCATCGCCTTCGCCGACGGCCGCCCGCCCGTCGTGCTCCACCGGCCCGACCTGCTCGATCGGACCCACGCCAACCTCGCCCGCTACTCGAAGGCCGACGCCGACACCTACGTCGAGCTGAAGAAGCGGGTCATGGCCTTCGAGCCGATGGTGGGGGCGAACCTCTACAGCATCCCAGGCGCCGGGGGCGACGCCGACCCCGGAGGGATGCTCGAGATGGCCTTCGGCGACCTCGGCGTCGGGCGCCACTTCTCCGCCAAGTCACCCAAGGCCGTCATCGACGAGCTCTTCGAGACGCCCGAGCTGCGGGCCCTGCTCTACCGGGCCACCGTCGAATGGGGCTTCCCCGTCGACGCCACCGGCATGGGGGCCGGGTTCATCACCTTCATCATGTGGACCATGGGCAACTGGAAGTTGGCGCTCGGGGGCACCCACACCCTGGCCAAGGCGATGACCCAGGCCTGCTACCGGGAGGGCGTCGACCTCCTCGAGAACACCATGGTCGAGAAGGTCATCGTCGAGGACGGCCGGGCCGTCGGGGTGAAGGTCCGCGGCGGGGAGGAGATCCGGGCCACCAGGGCCGTCGCGTCGAACGCCGACCTCCGCCAGACCCTCCTCGACATGGTCGGACCCGAGCACCTCAGCGACCTGTGGGTGAAGCGGGCCCGGGCCTTCCGCTACGGGCCCAGCCACGTGCTGGGCACCCCCATGTTCTGCCTGTACGAGGCTCCCGCCTACAAGTCGGCCCGATGGGACCCCGACATCGACCGATGCTTCTACACGATGGTCGGCTTCGACGGCCCCGCGGACACGGCGCTCTACATCCGTGACGCCTACTCGGGACGCCTCCCGATGCCCGCCGCCGGGACCTGGGTGAACAGCCTGTGGGACCGGAGCCAGGCACCCCCCGGCCGCCACTCCGCCACCGGGTGGTACTTCCTCCCGTGCGCGAGCGAGCTGACCGCCGAGGAGTGGGCCGACGTGCGGGCGACCTACAACGACCGGTTCCTCGACCGCTGGGTGGAGTTCGCGCCCAACATGACGCGCGACAACGTGATCGCCCACCGGCTCTACACGCCGGACCAGATGGAGCGGAAGAACCTGATGCGGGAGGGCGACTTCTCCAACGGAGAGTTCACGCCCGACCAGACCGGGCCGAACCGGCCGTTCCCCGAGGCCTCCAACTACCGGACCGAGGTCGAGGGCCTGTACCTGTGCGGCCCGTCGGCCTACCCGGGCGGCGGGATGCACGCGGCCTGCGGGTACAACGCGTTCAAGGCCATCGCCGAGGATCTCGGCCTGCCGAGCCCGGTGGTCGAGAGCCGGGGCTACTGACGATCGAACACGGCGCGGAAGGGGTCACGATGCCCGACGTCTACACGATGGAGTGGTACGAGGCGGTGCAGGAGGCGATCAACGCGGCGGTCGCGAAGCTCGCGGACGTCCCGTCGGACGCGTTCACGATCGCGGTGGAGATCGAGGGTGATGGCGCGTCGCCGTACGTGGCTGGTGGGGCGGTGCGCCGTTTCCTGATCCGTCTGGAGGGCGGCCAGTGCGTCTGGTACCGGGAGGTCGAGGCCGACGATCCGTCGGTGCGTTTGGACTACCGGTTCACGGGGCCGGCGAGCACCTTCGACGGGATCGCGGCGGGGCTGGTGGACCCGATCGACGCCGCGCTGACCGGCACGATCCGGGTCCGGGGCGACATGCGGTTCCTGATGCGCCAGGCCGAGATGGTCCAGGTGCTGTTGGAGGCCTACGCGAAGGGCGTGGAGACGACCTGGCCCCAGGGGCGCCCGCCCTATTCGAACGGGTCGAGCTGAGCGGGAGCGGGCCGGGCCGGCCGGGGCCGAGGACGGGAGCACAGGGATGAAGAGCGCCTACGACGTGGTGGTGATCGGGGCGGGGCACAACGGGTTGACGTTGGGGGCGTATCTGGCTCGGTGTGGGTTGGAGGTGTTGGTGTTGGAGCGCCGTCACGAGGAGGGCGGCGGGTTGTGCACCGAGGAGTTGACCCAGCCGGGGTGTCTGCACAACGTGCATGCGAACTATCACACGTTCGTGGACATGGCGCCGCCGGTGCGGGATCTGGAGGTTCGGGGTCACGGGGTGGAGTACGTGCGTCCGGATGTGCAGATGGCGTCGGTGTTCGATGACGGTACGGCCTTGACGGTGCATGCGGAGATGGACAAGACGTTGGCGTCGATGGCGCGGTTCTCCGAGGAGGACGCGGCGACGTTCGAGCGTCTGTACGGCGAGGCGCACGGGTTCGTGGATCTGTGGTTGGGGACGTTGTTGTACCAGCCGCCGTTGTCGGTGAAGGAGTTGACGAAGGCGTTGGCGGCTTTCGGGGTGGAGGATCGCAGCGAGTTCTTGTCGGTGCGGTTGCGGCGGGAGTCGATCAACCAGTTCCTGGACCGGCATTTCTCCCATCCGAAGATCAAGGCGCATCTGGCGTTCCACGGGGCGGTGTGCTCTTACACCAACGATGTGGCGGGGTTGGCGATCGGGTATCCGTTGCTGGTCGGCAAGATCGACAACTGGCATGTGTGCGTGGGTGGTTCGCATCGTCTCGCCCATGCCTTGTGGCGGGATCTGGCCCAACACGGCGGGGTGATGGTCTCGGACGCCGAGGTGGTCGGCATCGCGGTCGAGGACGGCCGGGCGGTGGGGGTGCGTCTGGGCGACGGGACCGAGATCCAAGCCCGCCGGGCCGTCGCCTCGACGGTGTCGGTGGAACAGACCTTCTTGGAGATGATCGACCCGGGCGCGCTGGACGCCGGGTTCGTCCAGGAGGTCAAGAGCGACGTGGCCCACAAGGACTGGACGCTGTTCTCGGTGCATCTCGCGATGAGCGCGCTGCCCGAGTACAGCGCGGCCGAGTTCGACCCGGACGTGAACCGGGCCTGGGTCGTCAACTGCGGGTATGCCTCCACCGACGCCTTGGATGCCGAGTGGGCCACGATCCGGGCCGGGGGGCTGCCCGACCCGCGTCCCAACGCCGCGGTGAACAGCCTCTATGACCCCACCGACGCTCCCGAGGGGCACTACACCGGCCTGTTGCGCCAGTTCGCTCCCTTCGCGCTCGCCGACGGCGGTGAAGGCGCCTGGGACGACCTGGGCCGCTGGTACGGGCGGCGCTGCATCGACGCCTGGGCCCGATACGCCCCCAACCTCACCGACCGCACCATCATCGACTGGGCCGTCTTCACCCCCCACGACATCGCCCGCAAGCTCCCCAACATGATCCGCGGCGACTGGATGATGGGCGACATCAACCTCGACAACATGCTCGACCGGCGGCCCCTGCCCACCCTCGGCCAGTACCGCACCCCCATCCAGGGCCTCTACATGGCCGGCAGCACCCAACACCCCCACGGCTTCATCACCTTCGGCCCCGCCTACAACGCCCTCCAGACCATCGCCGACGACCTCCACCTCGACCCCTGGTGGAGGACCATCTGACGACCTGCCGCTCGGCCCCTCACGCCCGGCGCTCGACGGTGCCTGCGAAGATGGGGCCATGGCCGGTGGGATCGTCATCGGAGCAGTGCTCGCCGCCGTGGTGGTGCGGCGACGGCGGCGAGCCTGCTCCGCTCCCCTGATCGGATGACCGAGCCCGCCGTCACCGTGCTCTGCGGCGGGCTGGGGGGCGCCCGCCTCGCGCTGGCGTTCCGGGACGCGGGGATCCCGGCCCGGTTCGTCACGAACGTGGGCGACGACGTGGAGGTCGACGGGCTCCTCGTCTGCCCCGACACCGACGCCGTCCTCCACGCCCTCGCCGGCTGCTTCGACGAGGAGCGCGGTTGGGGTGTGCGCGGCGACGTCTTCCCGCCGGCACCCGGCGGCGCGACGCCCTGGTTCAACGTCGGGCACCGGGACCGGGCCCACCACGAGCGGCGGGCGGCGCTGCTCTCCGGGGACCGATCCCTGTCGGAGGCCACCGCCGCGCTCGCCGCCGAGCTCGCCGTGCCCTTCCCGGTCGTGCCGGTCACCGACGACCCGGTGAGGACCCGCATCCGCACCGCCGACGGCTGGCTCGGCTGGCAGGAGTGGCTCGTCCGCGAGCGGGCCGAGCCGCCGGTGCTCGCCATCGAGCACCTGGGAGCGTCGTCGGCCCGGCCGGCCGCCGGCGTCGTCGAGGCCGTCCGCGACGCGGCCCTCGTGGTCCTGGCTCCGTCGAGCCCGCTCGCCTCGCTCGCGCCGATCGTCGCCGTGCCCGGTGTCGGCGAGGCGCTGTGGAGACGGTCCGGCCCGACGGTCGCGATCTCGCCCGTCGTCCGGAGGCGCCCGCTGCGCACCGACCGCGATCGCCACCGGGCCCGGGCCCGGGCGGCGCTCCTGGCGGCCGCGGGGATCCAGCACGACCCGGTCGCGGTGGCGGGATGGTACGTGGGGCTCGCGGACACCTTCGTCCTCGACCGGGCCGACGCCGCCGACGCCCCGCTCGTGGCCGACCGTGGGTTCCGGGTGCTCGTCGAGGAGACGGTCGGCGTCCGGCCCTCGCTGGCCCGAACCGTCGCGACCCTCGCCGCTACGGGCGCGACGTAGGAGACGCGTCTAGAACATGCGGTGTGCGGTTCAGGGTGCTCGGCCCGTTGGAGGTGCTCGACGGCGAACGGCGGGTCGCGCTCGGCGGTCCCCGGCAGCGGGCCATCCTGGCCGTGCTCCTCTCCGAGGCCAACCGCGTCGTGGCCGTGGACCGGCTCATCGACCTGCTGTGGGGCGGGGAACCACCCGAGCAGGCGACCGCCACCCTCCAGACCTACGTCTCGAACCTGCGGCGGGCCCTCGAGCCCGACCGCCCGCCCCGAGCCCGGCCCACGGTGCTCGTCACGCGCGCCCCCGGGTACTCGATCCAGGTCGCGCCCGGCGATCTCGACGCCGCCGAGCTCGAGGAGCTGGCGACCGCCGGCCGTGACGCGCTGGCGAACGACCCGGCTCGGACCCGGAACCTCCTGTCCGAGGCGCTCGCCCTCTGGCGCGGGGTCCCCTACGCGGATTTCGGCGACGAACCGTGGGTGCTGGCGGAGCGCAACCGGCTCGAGGAGCTCCGGCTCGGCTGCCTCGAGGACCGCTTCGAGGCGGCCCTCGCCCTCGGGGACCACGCGTCGGTCGCCACCGAGCTGGGGCCGGTCGTGGACGCGCACCCCCTCCGGGAGCGGGCCAGGGGACAGCTCATGCTGGCGCTCTACCGATCGGGGCGCCAGGTCGACGCGCTCCGGCGGTACGAGGAGGGCCGCCGCCTCCTCGCCGAGGAGTTGGGTCTCGAGCCCGGGCCCGACCTGCGGAGGCTCGAGGCCGCGATCCTCGCCCACGAGGTCGACGTCCCCGCGCCCCGAGTCGCCGCACCGGTGACGAGCCGGCGCGCCGCCTCGGGGAGCTGGCATCCACCGCTGGTGGGGCGGACCCGGGAGCTCGAAGCCGTCGACGCCGTTCTCGCCGGCACCTCGGAGGGCCGCGGTGCCATCCTGGTCGTCGAGGGCGAGCCCGGCACGGGGAAGACCAGCCTGCTCGGCGAGATCGCGGACCGCGCGGCCCGGGCCGGCCACCTGGTCCTGGTCGGTCGCTCGGTCGACGCCGACTCCGCCCCTCCCCTGGCCCCGTGGCCCGAGCTGGTGCGCGTCGCGCTCGACGCCGTGCCCGACCCGCGCATCCTCGGGGAGGCCACGGCCGAGGACCTCCGCTGCTGGTCGAGCTCCGCGACGCCTCCGGGAGCGGCCGGCCTCGCCAGCCCGGAGGTGACCCGCGGGAGGATCTTCGACGCGGTCGCCCGGCTCCTCGACCACCTGGCCGGGGACCGCCCCGTCACCGTCGTCGTGGACGACCTCCATCGTGGCGGTGACGACGCGCTCGCCCTCCTCACGGTCGTGTCCTCCGTGGTCGAGCGCGCCCCGGTCGTCCTGGCGACCGCGGTCTCGAGCCTGGCCGCCGACCGGCGAGCCGCGCTCAGCAACACCCTGGCCGCCCTCGCCCGCTCCCCCGCCGCCGCCCGGCTGCCGCTCGGACCGTTCGGCCCCGAGGACGTCGCGGCGTGCCTCGCCGCCGTGGCCGGCCGGGAACCCGACGCGGCGCTGTTGCAGACCGTCGGGGAGCGCACCGGCGGGAACCCCTTCCTGACCGTCGAGATCGCGAGGCTCCTCGCGACCGGCCACGACGAACCCGACGCCGTACCCGCCAACGTGCGTGACGCGATCGAGGCCCGCGTCTCCCGCCTCCCCGAGACGACCCGGACCCTCCTCGAGGTGGCGTCGGTCCTGGGACGGCGCTTCGAGCTCCCCGTCGTGGCCCGGGCGAGCGCGCTCGACGCGTCCGAGGCCGCCGCGGCGCTCGAGCCCGCCGAGGCGACCGGCCTCATCGAGGAGGACGGTGACTTCGGCGTGTTCCGCTTCGCCCACGGCCTGGTGCGCGACGTCGTGGCCGGAGGGCTCGGCGCGCTCCAGACCGCCCGGCTCCACGACGCCCTGGCCACGACGCTGGGCGAGCGTCACGGATCCCAGCCCTCGCGCTGGGTCGAGCTCGCGTCCCACGCGGTTCGTGCCCTGCCGGTGGGCGACCCTCACCGCGCGGTGGCGTGGCTCGCCCGGGCGGCCCGGCACGCGACGTCGTCGCTCGCCCTCGATCAGGCCGAGCACCTCCACCGACAGCGGCTGGCCGTCGTCGAGCAGTCGCTGACCGGGGAGGCCGCGGCTCGCGAGGAGCTGGCCGCCCGCACGGAGCTCGCCGTGCTCCTGACGTGGCGGACCGGGCAGGCCGCGGCCGCGGTCGGGAACGAGCTGGCTCGGGCCCTGGACCTCGCCCGCGTGCTCGACGATCCCGTCGCCGAGGCCCGGGCGCAGTGGGGGCTGTGGAGCCACCTCTCGGTCCGGGGAGAGCACGAGCTCGCCTCCGCGCGGGCCGACCAGCTCCACGAGCTGGCCCGCCGGCTCGACGACCCGTTCCTCGCCACGATCGCCGACGTGGCCACGGGGGCGACGGCGTGGCAGCGGGGCGACCACCGCGCCGCGCGCGAGGCCCTCGACCGGGCCCGCCCGGGGCTCGACCTCGTCGGCGACGTCGAGCTCGCCCAGGCCATGCTCGCGCACCCCAAGATCCACTGGCGCGTCTTCGACGCGCTCGTCCGCTGGTTCCGCGGGGACGAGACCGGGGGCCTCGCCGCCGCCCAGGGGGCCGTGGAGGAGGCCCGGGCCCTCGCCCACCCCTTCACCGAGCAGTCGGCCCGCTCGTTCGCGCTCGTCCTCACCGCCATCGCGGACGATCCACGGTCGGCCGAGCCCCAGGCGCGCGCGCTCCTCGCCTCGGCCGACGACCTCGGTTTCACCTACTTCTCGACGATGGCCTCGGCCGTCCTCGGATGGGCCCGGGCCCGCGACGGCGACCCCGAGGGGATCGCGGAGTTGCGCCGGGCCCTCGCCGCGCGCCAACAGCTGGAGGTCGGGGTCGGGGCGCCGGCGCTCCTCGGCCTGCTGGCCGACGCGCTCCTCACGGCCGGGTCGCCGGCCGGGGCCCTCGAGGTCGTGGACGAGGCGTTGGCAGCGGTCGAGCGCCAGGGAGAGCGCTACTGGGAGGCCGAGCTGCAGCGTGTGCGGGGCCGGGCGCTCGCCGCGCTCGGTCGCCCCGAAGAAGCCGAGGCGGCCCGCCTGCAGGCCCTCGCGATCGCCACCGCCCAGGGCGCGACCGGCCTCGTCGAGCGGGCGATGCACGACTGAGCAGGCCCCGAGCGGTCCTTGAGCGGTTGTTGAGTCGGGACCCGCATCCTCGGGCTCGGAGACGACGAGCCCGAAGGAGCGAACCCGGTGAAGGTCGAGACCCACCTCCCGCCGATCCGCCTCACCGCCGACACCTGGGTGGTCCAGGGAACGAGGTCCCTCGCCGACGGCTCGGTCCTCCACGACAACTCCCTGGTGATCCTGGCCGCCGAGCCCGTCCTGGTGGACTGCGGCACCCCGGCCAACCGACCGGGATGGCTCGCCGACGCGTGGTCCGTGGTGGACCCCCTCGACGTCCGGTGGGTCTTCCTGACCCACGACGACCTCGACCACTCCGGGAACCTCGCCCAGGTCCTCGAGGCCTGCCCGAACGCCCTCCTCGTGGGCGGGCGGGCGCTCGGGGACCGCCTGGCGTGCGCGATCGACGTCCCGCTCGACCGCTGCCGCTGGCTCGACGAGGGCGAGCCCTTCGAGGCCGGCGACCGCTCGCTCGTCACGCTCACCCCTCCCCTCTACGACAGCCCCGAGACGCGTGGCCTGCTCGACCTGCGCAGTGGCGTCTACTGGAGCGCCGACTGCTTCGGACTCCCCGTCCGGGCGCCCGTCGCAGAGGCCGAGGAGCTCGACGCCGAGGAGTGGGCCGAGGGGATCCTGGCCTTCGCCCGCACGGTCGCTCCGTGGGTCTCCCTCGCCGACCGCCGGATCTGGGACGACCTCGTCGACCGGTTCTCCCGCCACCCGGTGGGCACGGTCGCTGGGGCCCACGGACCGATCCTCCGGGGAGGCCGCCTCGATCGCGCCGTGGACCTGCTCCGCCGCCTCCCCGAGCTCCCGCTCGTCCCGCAGCACCGTGAGCCCCCTCGCCACTCCCCCGACCGACACTCGCACGACCCGTCAGCACCGACAGGAGGAACGGCCATGACCACCCACGACCAGCACCCTGACCAGATCGACCTCGAGGCGTACCTGGACCGCATCGGCTACGGCGGCCCCCGGCGGGCGACCCTGCCCGTGTTCGAGGCCCTCCACCGGGCCCACGTCGGGTCCATCCCGTTCGAGAACCTCGACGTCGTCCTGGGCCGGCCCATCGACCTGGACCTGGCCTCGCTGCAGGCCAAGCTGGTCGACGCCCGGCGCGGCGGCTACTGCTTCGAGCAGAACACCCTGTTCGCGACGGCCCTGCGCGCCGTCGGCTTCGACGTCACCCCGCTCGAGGCGCGGGTCCGGCCGCCCGGCGTCCCGATCGTGCTGCCCCGCAGCCACATGGTCCTGCGCGTCGACGTGGACGGTTCCGGCTGGCTCGCCGACGTGGGTTTCGGTGGTGAGGGACCCCTCTTGCCGGTCCCCCTGGACGGCACGGAGTCGATCCAGCCTCTCGGCCGGTACCGGGTGGTCGAAGAGAGCGGAGCCGGACTCGTGGCCCAGGCCGAACGGCACGGATCCTGGTCCGACCTCTACTCCTTCACCCTCCAGCCGGCGCTGGCGGTCGACTACGCGGTCACCAACCACTACACGTCGACCCACCCCACGTCCGTCTTCGTCCGCACGCTCACCGTCCAGCTGGCGACCGCGGACTGCCGCCACGTCCTCCGTGGCCTGACCTACACCCACCAGGATGCCGACGGGGACGAGACCCGGGAGGTCTCGGGGCCCGAGCTCCACGCCCTGCTGCGCGACCCGTTCGGGATCGACCTCGACGAGGACGAGGTCGAACGGGCCCTGCGGGCCACGGGCCTCGCGGACCTGCCCGAACCCGGCGTGACCGAGACCCGACTGCCCGAGCCTCACGTCGCCGCGCGCTGACCGAAGGACGACACCCGAGAGGAGCACGACCATGACCGTGGGCAAGCTTCAGGGACGGACGGCCCAGGCCGCCTTCGTCGAAGCCCAGGAGCGCCTCCTGGCCCACTACGGGGTGGAGGCCACGTCGCGCTTCGTGACCGTGAGCGACCCTCCGATGCGGGTCCACCTCCTCGAGGCCGGTGGCGGCGACGAGCCCGTGGTCATGCTCCACGGTGGCGACGGGCAGGGAGCCGACTGGGTTCCCCTCATCGGGGCCCTCCGGCAGGACGCCCACATCTTCGCCGTGGACCGCCCGGCGTTCGGGCTCACCGACCGCTTCGACTACCGCAAGGTCGACCTCCGGTCCCACGCGGCAGGCTTCGTCCGGTCGCTGCTCGACGCCCTCGGGCTCGAGTCGGCCACGCTCGTCGCCGGGTCCATGGGCGGGTTCTTCGCCCTCGCCGCCGCCCTCGACCACCCCGAGCGCGTCCGGAGGCTCGCCTTCATCGGCATGCCCCTCGGCGTCTCCACCGAGGCCCCCTTGCCGCTGCGGATCATGTGCGGCGTACCGGGACTGGCCCGCAAGTGGATGCGGAGCTCGTCGACCCCGGAGGGCATGCGCAAGGCGTTCCGGACCCTGTTCCAGATCGACCCCGACACGGTGCCCCAGCCCTACATGGACCTCAAGCTCGCCGGCCGCCGGATCCCCGGCGTGCAGGAGACCTGGGCGGTGATGCTCCGCCGGGTCGCCGGGCTGCGGGGCATGCGCCCCGAGGTCCACCTCGGGAGCGAGCTCCCGCGCCTCGCCCAGCCGACCCTCGTGGTCTGGGGCGAGCGTGACATGGCGTCGGTGGCCACCGGACGGGAGGCGACGGCCCGGATGCCCCGCGGAACGTTCACGGAGCTGGCCGGCGTGGGCCACTTCCCCTACCTCGAGGCGCCCGAGCAGACCGCCCGGCTGGTCCGCGAGCTCCTCGCGGCCCAGCCGTAGCGGCGTCGATCGGCCCGGCCGAGTCGTCCCCCGGGCTCGGCCGGGCCCGGCCTCCAAGTGGCCTCCAACCGTCCGGCAAGCCGGTTGGCGGATCCTGGGCCCACCCACGGGTCCACCCGGAGGGGACGCGAGATCGAGGGTGTGGCCTGCGGGCCTGAGCAGAGGAGCACGTGATGACGTTCAGCAGGATCAAGCGAGGCGTGGCGACGTTGGCGGCGGTGGCCGTCCTCGGCGGCGCCGCGGCCGTGACGGCGGGCGCCGTCGGGTCGGATCCCGAGTCGATCGCGGCCTGCGTCGCCGACCAGAACGGGTTGGTGCGCATCGTCGGCGAGGGAGAGGCGTGCCGGCCCAACGAGCACCCCCTGTCCTGGCCGGCCGCGATCCCGGCCGGCGACGGCGACAGCGGTAGTGGCGCCGTGGCCTACGCGCACGTCGACTGGCGCGGCCTCGACACGGCCAACTCGAGCAACGTGAACGCGATCACCACCCCATACCCGGGCGTGGTGTGCTTCGACCTCGTGGACGGGATCACGCCCCACGTCGCGACCGCCCAGGTCGAGCTCAACGTGCACACGTTCGCCACCGCGTCGGTCAGCCCGTCCCGCACCGCCAGCTGCCCCGAGGGGTTCAAGGACGGGATCGTGACGCTGTGGGTGCAGCCGTACGACAACGCGATCCCGGGCGGCACCTACGTGGCCAGGCCGTGGGTGCCCGCCACCCCGACGCCGTGGTTCTCGGTGGTCTTCCACTAGCCCGCACCGTTCGGCGCACCGAGGCCGGCCGGGCCCACCCCTCCGCGGGCCCGGCCGGCCTCGCGCGCGAGACGTCGCCGGCTCAGCCGCCGCGCGCGGCGACGGTGCGGCGGATCTTCGGGCAGACCACCCTGCGCGTCCCGTCGCAGCGGGCGCAGAACCACGCGTCGGACTCCGGCGCCTTCCAGAGCGCCGAGCCACAGCTCGGGCAGCGCCGGTACCCCTCGGTGCACGTCCAGCCCTCGAAACGGCGGCTGGAGAGCGGGCACCCCCGGCCCCAGCACGCCGCCCACCGCGGGTCGGGCACCAGCGCACCCGGGGGGCAGACGATGGCGCACTTGCCGCAGTCGTTGCAGGCCAGGCCCACCACCTCGTAGGGCGTGTCGGCCTCGACCGAGATGCGGATCGCGCCCCGGGGGCAGGCGCGCACGCACGCCCCGCAACCGTCGCACGAGGGGAGGACCCCGAAGCTCATCGCGGTCGGCTCAGCGGGGGCGAGCCGGGTGGGCCCGGCCGGTCCCCGGGTCGGCGATCATGCGTCACCCTACCTCGGACTAGGATGTTGAATATCCTAGCGAGGATTTCTTAGAATACCGGTCACACGGGTCGACGTACCGGTCCCCGGTGACGCCCGCGGATCTCGGCGACGAGAGGAGACGACGTGACACGGGTGGCATCAGACGTCGAGGTCCTCTCGGCATGACCGACGCAGCCCTCGCCCCCAGCAACGAGCTCGCCGACGGCCTCCGGGTGGCGCTCGTCGTCGACGGCCACGAGGTCCCGCTCACCGACTTCGTCACCCGGGTCCTGGCCGGTGGCGTCCTCGGGATGGTCGGCACCTTGAAGGGCGTCCCGGCTCGGCCCCGCACCGTCGAGCTCACCGTCGAGCAGGGCTGAGGTCCGGTGGTCGCCGCGGATCCGAGGGTCGGCACCGAGGAAGGCGCCGGACCCACGGCGGAGCGGTACCGGCGCCGGTGGCGTTGGGATGGGGTGTCGTGGGGGACGCATTGCTTGAACTGTCTGGCGACGTGTCCGTATCGGGTGTACCGGCGCGACGGGGAGGTGGCCTTCGAGGAGGTCGGCGGCGTCCTGCCCCCGGTGGAGGAGGGCGTGCCGGATCTGAACCCGCTGGGTTGCCAGAAGGGCAGCGGGTGGAGTGTGCAGCTCTCGGGCGAGGACCGGGTCACCCATCCGTTGCGGCGGGTGGGTGAGCGGGGTGGGGGTGAGTGGGAGCGGATCTCTTGGGACGAGGCGCTCGAGGAGATCGCGGAGGCGGTCGTCGAGGCGATCGACCTGGAGGGGCCGGAGTCGATCCTCTTCGAGGAGACCGTCGAGGGCGGGTTGTTGACCCAGTCGCCGTTCCTGCGCTTCGCCGGGTTGTTGGGGGCGGTGACGCTGGACGCGAACGGTCTGGTGAACGATTTCCCCACGGGCCACCACATCACGTTCGGCAAGTTCTCGTGCGCGAGCACCGTGGATGACACGTTCCACTCCGATGTGGTGCTGTTGTGGCACTCGAACCCGGCGTACACCTCGATCCCGTACTTCCACTACGTGACCGAGGCCCGCTACCGGGGCGCCCGGGTGGTGACGATCGCGCCGGACTACAACGCGTCGGCGGTGTTCGCCGACCAGTACGTCCCGATCCGGCCGGGCACGGACGCGGCGTTGGCTCTGGGGATGTGCCAGGTGATCATCGAGGAGGGGCTCTTCGACGAGGGTTTCGTGTGCTCCCAGACCGACCTGCCCCTGTTGGTCCTGACCGGGACGGGGCGGTTCCTGCGGGGCGCGGACGTGAGGGCGGGGGACCGGGAGGACCAGTTCTTCTGTTGGGATCCCGAGGAGGGCCTTCGCCCGGCGAGCCGGGCCACGCTCACGCTCGAGGGCGCGCGGCCGGTGTTGCAGGGACGGTGGATGGTCAGGTTGCACGACGGTTCGGAGGTCGAGGTCACCACGGTCTTCGAGTTGTTGCGGGCCCGTCTCGACGGTGAGTACCGGCCCGAGCAGGCCGCGGCGGTGTGCGGGGTGCCTGCTGGGGTGATCGGGGGTCTGGCCCGTCTGGTGGCGGGGGCCGCTCGAAGATCCTGGAGGGGTTCAACGCGCCGAAGTACTACCACGGGGACCTGATGGAGCGGTCCATGTGCTTGCTGTTGGGGTTGACCGCGAACTGGGGCCGGCCGGGCACGGGGATCCAGGGGTTGGCGCTGGCGGGGCTGGACGGTTTCTTCTTGTTCCCGATGAAGACCCGCCGGGGGGTGGACGAGACGGCCCGGATCCTGGACGGGATCGACGGGGCGATCGCCGCGATCAAGGAGCAGGATCCCGACGCGAGCGACGAGATCGTGGGGAACCAGCTCCTGCAGATGGCGGTGGTGTCGGGGACGTCGACCCCGCCGGTGTTCTTCAACTACCACCATTGCGGGTATCGCGAGTCGTGGAACAACCCGGAGTGGTCGGATCCGTCGATGACGCGCAGTTTCGACGAGTACCTGAACGACGCGGTGCAGCGCGGCTGGTGGGGTGGGTTGACCCGGCCGGGGGCGGGGTGGAGCCCCAGGTGCTGTTCACGGTGGGGACGAACCCGTTGCGTCGCTCGCGGGGGGCCGGGCCCGGCTGCTGGGGGAGTTGTGGCCGAAGCTGGAGAAGGTCGTCGCGGTCGATTTCCGGATGTCGACCACGGCGTTGCACGCCGACATCGTGTTGCCCGCCGCGATGCAGTACGAGCGGCCGAACCTGCAGTACGCGGTGACCTTCACGTTCCATCTGGGTTTCTCGGAAGCCGCGGTGGAACCCCGGGGGGAGGCCAAGACCGAGTGGGAGATCTTCCGGCTGCTGGCCGAGAAGGTCCAGGAGAAGGCGGCCGAGGAGGACGTCGTGGAGTACCTGGACGGTCGGCGCCAGCCCCGCCGTCTCGACGGGCTCGTCGACGCGTTCACCTCGAGCGGGAGCTTCGAGGCCGAAGAGGACGTCATCGACGAGTGGGTGCGCGACTCGGTGGAGTGCGGCACTCTGCCGGTGGGGACCTCCCTGGAGTCGCTGCGCCGTGACGGCAGCGTCCGGTTCTCGGGTCTGGGGATCTTCGCGCCGGGGCTGTCGGTGGCCGGTGAGGTCTCACCGGACAAGGTGCTCACCGCGTACACCTGGCATGTCGAGCAGGGCGTGCCGTTCCCGACGCTGACTCGACGGGCCCAGTTCTACATCGACCATCCCTGGTTCATGGAGGCCGACGAGGCCCTGCCCCGCCACAAGGAGCCGCCCAAGGCCGGCGGCGACCACCCCTTCGTGTTGACCAGCGGCCATTCCCGCTGGACCGTGCATTCGATCGCGATGGGCAACAAGGTGCTGTTGGAGACCCACCGGGGCCAGCCGCTGGTGATCCTCAACGAGACCGAGGCCACCGGGCGGAACATCGCCGACGGCGAGCAGGTCCGGGTGTGGAACGACCACGGGAGCTTCCAGGCGATGGCCCGCCTCACCCGTCGGGTCCGACCGGGCCAGCTGATCGTCTACAACGGGTTCGAGCCGCACCAGTTCCCCGACTGGGAGGGCGGCAACGAGGTCGAGCCGGGGATGGTGAAGTGGCTGCACCTGGTGAGCCGCTACGGTCACCTCCGCTACCTCCCGTTCGGTTGGCAGCCCGTCCCCGCCGACCGTGCGGTGTTCGTCGACGTCTCGAAGGTCTCGAAGATGGAGTCCTGATGCCCGACCTGTCCTACCAGCCCGACGCGCCCGCGACCCCACCGGCGGCCTTGACCCCCCAGGAGCAGGCCCAGGTGGCCCGGGCTTTCGAGTCGACCCCGTCGCTGTTCGGGTTGCTCTCGACCCTGCGGACCCGCCGGATGGGGTTGGGGTACCGCTGCGAGACCGGTGAGGCCGAGACGTTCTCGTGGTCCAGTGGACGGACCCTGACCCAACCCGCCGGCCCGCTCGCGTACGCCTCGACGGCCGAGCCGGTGCGTCTCAGCGAGGTCGAAGAGGCCCTGGTGGCCTGGGCCGGGCTGGGCCCCAACGGGGTCGCGCTCGCGGACGTGGCGGTCCACGGGGCGCTGTCCACGCTGGTGAGCTGGGCGGGCCGGACCGTACCGGCATCCTCGAACGACCTGTCGGTCGACCTGTTCGTGATCAACGACGACGGGGTGTGGCTGTACCGCCCGAGTCCCGAACGTCACGCCCCCCTGGAGATCGCCGGGCCCCAGGACTACGCCAAGATCCTCGCCTGGTACCGCCAGGACCGCCGCTTGGTGATGGACCACCGGCCCGACATCGGCTGGTTCTCGGCCCCCGAAGGCACCCACAACGTCAACGCGATGGGCCCGGCCCAGTACAACCTCAACCGGCCCGGCAGCACCTGGTTCCTGCCCGTCGGCGACGTCGGCCTGGAGTGGTTCAACCTGCTGCTCTCCAGCTACGAGTGGTCCGGCTTCTACCTCCAGGACACCGACAGCGGAAAACCCGCCGGTTGCGACGAGTGGATCCGCCCCGGCTTCTTGGAGGTCGGGTTCCCCATCCCGATCTTCGACGAGCTCGCGCTCATGATGCACGCCTCCCAGGCCGCCTGTGTGGTCCAGAACATCCGCTTGGCCTGCGAAGCCCTCGGCCTGGGCGCCTGGCCGATGGGCTCCTATGCCGACGACTTCGTCCGGGGCGCCTACCCCGAGATCTCCCAGGGTCTGGGCTGCTCGTTCCTCGAGCGCGACCCCGACACCAACCCCTCCAAGACCTTCACCTGCCTGGGCCTCCCCGGCGTCAAGGAACCCGTCGTGGTGCCCTCACCCCAGTTCCCCACCGCCCAAGACGCCATCACCTACGTCAAGGAACTGCGCTACCAGCACGGAGCCCCACTCGCCGCCGACGCCAACTACACCGAACGGGCCGGCGGCCCCCTACCGGCCCGAGGTGATGCGCGAGATCCTCGAGCACCCCAAGACCCACATCGCCGACTGGGTCGAAGCCGCCGCCGTCCAGACCGTCGAGTGGATCGTCGACCGCTACGGCGTCTGCCCCGCCTGGGTCAGCCCCATGCGCGCCAAGTTCTCCGTCCAGGCCCACCACGTCGACACCGGCTTCTACCGCCGCTTCCAGACCGGCGACGACCAGCCCTACGCCCTCACCCCCGCCGTCATCGACCACTTCGCCACCTGGCACCCCGACCAGCCCGACCCCACCCGGAGCACCCCATGAGAACACCCGCCGTCCTGGCCCTCTTCGACGGCAAGAACTGGATGGTCACCGCCGCGTACCTCCACGCCCTCGGCGTCTCCATCTACCTCGGCGGCGCGCTCGTCATGGAACTCGTGTTGGTCCCCGCCCAAAAAGCCATCCCGCCCGCCCAAGCCCAAGTCATGGGCCAGAAAGCCGCCGACCGCTACCTCATCCTCGCCTGGAGCGCGCTCGGACTCATCGTCGCCAGCGGCGTCATGCGCCTCTACTCCATGGGCAACGAGCACTTCCTCAAAGGCGAACGCCTCTTCGACACCATGTACGGGCGCACCCTCTTCACCATGATGATGCTCTGGCTCGTCCTCGTCGCCAACGGCGCCATCATGACCTTCGTGCTCCGCCCCCGCCTCGCCGGCAAGATGAAGGCCCAGGTCTCCGCCGCCCAGGTCCAGGCCCGCCAACAACAGATGATGCGCGCCGCCGAACACCTCACCCTCATCACCCGCATCGACCTCGCCATCGCCTTCCTCGTCGCCCTCCTCGGCGCCTCCCTCCGCTTCGGAGGCCTCTACTGACCATGGCACCACACCATGCGCTGGGCGACCCTCTGGGGCCTCCTCCACACCGCCGGGTGGTCCGTCCACCTCGGCGGGGCCGTCGCGATGGAGCTGGTCTGGCGCCCGGTCCAGCGTCACATCCCGGGCTCACAGACCGCGGTGGTCTGCCAGACCATGGGCCGGCGCTACCGCTGGCTGTCCGCGATCGCCCTCGGGCTCGTCGGCCTGAGCGGGGTCGCCCGGCTGGTGCAGCGCGGCGAGCTCGACCTCACGTCCCCCTACGGGCGCACGGTCGTGGCCCTCTCGGTCGTCTGGCTCGTGCTGGTGGCCACGCTGGCCCTGCTGGCCGTCGTCGCCCACCCGGCGCTGCACGTGCGCACCCCGGCCTCGATGACCGACGAGGAGCGAGCCGCGGCCCGTCACGAGGTGCGTCGGGCCATCGAACGCATGGACCGGCTCCTGCGCTTCGAGCTCGCGGCCTCGCTGCTGGCCGTGCTCCTGGGTGCCTCGCTCACCGCGGGCGGCCTCTGACCGAGGGGTCGAGGACCGCGGAGGTGGGGACCGCTCCCTGCCCGACCCGGCCGCCGGTCGGGTCGGGCCACGCTCACTGGGACTGGTGACCGATGCCCAAGACGATCGCGATCACGCCGTCGTGGTACTGGCCCGCGGGGGTTCCCCGGGTGGCCGGGGTGCCGCCGTTCGGCGTCCACGAGATGCTGGTGGAGCGCCGGGCCCGCCTCCGGCCCGACGAGCCCGCGGTGGTCTCGGGATCCCTGAGGCTGACCGGCGCCGAGCTGGCCGAGCAGGTGACGACCGCCGCGAGCGCGCTGGCCGGCCGGGTCGAGCCGGGCAGCCAGGCCGTGCTGTCGGCGGGGGCCAGCGTGGAGGGCGTGGTGCTCCTGCTCGCGGCCCTCGCCGCCGGGTTGCCGCTGCGCCTGCACGGCGGATCCGACGATGCGGGGGTGGGGGCCTTCGGCGCCGCCGTCGGCCTGGCCGACGACCACGGTGCCGGCGCGCTCGCGTCGACCGGTCTGCCGGTGGTCCGCCTCGCGGACCTCACCACGGCCGGCGGCGCCCCCCGGCCGCTGTCCCAGCGCGAACCGGCCCTGGCCCTGGCGGCGGGGACGGAGACGGTCTGGCACTCCCACCGGGGCATCCTCGGCGGGGCCATCTCCCTCCAGACGTTCCTGCAGGCCGGCCCCGAACGTCCCTGGCTCAGCACCTTCCCCCTGTCGAGCTGGCAGGGCCTCTACGGCATCACCGCCCCCCTCATGGCCGGAGCGACCCTCGTGCTCGCCGAGCCCGGCGAGGCGCCCCTCGACGCCATCGTGCGCGAAGGGGTCGGCTACGCGTTCATGGACCTCGACGCCGCCTTCACGCTCACCCGCGAGTCCAAGCGCGACGTCAAGAGCGTCCGCGGGGTGCTCACCGCCCTGCTGCTGTCGGTCGACGGCCCCTTCGACTCCGACCAGCGCCGACGGGTCGGGCGGCTCTTCGAGGCCCCCGCCCTCACCGTCTACGGACGGCCCGAGACCGGACCGATCTTCGCGTCCCATCCGAGCTGGTACCTCGACGAAGCAGTGGGCATCCCCTCTCCAACGCCCACGTCGTCCCCGTCGACCCCCGCTCGGGAAACCCCATCCCGACCCTCTGGGAGCTCGTCGAGTCGGCCATGGTCACCGTGTGGTCACCGATGCTCACCGTCGGCTACGAAGGCGACCCCCACCCCGAACGCTTCCGCGACGGCCGCTTCCTCACCGGCGTCATCGCCTCCTCCGACGCCAACGGCATGATCTACATCCTCCCCGACTGACCCCCGTCCCTCTCGCGTTGACGCGATTCGCGCCCGTGGAGGTATCCGGATCGCCCGACGCGTGGACGGTCAGGTGTCGGCCAGCGCCGTCGTCATCACGACCCGCTGGGGGTCCCCGCGCTTCGTGCGCAGCATCTCGAGGCCCTCGACGACGCCGTCGAGCGGCACCCGGTGCGAGATCCAGGACTCGATGTCGATCCGCCCCTCGGCCTGGAGCGCCAGCACCTCTTCGAGGTCCTCACGATGCGACGCGAAGGCGCCGATCACCGACAGCTCCCACAGCGAGAAGAGGGCCTGGGGGTAGTCGATCGGCGGGGGCTGCATGCCGACGCCGACCGCGACCAGCCGGCCCCCCTGCACGAGTGACCGCAGCCCGACCGACACCGTCTCGGGCGTGCCGACGCACTCGACCACCAGGTCGGCACCCCCGTCGGTGGCCTCGTGCACCGCGGGCACCGGGTCCTCGCCCGGTGTCGCGAGCACGGTCGTCGCGCCCGCTCGCTTCGCCCGCTCGAGCGCGGCCTCCGACCGGTCGACAGCCACGACCCGTCCGGCCCCGAGCGCCCCGGCGAGGGCGATCGCCGCCGAGCCGAGGCCGCCGGCGCCGACGACCGCGACGGTCTCACCCTCCCGCAACCCGCCCCGGCAGCGCAGGGCGTGGAACGGGGTCGCCACGCAGTCGGTGGCGACGGCAGCCGACGACAGGGACACCTCGTCGGGCACCCGGACCAGGCCGCCGGCCGGGACCCGGAGAGCCTCGGCGAACGCCCCGTCGCAGTGGAGCCCGGGCACGACGAGGGAGAGGCAGGCGTTCGGGCTGCCGGCCCGGCACGTGCGGCACGTACCGCAGCCACCGTCGAGGCTCAGGGCCACGCGGTCACCCGGGGTCCAGCCCTCGACCCCCTCCCCGAGCGCTTCGACGATCCCGGCTGCCTCGTGCCCGAGCGTCATGGGCAGCGGCCCGGGGACCGGCACGTCCTCGAGGAAGTGGACGTCCGAGCCGCAGATCCCGCAGGCGGCCACGGCGACGACCACCTCCCCCGGCCCCGGCTCCGGGTACGGGACCTCCTCGACCCGGACGCCCTCCCCGACCCCGTGGAAGCGGGCGGCCCTCATCGTCCTCGTCATGCGTTCGTCCCTCCAGGGGATCGGCCGCCCCCGGCTCCTGTCGCCACGGCCGCGAGGGCGGCCCGCAGACCGTCCAGGTGCTCGGGCGTGACCGGGTAGTGGTCCGGGTACAGGCGCCGGGTCATCTCCGCCAACGTCGCGGTGTCGGTCGGCTCACGTCGGTCGGCCGCGGCGTCGACCACCCGGACGACCACGGTCGCGAAGGCCTGCTCGACGGGATCCTCGCCCGCGAGCAGGCCCCGGGCCGCCTCGAGGGCCGAGTGCAGCGACCGCTGGTGCGCGGCCCACAGGAGCCTCTGGCCGTCGCCCTCGCCGCCGGACCGCGCGTAGTCGACCCACGCGGCCACGGCCTCGGAGCGGCCCCGGGTCCCGTCGCGCGACGCGCGCCCGGCCACGCGCCCGGCCTCCTCGAGGTCGAGGACCATGAGGCCGTTCACGGCACGCCACCACGAAGAGCCCCCGTCGTCGGCCACGCGACCGCTCGACACCTCCCAGTCGAGGAAGTCGGCGACGGCCCGGCCGAAGCCCAGCGGACCATCCCCCCTCCCCGGTGCCGCGCGAAGAACTGGCGCACCGCGGCGACGCGCGCGGCCACGGACAGGCGTTGCGCCGCCTCGACCCTGGGCCCCTCGCGTGATTCGCGCACCATCACCAACCGTCGATCCTGGTCCGCGGCCATCATCGGTTGTAATCTAATCTAGGAAATCCTGCAATCAACCGGCCGTTCCGGCCGGGACCGGGAGTCGCCGAGTGCGCCTGTTCCTGACCAAGCGCGGGGAGTACGGGATCCGGCTCCTCATCCATCTGGCCCAGCAGCCGCGCGACCGCCGGATGACCGCGGGAGAGCTCGCCGAGGTCTGCGAGATCCCGGCGGGCAACGTCCCCACGATCGTGAACATCCTCTCCCGGGCCGGGATCCTCGTCTGCAGCCCGGGCCGGGGGGGCGGCTGCACGCTGGCCCGCGAGCCCTCGGACATCGCGATGCTCGAGACCGTCGTCGCCCTCGAGGGGCCCTTCGAGCTGACCCGCTGCGTGCTCGACTCCCGCCGGTGCTTCGGGCGCGACCCGGAGTGCGCCGTGCACAACGCCTGGACGGCCGGGCGCGACGCCGCGATCGACGCGCTGGGTCGCACGACGCTCGCCGACGCGGTGGCCCGCCAGCGGGAGATCGAGCGGCAGGCCAAGCGCCGCGCCCGGTCCGCGACGCGCTGACCCGCTTCCCGACACCCACCCGCGGCTCGCGGCCCGGTACGACCCCTCCCCCGGCGGCGGCGATCCTCGGCCACGGCACTCTTGAAAACCCATGTAAAGCTGACTAACGTTGCGAGCAATAGCCGGGCAGCCGGTCCCTCCGGCGGCCCGGGCACTCGCCCGACCGGCGACGGGACGCGCTCCCCCGCCCGACGGGCACCCTGCAGTGAGGTGGCGACAGGAGGCGGCGGAACACCGGCGAACGCCGGTCCCGGCCGGAAGCCGGGACAGGTTCGCCGCCGAGGGTGCCCGGGGCCGACCGGGCGAAGGAGACGGAGATGCGAGCGAGTCGAGCATCGAGCGAGCTGAGCGACCCGGGCGCGGCGGGCTGGTCGTCGGTCGAGTCCGAGGTCCTGACCCTGGCGCCGGTGCCCCTCGACGCCCAGCCGACGGACTACATCCGGGCGGCCTGGGCCGACCGGACCTACGGGAAGGTGGGTCAGGTCACCGCCGCCGCGGCGCACGACGGCGAGTCGCTGTACGTGCGGCTCGAGTGGGCGGGCTCCGACGCCGAGGGCGGGGAGTTCCCCGACGCCGCAGCGCTGCTCGTCCCGACCGACGACGCCTCCCCCGCGTCGACCATGGGGAGCGCGGACCACCCGGTCGAGGTCGCGTACTGGCGGGCCAACCTCTCCCAGGCCAAGGCCCTCCTGTCGTGTGGGCCCGGTGTCGTGGCGCCCGCCGGCGACGGCGTGGCCGCCGCCGCGTCGGGCGAGGGTGGCCGGTGGGCCGTCGTGCTGCGCCGGCCCCTCGGAGACACCGGGCGCGTCGGCGTCGCGGTGTGGGACGGGTCCAACGAGGAGCGGGCGGGGATCGGCGCGGTGACGCCGGAGTGGGTCTCGCTCGACGTCGAGCGCTGAGCCGGGAGGAGCCGGGATGACGAGCGTGATGCACCCCGACACGGGACCCATGCGCCAGATCGCGATGGTCTTCGACCTCAACAAGTGCATGGGCTGCCAGACCTGCTCGGTGGCGTGCAAGGTCCTGTGGACCCGCGAGGAGGGCGAGGAGCACCAGTGGTGGTGCACCGTCAACACCCAGCCCGGCCTCGGGACGCCGAAGGGCTGGGAGGAGATGGGTGGCGGGCTGCAGGACGGGAAGCCCGTCCCCGGCCACCAGCCGACCCGCGCCGAGTTCGGCGGCGGCTGGGACTTCAACTACCAGGAGGTCTTCTACGGCGGCAAGGGCCGCTCGGTGCACCTCCGCCCCGAGGAGAGCCCCAACAACGCCTGGGGGCCGAACTGGGACGAGGACCAGGGCGGCGGGGAGTACCCGAACGCCTACTACTTCTACCTCCCCCGCCTCTGCAACCACTGCACCCGGCCGGTCTGCGCCGAGGCGTGCCCCACGGGCGCGATGTACAAGCGGCGCGAGGACGGGATCGTGCTGCGCAACGAGGACGCGTGCCAGGGCTTCCGGTTCTGCATGGAGGCCTGCCCCTACAAGAAGGTGTACTTCAACTACGCCCGCAACGTCTCCCAGCACTGCATCATGTGCTTCCCGCGGCTCGAGCAGGGCGTGGCCCCCGTGTGCGCCCGCCAGTGTCCCGGCCGGCTGGTGTTCGTCGGCTTCCTCGACGACACCGAGGGTCCCATCCACAAGCTCGTCAACGAGTGGGGCGTGGCCCTACCGCTCCATGCGGAGTACGGCACCGGACCGAACGTGTTCTACGTGCCGCCGCTGGCTCCGCACCGGCTCAACGAGGACATGTCGATCGACTACGAGACGCCCCGGATCCCGCCCGAGTACCTCGAGTCGCTGTTCGGGCCCAAGGTCCACGCCGCGCTCGACAAGCTGAAGAACGAGTTGGAGACGGTCCGCAACGGGGGCCAGTCCGAGATCCTCGACACGCTCATCGTCTACAAGTGGCTCGACCTGTTCGGGCCCTTCACCCAGGACCCGGCCGAGGTCGAGACCGGCGCCCAGGGCTGAGGACCGGAGGAGCAGCATGTTCGTCTACTCGCTGTCGGGTCTCCAGCTCGACGAGTCCGGTGGCGGTGCCCCCGTCGAGATCGAGGACAACGAGACGACCGCGCGCACGGCCGTCTACCAGACGTTCGGTCGCGTCTTCCTCGGGGTCGACGACCAGGGCTGGGAGCTCGCCTCGTCCGGCACCTGGGCCAAGGAGATCGGCGACGCGGGCCGGCTGCTCGCGTTCGCCTACGACCCCGGCGACTCGCCCGCCGTCGACGATCGGGGCGCCCTGGAGCGCCAGCTCGGTGGCCTGACCCTCCAGGCCCGCGACTACTTCGACGACCCCGACCGGATGCACGACGAGGTGGTCCGCTTCTACGAGTACTTCGGCCTCGGCGCCTCCGAGGACGCCCGGCCGGTCGACCACCTCGTGACCGAGTGCGACTTCCTCCAGTACGTGACCTTCAAGGAGGCCGCGGCCACCTCCGACCGGCTCCGGGCGTCCTACCGCCGGGCCCAGCTCGACTTCCTCGACCGTCACTTCTCCGTCTGGGTCCCCCGCCTCGCCGAGAAGCTGGCCGCGGACGGCTCGCCGTTCTTCGCCTGGGCGTCCGCCGCCCTGGCCCGCTTCGTCGAGGCCGACCGCGCCTACGTCGCCCAACTCCTCGGCGCCTGACGGAGCGGTGACCGGAGCCGGGACGCGCACGGGCGAGGACGCCTACCGCCACCGCTGGTCCTGGGACGGCGTCGGCTGGGGCACGCACTGCGTCGACTGCTACCCGGGCAACTGCCCGCACCGGGTGTTCGTGCGCGACGGCAAGGTGTGGCGCGAGGAACCGTCCGGCACCTTCGGCGCGGTCGAGCCGGGCGTGCCCGACATGAACCCGATGGGGTGCAACAAGGGCACCGTGTGGAGCCGGCAGCTCACGAACCCCGACCGGGTCACCCATCCGCTCCGCCGGGTCGGCGAGCGGGGGGAGGGACGCTGGGAGCAGATCTCCTGGGACGAGGCCTACGCCGTGCTCGCCGACGCCATCCTCGACGCCGTCGAGGCGTCCGGTCCGGAATCGGTGGTCCACGAGGGCACCCCGGAGATGACGACGGTGGTCCCCACCCACCGGTTCATGGGCATCCTCGGGGGGACGGTCACCGACTTCAACGCCACCACCAACGACTTCAACGTCGGGCTCCACATCACGTACGGCAAGTTCAGCCCGGTGTCCTCGATCGACGACTGGTTCCACTCCGAGCTCGTGCTGATCTGGCACATGAACCCGTCGTTCACACGGATCCCGCACGCCCACTTCGTGTTCGAGGCGCGCTACCACGGCGCCGAGGTGGTCCTGTTCGCCCCCGACTACAACGCCTCGGCCATGCACACGGACCGGTTCGTCCCCGTGGAGCCGGGGAGCGACGCGGCCCTGGCCCTGGCCATGAGCCAGGTGATCGTGACCGAAGGGCTGGTCGACGAGGGCTTCGTCCGCACCCAGACCGACCTCCCCCTCCTCGTCCGGACCGACACCGGCCGGTTCCTGCGCGAGGCCGATCTCGTCGACGGCGGCCGCGACGACCGGTTCCACGTCTGGGTGGACGGCGGCCCGAGGCCGGCGCCCCGCGGGACACTGGCCCACGACGCGCCGCCGGCGCTCGACGGGCGCTGGACGGTGACGCTCGCCGACGGCGCCCCGGTCGAGGTCACGACGGTCTTCACCCTGCTCCGCGGGCACCTCGACGCGCACCACACGCCGGAGCAGGCGTCCCGCTCCTGCGGGGTCCACCCCGACGTCGTGCGCGACCTGGCCCGCCAGGTCGCGAGCCGCCGCACGAACATCCTCTTCGGCGCGGCCGCCTCGAAGTACTTCCACGGTGACCTCATCGAGCGGTCCCTCTGCCTCCTCCTGGCCCTCACCGGCAACTGGGGGAAGAAGGGCACCGGGATCCGCTCCTGGAGCGCCGGGATGTTCGACGGGCCGGCGCTGGCCATGGCCAAGCCCTCACCCGGGATCGAGGGCACCGAGGCCGTCGTGGGGGCGCTCGAGGGGCTGGTCGAGATGGCCCGCGCCGCCGACCCCACCCTCACCCGCGAGCTCGCCAGCGGCCGGTTCTCCCGCTTCACGAGCGGCATGGTGCCGCCCTTCTTCTTCTGGTACCACCACGTGGGCTACCGGGAGCGCTGGTCGCGCCGCGACTGGGGCGACCCCACCATGCCCCGCGAGTTCGACGAGTACGTGCAGGAGGCCCTCGACGCCGGGTGGTGGGACGGGCTGGTGAAGCTGCCCCCCGAGCGCCCGCCCCGCGTGCTCATCGAGTGCGGCGGGAACATGGTCCGGCGGACCCGGGGTGGACGCAACACCGTGCTGCGCAACCTCTGGCCGCAGCTCGCGCTCGTCGCGGTGATCGACACCCGGATGTCCGCCACGGCGCTGCACGCGGACCTCGTCCTCCCGGCCGCCCACCACTACGAGAAGCTCGACTTCCACATCCCGACCCCCCACGTGATGAACCTCGTCTTCTCGGACCGCGTCCAGGCTCCCGAGGGCGAGTCGCTCACGGAGTGGCAGCTCTTCGCCGGGCTGTGCCGGGCGCTGGCCGATCGGGCGGCGGCCCGGGGCCTCGAGTCCTACACCGACGCCTCGGGCGTCGTCCGCCGCTACGAGGACCTCTGGTCCGCGTACACGCTCGACGGCCACTACGAGGACGAGGAGCGGCGGACCGACGAGATGCTCCGGGACTCCGTGTACACCGGGACCCTCCCGGAAGGGACCGACCTGCCCGCCATGCGGAAGCAGGGCCACGTCCGCTTCAGCGGCTGGGGCATCCTCCCCTACGGCCAGGCCCAGGCCTCACCGTTCCCGGAGGGCGAGACGCACACGCCGTTCCGGAACCACGTCGAGGAGATGCACCCCTACCCCACCCTCACCCGCCGGGCCCAGTTCTACATCGACCACCCGTGGTTCCTGGAGGCCGGCGAGGCCCTCCCGACGCACAAGGACGCGCCGGACATGGGCGGTCCGCACCCGTTCCGCCTCACCTCGGGTCACTGCCGGTGGAGCGTCCACCGCATGAACATCGCCCAGCACGACCTGCTGCAGACCCACCGCGGGGAGCCGCACGTCGCGATCAACGACCGGGTGGCGGCCGAGCGCGGCATCGCCGACCACGACCCGGTCGAGGTCCGCAACGGCGCCGGCTCGTTCGTGGTGCGGGCCAAGCTCTCGCCGTCGGTCCGGCCGAACCAGGTGATCGTCTACAACGGGTGGGAGGCCTTCCAGTTCCCCGGATGGCAGGGACCCAACGACGTGGAGCCGGGGATGGTGAAGTGGCTCCACCTGGCGGCCGGCTACGGGCACCTCGACTACTCGCCGACCGCGTGGCAGCCGGCCACGGTCGACCGGGGCACGCGGGTCGACGTGCGCCCGGCCCCCGAGGGAGCGACGTGACCGGCGCGAGCACGTGGGGTTGCCCGCACGAGGACGCCGGCGCGTGCCGGCGGCTCGGCCGGGAGTGCGACCCGGGCCTGCCCGGCTGCGTGCTCCACGGGCGGGTCGAGTTCGCCCGATCCGACAAGCGCCTCGACGACGAGGCCGGCGGCGACGCGGCGGCCCGGGCGCGACGACGGGTGGAGCGGCACCGGCCCGTGGGCCCCGGGCGATCGATCCGCGACCCGGACCCGACCCGCGACGGGTCCTGACCCTCCCCCGGCGCTCCGCTAGACCAGGCCGTGACCCTTGAGGTCGAGGGCCCGCCGGAGGTACTCGAGCTCCTCCTCCCGCCACGGGAGCGGCGCGGGGTCCGTGAGCATCCCGTCCCGGGTGAGCTCCTCGACGACCTCGGGGGAGCGCGGGAAGGCCTTGCCGAACCCGTTGAGGTGGAAGAGGTCCTCGAAGGGCTGGCGGGGCCGCTGGCCGCCGGCCTCGGGTGACTCCGCCGGGTAGCCGACGGTCTGCAGGCAGAGGACCCGGGCGGTGTCGGGGAGCTCGAGGTTCGCCTTGATCTGGTCGCCGTAGGGCGTGCCGAGGAGGCAGGTGCCGAGCCCCTGCTCGAAGGCCATGAGCGTCGCCTGGGCGATCCCCTGCCCGCAGTCGAGCTCTCCGAGACCGGGCTCCTTGAGCGTCTCGAGCAGGCCTTCGAAGAGGGGGATGATCTGGCTCTCGAGCGCGTCCCTCTTGCCCTCGCCGTAGCCGAGCGCCCCCGCGGCCAGCAGCTCGCGCAGGCGGTCGCCCTGCTCGTCGACCGCCGCGGTCTCGAGGTACCAGACGATCACGACCGGGGCGACCCGGATCTGGAAGCCCGCGATGGGGGCCACGAGCGCGTCGACGACCTCCTGGGGGGCGGTGAACTTGTCGACCACGACCGCCCGGAGGCTCTGGACGTTGCCCCAGTGCGAGGCGATGCGGGCCGCCTCCAGCATGCGTTGGATCTTCTCCTTCTCGACCGGCTTGTAGGGCCGGAGGTAGCGCATCGACCGACGGCGACCGATGACCTCGCGCAGTTCCATGCCTGGTGTCCTCCTGTGCTTCCCGCGAGTCAGCTCGCCAGCCTGGTCGCCGCCACGAGGCCGAGCACCTCGTTGCAGCCGTCCTCGATCATCGACGCCCGGGCGTCCCGCAACAGCTTCTCGATCGGGTACTCACGGGTCAGCCCGTTGCCCCCGAAGATCTGGAGCGCGTCGCTCGCGACCTGGAAGGCCGTGTTGGTGCAGAAGACCTTCGAGGCGATGGAGTACTGGACCATCGGCGTCGGGCCGGCGTTGAAGGCGGCGACGCGGCGGGCGAGCGAGCGGGCCGCCTCGACCTGGCTGAACATCTTGAAGAGCCGGGACTGCACGCTCTGGTGCTCGATGATGGGCTTGCCGCCCTGCACCCGGTTCTTCGCGTAGTCGAGGGCCAGCTCGAACGCGGCCCGTGCCACCCCGGTGAAGATCGAGCCCATGGCCTGGTTGGCCATGGTCAGGATCCCCTCGAGCACCAGCTCGTAGAGCTCGGGACGGACGATCATGTGGCTTCCGGGGATCCGGACGTCGTCGAACATGATCTCGCCCTGGTTGAGGGCCCGCTGGCCGAGCTTGTCGAGCGGCTTGCCCTTGGAGACGCCGGGCAGGTCGAGGGGGACGAGGGCCACCCCGCCGTGGCCGAACCCCTTGTCGGAGTCGATCGTGCAGAACAGCACCGCGGCGGTGGCGATGGTGCCGTTGGAGACCCAGGCCGACTTCTGACCCGAGATCACGAAGTCGTCGCCGTCGGCCCGGGCGATGCAGTTGGCTCGCACGGCGCCGTCGCGGAAGTGCGGCTGGGTGAAGGCGAGGCTGTCGCTGCCGTGGTCCGGCTCGGTGATGGCCCAGCAGCCGATGTCCTGGTTGTCCGGACCGGCGAACCGGTCCACGAGCTCGGCGTCGCCGGACATGAGCGCGAAGGTCCGGTGGAAGCCCGCGCACCCCAGGCTGATGGCGAGCCCGGAGTCACCCCAGCCCAGCTCCTCGTACACGATCGAGCCGAGGCGTCCCCGCTGGTGGGGATCGGCCTCGGGGTCGGGGCCCAGCGCGTCGCCGATCCCGACCTCCGCGGCCTTCGCGAAGACCGGCCAGAGCACCGAGTCGGGGGCGATGACCTGGGCGGGGTCCGGCAGCTTGTCGAGGGCCTCGCCGGCGGGGCGCATCACCTCCTCGGCGAAGCGGTGCGCGGTGTCCCGCAGGGCCAGCTCCTGCTCGTCGAGACCGACCTCGATGTCCGCCAGTGCCATGACCCCTCCACGCCTCGCGAGGAACCCAACGCTGGTTACGGTAGCAAGGGTTGCCCTGAATTGTCAGGGGCACCGGGCTCGCGCCCCACGCCGCCACCGCACCGTCCCGCCCACGCCCTCGATCTCACCTCTGACGTGAGCGTGCCAGATCGTACCGCCATCTCCCGACGGGCTCAGGCGATGCCGAGCTCACCCATCATGCGCGTCATCGGCGAGGCCACCCGTGGGGGCTCCGAGCCCTCCGGGTAGGCTGCCACGAGGCTCCCGGGCGGAACCATCGCAAACGTAGCGGGAATACCACTAGATTTCCGGTGCGGTCGGACCGACAGGAGGGCGGCTCGTGAGCAGCGACGGACGAGTGGTGGTCGCCGGCGTCGGCATGACGAACTTCGGCAAGTTCCTCGACCGGGGTCTCAAGAGCCTCTCCGTCGAGGCGGTGTCGGGGGCGCTCGCCGATGCCGGCCTCGAGCCCGGCGACGTGCAGCTCGCCGTGGTGGGCAACGCGGTGGCCGGTCTCATCACCGGCCAGGAGTGCATCCGGGGCCAGGTGGTGCTCCGGGAGTCGGGGATCGGCGGGATCCCGATCTTCAACGTGGAGAACGCCTGCGCGTCGGCGTCGAGCGCCTTCCACCTCGCCTGGCAGCAGGTCGTGACCGGGCAGGTCGACGTCGCGCTCGCGCTCGGGGTCGAGAAGCTCACCCACCCCGACAAGCGCCTGTCGCTCACGGCCTTCAACGCCGCGATCGACGTCGAGCTGCTCGCCCAGGTGAAGGAGGCGCTGGAGAGCTCCTCCCGCCAGGCATCGGAGAAGGCGGCCGACGGGTCGAGCGGGCCCGGGGAGGGCGGCGGCTCGCGCTCGCTCTTCATGGACGTCTACAGCGCCGCGGTCCGGGTCCACATGGACCGGTACGGCACCACCCAGGAGCAGATGGCGAAGGTGGCGGTGAAGAGTCACAAGTTCGGGGCGCTCAACCCCCGGGCCCAGTACCGCGACGAGGTCACCCTCGAGGAGGTGCTGGCGTCCCGCGAGGTGTCCTACCCGCTCACCCTGCTCATGTGCTCCCCCATCGGCGACGGCGCCGCCGCCGCCGTGATCGTGTCCGACGCCTACGCGCGGGCCAGGGGGCTGCGGGGCCCACGGGTCGCGGCCTCGGTCGTCCGGTCCGGGAACCTCCCCGGGTCCGAGGACGAGTCCTCCGAGACCCGCGCGGGCCTCGCCGCCTACGAGATGTCCGGGATCGGTCCCGACGAACTCGACGTCGCCGAGGTGCACGACGCCACGGCCCCCGCCGAGATCCTCGCCTACGAGGACCTGGGCCTCTGCCCCCGCGGCGAGGGCGGCAAGCTCGTCGACCAGGGGGAGACCGACCTGGGCGGGAGGATCCCGGTGAACACGTCCGGGGGTCTGTGCTCGAAGGGCCACCCCGTCGGGGCGACCGGCCTGGCCCAGATCGCCGAGATCACCTGGCAGCTCCGCGGCGAGTGCGGCGCCCGTCAGGTGGAAGGCGCGCGGATCGGCCTCACCCAGAACGGTGGAGGGTTCCTCGGCAACGACGCCGCCGCCCAGGCGGTCCACATCCTCGTGGGCTGACCCGACCGGCATCGACCCGACACGCCCGAGCGAGGAAGGAGCACGATGGAGGTTCCGAGGATCACGGTCGGCAGCACGATCGTCGGCGGGCGCGACCAGCACGGGGACAAGCCCTACCTGCTGTTCGAGGACCAGCAGCTCAGCTACGCCGAGATCGAGGAGCGCTCGGCCCGCGTGGCGAACGGCCTGCGCGAGATCGGGGTCACCAAGGGCTCCAACGTGGCGCTCCTGCTCCCCAACAGCCCCGAGTTCCTCCTCACCTGGTTCGGCGCGGCGAGGGTCGGCGCCCCCGTCGTCCCGGTGAACGTCGCCCTCAAGGGCGACGGGCTCGTCCACATCGTCGGGCACTCCGGGTCCGACACCGTGGTCGTCCACACCGACCACCTCGACCAGCTCCAGCAGGTCCGGGATCGGCTCCCCGAGGTGCGCCGGGTCGTCGTGGTCGGCGGCGACGCGGGCGAGGACGTCGCCTGGGACCGGGTCCAGGCCGGTGACCCCGCCGGCGCCGACGACGACACGATCGAGCCCACCGACCTCATGATGGTCCTCTACAGCTCGGGCACCACCGGGCTCCCCAAGGGCGTGGTGATCCCTCAGGCCCAGGTGGCGGGCGGGGCGATGATGGCCATGATCGCCGGGCTCAACGAGGAGGACCGCCTCTACACGTGCCTGCCCCTCTTCCACGCCAACGCCGCGCTCATCTCGGTCTGGGGGCCTTCGGGTTGGGTACCCAGCTCGCCCTGGGCCGCCGGTTCTCGGCCTCCCGCTTCTGGGACGAGGTGCGCCGGTACGGCGCCACCCAGTTCAACTCGCTGGGCGCGATGCTGCCCATCCTCTTCAAGCAGCCTCCCCGGCCCGACGACGCCGACAACCCGGTCCGGCTCGTCCTCTCGGCGGCCTGCCCCAAGGAGATCTGGGAGCCGTTCGAGCAGCGCTTCGGGGTGGAGATCGTCGAGTTCTACGGCACGGTCGAAGGGGGCCTCACCTTCGCCGGTCCCGACGCTCCCGTCGGCTCCATCGGCAAGCCCCTGCCGATCAACGAGATGCGCGTCGTCCGCGAGGACGACACCGACTGCGCACCGAACGAGATCGGCGAGATCGTCTCCCGGCCCGCCAGCGGGGTCCTGGTCCAGTACTACAAGGACGAGAAGGCCACCGCCGAGAAGACCCGGGGCGGCTGGATGCGCTCGGGCGACCTCGCCTACGTCGACGAGGGCGGGTGGATGTGGTTCGTCGACCGGAAGAAGGACGTGATCCGGCGGCGGGGCGAGAACATCTCCTCCTACGAGGTCGAGAAGATCCTCGACGAGCACCCCGACATCCTCGAGAGCGCGGCCTTCGCGGTCCCCTCCGACGTCGGGGAGGACGAGGTGATGGCCGCGCTGGTCCTGCAGCCCGGCGCGACCCTCGACCCGCTCTCGGTGATGGAGCACTGCGAGGAGCGCATGGCCTACTTCCAGATCCCCCGCTACCTCCGGGTCGTCGACTCGCTCCAGAAGACCGGCACCCACCGGGCCCAGAAGAACCCGCTGCGCGAGGAGGGTGTCACCGAGGACACCTGGGACCGCGAGGCCGCGGGCTACGAGCTGAAGCGGTGACGGGCGGCTGAGCGGCGACCGACCGGGCCGGCGCCCGCACCCGCCGGCGAGCGCTCCCAGGAGGGGACCGTGGACTTCGACGTGATCGTGGTCGGTGCGGGATACGGCGGCGCCACCTGCGCGGCGCTCCTCGCCGAGGAGGGCCTGCGGGTCTGCCTGGTCGACAAGAACCCCCGCCCCGGCGGCAAGGCCATGACCATCGCCAAGGACGGGTACCGCTACGAGCTGTGGCCGATCGCCGGCGGTCCGTCCGAGGGTTCGCGCGTCCACGAGCTCGCCGGGGTCCTCGGCCTCGAGGCGGAGATCCGCTTCTCCATGCCCGAGCAGGCCGGGCACTTCCGCTACGTCCGCCCCGACGGGTCGGTCGTGGCCGCCCCCCTGTCGGCCCGGCCGTCGGCCGACCCGGCCGCCGCCGCCCGCCTTCCCGCGCTGCTCGGCGCCGGCGAGGAGGAGTCCGCCGCGATGCTCGGCGCCGCCGCCACGATCCTCACCATGCCCGAGGACCAGATCGCCGCGCTCGACGACGTCGACATGCTGAGCTGGCTCCGTGGCTTCGGCCTCGCCGGTCCGCTGCTGGCCCACCAGCTCACCGTGCTCAACCTCCTGTTCGTCGTGCCGGTCGACCGGCTACCGGCCTCCGAGGCGATCCGCACGCTGCGCGACTTCTACGCCGGAGGCGCGGGGCGCTACCACGTGAAGGGCTACGCGCACCCGGTCGAGGCGGCCGTCGACCACCTGGTCCGCAAGGGAGGCGAGTACCGGTCCCGCACGAGGGTCGACGGCATCACCTCCGTCGAGGGCGGGTTCGCGGTCACCGCCGGAGAGGACGAGCTGCGCGCCCGGGCCGTCGTGTCGAACGCCGGGATCCAGCCCACGGTGCTCAAGCTCGTGGGCCCCGAGGCGTTCCCGCCCGACTACGTCGAGCGGGTCCGCGCCCTCGAACCGTCGCTCGCCTTCGTGGGGATCCGGTACTTCGTCGACGCCCCGGTCCTGGGCGACGCCATGGTCCTCCAGTTCTCGGACGAGTCCTGGTGGGACTCCGAGCGGTTCGCCCGGGCCGAGGCCGGCGAGTGGCCCGACCATCCGCTGCTCTTCGTCGTCGTGCCCTCGCTGTACGACCCCGACCTCGCCCCCGACCCCGGTCACCAGGTGATCCTGGCCGGCACGATGTGCTCTCCGGATCCCCAGTCGCCCATGAACGAGGCCGCCGTGGAACGGGTCGACCGGGAGATGCTCTGGACCTGGCCGGACCTGGAGGGCCACGTGACCCGCCGCGAGGTGTTCACGTCCACCAACGTCGCCGCGGCGAGCCGCGACGCGGTCGTCCCGGGCCAGGGAGGCGAGTGCATCGGCCTGGCCCAGGTCATCGGGCAGTGCGGGCGCACGAAGCCCGACGCCCGCAGCCCACTGCCCGGGCTCTACTTCGTGGGCTGCGACGCCGGCGGCTACGGCTGCGGGACCCACCAGGCCACCGACTCCGGCTTCAACGTCGCCGCCCTCGTGGCCGGCGACCTGGCCCGGGTGTGACCGGGCGCCCCGAGCCCGTCCCGGACGGAGCCCGGTGACCGCCGCCGCGGCGTGGACGCCGTACCGGGTCCGGGCCGCCAACACCGCGGTCGCGTCCGAGAACAAGATCCACGACGACGAGGTCGCCCGTCGCTTCGGCTTCCGGGGCGGCCTCGTCCCCGGGGTCGACGTGTACGCCTACCTCACCCACCCGGTCGTGGCCGCCTGGGGCCGGCCCTGGTTGGAGCGGGGCACGATCGCCGCCCGCTTCGCCCAGCCGGTCTACGACGGCGACGAGGTGGAGGTGCGGGCCGAGCCGGCCGGCGGAGCCTCGGCGGGTGGCCCGCCGGAGGTGGCGCTGACCCTCCACGACGGACGCGGGGAGCTCTGCGCCACCGCCACCGCGGCCCTCCCCGACGAGCCGGCGACCTCGCCCGACCCGGCCCGGTACCCGGTCGCGCCGCTCCCCGACGACCCGCCACCCGCCTCGCCCGAGACCCTGGCCGCGGCCGACCCGCTCGGCACGGTCGAGGCCACGTTCCGCGCCGAGCGCGCTCCCGAGTACCTCGACGACGTCCGGGAGGGCCTACCCCTCTACCGGACCGAAGGGCTGGCCCATCCGGGCTGGCTCCTGCGGTTCGCCAACCACGCCCTCGCCGCCAACGTCGTCCTCGGACCGTGGATCCACGTCGCCAGCGAGGTCCGCAACTGGGCCGCGGTCCGTGACGGCCGGCGGGTGGCGGCCCGGGGACGCGTGGCGGAGCTGTTCGAGCGAAAGGGCCACCGGTTCGTCGTGCTCGACGTGCTCATGGTCGCCGACGACTCGTCGCCCGTCCTGCAGGTCCGCCACACCGCCGTCTACCAACCCCGGGCCGCCGATCGAGGGACGGCCGACCGGTGACCGGCGATCCGAGCGCGCGCCGGGAGCTCGCCGCGGCGCTGGCCGACGAGGTGCGGGGCATCATCGAGACCCTCACCGTGGCCGACACGCCGCTCGATGCCCTGGCCACCGCGACCGGGCTGGCCCGCGACCTGCGCGCGGTCCTCGGCGGCCCCCGCCGCCTTCGCTGGTACGAGGCGGGGGGACCCCGCCCGGACTCCGAGGCCCGCGACGCCTTCCTGGACCAGAGCCCGCTGCGGGGCGCGCTCAACCCGCTCGCGCCGCCGCTGGAGCTCGACTACGTGGAACGGCCCGACGGGACCCGGGCGGTCGTGGGCCGGGCCCGGCTGGGGCCCGCCTACGAGGGCCCGCCCCACGGGGTCCACGGCGGCTACGTCGCCGCGCTGTTCGACGAGCTCCTCGGCGCGACCCAGGCCATCGGCGGATCGGTCGGCGTCACCGCCCGCCTGACCATCCGCTACCGGCACGTCACGCCCGTCGACGAGGACCTCCGGTTCGAGGGTTGGGTCGAGGACCAGCACGGGCGGCGCATCGTGGCCCACGCCACCTGCCACGCCGGCGACACCCTCACCGCCGAGGCCGAGGCCCTCTTCCTCTCGGTCGACTTCGAGGAGGTCGAGGCCCGCATGATGGAGCGCCGCGCCGCGAACCCCGACGAGTGACCGGCCCCGAGGGCACGGGGCGAACCAGGAGCATCGAGATGCGTGACCTCTACGGATCGACCATCTACTGGCACGAGACCCGCCCCCACCTCCCCCGACCCGCGCTGGCCGGGCGCCTCGACGTCGATGTCGCCGTGGTCGGCGGCGGGTTCACCGGCCTGTGGACCGCCTACCACCTGCTGGAGGCCGACCCGTCGCTGCGGGTCGCGGTGCTGGAGCGCGAGGAGATCGGGTTCGGGGCCAGCGGCCGCAACGGCGGCTTCGCCATGACCCTCCTCGACATGGGCCTCGCCCACCTCCGCCGCAACCACGGCGACGCCGCGGCCCGGGCCGCCCACCTCGCCGTGGCCGGCTCGGTGGAGGAGATCGGGACGGTCGTCGAGCGCCACGGCATCGACTGCGAGTGGGTCCACGGCGGTCTGATGGTCGTGGCCACGAACGAGGCCCAGCTCGCCCGGGTACGGGCCGACCTCGCCGCCGCCGAGGCGCTGGACCTGCCGGGCTTCCGGGCCCTGTCGGCCGAGGAGACGCGGGCCGAGGTCCACTCCCCCACCTACCTCGGCGGCCTCTTGGAGGACCACTGCGCGGTCCTGAACCCGTCCCGGCTCGCCCGGGGGCTCGCCGACGTCGTCGAGCGGATGGGGGCCACCGTCCTCGAGACCACCGACGTCACGGCGATCGACGAGGCCGGAGCGCGGATGCGGGTGGCGTCGCCCGGCGGCGAGGTGACCGCCGAGCAGGTCGTGCTGGCCACCAACGCCTGGGCCGTGGCCACGTCCTGGTTCGAGGCCAAGGTCCTTCCCCTGTACACCTACGTCCTCGTCACCGAGCCGCTCACCGACGCGCAGTGGGCCTCGGTCGGTTGGGAGCGCCGCCAGGGGATCGAGGACAAGCGGAACTACGTCCACTACTACCGCCGCACCGCGGACGGACGGATCCTGTGGGGCGGCACCGACGGGGTCGTGCACGCGCACCATCGGCGCCGGCCGTCGATCCGACCGGACTACGACCGCCACCGCGGCGTCGCCCGGAAGCTCGCGTCCACCTTCCGCCGCACCTTCCCGCAGCTCGCGGGCGTCCGCTTCACCCACCACTGGGGCGGGCCCGTGGGGATCACGGCGCGCTTCGTGCCGCTCTTCGGCACGCTGGTGCCCGGGAGGCTCCACTACGGCCTGGGCTACAACGGCCACGGGGTCGCGCCCACCCACACCGGGGGGAAGATCCTGCGCGACCGGGTGCTCGGCAAGGCCGGGGACCTGTCGGAGCTGTGCTTCGTCGACGCCCGCGAGCCGGCCTTCCCGCCCGAGCCGCTGCGGTGGATCTCGGCCGAGCTCACGCGGCGGGCGCTGCTGCGCCAGGACCGGCAGATGGACGAGGGCCGGCCCGGAGCGGAGATGGACCCGCTGCTGCTCCGGCTGATGAGCAGGCTCGGCTGACGGCCCCCGTTCCCCTCCCTGGTTGGCGCGGAAACGGGGCTCTGGACCCCAAAGCGCTCCAACCCAGCCCTTGTCTTCCCCCCGGGTTGGCGCGGAAACGGGGCTCTGGACCCCGAAAGCGCTCCAACCCAGCCCTTGTCTTCCCCCGGGTTGGCGCGGAAACGGGGCTCTGGACCCCGAAAGCGCTCCAACCCGGAGGGATCAGGGCGCCGACCCGGGGGATCAGGGCGCCGACCCGGGCGGGGCTACCCGCCCGCGAGCTCCCCCAGGTCCGCCACCACGACGTCCGCGCCGTGCGCCTCCAGCTCGGCCGGGTCCGCCTCCCGGGCGACCCCGACGACCAGCCCGAAGTTCCCGGCCCGCCCCGCCTCCACCCCGGCCAGGGCGTCCTCCACCACCGCCGCCCGGGCGGGCTCGACCCCCAGCCGGCGGGCGGCCTCGAGGAACGTGTCGGGCGCCGGCTTGCCCGACAGGCCGAGCTCGGTGGCGACGTTCCCGTCGACCCGGGCGTCGAACAGGCCGGTGAGCCCGGCGGCCTCGAGGATCCGTGGGCAGTTCTTGCTGGCCGAGACGACCGCGGTGCGGATCCCCGGTCCCGCAGCTCCCGGAGCCAGCGGAGCGACCCCTCGAACACCTCGACGCCCTCGGTGTCGAAGAGCCGGTTCACCAGCTCGTTCTTGCGGTTCCCGATGCCACACACGGTCTCGGCCGAGGCCGGGTCCCCGGGCTCCCCCTCGGGCAGCACGATGCCCCGGGAGGCGAGGAAGTCGCGGACCCCGTCGTAGCGGGGCTTGCCGTCGACGTGGCGCCGGTAGTCGTCGACGGCGTCGAAGGGCACGAAGGGCTCACCTCTCGCCGCGGCCCGGACCCGCAGCACCTCGTCGAAGGTCTCCTTCCAGGCCCGGGCATGGACCTCCGCCGTGGAGGTGAGCACGCCGTCGAGGTCGAAGAGGACGGCGTCGAACCGCTCGGGCGTGACGGCTCCGGGCCCGGCGGCTCGGGTTCCCCCCACCCGGCTGCTACTCCGGCCGGTGGACGCCGCGGGCGCCGGCCCGCTCCATCCCGGTCACGCAGCCTTCGCCGTGGCCGCAGAGCGACCCGGTCCACGTACCGTCGGCCGGCCGGGCGACCGGGTCCGGCCCGCTCCCCTCGTCCACAGGTCCCTCCCTCCCCGGCGGCGGCGCGCGCCGCCGCCGCACGCTAGCCGAGGCCGGGAGCCTCGAGGACGGGTCCGTCAGGCGCCGAGCACCTCGTGAACGGAGACGGCCGAAAGGGACAGCGCCTCGGCGACCGCGGCGTTCGTCACCCGGCCGGCGACGGTGTTGACCCCCGCCGCGAGATCGGGGTGGTCCGCCACCGCGGCGGCGACCCCTCCGGTCGCGAGCGCCACCACGTACTCGAGGGTCGCGTTCGTGAGCGCGTAGGTGGAGGTCCGGGGTACCGCCCCCGGCATGTTGCCCACCGCGTAGTGGAGCACCCCCGCGTGCTCGAACACGGGCTCGGCGTGGGTGGTCTCGCGCGACGTGGCGACGCAGCCGCCCTGGTCGATGGCGATGTCCACGATCACCGAGCCCGGCCTCATGGCCTCCACCATCGCCTCGGTGACCAGTACGGGCGCCCGACCCCCGGGGACGAGGACCGCGCCGATCACGAGCGCCGCGCGGCCCACCGCCTCCTCGATCGTCCCCCGGTTGCTGGCGAGCGTCATGATGCGGCCGCGGTGGATCTGGTCGACCCACCGCAGCCGATCGAGGTTCCGGTCGAGGAGCACGACCTCGGCCTCCATCCCGGTGGCGATCCAGGCCGCGTTCCAGCCCACGTTGCCGGCCCCCAGGATCACGACGCGGGCCGGGCGGACGCCGGGTGCGCCCCCGAGGAGGACACCCCTCCCGCCCTGGTCACGCTCGAGGAACCGGGCCCCGACCTGCGGGGCCATGCGGCCCGCGATCTCGCTCATCGGCGCGAGCAGGGGCAGCCTCCCGTCGGCCGTCTGGACGGTCTCGTAGCCGATCGCCGTCACCTGCCGCTCGAGGAGCGCGCGGGCGACGTCGGGGTACGCGGCGAGGTGCAGGTAGGTGAACAGGGTGAGCCCGGGACGGAGGAGGTCGATCTCCTCGTCCTGGGGCTCCTTCACCTTCACGACGAGGTCCGCCCGCTCCCACACCTCCTCGGCGCCGCCGACGATCTCGGCCCCGGCGCTCCGCAGCTCGTCATCGTGGATCGCCGAGTCGGACCCGGCTCCGGCCTCGACGAGGACGGGGACGTCGTGGGCGGCGAGCTCGCGGACCCCGTCGGGCGTGATCGCCACACGGTGCTCGCCGTTCTTGACCTCGCGGGGGACCCCCACGGTGAGGGGGTGCGGGCGGAGCGCTCGGTCATGGCGCGGCGGCCCGCGTCGGGGAGGGTGAGGAGAGCATGCCCGACGCTACCTCGCCCCGGAGCTCTGCTCGATCCGATCGCGGTGCCCTCCGGGGGTGCCCCCCGCCGGGCCGGGCCGCCGTCGTAGGCTGGGCTCCCCCGACGGAAGGATCGCCGTGTCCCTCTACGAGATCCCCATCGACACCCTCGACGGCACGCCGGGCCGGCTCGCCGAGCAGAAGGGGAAGGTCACCCTCTTCGTCAACGTCGCGTCCCGCTGCGGGCTCACCCCGCAGTACGCCGGGCTCCAGCGCCTGCAGGAGCGTTACGAGGACCGCGGCTTCTCGGTGCTCGGGTTCCCCTGCAACCAGTTCCTCGAGCAGGAGCCGGGCACTCCCCAGGAGATCATGGCGTTCGCCCGCGCCCACTACGGGATCACGTTCCCGCTCTTCGAGAAGCTGGACGTGAACGGCGAGGGCCGCCATCCGATCTTCGCGGAGCTGACCGAGGCCGCCGACGCCGAGGGGCACACGGGCGACATCCGCTGGAACTTCGAGAAGTTCCTCGTGTCGCCGGAGGGTGAGGTGCTGGCGCGCTTCGCCCCGACCGTCGAGCCCGAGGCCCCCGAGGTCGTCGAGGCGATCGAGCGCGCGCTGGCCGGCTGAGCCGGCCTCGGTTCGGGAGCGGGACCGGGAGGGAACCGCTCGTCGCAGGCAGGCTGTCGAAGAGCTCCTCCGCCCACGCGGGGGCCCGTTCGGCCGTCGCGCCGGGGGCGCCGACCGACGCCGGGGGCATCCGGCGGGGTGAGGAGGCGGCCACGGCGGAGGCCGGCCGGGAGCGAGCGCCACCTACCCTGGAGCCGTGGTCCTGCCCCCGCCGCGGCCGACTGCGAGCGCATCCACGAGAGCCTGCTCGCGCAGCCCGTCAACTCCCTCACCAGCCTCGCCTACGTCGGCGTCGGGATCTGGATCGCCCGCCGGGCCCGCTCGTCCCCCACCCACCTCCGCACCGCCCACCGGGTCCTCGGCGCCACGGTCGCCGGAGTGGGCCTCGGGAGCGCGCTGTTCCACGGATCGGCCCTCCCCGCGGGCCGGTGGCTCCACGACGTCCCCCTCGCCGCGATCCCGCTGTTCGCGGCCCTGCACGGTCTCGGAGGGCGCCGGGGCTGGAGCCCCGTTGCCGGCACCCGGCGGTTCGGCGCGGGGGTCGTCGGGTTGGGGGCGCTGTTCGCCGCGGCTCCCGACTCGAGCGTGGCGGTGACGGCCGCGCTGGCGGCCGTCGCCGGGGCCAGCGAGCTGGCCACCCGGGAGCGGGTGCCCCGGGAGGAACCGGAGCGGCGCCGGCGCCGCCGCCTCCTCCTGGCCGGCGGCGGGGCCCTGGCCGTCGGTGCCGTCGTCAACGCGCTCGGCCGTACCGCCGGACCGCTCTGCCGGCCCGACGCGCTGTGGCAGGCCCACGGGGCCTGGCACGTGCTCACGGCCGCCGCCCTCGGGGCCTGGGCGGCCCTGGGGCTCGAGCGCGCCCGACCGGTGCGTCCGGGCGGGCGTGACCCGGCCTCCCCGCCCGGCCCGGCGACGGTGGGCTCCCGCCCTTGACCGGCCCCGGACCTCCGGCGTACACAGCCCCGGTCAGGAAGGGAGAACCATGGACACCGAGCAGCTCGCCTCGATCCTGGGCGGGGCGGTCGGCCCGGCCCACGTCCTGTCCGGCGACGCGGTCGGCGACGACTACACCCACGACGAGGCGCTGACCGCCGCCCCCACGCGGCCCGGGGCCGTCGTCCTCCCCTCCTCCACCGCCGAGGTGGCCGCGGTCCTCCGGCTGGCCGACGAGCACCGCATCCCCGTGACGGCCAGGGGCGCGGGCACCGGGCTGTCGGGCGGCTGCGTGCCCCGGCCGGGCGGCATCGTGCTGTCGCTGGAGCGCATGGACCGGATCCTCGAGATCGACACCGCCAACCACGTCGCGGTCGTCCAGCCCGGGGTGACGCTCGGGCAGCTCGACGAGGCCACCGCGGCCCACGGCCTCGTCTACCCCGTGTACCCGGGCGAGATGAGCGCCACGCTCGGGGGAACGTGGCGACCAACGCCGGCGGCATGCGGGCGGTGAGGTACGGGGTCACCCGCCACCAGGTGCTCGGCCTCGAGGCCGTGCTCGCCACCGGCGAGGTGATCCGCACCGGCGGCCGGTTCGTGAAGGCCACGAGCGGCTACGACCTGACCCAGCTCCTCGTGGGCTCCGAGGGAACCCTGGCCGTCGTCACCGAGGTGACGGCCCGGCTGTACCCGCGCCCCGCCCACTCGGCCATGGTCCTCGTGCCCTTCGGCACGCTCGACGAGGTCGCCGCGGCGGTGCCCGAGATCGTGCGGAGCGGCGCGAACCCCTTGATCCTCGAGTACCTCGACATGATGGCGATGTCGGCGACCACGGGTGACGCCGGCCTCGACCTGGGCGTCCCCGACGACGTGCGGGAACGGGCCCTCGCCTACCTCGTGGTCGTGCTGGAGAGCGACCGGGCCGACCGCCTCGACGAGGACGTCGCGGCCGTGGCCGAGCTCGCGCTCGGCCTGGGGGCCCTCGACGCGTACGTGCTCCCGCCCCACTCGGCCGCGGCGCTCCTCGAGGCCCGGGAGCAGGCGTTCTTCGTGGCCAAGCGCCACGGCGCCCACGACATCGTCGACGTGGTCGTCCCCCGGGCGTCGATCCCCGGCTACCTCGAGACCGTGTCCGGCCTGGCCGCCGAGCACGGCGCGCTCGTGGCCGGGACCGGTCACGCCGGCGACGGCAACGTCCACCTGTCGGTGTTCCAGCCCGACGCCGAGCGGCTCGCCGCGGTGATGCGCGGGATCTTCGAGGCCGGCCGGGAGCTGGGAGGCGCCGTGTCGGCCGAGCACGGCATCGGCACCGAGAAGCGGCGGTACTTCCTCGAGCTCGAGGACCCGGTGAAGATCGAGCTGATGCGCCGGATCAAGCAGGCGTTCGACCCCCACGGCATCCTCAATCCGGGCGTGCTCCTCTGACCGCCCTGCACGCACGGGGCGGCGGACCGGAGCGGACCACCGAGAGGCGGAGGCGATGAACGGAGCACAGGCCCTGATCCGGACGCTCGTGGGCGCCGGAGTCGACACCTGCTTCACGAACCCGGGGACCTCGGAGATGCACTTCGTCGCCGCCCTCGACGACGTCCCGGAGATGCGAGCGGTGCTCGCCCTCTTCGAGGGGGTTGCCACGGGTGCCGCCGACGGGTACGGCCGCATGGCGGAGCGGCCCGCCGCCACCCTCCTCCACCTCGGCCCGGGCCTCGGCAACGGGGTCGCCAACCTCCACAACGCCCGCCGGGCCCGCACCCCGGTCGTCAACGTGGTCGGCGACCACGCCACCTACCACAAGCAGCACGACGCGCCCCTCGAGTCGGACATCGAGGCCCTGGCCCGCAACGTCTCGGGTTGGATCCGGGCGAGTCGCAGCCCCCGCGACGTGGCCGCCGACGCGGCCGAGGCGGTCGCCGCCGCCACCGGACCCCCGGGCGCGGTCGCGACCCTGCTGCTCCCGGCCGACGTGTCCTGGCTCGAGGCCGGCGACCCGGCTCCCCCCGCCCGGCGCGACCCGCCGCCACCGTGGCCGACGACGTGGTGGAGGTCGTCGCCAAGGCGCTGCGGTCCGGCGAGCCGGCCGCGCTCCTGCTCGGCGGCCGCGCGCTGCGGGAGCCGGGCCTGGTGGCCGCGGCCCGGGCCGCCGGGGCGACCGGGGCCCGGCTGCTCGCCGAGACGTTCCCGGCCCGCCTGGAACGCGGGGCGGGCCTTCCCCCCGTCGAGCGGATCGCCTACCTGGCCGAGATGGCGACCGCCCAGCTCGACGGGCTCCACCACCTCGTCCTCGTGGACTGCGCGCCGCCGGTGTCCTTCTTCGCCTACCCGGGCCGGCCGAGCGTCCTCGCTCCCGAGGGGTGCGAGGTCCACGTGCTCGCGGGCGGGGCCGACGACGCCACCGCGGCGCTCGAGCACCTGGCCGACGCGCTCGGGGCCGGGCCCGAGGAGGCGGCGCGCCAGCCGGCCCGCCGCCCGGACCGGCCGACCGGGACGCTCGACGCCTCCACCGTGGCCGACGCCCTCGGAGCCGTCCTCCCCGAGGGCGCGATCGTCTCCGACGAGGGCAACACGTCGGGCCTGTGGGTCTCGCCAGCCACCGCCGGCGCCCCCGCCACGACTGGCTCACCCTCACCGGGGGCTCGATCGGCCAGGGCCTGCCGCTCGCCACCGGGGCCGCGATCGCCTGTCCGGACCGGCCGGTGATCGCACTCGAGGCCGACGGGAGCGCCATGTACACCATCCAGGCCCTCTGGACCCAGGCCCGCGAGGGACTCGACGTCACGACGGTCCTGCTCAACAACCGCTCCTACGCCATCCTGAACCTCGAGCTGTCCCGGGTCGGCGCCGAGCCTCCCGGCCCCCGGGCCCGGGCCCTGTTCGACCTCTCGGAGCCCCCGCTCGACTTCGTCGCGCTGGCCCGGAGCATGGGCGTCGAGGCCTCCCGGCCCGAGACCGCGGACGACCTCGTCGTCGCGCTCGAGCGGGCCCTGGCCGAGCCCGGCCCCCACCTCGTCGAGGTCGTGCTGCCTCCGGCGTTCTGAGGCCCAAGGCCCCCGCCCCGCCCCGCGCGTCGGCTCACCCCGGTCCTCGCGGCAGCGTCGACGGCGACGCTTCCCAAACCTCTGAATGATCGCTAGAGTTCTCAGGGATTCAGGACGTCGGCGGCCCGGCGCGGCGAAGGAGGATCGACGTGGTGATGGCGGAGCCTTCCTCGGCGGACCCCAGGACGGCGGAGGGGCAGTACCGCTCCCGCTGGAACTGGGACAGCTGGGCCTTCGGGACCCACTGCGTCGACTGCTACCCCGGCAACTGCCTCTACCGCGTCTACGTGCGTGACGGCCGGGTCTGGCGCGAGGAGCCCGCGGCCACGCACGCCACCATCGAGGAGGGCGTCCCCGACTTCAACCCCATGGGCTGCAACAAGGGCGCCGCCTGGAGCCAGCAGCTCTACGAGGGCGACCGGCTGCTCCACCCGCTGAAGCGGGCCGGCGAGCGCGGCGAGGGCAGGTGGGAGCGCATCTCGTGGGACGAGGCGTGCACCATGGTGGCCGACGCCATGCTCGACGCCATCGAGGCCGGCGGGCCCGAGGACATCGCCCGGGAGGGCACCCCCGAGATCGCCACCGTGGCACCGACCGAGCGGTTCTTCAACACCATCGGCGGCCGGGCCATGGACCTCCACGCGTCGTTCAACGACTTCTCGATCGGGTTGCACGAGACCTTCGGCAAGTTCTGCCCGGTCTCCTCCGGTGACGACTGGTTCAAGTCGGAGCTCATCCTGATCTGGCACATGAACCCGGCCTTCACCCGGATCCCCCTGTACCACTTCATGCTCGAGGCCCGATACCGCGGCGCCGAGATCGTGTCGATCTCACCCGACCTCAACGCCTCGCACATGCACGCCGACTACCACGTGCCCATGCCGTCGGGCAACGACGTCCCGTTCGGGCTGGCCATGGTCCAGACGATCCTCGCCGAGGGCATCGAGGACACGACCTTCATCCGGGAGCAGACCGACCTGCCCCTCCTCGTCCGCACCGACACCCGGCGCTTCCTGCGCCAGACCGACGTCGAGGGGCCGGGCGACGGTGTCCGCGAGGACCAGCTCTACCACTGGGACCCCGACCACGGCCTCGTCAAGGCCGACCGCGGGAACCTGATGCTGCACGGGCGCCCCGTCGCCCTCGAGGGTTCGTACCGGGTCACGCTCCACGACGGCACCGAGGTCGAGGTCGAGCCGGTCATGGCCCGGCTCCGGCGGATGCTCGACGAGCGCTACACCCCCGAGCTCCAGCAGGAGATCACCGGCGTCCACCCCGACCTCGTGCGCACCATCGCCCGCAAGGCGGCAGCCAAGAAGACCAACATCATGCTGGGGTGGAACTCCTGCAAGTACTACCACGGCGACCTCATCGAGCGGACCATGTGCCTCCTGCTCGCGGTCACCGGGAACTGGGGCAAGTTCGGGACCGGCATCCGCTCCTGGACCGCCGGGACCCTCGACGGCCAGGGCATGCTCATGGCCAAGGACCGGCCCGGGGTCGAGGCCACCGACGCCATCCTCCAGGCCCGCGACGGCGCCATCGCCGCCATCCAGGCCAACGACCTCTCGATCACGACCGAGGAGCTGGCCGCCAAGGAGATGCAGATGGCCCTCCGCATGGCGCTCGGGGGCGATGGCGAGCCCGGGCGGATGGCCGCCCCCGGCGTCGAGGCCTTCTGGTGGTACTGGCACGTCGGCTACCAGGAGCGCTGGAACACGAAGGGGTGGGGCGACGACAGCCTCCCCCGGACCTTCGACGAGTACTTCAACGAGGCCCTCGAGGCCGGGTGGTGGAGCGGGCTCGACGTGCCCCGTCCCGAGCACCCGCCGAAGGTGCTCATCGAGTGCGGGGGCAACATGCTGCGCCGGACCCGGGGCGGCAAGACCACCGTGCTCGAGCACCTCTGGCCCAAGCTCGACTTCGTCGTGTCGATCGACTTCCGCATCAACGCGACGGGGTTGTGGAGCGACCTGCTGCTCCCGGCCGCCCAGCACTACGAGAAGCTCTCGTACCACATCCCGACGCCCCACCAGATGATGCTGACGTTCTCCGACAAGGCCGCCGAGCCGGCCGGCGAGGCGAAGTCGGAGTGGGAGATCTACCAGCTCATCTGCAAGAAGTTCTCGGAGCGGGCCGAGGCTCGCGGCATCGAGACGTACAAGAACCGGAGGGGCGTGGAGTTCGACGCGCTCGACGCGTGGGAGCGGTACACGCTCGGCGGGAAGATCGTCACCGAGGAGCAGATGGCCGACGAGATCGCCCGCGACGCGGCGTACATCGGCGTCATCCCCGACCACGTCACGCTGGACACGATGCGCGACGTCGGCCACGTCCGGATCACGAACTGGGGCCTGTCGATGTTCAGCCTGGCCCAGGCGTCGCCGGTCGAGAAGGACCGGACGCACACGCCGTTCCGCAACCACGTCGAGCTCGGCGACCCGTTCCCGACGTACTCGCGTCGGGCCCAGTTCTACATCGACCACCCCTGGTGGCTCGAGGCCGGTGAGGAGCTGCCGGTCCACAAGCCCAACCCCAAGGCCGGTGGCGACCACCCCCTCCGGATGACGTCGGGGCACAACCGCTGGTCGATCCACTCCATGAACATGGCGAACCCGGTCATCCTCCAGACCCACCGGGGCGAGCCGGTGATGGAGGTCAACCCCGACGACGCCGCCGCGCGCGGCGTGCAGGACGACGACCTCGTCCGGGTCTGGAACGACATCGCGTCGTTCGTCACCCGGGTCAAGGTGGCCCCGGGGGTGATGCCCGGCCAGGTCATCTCCTACAACGGGTGGGACCCGCACCAGTACCGCGACTCGATGGGCGCCAACGAGCTCGAGGCCGGCATGGTGAAGTGGATCGCGTTCGCGGGCGGGTACGGGCACATCAACTACACGATGGCCGAGTGGCAGCCCATCCCCACCGACCGCGGCGTCCCCTGCGACTTCGAGCGCTACGACGGCGAGTAGGCCCCCACCCCGTCACCCGACCTCACGACCTCACCGACCACACCGAGCCTCGCCGACCCGGGGAGCCCCACCTCCCCGGGTCGGCGCGGTTTCGGGGTCCTCAGGCCCGATTTCGCGCCGACCGAGCGAGTCGTGGCGCGCGGGCTCGGGAAACGACCGGCCCGGCGACCGGCGGCGTGATCCTCAGCGGCGGTAGGTCCCGACCACGCGGGCCTGCTCGACGATGTGGTCGTCGATCCGCTCGAGCAGCTCGGCCCGGGTCAGGCCGGGCCCGGCGCCGACCGGGGCGTCGAGCGCGTACAGGTGGAAGAAGTAGTGGTGGGTGCCGTGGCCGGGGGGCGGCGCCGGCCCCCCGTAGCCCGCGTCGCCGAAGTCGCTCGTCCCCTCGGTGAAGGCACCGCCGCCCCCCTCGGGGATGCCGGTGGCGTCAGCCGGGATGCCGTAGACCACCCAGTGGGTGAAGCCGTCGGTGAGCGGGGCGTCGGGGTCGTGGCAGATCACCGCCAGCTCCCGGGCCCCCTCGGGGACGTTCGACCACCGCAGCTCCGGGGAGAGGTCCTCGCCGTCCTTGGCGTGGCGGCTCGGGATCGCGCCACCGTGCTCGAAGGCGGGGGTGCTCACGGTCAGGTCACCGAGGTGCAGCTTCATCGCTCCTCCTGTCGAGTCCCGCTCCGCCGGAGCCTACGGGCTCGTCCCCGGTGACGGCCATACCGTGACCCGAGCCGGAGCACCGCTCAGGCCCGGGGGGCCGGCGGTCGGTCCCGCAGCTCGCGCCGGAGCAGCTTGCCGCTGGCGGTCTTCGGGAGCTCCTCGACGATCTCGACGATGCGGGGGTACTTGTAGGCGGCCAGCCGCTCCCGGGCGAAGACGACGAGCTCCCCGGGGGTGACGGTCGCGCCGGCTCTCGGCACCACGAACGCCTTCACCGTCTCGCCCCGGTACTCGTCGGGCACGCCCACGACCGCGGCCTCTCGCACGGCGGGGTGCCGGCAGAGGAGGTCCTCCACCTCGCGGGGCCAGACCTTGTACCCCGACGCGTTGATCATGTCCTTGAGGCGGTCGACGACGAAGAACCAACCGTCGGTGTCCATCTTCCCGACGTCGCCGGTGCGCAGGTAACCGTGGACGAACGCCTCGGCGGTGGCGTCGGGGCGCCGCCAGTACCCCCGGGTGACCATCGGCCCGGCGATCCACAGCTCGCCGGCCTCCCCCACCGGCACGTCGATCCCGGTCCGGGGGTCGACGACCCGCACCCGGGCGCCCGGGACCGGCACGCCGACCGACAGGGCGCCGGTCTCGGGGTCGACCGGGCCGGGGACGCCGAGCGGGGGTGGCGTGGCTCGGCGACGTCGTCTCGGTGAGGCCGTAGATGTTGAGGATCGGCGAGCCCGTCACCCCCTCCCACCGCTCGGCGGCCGCCGGGGGCACCGGGGCGCCTCCGCTGTAGGCCTTCCGCAGCGAGGACAGGTCGTGGTCGGCGAGTCCGGGGTGGTCCATCAGGGCGTGGAACGCGGTGACGGCCATGACCGTGAAGGTGGCCCGCCACCGCTGGGCCCACCGGAGGCACTCGCCGGACTCGAAGCGGTGGAAGAGCACGATGGGGCAACGGGCCCGATGCCCGAGGGCGACGTGGGCCACCAGTCCCGTGATGTGGAACAGGGGCGCGCCGGCGAGGATCACGTCGTCGGGGCCCACCCGCATCCAGCGGCGGTACACCTCGGCGTTGAAGACCACGTTGGCGTGGCTCGTCATCACACCCTTCGGTCGTCCCGACGTCCCCGAGGTGTACACGAGGTAGGCGAGATCGTCGGGACCCGGGTCGCGAGCCCCGGGGCGCGCGCCCCCGTGGGCCCGGATCAGGTCGACCAGCGACTCGGCGCCCGCGGGCGGGCCGGGGACCGGCGCGACGTCGTCACCGGACCAGTCCTCCGGCCCGGTGGTGATGACCCGGCCCACCCCGGTGCGAGCCGCCGCCGGGGCCCCGGCGGCGCGATGCAGCTCGTCGAGCGCCACGAGCACCGAGGCGCCCGAGTCCTCCAGCACGTACGCCAGCTCCTCCTCCTTGAGCATGGGGTTCACCGGGACCGTGACCCCACCCGCCTTCCAGGTCGCGAGCTGCGCGACCACGAACTGCGGGTCGTTCTGGAGGTACAGGGCGACCCGGTCCCCGGGCTCGAGGCCACCCGTCACGAGGGCTTCGGCGAGGGCGTCGCTGTCGCGGTCGACGTCGCCGAAGGTCAGCGTCCGGTCCCGGAAGTGGATGCACGGAGCGTCGCGGTCGGCGAGGACGGCGTCCCGGAACGTCGAGAGGGCGGTCTCCTCGGGGGCCGCGAGGTCGGCCGGGACCTCGCCCGGATAGCGCGCGGTCCAGGGTCGCTGGTCGTAGATCGTCATCGCCACCGCCGGAGCCGGGGAACGGATCAAGCCAGGGACCAGATCCTCCCAGCTGCCCGGCTGGCGGGCGAGCTCGCCGTCGCCGGCTCCTCTCCGCGGTGACCGACCAGCGCGACGCCCGGTCGGGTCAGCTGGATCAGGTCATCCGGCCGGCCCCGAGACGAGGTTGGCCTTGAGGCGCTGGAACTCCTCGTCGCTGACGACCCCCGGTCCCTGAGGTCGGCGAGGCGGTGGAGCTCCTCGGCGACGCTCCCGCCGCCACCGCCCGCACCGCCCGCACCGGCGACCGACTGCACGTACTGGCGGAACTCGGCCTCGGACCGCTGGGCCTGACGGAGCGCACGCTCGTGCATCTTCCCGCCCCGGGCGATCAGGTACACGAAGACCCCGAGGTACGGGAAGAGGATCACGAAGATCACCCAGAGCGCCTTCGCCCCGCCCGAGAGGTCCTCGCTCCGGAACAGGTCCGCGAAGACGCTGATGAGCAGCCAGATCCAGATGAACAGGAGGAAGAACCACATCATCGAGATGATGAGATCTGCCAGGCTGAAGTCCGCGAGCACGCGCATCGTGGCCTCCTCGTTGGGCGGACGCCGTGGAGCGGCGCGCTCCGGCCGGCGACTTCGCTCACGCTTGTACCGCGGACGCCACCCGGGGCGGAACTGCCGGATACCGGGGCACCCGGTCGACCTGGACGCGTAGCGAGACCCTGACGGATGACCTACGTGCACCCGCGGAGCCGGCGCCCCCTCGCGTGGTAGTTCTCGCGCGGCGCTCCGGACTGCAACCATGCACTGAGGCCTCGATCCGCCCGGGAGCGGTCGCCGAGGAAGTTCGTCCTCGACGGACGAGCGGCACGATCGTGCTCCACCCGCCGCGAACCCGGTGACGGGAGGGACGAGGTGCACCGTGGACACGCTCATCGCCGCCGGCCCCCCCGAGCTCCGCCTCGCCCTCGAGCTCGCCCTCAGGGAGGAGCCCGGCTTCGACGTCATCGGCACCGTGAGCAACGGGCGGAGCCTGCTGGCCGTGCTGCGCGGGACGCGGTGCGACCTCGTGGTCCTCGAGAGCGGGCTCCCCGACGGCCCGGTGCGGGACGTCGTCGAGCAGGTGCGGGCGTTGCTCCCGTCTCCGCGGATCGTCGTGCTGGCCGAGCCGGCCGACGAGCCGCAGGTCGACGAGCTCTCACCGGACGCGACGGTTCCGAAGGGGGCACCTCCCGATCGGCTGCTCGACGCGCTCCGCCTGGTCCGGACCCGGTGGCGCCAGGGCCGGGACCAGGCCCCTCCATGATCGAGCCCGCCGAACCCCCGCCGAGCTCCCCCGGGGGAGCGGAGACGATCGGAGACCACGATGGTGAGAGGTCTGCTGCTGCTGGGCGTCCTGTTCCTCGTCGCCACCTTCCCGGCGACCTGGCTGCTGATGCTGTTCCTCGGAAACGTGGACGTTCACGTCTCCTACTGGGGCGCGCTGCCCCTCGGGATCCTGGCGTCGCTGCTCATCGGCGGGGCGACGACCCAGTTCGACTGAACGTCCCGCGCCGCGCCCGAGCCCGCCCGCGACGCCCCGACGCGGGCCGGCGTCGGTACCATCCGGTTACATATCCGTGACGACCGGAGGTGGGTCGGCCGGTGAGCTGGGACGTCGTGCTGCTCGTCGGGGTGGCAGGCTCGATCGTCGGCGTGCTCGCGGCGTCGTGGACCAGGCGACCGACCCGTCTCGCGCTCCTCCGCGAGACCGCCGCCGGCGACGAGCGCGCCCGCATCGCCCGGGAGCTGCACGACTCGGTCACCCAGACGCTGTTCTCGATCGCCATGGTGGCCGACGCGCTCCCCCGCACGCTGGAACGTGACCCCGACGGCGCGCTCGGCAGCGCACGCGAGCTGCGGGCGCTGGCCCTCGGAGCCCTGGCCGAGATGCGGACCCAGCTCTTCGAGCTCCGGCCGGACGCGCTCGCCGCCACGAGCCTCCGGACGCTGGTCCAGCAGCAGGCCGAGGTCCTGGCCGGACGGTTCCGCGTGCCGGTCGACGTGGTCGCCGACGATCTCGCCCTCCCGGCCGACGTGAAGCTCGCCCTGTACCGCATCGTCCAGGAGGCCCTCCACAACGCCGGGAGGCACGCCCACGCGACGCGGGTCACCGTCCGGCTCCAGCGGGTCCCGGGCGGTCTCCTCCTCGAGGTCGTCGACGACGGGCGCGGCTTCGACCCCGCGGGTCCGCCGACGGGGAGCCACGGCCTCGGGATCATGCGCGAGCGCTGCGAGCAGGTCGGTGCGACGCTGCGCGTCGCGAGCACGCCGCTGCGGGGGACGAGCATCTCGGTGGCGTGGCTCGGCGAACCCGTCACCGAACCCGCCGCTCGCCCCTCCTCCCCGTCGCCGACCCTCGAGCCGATCGCCCGGGGGACCTGAGGTGCCCGCGAGCGATCGTCCCATCCGCGTCCTGATCGCCGACGACCACGCGATCGTCCGGGAAGGGCTCGCCATGCTGCTCTCGGCGTTCGACGACATCGACGTCGTGGCCTTCGCCGAGCACGGCACGCAAGCCCTGGACCGCTGCGGCGAGGCCCGCCCCGACGTAGTCCTCATGGACCTGTCGATGCCCGTCCTGGACGGCATCGAGGCCACCCGCCGGATCCTGGCCGAGCATCCCTCGGTGCGGGTCCTCGCCCTGACCAGCTTCCTCGAGCCGCAGCTGGTCCGTGACGTGCTCGAGGCCGGCGCCACCGGCTACCTGCTCAAGAGCGTGACCTCCGACGAGTTGGTCGGGGCGGTGCGCGCCGCAGCGGGGGACCGCCCCACGATCGACCCCGAGGCTCTGCCCCTCCTGTTCCGCAAGGACGCCGGCCCGGTGCTGGGCGACGACCTCACCGCCCGGGAGCGCGACGTGCTGGGCCTCATCGTACGCGGGATGACCAACAAGCAGATCGCGACCGACCTGGTCCTGAGCGTCGGGACGATCCGGGTCTACGTGAGCAACGTCCTCGTGAAGCTCGGCGCCGCCAACCGCACCGAAGCCGCGACCCTGGCCCTCCGGCACCAACTGGTACCGGAGCCCGGATAGCACCACGACGACACTGGTCGGAGTCGACGGGTGTCGACCCGTCCATCCGACGCCTGTACGAGCGCCAGTCCCGACACCTGACGGTGGCGACGGGCCGGTCCGTCCACGACGATGGGAGACCGCTCATCGTCGAACCGGGGAGACAGCCGTGCCTCAGGGGAAGCCCAACATCCTCGTCCTGTGGGGTGACGACATCGGCTGGTACAACATCAGCCACAACAACCGGGGCGCGATGGGTTACCGGACCCCGAACATCGACCGCATCGCGCGCGAAGGTCTCGAGTTCACCGACTACTACGCCCAGCAGAGCTGCACGGCCGGGCGCGCCGCGTTCATCACCGGGCAGAACCCCGTGCGCACCGGCCTCACCAAGGTGGGCATCCCCGGGGCCGAGGTGGGCCTGGCGCCCGAGGATCCGACGATCGCCGAGCTGCTGCGACCCCTCGGGTACGCCACCGGCCACTTCGGCAAGAACCACCTCGGGGACCGGGACGAGTTCCTGCCGTCGAACCACGGCTTCGACGAGTTCTACGGGAACCTCTACCACCTCAACGCCGAGGACGAGCCCGAGCATCCCGACTACCCGAAGGACCCCGAGTTCCGGAGGCGGTTCGGCCCCCGCGGCGTCATCCACTCCTTCGCGGACGGGCGGATCGAGGACACCGGACCCCTCACCAAGAAGCGCATGGAGACCATCGACGACGACGTGACGGACCGTGCCGAGCAGTTCATCCGCCAGGCCCACGTCGACGGCCGGCCCTTCTTCGTCTGGTGGAACTCCACGCGCATGCACGTGTGGACCCGCCTCAAGCCCGAGTCCGTCGGTCTGAGCGGGCAAGGCTTCTACAACGACGCGATGGTCGAGCACGACGGGCACGTCGGCCGGCTCCTCGAGCTCCTCGACGAGCTCGACATCGGACAGGACACGATCGTGCTCTACTCGACCGACAACGGCCCGCACTACAACACGTGGCCCGACGGCGCCATCTCGCCGTGGCGCAGCGAGAAGAACACGAACTGGGAAGGGGCCTTCCGCGTGCCGTCCTTCGCCCGCTGGCCCGGACACTTCCCGGCCGGACGGGTGCTCAACGGGATCGTGTCGCACCAGGAGTGGCTGCCCACGCTGCTCACGGCGGCCGGCGTGCCCGACATCGTCGCCAGGCTCGAACAGGGTCACCGGGCTGGTGACCGGACCTTCCGGGTCCACATCGACGGCTACGACATGCTGTCCTACCTGACCGGCGAGACCGACGAGTCGCCCCGGCGCTGGTTCTTCTACACGAACGACGACGGGCTCGTGACCGGGATCCGTCTCGACGACTGGAAGCTCGTGTTCCACGAGCAACGGGCGACCAGGCTGGCGCTGTGGGCCGAGCCGTTCGTCCCGCTTCGACTTCCCAAGATCTTCAACCTCCGGCGTGACCCGTTCGAGCGGGCCGACGAGAACTCGAACTCCTACTGGGACTGGGTCGTCGAGCACGTGTTCATCCTGTACGCGGCCCAGGCCCTCGCCGCGGAGCAGCTGCAGACGTTCCGGGACTTCCCGCCTCGCCAGAAGCCGGCGGCGTTCAACCTCGATCGCGTACTCGAGGCCGTGACGGAGGCGGCGGGCGCGGGACTGCACTGACCCGCGCCCTGCCCCGGGCCGGGTCACCCGCCTCCTGGCGCCTCCGTGAACCGCGGGCCGAGCTCGGTGGTGACGTCCCAGCCCTCGCCGTAGCGTCCCTTGAACACCAGGTAGCGCGACACCATCGCCTGGGCGGTCCCGCCCCGCCAGAGGTCGTAGCGCGGGTCGGCGTAGCGGTCCCAGAACCGGTCGATCCGCCCGCCGAGCTCCCCGACGACCGCCTCGTGCTCGGGCCGCCCGGCGACGTTGTCCCACTGCTCGGGGTCGGCGACCAGGTCGAAGAGCTCGTCGGGGCCGGTCCCGTCGAGCTGCTTCGTGAAGCGGTGCGTGGGCGTGCGGACGGTCCGGGCCGTCTCGGCCTCGAAGTAGACCTCCTCGGCCCACCCGGGGAGCGGCTCGCCCACCAGGAGCGGGGCGAAGCTGCGCCCGGGCGAGCTGCCGACCTCCACGTCGTCGATCCCGAGGCGGTCGAGGATGGTGGGGAACAGGTCGACGTGGCTCACCATGGTGTCGGTCACCCGGTTCGCCGTCACCGTCCCCGGCTGCCGCACGATCAGGGGAACCCGGAAGGTCACGTCGTGCATGAACGGCGGGTCGGTCCAGACGGGATGGCCCCAGAGGCCCCGCTGCCCGTAGGGGTTGCCCTGGTCGGTCGTGAGGAGGACCAGGGTGTCGCCGGCCAGGCCCTCCTCGTCGAGCGCGGCGAGGATCCGGCCCACACCGTCGTCGACGAGGGCGTTCTGGGCCGCGATGTTGGCCCGGGTGGCCTGGTCGTTGTGCATCCGCACCGTCCACCAGGCGTTGTTGACCGCGCTCTCGAGCGTGTACTCCTCGGCCGGGTCGAGGTCGAAGTCGAAGGGGAGGATCAGGCTGGCGATGATCGCCGGATCGACGGGCGGGAACGGCCGGAACGTACGGCCGGCGAACCGCTGGTAGAAGCGGTTCCGCGGATCGGGTCCCACGACCGTCGGGGGGAGCACGTAGGGGCCGTCGTAGTTCACCTGGAGGAAGAAGGGTCGCCGCCGGTCCCGGTCGCGCAAGAAGGCGACCGCCTCGTCGGTGAGGTGGTCGACGATGTGGGTCCCGCGGACGCGGTGCTCCCGCCCCTCGCGCAGGACCACGTTGTCGTAGAAGTCGGTGGTGTGGCCCTTGGCGAACGCCACCCAGTGCTCGAAACCGTGCCCGGGGCGACGGGGGTTGCCGAGGTGCCACTTCCCCACCATCCCGGTCTGCCAGCCCCGGGCCGCCAGCGTGGCCGGGAGGGTGCGGAACTCACGGGTCACGTCGTAGTCGTCGGCCTGGGGCAGGTTGTCGGGCAGGGCCAGGTGGACGCCGTGCTGCGACGGCATCAGGCCGGTGAGGATCGAGGCCCGGGTGGGCGAGCAGGTCGCGCTGGTGCAGAAGGCCCGCAGGAACAGGGTGCCCTCCCGGGCCATCCGGTCCGTGTGGGGCGTCTCGTGCTCGACGTTGCCGTAGCAGCCCAGGGAGTCGGCCGACTGGTTGTCGGTGACGATCATCAGCACGTTCGGCCGGTCGCTCCCCACCTGCGTCCCCCATCGCCGATCCAACGTCGTCGTACCCGACGCTACCGATCCGCTCGGGTGCCGGGCGGGACCTGCGCGCGCAGACCGACGTCGCCCATGAGGAGCAGGGACGCCGCGATGCCCAGCGCGCACAAGATGGCTCTCGGGTGTGATCACCGTCGCTGAGCGGGGGGAGAGACACCCGAGTCGGCGAAGGACGGCTCTCGGGTGTGATCACCGTCGCTGAGCGGGGGTAGCGACACCCGGGTCGGCGAACCGGTGGGGGTAGAGACACCCGAGTCGGCGAGCCGGTGGGGGGCGAGACACCCGGGTCGGCGAAGGGGCGGTCACGGAGACCCTCAGAGACCCATGACGAGGCGGACCACGCGGTCGCGCAGCTCGGTGGGCGTCAGCGAGCTCCACGCCGTCAGGGCCCGGGCGTCCAGACCCACGAGGTAGCGGGCTCGCGGGCACCGCACCGTGAGCGCCGTCCCGACGACCCGGGCGCACCGGGCGGGGTCGCCCATCATCGGCTCCCAGGCCCGGGCCAGCGCGAGCGTCCGGCGGTAGGAGGAGTCGTAGGGCGAGCCGGCGCGGCCGGCCAGCTCGCGCTCGGCCCCGGCCCAGATCCCGGTCCGGAACCCGCCCGGCTCGACGAGCGCCACCGCGATGCCGTCCCGGGCGACCTCCATGCGCAGCGCGTCGGACACCGCCTCCAGGGCGTGCTTCGCGCCCTGGTACCAGCCGGTCAGGGGTGTGGTCGTCCGCCCGTAGACCGACGAGAGGTTGACGATGCGGCCGCCGCCCCGCGCTCGCATGTGCGGGAGCGCGAGGCGGGCCAGGCGCATGGGCGCGAGCACCATCGTCTCCAGCGCCTCTCGCGCCTCCTCGTCGCCGACCTCCTCGACCGTGCCCGTGTACGCGCGCCCGGCGTTGTTCACGAGCCCGTAGGGTCGCTGCTCGTCGATCACCCGGGCGCAGCCCTCCGCGTCGGTCACGTCGAGCATCGCCGTCTCGACCTCGACCCTCGCGACGGCCGCGGCCTCGGCGACCAGCGCGGCCTTCGCCTCCGACCGCACCGTCCCCACCGATCGGAACCCCAGGCGCGCCAGCTCCAGGACGGTGGCGAGCCCGATGCCGGAGCTCGCCCCGGTGGTGAGCACGGTGCGCCGGGTCACAGCAAGCGAGCGTAGCGGCGGCCGGTCGTGCAGACTCGGGGTCGTGACCGAGGTCAGGGCCGCCCACGTGCTCGCCAAGCCCACCGGGGCGATCTGCAACCTCGACTGCGCGTACTGCTTCTACCTCCGGAAGGAGGATCTCTACCCCGGCTCGACCTTCCGCATGGACGAGGGCACCCTCGATGCCTATCTGCGCCAACTCGTCGAGGCCGAGCCCTCACCCGAGGTGACCGTCGCGTGGCAGGGCGGCGAACCCACGCTCATGGGCGTCGACTTCTACCGCCGGGCCGCCGAGATCGGCCGCCGGTACCTGCCTCCGGGGAAGACGATCCGCTGGACGATGCAGACCAACGGAACCCGCCTCGACGACGAGTGGTGCGACCTGTTCCTCGAGCACGGGTACCTCGTGGGTCTCAGCCTCGACGGGCCGCGCGTCATGCACGACGCCTACCGCGTCGACGGGGCGGGGCGAGGATCGTTCGACCGCGTGATGCGGGCAGCCCGCCTCCTGTCGCGACGGGGCGTCGACACCAACGTGCTGACCACGGTCCATCGGGCCAACGGCGACCACGGTCTCGAGGTGTACCGCTTCCTGCGCGACGAGGTCGGGGCTCGCTACCTCCAGCTCGTCCCGATCGTCGAACGCGTGGGCCCGGACGGGCGGACCGGCAGCCAGGTCGGCGAGCACGTGACCGATCGATCGGTGCTCCCCGAGCAGTGGGGTCGCTTCCTCGTCGAGGTGTTCGACGAGTGGGTCGCCCACGACGTGGGCGAGGTGTTCGTGCTCCTCTTCGACTGGACCCTCGCCGCCTGGCTCGGCGTGGAGAGCCCGGCGTGCATCTTCCGCCCCACGTGCGGCGACGCGCTCGCCCTGGAGCACAACGGCGACGTGTACTCCTGCGATCACTTCGTCGAGCCCGATCACCTGCTCGGCAACCTCGCCGCGATCCCGCTCGGGGATCTCGCCGGTTCGGCGCGCCAACGCGCCTTCGGGGCGCACAAGGAGTCGTCTCTCCCCCGCTGCTGCCGGGCCTGCGACGTCCGCTTCGCCTGCCACGGCGAGTGCCCGAAGAACCGCTTCGTGACCACCCCCGACGGCGAGCCGGGCCTCAACTACCTGTGCGCCGGGTTCCGGACGTTCTTCCACCACGTCGACGAGCCCATGCGGGTCATGGCCGACCTCGTGAAGCACGGGCGGCCGGCGGCCGAGGTCACCGCGGTCCTCGCCCGGCGCGAGGCGGCCCGCTACGCCCGGGCCTCCCGGAACGAGCCCTGCCCCTGCGGAAGCGGGCGGAAGCTCAAGCACTGCCACGGGCTCTGACGCCTCCCCTGATCCCACTCCCACCGCGATCCCCCGACCCGAGAGAGGACCCGCCCGATGGCCGACGACGAGGAGCGACTCCCGGCGTGGTTGCGGGTCGGAGGGGTCGTGCTGGCCGTCGTCGCGCTGGCCTGGGGGACCTGGGTCGCGATCGTCGTCGGGCGGGGCGGGACCGTCCCGCTGCTCGGTCTCACGATCGAGCAGGGCAACCCGGCCCTGGCGATGCTCCTCGCCGTGATCGGCCTCCCCGTCCTGCTCTGCCTTGTCGGCGCGATCCTCACGCTCGTCGGCGGCGTCGCGCTGATCGTCCGGGACCGCCGGCGGCAACGGGGCTGACGGCCGAGCCGCTATCCCGCCCGGGCCGGCGCGGGGATGCGGATCCGCCGGCCGTGGCGGCGCACCTCCGCGCGGAAGCGCAGGTGGTCGAGCACGGCCGCCGGCCCGGGCCGGACGGGTCGCGCCCACCGGTGGAGGGGGTCCAGTGGACCGTGTCGAACACGACCGTCGAGGCCAGGAACACGCCGAGGACCGCTCCCACGAGGAGCCCCGCGCGCAGGACCGACTCCACCCCAACCCCCCTCGTCCTCTCTCGCGAGAGGGGTAGAGCCACCGAGCACCGGCGCCAACGCCCGGACGACCACGCAGCGCCGGCAGGTCGTAGGGTGAGCCGATGACCGCCCCGAACCGATCCGGCGATGCCGGGAGGCGCGCCTGTCGGGTGTGGGTGCGCTGCTACGCGGAGCTCAACGACCTCCTCCCGCCGGACCGCAGGCACGTCGAGTTCCCCGTCGACCTCGACGTCGGTCCGTCCGTCAAGGACCTCATCGAGGGGGTCGGGGTCCCCCACACCGAGGTCGACCTGGTCCTGGTCGACGGCGAACCGGTCGACTTCTCCCACCCGGTCCGCGACGGGGACCGGGTGAGCGTGTACCCCGTGTTCGAGTCGATCGACGTCGGCCCGGTCACCCGGGTACGCCCGGAACCGCTGCGGGAGACCCGCTTCGTCCTCGACACCCACCTCGGTCGCCTGGCCCGCTACCTGCGTCTGGTCGGGTTCGACGCGGACTACGAGCGGGAACGCTCCGACGACGAGTTGGCCACGACGTCGCGCTCCGAGGGGCGCATCCTGCTCACCTGTGACCGGGGGCTGCTGAAGCGCAGCGCGGTCACCCACGGCTACCTCGTCCGGGAGCGGCGACCCCGGGCCCAACTCCTCGAGGTGGTGCACCGCTTCGATCTCGGGCGCCGGCTCACCCCGTTCACCCGGTGCCTCGCCTGCAACGGCCTGCTGCGTGACGCCACCCCGTCGGAGGTCGCCACCCGGGTCCCCGCCTCGGTCCGGTGGCGCTACGAGCGCTACCGCACCTGCCCCCGGTGCGGCCGGGTCTACTGGCAGGGCTCGCACCACGCGCGCCTCGCCCGCATCGTCGACGACGTCCGTCGCTCCGCCGGGCGGCCCGACCGCCCGGGGTGAGCGCGAGGCTCACCAGCCGGGCGACCCGCACCCCTCGACCACGAGCAGGCCGTCGTCGAGGCGCGCCTCGACGGGCAGGAAGGCACCGGCCAGCCAGCACGCGGTGGTCAGGTGCTCCGTCACGACCGGCACCCGGAGTCGCGTCTCGCCGGCGGCGATCGCGGCGAACGGCACGAGCTGGTCGGCGGCGAAGCGGTCGACGGTCGCGCCGCGGCCGAGATCCTCGAGGAGTCGGGTGGCGACCTCGCGCCCGATCCGCTCGGCGGGACGCCCCCGTGCTCCCGCCATGTCCGCACCGAGGCGGGCGCCACCCCGGAGGTCCGCGAAGAGCGCGAGCGCGGCCCCGGCCTGCGTCGCGGTCGTGTCCTCGCGCGTCTCGATGTCGGCGTCGTACCCGGCGGCGGCCAGCACCGCCCGTGCCGTCTCGGCCATGCGTGTCGCCACGCGGCGCTCGACCAGGTGGGACGCCAGCGCGATCCCCCAGATCCGCTCCACGGGAGCGGCTTCCTCGCGCACGAGGGGACGGAGGGAGCCCTCGGAGGGTCCGACGGCCAGCCGCAGCACACCCTCACCGCTCGGGACGTAGCCGGGCCGCTCGATCGTCGCCACCGCGTCGAGCCCCATCTCCGTGAGGGTCCGGAGGAGCACGTGCTGGAGGTGCAAGGCGGTCGGCGCGTGGTCCTGGAACAGCCCGCCGCGCAGCTCGATCTCGACCGGCGCCGAGGCCCGCGTGAGGACCGGGAGCAGCGCCGTCGCGAGCGCGGTGACCGAACCCGCCGAGCCGATGTCGAAGCGGTACGGGCCCGCGGGCCGACGCGGGCCGGGCACGAACGTCAGCTCCCTCGAGCCGAGGCCCGCGCCGGTGAGCTCGCCCCCGACGAGCTCTCGCACCGCCGTGACGGCGCGCAGGTGCTGCCGGCGCAGGCCGGGCCTCGGTCGTCGGGCCCGCATGCGGACGAGGTGCACCGCCCGGCCCGTCAGCGCGGCGTAGGCGACGCAGGTGCGCACGATCGTGCCCGACCCCGAGTGGGACGCGCCGTCGATCTCCACCCTCTCCTCCTCGCCCGGGTCGGGAGCCGCCATCTCGAGGGCCACGCCCACGAGCCGGACGGGGCGGTCGAGCTCGAAGCGGGTCAGCGCGTCGCGTGCGGCGCGCACGATCCGGTCGGGATCCCGGGTGGGCGGCGAGACGACCCGGCCGTGGGTGTGCGTCTCGAACGGGGCGAAGCGGACCTTGACCACCACCCGGATCACCGGGCGGCCCCCCGGCGGCAGCTCGGAGGTCGCCTCCCGGGTGAGGGTGACGAGCACGGCCTCGACGCCCTCGGGGTCCTCACGGTCCCGGGGGAACGTGGTCTCCTTGCCGTGGGAACGGGGTGGCCGGGGCTCGGCCACCACCGGGGCGTCGTCCTCGCCCCGGGCGAGGCGGCCGAGCCACGGACCCAGGGCCGGCCCGAACGCCCGGACCAGGTCGTCCGGGTCGGCGGTCGCGAGGGCCGAGACGCTCTCGATCCCCAGCTCTCGCAGCGCCCGGCCGCGCCGGGGCCCGATCCCCGGGAGGGTCTCGGGCTCCCGCGGCCCCATCACCGACGACCACCTGGAGGACGTGAGCCGGTGGATCCCGCCGGGCTTGGCCAGCGCCGCCGCGACCTTCGCCTGGAGCTTGTTCTCGCCGATCCCGACCGAGCAGGCCAGGCCGGTCCGCTCGTGCACGGCGTCGGCCAGCGAGGCGCCGAAGCCCTCGGGGTCGCCGGTGTCGACCTCGAGGTAGGCCTCGTCCCAGCCGGCCTCTTCGACCACGGCCCCGGAGTCGTGCAGGACCGCCATCACCTCCGCGGAGGCGGCGAGGTACGCGGGAGGGTCGAGGGCGAGGAAGACGGCGTCGGGGCATCGGCGCTTCGCCTGGCGCAGCGGCATCCCCGAGTGGACCCCGAACCGCCGGGCCTCGTACGACGCGGTCGAGACCACACCCCGACGCGCCGGATCACCGGCGCCGCCGACGACGACGGGCAGGCCGCGCAGCTCGGGTCGTCGGAGCCGCTCGACCGCGACGAGGAACTCGTCGAGGTCGACGTGGAGCACCCAGCGCATCGCACCCAGGCAACCCGGGCCGGGCCGGCACCGCAAGGCAGGCGCCCGGGCGCGCCCACCCCGGACGGGACCGGCGGTACGGTCCGGGTCGAAGGCGTTGCCGGCAGGGAGGTGTCCTCGTGGCCGAGACCGACGGATGGGTCGAGGAGCACAACGCCGAGCTGCGCGACCTCGCGGACCGCCTCGGGGCCGACCCGGACTCGGTCCGCATCGTCGCCGGCCTGGTGGTCGCCGGCGCCACCGACGACGAGATCTACGACCTGTTGCGCGCGACGACGCCGGTGTGGAACGGCCAGCAGAACCCGCTTGCCGGCGCGCCCGACCTCGTCGCCGAGCTCCGGGCCATGGTGGACACCCCTCGCTGACCGGGACGGTCCGCGTGGTGGGGGCCGGGCCGAAGAAGCCGCCGGACGCTCACCTCACCGCCGAGCTCTCGGCTCTCTGCTTGATGCCGAGCAGCATGCGGCGCTCCATCACGAAGTTGAAGGGCTCGACGAGGTGCCAGAGGAGGGCCTGGTTGCGGCTGTAGGTGAGACGTTGGCGGACGAGGAGGCGGGTGGCGGTCCCGGCTGCGACCGGCTGGAGTACCCACTGCCAGGTCGAGGCCACGTAGCCCTTCGGGGGATCATCGCCACCACGGGTGGGGCTCGCAGGGTGTCGGGGTCCGCGCCCATGAGGACGAGGTGGTGGGGCGGCTCGACCTCGAGCACCTCCCAACACGGGTAGCGCTCGGGGCCCGAGCGGACGAGATCGCCACGCTCGAGGTGCTGGTGCTCTGGGAGGATCCGATCGGTGCTGTGGATGCGGCAACCGATGAGGTTCTCGAGGACGTCGAAGCTGTAGAAGCCGCCGCGCCCCTGACCGAGCTGGACGAGCCACGGCCACACGTCCGACGGCGGGGCGTCGATGGTGACGACCCGGGTGTAGCCGAGTTTCGGATCGAGGACGAGCTCGTCACCCGGCAGGTGCCTGGTCAGCTCCTCCGGGGTCGCGCCCCAGCGGTTGTACCAGCGCCGCAGCACCGGCGCGGCGAGGAGCACCCCGACGATCTGGGCGCCGCCCACGACGAGGTCGCGCAGCTGCGTTCCGATCGTCGAGGCGGTTCGCCGGTCCGAGGGAACGTCCGTCGTCGAGGCCATGCGGATCCACTCCTGCCGCCATCGGTGGTCGTCGCGACCGTAGGGACCGTCGCTCGTCGCCGACACCGGCGAAGGTCCCTCCTCGAGGGGCCGGGCGACCATCCCGTCGCGCGTCCTGCCGGCGGCCGTGCTCGAGGATGGCCGCCGGCACCGACCGGGACGATCGACATGGCAGCGGCGAGGCCCTCGGAGCTCGCCTGACGGCCCGGATGGTTCGGACCGTCCCCTCGTGGGTAGGGCCGGGCCGGAAGCGGTCGGGGCCGGTGCTCACGGAGCGTGGGGACCGGGTCGGGCCGTCGGCATCGACGATCGGATGGACGATGACGTCACACCTCACGCGCCAGGACCCCGCCGAGACGGCCCCGGACGATGGCGAGGAGGAGACCGCGTGCTTCGAGGTGAAGCTCGTCGTCCGCCCGTCCGACCCGAGCGGCCGGGAGATCGAGCCCGTGCTCGAGACGCTCGCGGAGGCCGGAGCGCTCGTCGAGCGATCGGGCGACGACCTGGTGATCGGGGTCCGCGTCCCCGGACGGTCGGCCGCCGACGCCACCGAGCTCGCGGTCGCCCTCGTGCACGTGGCCGCCTGCGGAGCGAGGGCGGCGCTCGTGGATCGCCGGCCCGGCTGACCGCTGGCAGCCGGTGTCGTGGCGCCAGCGGGCATCCCGATGGGTCTACCCGGCGACATGGTGGGGGTGCCCGTCGCCGGGAGACGGGGCCAGGGAGGACGGGACCGGAAGGTCGGGTCGTCACTCGACGACGATCGATCGTGGGGATCACCGGAGCAGTCGACGACATCCAGCGCTCGGCCGGGGCCGGCGCCGGCACGCGTGCCGACCACGAGCCAGAGGCGGGCTGATGACGATCCGCCTGCGACTCACCCTCGCCGCGGAGGCGGCAGCGCTCGGGCGGGCTCGCACCGCCCTGCGGCGCTGGTGTGACGAGAACGGGATCGGCGACGAGCGATGGCGGCGAGAGCTCCTCGTCGTGGCCTCCGAGCTCTGCACGAACGCCGTCGAGGCCGCGCCGGCGTCGGCTTCGGTGCGCCTGCACGCGTGGACGCAAGCCGACAGGGTGTGGCTGCAGGTCGACGACGACGGACCCGGCCTGGAGCTCCGGGCCGACGAGGTCCTCGTCCCGCCGCCGCACCTGGCGCGCGGTCGGGGTCTGCTCATCGTCCGCAGCCTCACCGACCGCGTCGAAGCCGGCCGCGACGGGGACAGCACGTGGGTGCGGGTGAGCCGCCGGCTCTGAGGACAACCCCGAGAAGAACGTGGCGGCTACCCCTCCGAGGCTGCGCCGGCTCGCAGGTCGAGGCTCAGCGAGTACTGCGCGCTGGGTCGTTCGACGTCGGGCCCGTCATCGAGCGTGGGCGCCTCGGCTGCGCTGACCGTCAGCACCATCGCGCCCTGCCGCCATCGACCGCGCTCGCTGGCGGCGCCGAGCTGCTCGCGCCCCAGCGGCTCCCAGCCGACGAGCGACGTCTCGTAGAAGTCCAGGATCGTGTCCGGGAGCTGGCCGGCGACCTCGAAGCTCTGGGCGACGACGCCGTCCTCCTCGCTGCGCTCGGAGATCGCCTCGGAGCCCGGGAACCGGGGCAGTTGGTCGAAGACCCCCGGCTCCAGCTCCGTCGATCGCGGGCGGGCTGCGCACCGCGGACGTCCTCGGAGACCGCCGAGCCGTCGTCGTCGCCACAGGCCGCGACGCCGACGAGGAGAGCCGCGCCGAGCGCGAGGCGCCGAATCCTGCCCCGGTCCCGCCGGCCCGGGCTCCTCGGCGCCTCGCCCGCCACGTCGCCCTCCTCTCGACGTCGCGTGCAGCTACCCCGCCCGGTCGCCGCCGAAACGTCCGCGGGGCTCCCGTCTCAGCCGAGGGCGTCGCCGAGTCGCTCCCTGAGGTCGAGGAGCGTGCGCCGCAGCAGCCGCGAGACGTGCATCTGGCTGATGCCGAGCTGCTCGGCGATCTCGCTCTGGGTCAGGTCGCCGAAGAAGCGCAACCGGATCAGCCGCTGCTCTCGCTCGGGGAGCTCGTCGATGAGCTGCTCGAGCAGCACGTCGCGGTCCAGCTCCCCGGTCGGATCGGTACCGAGGCGCTGCTCGAGCGCGACGTCGGGCTCGTCCCGCAGCGGCGCCGACAGCGACGTGGCCCGGTAGGCGTTGGTCGCCTCCATCGCCTCCAGCACCTCGTCGGTCGTGACGGAGAGGTCGGCGGCCAGCTCGGCCGGTGCCGGCGCCCGCCCGAGCCGCTGGTGGAGCGCGTCGGCCGCGGCACGGACCTCCAGCCGCATCTCCTGGATCCGCCGGGGGACCTTCACCGACCAGGTGCGATCCCGGAAGTGGCGCTTCAGCTCACCGCTGATCGTCGGGGCGGCGAACGACGAGAACGCGGCGCCCCGGTCCGGGTCGAACCGCTCCACGGCCTTGAGCAGGCCCAACATCGCGACCTGGACGAGGTCGTCGAACGGTTCGCCCCGGTGGGCGAACCGTTGCGCGAGGTGCAGCGCCAGACCCCGGTGGTGCTCGATCAGCTCGTTGCGCAGCGCCCGGTCGCCGGAGCGGCGGTACCGCGAGAAGCGTTCGAGGATCGCCTGCTCATCCGCCGGAGACTCGTCGTCGAGACGCCCGGCCATCCCGCGGCTCAGACCGCAGGGCGTGACTTGCGCAGGCGGAACCGCCCGCGCGTGCCGCCCCGGATCGAGATCTCGTGCTCGTCGACCACGGTGTCGAGGATCTGCGCCGCGAGCGGCTCGAGCGTGATCGATCGGGCCCCCTCCCGGTACTCGCACTCGCCGACGATCTCGACATGTCCGTCGGCGACCCTGTAGGTCAGGTCGAGCTGGTCCGCCGCGCCGCCGGTGAGCATCGCGACGCACAGCTCGTCGACGGCGATGCGGAGATCCTCGATCTCGTCGACATCGAAGCCCGCGATGCCCCCGATCCCCGCGGCGACGAGCCGGGCCAGCTGCACCCGGCGCAGGGAGCCCGGGATGACCAGGCGAACGTCGGTCGACGAGTCCTCCACGGCGGCCTCCTGCCTCCCCACGCCTCGACCCCCTGCGGAGCGGATCAGAGAACCGCGAAGACGTCAGCCAGACCGGTGACGTCGAGCAACCGCCGGAACGTCGCATCCGGACCACGCAGGGCGAGGTGCCCATCGTAGGTCCGGGCCTGCTCGTGGGCCCGGACCAGGATGCGCAACCCCGAGGAGTCCACGAACGAGACCCCCGACACGTCGAGCGTGAGGTCCCTCGCGCCCGCCGAGAGCACCTCGTCGAGCCTCCGGTCGAGGAGCTCGCAGGTGTGGGCGTCGATCTCGCCGGTGACGACGAGCGTCGCCCTACGCCCGTCGACGTCGACACCGACCGCGAGGGAGGCGGGGTCCATGTCGTGCTCCTGGCCCATCGAGGCGACCCTAGCCCCCGGATCCCGATGCTCCACCGCGGCCCCGCCTGCTCCCGACGCCGGGCGGCGACACCGTACGGTGGGGATTGGCAGCGTGCTCGACAGGGAAGGCTCGGTCCGTGCCGCGATCGGTGAGCGACGAGCTCGACACCTACCGTGACAAGCGGGACTTCCGCTCGACCCCGAGCCCGTGGGGTCCAGGGGCGTGGACGCGAGCGAACGACCTCGCTTCGTGATCCAGCAGCACGACGCGAGCACCATGCACTGGGACCTGCGTCTCGAGGCCGAGGGGGTGCTGAAGTCGTGGGCGGTGCCGAAGGGCCCCTCCACGGACCCCCGCGAGAAGCGTCTCGCCCGCCAGGTCGAGGACCATCCGGTCGACTACCTGGACTTCGAGGGCGTGATCCCCGCCGACCAGTACGGCGGCGGCACCGTGATCGTGTGGGACGCCGGCACCTACGGCAACCTGACCGAGCGGGACGGCGCGGAGGTACCGGTGGCCGAGGCGATCGACGACGGCCACGTGTCGTTCTGGCTCGAGGGTCGCAAGCTCCGCGGGGGCTGGGCGCTCACGCGCTTCCGGGGAGAGGACGACTGGTTGCTCGTCAAGCGGGACGACAGCGAGGCCGACGCCCGCCGCAACCCGGTGAGCACGCAACCCGAGTCGGTGCTGACCGGCCGCACGATCGACGAGGTCGCCGCCGAAGCGGGTGAACCCGACGAGCAGGACGATCGTGGATGAGCGTGCTCGACGACCTCACCCACGCCGAGCGCGAGACGATCCGGGAGCAGAGCGCGCCATCATGGGTCGAGCCGATGCTCGCCACGCTCACCGAGGACTACTTCTCGGACCCCGACTGGATCTTCGAACGAAAGCTCGACGGCGTCCGGGCCCTGGGCTTCCGGGACGGCGACCGGGTGCGCCTGCTCTCACGCAACCGCAACGACGTCGGTGCCAGCTTTCCCGAGATAGTCGAGGCGCTCGCGGCGCGCCATCCCGGCGGCGACGACTTCGTCGTCGACGGTGAGGTGGTGACGTTCGCCGACGGGCTCACGAGCTTCGCCCGCCTGCAGGGCCGGACCCACCGCACCGACCCCGACGAGGCGAGAGCCACGGGGATCCCCGTCTACTACTACGCCTTCGATCTGCTCCACGTCGACGGCCACGACGTCACCGGACTGCCCCTCCGGCGCCGGAAGGTGCTGCTCCGGCACCTGCTGGACTGGGACGACCCGATCCGGTACACGATCCACCGGAACCGCGACGGCGAGGCGTTCCGGCGGGAGGCCTGCGAGAAGGGATGGGAGGGGGTCATCGCCAAGCGGGCGTCCGCGCCGTACCGTCACACGCGGTCGACCGACTGGCTGAAGTTCAAGTGCTCGAAGGGCCAGGAGCTCGTGATCGGCGGGTTCACCGACCCGAAGGGCTCGCGCCACGACTTCGGCGCCCTGCTCGTCGGCTACCACCACGGCGGCGATCTCGTCTACGCGGGGAAGGTCGGTACCGGCTTCGACGACGAGACGCTGCACGACCTCGGATCGAGCCTGCGCGCCCGGGAGCGCCGGACACCCCCGTTCGACCGCGGCGACCCGCCCCGGGACGGCGTCCACTGGGTGGCCCCCGACCTCGTGGCCGAGGTCGGGTTCACCGAGTGGACGCGAGACGGGCGGCTGCGCCACCCCGCTACCTGGGGCTGCGCACCGACAAAGACCCGGCGGACGTGGTGCGCGAGGAGCCACGGAGCCTGGTTTCGTGAGCACCGTCGACGTGAACGGCCGCGCGGTGGAGGTCTCGAACGTCGACAAGGTGCTGTTCCCCGACGACGGCGTCACCAAGGGCGACGTGATCGACTACTACCGCCGGGTCGCGGACCGGGTCCTGCCCCAGCTCCGTGACCGCCCGCTCGTCATGCGGCGCTTCCCGGACGGCATCCGGGAGGATGGCTTCTACCAGAAGGACACGCCCGACCACTTCCCGGACTGGATCCGCACCGTCACGCTCGAGAAGAAGGAGGGCGGGACCGTCACCCATGTGGTGTGCGACGACGCCGCCACGCTCGTGTACCTCGCCGACCAGGGAACGATCGAGCTCCACACCCTGCTCGCGCCGGCCGGCCGCCCCGATCGGCCCGATCGGCTGGTCCTCGATCTCGACCCGTCCACCGACGACCTCACACCCGTCGTCGAGGGCGCCCGGGTCATCCGGGACCTCCTCGACGACCTCGGTGTCACCGGGTTCGTGGGCTCGACCGGGTCGCGTGGCGTCCACGTGCACGTGCTCCTCGACGGCGCCGAGGGCTTCGAGGCGGCTCGATCGTCGGCCCGACGGCTGGCCGAGGCCGTCGTCGCCACGGACCCCGGCCGCTTCACGGTCGAGCAGAGCAAGCAGGCTCGAGGCGACCGCCTGTTCGTCGACACGCTCCGCAACAGCTTCGGCCAGCACGCGATCGCGCCCTACAGCCTGCGCGCCCGGGACGGTGCCCCGATCGCCGTCCCGCTCACCTGGGAGGAGGCGACCGCCTCGTCGTTCGATCCGCGGGCGGTGACGATCCGCAACGTCTTCCGCCGTCTCGGGGCGCAGGGCGACGATCCCTGGTCAGGCATGGGCCGCCACCGGTACTCGATCGGCCGGATCTCCGAACGCCTCGACCGGCGCGAGAAGCGATCGTCGGCCGGCGACGCCTGACCGTCACAGGTACGCGCCGGTGCGGCGCGGCTGGGGCGGCTGCTCCCCCGGCAGGGCGGGCCTCTGCCCGCTCGCCGCCCGCTGGGCGAGCTGGCGGCTCATCGCTGCGGCCTGCAACCCCTGGAGGAGCCCCGCGACCCAGCCGGTGAGCTGGGCCTGGACGATCCGCAGCTCGGGCTCCGAGGGGGTCTCACCCTCGGCGAAGGGCCACGTGAAGCCGCCCAGCTCCTCCCGGAGCCCGGGCGAGAGGTTCTGCTCGATGGCGTCGACCGCCTGCCGCTGGATCCCGGCCAGCCGCTCTCGCGCCGTGGGATCGAGGTCGATCTGGCGCACCTCGTCGAGCAGCACCTGGAGCATCGTGGCGACCCGCAGCAGCTCTCCCACGTCCTCGACCCGGTCGTCCTCGACCCGGTCCTGCCCGCCTTCGTCTCCGCCCGTCTCGGGCGAGCCCTGCGCCGCGGACGGCGTGCGGTCGATCGGCTCGAGGCCACGGGCCTCTGGTCGGTCGTCCATGGTTCCTCCCGGGATTCGGCGACACCGGGACGCTGCCCGCGTCCCCTGCCATGCAAACACCTCGACGGGCGATCTGCACGTCCCCCCTCGTGCGACGCGGACTCGGCCGCTCGATGCGCCGGGACCCGGCCGGCGCTCGGGCCTACGAACCGGGATCGACGTCCCCGTCGGGCGGCTCGGGTGGCAGCGCGATCACCCTCCCCCGACGGCGCTGTCGGAGCGAGAGGGCCGCCAACGCGAGCAGCACCACGACGAGGACGAGGAGGATCAGCCACCACATCGGACTACGTCTCCGACCCCGGCGGTCCCTCCCGCCGGGCCCTCTCGACGGCCGTGGCGAGCTCCGCCTTCGACATCGACGACCGGCCGGGGACGTCGAGCCGCCGGGCCTCCCGGTACAGGGACGCCTTCGAGCGATCGCCCCGGGAGCCCGACTCGCCCTCCGGCCCGGCCGCCGCATCGGCGGCGACCAGATCGAGGGGGTTCGCCGCGACGTGACGCCGCCAGTCGTCCCGGAGGATCAGCGCGTCACCGGATACGGAGCGCTGGATCCCACGCGGGACCAGGACGCGCTCGCCGTCCTGCAGCTCGACCTCGTACCCGACGACCTCGACGCCCGCGCCGACGCCGATCACGACGTCGAGGACCGCGCCCAGGCGTGTCCCCGACTCCGTAAACGCCTCGTCGTCGAGGACGTCTCGCTCGGACGCACCCTCGATCTCGGGCGGGCTCTCGAGCGACCGGTCCAGGTCCCGCACCTCGACCATGACGGCGTCGTCGCCGACGCTGGCGATCCGCTCCACCGGGACGAACCCGGTGCGGGCCCTCCCGAGCATCCCTCCGTCGGCGAACGTGAAGCCGATCACCGACCCCTTGGCGGGCCGGTAGACGACGTCGCGCACCTCACCGACCTGCTCGCCGGACGCGAGGTCGAGCACGACGTGCCCGATGACCTCCGATGCCCGGATGCAGCGTTCCATCGACCGGCCTCCTCTCGTCCGTCTTGCCTGGTGGTACCCCTCGCGCCCACGGCCAAACCTCCGCGGCCGCAAGGCTCACGGAGCGGGAGGTCCGGCCCACCGGGACCATCCGGGACGGCAGGGCGGTCGGCCGGGCAGGTTTGGTGGCCGGCCGGCACGGGGATGCTCTGGCACCACCCGGGAGAGCCGGTGGTACCCGAGAGAGGGAGGACGTGATGGCCCTGTTGCTGTGGTTGATCGCCGTGGTGCTCGTCGTCGGCGGAATCGTCATGGCGGTGCGCGGAGAGGTGATCGCCGGGATCGCCGTCGTGATCGTCGGGTTCCTGGTGGGCCCCGGCGGCGTGAGCGTCTTCACCTGACGGCACCCGGGCTCGTGCCCGAACGACCACCGGTTCGAGCCTCGGCGCCGGGTCGATCGGCGTGCAGCGTCGATCGGACCCGACGTCCGGGGCGCTCCGGGGAGGACCGCCCCCCGAGCGTGTGGGCGCGTCCGGGGGGACCCGGACCAGACCTCCACGATGTCGGTCCGGCGTCGACGCGTCTACGCGAGCGTCCCGTAGAGCCCGCCGAAGACCAGCCCGTACGCCAGGTGCCCGAGCACGAGGCCGATGGGCGTCATCGAACCGTACTCCGCGCCGAAGGGGCCCGGGGCCCGGAGCGTGAGCTGTGGTCGCTCGGGCGCGACGAGTGAGCCACGGGGTTCGCCCCGCACCGGCTTGTCGGTCGGCGGTACGGGCTCGGGCGACTCCCGGAACACGGTCGTGTCGGGCCACTCCTCGCCGGCGTTCGCGCGCATCCGAGGATGGACCGCGGGCAGGGCTGCGAGGCCGAAGCCCGCGATGCCGCCGTGGAGCGACCCGAAGGCCACGCCGTACAGCCACGTCTCGCTCCCCTCGGCCCCGACCCAATCGAACAGGCCGGCGTAGAGGCTGCCGAAGGCGAGACCCCCCATCACCAGCACGTGCGTCACGAAGCCGGCCGCTCGCGCCCTCGTCGCGTCCCCGGTGACCATGGTCCCCAGGATCAGGGGGAAGTCGATCGTCGTCCGGCCCGTCGCACGCATCACCGCGAACCCGGCCGTCATGGCCAGGGTGGCGACGACCCCTGCGACGAGCGCGGGAAGCAGCTCGAAGCTCACGATCCTCCTCCTCGCCGTATCGTCCGTCTCGCGTGGGCACTACCCCGCGTGGTCGACCTTCAACCGGAACGAGCGAGGGTTGCGCCGGGCGACATCGGGGTACGGCCCGATCCGACCGTCTTCCCGACTGGAGGTGCCGACATGAGCAGCGAGACGCGCGACGCCCGCCTCGAGGGCAAGTGGGAACAGGCCAAGGGCCGCGTGCGCGAGGCCTGGGGCGCGCTGACCGACGACGACGTGGACCGCTCGGAGGGGAACTGGGAGCAGCTCGTGGGCAGGATCCGTGAGCGGACCGGTGAGACGGCCGAGAAGGTCGAGGCGAAGCTGAGCGACATCCTCGACCGGCTCGAGGACACCGGGCGGGACACGTCCGGCTCGTCGTCGTCGTGACTCCCTCGGTCGGGCTCACGGGCCTGGCACGGGCCCGGCGTCTGGCCGTCACCCGGCCGGGTCGCCGCGTCGTGCACCTCGGCACGACCGAGGGAGGAGCGCATGGCCGGTAACACGAAGCGCATGGTCGACGCGCTGCTCGAGCGATGGGGCACGACGTACTCCGAGGCGGCCGGCTTCGACCCGGCCGACAACACCCCGGCGCCGCTGTTCCGGCTGCTCGTCCTCTCTCTCCTCATCAGCGCACGCATCCGCGCCGCCGTCGCCGTGGCGGCTGCCCGCGCGCTGGCGGAGGCGGGCTGGACCACTCCCGACACGATGGCCGCCTCCGACTGGGCCGACCGGGCCCGGGTCCTCAACGAGGCGGGGTACGCCCGCTACGACGAGCGCACGTCGACGATGCTCGCCGACAGCACAGAGCTCCTGCGCGAGCGCTGGGGCGGTGACCTGCGCCGGCTGCGCGAGGAGGCGGGCCGAGACCCCGACCGGGAGCACCGGCTCCTCACCGAGTTCAAGGGCATCGGCGACGTCGGCGCCGACGTGTTCTGCCGCGAGGTGCAGGGGGCCTGGGACGAGCTGTACCCGTTCGCCGACGACCGGGTCCTGGGCACGGCGAGAGAGCTCGGCCTGCCCGCGGACGCGACCGGCCTCGCCGAGCTGGCCTCGAGGCAGGACTTCCCCGGCTCGTCGCCGCGCTCGTGCGGGTCGGGCTCGAGCGCGATCCCCGTGCGTCGGTCGAGCAGGCGATGGCCGGGCCCTGAGCGGAACCGCGGAACGAGAGCAGGAGGTGGGAGCAGTGAGCGACGGACCACGCCCACGGATCGACCCCGACCACCCGACGGAAGCCGGCAGCGAGTACGACACGGCCGCCCGCCCGGCCGACGAGGAGGACGCCCGGCAGCGCCCTCCGGTCGCACCCTCGAGCGAGCACGGACCCGGATCCGAGCAGCCGTGAACCCGACGAGGAGTACCGCAGCGACCCCTCGGCGGGCTGAGTCGATGCGTCGGATCCCGGTCTCGCCGGAGTCCTCGCCCGGTTCGCCGCCCGGTGCGCCCGGCGGTGGAGGCGCTGGATCCCCGGCCTCGGCAGGTCGTCCATCCAGGCCCAACTCTGCCGATGCAGCGGTGTCGGACCCCATCAGGCGAGCGCCGCCCGGTGACGCGGCGTCGGGTAGCCCCCTGCACCTTGGCGATGATCGACGCGACGGCGATCGACAGGCACTCGGCGTCACCGTGGGCGACACGATCGACCACACCTGACGCGACGAAGTCCCACCCGCCGTCGACGAGCACCCGGTCGGGCGTCACGGCGATGCGTTCCAGAGCCCGGCGGGCGGCCAGACGCTGCGCATCGGACACGCCCAACGCGTCGATCTCGCCCGGGCTCGCGTGCCCGACCGCCCAGGCCTCGCACCACCGCGTGTGCCGGTCGAAGAGCCGCTCCCGTTCCGAGGCACTGAGCATCTTCGAGTCCCGCACGCGGTCGACGCGAGGGATACGTGGCACGACCACGGCACCGATCGTGAGTGGGCCGGCCCAGGCGCCACGGCCCACCTCGTCGAGCCCCACGACGACCCGGCACCCGCGCGCCTCCTCACCGCTCGTCGGGCTGGCTCTCGCTCGCCAGTGTCGCGGTCCTCGCGGCGGCGGCGCCCGGAGGATCACTCCAGGAGCTTCTCGATGGCGGCGACGAAGTCGTCGATGTCCCCGGGTGGCGCGACGTGACGAGCCTGCCGTCGACGACGACGGGCTCGTCGACCCAGGTGGCGCCGGCATTGACGAGGTCGGTGCGGATCGAGGGCCACGACGTGACCGTGCGACCGCGCACGACGTCGGCCTCGACCAGCAGCGATCCGGCGTGGCAGATCGCCGCGACCGGCCGGCCCCGGTCCACCATCGTGCGCACCACCCGCACGGCCGCGTCGTCGGTGCGGAGCTTGTCGGGCGAGTAGCCACCGGGCAGCACCAGGGCGTCGAACCCGCCGATGTCGACGTCCGCCACGCTCGTCTCGATGCGCTGCTCGGCCTCACGGCGCTTGCCGACGACCGTGACGCCGGCCTCCTTCCCGGCCACGACGACGTCGTGACCGCGCTCACGGAGCCGCCGGTACGGCTCCGTGAGCTCGACGTCCTCGAAGTCGTCGGCGAGCAGGAACAGGATCCGGGCCATCGTGCTCACCTCCGCGTCGCGTCTGCTCGACCCTGACGGGTACCCCGGGACCGGGGCACTCACACACCGTGAGCGCGGCCCCCGGGGCGGCCAGGGACCCGAAGGAGGATGGCGTCCACGGGCATGCGCCGATCTCGTCGGGGCGGAGACGCACCAGCCCCGAGTACGTGCCCGAGGCCGTGGAGACGGAAACCGGTGCCGCGCCGCCTCCCGGCTGTACCCGCCCTTGACGCGAAGGACCTCACCCCGGAAGCTGGACGCGGCTGGCGCGGGTGGGCTCGGGCACGCCCGCCGGACCGTTCTCGGGGAGGGCGAGATGGCACGTTGCGAGGTGTGCGGCAACGACTACGACAAGTCCTTCGAGGTGGTGAAGCAGGGCGAGACCCACGTCTTCGACAGCTTCGAGTGCGCGATCCACGCCCTGGCACCGACCTGCGAGCACTGCGGCTGCCGGATCATCGGGCACGGGGTCGAGGCGTCGGGCCGGATGTTCTGCTGCGCGTCGTGCGCGATGGCCGTGGGCGTCTCGGGCCTCCACGACCGGGTGTGATCGGCTGCTCGTGCGACGGATCCTGGTCGGCACGGACGGCTCGGTTCCCGGTGGGGTGGCCGTCGGCTGGGCGGCGCACCTGGCCCGTGCGGTCGACGCCGAGCTGATCGTCGCCTCGGCCTGGCGACCCCGCCAGGCCGAGGTCTCGCCCGGGTACTACGAGGAGCTGCGAGAGGAAGCCGCGAAGCTGCTCGACGACGACTGGGCGGAACCGGCCCGTGCCGCCGGCGCACGGCATCGGTGTCTCCTGCTGGAAGGCGATCCACGCGACCTGCTGCTGCGCGCGGCCGACGACGAGGACGCCGACCTGCTCGTGGTCGGCGCCCGGGGTACGGGAGACCACCCGCACGCGCTGCACCCGGGCAGCGTCGCCCACCACGTCGCCCACCACGTCACCCGCCCCTACGCCCTCGTGCCCGCGGTCACCGTCCCGCCGTCGTTCGAGCGGATCCTCGTCGGCGTCGACGGCTCGGAGGGCAGCGCCCGCGCCGTGGACTGGTGTCGCGAGGTCGCGCCCGCCCTGGGCGCGGAGGTGCTCGCCGTCCACGCCGAGGAATCCCTGGCCGAGTGGGTTCCCCACGACGACCCCGAGAGCTGGTACCAGGTGGCCGTGCAGCACACGGAGGAGTGGAGCGCGCCCCTCCGGGAGGCGGGGATCCCGACCCGTGCGATCGTCGTCGAGCACCTCCCCGTGACCGGCCTCGCCGAGGAGGCGACCCGCGAGGACGCCGGGCTCGTCGTCGTCGGGACCCGTGGCCTGGGCGGCTTCACCGGTCTCCGTCTGGGCAGCACCGCGCTCAAGGTCCTCCACCACACGGGGCTCCCCGTCGTGCTCGTCCCCGGCGACGAGACGTAGCGTCGCGGCGACCCGACCGGCTACGGGCGGGTGGCGCTCTCCCTCGACCGGAGGCTCGCGGGCGTGAAGGGCGCGTCGTCGAGCCCGATGCGGGTGATCGCCGCGGCGGTGGCGTCGGCGAGCTCCTCGAGCATCTCCACCTCACGGAGCGTGGCCGCGTGCACCCGGGCCCAGTAGGCGCCGATGGCGGCGGCCGGCCCGCCCCTGCCCACCGGCACCATCACGAGGCTCTTGACGAACGTCGGCCGGTACGCCTCGAGCGGGATGCGTTCGTCCTGCGTGATGTCGGGCACGATCGCGACCTCGTCGTTGAGCATCGCCCAGCCGCTGATGCACCGGGTCAGCGGGAAGCGCTGCCCCTTCCACAGCGGACTCATGGCGTCCTCGTCCGCGTAGAAGCACTCGTCGCCGTCGCGGAGGACGAACGTCGCGCCGTCGGCGAGCACGACCTGCCGGGCCGCCGTCCGCACCGTCTCCTGGATCTCGACGAGCCGTTCCACGACCCCGAGTCGCCCGACGGCGACGCTCAGTGACCTGGCACCCATGGCGACCGCCCTCCAATCGACCCTGAAGTCGCCGATGGTAGCGAGCGGCCGGCCCCACGCGACCTCGGAGGGTCGCCGCGGCGAGCATCCCGGGCCGGGACGAGACCGGGCCGGCGGCAGGAACGTCGCGAACGCGCCGAGCGGGCCCCCGGCCGCCGGACGATCGACCCGGGGAGGACGCGCCCCGGCAGAGGCAGGCCGTCTCTCACCCTGGCAGCGGTGAACTCGCGCCCCGGTCAGCTGATCTGGGTGGTCTGCTCCACGTTGATCGTGCGGGCGTAGAAGCTCTGCTCGTTGACCTCGAGGTTGTTGACGAGCGACAGCGCGCGCACGATGCGTCGCCGACGATCTCGTCGGCCGTGTCGCCGTACTGGACCTCGAGGAGCACGTTGTCCGCCCGCTCGTCGTTCGAGACGCTCTCGGGGTCCTGCCACGTGCCGGCGGCCGAGAGCTCCGTCGACGCGCGCATGGCGACACTCGAACCCGTGACCCTCACCGTGGCCCGGCGGGCTCCGACCGCCTCTCCGGCGGTCACCGGCACGGTCCGTGGAGGCGGCGCCGAGGAGCCGACGAGAGGGGCCCGGGTCAGGGCGGGTCGGGATCCGTGGGGCTCGGCCCCGGTCGGCACCGGTCACGGGACGTCTTCTCGCGGTGGTGGTCGCGGCACAGGGCCTGGATGGTCTGGTAGCTGGTGGGGCCACCCGCGGCATGCGGCTGGTCGTGGTCCCATTCGAGGCCGGCCCGGCGGTCGCAGCCCGGCACCGAGCAGACCACGTCGCCGTCGGTGAGCACCGCGCGGACCTCGAGGGCGGTGCGCAGCTCGGCGGGGATGCGCCGCCCGAAGTGGCGGACCCTTGTGACCTCGGTGCCGTCGACGAGCACGCCCTTGACGAAGGCGTCGTCCGCCAGTTCCCGGGCCTGCTCCAGGGGGATCGGCCCGACGCCCTGGATCGTGCAGGTCTCGCCGGGCTCCACCGAGCCGCGCCGCAGGGCCTCGTGGGAGACGTGGACCACCACGTCGACCCTCGGGGCGGGCCGGAGCCCGGCCCGGACCACGCCGACGGCTCCGCCCGGCCGGCCCGCGCCGCCCGCGCCGCCCCTGGCGTTCGACCTGCCCGCCTCGCCGGGTTCGCCGTGGTGGACGGGGTCGCCGGCCTCGCCCGTGTCGGTGTCGCCGCCGGTGGCGGCGGTCCCGGGCACCTCGCCGCCGCCGGCCCTCGCGGGCCCGCGCGTCCGATCGCCCCCGGTCGGCCGGTCGCCCGGGTCCGGCCCGCCTCCCGCGCGGCGGCTTCCCACGGCTGCGCCAACGGCCCCGGTGACCAGGGTGACCAGCGCGTCGGCGAGGTAGCGGTCGTGGGCCTCACGACGCCCCTCCCGGCAGGCGGTCCGGTACTCGGCGTCGCCCTGGTGCTCGAGACGGTGCACCACCGCCGCCCCCAGGTCCGGGGGCAAGCGGAACCGGCCCCAGACCATCCCCTCGTCGTCACGGCCGTGGACCAGGCCGCGCGCCGCGTGCTGGCGGCGGTAGCGGCCCAACCGGTCCTCCTCGGCCTCCAGGCGCACGTCCCTCGCCCGCTCCCGGAGCGAGCGCAGGCTCCCGGTCCCGGCCAGGGCCAGCAAGTCCTCCTCGGCCCCGGGCACCACCGCGACGGCACCGGTGATGACATGGGCCTGCTCCACCGACACCTCCCCGGCCACCAGCGCCTGCTCGGTCCGCGGGCAGGACCCGAGCCGCTTCGCGGTCTCGACAACCTCTCCGGCCCGCACCAGCGACGTCGCGCCCCTCGCGGCCAGCAGCCGCGCCGTGGAGCCGTACCCCGCCCGCCGGTACGCCCCCAGCTCCTCCACCCGCCGGGCCGCCAGCACCTCCAGCGCCGCGGCCGCCCGCCGCAACCGCGACGCCGCCCAGCACCGCCAGCACCTCGTCACCCTCCAGCCTCTCGGAGTCGAGCGCCGCCAGCAGCTCCTCGGCCCGGCGAGCCAGTTCCGCGACCTGCCCGTCGAGACCACCACGGCCAGTCGCGCCCGCGGCGCGCCCCGTCACCCCGTTGGCGGATCGAAGCGCAGCGGCTCGCGGCATCCCGGCCTTCCTCGTGGGCAACCCCACCGCGCGGAGACGGCGAGGGCCTTCGCAGGGAAGAGGCCGTTCGACGCCCGGCCACGAAGCGCTCCCCACACCCTACACGAACACACGTTCGCCTATCAAGCGGTGTTCGAGCCGTCCGGTTGGTCAGCGCCCGGGATCGGACCGAGGCTCCTCGGGGGTCAAGGCGCCGAGCCCGGCTGCGACCAGCTCGCGATCGAGCTCGGCCACGGCGCACGCTTCGAGCAGCCGGAGCACGTCGGCGCCCTCGCGGTGCGGGACGGCGACGTGCACGAGCGTCACGTCGAGCGCGGCGTCGAGGTGGTAGCCGACCTCGCCACCCGACGCCGAGAGCACCTCCCTCGCCTCGTCGTGCATCGCGGCGCGCGCGGCGGCCGGCGGCAGGGGCGTCGTGAACACGTCGAGCGTGCCGCGGGTCCCGGGCCGCCGGACGATCGGCCCGGGGAGGACACGCCCCGGCAGGGGGAGGCCGAGCTCCAGATGCAGGACGCCGTCCGGGGCCAGGCCCCGGAGCGCCATCGTGCGTCCCGCGCGGTCACGGCGGTGGGCGCAGGCGACGGCACGGCGGAACTCGCACGGCGAGACGAGACCCCGTGCCGATCCAGTGCCGCCGGGTCGCCGGCCCACGTCGAGCAGCACGCCCCCGGGTCCCCCGTTCCGAGCGATCCGCGCAGCCGCAACCAGGCCCCGGGCAGGGCGTGGACGAGCGCCCCCGCGAGGCGGAGCCGGGTGATCTGCCCGGGACCCAGCGGCGCGTCACCGGAGAGGCCCCGGGCGTCCATGGTCATGCCCTTCCACGAGCACGCGGGCTCGCCGGGCGCATCAGGGGACCGGCGGGGAATCCGCCCGGCGCGCCCAGGACCGTCTCGACCGGGCCGAGGAGATGGCCCCGCTCCCCTCCGGCCCGGCACGAGAAGCAGGTGTCCGAGATCGCTCCCGACCACTCGACGTCACACCGGGTGCAGTGACGGGGGTCGATCGACGGGTGCAGGGCGGGCGCGCTCACGGGAACCTCCTCGCTCGGGCGGTGGTGCGGGTCGGGCACGCGGCAGGAAGCGGCTCCGGGAACCGCTGGAGCGACAGCTCGGACGACCTGCAGACGCAGGACGGGCAGCGCCAGGGCGGAGCCGTGGCCGCCAGGTCCCGCGTCCCCCATCCGGCGCTGTGGTCGACGCGACCGCATCCCCGGCACCGGCGGACGTAGAGCCGGAGGGCCGGCGGTCGGGGCTCGGGCACGCGGTCCTCCTCTCTCGGGATACCGGCTGGCGGCTGGCGGCTGGCGTTAGGTTAGCCTTACCTAAGTTCTCCCGCCAAGTCCTCCGTCCTCCGGGGCGGGGGATGGAGCGGCGATCTTCACCCGGTCGTGACCGCCCGGACACCCGGGCTCGTCAGGATGGAGTGGTGGACACCCCCGCTGCGCAAGTCCTCGCTGTCGAGGCCGGAGACACGGCCGCTCCTCCGCTCCCCCGCCGACGGATCGCGCTCGTCGCCCACGACAACGACAAGCCGGACCTCCTCGACCGGGCGCACTTCAACCGGGAGATCCTCGCCGGTCACCGTCTCTTCGGGACCGGCACGACCCCTGGGATGATCCACCGGGAGCTCGGGCTCTCCGTCACCGGGTTCCGCAGCGGCCGGCTGGGGGGACGACCAGCAGCTCGGCGCAAGGATCGCCAGGGTCGATCTCGTGCTCTTCTGGGACCTGCTCGAGCCCCAACCGCACGACCCCGACGTTCGCGCGCTCCTGCGCATCGCGGTGGTCTGGAACATCCCGATCGACTGCAACCGGGCGACCGCGGACTGTCTGATCTCCTCGCCGCTGCACACCAGCGACCACCACCCCGAGATCCCCGACTTCGACGCTCCGCTCGGCGGCCGGCCGACGCCCCGGAAACTGCGCCGGCCGCGCCGGGCCGCGAGCCGATCGGCTTCGGGCTCGGGCGCGGAGCGCCTGGACGTCTCGCCGAAGACCGCACCGTCGCTCGTGCCGGCCGAACGCGTGAGGTCCGGTCAGGCCGGGACGAGCGCGGTGTCGAGCAGGTGGGCCACGAGCCGGACCCCTTCGGGCGTGGATGGACCGGAACCCCTGACGAGTCGGGCGACGGCCCTCGGCCAGGCGATCACCACGCCGTCGATCTCGAAGGGCTTGGCGAGCAACGGCCAGTCGGCGCCCACGAAGCAGAGCACCGGACGGATCGGCACGCCGGACCATCGGGCGTCGAGAACCTGCCGAACCGCCGTCACCTGCTGCGCCATGGCCTTGACCAGTTTCGTGCGGTCCCGACCGCCGACCCGGAGGCGACGGTCGACCGATGTCCAGCCGCCCACGTCGCGCATCGCCACCCGACCGCGGTAGTGCTTGGCGTCGATCACCCAGACCCCGGACGGAGCGACCACGAGGTGGTCGATGTTGGCTCTCGACCCGGGGAGCCGCCGGTCGTGCAGAGCCACGCAGCCGGGGAGGGAGTCGAGCCGGGCGCCCAGCCGGCGTTCGCCGTCGGCGCCCTTTGCCCAGGCCGTCGTCGACTGCGGGTCGCCGCTCAACGCCGAGACGAGACCGCCCAGGCGCGGGTGGCGGGCCCGGAGATCGGCCTCCCGCTTGGCCTTGCGCCGCTCGTACTCCCGCTGGGCCGAGGAGCCCGCACCGGGCGATCGCCCTGGGGGCGCCGACCGGCGAGCCGGTGTCTCGCCGGGCTCGCCGGTGGATGCACCGCAGGCCGGGCAGCGCACGGTCCTGGCCTCACGGTCCCACCACGCTTCGGAACGGACGCACAGCTCGACGCCGCACGCGGAGCAGGCGGAGGCGTAGCGCAGGCGGATCAGACGGGCAGCCACGACATCCGGGATGTCGACCCACACCGTGCCGGCCTTGAGGGTGACGACGGGGTGGCCGGCCTCGATCCGGCATCGCGAGCCGGGGCGAAGCTCCCTCTCCGGCCTGTCTCACCGCGGGCGTAGAGTCGCCCGGGGCCGGGATCCGAAACCCCGGGATCGACGGGGACCCTGCCGTGGCGTCATCGACCGATGCCGACCGGTGGCCACGGCCGGCGAGACGGCGACGAGACCCGTGGGCACGCGCTCGGGCGGCCGGGCGAGGCGGCGGCGAGCGACCCGGCGAGCGACACCGGAGGGGTCGAGGACCGGGTGACGCCACGGATCGACGAGGGAGGACGCGATGCCGGTCGAGATGGCGATCTGGAAGATGACGGCGACGGGACCGGTGCCGGTCGAGACGTCGGCCCTCGATCTCGAGTCGAAGCTCGAGGACATGCTCGTCGAGGATCCGTCGCTCGTCGGACTCGACATCCGTCGCTCGTCGGACTCGACATCCGTCCCATCGGCAGGCAGGTGCAGACGGGGTACGGCGGCTTCGTCGACGTGCTCGGTGTCGACGTCGAGGGCCGCTTGCACGTCCTCGAGCTGAAGCGCGACCGGACGCCGCGGGAGGTCGTTGCCCAGACCCTGGACTACGCCTCCTGGGCCGACGAACTCACGCTGGTCGAGGTGCGCGAGCTCTACGCCGCGCACCACGGTGGGGACTTCGACGCCGCGTTCGCCGAGCGGTTCGGCGTCCCGGTCCCCGACGCGTTCAACGTGGACCACGAGTTGACGATCGTGGCCTCGGCGCTGGACCCCGCCTCCGAGAGGATCGTCCGGTACCTCGCCACCCGCTACGAGGTCCCGGTCAACGCGGTCTTCTTCCGCCACTTCCGCGACAGGGACGCGCAGTACCTGGCTCGGTCCTGGCTCATCGACCCGACGGAAGCCGAGACCACGCCGAGGGTCGCCAAGAAGGTCCGCCCATGGAACGGGCGCGACTTCTTCGTGACGCTCGGCCGGGTCGACTACCACAACCGGTGGGACGTGTGCCGCAAGTACGGCATCGTCTGCGCCGGGGGCGGAGCCCGCTGGTGGAGGCCTCTCCGCAACCTCCAGCCCGGTCATCGGGTCTTCGCGTACGTCGGCGGTGCGGGCTACGTGGGGATCGGCGAGGTCACGCACCCCATGCAGAAGTTCGCCGAGCTCACGGTGAACCAGGACGGACGAGAGGTCAGGGTCGTCGAACAGGACGACGTGCCCGACTTCCTCCGCGAGCACGCCCTCAGCGAGGACCCCGAGAGCTCCGAGTACGCCGTCAAGGTGCGCTGGCTGAAGACGGTCCCCCTGGACGAGGCGTTCTCGGCACCCGGGCTCTTCGCCGTCCCGATCAGCGCGTGCCGACTCCGAGACGAGCGAACCATCAGCGAGGTGGCAACCCACTTCGACGTCACGGAGTGATCCCGCGACCTCGGCCCGGTGCTCGGGCGCCTGGCGGCCTGATCGAGCCGACCACGGCCGACCGGACCCGCGTCTGCCCGCTGGGTGGCGCTCCCGGCGACGCGCTCGGTGCCGATGTCGAGTCCGCCCCGATCGCGGATCTTCGCCGGTCGCGAACCGGGCGGCGTCACCGGCTGCCTCGCGCCCGGTGGGATCGGTCACTCACCGACGACGCGCGGGTGACGCTGTCTACCGCCAAGGGGCTGACCCCGCGCCCACCACCGAGATCGCCGGCGGCGAACCGAGCTCTCCACCTGACCCTCACCTCCGACTGTGCGACCTCACGGCCCCGTCGGCCGGGCTCTCGAGGTCACGAGCCGCGGGAGAGGACCTACGATCACACCGTGGCCGAGGAGCTCCGAGTCCGGCCCGGCGTCCTCCCGGGCGGCCGGGCGTTCGAGACCGGAGAGCTCCCATGGCCAAGTTCAAGCGCCGCCGGCCCAAGAACCGCCGCGCCGGCTGCCTGCTCTGCAAGCCCCACAAGGCGAACGGTGCACCTCCCGACTCCCGCTTCCGGGTGAGCGAGCTCCGCTGGCTCGGCAAGCGCCGCCGGCTCACTCGCGGCGACCTCGGCGACCATTTCGACGATTAGGCGAACGAGCACGCGGTCGGTTGCGGAACCAGGGGTCCTCGAGAATCGGCGGCCTCGGTGCGAGCCCACGAGAACGAGCCGGTCGGGATCTCCTCCGGTCACCCGCCGGCAGGGCCGTCCGTCCCGCCTGCCGATCACAGGGTGCCGGGTGCGAGCAGGCCCCCACCGGAGAGGGGGCCTGACCAGCATCTTCGCCGGGGCGACTGGAGCGGACGACGGGATTCGAACCCGCGACCCTCACCCTGGCCAGGCGATCGGATCACCGCACCAGCGCCACTCTCGGCTGACCTCACTGCACGCCCACGCTGGTCTCCCCCGTCTTGCGACCTCCTGCCCCCAGACGGTGTCGGCACGATGTCGGCCAGGGCCGGTGTTCGGCGGGTCGCCGGAGCTACCGGGTGTCGTCGCCGCTCTGTGGGTGGGTGCGTTGCAGGTCCTCGATGAGCAGGGCGCCGACGGCGCGCAAGTCGTCGGCGGCGACGGCCTGCATCGCTGGTGAGCCGTCGACGGCGAGCCAACGAGCGGTGCGTTCCACTTCGTCGCCGAGCAGCAGGCGGATCTGCCGCGCGCACCAGGCGGCGAGCCCGTGTGGTGCCTCGCTGAGGGCGCCCGCCACGGCACCGGCGGGGTTGTGGGCCCGGAGCAGCCGGTAGACGTCGTATACATCCGACGCCCGCTTGGCTCTCCCTTCGTCCCGCCGACGCGGGATGGCGCCGGCCTTCATGGCCACGAGCGCGGCGGGCGTGGCCAGCCGCATGTCTGCTCCGGCCTGCTCGATGTGGTGCTCGTCGACGACGGAGATCCTGACCGGTTCGGCGGTGTCGAGCGCCCAGCGGTGGGAGACGACGAACGCCCGGTCGGAGGTATCGAGCCCTTCGAGGTCGGCGGCCTCGAAGTCGCCGACGCCGATGACGTCGACCTCGACACCCTCGAGGAGCACACCATCGGCGACCTTCGTCCCACCCGCCTCGACGAGGAGCCGGATCACAGCATCCGCGCCGCCGTCCTCGGACCAGGCGACCGTGTCCACGTCCTGGGTGGACCGATGGGCGGTGGCGAGGCGTGCGATGACCGCCACGCCACCAACCAGTGCGTACGCCGGCATGGTCACGGGCAGGCGCGCGATGCCTGCGACCAGCCGTGCGACGGTCCCGGTCGCGTCGCCGCGCAGGACGATCAGCCCGGATCGGTTCACCAGACCCGCCGGAACCCGCCCGGCTCGTCCGGCTCCCAGCCGTCGAGGATCTCGCGCCCTCGCGACGGGTCTCGGGCGAGATCGAACGCCACGAACAGCGGGTGGGCCACCAACCATTCGACACCACGGTCGTAACGGGGGACCGTGACCGCCGGCAGCGGCGCGACGGCGACGGTCGCGCCCCGCTCCTCGAAGCTCGACGCCTCACCGAGCACGACGACCGCACGCCGAAGGGACTCCGAGCCCGGAAGGTAGAAGTCGGGCGGGTAGCCGCCGGGTGCGACGACCGGGGCACCCCACGCGGCCGCAGCAAGCGTGTCGGTGAGCGCCCAGCCCGGCGCCGCGGGGTCGTCGAGCGTGAGGTCGAGCCTTCCCACCCCGCCGACATCGGGGAGCGGGGAACGGGCCACCGGCACGACCTCCGGCCCCCACACCTCGGCCACCGCCCAGAACAGCTCCGGCACGAGTGCTCGCCCGTCGCCGCGCACCAACGAGGCCATCTCGAGCGCCTGCTTCGCCTCCGACACCGACGACGGCGCCAAACCGGCCCACGCCGCAACCCTTCGGACCGACGGCGCTTCGTCCGATCGCAGCAGCGCGGCCGCCGCATAGGCGAGACCGCTGCGGCCCCGCACACCCGAGCGACCTCGCGCCTTCGCGCCCCGCCGCGCGACGGCCGGCACGTCGGCATCGATCACCACCGCCCGGTCAGGGACCTGCAGCTTCAGATGCCCACGCCGATCGAGCCACCCCCAGCCGGCGGCATCGAGCTCGCGGCGGGCCGCGGCCGACAAGCGGTCGGCCACGTACACGCAGGCATCCGCCCGCCCGCGGCGCGAGGCACCCACCGCACGCTCGATCTGCCCCGGCGTCGGCGACGCGCCCGCCTTGACCTCGACTGCCACCGCCTCGCCCTCGCCGAGCCGCAGCACGACGTCCGCGGGCTCCCGCCGGCGGGTCCCCTCGGCGGAAAGGCCCAGCTCCTCGAGGGCCTCCACCAACGCGGCAACGGCATCGTTCTCCAACCGCTGCGAGGTGCTCCTCACCATGACCCGAGCATAGCCCGCTGTTCGGTGTTCGGAAATACCCGAACGGCGAACACCCGCCCCGGACGCAGCGCATCGAGCAGCTCCAACAGGTCAGACTGGCTGAGGGTCACCGGCGTGATCTCCTTCGTGAACCCGGCAAGGTCACGCCGAGCCTCACGCCGGTGGCCCGCCAACAGGTGGACCCTCTACGCCGAGCTACACCACCTCACGGGACGTCCCCGAGGACCTGAAGCCGCTAGAGGTCGCGCTCGGAGTCACGGTTGATAATCAGAAGCGCCTACGACGTTCCGCCTGCAACCTTCCACGCCTTCAGGGCGGCCGGCACGCGTTCGAGAAGCACGCGCCCGAGTGGAGCCTCGATGATCAACGGGACTTCATCACCGATCTGCTGCGTCGGTGGATCCGGGTGGCTGCTCAGCAAGGTGAGCCCTGACGAGGAGGCCACCAGCACGCGCCGCCAAGAAACGCGGGCGACGGCACTCCCGGCGTCGCCTAGACCTGGCCGTCGAGCCGCTCGGCCAGCACCTCGGTGGCACCCCATCGGCCGACCGCGGCTAGGTGCAGTCCGGTGGGCACAATTCCAGGCACGATCTGGGCACGAGAAGTGGTGGCACGGGCTGTGACGAGGTCACACAGGCTGGCACGGCCCGGTACGACGATGACCCTCACTCGACCCGCGAATCCCCAGCTCAGAGCGCACGAGACCCCCTGCGCAGCAGGGGGTCTCGATGGAGCGGACGACGGGATTCGAACCCGCGACCCTCACCTTGGCAACGAGGAGCTGAACCGACCTCTTCTCGCCCGCTCACCCTTGTGGTACAAGGATTCCAGGTAGTGCCATCGCTCGCCGGGCACAATCCCGGGCACACGTTGCCGACGGCGGCCATCCGTAGCAGCGCATCGCGCTGCGTCCCACGAGGTGGCGTCCCGTCATGGCCCGTCGGTACCGCAAGAAGCCGCTCGCCCAGTTCGAGCACGGCACCCGCATCCACGCGCCCAGCAGCGGCGAGGCTCGATACCGGATCGTCACGTCCGATCCCGCGTCAGGTGAGCGGATCTTCGCCAAGGTCACGACCGAGGAGCGGGCACGCGCGAAGGCACGCGAGTTCGAACAGCTCCTCGCGCACTCGGCCCCCATCCGCGATCCACGGACAGAGGCGCCACGGACGATCGACCACCTCGCCCAGTGCTACTCGGCCGACCACCTGGCGGGGCTGTCGCTGCGGTACCGGGAGAAGCAGGAGTACGTGCTCCGCCGCTGGGTCCTCCCCCACCTCGGCGCGCTCCACGTCACGCAATGGACACCAGCGGACTCGATGGCCGTGCTCGCCGCAGTGCGTGCCGCGGGCCGGTCGGATGCGCTGGTGCAGGACGTCGGCGCGGCCATGCGGGCGTTGGTCACCCATGCCCGTCGGTTGCGCTGGCTGACCTCGCACAGCGAGGACCCGATGTGGATGGTCGGGTACTCCCGCCGCGCGACGGTCCAGGGCGAGCACTCCGTCTACGTGCCCCGGGCATCGCTTCCGACCGACGAGGAGTGCGCCACGCTCGTCGCCGCCATGGAGCAGCTCGGCGAACCGATGTGGGCGCTGGCCATGCGGCTCAAGCAACGGGCCGGCATCCGCTGGGGTGAGCTCGTGGCGCTCCAGGTCGACGACATCGGCTTCGATCCTCGGGTGGTTCACGTGCGCAGAGCGGTGGAGCAGGGTCAGCGGGGCGGCCCGAGGATCAAGCCGCCGAAGAACGGGAAGGTCCGCACGACGATCTTCCCGAAGAGCCTCGTTGACGACCTTGGCGAGCACGTCGAGCGGCGCCGATCCGAGGTCGGTGGCTCCGGCCCGCTCTTCCCGGGTCGCGGCGGAGGGATCATGCGACGCGCCGCGTTCCAACCCCTTTGGGTCAAGGCCGCCGCGGCCGCGGGCTGGCCGATGACCCGCCCGCTCGAGCGAACCGCCGGTTACGGGCAGCGTGGCAAGGGATGGCGCTGGAAGGGCTCGGCGAAGTGGTCGCCCCACGACCTGCGTCACGTCGCCGCGTGCTGGATGCTGTTCGACCTCGGCCTCGACCCCGCCGTCGTCGCCGAGAAGCTCGGCCACGCTGATCCGTCATTCACGGTCAAGCGGTACGTCGGCGTCCGCGGCGACCCCGACCTGGCCGCGATGAGCATCACCGACGCGTGGTGAACCCCTCGGCGCCGTGTCGCGCCGACTGCGACGGGCTGAAACCAGAAGGTGAGTGTTTCGAGTCGTACCGAGTCTCTGATCACGCGGCGGGCGGCAGCACGAACCTGGCGCCCTCGGTGCGGAGCATCTGAAACGGTGTGATGCACCTGACGTCGAGACCGATGCATGCATCGGGGATCTTGATCTTCCTGACCGATTCCGAGGGCACCTCGTGGGTGACCACGACGGCACCGGTCGCGTGGGCATGCGAGACGAGGTAGTAGTCGGCGGCCTGCAAGAAGATGGTCACGGCAGCCGGCTCGTACCCGCCACCGCTCGCCCACGCGCTGACCGCACGAAGGCTTGGCAGGACCGCGCCGTCGGGTCGAAGGAAGAGCTCGGTGCCCCGTTGCTGCGCCCAGTCGGCCAGCTCGTCTCCGCCCGCGACGAGCTCTTCCTGCACCTTCTCGATGCTTCGCACAGAGCCGAGCCGCTGCTGATCGTCGATCCAGTCCCAGAAGGCCGGACAGAAGTCGAACCCGTAGTGGAGGTTCTTCGCCTGTACGAACACATCGGCGTCGAGGAGGTACATCGTCAGCCCAGCCCCAGGCGGGCCGCCATCTCGTTGAACGTCGCCACCTTCTTGAAGCCGAGCATCCCGAAGGCGTCGGTGTAGAGCGTGCGACCTTCCAGGGTGTCTGCGATCACCGCGCGCGTGAATCGTCGACTCGTCCGCACCGGCTGGGTGTTGTAGAAGTTGCCGCCACCGGTTGCACGTTCTCCCAGGAGATCGAGCAACCGCTCGAGCTCGGTGCGGTACGCAGCTCGGTAGTCGTCCCACGACAGACGGCCGTCGTCGTAAACCCGCCGCAGGATGACGAGGGTGCTCGCCTTGAACGTCCGCCCCAGGCGCGTGATCTCCTCGGTCAGGTCGGCGTCCGGGCGGTACTCGTCGTGCAAGGTCTCCAGCGGAACCAGGATCTCCGCCGCCACCTGGTTGCACCACCGCTCCACGTCCACCGTCGGCCGAGTCGTCAGGTCGGCGTCGGACAGAGCCGACTGCCCGAGCCAGAGATGCGTCAGCTCGTGCGCGATGGTGAAGAGCTGCGCCGCCTTCGTGTCGGCACCGTTCACGAAGATCAGCGGCGCGAGCTCGTCCACGAGAGCGAACCCTCTGAACTCGCGCGGGTCGAGCTTCCGATGCGTGTTGCTCCCGACGACACCGCTCACCATCACGAGAACACCGAGGTTCTCGGCACCTTCGACGAGGGTTCGAATGGCGTCCATGAACGTGGACCCGCGGCCGTCCACCTCGAACTCCAACGCGTCGCGAACCCCGTCGCCGCGTCGACCACATCCGTCGAGAGGGAGAGGGAACCGACGAAGTCGACAGGGCGCGCCTGGTTCAGCCGGGCATAGGAGCGGTACCAGTCCTGGCGCTGCTGGCACTGGAAGATGGTGTCCAAGAGGTCGGGGCTCGGTCGCGACGGCCGAGCATCTCCCATGGTCCGGAAGTCGGGAATCGGAACCTCGTCCTCGGGCGGCTCGTCCAGGAAGAGCATCCCGATCGGAGTGCGCGTCGCGCGAGCGAAGTCCTCGAGCTGGCGAAGGGTCGGCTCGCGCTCTCCGCGCTCCCACTCCTCGATCTTGGGGAACCGCCGCGCCAGATCGCCGGCCGAAGTGCCGGACCGCTCGATGGCCCAAGCGATCAGGCGGGGATTCACCGGGGCGCGCACCACGGGCATGTCCACATTCTGGCCGGTTCGACCCCGGCGAGGAGGCTCAGGGAGCGACGTTCGCGCACGTCGGGCAGAGGCGCGGCTTCCGTCCCCGTACTCGTTCCCGGGTCCAGGTCTGGGCGCATCGGGCGCAGGTCAGCTCCTCGAGGGTCGGCCGGGCCGGAGCAGCGGTCGCCGGTGCCGTGCGCTGGGTCACGGGCGGGGAGGTGCTGCAGTCGGTGCAGCGTTTCGTCGTGCGCTCCCCGGACCGTGCGGAGACGGTCCACGTCGCGTGGCAGTCGGGGCAGGTGACGACCTTGCGCGCCTCCACGCTGCGGCCCTCGGCCTCGACTGCGGCACCAGCGGTCGCGGTCGCGAAGACCGCCGTCGACACGACCGGAACACCATAGGAGCGAGCCTTCGTGGCTTTGCCGCTGTTCGAGGCGGTGTCGTAGGCGACCAGCAGGTCCGTCGCCTTGGTCACTCCGTGGCCGACGGCCAGGCCGAGGTCCTCGGCGTGGGCAGTGAGCTCCGCGCGGCTCCGGTCCGGGTCGTCGCCGGTGAACACGGCGGTCATCCCCGGCGAGATCGTGACCGTGGCAGGCCGAGCGATCGCTCCACGGACTCGATCCCTCACGTTGGCGGCGTCGACGTCCAGCGCCGAGGCGACCCGCAAGAGCGCGTCGAGTTCGTCGTCGGTGACCACACCGTCGTCGAGCGCGACGTCGACGAGGTCGTTCACGAACCGTCGGTGGGCCTGGGCGCGCTGGGCCGCGGTGAGCCCGAGATCGTCGGCGAGCGCGGTGAGCTGAGTCCGTTCGTCGGCGTCGAGATGCAGGTCGGCCACGGCCCGCTCCACCAACTCGAGGTACGCGACGATGCCCGCTTCCAGCCCCGCATGGTCGAGCCTGGCCGCGAGGACCGCGAGGTAGGGCGGGTCCGGGATCGTGGCCCACACGGCATCGGCTCGGCGCAGCACCCTCCCCGAGCGCAAGAGCCCGGTCGGAGCCGCGGCTGGGGCACCCGGCTCGCACGTCGCCGCGACGCACAGCAGCAGCTGAGCCGTGGCCGTCGCGTCGGCCGCGGCGCTGTGCGCGTTGGCGAGGCCAACGCCGTAGGTCTGGCATGCCACCCCGAGCCGACACCCCGTCGCCTGCAGCGTGTCGATCCCGCCCAGGATCGTGAGCTCGGCGTCGAGGCGGCCGAACTCGCCGCCGATCATCCGGAGATCGAACGGCAAGTTGTGGGCGGCCACGCACGCACCATGCAACCGGATCGCCACATCGCCTGCGACGTCGGCGAACAGCGGCGCGTCTCGCAGGGCCTCCGCGGTGAGCCCGTGGATGTGGGTCGGTCCGACGTCCCGGCGTGGCTGAACCAGCGTCTCCCAGACCTCGGTGATCGTGCCGTCGAGCCCGACCGTGACGATCGCCAGCTCCACGATCCGATCGGTGTTGTAGACGCCCGTCGTCTCGCAATCGACGACCGCGACCCGGTCGGCGCCCCCGGCGAGCCGCTCCAGGTCCGGACCACCCGTCGTCGCTGCTTCCGGCACCACCTCCGTCGGCGGAACCGGGGGCGCCACCGTCGCCGGTCCCGGAGCGCCGGGCGGCCTCCGGCGGAACCGGTCGAGGAACCCCATCGCGCACCTCCCCACTCGATGCCGAGATGAGCGTAGGTCCGCCTTGGGACACGCGTTGGCATCCGTCAACGTCCTATCGGCACCACCACGCTGGCTCGGACACCTGACGGCGGTAGGTCACCTTCCACACACTTGCACCGGCAGTGCCGGGAGGTCTCCCGGTAGCTGGTCGGGCCTCCTGTCCTGGCGAACGGGATGTCGCGCGGGAGGTCCGAAGCCCCCGCACAGCCCCAGATCGGGACGGTGGCCCGCGAAGTTCAGAGCCCTCAGCGGCCCTACAAGGGTGTGTTGAGCATCGCGAAGCTGACAGGGGCGCCCGAGGCGGCGGCCTACTACCTGGACATCATCACCAGCGGCCGAGACGACTACTACCTCACGGCCGGCGAAGCACCCGGCCGCTGGGCCGGCTCCGCCGCTCCCCTGCTCGGCCTTTCCCGCGCGGTCGACCGGGAGGAGCTCCGGGGTGTGCTCGCCGGCCGGCACCCGGACACCGGCGAGCAGCTGGCCACGCGGCGCGTGCAGGGGTTCGACCTGACGCTGTCGGCGCCGAAGTCCGTGTCGCTGCTGTGGGGACTCGGGGACGAGCGGGTCGTCGCGGATGTGATCGCCGCGCACGACACGGCGGTCGCTGCGGCGGTGCGGTACTTCGAAGACGAGGGCTGCGTCGTGCGGCGGGGCCGTGGTGGCGCGACCCGCCTCCCCGGCGCCGGGCTGGTGGTGGCAGCGTTCCGGCACCGCACGAGCCGCGAGGCGGACCCGAACCTGCACACCCATCTCGTCACCGCGAACATGACCCTCGGACCCGACGGCCGCTGGAGCGCCCTGCACACGACGGACATCTATCGGCATGGCCGGACCGCCGGCTTCGTCTACCAGTCGGTCCTCCGCCACGAGCTCACCGAACGGCTCGGCATCCGTTTCGAGCCGACCGGACCCGGTTTCGGCGAGATCGCGGGTATCCCGGAGCGGGCGCGGCGGGCGTTCAGTCGCCGGCGGGTCGCGATCGAGGACTCGATGGCCACTCACGGCACCCACTCGGCCCGAGGCGCCCAAGCAGCCACACTCGCGAGCCGGCCTGCGAAGCCCGAAGCGGTCGACGAGACCACGCTTCGCCGGAAGTGGGCGGAGCGAGCGGCCGAGATCGGCTTCGAGCTGTCCGCACCCACCAGTGAGGCCTCCGGCGCAGTCGAGGCCGGCGACGACGAGCTCGGCCGCGCCCTGACCGAGCAGGACGCGACCTTCGACCGACGCCAGGCGTTCCGGGCCGTCGCGGAGACCGCCACCCAGGGCCTCGACTACCCCACCATCCGGCAACGAGTCGAGGGTCTCCTCGCCGGACCCGCCGTCGTCGAAGTGGCTCCCGGGTGCTGGACGACTCCCGAGATGCTGGCCCTCGAAGCCGACGCCCTCCACCGCGCCACCCGCGGCCCCCACGCCCCCGCCGTCGAGCGCCAGACACTCGAGCACGCTCTCCGAGTGCGGCCCACGATCACCGCCGAGCAGGCCCTCGCCCTCAAGGCCGTGACCATGACAGACGCCCCCGTGGTGGTGATCGTCGGCCACGCCGGCACCGGCAAGACCTTCGCCCTCGACGCCGCCCGCGCCGCATGGACCGAAACTGGCGTGCACTGCCGCGGCGTTGCCCTCGCGGCCCGTGCCGCCCGCGAGCTCGAAGCCGGCTCCGGGATCCCCAGCCAGACCATCGCCTCCCTGCTCCAGGACCTCGACCGGGGGACGCTGCGCCTCACCCACAGGGACGTGCTCGTCGTCGACGAAGCCGGCATGGTCGGCACCCGCCACCTCCACCGGCTCATCCAAGCCACCACTGAGGCCTCGGCGAAGCTCGTGCTCGTCGGCGATCCCAAGCAGCTCGCCGAGATCGACGCCGGCGGCCTGTTCGCATCGCTCGCCCGATGCCTCGGCCACGCCGAGCTCACCGAGAACCGCCGCCTCGAGGACCCAGCCCAGCACGCGACTGCGCGGGCGCTGCGCGACGCCGAGATCGGCACAGCGCTCCGGCGCATGCAGCGCATTGGATCCCTCACCCTCGATGTCAACACCGACCGGCTCCGCGAGCGCATGATCCTCGACTGGTACGCCGAACGCAGCACCGGCCGCCACGTCGTCATGCTCGCCCTCCACCGACACGATGTCGCCGACCTCAACCACCGCGCCCGAGCCCAGCTCCTCGCGAACGGGGACCTCGGTCCCGCCGTCCTCACCAGCGATGACCTCGAGCTACGCGTCGGCGACCAGGTCCTCGCCCTCCGCAACGACCGCCACATCGGCATCGTCAACGGCACCCAAGGCACCGTGATCGGCGGCTCGAACCGTGAAGTCGAGATCGAGACCCGCGACGGCATCCGCCTCGCCGTACCCCACGAGTGCATCGCCGCCGGGCACCTCACCCACGGCTACGCCATGACCATCCACAAGAGCCAGGGCATGACCTGCGACGTCTCACTCGTTCTCGGCGACGACACCCTCCACCAAGAAGCCGGCTACACGTCGATCACACGCGGCCGCGACCGCAATCACGTCTACGCCCTCGCCGCCATCGAACCTGGCCAACCCACCGCCGACCTGCAGCGAGCGCTGGCGTTGAGCACGGCGAAGCAGACCGCCCACGACCGTGGCGGCCTGGGCTTGTAGAGACGTCCCGCCCGACGTCCCGCCCGACATCCCGCCGAGTCCAAACTCCGAAAGGGCTGGGTCGGCCGCATGAGCGAAGGCGGCCTACGCCGTCGGCGCCGCGAGGTACATCCCGCCCGCGAAGTTGCGCGGCGCGGCGGCGACTCGAACGAACTTCTCGGCGTACGCGAGGAGGCCGGTGAAGGCACCGATCGCGTCGCAGACGTCTTGGCGCAGCCCGGCCATCGTGATCCGTTCGGTCGCTCCTGACCGACGGTCGGAGAGCACCCACTCGAACTCGATTGTGTGGATCCAACTTCCGGGCTGGACAGGGCGGACCGGACGACACGAGATCGTGCCGTGGGCCAAGTTGTTGCGGCGACGGACGACCCGACGAAGCTCCGCGAGGATCCCTTCGGCCTCGACGTCGAGGATGCCCGCCGTTCGCGCGATTGACTCGAGCCGGTCGAGACGAGGACCGATCGTCAGCCGGTCGAGGTCGGCTCGGTACATCGCCTCGTCGACGGGGTCGGCGAGGTAGAGGATGAACTCGTCGACAAGGTCATCGAACACCGCGACCTGCGTGATGACCAGCCCTCGCCGCTCATCGACGGCGGAGCGTTCAGCGACCTCTTGCCAGTCGAGGTCGGCGACGTCGTAGTGAGAAATCAGCAGGTCGCTCCCACTGAACACGCAGAGGTCCTCGTCGCTGTCGTCGTCGAACGAGACGGAGCTCACGGCCATCCTGGAAGGGTACGGCGTCGCAACGCGAGCCTTCTGGCAACATTCGACGATGTTCGACCTCACTCGACCCAACTGCGTCGACGCCGATGAGTGGCGAGCTCTCTCGGCGCTCGATGACCGCCTCTCGCGAGCTCTCCGGGACCACGACGCCGAGCTCATGCTCGGGACTGCGAAGGAGTTGTGCGAGGCGGTCGCCAAGGTCACGTGCCAACAACGCGGCGAGCCGTTCACGCCGCTCGCCGACATGCCCGACCTGATCAACCAAGCGCACCGGCTCGTCGACCGACTCCCGGCCGAGGCCGGTGCAGCGGGCGGCGCGGTTCGCAACATCGCGCAGACCGCGATGAAGCTCGCGAAGCAACTGAACGAGCTTCGCAACCAGGCGGGCAGCGGTCACGGCAGGCCGACGCCCACGGGGCTCGACGAGATTGACGGACGATTCGCCGCCAGCACGGCGCTCATCTGGTGCCGTTGGATGCTCGGGCGACTCGACGCGCTCGTCGCCAACGACCCCGACCGCCTCGTGGGCGACATCTCCCGGCAGGTGTTCAGCCGGGGGACCTCGAGGGGCGACTCGCCGAGGCGGGACTCCCGACGATGGAGCCTATCGACCAGTTTGCGGTCGGCTTCGCCGTGGGGCAGCGCGGCGGACCGGGCGGCACTTTCAACGTCCACGGCGAAGGTGTCCGGCCCGCCGCTCAAAGCTCCGACCTCGCGGCGTGGCCGAAGGACTACCGACGCGGCGTCGCCAAGGGCCTCATGACGGACCGGAACGGCTACATCGTCGTCGACTCGAGGACGCTCGACGACGTGGTCGCCGTCCTCGCCCCGATTCCAGCTGCCGAGCGCGCGACGGTCGTCACTGAGCTCCGCGACGCCGTCGCGAGCTCCGAGTTCGCGTACGCCGTCGATGACGAGGACTGCACTGCGGCCGCCGCCATCGCGAGGCGCGCCGCGAAGGACGCAACGGGCGACCTGGCGGCCGCATTCGACGCGCTCGCAACCGAGATTTCTGTAACGGAGGAGGAGGGGTGAGAACCGGCGCAGCCGTTCTCCCCGATGTTGGAACGCCTCTGCCCGCAGAGCGTTCGAGGAGGCGTCGCAAGGACGGGCTGACGCGGCGTCCAGCTGGGCGCCGATCGCGGGCCATCGCGCCGTCCGGGTCCGTGGGCACAATTCCGGGCACAATCTGGGTACAAAATGTGGTGGTACGGCCCGTGACGGGATCACACGGGCCGGGACGCGCCGGCACGACGGCGGAGCCTGCTCGCACCGCGACACCGCAGGTCGGAACGCACGAAACCCCCTGCTGAGCAGGGGGTTTCTGTGGAGCGGACGACGGGATTCGAACCCGCGACCCTCACCTTGGCAAGGTGATGCTCTACCAGCTGAGCCACGTCCGCGCGAGCCACCGAGGATAGCGCGACCGCCGTCGCCGGCTCGACTGCCCCGGAGGCCGAGCGCGCTCAGGTGCCGGCCAGCCGCTCCACCACCGGGGCGAAGTCCTCCATCACGTCCTCGTCGACCACCACGTAGGAGAACCCGTACTCCTCCCGGCGGGCCTGGAGCTGCTCGACCATCTCCTCGACCGTCCCCACCAGGGCGATGCCCGACTCGAGGGCCTCCTCGGGGGTCAGCCCGAACGCCGGGGCCACCTGCTCGGCCAGCCCCACCCGGTCGTCGGTGACCGCGCAGAAGAAGTAGCGGACCTGCAGCTCGATCTCGTCCCAGCGGTCGCCGGCCGCCTCGCGGACCCACTCCACCTTCTTCCTGGTCATCGACGCCACCGTGTCCCTCGCCATCTCCGGGCTGACGTCGCCGGCCGCCAGGTTCGGGTTGACCCCGACGATGTCGGCCTCCCGGGCCGCCAGGGCCAGCACCCGTTCCCCTCCCCCGCCGACCAGGATCGGTGGCGGCTGCTGCACCGGCTTGGGGGCGGCGTCGAGGTCGGCGACCCGGTAGTGCTCGCCCTCGAAGCTGAACGGCCCGTCACCCCAGCAGCCCTTGACCACCGCCAGCGCCTCGGCCAGGCGCTCGACGCGGACGCCGGGAGGGTCGCAGGGCAGACCGAGCGCGGCGTAGTCACCGCGCATCCAGCCCGCCCCGAGGCCCAGCTCGAGGCGGCCCTCGCTCAGCAGGTCGACCGTGGCCGCCTCCTTGGCCAGCACGACCGGGTGGCGGAAGTCGTTCCCCAGCACGAGCGTGCCGACCCGCAGGGCCTCGGTAGCGCCGGCCGCCACCGCGATCGCCACCATCGGGTCGAGCTCGGTCCCCACGTGGTGGTCGGGCATGACCAGGGTGGAGTAGCCCAGCGCCTCGGTCCGGCGTGCCTTCTCCCGCCACCCGTCGGCCGAGCCGCCCTTCGTGGCGTGGATCCCGAACCGGAACCTGCGCTGCGCCGCCATCCCGCCTCCTCGCCGTCGCCCGCGCCGGGAGCGTCGACCGTCGCGGGAGGCTAACGCGGGGCCCGGCGCGGTCCCGCCCCCGGCGGATCCCGGGCGCGGTGCCCGCCACCCCCGCGAGGGCGTCGCGCAGGGCGTCGTAGGCCGGCTTGGGCCGGTAGTCGCGGTCGAGGACCAGGGGCGCCCGGCCCGGCCCGACGAAGTCGTCGACCCAGGTGTAGCGGTCGGTGAGGCCCCACATCGTGACCTCGCGGCAGCCCGCCGCCAGGGCCTCCCCCACCACGGCCCCGTACACCTCGGCCTGGTCGGCCAGCTCCTCGGCCGACTCCCCCGCCGGCACGTCGAGCTCGGTCACCGCGACCTCGAGCCCCAGCCCCACCAGCTCCTCGATCAGGCCACCCACGACCCCGGGGTCGGGCCGGCCCCGCAGGAGGTGCAGCTGCAGGCCGACCCCGTCGATCGGGACACCGTCCTCCACCAGCCCCCGCACCAGCTCCACCAGCGCCGCACGCTTCTCGGGCAGGTACTCGACGAACGCCTCGTTGAGGAACAGCCGGGCGCCGGGGTCGGCCCGGTGGGCGATCTCGAAGGCCTCGGCGACGTAGTCGGGCCCGAGGACCCGGAAGAAGTGGTTCTCGTAGAGGTCCGCGCCCGACGTCGCCAGCGGCTCGTTCACGACGTCCCAGCGGTCGACCCGACCGGAGTAGCGGCCCATGACCGTCGTGACGTGCTCCTCGAGCACCTCACGCAGCTCGTCGGGGTCGTCGACGGCCAGCACCCACCCGGGTGTCGAGTCGAGGACCTCCTGCTCCCACACCAGCGTGTGGCCCTTCACGGCCAGGTCGTGGGCGGCGGCGAAGTCCACGATCCGGTCGGCGGGGCCGAAGCGCCAGGTGGCCCGCCGGGGGTGCAGCACGTCCCACTTCAGCTCGACCTCGGGGGTCACGCTGTTGAGCTCGCGGGCGAGCGCGGCCACGTACCGCGGATCGTCGAGGAGGTCCGCGCGCACGGCGCTGCCGACGAGCACTCCCGCCCAGGCGGCCACGACCCGCAACGGACAGGAGTCCACGCTCTCGGGCGTGCAGTCCACCGGCACCGTGGGCGTCGTCACGGCCGACGACGGCCCGTTGTCCCCGCCCCCGGAGCAGGCGGCCAGCAGGGCCACGGCGGCGAGCGCCGCGCCCCACCGTCGCGGGCCGGCCGCACGCGAGACCCGGGCGCGCACGGCCGGGACCCTCAGCGGCCCGTGGACCCGAACCCGCCGGTGCCGCGCCCCGTGGCGTCGAGGTCGTCGACCTCGACCCACTCGACCAGCTCGACCTTCTGCACCACGAGCTGGGCGATCCGGTCGCCCCGGTGGACCTGGTACTCCTCGACCGGGTCGGTGTTGACGAGGAGCACCTTCACCTCGTCGCGGTAGCCGGAGTCGACGAGCCCCGGCGTGTTGAGGCAGGTCACGCCGTGGCGGGCGGCCAGGCCGGAGCGGGGCTGCACGAAGCCCGCGTACCCCGGAGGGATGGCCACGGCGAGGCCGGTCGGCACGAGGGCCCGGCCCCCGCCCGGGCGGAGGAGGACGTCCTCGCGGGCGTGCAGGTCGTAACCGGCGTCGTCGTCGTGCTGGGCCGCGGGCAGCGGCAGGTCGGGGTCGAGACGGCGGACCTCGATGTGCATGCCGTGCAGCGTAGGCCCGCTACGCCGACCCGTCCGGGGGCCGTCGCCCCGCGTTGGGTCACGAGCGCTGCGCATACGCGCGGTCTGTGACCCAACGCAGAGAAGAGGGGGCAGGGGTCGGGGTCAGGCCTCGACGTCGGCGAGGTCGCCGGCCAGCTCCTCCCGCTGCTCCTCGGAGAGCTCGACCACCGCGTGGTACTCGGGATGGTCGAGGACGAGCTGCGCCGGTCCCCGCGCGAACGCCGCGGCCTGCTCCGGGGTGAACCGGAACTTCACGAAGTGGACCGACGCCGTGGTCTCCTCCCGGGTGAGGCGGGCCTCGTCCTCCTCCTGGGGCTCGCCGGCGACCCGGCTGCCGTCGGGCAGCCAGAACGAGACCGACCGCTGGATCCCCACGAGCTTGGGGAGCCACTCCTGGAGCGCCTCCTTCGAGGTCAGCTCGACGAACAGCGTCCCCGACAGCTCCCCCGGGTCGGGGATGAGCTGGTTGTAGGTGTCGACCTCGTGGCGGATCTGCTCGTCGGTGAGCATCCGCTCGGCCCGGGCCATCTCCTGGACCTGGAACCGCATCGTGTCGGTGTTCTCGAAGGTCAGGGAGAGGAAGTCGCCCAGGACGACGCGCCGGCGCCTCTTCTGCTCGATGACGCTCCGGCGGAAGTCGTCGCGCTCGCGCTCGTAGGCCCTCAGGTCCTTGATGTCGTCGGTGGTCAGCTTGCGCATCTCACTCGTCCTCCGGGATGCCGTAGGCGCGGGCGAGCACCTGGAGCGGGTGGAGCGGGCGCTTGCCCGCCTCCTCGGTGATCGCGGTGTTCGACAGGTGGCAGTCGCCGGCCACCAGGTCGGTGTCGGACTCCCGCACCTTGTCCATCAGGGGCTTGGCGACCTTGCGGGCGAGCTCGACGTTCTCGGCCCGCAGCCCCCACGTGCCGTCGATCGCCGAGCACCGCTCGACCATCGTCACCTTGGCTCCCGTGAGGGCCATGAGGTCGCGGCTCTTCGGGCCGATCTGCTGGGCCCGGTAGTGACAGGCGGCCTGCCAGATGATCGTCTCGTGGGTGCGGCCCGGGAAGTCGGTGTCGAGCGGCTCCTCGCGGTGGCGGGCCATCAGGTACTCGGAGGCGTCGAAGGTGTGCTCGGCCACCCTGGCCGCGACCTCGGTGCCGAGGAAGTCGGGGTACTCCTTCTTCAGCACGTAGGCGCAGGTGGGCTGGGGTACGACGACGTCGTGGCCGGCCTCCACCGCCGGGAGCAGCGCCTGCACGTTCCGCTCGGCGTGCTCCTTGAACTTCGCGACGTCGCCGGCGTCGAGCCAGGGCATGCCGCAGCACACCTGACCCTCGGGGAGGTCGCAGGCGATGCCGTTGTGCTCGTAGACACCGACGAGCGCCTTGCCGATGGCCGGATCCTGGTACTCGACGAGGCAGGTGGGGAACATCGCCACCCGGGCCCGCTCGCCGGCGCTCTTGGTGCCGCCCCGGCGCGCGAACCACTTCGAGAAGCGGACCTTCGTGAAGGTGGGGAGCAGCCGGTCCCGGGCGATGCCGGTGGTCTTCTCCATGAGACCGCGCACGACCTTCACGTCGTTCATCCTGTTGACGAGGCCGGCCATCGACGTGGCGACCTTGCCCTGCAGGTCGGTGCGGGCGAGCAGCTTGGCGCTGCGGGAGACCTTCCCCTGGTCGTGCTGGATGGCGAGCGACCGGAGCATGAGGCGGGGGAAGTCGATGACCCACTCCTGGCCCTGCTCGGGGTTGTAGGGGCAGATCACGTAGCAGAGCTTGCACTGGTAGCACTCGTCGACGACCCGGCGGTGCTCGTCGTCGGTGAGCACCTTCACGTCGTGGGCGCCGTCCTCGTGGTCGTCGATCATCCGGAACAGCGACTTGAAGCTCGGGCAGAGCTTCACGCAGATCCGGCAGTCGCTGCAGATCTGGAAGGTCCGGTCGCGCTCGGCCCGGGCGACGGCCGGGTCGGCATAGGAGGGATCGAGCGGGTCGTACAGGTGAGCGGTCATGGTGCGCTCCGGGGGCTCGCCGTCGCTCGGAACGGTCGAGGCCCCGGGAGAGGTCCCCCGGGGCCGTCGAACCGGGTGCAGCGGACGCTACTTGATGGACTCGAGACCCTGGCCGAAGCGGCCGGCGTGGCTCTTCTCGGCCCGGGCGAGCGTCTCGAGCCACTCGGCGATCTCCTCGAAGCCCTCGTCGCGGGCCGTCTTGGCGAAGCCGGGGTACATCTCGGTGTACTCGTAGGTCTCGCCCTCGATGGCCGACTTGAGGTTGTCGGAGGTGGCCCCGACCTCGACACCGGTCACCGGGTCGCCGACCTCGGCGAGGAAGTCGAAGTGACCGAACGCGTGCCCGGTCTCGCCCTCGGCGACCGACCGGAACAGCGCCGCGATGTCCGGGTACCCCTCGACGTCGGCCTTCTGCGCGAAGTAGAGGTACCGGCGGTTGGCCTGGCTCTCCCCCGCGAAGGCCTCCTTGAGGTTCTCGTGGGTCTTGCTCCCCTTCAGATCGGGCATTCCTCGCTCCTTGGACGCTACGGACGGACGGACTCGGCTGGCTGCGACGGGGTGCACACCTCGCAGACCCCCCTGAAGATCACCTCGACGCTGTCCACCGCGAACCCGTCGCGGTAGGGCGTGGGGACGGCCAACCCGGGGAAGTCCACCGGGATGTCGCGCACCCGCCCGCAGGAGGAGCAGACGAGGTGGTGGTGGGCCGACTCGACGTTCGGGTCGACCCGGTGACTGCCGGTGCCGAGGTCGAGGAGCTCGACCTCGCCCAGGGCAGCCAGCTCGTGGACGGTCTGGTACACGGTCTTGAGCGAGATGGTGGGCATCTCGGCCCGGGCGGCCTCGTACAGGGCCTCGACCGTCGGGTGCTCCCGGTTGTCCTGGAGCAGCCGGAAGATCGCCAGGCGCTGGGGCGTCACACGAAGCCCCTCCCCTCGTAGCCGCCTGGTGATCTCCTCGACCGTCTTCACGATCCGCATCCTATCAACAACCGTTGTCGGTTGACAACCCCTGTTGAGTAGTTTCTCGGTGACGGAGCGTGACCCCACCTCGGGACCCCCGACCCGCGGCCGGGAGCGCGAGGAACCCGTGGACATCGGGCGCGACGAGGTGCACCATCGGGGGAGAGCCCGCACGACATCGGGGACATCGGGGGGTGGGTGATGGCGCTCCAAGCCTGCAACTTCGACGAGCCCGACGAGACGCGCACGTTCGAGCACGGACGAGCCGACATCGTCAAGCCGGGAAGTGTCGTCGCCGGCCGCAGCACGCTCGAGCCCGGGTGGCGGTGGTCCACGTCGGTCGGGCCGATCGCCCGGACCGAGAGCTGCCAGGAGTCCCACGTCGGCTACGTCGTCACCGATCGCCTCCACCTCCGGATGGACGACGGGACCGACCGCGAGCTCCGTCCGGGCGACGCCGTCGTCATCCCTCCCGGGCACGACGCCTGGGTCGTGGGCGACGAGCCCTGCGTCGTCCTCGACTTCGCCGGCGCCGAGCGCTACGCGCTTCCCGGCTGACGGTCGGAGGGCACCGGCGCCGGTCCCCGCTGCGCCGACCGCCGAGGTCAGCAGCCCGGCGCAGCACCCGGGACCGGCGCCGGTGTCGCTCCCCTGCCCGCCCCCGCCGGCCTCACTCCTCGAACAGCACGTCGTCGACGAGGGTCTCGCCGACGAACCCACCCGCGGGCTCGAACCGGTAGCTCTCGAAGTCCTTGCGGAACTCGAGGTCCATCGGGGCGGGCCCGTCGCGGTTCTTCTCGATGCTGAACACCACGAAGTGGCGGAACGTCTCGGCCCGGACCGGGTTGAACGAGAGGTGGGCCTTCGCGACCGCTCCCCACTTCTCGTTGAGCACGATCACCACGTCCGCCTCGTGGGCCAGGCCGGCCGAGCCGCGCAGCTGGTGCAGGCGCAGGCGGCGGCTCGTGAGCCCCGGCCGGTCGGCCGCCGCGATCCCCACCACCGCGACGGACCGGCTCATCGCCAGCTCCTTGAGCGTCTCCGCGACCCGGGTCACCCGCTCGTCGTCGGGGACGTCGGGGGACACGGCGACCTTCTGCAGGTAGTCGACGAAGAGCACCGTCCCGTCCCGGGCGTGCCGGTCGACGAGCACCTCCAGCTCCCTCGGCCCGGTGGTCGCGCCCGACGCCCGGACCAGCCACAGCCGCTCCGCGTAGGCAGCCAGGCGGCCGTAGGCCTCCTCGCCCAGGGGGGTCGCCGCCAGCTCCCCGAGCGTCGGCGCCCCGAGCACGAGGTCCCGGGCGAGGGCCCGGAGCCGGTCGAGGGCCGGGACCTCGTCGGGGCGGGCCAGGGTGCCGAGCTCGAGGGCGAGGAGCCGTCCGAGCAGGGTGAGCTCGCTGTGCTCGTAGCACACGTAGATCGCGGTGTGCCCCTGCTGGGCGAGGTGGCGGGCCCACTGGAGCGCGGCGACCGTCTTGCCCACCCCCGGTCGGCCCCCGAGCACCGCGAGGTCCTGGGCCCGCAGCCCGCCACCGAGCACCTTGTCGAGGGGGTCGAACCCGGTGGGCAGTGGCGTCAGCCGCGCCCGCTCACCGTCGATCCTTCCGGTGGCGACCTCGTCGAGCAGGGCCGCCGCGGTCCGTCCTGACACCTCCACGGTCAACCTCCACCGATGCCGGTCTGCGAGAGACGTACGACCGCCGGTCCGGCGAGCACGACGAACAGCGCGGGCAGGATGCAGCACACGACCGGGAACACGAGCTTCACCGGCACCTTCACGGCCCGCTCCTCGGCCCGCTGCTTGCGCTTCTCCCGCAGCTCGGCCGCCTGGATGCGCAGCACGTGCGCGATCGGGATCCCGTGGCGCTCGGCCTGGGAGACGGCGTGGACGAAGGTGCGCAGGTCCCGCACGTCCGTCCGCTCGGTCATCGCCTCGAGGGCCCGGGTCCGGGGCACCCCGATCTGGATGTCCTGGAGGGTGCGGGTGAGCTCCTCGGCGACCGGCCCGTGACCGCTGCGGGCGGCCCGGGCCAGGGCCGCCTCGAACCCGAGACCGGCCTCGACGCCGATCGTCACCTGATCGAGGGTGTCGGGGAGCTCACGCTCGATCCGTTCCTGGCGCTCGGACGCCCGGCGGCTGAGGAGGACGTCGGGCACGAGGTACCCGCCGCCCGCGGCCACCGCACCGAGGAACAGCGAGGCGGCCGAGGGCGCCACGGCGAGGCGGGCGAGGCCGACCAGGGCCCCGGCGAGGCCGAGCACGAGCTTGGCCGCGAGGACGCGCTCGATCGGCCACGTGCCCGACACGCCGGCCAGCAGGATGCGGCGCTCGAGGGCGTCCACCACCCCGGCCGGGGTCAGGCGGCGGGCCCGCGTCGCCAGCCCGCCGACCAACGGGCTCACCACGCGCTCCCGGGCCGACCGCTCCAGCACGACCTGGCGCAGGTCGGTGACCGGACCCTGGCTCGGCACCAGGTTGGCCCGGACGGCGCGGGCGGCGCGGGATCCGGAGACCGCCCACCAGAGCATCGGTACGGCCCCGGCGATGGCGGCGCAGGCGAGGTAGACGCGAAGCGGCACAGCGACCTCCTAGAACACCAGGCGGATGATCCGGCGCATCCACAGCCCTCCGAAGACCATGAGCGCGCCTGCCGCGACCAGCAGGGCCTGGCCCAGGCCCGACCCGGTGAGCTCCCCCAGGTAGTCGGGGTTGCGCCAGGCGACGAAGGCGGCCATCAGGAAGGGGAGCACGAAGAGGATCGCCGCCGACAGGCGCCCCTCCCCGCTCAGCGCGTCGATCTGGCGGCGGATCCGGTTGCGGTCCCGGATGGTCCCGGCGACGTTGTCGAGGAGCTCCGCCAGGTCGCCGCCGACCTGGCGGTGGATGTCGATGGCCTCCACCACCCAGTCGAAGTCCTCGTTCCCCACCCGGCCGGCCAGGGCGTGGAACGCGTCCGAGACGTCGCGACCGAGGCGCACCTCGGTGACGACCCGCTGGAACTCCTCCGCCGTGGGGCTGTCGAGCTCCCGGGCCACGGCGTCGACGGCCTGGAGGAGTCCGAAGCCGGCCCGCAGGGTGCCGGCCATGAGCGGGAGCGTCTCCTCGAGCTGCTCGGCGAAGGCGGCCCGCCGGCGCGTCCGGCGCCTGACGACGAGCAGCCGGACGGCCAGCACCACCGCGGCCGCGGCGGCCAGGGCCCCCAGCGGCCCGAGCAGCAGCAGGCCCAGCGCGCCGGCGCTGAAGGCCACCGTCCCCACCAGGACCACGAGCTCACCCGGCCGGAGGGCCAGGCCGGCCTGCTCGAGCGCGGTGTTGAGCGCGTGGCGCCGGTGGCTGCGCGCCAGGGACCGCTCGGCGAGGGCCGTGGCCGGTCGGCCAGGCCCGAGAGGGCCTGGACCGTGGTGTCGTGGTGCGACCGCCGCACCGAGAGCTGGCTGGCCCTCTCGGGCCGGAGGAAGAGCAGCAGCCCGCCGACGGCCAGGGCCACGGCGAAGGCCGCGATCCCGGCCGCGAGGAACCAGCCCTGGTGGGTGACCCCCTCGGTCGACACGACCCTCGGCCCGGCCGGCACGGTCGCCGGCGGCGCCGACGCGGGCGGCGCCTCCGCGACGGCGGGGGCCTCGGGGGCCTCGGGGAGCGCCACGGCCCGGGTGGCCTCGGCGGTCACCCCGTCGTGGCTCACCGCGACGCGCAGCTCGGTCGACCCCCGACCTCCGAGCGGAAGGTGAGGCGGTACTGGTTGGCGAGCTGGGACGCGATGGCCTCGTACACGCCGGCCAGGGCGGCGGGGTCCGTTCCCGCCACCACGGTGCCCCCGGTCGCGCCGGCCAGGCGCTCCAGGGCGGCCGGGTCGCTCTCGGCCGTCGCGAGCACGACGGCGGTCAGGCCGGCCCCGGCGTCCTGCAGCGCCGCCGCCGCGGCCTCGAGGGTGCCGGTGCTGCGGGTGTCGCCGCCGTCGGAGACCAGGACCACCGAGCGCCGGGCCGGCGCGTCGGCGGGGAACTGCCGGGCCGCGACGGTGAGGGCGTCGTAGAGCGCCGTCTCCCCGCGCGCCTGGATGCCCACGAGGGCGGCCGAGAGCGCCGAGGGGTCGGCGGTGAACGGGCTCACCACGAAGGGCTCGTTGCCGAACCCGACCGCGGCGACCTGGGTGCCCGGGCGCACGGTGGCGAGGAAGGCCCCCGCCGCGGCCTTGGCCGCCTCGAGCGGCGCCCCGGCCATGCTCCCGGACGCGTCGATGACGAGGACCACCTGGAGGGCGTCGGTCGGGAGGCCGGTCACCTGCACCTCCCGGCGCTCCCCCCTCCCGGACCGAGAAGGCCTCGGGCGGCAGGGACCGGCCGACGAGCGGCCCGGGGGCCGACACGGTGACCGACACCTCCGGGAAGGCCGTCACGTCCACCGCCGCGACGTCGAGCGGCACCGCCGCCTCCTGGGCCGCGACGGCCCCGGCTCCCGGCCCGGCCAGGCCGACCAGCCCGGCCAGGGCGGCGAGGGCGGTGCGCAGCCGCCGCCTCACCGGGGCTCCCCCACGCCGGCGCCGGCGAACCCGAACAGCTCGGCCGGCAGCTCGATGCCGTACTGGTGGAGCCGGTCCGCGAACTGGGCCCGGAGCCCGGTCGGCACCGCGTGCCCGAGGTAGCGCCCCTCCTCGTCGATCCCGGCCTCGTAGTCGAACCGGTAGAGGTCGGTGAGGGTGACCACCTCGCCCTCCATCCCGTTCACCTCGCTGAGCTGGGTGATCCGGCGGCTGCCGTCGCGCAGCCGCGCCGTGTGCACCACGAGGTCGACGGCCGAGGCCACCTGCTCCCGGATGGCCCGGATGGGCAGATCCATGCCGGCCATGAGCACCATGGTCTCGAGCCGGGCCAGCGCGTCCCGGGGCGAGTTGGCGTGGAGCGTGGACAGCGAGCCGTCGTGGCCGGTGTTCATGGCCTGGAGCATGTCGAGGGCCTCGCCGCCGCGGACCTCCCCCACGATGATCCGGTCGGGCCGCATCCGCAGGGAGTTGCGGACGAGGTCGCGGATCGTGACCTGGCCCCGGCCCTCGATGTTCGGCGGCCGGCTCTCGAGCCGGATGACGTGACGCTGGTGGAGCTGCAGCTCCACCGCGTCCTCGATGGTGACGATGCGCTCGTCCTCGGGCACGAAGGAGGAGAGGACGTTGAGGAGCGTCGTCTTGCCGGTGCCGGTCCCGCCGCTCACCAGCACGTTCAGCCGGCCGCGGACGCAACTGGCGAGGAGGTCGGCCAGCTCGCGGTTGAGCGTCCCCAGCCCCACGAGGTCGTCGACGGTGAAGACGTCGCGGGCGAACTTGCGGATGGTCAGCATCGGCCCGTCGACGGCCAGGGGCGGGATGACCGCGTTCACCCGGGAGCCGTCGGGAAGGCGGGCGTCGACCATCGGCGACGACTCGTCGATCCGGCGCCCCACCTTGGCCACGATCCGCTCGATGACCTGCCGGAGATGGGCCTCGGACAGGTAGCCGGCGTCGGTCAGGTGCAGCTTCCCGCCCCGCTCGACCCAGATGCCGTCGAGCGCGTTCACCATCACCTCGGTGACCTCCGGGTCAGCGAGGAACCGCTCGATGGCCCCGTGCCCGAGCACGTCGTCGCCCACCTCGGCGACCAGCCGGCCCCGCTCGGCCGGGGTCAACGGGACCTGCTCGGCCTCGAGCACCTTCTCCGAGCTCCTGGACGACGAACGCCTGGAGCTGGTCCTCGCCGAGCGACGAGTCGTAGAGGCGATGGCCCAGACGGGCGAAGAGGGCGTCCTGGGCCCGGCGCTTGAGACCCGCGAAGGGGTCGGGGACCGGACCGGTCTCGGCGGGACGCTCGACCTCGCGCCGTCCGGGCAGGAGGTCGTCGGTGCCGCTGCTCGGCCTCGGGTCCGGAGCCGGGCCGGTACCGGGTCGGGCCGCCCGTTCGAGCCGCTCGCTGAGCCTCATCGGTCCTCCCTCCAACGTCGCAGGATGCCGCCCGAGGTCGGCGCGGGCGCCGACGCGAAGCGGTTGACCAGCTCTCCCATCGCCCGGCCGGCCGTGGAGCGGCCGTCCGACTCCAGCAGGGGGTCCCCTGGTTCATCGAGAGCGGCACGGCCCGGGAGCTCGGCACGGCCACGTCGACCTTCATGCCGATCGTCGCCTCGATGTCGTTCGGGCCCAGCCCGACCCGGGCGTCGGCCCGGTTGAGCACGAAGTGCCGGCGCTGGGTCGTGAGACCGATGACGTCGAGGGCCTCGACCTCCTTGCGCATGCTGCGCGTGCTCGCGACGTCGGTCGCGCCCACGAGCACGAGGTCCGTCGCCTGCTCCATCGCGACGAGCGTGATCTCGTCGATCCCGGCCGCGGTGTCCACGACGACGTAGGGGAACTCGCCCCGCAGCAGCTCGAGGACCCGGGCCGCGTGCTCGACCGAGATGTCGTCGGCCTCGGCCGGGGACTCGGGCGCGCAGAGGGCGTAGAGGCCCACCGGGTGCGGCACGAGGTACGCCTTCAGCACGGTCGCGTCCAGGGCCAGCGAGGCCCGGGCGGTGTCGGCGAGCGTCAGCTCCGGGGTCAGCCGGAGCGCGTTGGCGACGTCCCCGAACTGGAGGTCGAAGTCGACGAGCACGACCCCGCCCGGGGCGAGCCGGGCCAGCCCGACAGCCAGGTTCGAGGAGATGGTGGTCTTCCCCGAGCCGCCCTTGGGCGACACCACCGAGATCAGGCGGGTCCCGGAGCCGCCCGCCGGGCCCTCGCCGGACGGGACGAGGTTGGACCGGCGCCGGTGGGCGGTCTCGAGCGCCCGTTCGAGGACCGAGCGGAGCTCGGGGCCGGGGGCGTCGGGGGCGACGACGTCACGGGCGCCGGCCCGCAGCGCCTGCTCCCAGAGCCCCGGCGTCGGCTCGGCCACGATCACGACGCTGATCTCGGGTCGCTCGCGGTCGAACGTGCGGGTGAGCTCGAGGGCGGTGTCCACCGGCAGGCCGGGCCCCACGGCCACGACCTCCGGGCCGCTCCGGGCGATCTCGGCGATCGCCCGGGTCGGGTCGCCCCGCAGCAGCCCGTCACGCCAGCACCGGAGGTCGCCGTTGAGCACCCCGCCGAAGGCGTCGCGGACGTGGCCCTCGAAGTCCTCGCTCGCCGTGGCCAGGACGATGCCGCTCATTGGTACACCGTCCCCCGCGTCTGGACCCGGGTGCCTGCCTCGTCGGCCGTCGCGGGCTCGAGGGCGAGCCACAGGAAGCCGTGCTCGGCCGCGAACACGACCCGCTCGACCGACGGCGCGTTCAGGGCCAGGGTCACGAGGAGCCGGCCCGCGGGCGCCTCGCCCGGCTCGCCGGCCGCGGTCTCGTCGTCACCGTCGTCGCTCGAGCCGACCCGCCCGTCCAGCTGCACGTTGGTGACGAGGACCTTGTGGAGCACGATGTGGGTCGAGTTGGGCGTCTTCCCGCTCGGCGGGACGACGACGCCGTCGACCTCGACCGGATCGGTGCTCGACACGTCGAAGGGGTCGAACGACGCCACCACGGCCACGGTGGCGCCGGGCGCCAGCACCCCGCCGACGGCCCGCTCGGCCTCGAGGCCCACGGTCACCTCGAGGAGGCCCTCGGGGACCGTCACCGCGGCGCGGGACCGGTAGCTGTTCGGCTCCACGAAGCGGGCGTCGACCACCTGCTCACCGGGGACGAGGTCCGTCGAGGCCACCCGGTCGCCGAGCTCCGCGGTGTCGATGACCGCGCCCTCCGCCTCGACCTTGGCGGCCACCTCCTCGATGCCGACCCGGTCCCCCAGCTCGCTCGCCGGGGTCCCCGCCGGGACGGGCTCCTTCACCACGAGGACGTCCACGACGGCCTCACCGGCCAGGGCCCGGTCCTCCGCGCCGTTCACGTAGGCCACGAGGACGATCGTGCCCACCACGGCGAGCAGGACCGCCCCGATCACTCCCCAGACTCTGCGTCTCACGGTCATCCCTCCGGAAGGCAGTCGTTGACGTCGAACGTGGGGTCGACGGCGCAGATGCGCACCGCCCGCACCCCGGTGTCGGGTCCCTGCGTGCAGCAGGAGCCCTGCAGAACGGCCTGCTGGAACTGCAGGTCGATGTAGCGGTCGGCCTGCGAACCCGTGGTCCGGAAGCCGACGATCTTCACGGCCACGACGGCCGCGACGTGGAAGCGGGCGTTGGATCCGTTGCCCGTCGCCGTGTCGAACACGGGCAAGCCGAAGACCAGGCCGGTGTCCAGGAGGTACTGGAGGGCGCTGTTCAGGCTGGTGCTGAAGGCGCCCGTGTCCCCGTCGACGATCTGCCCGACGGAGACCTCCCCCGGGTAGCCGTCGCGCAGCCAGGCCCTGGTGTCGGCGTTGCTGTTGGCCCCCCCGTCGAAGTCGAGGACGCCCCAGTTCCCCGGCACGTCGGAGCCGCACGCGTCGGGGTGCTCCTTGGAGTAGGTGATCCGGACCGTCCCCGAGGAGCCGTCGGGGCCGTCCGGGAGGTTCAGCCAGGCCGCCAGCTCGGGGCTGGCGTCGAGGCAGAGCCCGAGGGGCCGCAGCCCGGTGTAGGCCGAGGGGATCCCGTACATGGCGGTCGTGGCGGAGCGGACGTCGCTGTCGTCGTGGCCGAGCACGCCCGCGAAGGTGAAGCGGACCGTCGTCAGCGCGTCGACGGTGACGTAGCCGGAGCTGTCGCCGCCGGCCGCACCGGCGCTCGGCGTGCAGGCCTGCACCGTCGCGGCGGAGAAGTTGGCCGCCACGAAGGCGTCGTCGACGCCGCCGCAGCCGTTGTCGCCCACGGCGTAGGTCTGGGCTGCCGCGAGGGCCGCCGCGTCGGTCGCGGTGACGAGGTGGCGGCGGGTCTGCCAGAGGTTCCCCAGGTCGAGCGCGTAGGCGCCCAGGGCGAAGAGGGGCACGGCGAGGACGGCGACGATGACCGCCACGCCGCCGCGCTCAGCACCCCGGAGGGAACTCACTCGCATCGGAACTCACCCCTCCCGGTGAGGGTGACGGTGAAGCTGTCCCACACGGGGACGACCACGTCGTTGTCGGTCCGGACGGTGACGGTGACGGTCTCGCCCGACCGGCCCTGGCAGGGCCGGGACCCCGAGGGCGAGACGGTGATGGTGCGGGCGTGACCGGCCGGCAGGACGCCCTGGAGCGACTCGTCGACGCGGGTCCGGATCTCGCCGGTCGTCGACTGGGGCAGGGACGCCAGGCGGGCGCCCTCCCGGGCGGCGGCGTGCAGCCCCTGCTGGCGGTTGAAGGCGATGGAGAACTCGACGATGCCGAAGACGATGACGACGAGCAGGGGCAGCAGCAGCGCGAGCTCGATGGCCGCGGCACCCCGCTCGGAACGGCGGGACGATGCGGCGGAGCGGCGGCGAGGAGCGGTGGTCGGCAGTCGCATGGCGGTCACCAGAGGCCCTGGAAGACGACGGTCGTGGTCTCGAAGAGGTCCAGCACCATCTGACCGAGGGCGGTCACGGACAGCACGATCACCCCGGCGACGAGGGCCCCGATCAGCGCGTACTCGGGTGCGGTCGCGCCGCGTTCGGACAGGTTCGAGCGTGCTGGTCCCACGGTCCCATCCCGGTGCCGGGCGGAGCGACGGCCGCCGACTCGCGGCGGCCGCCGTCCGCGTGTGGTCGTGTCCGTCAGCCCCCGAGGGCGGTGACGATCGTCTGGAAGGCGTCGGCCACCTGCCCTCCGAGGGTGCCCACGATGCCGACGATGACCGCGGCGATGAGGGCGACCATCATCCCGTACTCGACGGCGGTGGCGCCGGCCTCGTCGCGGCGGAGCGACGCGAGGAGCGTCTGGATCCTGGTGTAGAGCCCGGTCAATGCTGCCTCCCGATTCCGACGGGCGCGCGGCCCGTGTCGTGCTGGTCGTCTCCGAGCATGCAGGCGTGACCGGACGGTCGCATCGTCAAGATTGACGAGATCGCCGGGAGATCGCGGGCGAGATCGCCGAGGGGATCGGGGTGGTGCGCTCAGCGGGGGCGGCGCTGGTCGTGGGACCAGTCGGCCCGGCGGGCCATGGCGACCGCGGCGAGCTGGGAGCCCACGCCGAGCTTCTGGAGCACCGACCGGATGTGGCTGCGGATCGTCGTGATCGAGACGTAGGCCGCCTCGGAGATCGCCTCGGCGGACAGGCCGTCGCAGAGGTCCTGGAGGACCTCTCGCTCCCGGACGGTGAGCCGCTCGAAGGGCTCGATCCGTGCCCTCGCCTCGGCTCTGGCGCAGCGCAGCTCCTCGAGCATCGACGCCCGCTCGTGGGCGGGGAGGATGGAGCGCCCGTGGACGAGGCGATCGACGTCCTCCACGAGCGTCTCGAAGTGCTCGGCCTTGCTGACGACGCCGGCGGCGCCGGCCTCGAGGCACTCGGCCAGCTCGGCCCGGTCGGTGACGCCGGTGAGGATCACGACGTCCGAGCCCAGGTCCCGGATGGGCCCGACGAGCGGGAGCGAGCTCCCGAACCCCTCCCCGAGCCGGAGGTCGAGGAGGACGACGGAGGGGCGGGTCCGGGCCACCGCCGCGAGGATCTCCTCCTGCGACGTGGCGGGCACCAGCGAGACGTCCATCTCCATCCGCCGCAGCGCGAACTCGAGCGCCTGGGCGAACAGGTCGTGGTCCTCCACGACGGCGACCCGGATCGGCGCGCGATCGGCGAGCGGGGCGCCCCCGGCGCCTGCGGGCTCCGGCTGCTCACGCCTCACGGGCGGCAGTCCTCGACGAGCCGGTGTCGCCTTGGGGGCACGGCCGCCGCCTCGGCGCCGGCCGGTCGGGATCCGCCGGGCGCGGGCGCGGGGCGAGGACCCCGGGCGCCGGCCCGCAGCGACAGCGCGAACGAGGCCCCGCCGCCCGGGCGCGGCTCGACCCAGAGATCGCCTCCCTGCACCCGGGCCAGCGACCGGGCGACGTACAGTCCCAGGCCGCTGCCGCCCGGACGCGCCCCGCAGCCGCGCCGGCCCCGCTCGAACACGAGGTCGCGCTCGCCCCGAGGGACGCCCGGTCCCCGGTCCTCCACGCGCAGCACGACCCATCCCTGGTCGATGCACGCCCGGATCCGCACCGGCGACCCGGGCGCGTGGAGCGTCGCGTTGTCGAGGAGCGCCTGCACGATCTCGACGGTGTGGTCGGGCAGCCCGACCGCCGCGACCTCGGGATCGACGTCGAGACCGACCTCCGTCCCTCCGGCGCGGAACACCGCCACGACCGGTCCGAGGATCTCGGCGACGCCGAACGCGCGCGACGGCCGCACGGACCCTGCCCCCTCCAGCAGGGCGAGGAGCCGCTCGACCTCGGCCCCGAGCGCGCCGGCGAGGTCGTCGCGCCCGGTGTCGGGGCCGGTGCCCATCGAGCGCACGGCGCCCCGGATGGCGGCCAGCGAGGAGCGGAGCTCGTGGGCCAGCTCCTCGGTCCCCGACGGTGTCGAGCCGGCGCCGATCGCGGTGGCCGGCGGGTCGGGGCGCCGGCTCGCGAAGGCCTCGTGCATCTCGCGCCCCACCCCGACGAGCGCGGTGAGCATCCCGAGCAGGACGGCGACCTGCCCGGTGAGCGTACGCATCGCGTCGTCACGGCCGATGGGGAGCCCGACGGCCAGCATCGACAGGACCAGGGCGAGGAACAGCACGGCGACCCACGCGGCGTCGAGCTCGGATCGGCGGGCGGCCCGGATCCCCTCGAGCGCGGCGAGCGCGGCGCAGGGCAGCGCGGCGGCGGCCAGGGGCAGCCCGGCGACGAGGACGACCGCGCCGGCGCTCGCCCCGACGGCGAGATCGAGGAGCAGGACGCGCCCGAGCCGGCCGCGGCTGTCGACCTCGGGCCCTCGTCGAGCCCGGACCAGCGCCACCGTCGCTCCCACCACGGACGCGGCGCGCGCCTGCTCGGCGAGGTCCGCCCGGCCCGTGGCCTGCACGCCGGCCCCGACCGCCGCGCCCAGCGCGACCAGCAGCACCGCACCCCCGAGGCGCGCGATCCGCCGGCGCCCCAGCACTCGGCCCCACGCCAGGCAGCTGGCGGCGAGCACGAACGCCAGCGCGACCACCGCGGACTCGACCCCGAGCAGGGCCTGGTCGAGACGGCCGGTCGGCACGCGTTCGAGGAGCCCGAGGAGCACCATGCCGGACCAGGCGCCGACCAGCAGGACGGCGCTGGTGACCAGCCACCGGCGCGTGCGGGCGGGACGGATCACGCGGGCTCGGCGATCGGGGCCCCGGTACGCGATCCCGACCGCACCCGCCCGCAGCGGCGGTGCCTCCCAACCCACCGTCATCGCTGCCCCCTCCGCGCTCCGGACGGTTCGGATCGCGCGCTGTGCGGGACACGATAATGCCACGCTGCGTGGTGTCAAGGGGCAGGTCGCGTACGCGATACCGGTTCCGACGGTTTTGGGCCTCTCTGATGCTTCGATGACGGAACTGGGCCCGCCAGCCGGCGGCGTACCAGCGACGACGCGGCGGAGCCACGCTCCGACCTCCGCCGACGATTCGCGCTCAGCGCGCGGGTGTCCGCGAGCCCAGCTCCCGGCGGAGGGTGTCCTCGAGCTCCCGGACGGCGGGCCCGGCGTGCTCCTCTCTCAGGGCCCTCAGGTGCGGGTAGCCGGCGTCGCGCTCGGCGTCCCACTCGTCGGCGAAGCGTCCGGAGGCGATGTCGTCGACGAGCGCTCGCATGGTGGCGCTCACGTCGAGGTGGTCGAAGCGGCCCCGGCGCGAGAGCTGCCCGTACTGGCTGGTGGGCGAGTGGTACTCGAGCTGGCCCGCGAAGCCCTCCTCGCGCAGGAGCCGGTACGTCCGCTCGACCTCTCCCGAGAGCACCAGCTCCACGAGCACCGCCTCGAGCGGCACCCCTTGTTCCAGCATCACCTGCACGAAGGCGGTGTTGACGTGGGTCAGGGCCGGCGACAGGGCCTGCTCGACGGCCAGGTCGAGCACGGCCTCCTGGTGCGGCGTCAGCTCGATGGCGCCCTGGCGGAGCCCACCGATGGCCCTGGCGACCGCCAGCGTCCTGGGCCGGGCGGTCCCGGTGCGGTCGGCGTGGACGCCGACGGCGGTGATGAAGCCGACCCCCTCCTCGTAGCAACGGCGGACCTCCGGCCCCAACATGCGGGGCGCCACCATGCCGAGGTCGCAGCCCGGGTCGAAGCGCCCGAACGCCGGCGTGTACCCGCTCGCCACCACGACGAGGGCCCCGGCGGCCGGCGCCAGCCCCAGCCCGGGGATCACGTCGTCGGGCACGAGCACGCACACGACGTCGAAGGCGTCGGCCTCGCGGACCTCGTGGGCGGGGAACGCGTCGGCCTCGGCCTGGCGGCGTGAGTCGTCGGCCCGCGAGCAGACGGTGACGTCGAGACCGGAGTCGCGCAGGTTCAGGGCCCAGGACCTCCCCTGGTTGCCGTAGCCCACGACCGCGACGCGGGCTCCCTCCAGCGCCGACAGGTCGGCGTCGTCCTCGTGGTAGATGGTCGCCATCTCCCCCTCCTCTCGGCCCCAGGCCGACACGATCCGCCACCGACGGCGGGGCGCGCAAGGCCGTCGGCGCGGCAAGACCGATCGCGCCTGGGAGAATCCCCGGGGACGAGCAGGAGGCGGGACGTGAACGTGGTGTGCGTGACGGGTACGAGCGACTCGGGCAAGACCGGGCTGGTCGTGGCCCTCGTCCCCGCGCTCGCCCGGCGCGGGCTCCGGGTGGGCTACCTCAAGCACGCGCACGAGGGCTTCGAGCTGGACCGCCCCGGGAGCGACACCGACCGGGCGACCCGGGCCGGTGCCGCGGCCGTCGCCGTGCTCGGGGGTGGGCGCGGCAGCGCGCTCCTCCAGCCGGGCGAGGAGACCGCCACGGCCGTACTCGCCCGCATGACGGGCTGCGACCTCGTGCTCGCCGAGGGGTTCGGCACGAGCGCCTGGCCCAAGGTGCTCGTCGTCCGCGAGGGCGGGGAGCGGCGGGAGGTGCGGCCTCCCGTGGTCGCCGAGGTCACGACGGGAGCCGACGGGCGGTGCGCACCCGAGGAGGTCGAGCGGGTCGCCGACGTCGTCGCCGGGACGGTCCAGGGCACCGACGTGGCGCTCGTCGTCGACGGGCGCACCGTCCCCGTGGAGGGCTTCCCCGCGCAGGTCGTCGCCTCGACGGTCCTCGGTCTCCTGTCGTCCCTCAAGGGCGTGGGCGAGCCGCACGAGGTGCTCCTGCGCGTCCGCCGCCGACGCTGACCCCGACCGCCGCGGGACCCGCCGTCGACGGTGGTCCCGTCAGGCTCCGGCAAGGCCACGAGGGCCCCGGACCGGCGGACCGGGGACCCATCCCTCGCTACCTTGGGAATGATTTCACGTGAGCCGAGGGAATCCGTTAGGGTCGACCCCGAGCTCCCCGGGGGGCGGGCTCGACGGGGGGACAGGGCAACCCAGGGCAACCCGTCGCTCACCACTCGGAGGTGGTCGCGTGGACCGCGCAATCCCGCGCCGGAGCTTCCTGAAGCTCTCCGGCGCCGCCACGGCCGCCGCGTTCGTCGCCACCCGCCCGGCCCTCGCCTTCCTGAGGCCCGCCGCCGGGATCGCCAACCCGCTCCTCGCCTACCCCGACCGGGACTGGGAGCGCGTGTACCGCGACCAGTACGCGTACGACGGCAGCTTCACCTACGTCTGCGCCCCCAACGACACGCACATGTGCCGGATGCGGGCGTTCGTCCGCAACGGCGTCGTGGTGCGGTGCGAGCAGAACTACGACGGCGACCGCTACGGCGACCCCCAGGGGAACACCTCGACCGTCCACTGGAACCCGCGGGCCTGCTCGAAGGGCTTCACCCTCCACCGGCGGGTCTACGGGCCGTACCGGGCCAAGTACCCGATGCTGCGCCAGGGCTGGAAGCAGTGGGCCGACGACGGCTTCCCGTCCCTCTCCGACGACCCGGCGCTGCGCACCCGCTACCGCTTCGACGACCGGGGCAACGACGAGTTCGTCCGGGTGAGCTGGGACGAGGCCGACGACTACGTCGCCCGGGGACTCCGGGCCGTCGCCGAGGCCTACAGCGGCGAGGACGGGCGCCGGCGGCTGGTCGAGGAGGACGGCTACCCCGAGGAGATGCTCGAGTTCTGGGAGGAGTCCGGCGTCCGGACCATGAAGCTCGGCTCGTCGCTCCCCGTCCACGGGGTGGCCGGCAAGTTCGGGCTCTTCCGGTTCGCGACCTCGCTGGCGCTCCTCGACGCCTCCGTCCGCGGGGTCGGGCCCGACGAGGCCGTCGGCCCGCGGGACTGGTCCGAGTACACCTGGCGGGGCGACCAGGCGCCGGGGTTCCCCTTCGTCCACGGGCTGCAGACCACCGACGTGGACATGAACGACATGCGCCACAGCCGCCTGATCGTGATGATCGGCAAGAACCTCGTCGAGAACAAGATGGCCGACAGCCACTGGTTCCACGAGGTGATGGAGCGGGGCGGCAAGATCGTCTCGATCATCCCCGAGTACGGCGCCCCCTCGTCGAAGTCGGACTACTGGATCCCGGTCCGGGCCGGCCTGTCCGACACCGCGCTGCTCCTGGGCGTGGCCAAGGCACTCATCGACGGAGAGCGCTACGACACCGACTTCCTGCTGCGCTTCACCGACATGCCGCTCCTCGTGCGGCTCGACACGCTCCAGCGGCTCCGGGCCGACGAGGTCTTCGACGGCTACCGGAACCAGCTTCCCTCCGACGGCCCGAGCTTCACCCTCCACGGGCTCACCGCGGAGCAGTACGAGCAGCTCGGCGACCGCGTCGTCCGCGACCGCGCGTCGCGGGGGCCGCGGGCCATCACCCGTGAAGATGTCGGCGACCGGATGGTCGAGCAGGGCATCGACCCCGAGCTCGACTGGAAGGGAGAGGTCACCCTGGCCGACGGGACGAAGGTCGAGGCGGCGACGGTCTTCGCCCTGTACCGCGAGCACCTCGCCGACTACGACCTCGACACCGTCTGCGAGATCACCGGCTCGCCCCGGGACCTCGTCGAGCGCCTGATCGAGGACCTCGTCACCATCAAGCCGGCCGCCATCCACATCGGCGAGGGCGTGAACCACTACTTCCACGCCACGCTCCACAACCGGGCGACGTTCCTGCTCGCCATGCTCATCGGCAGCATCGGCCAGCCGGGGACGGGCGTCAGCACGTGGGCCGGCAACTACAAGGGCGGCATCTTCCACGCCGCCCCCTGGTTCGGGCCCGGCGTCGGGGGTTACGTCAACGAGGACCCGTTCCACCCGCTCACCGACCCCGACGACCGCTGGACCTTCGACAACACCCACCACTACATCCACGGCGAGGAGGTGGCGTACTGGGGCTACGGCGACCGCCCCCTCGTCGTCGACACCCCCGAGGCCGGCCGCAAGATCTTCACCGGCAAGACCCACATGCCGACCCCGACGAAGCTCCTCTGGTACAACAACGCCAACCTGATCAACCAGGCCAAGTGGCACTACGAGCTCGTCCACAACGTGAACCCCAAGGTCGACATGATCGTCGACCAGCAGATCGAGTGGACGGGCTCGGCCGAGTTCGCCGACGTCGTGCTCCCCGCCAACAGCTGGCTGGAGATGCAGACCTACGAGATGGCGGGCTCGTGCTCGAACCCGTTCCTCCAGGTGTGGAAGGGCGGCATCGAGCCGGTCCACGACACCCGCGACGACCTCGTCATCTTCGCCGGGGTCGCCGACGCCCTCGCCGGTCTCACCGGCGACGACCGCTTCTCGGAGTACTTCCGCTTCGCCGACCGGCCCGAGGTGTACCTCGACCGGGTGCTGGCCGCGTCGTTCACCACCGAGGGCTACACCGTCGCCGACCTCATGGCCGGCAAGTACGGCGAGCCCGGTGGCGCGCTCATGCAGTACCGCACCTACCCGCGCTTCCCGTTCCGGGAGCAGATCGCCGACAGCCTGCCCTTCTACACCGACACGGGCCGGATGCACGCGTACGTCGACATCCCCGAGGCGATCGAGTACGGCGAGAACCTCATCGTCCACCGTGAGGCCGTCGAGGCGACCCCCTACCTCCCCAACGTCATCGTCTCGACGAGCCCCTACATCCGCCCGTCCGACTACGGCATCCCCCTCGACTCCATCGACGCCGACGCCCGCCAGGTCCGCAACGTCAAGATGCCCTGGAGCGAGGTCAAGGCGACGAAGAACCCGCTCTGGGAGCAGGGGTTCCAGCTCTTCTGCCTCACGCCCAAGTCGCGCCACAGCACCCACTCCTCGTGGGCGGTCACGGACTGGCACTGGATCTGGAGCACGACCTTCGCCGACCCGTACCGCAACGACACCCGGATGCCCGGGGTCGGCGACGCGCAGCTCCACATCAACCCCGAGGACGCGACCGAGCTGGGGATCGCCAACGGCGACTACGTGTGGGTCGACGCCAACCCGGCCGACCGCCCCTACCGCGGCGCGAGCGAGGACGACCCCTTCTACGAGACGGCCCGCCTCATGGTCCGCGCCTCCTACAACCCGGCCTACCCCCGCGGCGTCACCATGCTGAAGCACGCCTTCTACATGGCGACGCCGCGCACGGTCCGGGCCCAGCGGGAGCGCGACGACGGGCGGGCCCTCGCCGACGGCACCGGCTACCAGTCCAGCTTCCGCCACGGGAGCCAGCAGAGCATCACGCGGGGCTGGGCGCCCCCCATGCACCAGACCGACAGCCTCTTCCACAAGAAGGCCGCCGGCATGGGGTTCGTCTTCGGCTTCGACGTCGACAACCACGCCATCAACACCGTCCCCAAGGAGACCCTCATCCGGGTCACGAAGGCGGAGGACGGCGGGACGAAGGGCCCGTGGGCCCGCAGCGACCGGGGCTACGCCCCGGGCAAGGAGAGCAGGTTCATGCTCGCCTACGTGGCCGGCGAGCTCGTCACCGTCAAGGGGAGGTCGACGTGACCGGACCCGAGTTCGACCCCCGCCACCCCGCGGGTCAGGGGGCCAAGCGCGTCGAGGGCGACGACCCCTACTCGATCGTCGGGGTCCGCTTCCCCCTCCCCGGGGGCGTCGACGGCGACCGCGAGGCCGCGCGCTGCTTCGTCGAGGAGTACGCGCTCATGGGCTGGTCGCGAGACCGGGTCCGCCGGCTCTTCACCACGCCCTTCTACGCGGGGACCTACGACATCGGTCGACGGCGAGGGCCGGACCTGGTCGAAGACGTGCTGGCCGAGGTCTTCGGCCGGACGAACGAGCCGGAGGTGCGGTGATGCCCGAGGTCTACAACTGGCACCTCGGCCGCCCGATGAGGTACCGCCACGAGGGCGGCGAGCGCGACCGCCAGTTCGCGGCCGTGTTCAACATCAACCGCTGCATCGGCTGCCAGACCTGCACGATGGCGTGCAAGTCCACCTGGACCTTCTCCCCGGGCCAGGAGCTGATGTGGTGGAACAACGTCGAGACGAAGCCGTTCGGCGGCTACCCCGACGCCTGGGACGTGCGGCTGCTCGAGAAGCTCGAGGCCGCCAACCCCGGGGGGCAAGTGTGGGACGCGGCCTCTCCCGAGGACCGGCGTGCCCCCTACGGCCGCTTCGACGGCAAGACGGTGTTCGAGACGGCCGACGGCTTCGAGAAGATGGTCACCGGGTACCTGCCCGACGAGAAGGACTGGCACGCCCCCAACGCGTTCGAGGACCACGCCAACCGCTTCAGCCCCGAGGGGACGAGCCTCCCGGAGCACACCGGCTGGTTCTTCTACCTCCAGCGGATCTGCAACCACTGCACCTACCCGGCCTGCCTGGCGGCCTGCCCCCGCGACGCCATCTACAAGCGGGAGGAGGACGGCATCGTCCTCCTCGACCAGTCGCGCTGCCGTGGCTACCGGAAGTGCGTCGAGGCGTGCCCGTACAAGAAGGCCATGTACCGCCCGACCACCCGCACGAGCGAGAAGTGCATCGCGTGCTTCCCGAGGGTCGAGGGCCACGAGCCGCTGACCGACGGCCAGCCGACCGAGACGCGCTGCATGTCGGTCTGCGTCGGCAAGATCCGGCTCCAGGGCCTGGTCGACGTCGAGGCCGACGGCACGTGGGCCGAGGACCCCGCCAACCCGCTCTACTACCTGGTCCACGAGGAGCAGGTCGCGCTGCCGCTGTACCCGCAGTTCGGCACCCAGCCGAACATCTACTACATCCCGCCCCGATGGGTCCCCCGGGCGTACCTGCGCCAGATGTTCGGCCCCGGAGCGGACCGGGCGGTGGAGCGCTACACGAAGCCGTCCCGCCAACTGCGGGCCGTGCTCCAGCTCTTCCGCACGACCCAGCGGATCGTCTTCTCCTACGAGGTGATCGAGGGTCCCCGGTACGCCGAGATCACCGTCGACGGCGAGAAGGTCGAGCTCTTCGACGACACCGTCGTCGGCTACGACGCCGAGGGACGCGAGATCGTGCGGGTCAGCGTCCAGGAGCCGATCCACGAGCGGCCCGGGAAGCTCAACTCCATCTGACGGACCGAGGAGCGACACCGTGCAAGCGCTGGCGACCAACGAGTGGCAGACGGCGGTGGCCCGGTCGGCCGTGTACGCCCTGCTGGCCCGCGGCCTCGCCTTCCCGAGCCCCGACCACCGGTCCGAGCTGCGGGAGCGGGTCCTGCCCGTCGTCGCCGACCTCGAGACGGGCGACCCAGAGCTCGACGGGGCGCTCGCCGAGGTCCGGGAGCGCCTGGACCAGCCGCTCGGGGCGCTGCGCGACGCCCACCAGAGCGCGTTCACGCACGTCGACCCCGAGGACCACCCGCCCTGCGAGTCCGCGTACCGCACCGACGACGTCTTCCGCCAGACCCAGATCATGGCCGACGTCGCCGGGTTCTACCGGGCCCACGGTCTGGCCGTGGGCGGGACGGAGCGGGAGCGCGCCGACCACGTCGTGACCCAGCTCGAGTTCATGGGCTTCATGGCGGCCAAGGAGGCCTACGCCCTGGAGCACCTCGGGCCCGACGAGGTCGCGGAGTGCCGCCGGACCCAGGCCGCCTTCCTGCGCGACCACCTGGGTTGCTTCGGACCGGCGCTCGGCCGCCGCCTGGAGCTCGCCGCGCCCGAGCCCCTCGTCCGGGCCCTCGGCCGGCTCCTCGGCCGCTGGCTGGAGACCGACCTCGACGTCCTCGACGTCACCCCCGCCGAGCGGCTCGACGAGCCGTTCGGCCCCACCCCACCCGACGACGGGAGCTGCGGGCTCGAGTGCGTCCTCGAGCCCGGAGGGAGGTTGACCCCATGACCGATCGCCTGACCCTGCCCCGCCCGCCCCGGCGCGTGGTGCTGGGCGTGCTGGCCGCCGCCGCGGTGCTGGCGGCCGGCCTCCAGGTGCTCGGCACGTCACCGGCGGTGTCGCAGGCCGCCGGCATCGTCGCGCACCGCGTCGACGAGGGCCCGGGCCTCGACCCCCACGCCGGCGTGTGGGACCGCGCCGCGGGCGTGGAGCTCGCCCTCACGGCCCAGCAGACGTCCTACCCGTTCGGCGGGGGCAGCATCCCCGAGGTCGAGGTCCGCGCCCTCCACGACGACGAGACGCTCTACCTGCGGATGGAGTGGGCCGACGGGCACCGTGACGACGCGCACGGCGTCGACGAGTTCGCCGACGCGGTGGCCGTCGAGCTCCCGGGCACCCTCGGCGCCTCCGTCCCGGCCCTGTGCATGGGCCAGGCCGACGGCGGCGTGAACATCTGGCGGTGGCGGGCCGGGGACCTCGGCGAGGCCGTCGGCGAGTGGCCGGCATCGGGCCACCCCGACGCCTACGTGGACCTGTACCCCTCGACCGACGACCTCTGGTTCCCCGCCCGCGAGGTCGGCAACCCGTACGCCAACCCGGGGCTCGGCACCGTCCAGGACCTGGTGGCCGAGGGCTTCGGGACCCTGGCGCCCGCCGCCGAGCAGACCACCCGGGGCCACGGCGAGTACCGCGACGGCGGCCGGTGGTCGGTGGTCGTGGCCCGCCCGTTCGCCTCCCCCGGTGACGGCCAGCCCGCCTTCTCGGCCGGCGCCACCACGGACATCGCGTTCGCGGTGTGGGACGGCGCGGCCAAGGAGCGCGGCGGCGAGAAGTCGGTGTCGGAGTTCGCCCAGCTCGAGATCGCCGACCGCGCGCTCCCCGCCTCTCCCTCGGCCCGCTGGTGGATCCCGGGGATCCTCTTCATGGCGTTCGCGCTCGTGGTGCTCTGGCTCCTCGTGCGCCCGTCGAGGTCCACCCCGCCCACGCCCGAGGGACCCGAGGAGGCCTCGGCGGCATGACCGGCCGGGCGGCCCACGCCGGCGCCTCCCGCGCCGCGGCGCGGGCCGCCCTCGTCTGGTGGCTCGCCCGCACGACGTTCGGCGTCGCGCTCGTCGAGCTGCTGGTGCTGAGGGTCTTCACCCGCACGATCATCCACATCCCCGGCGGCTTCCAGGTCTCGTGGGCCCTCTCCGGGATCGGCGAGGGCGGTCGCTTCGCCTCGTCGCTGGCGACCGTGCTGCTCACCGGTCTCCTCGTCGCGGTGGTGCTCACGGTCCCGGTGTGGGGCGCCCCGGCCCCCGGGCCGGGGTCCGCGGCTCGGTCGCGCTGTTCCTCCCTCGTCGCGGCCGGCGCCCGGGCCGGACTGCTCGACAGCTGGTGGCCGGCGCTCGGGGTGGCCGCGGCCGTCGTCGCGCTCGCGGGCCTCGCCCGCCCCGCGCTCGATCCGTCCGGCCGGGTCGTCGTGGCGCTCTTCGTCGGCGGCTTCGCCGCGGCCGCCCTCCACGCCGCGCTCCGGCACGCGGCCGTCGACGGCGCCCGCCCACCGGTCTCGACGTCCTGGCTCCTGCTCGCCGGTGAAGCGCTCGCGCTCGCCGCAGCCGCGGCCTCCCCCCTGCTGGCCCGGCGACGGATCGACCGGCCGTCCCTGGTCGCCGGCGGCCTCGCCGGGGCCGGGCTCGCCCTGCTCCTCGTCGCCCAGCCCGCCACGACGAAGATCCTGCTGCTCTGGAACCTCGGCCTCGCCGGGTACTTCTCGCCCGTGGTCCACGGACTGGCCTTCGGCGCCCTCACCGCCACGCTGGTGGCCCTGACCCGCTCCGGTGACGGGCACCGGGCCCTGGCCCTCGGGTTCCTGGTGTTGGGGGGCATCGGGCTCCACAGCACGTACCAGAGCGGTCTCGTCGTCGCCGGCCTCGCGCTCCTCACCCTCGCCGCGGCCCCGGGGACGGCCCGCCTCACCGGTGCGCCCGGGACGGCGAGACCGGCGCCGGTCCGGCCCGTCCCCACCGGTTCCTGACCAACCGGACGGAGCAGGGCGAACACCCGCGATCGCCCCTGACGCTTCCGTCAGCTTCGGGACAGGGCTCACCACGACCCGCCGTGATCGCGGCGTGTCCCTCGTGGTGGTGGAGCACGACGTCGACCTGGTGCTCCGCCTGTCGGACGGGTCACGGTGCTCGACTTCGGCCGGGTGATCACCCAGGGCACGCCCGAGCAGATCCGCCACGACCCGCAGGTGCAGGCGGCCCACCTCGGCGGGGCGAGGTCGTGGTGCTCCGCCGGGGCGTGGTGCGGTGGCGAGGCCCGAGCGAGCAGGCCGGGTCCGACCTGCTCGCCGAGCACCTGGGCGGAGCGGAGGGCAAGGATCGTCAGCCGGCGCCTGCTCGGCTCCCCCGCCCCACCTGAGGCCGCGCTCCACACGGCGTGCCGCGAGCGTTCCGCGGACGCGAGAATCCCGGTCGTGAGCTGGTGGGCGTGGGCGCTGGTGGGTTCGGGGCTCGTCCTGGCGGGCGTGGCCCTCCACGACCTCACCCAGCGGCAGCACGCCATCCTCCGCAACTTCCCCGTCGTCGGGCACCTCCGGTACCTGCTGGAGGGCATCGGGCCCGAGCTGCGCCAGTACATCGTCACCGACAACGACGAGGAGCTGCCGTTCAGCCGCGACCAGCGCCGGTGGATCTACTCCACCGCGAAGTCGGAGAACCCGTACTTCGGGTTCGGCACCGACAACGACCTCGAGCGGACTCCGGGCTACCTCGTCGTCAAGCACGCGGCGTTCCCCCTGCGCTCCCCCCGACCCGGCGAGCCGGGCTTCGACCCCGAGCGACGCGTCCCCTGCGCGAAGGTGCTCGGGCGCGCCCGCAGACGCCGCCACGCCTTCCGGATGCCCTCGGTCGTGAACGTCTCGAGCATGAGCTACGGGTCGCTCAGCGCCGCCGCCGTCGAGGCCCTCAACCGGGGAGCTGCCCTCGCCGGCTGCCTGCAGGGGACGGGCGAGGGTGGGATCACGCCCCACCACGGCCACGGTGGCGACCTGGTGTGGCAGATCGGCACCGGCTACTTCGGCTGCCGCGACGCGCAGGGCCACTTCGACCTACACCGGTTCCGGGACGTCGTCGCGGCACACCCGGTCCGGGCGATCGAGATCAAGCTGAGCCAGGGGCGAAGCCGGGACTGGGCGGTCTGCTCCCGGCGGCCAAGGTCACGGCCGACATCGCCCGGATCCGCGGCGTCCCCATGGGCTTGGACTGCGTGAGCCCGCCGGCCCACTCGGCCTTCCGCGACGCCGACAGCATGCTGGACTTCGTCGAGACCCTCGCCGACGCCAGCGGCCTCCCCGTGGGGATCAAGTCCGCGGTGGGCGAGTCGGCGTTCTGGCACGAGCTGGCTCGGCTGATGGCGACCACGGGGCGCGGGGTCGACTTCGTCACCGTTGACGGCGGGGAGGGCGGCACGGGAGCCGGCCCGCTCTCCTTCACCGACCACGTCGCCCTGCCGTTCAAGGTCGGCTTCTCCCGCGTCTACCGGGCGTTCTGCGAGGAGGGCCTGGCCGACGACGTGGTCTTCACCGGCTCCGGAAAGCTGGGTCTCCCCCACACCGCCCTGCTCGCCTTCGCGCTCGGCTGCGACACCGTGAACGTGGGCCGGGAGGTCATGCTGGCCCTCGGGTGCATCCAGGCCCAGCGCTGCCACACCGGCCGGTGCCCCACCGGCGGCACCACGAACTCGAGGTGGCGCATGCGCGGCCTCGACCCCGCCTCGAAGTCGGTGCGCGCCGCCAGCTACCTCGTCAACCTCCGGCGGGAGCTCCTCGACCTCAGCCGCGCGTGCGGGGAGCCCCACCCGGCGCTCGTCGGCCCCGAGCACCTCGAGATCCTCGACGACCGCTTCGGGGCGACGCGGCTCGCCGAGGTCTTCGGGTACGCGCCGGGGTGGTGCCGCCCGTCCCTCGCCGACTCGGAGGAGATCCGCCGGCTCATGGGCCTCATGGGCTCGTGGCCGGCCGGCACCGCCTGAGCCCCTGCGGGTCGGGAGGCGCTGCGGGTCGGAAGGCGCTGCGTCTCGGGTGTCTCCACCCCCGCTGGGCGACGGTAGAGACACCCGGGTCGAGGGGAGGTGCGTCTCGGGTGTCTCCACCCCCGCTGGGCGACGGTAGAGACACCCGGGTCGAGGGTTGGGGGGCCCTTGTCACCGAGCGGTCTCAGGCGTACCTTCGGAACGGAGGTAGCACACGACCGGCTCGGGGGGTCCGATGGCCGGAGACGTGAGGATCCGGGGCGCACCGTCGCCCGGACGCCGGGGGCGTGCCGAGACGTTCGAGCTCGAGTGGAGCGGATGAGCGGGAGATGCCGGGACCCGCGCTGACCGGGCTTCCCGGCGGGGACGGAACGCCTGGCGTGACCGCCCTTGCCGGGGGGCTCGGGCGGACCGACTCGACTCGGGCCACCTGCACGAGGGACGCGGTCACCAGGCGGCGACGTTGACACCGCCCTCGCCCGTCGCGAGGTGCACCGTCGTCCCCACGAGCTCCTCGCGCTCGGCCCCGGCGAGCAGCACCGGGTCGAGGACCTTCGCGTAGGCCCGCTCGCCCTCCGACACGTCCACCACGACCAGCCCCCACTCGGGTTCGCCGTCGCGCCCGTGGACCACCGAGTAGGCCGCCACGGTGGCCGGCCCCGACCAGGTGTCGCGGATGGCGAGCCGGCCCTCGGCGTCGAGGCGGGCCTGGACGCCCTCCTGCTCGGGCGGTGCCACCGGGCCCGGCTCGGTGGAGTAGACGCCGTAGACGTGCTTGGTCATGTGCATGCCCACCCCGCTCACGAGGCCGTACGAGCCGGGATCGGCCCGGAGCACCTCGGCCATCGTCGCGATCGAGTGGGTGAGGTAGTCGTTGCCGGCCCCGCCGAGGTACGGGAGGCCCCCGGTGACGGTCAGCGGGCGCCGGTCGTCGGGGCGGAGCCCGAGGGCGTCGCGGGCGAACGCGATCGAGCTGGCGAAGCAGGAGTAGACGTCGAGGTGGGCCACGTCGTCGACGCCGACCCCGGCGACCCGGAGGGCCTCATGGGCGGCGGCGGCCATGGCCGGCGACCGCCACAGCTCCCGGTGCTCGGCCAGGTAGGTCGGGTCGGTCGCGTAGCACCAGCCCCGCAGGTACACGCGCCGATCGGCGGGGATCCCGAGCGCGTCGGCCGCCTCGTGGCTGGCCAGCAGCACCGCGGCGGCCATGTCGACGTCCATCACCGACACCATGTGCTTGGTGTACGGGTAGCCGACCATCCGGTTCTCCGCCGTCGGGGTCACGAGCTCCCCGGCGCTGCGGGCCAGCCGGAACCACGCGTGCGGGTTGGCCGCGGCCACCTGCGTGAACGGGGCGAGCATCTCCCCAGCTCCCACCGGTACTCGTCGAGCCCGGTCCCGAGGTGGGCCCGGCGGGCGTTGTCGAACACGGCGAACGTCAGCCAGGCCGGCAGCACCTCGTGGGCCAGCTCGACCGGGTGGAAGGGCGCCTCCCACGGGAACTCGCGCCGCTCCTCCGGCGCGTGGCGGTACGCCGGCCGCTCCCCCCGCCGGCGGTACGCCCGCTGGGTGGCCAGCGCCTCGCCCCCCACGACGAGGGCCAGGTCCAGCTCGCCGCGCAGGATCGCCGCCGCGGTGTCCTGGACCAGCACCTGGGGGGTGGTGCCGCCGATCCCGGAGTAGAGGCGGTGGCGCGGTGCCGCGCCCAGCGCCTCGGCGAGACGGGCCGGCGGGTCGTCGTACTGCCAGGTCAGCGAGTAGACGACCTGGAGGCTGTCGAGCCGCTCGAGGAGGCCCGGGCGGCCGGTGTCCTCCGCCGCGCGGCGGGCCACCTCCTCCCACATGACCAGCGGCTCGGGCGCGCCCGCGTCACCGACCTCCGCGGGGCGCCACGTGCGCTGCCCGACGCCGACCAGGCAGGGGGTGCGGGGGTCGACCGGCATCGACGCCGCCCTACCGGGCCTGCCAGTTGGGCTCGCGCTTCTCGGCGAAGGCCTTCGGCCCCTCCTTGGCGTCCTCGGTCTGGAAGATCATGGCCGCGAGCCGGCTCTCGTTCGCGTACGCGGCCTCCAGGTCGAGGGCGAGCCCCTCGAGCACGCTGCGCTTCGTCGCCTGGACGGCCAGCGGGGCGTTGTCGGTGATCCGCCGGGCGTACCAGTAGGCCCGCTCCATGAGCCGGTCGGGCTCGACGACCTCGTTGAGGAGCCCCATCTCCAGGGCCCGTTCGGCGGGCACCCGGTCGGCGCACAGGAGGAGCTCCATGGCGGCCGGGAACGGGATCTGGCGCGGGAGGCGGACGGTGGTCCCGCCCCCGGCGAACAGCCCCCGCTTCGGCTCCATCACCGCGAAGGTGGCGTCGGGGACGGCGAGCCGGATGTCGATGCCACCGAGCATCTCCATGCCCCCGGCGACGCACACCCCGTTGACCGCGGCGATGATCGGCTTGTACAGCTCGACGCCGCGCAGCACCGCCTTCATCCCGTCGTCGATGCGGTAGCCGCCGACCTCCTTCACCCGGCCCTCGGCGATGTCCTTCTGGAGCCTGGTGATCTCGGGGATGTAGCGCTTGAGGTCGGCGCCCACGCAGAAGGCGTCGCCCACGCCGGTGATGATCGCGACCCAGGCGTCGTCGTCCTCGCCGAAGCGCTCCCACGCGCGGCGGAGCTGGAAGAAGTGCTCCATGTCGAGCGAGTTCCTCGCCTCGGGTCGGTCGATCGTGACCAGCACGATGTGCTCGTCGTCCTTCGCGTAGTGGATCGGCATCCGCCCCTCCCGGTCGGTCGACCCGACAATCTAGGCAGACCGGGACGGACAGCGCCCGGCCCCGAGCCCGGCGAACTTCCGGTCGCGCGGGCAACGGGCCGCCGGCCCGCCCCCGCCCGGCGCCGTGGCACCTCTCGTCCCGTCTGTCCCGTCCCGTGCCGGCCATGCCATGATGACCGCCCGTCACCCAGGGGGAGAGGGCATGGGGGATCGACCGAGGGCACTGGTCACCGCACCGTTCCGCGGCGAGGGTCTCGAGCGGCTCCGTGGCCTCTGCGACGTCGTGTACGACCCCTGGATCGAGCACTCGCCGCTGCGCATCTACGGCCCCGATCAGCTCGCGGAGCGCATCCGCGAGGAGGGCGCGACGGTGATCGTCTGCGAGGCCGACTTCTGCTCCGGCCCGGTCCTCGAGCTGCCCCTGATCGCGATCGGGTCCTGCCGGGGCGACCCCACCAACGTCGACGTCCCGGCCGCCACCGCGGCCGGGATCCCGGTGCTGCGGGCCCCGGGCCGCAACGCCGACGCCGTCGCCGAGCTTGCCCTCGCCCTGCTGCTCGCGGCGAACCGCCACGTGCTGCCCGCCGACGCCGACGTCCGGGCCGGCCGGATCTTCAAGGACGGCACGATCCCCTACCAGCGCTTCCGAGCCTGGGAGCTGGCGGGACGCACCGCCGGGCTCGTCGGCCTCGGCGCGGTCGGCCACGCCGTCCGCTGGCGGCTCGAGGGCATCGGGATGCGGGTGATCGTCGCCGACCCCTACTCCGACGAGGCCACGCACTCCCTCGATGCGCTCCTCGCCGAGGCCGACGTCGTGTCGATGCACGCCGCCGTCACCCCCGAGACGACCGGGATGATCGGGGCCGAGCGGTTCGCCGCCATGCGGGACGGGGTGATCTTCCTGAACACCGCCCGGGCCGCGCTCCACGACATGGACGCGCTGGTCGAGGCCCTGCGGTCCGGCAAGGTCGCGGCGGCCGGCCTCGACCACTTCCCCGGGGAGCAGCTCCCCACCGACCACCCTCTCGTGTCCATGCCCAACGTCGTCCTCACCCCCCACATCGGCGGCGCGAGCTACGACACCGAGGCCAACCACTCCGGGATGATCGCCGACGACCTCGCCCGGCTCCTCGCCGGCGAGCGTCCCGTGCACATCGTGAACCCGGAGGTGCTGCCGTGACGGAGGACATCCGCGCGCTGGAGGAGGAGCTCCTGGCGACCGCCCGGACCATGCTCGCCAAGGGCCTCGTCGAGGGTACGGCCGGGAACATCTCGGCCCGGCTCCCGGACGGGAACGTCGTCATGACCCCGTCGTCGGTCGAGTACGACACGATGACGCTCGACGACCTCGTCGTCGTCGACCTCGACGGCCAGGTCGTCGAGGGCACACGGACACCCACCACCGAGCGCGCCCTGCACCTCGCCTGCTACCGGCGCTACCCCGAGGTCGGGGCGGTCATGCACTCCCACGCCAAGCACGCCACGATGTTCGCCGTCACCCGCCAGCCCATCCCGGCGGTCATCGAGGAGTTCGTCGTCTACGTCGGCGGCGACGTGCCCGTGTGCGACTACCGGCTCACGGGGTCGGAGGAGCTGGGCGAGGAGGTGGCCCGCCGCCTCGCCGACACCAGCGCCGTGCTCATGGCCAACCACGGGCTGTGCACCATCGGCCCCGACCTGAAGAAGGCCCTCCAGGCGGCCGAGCTCGTCGAGCGCACCGCGGAGATCATCTGGGGCGCGCGGGTGCTCGGTCCGCTGGTCCCGATCCCGGAAGAGACGACGGCCAACTTCCGCAACGTCTACCGGTTCCTGCGCGAGAACCCCATGTAGGCGCACGTCGCGCCTCTCGCCGGGCGGGGCCGCGCTACCGCTTGCGCAGGAGGGTGACGCCGTCGCCCAGCGGGAGGATCACGCAGTCCACCCGCTCGTCGGCGGCGACCCGGTCGTTGAAGGCCCGGATCGCCAGCGTGGCGTCGTCGGTGACGGAGGGGTCCGCGATCACGCCCATCCAGAGGGTGTTGTCGACGAGGATCGCGCCGTTGGGTCGCAGGCGGGCCAGGATCTCCTCGTAGTAGTCGCCGTAGCGCTCCTTGTCGGCGTCGATGAAGGCGAGGTCGAAGGTCTCCTCCCGGGGCAGCGACCGGAGCGTGTCGAGGGCGGGGCCGATCCGGAGCTCGATGCGGTCGGCCACCCCGGCCCGCTCCCAGTACCGCCGGGCGATCGCCGTCCATTCCTCGCTGACGTCGCAGCACAGGAGCCGCCCGTCGGGCGGGAGCCCCCGGGCCACGGCCAGGGCCGAGTAGCCGGTGAAGGTGCCCACCTCGACGGCCCGCCGGGCCCCGAGGAGCCGGGTGAGGAGGGTCATGAACGCGCCCTGCTCCGGCGCGATCTGCATGATCGAGATGCCGCCCAGGCGGGCGGTCTCCTCGATGAGGTCGCGCTGCACGCCGTCGGGAGGCGTGCCGTGACCCACGAGGTAGTCGTGGATCTCGGGCCCCAGGAAGAACGACTTCGGGGTCACGGCGCCGGGCTCCGTCCCGTTCCCGGCGGGGCTAGGACAGGACCTGGTGCGGGTACGGGATCCCCCGGGCGGCGAGGGCGCCCGCGTAGTGCTGACGCATCGTCTCGGGATCCTCGTACATCCACGGCTGGTCCTGCTCGTCGAGCATCACCATGCCGCCCTCCATCACGAACATCACGACCGTGGGGCCTTCGGCGTCGTCGGGCACCTCGAGGGTGTGCACCGAGCCCGGCGGCTCGTAGACGAAGGACCCCGTGTCGGCCACCCAGTCGTACTCGCGGTACCGCCACCGCCCCTGCACGGTGTAGGCGTGCACCGCGCCGAAGTGGCGGTGGCGTGGCAGCTCGATGCCGGGAGCGAAGCGGGCCATCACGGTGTAGGTGCCCGTCTCGCCGCCCACCCGGAGCAGCTTCACCTCGATGCCGGGCGCGAGCTCGGCCCAGGGGATCTCGTCGGTGGGGACGAGTCGGGTGTCGGTGTCGACGACGGTCATGGTGCCCCCCCTTGTCGCGGCGTCCGTCATCCTACCGGTGCCCCGGTCCCTCCTCCTTCCCCCGTCGTCCCGCGGGTCCCCTCCGCTCGTCTCCGGCGAGTTGGCGCGCTTTCGGGGTCCACGACCCCGAAACCGCACCAACCGAGGGGGAACGTGGGCTACCCGGTCGCGCCGGTCGCCCGCACGGCCTCCACGACCGCGCCGGCCAGCCGCCCGGCGCCCGCGGTCGTGAGGTGGAAGGCGTCGGGGAGCCGCACCGCGACCGCAACGCCGAGCTCGTCGGGGAGCTCGAGCGCGAACTCTCCCCGGTCGAGCAGCGGGGACATCCCGTCGACCACGCCCACCTGCTCCCCGAAGCGGGCGGCCAGGCTCTCGTACAGCTCCCGGAACCGGGCCATCCGCTCGGCCACCGGCCCCCCGGCCGCCGGGGGTCCCGCGACCCACAGCACCCGGGTGCCCCGCGCGACGAGCTGCTCGGTGAGGGTGGTGGCGGCTCCGGTCGTGAGCTCGAAGTAGCGGGGCGAATCCATCTCGACGACCTGGCCGGTGGGGTCGGCGTAGCCCGGCCGGAGGTCACCGGTGAAGAGGCCGACGACGACGTCGGGGTCCCAGGCCTCGGCGAGCGCGCCCACGCGCCCCACCCAGTCGAAGTCGCCCACGAGCCCGGTGGTCGACCGGATGTCGTCGTGGACGTGGATCCCGCCGGACTCCAGGACCGCCGCGACCGCGGGCACGAGCTGCCACATCATGGAGTCCCCGACGAGGAGCACGCGCGGTCCCGCCGGCGTGTCGCTGGGGAGCGGGAGCACGCTCGTGAAGGCCGGGCGGCACCCGGGAGCGCCGTCGAGGCACCAGTGCGCCACCAGCCGGTCCGTGACGGCGGTGGCGAGCCGGGCCGCCCCGTCGGGCCCCAGCCCGTACCCGTCGGTGTCGCGCAGCACGAGCGTCTCCCCGCCGGGAACGGCGACGGTCTCGGCGAAGCCGCCGTCGGGGCCGACGAGGCCCCGCCGCGCGTCGACGTGGGCGACCCAGTCGGGCCAGCCCCGGTGGAGCCCCTCCGAGAGGAGGTTGGCCATCTGGACCCTGGTGTCGAGGGCCGGGTCACGGGCCGGCGGGGCGGCCACCCAGTAGAGCGCGATCCCCCGGCCCGCCAGGGCCTCGACGAGCGTGGCCTGCTGCTGGGCCCACCGGTCGTACCACGGGCCCGAGCCCGGGTCGAGCGGTCGGCCGTCGGGTCCCGTCGCGTAGGGCGCCGTGTCGACCCCGCCGAAGTGGACGACGACGACGGTGGGCTGGATCTCGTCGACCCGGGCCGCGATCCGGGCCGGCCAGTCGAGCGAGCTGGCCAGACCCGTGCCCGGCTCCACGTCGACCTCCGCCGTCGCGCGCCCCGTGGCCTCGAGCCGGCGGGCCACGACGGGACCCGCGGCGGCCATGACGTCGTCGCCGGCGAGGAGGACCCGGAGCCCCTCCGCGCGCGCCCGCTCGACCCGGGCCTGCCCCTGCGTCTCGTCACCTCGCGGAGCCGAGGTCGTGGTCGCTCCGCTCGCGGGCGTCCCGTCCCCGCCCCGGTCCTCCGAGCAGCCCGCCGCGATCCCCACCACGAGCACCGCGGCGAGGACCGCGGCGCCGAGCCGCGGGAGGAGCCGCGCCCCCGGACGCCGGCCGTGCGCGATACCGCGCGTCATGCGGACCAGCCCACGGCGACCGTGGCCGCCGACCCGAGCGCGGTCACCGCCAGCGGCTGCGCTTGGCCTCGAGGGCGAGGGCCTCGAGCGCCCCCAGCGCGGTCGCGTCCCAGGTCAGCCGGGAGGCGCGGTCGAGCGCGGCCTCGGAGAGCGCCCGGCGGAGCACCTGGTCGGACAACACCCGGTCGAGCCTCTCGGCGAGCTCGTCGCGGGTGTCGCCGAGGAGACCCGTGACACCGTCCTCGACGGCGTCGAGGTGGCCCGCGATGCGGGTGGCCACGGCGGGCGTGCCGCACGCCGCCGCCTCGGTGACGGTCATGCCCCAGCCCTCCCGGGCCGAGGTGCTGGCGAGCACCCAGGCCCGGCGGTAGAGGTCGACGAGCTCGGCGTCGTCGACCCGGCCGGGCAGCTCGATCCAGCCCTCGGCTCCGACGTCGCGGATGTGGGCCTCGAGGGCCTCACGCTCGTAGCCCTCCCCCAGGATCACGGCCCGCAGCCGCGGATGGCGGTCCTTCAGCGTCGCGAGCACGTCGACGAGCAGGTCGAAGCGCTTCACGGGGACGACCCGGCCCACCGCGACGACGAGCGGGTCGGGAGCGCGCTCGCCGCCCGGCGAGAACCTCGGGTCGATACCCGGGGGCACCACGGTCACCCGCCGGGGCGCGAAGCCGAGGTCCTCGACGAGCTCCTGCTTCGACGACTCGGAGAGGGTCACGATCCTGGTCCGCCGGTAGAGCGGCGGCGCCAGGCGGGACTCGATGGTGCGACCCAGCCGGGCCAGCCGGGGGAAGGGTCATGTCCCACATCTCGGCGTGGACGTGGTGGAGGAACGTGATCTTCGGGCCGCGACACCACACGGGCGAGAAGAACGGCATGCCGTTCCAGATCTCGACGAGACCGTCGCGGTCGCCGTGCCAGCCCATCATCTCGCTGAAGGCCCCTCTGGGGAACACGAGGTAGCGGCCGGCCTTGCGGATGACGCGGTAGCCGTCGCGGAAGCTCACCTGCGGGTAGCCGGCGGCGAACGAGGTGCGGAAGCTCACCTCGATCCCGGCCTCGGCCCAGCGCCGGGCGATCTCGTGCGCGTGGAGCTCCGAGCCGCCGGCCTCGGGGTCGTCGAGGTCGCGCCAGGCGAGGAAGTGGACCCGCCGGAGGCCGGCGGCCGCGGCGATGTCGCCCAGCTTGGCGGCGGGCGAGGACTCGGCCACGGGCGGTGCGCCCTCCTCGTCTCGGGGCTCGCGCCCGCCGTCGGGGCCGGAGCCGGGGACCGTGGGGACGTCTCACGGTAGTGCAGGGAACCCGGCTCGCGACGCACCGGCCGCGCCAGGGACGGCTCAGCCCGACGAGGGAGGGCCGATCCGCTCGGGCTCGTCGGGTACGACACCCGCCAGCCGGCCCGGGCGCACCCCGGCGCCGACCCCGATCTGCTCTTCCTCGCCACCGGGTCCCTCGTCACCGGGCTCCTCGGGACGGCCTCCGGTCGTCACCACGGGCTCGCCCCGCGCCCGTCGCACCAGGGCGTCGACGCCCACCGCGGCGAGGAGGACGATGGCGATCTCGGCCGGAGCGCGGTAGCGCGTGTTGCCGAACGCGATCAGCACCGTCAGGGACACGATCGCCACCAGGGAGAGCAGCGGGAGGAGCGGGATCCGGTTCCGCCGGAGGACCACGACGCCGGCGACCGCGAAGCCCACGAGCAGGTAGTACTGGGCCAGGGCGAGCTGGGCCGCGCCTCTGGTCCGACCCTCGATCATGTCGAAGTCCACCTTCTGGCCCGGGTGGTACAGCTCCCACACCCGACCCAGCCGCGCCATCGCGACGACCGGGAGGCGGCCCGTGTGGTCGCCGATGTATCCGAAGGCCTTCTCACGCCAGTAGCGGGCCTGCTCCGACGCGTCGCCGGGAGGGAACCCCGGGCCGCCCTGGTCGACGTGCAGGCCGTCCTCCCGGAGCGCGTCCTGCACGCAGTGCGGGCTCCACCAGCCCAGCAGCTCCCCGTAGTACGTGATGTCGCAGTTCGCGCTGGCGAGGGTGATCTCCGCTCCGCCCGACAGGAACAACCGGTGCTCGAAGGCGGTCATGTTCCGCAGCACCCAGGGCGCCATCACCAGCCCGGCCGTGAGACCGGCGACGACGATGATCCGGATCCGCCGCCTCAGATCGAGGGACCGGGCGAGCAGGGCCAGCGGGACGAACGCCAGCGGGAGGTAGAGCACCACCTCGGCCCGGGTGAGGGCCCCGAGGCCGGACACGAGACCGAGCCAGGCGCCGTTCCCGAGGGTCGGCGCCCTCCAGAACCGGTAGGCGAGGAGCACCATCACGGCCACGAGGAGGATCGTGATGGTCTCCGACATCACCAGCGCGTCGTGGACCCAGAGGTTCGCGTAGACCGCCGCGATCCCGGCGGCGACGAGCCCCACCCGGTCCCCCGCGATGGTCCGCCCGGCCAGACCGACCACGAACACCGTCGCCGCCCCCAGGAGGATGGAGGCGACCATGTGCTGGCGGAACGTGTCGAGACCGACGAGCGACCAGGCGGCCAGGTACAGCGGGAACAGCGGCGGGTGGTCGGCGCTCGCGCCCTCGATCTTCACCTGGCCCTCGCCGGCCGGGATCCACCGCATGAACCCCTCGCCCTCGGCGAGGCCGTTGGCCTGGTAGTGGTAGAAGAACGCGTCGCCCCAGACGCCCTGGTCCCACTTGTAGCGCCAGGCGTAGAGGAACCGCACGGCCAGCCCGCCGAGGGTGATCAGGGAGAGCAGCAGGTAGAACCGCCGGGTTCCGGGCGCCACGCGGGCGGACGTTACCACCACGCCCCTCCGGCCCCGGGCCCCCGACCGGTCACTCCCCCGCGCCGTCGTCAGCGCGGGGTCAGCCCTGGTCCCGGCCGTCGCCGGTGGACACGGACCCGGGGGGCGGGGTCGACGTCCGGGCCCGGGTCGACCCGGAGGTCGCCCCGCTCGAACATGCGGGCCCGAAGGAGCGCGAGCTCCTCGGCGAGCATCCGGTTCCGCTCCTCGAGGCGCGACAGCTCCCAGGACGTGTGGACGAGCACGGGGAGGGCGAAGGCCAGCCCCACGAGCAGGAACGCGGCCAGCGGGTACTCGACGCCGAGCCGGTCGGACACCCACTCCAGGAACCCCGGGGAGAGCACCAGCGCCACGAGCACCGGCACGGCGAAGAGCCAGGGCAGCACGTACTTGCCCCGGAGGCGCCGCAGCCGGACCAGGCGCAGGAGCCACACGAGCGAGCCGCTGAGGATCAGCGTGACGAGGAGGCGGGCCGAGGCGTTCACGCCCTCGCCTCCTCGAGCCGGGCCCGGCGGGCACCCTTGCGGGAGGCGCTGCACGCGAGGACGACCAGGGTGCGCAGGTAGCGGTAGGCGAGCCTCCCGCTCCCCCTGCGAGGGGGCGCCGGCCGCCCGGCTCCGCATCCGGGTGGGGACCTCCACCACGTGGAAGCCTCGCTGCAGGGCGAGCAGGAGGGCCTCGACCGTGTCGCCCATGTACTCCACCGACAGCTCGCGCGCGAACAGCTCCAGCACGGGCCGGTTGAAGGCCCGGAACCCCGACGTGGTGTCCTCGAACCGGCGTCCCGACAGGACCCTCACGACCACCCGTAGGAAGGCCATCGCGCCGCCCCGCATCTGCCCGACCCGGTACTCGTCGACGTCCTCGGCGAACCGGTCCCCGATGACCATGTCGGCGCCCCCGTCGAGGGCGCGCAGCAGCGTGTCGATCTCGGCCGGGTCGTGCTGGCCGTCGGCGTCGAACTGGATGCCCCGGTCGTAGCCGCACGACACCGCGTAGCGGAACCCGGCCCGCAGGGCTCCACCGACCCCGAGGTTGAAGGGCAACGTCATGACCGTCGCCCCGGCGGCCCGGGCGACGTCGGTGGTGTGATCGGACGACCCGTCGTCGACGACGAGCACGTCGTGCTCGGGTGCGTGCTCGGCCAGCTCGCGCAGCACCTCGGGGAGCGCTGCCTCCTCGTTGTAGGCAGGGACGATGATCAGCGTGCGCACAGCACTCCCGGTCGGGCCCGGCGGGGTCGCCGGCGCCCCGCCACACCCAGGCTAGGCGGGCCGCGACCACCGCCCACGGACGAAGCGGCTCCGGGCCCGCCGCCGGATCGATCGGCGACCCCGGCGGGTGGTCCGCCGCCCTCACCGGGCCCGGGACCCGAGCTCGTCGGCGCGCGCCGGCGCCGGCCGGCGCCGCCAGGGCACCCGGCCCTTGAGCCGGAGGACCGGGCGCTCGAGCAGGTAGTAGCTGAGGGCCGCGGCCGCGAGGGTGAGCGCGACGACGAGCGCCAGCAGCGACAGGAACCGGACGTCGGGGAGCCACCCGGCCGCGCCCTCCTCGAGGAGCCGGTCGAGCAGGTCCTTGTGCCAGAGGTAGACGCCGTAGGAGACGAGGCCGAGCCACGCCACGAGGGGGACCCGCAGGAACGCCCGGATCCGGCCCCGCTCCGGGTCGCCGAAGACGGCCGGGAGGAGCAGGAAGAACGCCGTCGCGGCGTAGAGGAGCTGGCGGCCGAGCTCCTGGCGGGCGGTCAGGTCCACGAACTCCCGGGGCAGGTCGAGCCCGGTCGACACGACGAGGAACGAGACCCCGGCCAGCGACCACCACAGGCCGGGGTGCCGCCCCACCCAGAGGATCCAGCCCGGCTCCGTGCGCCGGCGGGCGGCCCAGGCGCTCACGACCGCGAGGCCCATGCCCAGCGCGAACAGGTCGAGCTGGGACGGCAGCCAGAGGGTGGCCGGGGTCGCCTCGTCGTGCGTGGCGAGGAGGGCGGCCTGCGTGCCGAACCCGATCACCCAGAGGCCGGCGCAGGCGAGCAGCTGCGTGCGGACCCGGTGCACGGCCGGGATCGACCGCAGCGCGACGGCGAACAGGGGGAGGAACAGGTAGAAGCTGACCTCGACGGCGAGGCTCCAGGCCTGCACCAGCCCGTCGAGCACGTGGGCCTTCGAGTAGATCTGGGCGAAGCCGTAGAGCCACAGGACGTCCCCGGCGTCCCCCACGTCGACGGTGCCCAGCACCACGATGGCGAACGTGAGCGCCAGCCAGTAGGCGGGCACGATGCGCAGGAGCCGCCGCCAGTAGAAGGCCCCGAGGGCCGGCCCCGGCCGGTCCTCGAGGTGGGCGACGACGAACGGCCGGTAGAGGAGGAACCCCGACAGCAGGAAGAACACCGGGACCCCGGCGTCCATGCGGGCGAAGAACGCCCCGGTCCAGTGGCTGGTGTTGGTGCCCGTCGCCGACGACACGTGGTGCACGAGGACGGCGAGCGCCGCCATGGCCCGGAGCCCGTCGAGGCCGGGGAAGTGGACCCGGTTGCCGACGACGGGGAGCCCGGCGTCGGCCGGGTGGGCCGGCTCGGCCTCGAGGCGCTCCTCGACGTCGGGGTCCCCCACCAGGTGGTCGGTCACGACCTGCGCCTCACGACGTCGCCGGCGCGCGCCGCGCCAGCACCGGGGGCCGGTCCTGAGCCGGAGGAACGGTCGCTCCACGACGTAGTAGCTGGCAGCCGCCGTCGCCACGGCGAACGCGAGGGCCCCGACGATCACGACGAGCACGTTCCCCTGGAAGAGGTCCCACCCGAGCCAGTCCTTGACCTGGCCGATCCAGGCCTGGTGCCAGAGGTAGACGCCGTAGGAGACCAGGCCGACGAACGCCACGGGGCCCGACCGGAGGAAGCCCCGGACAGCCCCGCGATCCTGGGGCCCGAAGACGGCCGGCAGGACCAGGAAGAGCGCGGTGAGGCCGTAGAGGAGCTGGCGGATCAGCGCCTCGTGGGGGTCGAGCGGCGTGAGGTCCCGGGGCAGGCCCACCCGCGTGGACACCGCCCAGTACGAGAGGCCGGCCATCGCCCACCAGAGGGCCGGGTGCCTCCCGACCCACGCCAGCGCCCTCGGCGCGGCGCCGCGCTCGTGGCCCCAGGAGCTCAGTAGGGCCAGCGCCATCCCCATGGCGAAGAGGTCGAGGAAGCTGGGCAGCCAGTAGTTCACGGCGAGGGCCCCCCACGGTGCACCCCGGGCCTCTCCCACCGCGTCGAGCCGGTAGGCGGTGCCCGAGAAGACGGCGACCCGGAACGCGACGCTCGTGAGGTAGAGCCCGACCAGCCCGAGCGCCTCGACCCGCAGGCGGCTCACCCGGACCCGCGACGCGACCGCCCGGACCGCCAGCGCGTAGAGGGGCAGGAACAGGTAGAAGCTCATCTCGGTGCCCAGGCTCCACCCCTGGCTGATCGCCCCGAAGAAGCGCCGGGGGTCGTAGATCTGGAGGAACCCGAAGTAGGTGAGCACGTCGCGGGGTCCCGCGAGCGCACCCTGCGCGTACCCGAACAGGAGGTACACGAGCAGGAGGGCCGCCCAGAAGGCCGGGACGATGCGCAGCAGCCGCCGCCACCAGAAGCGCCAGATCGGCAGGCCCGGGCGGTCGGCCAGGTGCGCCGCCACGAACGGCCGGTAGAGCAGGAAGCCCGAGATCAGGAAGAAGATCGGGACGCCGGCGTCACCGTGGGCCAGCAGGGCTCCGAAGCGGCCGTTCGCGCTGTACCCGGTGGCGAACCCGGCGTGGTGGAGCAGCACCGCGACCGCGGCGACGGCCCGCAGACCGTCGAAGCAGGGAAGTGGGCCCGCCCGGGGACCGACAGCGCGGCGTCGGCCGGGTGGGCGGGCTGGGGTCCCTGCTGCACGCTCACGATGCTGTCACGGTGTCACGTCCACGTCGCGGCTTCGCTCCGCCGGCGGGCTCGGTCGACCGGAGGTCGCGCTCCCGTCAGCCGATGGGCTCGGTGCCCTCGGAGTCCTCGTGGCGCTCCTCGTGGTACTCGGCCTCGACGTTCACGGCCCACACGTCGTGGGTCGCGCCGAGGATGTTCTCGACCGAGAGCATGGCCGTGTACATGGAGTGGTCCTGGTTGTTGTACCGGTGCATGCCGTTGCGCCCCACCGGGAAGACGTTCGGGACGTTCGCCTCGAGCCACTCCCGCATCACCTGGACGTTCGCCTTGTAGGTGTCGTCGTACATCGGGTACGCCTTCGGGATCCTCACGACGTAGCCGGCCTCGACCCGGGACGCGTCGACGAGGCCGAGGGCCTCGAGCTCCCGCTTGCCCTGCTCGACCAGCGCCTCGTCGGACTTCGTCCACATGTCGTCGCCCTCGTCCACGAAGAACTCGAGCCCGAGGCACGTCCGCCCCTCCTTCACCATGAAGGGCGACCAGGACCCGAAGTTCTGCACCCGCCCGACCGCCACGTCGGGGTCGTGGATGTAGACCCAGTTGTCGGGGAAGCCGGCGTCCTCGGGCACGACCAGGGCGACGGTCATGAAGTCGCGGTACGTGAGCGCCCGGGCCGCGGCCAGCACCTCCGGGGGAGGCGGCGGCACCATGGCCTCGACGAGCTGCCCCAGGGGCATCGAGGAGATCACGTGCGTGCACGGGTAGCGGGTGGGCACGCCCGCGTGCTCGGCGGTGACGGCCACCGCCCGGCCCCCGTCGTGGTGCACCGTCGTGACCCCGGTGCCGAGGAGCACCTTCGTCCCGCGAGCGGTCACGAGCTCGGTAGCCCGCTCCCACATCATCCCGGGCCCGTACTTCGGGTAGTTGAACTCCTCGATGAGGCTCGTGACCTGCTTCTCCCGCCCCTGGCGGGCCTTGAGCCCCTTGGGCTTGAGCGCCTCCCAGACGGCGCGGAACAGGGACAGGTTCTTGATGCGCTGGGCACCCCAGTCGGCCTGGATCTCGGTGGCCGGGACACCCCAGACCTTCTCGGTGTAGGTCTTGAAGAAGGTGCGGTAGAGGCGCCAGCCGAAGCGCGACGCGGTGAAGCCCTCGAACGTCGTCTGGTCCCGGGGCGGCTTGATCCGGACCCACACGTAGGAGAGGACGCAGCGGACCGCCTCGACGAAGCCCAGGTTCCGCAGGGCGTTGAGGGGAGCGATCGGGTAGTCGTAGAGCTTCCCGCGGTAGAGGATGCGGCTCATCCGGGGCCGGCGGAGGAACTCGTCCCTCCCGAGGATCTCGAACCAGAGGTCGTCGACGACCCGGACCTTGGTGAAGAAGCGGTGGCCGCCGATGTCGAAGCGCCAGCCGTCGCGCTCCACCGTCCGGCTGATGCCGCCCACGACGTCGTCGGCCTCGAGGACGGTGGAGGTGATGCCGCGCTTCGCGAGCTCGTAGGCCGCGGTCAGCCCGGCCGGGCCCGCCCCGATGATGACCGTCTCCGGCGCGCCGCCGGAGGCCGCGGCCGGCCCGCCGGCCGGTTGGTCCCCCGCACGTTCGATGCCGTCGCCGCCGCCCATGCTCGCCCCATGGACCTTTCCCGCCGGGAAGCCCCGGCGCCGCGTCCCGGCCGCCACCCGATCCGGCCCGGTTCGGGCAGTCTACGCGGGGCCCTCGGCCCGGCCCGGCATCACCATCCGGCCGGGGCGGTACCCGCCCCGGCCGCCGGGCGCGGGCACCGGTCAGGGCGGCGGGAACCGCAGGAGGCCCTGGAACTCGAAGAACGCGTCGTCCGGGAGCACGAGCGTCGTGCGCCCCGGACGGTCGCGCGCCAGCGCGTCGGCCAGGGCCTCGCACTGACCGGTGACGTGCCGGTAGCCGGGCGCCCAGACCAGCCACACGTCCTGGACCGGGCCGGCGAGGTCGAGGACGGCGGTGGCCACCGCGGCCGGGTCGGCGCTGCGGTGGCGCTCGGCGTAGTCGACCCAGTCGACGAAGCGGGGGTCCCCCAGGTCGGGGTAGCGGACCTGCGCCAGGCCGAGCTCGGCGGGGAGGAGCCGGCTGACGTCGGGTCCCACCTGGTCGGGGCAGTAGACGACCACGTCACCCGGTCGGGCCCGGGCCCGGATCTCGCCGGCGGCCTGGAAGGCCTGGGTCCGTTGCTCGCGCGCGTTGCGCACGCCGCCGACCAGACCGAGCAGCGCGACGAGCACGAGGGCCCCGGCCCGCAGGCGGTGGTCGGCGAAGACGGTGATCCCGAACGCCACCACCAGCGCGAACAGGGGGAACATGATGGACGCGTACCGGGACTGGTAGGCCGTGCCGCCCGCGAACGAGGCCAGGGCCCCGAGCGTCAGCGTCGCCACCGCGACGACCGCCTCCCACCGGACGCCCGGCACGGTCCGCAGGTCGAGCTCGATCCGCCGGCGATCGACCGCGCGACCGAACACGGCGAGGAGCGCCAGCAGGACCAGGGGGGCGACCAGGGCGATGCCCTCGGCGTGCTCGCCCCCGGCGAACGCCAGCGCGGTGCCTCCGACCGCGGTGACGGGGGTGACGGCCTCACCCCAAGGGGTACCGGTGTTGCGGAGCTGGTAGAGGAAGATCCCGGCCCACGGGAGGAGCGTGAGGCACCCGGCCGCCACCGCCGCGAGCGCGGACCGGGCCGCCCGGTCGCGCTGGCGCCAGGCACGCCACGCGAGGAGGGCGCCGACCACGGCGACGAGGTAGAGCGCCCAGTACTGGGTGTAGAGGAGCAGACCCGTGGCCGCGGCCACGAGGGCCAGACGCCCGAAGACGGGGCGCTCCAGGGCCCGGCACAGGGCCAGGTAGCCCGCCAGCACGAGGAACATCTCGAGGGCGTACATCCGCGCCTCGGTCGCGAAGCGGATGTGGAACGTCGACGTCGCCAGCACGACGAGGGCGGAGACCGCGACGGGCCGGCCCCCGAGGCGCCGGCCGGCCGCCCAGGCCAGCGGCAGGGCCGCCACGGCGAAGATCCCCGAGAGGGCCCGCACGGCCACGTTCCCGTCCCCGAACACGTCGATCCACCCGTGCAGGAGCACGTAGTAGAGGGGTGGGGCCCCGTCGTGGCGGAGCGCCTCGGGGAGGTCGCCGAGCGGGAGCCGGGCGATGCTCACCGACAGGGCCTCGTCGAGCCACAGCTCCGAGCGGGTGACGAAGCGGAGCGCGATGCCGGCGGCCACGACGACCACGACGAAGGCCGCGGCGAGCAGGCTCCAGGGGCGGCGGGCCGCCCGGGCGGGCGCGTGGGCTCGCGGCGGGGCGACGGTCACGCGTCACCCGCCGGGTCGAGCCGCGCCACGTCCCTGCCGTCCTCCACCGCCATACCGTCGCAGATCCAAGCACGGCGCGGGTCGACCGGTCGAAGGGAGTCCCCCGCCTCCCCTCGCCCGGGGTTGGTGCGGCATCGGGGCTCACGACCCCGAGACCGCGCCGACCCGGGGGGATCAGGGGGCGCCGACCCGGGGAGAAGGGTGCCCCCGCTCCTGGCCGCGCGCCCGCCCCGTCGGCCAGACTGGCCGGTGCAGCCGACCGAGGGGGGACTCGTGGGCGCGAACCTGGTCATCCGGGGCGGCACGGTCGTCGACGGCAGCGGCGAGCCGGGCCGGCTCGCCGACGTCGCCGTGACCGGTGGCGTGATCAGCGAGATCGGTCACGGGTTGGACGGCGACCGGGTCCTCGACGCCTCGGGTCACGTCGTCGCGCCCGGCTTCGTCGACGTCCACACCCACTACGACGCCCAGGTCTTCTGGGACCCGGCCCTCACCCCCTCGAGCTGGCACGGGGTGACCACGGTCATCGCCGGGAACTGCGGCTTCACCCTTGCTCCCTGCCGCCCCGAGCACCGGGGCCTGCTCGCCCGGACCCTCGAGCACGTCGAGGACATGAGCCTCGCCACGCTGGAGGCGGGCGTGCCGTGGGACTTCGAGACGTTCCCGGAGCTGCTCGACTCCATCGAGCGCCGCGGCACGGTGCTCAACTACGGGTCCTACGTCGGGCACACGGCCGTGCGCCTCTACGTGATGGGAGACGACGGGTACGAGCGGGCCGCCACCGACGACGAGCTGGCCCGCATGGCGGGCGTCGTGCGGGAGGCGCTGCTCGCCGGGGCCATGGGCTTCGCCACCACGAGCGCGCCCACCCACGCCGGCGACGGCGGCCGGCCGGTGCCGTCGCGCCTCGCGGACCGGCACGAGCTCGAGGTGCTCATCGCGCCGATGGGCGAGCTCCAACGGGGCGTCGCGGAGATGGTGATCGGCGACCACCTGAAGCACGCCGACGTCTACGAGCTCCAGCGAACGATCGGCCGGCCGATCACCTGGACCGCCCTGCTCACGATCAAGGGCTTCCCGTACCACGAGGACGTCGCGGCCATGCACGCGGCACGGCGCGCCGAGGGCGTCGACGTGTGGCCCCAGATCACGTGCCGCCCTCTGGTCTTCCAGATGAACATGGCCGAGCCGTTCACCTTCAACGTGGTCCCGATCTTCGCCGAGCTGCTCGCCCTGCCCCTCGAAGCGCGCGTGGAGCGCTACCGCGATCCGCAGTGGCGGCGCCGGGCCCAGGAGGAGCTGGACCGCGGCAGGTTCCTGCGCACCCGGTGGGACTCCGTGTCGGTGGCCGAGACCACGACCCACCCCGAGCTGGTCGGTCGGCCCGTCTCCGAGGTGGCCGCCGAGCAGGGCGTGGCGCCGCTCGACGTCGTCCTCGACGTCGCCCTCTCCGAGGACCTGCGGACCCGGTTCGACAGCGTCCTCGCCAACGACGACCCGGACGGGATCGCCTGGCTGCTCCAGCAGGAGGGGATGCTCCTCGGTCTCTCCGACGCCGGTGCGCACGTGAGCCAGATCTGCGACGCGTGCCTCCCCACGGACCTGCTGGGGGGTTGGGTGCGCGAGCGCGGGGTGCTGCCGCTGGAGCGGGCCGTACGGAAGCTCACCGGCGAGCCGGCCGACGTGTTCTCGCTGGCCGGGAGGGGCACGGGTCGCGGCTACCTGCGGCCGGGGTGCGCGGCCGACGTGACCGTCTTCGACCCCGACGAGGTGGGTCCCGGACCGCTGCGCCGGGTGCAGGACTTCCCTGCCCGCGGCGAGCGGCTCGTGGCCGACCGGCCGACCGGGATGCGCCACGTGATCGTGAACGGGACTCCGATCCGCGTCGACGGTGAGCCCGACGAGCGGGGCGTGGCGGCGCGCCCCGGTCGCCTGCTCCGCGCCTGACCACCGACTCCCCTCTTCGGGTCGGCGCGGGAGCGTCGACGCGGAGATGCCGGGGGCGAACGCGGGCTCCAGTGGGCGACCGCTCGATCAGGCGCCGGATTCGTCGCGCAGGGCGCGGCGCAGCACGAACTTCTGGATCTTCCCCGAGGGTGTGCGGGGGAAGTCCTCGACGGAGCGCAGCTCCTCGGGCCACTTCTGGCGGGCCAGGCCGACCTCGCCGAGACGGTCCCGCACGGCGTCGAGGGTGAGGGTCGGGGCGGCCGGCACCATCCGCACGAACGCGCAGGCGTGCTCGCCCAGCCGCTCGTCGGGCGCGGCGACCACCGCGACCTCGGCGACGCCGGGCATCCTCAGCAGCTGCTCCTCGACCTCGAGGGCGCTGATGTTCTCACCGCCCCGGATGATGATGTCCTTCTTCCGATCGGTGATGGCGAGGTACCCGTCGGTGTCGAGCACACCGACGTCGCCCGTCGCGTACCAGCCGTCGGCGTCGAACGCCTCGTCGGTGAGGGCGGGGTCGGTGTACCCGACGAAGCAGTCGGGGCCACGACTCACGATCTCCCCCGGCTCGTCCGGGGCCACCTCGCGGCCGTCCTCGTCGAGCAGGCGCATCTCGACCCCGGGGAGGGGGCGGCCGTCGGTGTAGAGCCGCTTCTCGAGCGGGTCGTCGTGCGTGCACCCGGTGATCGACGGATGCTCCGTCGAGCCGAACATCCGCACGACGGACAGGCCCAGCGCGGTCGCCCGGTCGGCGACCGCCGCGGGAACCGCAGAGCCGCCCAGCCCCACGTGGTGCATGAGCTCGAGGTGCGCCGGGGTGAGGTCGGGATGGTCGAGGAGACTGGTGAGGAAGAACGTTGCCCCGGTCCCGCTCGCGACACCGTCCTCGAGCATCGCCGCGAGGACCTCCGCCGGGTTCCACACGTCGATCAGGTGGACCTCCTCGCCCCGCCACACCGGCAGGAGCAGCGCCGCCAGCATCCCGATGCCGTGGCCGACCGGTGCGCCCGTGAGCCGGGGTGGCCCCTCCGGCTGGGCGGCTCCGAGCTGGCGGATCTCCGCGCCGATGGTGCGGTGCGAGTGGACGACCCCCTTGGGGTCCGAGGTCGTCCCCGAGGTGTAGGCCACGAGCGCGGGCGCCTCGGGGTCGGAGCCGAGCGGCCCGTCGAGCGGCGCGCCGTGGGCGAGGGACGCGAAGGGGATCGTCCCCGCGGGGGCTTCCCCGACCACCGCCACCAGCTCGAGGTCGGGGAGCGAGGGCCGGAGCTCCTCGAGGTTGGCGAGGAAGTCGACGTGCCCGAAGCGCTCGGCGGTGACCAGCACCCTCACACCGGTGCGGCGGAGGATGTAGCCGACCTCCTTGGGGCCGTAGAAGTGCACGATGGGGACCACGACGGCACCGAGGTAGGCGGCGGCGTAGAACGACGCCGCCGCCTCCACCCAGTTGGGGAGCTGGAAGGCCACGACGTCCCCGGGGCCGACACCCCTCACCCGCAACCCGGCGGCGACCCGCCGGGCGAGGTCGTCGACGGCGCCCAGGGTCCCCCGCCAGGGCCGGACGTGCGAGCGGACGGTGAACCGAAGGGCGGCTCCGTCGTGCAGCCCGCGACCGAGGAGCTGCCCGAGCGTGTCGTCGTCCCAGAAGCCCTCCGAGACGTACCGTCGGGCCAGGTCAGGAGCGACGGTCCGGAGCTTCCACTCGCTCGTCGTCACGTGGCTCCCTCCCCCCACGGCGCCCTGACGACCGTTCGCGCGTCAGGCTAGCTGACGCCGCCGTCACCCGCGCCAGGGCGTCGAGGGCCCCACGGGTCGGGGCGGACGCCGAGGGCTCCCGTGCGTACGGCGCCACGGCCCGCTCCAGGCTCCAGCCGTGCCGGCGGCCGGCCGTGCCCCGGCGCCTCCGCGTCCCCCATCCCGCCATGGCGACCTCCCTGCCCACTGCCCGTACGACGTCGGGGAGGCCCCGCCGGTTGACACCACGACCCCGGGTCGTCGCGGGGACGGGCGGCGCGCTCGGCCGGGGCCTGGCCGCTCCCACCGGCGCCGGGCAGACTGGCCGGGATCAAGGGGGGACAGGGTGGCGCGACCAGGCCCGGACGACCGACGACAGCGATCTCGCCTCGAGGACCCCGACGACCCCCGGCCGCGGGAGCATCCGGTGCTCACGAGCCGGCACCGGGGCCGGGGGACCCGGAACCCTGGAGGCGGGCCCAGGCCGCCATGGTCGAGGCGGGCCTGGCCGGGCTGCTCCTCAGCGGCACGGCCGCGGTCCTCGCCGTCGGGGGGCACCGGCGCATCGGCGTCCGCCAGGCCGCCGCGCCGCTCCCGTCGCTCGTCCTCACGACCGCCGGCCCCCCGCACGTCCTCACCCCCGACCCCGAGGGTGCCGGCCACCTCCCCGGGTCGCACGTGCACCCCGTCGTCTTCGACCCGCGCACCCTCGCCGCCTGGCTGCCCGAATGGCTCGGCGACGCCGCCGCCGGGCCGCTCGGCGTCGACGCGACATCGCCCGGCACGTACGCCCTCGTCCGGGCCGCCTGCCCGGGCGCGGGGCTACGCGACGCGGGTGCGATGCTCGCCCAGGTCCTCGTCCGCAAGGCGCCCGCCGACGTGGAGGCCCTCCGCCGCGCCTGCGACGTCGTGCACCGGGGCGTGACCGCCGGGCTCTTCCCGCTCGGTGCGGGCGGCTTCGAGGTCGACGGCTGGGCCGCGTACCGTGGCATGCCCCCCGACGACCCGGCGGCGCTGCGCGCCGCGGTGGCGGTCCTGGCCCGTGGCGGGACCGCCGCCGAGTTGGCCCGCGAGCTCCCCGACGGGGTCGAGGTGTGCGGTCTCGGCCGTCGGCTCGAGCCGCCCGTCCTGCGCGGGGGCCGGGGCAGCCCGCCCGGCGTCCTGGTGGGACCGGGCGCGGTCCTCCTCGTGCGGCAGGGGTTCGCCACGCTCACGATCGCCCTCACCGACGGCGGCGTCGAGCAGCTCTCGCCGCCCGAGCCCGCGGCGGCCCCGTGACCCTCCACCACGACTCCGCCGCGCTGTCCGCGCCGCGCCGGGCCCGCCTCGACGGCGCGATCGCCGCGGGCGGCGTCGAGGCGATGCTGCTCACGTCGCCGGGCAACGTCCGCTTCGCCACCGGCACCCGGGACGACGCCGCCGACGCGACCGGCGAGACCGGCGGGCTCCTCGCCGTCGACGGCCACGTGATCGCGGGGGCTCCGCCCGTCGGCGACCCGGCCGTGGTCGAGCTCGTCCTCGACCGCCTGCCGCGACGGGGGCGGCTGGCCGTGGACCGGTTGGGCCTCGACGCCCTGGCGACCCTGGAGCGGGCCCGCCCCCACCTCGAGGTCGTCGACGCCGGGCCACTGGTCGGGAGGGCGCGGGGCCCGAAGTCGCCGGCCGAGCTGGCCGTGCTCCACCAGGGCTCGCTCCTCACCGAGCGGGCCGTCTCGGCGACCCTCCCGCGGGTCACCCCGGGCACGACCGAGCGCGACGCCACCGCGGCGTTCCTCGCCGAGGCGGCCGCCGTCGGGCTCACCGAGCCGCACATCGACACGGTGTGGACCGTCGTCCCCCACTCGCGCGACGCGGCCTGGTGGTCCCGGCCCGGCGACTGGTCCTCGCGTCCTCCGTACCGGCAGCTCACCGGAGACCGGCGGCTCGAGGGTCGGCGACCGGCTCTTCCTCGACGCCGGCTTCCTGCACCACGGTTACGCCACCGACTTCGGCTGGACGTTCGTGGTCGGTCGGGAGCCCACCCCCGGGGAGCGGAGCCTGGCCCGGCGCTGGACCGAGGTCGCCGATCGCGTCACCGAGGCCCTGGCGCCCGGGGCCACCGCCCGCGACCTCACCGAGGCGGCCCAGCGCGGCTGGACGGACCGTGTTCCGCCGTGGCCCTTCGGGCTCTACGTCGCGCACGGCATCGGCTTCGGCGGGGTGGAGTCGCCCTTCTCGGGCACCGACCTCGGCCCCGACGCCGAGGCCGCCATGCCGGTCGAGCCGGGGACGGTGGTGCTCGTCGAGCCCTACGTGTGGGAGGAGGGGCGGGGTGGCTACCGGGCCGAGCGCTGCGTGTACGTGGACGACGGCGGTCCGGTGGTGTGGACCGAGCTCCCCGTCGAGCAGCTCCTCGCGACGGGCTGAGCGCCACCGGCGCTCCCGCGGGCATCGGGCCCTCCCCGACGAGGTCTCCCGCGAACCTGGCGGGGGTTCTTCAGGACGAGGTCGGCCGACGCTCGCGCGACCGGGGCGGGGGCTCCCGGCCGATCCGGCGGAACGCCTCGTCGGGCAGCGCGGTCACGTCCTTGTAGACGTGGTGGACGCACGGTTCTCCCGGCCGCTGCGGTGGGTGCTCGACGCTCGTCGGGGTCCGGCCGGCCTCGACCGGCTGGATCTCGTTGTTGACCGAGCAGTGGGCGCAGTAGACCCACAGGGAGTCCCGCATGAACGTGCGACCGGCCCGCTCCCGGAGCACGAGGTAGGGCCGGTCCCCCTCGTAGCGGCCCTCGTCGACCAGGCGGCCGCCCGACCCGCACCGGAACGACAGGACGACCTTCTCGTCGTCCTCGTCGATCTCGACCTGGCCGAAGTTGCCCACCATGGCCCGGGCGATCACCTTGGCCCGGGCCGCGACCGGCAGCGAGTCCCAGTCGGTCCCGGTGTCCCGGCGTGGCTCCACGAGCTCCTCGCCGGTCCGCCGCAGCGCCCGCTCCACCGCCTCCTCCCCCAGCTCCTCTCCGACGAAGGTGAGCAGCGACGTGATCCAGTTGATCGAGTAGTCCTGCAGGGAGCGCCACTGGGCGACGGCCCGGTCGACGAGCTCGGCGGCCCGATCGGGTGCGCCCGCACGCATCGCGGCCTTGGCCTGCTCCCACAGCGGGGTGCGCATCCGCTCGACGTCGGCGTCCGTGAGCACGCGTTCCACCACGTCTCCCCCTCGTCGGGTCGCCGCGACGGGCCCGACCGTGCGGGCCCTCACCTGCGGGGCAACCCCAGCACCCGCTCGGCGACGATGTTGCGCTGGATCTCGCTCGTGCCGCCGGGGATGGTGCCGCCGAACGACAGCAGGTAGGCGTCGGGCCACGACCCGGGCCGGTTGACGGTCATCCCGGGGAGGCCCTGGTCGAGCCCGGCCGGACCCATCGCCTCGAGGCCGGTCAGCGCGCAGCGCTGGATCGCCTCGCTGCCGAAGAGCTTCAGGATGGAGTGCTCGGGGGACGCCCGGCCCCGGGCGAACTTGGAGAACCCCCGGTAGCCCATGAGCATGACCGCGAGGGCGTCGACGTAGTGGCCGGCCACCGCGTCACGGAACACGGGGTCGTCGCCGACGCGGCGGCCGCCGGGCCCGGGCCGCCCGGCCAGCTCCACCAGGGACTCGACCGCCCGCTGCATGGTGTAGGCGTAGTCGGTCCAGAGCATGGCCCGCTCGTGGGCCAGCGAGCCCTGGCTGATCGGCCACCCCTTGTTCAGCTCCCCGAGCAGGTTCTCGCGAGGAACGCGCGCCCCGGTGAAGAACACCTCGTTGAAGTCGCAGTGGCCTGGGTCGGTGAGCTCCGGGAAGGGCCGGCACTCGACCCCGGGCGTCTGCATGTCGACGATCAGCACGCTGATGCCCTGGTGCTTGGGGACCGAGGGGTCGGTCCGGGCGAAGCACAGGCACCAGTCGGCGTGGTGGGCCCCGGAGGTCCACACCTTCTGGCCGTCGACGACGAACTCGTCGCCGTCGAGCACGGCTCGGGTGGACAGGCCGGCGAGGTCACTTCCGGCGTTCGGCTCGCTCATCCCCAGGCACCAGGCGATCTCGGCCCGCAGCGTGGGGAGCAGGAACCGCTCCTGCTGCTCCGGCGTGCCGTGGTCCCTGATCGACGGGGCGACGATGCCCAGGCCCTGGGGGTTCAGGCTCCGGGGGATCCGGCGCCGCGAGAGCTCCTCGAAGTAGATCATCGTCTGGACCGGTGTGGCGTCCCGCCCGCCGAGCTCGGGAGGCCAGCCCGGCACGAGCCACCCGGCGTCGAAGAGCCGCCGCTGCCAGGCCCGGGACCAGGGCTGGAAGTCGGCGCTCGACCGCGTGGGCGTGCGCAGCTCCTCGTCGGTGGGGAGGTTCTCCTCCAGCCAGGCCACCAGCTCGGCCCGGAAGGCCTCCTCCTCGGGGCCGTACCGCAGTCGCATGCCTCGACGATAGCCGGTGCGACCGCTTCCTGACATCCGTGTCGGACATTGCGCTCCACCAGCGGGTCCGGTCGTCGCGGAGACGGACCGCGCGCGCCCGGGGGCCGTTCCGCTCCACCGCCGCTCCCGACCTCGACCGGTCGTCGCCATCGGGGCCGGGGAGCGCCCGTCAGCGGGAGCGCGTGAGCAGCAGGCAGCCGGCCAGCGGGCCGCCACCGGCGGCGGCCACCGCGACCTCGGGCTCGCCGGGGACCTGCCGGTCCCCCGCCTCGCCCCAGAGCTGGGCGCACGCCTCGTGCAGGAACCCGAAGCCGTGGAGGCGCCCGCCCGAGAGCTGGCCGCCGTTCGTGTTGAGTGGGAGCTCGCCGTCGAGCGCGATCCGCTTGCCGCCCTCGACGAAGGGACCGGACTCTCCCTTGGCGCACAGGCCCAGCGCCTCGAGCCACGCGAGGGTGATGAAGCTGAAGCCGTCGTAGAGCTCGGCCACGTCCACGTCGTCCGGGGTCAGCTCGGTGCGCGTGAAGAGCTGGGCGCCGGCGTCGCGGCACGCCATCGTCGTGAGGTCGTCGAACTGGTCCCAGGACGGCCGCCCCCGGATGGCCGTCCCCACGGCCTCCACCCGGACCGGAGGCCGACGGAGGTCGGGAGCGGTCTCGGCCCGCGACACGACGACGGCGGTGGCTCCGTCGGCCGGCACGTCGCAGTCGTAGAGGCACAGCGGCTCGGAGATCATCCGGGCCGCGAGGTAGTCGTCCATCGTCAGGGGGTCCCGGTAGACCGCCTTCGGGTTCAGCGCGGCGTTCCTCCGGGCGTTGAGCGCGATCTGGGCGAGCTGCTCGCGCGTCGTCCCGTACTCGTGCATGTGGCGCATGGCGAACATGGCGATCCAGATCGCGGCGGAGGGTGCGGCGAACGGGAGGGTCCACTCCATGAACCCCGACGCGCGGGGGATGCGGACGCCGCCGTCGCCGCCGCCCGGCATCACCGCGGCCCGGCCCTTCTCGCCCTGGGCGCTCGCCTCCCAGACGCTGCGGAACACCACGACGTGGCGGGCGAGACCGGCCGCGACCGCGAGGCAGGCGTCGACCACCGACCCGAGCTGACCCGGAAGCTCGAACCCCCCGGTGAACCAGCCGAGCTCGAGGCGGAGCGCGTCCTGGACCTCGGTGATGCCGGCGCCCGAGAACCCCGGGGGGTTGTCGGTCGCGCCCGGGTAGGTGGCGAGCCCGTCGATGTCGGCGGGGGTCAGGCCGGCGTCGTCGATCGCGGCCAGGCAGGCGTCGACGGTGAGCTCGAGTGGGTCCCGGTACAGTCGCCGGCCCACGTCGGACTGCCCCACGCCGCTGATGACGGCCCGCCGCTCGATGATCTCGCCGGGGTCCGTCACCCGCCCTCCTCCGCCGGCTCGAAGAGGGGGATCCAGACCTCGCCGTCGCGCTCCTCGAACACCACGCGCACCGGCATGCCGATCCGGACCGCCTCGGGTGGGCAGTTCACGATGTTCGTGGTCAGGCGGAGGCCCTCCTGCTCGACCAGCTCGACGATGGCGACCGTGTACGGCGGCTCCGGCTCCGGCATCCAGGCCTGGTGGTTCACCGTGTAGGTCACGACCGTGGCCCGCCCCGAGACGGGCGCGACACCGAGGTCCCTGCCGAGGCAGCGGGGGCACACGACCGTCGGCGGGTGGAGGAGGAGTCCGCAGCCGGCGCACCGCTGGAACCGCAGCTCGCCGTCGGCGCCGCCGGTCCAGAAGTGCCGATTGCGGTCGGTGACCCTCGGCAGGATGCGGAAGGGGACGGCGGCGTCGGTCACGGGCCCTCTCGGTCGCCTGCTCAGTCGGCTTCGACCTCGGCGGCCTCCTCGAACCCGGCCCGGGCGTGGGGGATCGCCTCGACCGCGGGGAGGAGCCCGAAGCCGGGCATCGTGAGCATGATCGAGCCCAGGACCTCCTCCCAGGTCGCACCGACCTCGGTGGCGAACCGCGCGTGGCGCTTCACGCCGTCGGGGTTGCGCAGGATCACCGTGCACACCATGCGCACGAGCTCGTGGGTCTTGCGGTCGGGCGCGGTGAGGGAGTCGATCTGCGACATCCACGCCCGGTTCGCCTCGTGGAGCGCGGGAAACACGTCGTGGAGCGGGCCCTCGAACGGGAAGCTCCAGTCCTTGGATCTGTCGGCACCTCGGGGGGTCACGGCACCTCCTCCGGACACAGACGGTGTGACCGTCGATGTTGCGTCCGTCACGATACCCAAGCCCCCCATGCGACCGTTGTGGTCCTCACTGTGTGGTGGCGCGCTCAGCCTTCCGCCGGCCGGAACACCGGGATGGCGAAGTCGTCGCTGATCTCCCGGAACGTCACCTCGAGCGGCATCCCGACCTGCAGGGCGTCGAAGTCGCAATCTACGACGTTGGTCTCCATGCGCGGCCCCTCGTCGAGGTCGACGATGGCCGCGACGTAGGGCACCCGCTCCGGGAACGGCGGCAGGTCGTTCACATGGACGACCGACCACGTGTAGAGGGTCCCCCGTCCGGACGCCTCGACCCACTCGACGTCACCGCTCCAGCACCGCGGGCAGAACGGGCGCGGGTAGAAGTGGTGGGCGCGGCAGGCCCGGCAGCGCTTCACGAGGAGGCGCTCCTGCTTCGCGGCGTCCCAGAACGGTTGCTGCTCGAGGTCGGGCGTGGGCAGGTCGAAGCGCATCGGGGTGACGGCGCGTCCCGTCCGGCGGTCAGGAGCGGCTCGGGAGCGCGGCGCTCGCCTCGCCCGCGACCTTCGCCTCGCCGTCCTGGTTGACCACGGAGCACTCCAGGTCGACGATGCCCTCGCCGTCCTCCTTGCGCTTCCCGGTGACGGTGACCTTCGTCGTGAGCACCTCGCCCGGCCAGGTCTGCTTGGTGAAGCGGACCTTGTAGGACCGGAGGTTGCCCACGCCGACGTAGTCGGTGAGCGCCTTGCCCAGGAGGCCCATGGTGAACATGCCGTGGCCGAAGACGCTCGGCAGCCCGGCCTCCTTGGCCTTCACCTCGTCGGTGTGCATCGGATTGAAGTCGCCGGACGCGCCGGCGTACATGACGAGGTCGGTGCGGGTGAGCTCGTGGCTGAAGTCGGGGGCGGTGTCGCCCTCGTTCACGTCCTCGAAGTAGAGCTTCTGCTCGGCCATGCGAACCCTCTCCTGCTGCCCGCCCCGACCGGCCGGGCGCGTGGACCCCGGCCCCCGGAGCCCGAAGCGCCGTCCGGAGCCGCTGTGCTACCCGTTCACTGACGCCGCTGTCAACTCTCCCGCACGCCCGGCCCGGCCTCCCTCCCGCCGGGTCGGCCTCCCCCTCCACGCCGGGTCGGCCTCCCCCTCCACGCCGGGTTGGAGCGGAATCGGGGTCCACGGCCCCGAAACCGCGCCAACCGGCGCATGAGAGTCCCTGGTGGCCGTCCTTCCCGCCGGGTCGGCCTCCCCCTCCACGCCGGGTTGGAGCGGAATCGGGGTCCACGGCCCCGAAACCGCGCCAACCGGGGCACCGGGGAGGGCCGCGCCTCAGGCGCCGCGGCGGCGGCCGAGCCGCACGAGGGTCCCGCCGACCGATCCGGCCACCTCATCGTCGCTCGAGCGCGCCGTGAACCGCAGGATCGTCCAGCCCGCCGCCACCAACGCGTTGGCCCGGTGGCGGTCACCGTCGAACGCCGTGCGGGTGTGGTGCACCACCCAGCCGTCGACCTCGATGGCGAGACGCACCTCCGGGTAGGCCAGGTCGAGGCGGTACCGGTGGCCCCCGACCACCACCTCGTGCTGCGGCGTCGGGGGCGGGAGACCCGCGGTCAGGATCGCCCGGTGGACCCGCCACTCCAGACCGCTCTCCCCCACCGCGGATCCGTCGCCCCGCTCCGCGAGCAGCATCCTGATCACGCTGGTCCGGCGACCGGGACCCGGGTCGAGACGGTCGACGCACTGCTCGACCGCCCAGAGGCTCGTGAGGCGTCGCCGGAGCGCGTCGTCGAGCGCCCGACCGAGCTGGCCCGCGGAGAGGCGGGCCGAGAGGTCGACGAGAGTTCGCGGCACGGACGTCACCGGGATCCCCGCCACCTCGGTGCGATCGGGAGCCGCGAGGTCCTCGGGCCGGTGCACGAGCGTCCTCCGCACCCTCCCGTGCGCCAGCCGGGGGACCGTGATCTCCACCGGGGCGTCCGGCCCGACGTCGGGGAACGCCCAGAGCGCCGCACCGGTGAGGTGCGAGGCGACCGCACCGGGCACCGCGAGCACGGCGCCGAGGACCCGCTGCTCCCACGTCCGCGCCGCGCCGGCGAGCCGGTAGACGTTGCGGTGGAGCCGGGACCACGCGCCCGTCTCGATCCGGTTCCGGATCTGGTGGGCCGACACGCCTGCGGCCAGCGCCTGTTCGCGCGTGAGGAGCCCGCGCTGGCCGGAGGCGATCTCGGCCGCGAGGTTGTCCGCCCGTCCCATGACGCCAGCATCCCAGGGCGGTGTGACAGCGACGCCGTGGGCCGACCCCGTCCTCTCCGGCCGGCCCGGCCCTCCCTCCCGCCGGGCCGGGCCCTCCCTCCCGCCGGGTTGGAGCGGAAACGGGGTCCACGGCCCCGAAACCGCGCCAACCGGGGAACGAGCGTCCCGGGGTTGGAGCGGAAACGGGGTCCACGGCCCCGAAACCGCGCCAACCGGGGAATGGAAGGGGGGCCTCAGGGGTCCTTCGGGAGGCCGAGCAGGCGCTCGCCGATCACGTTGCGCTGGATCTCGCTCGTCCCACCGGCGATCGTGAGGCAGCGGTCGAAGAGGAACCCGTGGATCCAGGTCGCGGCGTCGCCCTCGCCGGTCGCCGCGGCCGCCCCGAGCAGGCGGAGCCCCATCTCCTGCACGGCCTGGTCGTGCTCCGCGCCGAGGAGCTTGCGCACGCTCGACTCCGCGCCCGGGTCCGCCCCCGAGAGCGCCCGGAGCGTGAGCCGGAACCCGAGCACCGCCAGGGCCTGGGCCTCGCAGAGGAGCGCGCCGAGCTCCTCGACCACGCCGCCGTCGGACTCGAGTCCCGCCGACCGCACCATCTCCAGCAGCGCCTCCACCCCGAACCCGAACGAGGCGCCACCCCCCATGAACACCCGCTCGTTGGCCAGCGTGGTGCGGGCCGCGGCCCACCCACCGTGCAGCTCGCCGACCAGGCAGTCGTCGGGGACGAACACGTCGTCGAAGAACACCTCGTTGAACATGGCCTCGCCGGTGAGCTCCCGGAGGGGGCGCACGTCGATGCCCGGTGACCGCATGTCGACCATGAGGCAGGAGATGCCCTGGTGCTTGGGGGCTTCGGGGTCGGTCCGCACGAGGCAGATCCCCCAGTCGGTCGTGTGGGCCATGGAGGTCCACACCTTCTGGCCGTTCAGGAGGAACCCGCCGTCGACCCGGGTGGCCCTCGTCGAGAGCGACGCGAGGTCGGAACCGGCGCCCGGCTCGCTGAACAGCTGGCACCAGCTGATCTCACCCCGCAGCGTGGGCCAGATCCACCGCTCCTGCTGCTCCTGCGTCCCGAAGACCATCACGGGCGGGAGCGCCCAGCCGCCGATGAGGATCGAGGGGACCCGGATGCGGGCCGTCCGGAGCTCCTCGGCGATCACGAGCTGCTCGAGGGCACCGGCGTCGCGCCCGTAGGGACGTGGCCACTCGGGCTTCAGGTAGCCCTCCTCGACCATCCGGGCCCGCCTCGACGCGTCGTCGAGGTCGCGGATCTCGTCGACGAAGGCCCGGACCTCGGCCCGGACCGCGTCGGCCTCGGGTGGCAGATCGACCGGGAGGTGGCGTCGGGCACCGCCGAGCGCCAGCTCCACGGCTCGGCGGCGCCAGGCCGGACCACCGCCGAGCAGGAGGGTCGAGGTCGTCGCCCGCCGCAGGTAGCAGTGGGCGTCGTGCTCCCAGGTGAAGCCGATCCCCCCGAGGACCTGGATGCAGCTCTTGGCGCACTCGAGGCCGGCCTCGAGGGCCACGGCCGCGGCCACCGCCACCGCCAGGGGGCCCTCGCGGGGATCGGCGGCACCGCGGGCCGCGTCCCACACGGCGCCGCGGGCGAGCTCGGCCGCGCAGAGCATGTCGGCGCAGCGGTGCTTGACCCCCTGGAACTGGCCGATCGGCCGCCCGAACTGGTGCCGCTCGGTCGCGTACGCCGCCGCGGTGTCCACGCACCAGCCGGCCAGCCCGACCGCCTCGGCCGACGCCAGGACGGCGGCCAGGTCCCGCACGCGCTCGGTGGCCAGGCCCAGGAGCTGCCGCTCGGCGGGGACGACCGCGCCGTCCACCTCGATCCCGGCGACGCGGCGGGTGCGGTCGACCGACCGCATCTCCCTCGCCGTGAGCCGGGCCGCCTCGAGCGCCACCCAGACGTCACCGTCGGGTGTGGACACCGGGGCCACCACGATCGAGGCCAGGTGCCCCCCGAGCACGGGCCCGGTCGTGCCGGAGACCCGCAGCCCGTCGGCGACGGCCACGCCGCGCAGCCCCGGACCGAGCGCGACGGCACCGGTCGACTCCCCCGTCGCCAACCCGGGCAGCAACGCCTTGGCGGCGGCCTCGCGGCCCGACGCCTGCACGACCGCCGCGGTGAGGACCGTGGGCAGGAACGGTCCGGGGGCGCAGGCCCGCCCGAGCTCCTCGAGCACGACGGCCAGCTCGGCCAGCCCGTAGCCCTCGCCGCCGTAGGCCTCGTCGACGTGGAGCCCCAACCATCCGAGCCCCGCCAGGTCCTCCCAGAAGGGCGGCATCGTCTCGCTCTCGGCGTCGAGGAGCGACCGGGGCACCGCCGGTGGGCAGTGGGACTCGACCCAGCGCCGGGCAGCCTGCTGGAGCTCCAGGTGCTCTTCCGTGATCGCGATGGACATGGGTTCCGACGCTCCTCGTACCGGACGAACGGGCGCGATCGTCGCGCGGCGCGACAGGCCCGTCAGATCCTGAGTGGCGGCGGACCGGCGGTACCGGCCGGCGCGGGCGCGACGTGCCGCCCGGACCACCCCGGAGCGGAGGTCAGGCGCCGCTCGCGCCGGCAGCCTCCCGAGCGACCTCGTCGAGGAGGGCCGCGAGCGCCCGGGGCCGGCTCACCATGACGTCGTGCCCCGCGTCGAGCCAGCGCAGGCGGACGGGCCCGCCCGGCGACGCCACCAGGTTGGCGACCATCGCGTGCTGGCGCGACCAGCCCAGGGAGCGGTCACGGCGCAGGAGCACGTAGGTCTTGGGCACCGAGGTCGGGAGCCGCCGCCGCGACACCGGCTCGGTGACGAGACCCAGGGAGTCGGGACCCAGCCGCTCGAGCACGAAGCGGCTCTGGGCCTCGTCCATGTCGTCGCAGAACATCCGCCGGGCCACCGGCCGCGGGAGCTGCGACCCGAACCCGGCGGGCCGGCGGCCGAGGCGTCGCGCCGCGCGCCGGGAGAGCCGGCGCAGGGAGGCGGGCAGCGTGTCGACGAGGGCCCCGCCCTCGGGCGGGATCGCGCACGAGACGAACACGAGGTGGAGCACCCGCTCGGGCGCCAGGGCGGCCACCTCGGGGACGGTGAGCCCGGCGAGGGAGTGCCCCACGAGGACGAAGCGGTCGAGGCCCGCGGCGTCCGCGTCGGCGAGCACCGACGCGGCGCAGCCCCCGACGGTCAGGGTGGCGAGGTCGCCGGGGGTCCCGCCGCGCCCCGGCAGGTCGACGGCGAGCGCCCGCGCACCCAGGAAGGGCAGGGTCGGCTCCCAACACCAGGCACCGTGGGCCCCGCCGTGGACGAGGACGAGGGGTGCGCCGGCCGGCACCGGTCAGCCCGGCCGCGCGACGGGCACGGCGGCGCGCCGGCCGGGCGGGCTCACGGGGCGATCTTCTCGCCGTCCCGGAACACCGAGATCGCCTGGGTCGGGCAGCCCTGGGCCGCGAGCACCACCTTCTCCTCGGGCTCGCCACCGGCGTCCTTCACCACCGAGATCCCGTCGTCGTCCTGGTCGAACACGCCGGGGGCCCAGAACAGGCAGTTGCCCGAGCCCATGCACACGTCCCGGTCGACCTCGATCCGCAGCGCCACGTCTCGCCCTCCCCCTGCGCCTCGACGGCTTCACGCTACCCCGCCACCGCCCCACCGCGAGAGAGACGGAGGGCGGCCCCGGCGATTCACGGCGGCCACCGGCGAGGGCCGACCGGGAAACCGGGACGAGCCCGGAGGGCGAGGGGTCAGAGCAGGGACGACACCTTGGCGGCCAGCTCCTGTACGGCTCCGGCGCTCGACGCGATGCTCCGGTCGGCGAAGAGCAGGCTGTAGTCGAGTGAGACCGTCTTGCCCGACTGCACGAACTGCAGGGAGATGCCGGCGTCGGAGACCGCGATGAAGCCCCGGTCGCCGACGTCGATCGGCTCGGGGTCGTCGTACACCCCGGCATCGCCGCCGTAGAACTGCTCGCCGTCCCAGACGTGGAACTGGAGCAGGTGCTGGGGGGTCAACTCGCCCTCGGGGCCGTCGGGGCTCTGCCAGATGCACGACCCGACGAGGAACTGCTGGACGGAGGTGCCTGCGTCGTCGGAAGGCTCGGCGGGCTCGCCGAAGAGCGCCTCGGCGTCGGCCTGCGCGACGAGCGCGCACCCGTCGTCGAGGCCGCCCCCGCCGCTCTCGTCACCGCCGCTCTCGTCACCGCCGCTCTCGTCACCGCCGCTCTCGTCACCGCCACTCTCGCCGCCGGAGGCGGCCACCGAGCCGTCCCGGCCTGCGCTGCCGCCGCCGTCGTCGTCTCCGCACGACGAGGCGACGAACGCCGTCGACACGAGCACGAACACCAGGAGGAAGCGACGAGCAGCCACCGGTGACCCCTTTCTCCGCGACGCGATGGCCCCGCCGGGGGGCGCCGGAGCATAGCCCTCCTCGGGACGGGGTCCCGGGGGATGGGGGCCCCGGCCCCGCGGTCAGCCCGCGACCTCGAGGAAGCGGCCGTACCGATCGGCCACGGCCTGTTCCCAGGCGGGGTCGGGCTCGACGGTCCGGCCGGTGCGGGCCCAGCGGGCCGCGTCGGTCGGGCTCGACTCGAGCCCGGCGGCCACCCGGGCCAGGAACGCCGCTCCGCGCGCCGCACCCTCGGGGACGGCGGCCACGTCGACCGGAAGGCCCGTGCAGTCGGCGAGGGCCTGCATCCACTCGTCGACCCGGGTCCCCCCGCCGACGGCGACGATCCGGCGGGCGGCGACGCCGGAGGCCTCCACGACCCGCCGGGTCACGAAGCCGGCCGCCTCGAACCCGGCCCGGTGGAGCGCGGCGGCGTCATGGGTGAGGTCGAGGTCGACGAGCTGGCCGCGCCGTCGCGGGTCGTGGAGCGGGACCCTCTCGCCCCTCGGGTACGGCACCCACACCGGGACCCTCGCCGGGTCCACGGGCCGGCGAGCGCGCGCGAGGAACCTCCGGGACCAGTCGAGGAAGAGCCCACCGGCGTTGCTCGGCCCACCGGAGAGCCACAGGCCCGGGGTGGTGTGGGGAACGCACAGGTAGCCGGGGACCTGGTGCTCGTCGGGGCGGACCACCCACACGATGAGCGTGGTGCCGCAGACCACGAGCACGTCGCCGGCGCGGTCGGCCCCGGCGACGAGCTGCTCCGCCAGGGCGTCGATGGTCCCCGGCTCGAGCACCGCGTCGTCGACGCGGCCCGCCGGCTGCCCGCTCGGCGCGACGCGCGGCATCTGCTCCACGCGGGCGCCGGTCCGCGAGAGCAGCGCGGCGTCCCAGCCCACCAGGTCGAAGAGCGGGTAGGCGGTCACGGCGGTGGTCGTGTCGAGCACGGCCTCGCCGGCCAGCGCGTGGTTGGCGACGGCCTGGGCGGGCCAGTAGCCGTGGGCGTCGGGGGCCTCGCGGGCCGTCCAGGTGAGGAATCCCATCAGCTCCCCGGCCTCCCCCAGGACGTCCTCGCGGCCGGTCCGTCCCCGGGCGTCGCCGTAGAGGAGGCCGGGGGTGCGGGGGATGCCCCGCCGGTCGACCGCGGTCACCGACGGCACCATCGCGGAGACGCAGACCCCTCGGGGGGCGAGGTCCCGGAACGCCCGGAACGCCCGGCGGGGCCCCCGCCGCCAGGCCCGGGCGGCGTCGTGCTCCATGCGATCGGGCGCCGGCACGCCGAGCCGGTGCGGCACCCGGACCCTGCCCAGCACCTCGCCGTCACCGTCGACCGCGAGCGCCTTCACCGACGACGACCCGATGTCGATGCCGACGGTCACCTCAGCCATGCCCGACCCCTGCTCGCTTCCACCCACGGCCCGAGGGAGTCTCGCACCTTCCGTACCGGATGAGCCAGATTCGCGGAGAAGGCGCCGGGCCGGGGACCCGACCGGCTCCCACCCTAGGTGCGGACCCGCGCACGGTCAGGGATGCAGGGGGACGCCGAGGGCGGCGAGGACCGCGTCGTGCAGCAGACCGTTCGTCGACACGGCGCTGCCCCCGTCGGGGCGGGGGACGCCCGACAGGTCCGTGAACCGGCCCCCGGCCTCTTCCACGATCACCTGGAGGGCGGCGAGGTCCCACACGCTCACCTCCGGCTCGACCGCGACGTCGACGGCCCCCTCGGCGACGAGCACGTGCGACCAGAAGTCTCCGAAGCCCCGGGACCGCCAGCACCGGCGGGCCAGGGCGAGGAACCGCTCCCCCAGCCCCCGGGCCTCGAAGCCCGGGACGTCGTCGTACGCGAGGTGCGCGTCCCCGAGCTCCGGGATCCTCGAGACGCCGATGCGCTCCCCGTTGGCGAAGGCGCCCTCCCCGCGGGCGGCCCACCAGCGCCGGCCGAGCGCCGGCGCCGAGACGACGCCGAGGTTCAGCACGCCGTGCTCCTCGAGCGCCACGAGCGTCGCCCACACCGGCACGCCCCGGACGAAGTTCTTCGTGCCGTCGATGGGGTCGACGATCCACCGGCGGGCGCCGTCGCCCTCGCTGCCGTACTCCTCCCCGACGACCGCGTCGCCGGGACGAGCGGCGGCGATCCGGGTCCGCAGCTCACGCTCCACCGCCCGGTCGGCCTCGGTCACCGGCGTGAGATCGGGCTTGGTCTCGACGACGAGGTCGGCCGCCCGGAAGCGCCCGGTCGTGAGCGCGTCGGCGACGTCGGCCAGGGAGAGGGCGAGGTCGAGGTCGGCGTCGATGACCGCACTCTAGGGTCCGGACACCCTGCCCACCCGGACCGTCCGGACCGTCCCGACCGTCCGGCGACCCGCCCGCCGCGGATCAGGCCCGGCGACCGAGCACCCCCAGGCGCTCCTCCTGGCGATCGGCATCGGGACCGACCTCCACCCCGGTAGGGTCCCGACGCCCTGGCCACCCGGACCGTCCGAGGTCCGCCGTGGGGGATCAGGCCCGGCGACCGAGCACCGCCAGGAGCTGCTCCTGGCGATCGGCATCGGGACCGACCTCCACCCCGGTGCCGAACGCGCCGCTGCCGGCGAACATCTCGCGCTGGGGCTCGACCACGGCCCAGCACGCCTCCACCAAGTCGGACGGGAGCGTGGCGGCCTGGCCCGTGGCCCGGGCGAGGTCCCAGCCGTGGATCAGCACGTCGATGAACCGGTGCCCCGCGTAGACCGAACCGGGCACCGGGCCGTACGAGACCGCGCACATCGCCTGCATCGCGCCCGGGACGAAGAACGCGTCGGAAGCCTGCTTGGCCGAGTCGTCGTAGGCGGCGAGGGGGTCGTCGCCCAGCACGTCGCCGTCCAGCCGGTCGCCCACCTCCTCGATGGTCCGGCCACCGGCGAGCTCGGGGACCCACAGGTTCCCGGCCACGACGTGGTTGACGAGGTCGCGAGCCGTCCACCCGGGGCAGGGCGTGTCGTTCCCCCACTGGTCCGGCCGTACCCCGGCCACCGTCCCGCGCGTCACGACGAGGGCCCGGGCGTGCACCTCGGGAAGGTCCAGGCTCATCCCCCCACCTCCTGGCTCGGTGCGTCCATGAGACGCCCCGGGCCCCGAGATGTCAACGGCGCCCGGGCCCGGATGCCACCGGATGCGGCCGGTCCCGGCCCCGGTGGGGCAAGCTGGGTCGGACGCCGCCGGCGAACCGGAGGTCCCACCGATGCCGCGCCCCTGCTCGTCACCGCCGCCGCCTTCCTCGCCCTGGCCCTCCCCGCCTGCGACGACGACGGCCCGACCTCGGACTCCTCGACGACCGCGAGCACACCCACCACCTCCGCGTCCACGACGAGCACCACCACCACCACCACCACCGAGGGCAGCACCACGAGCCCGGGCCCGGGGGCGCCCGACGAGGAGCGGGCCATCGCGCAGGGCGTGCTGGCGACGCTGGCGGGCGAGCTCGACCTCACCCCCGACCAGTTCCGGGTCACCGACGTGCGGATCGCCTCCGCCGACCCGACCTGGGCGTCGGCCCGGCTCGTCCCCGAGCCGGAGCTGACCCTCGACCCCCTCTACGTCGTCCTCCACCAGCAGGAGGGCGTGTGGGCCGTCGTCGACTTCGGTACGTCGGGCGTGGGATGCGTGGGCCCGCCCCCCGAGGTCGTGGCCGAGATCGGCCTCGACTGCTCCTGAGGCCGCCGGCCCTGCCGATCAGGGAAGGTCACCGAGGCGAGAGGTCGAGCGGGAGGTGCCGGTCGTGAGGCTCCGCGGGTCGGGGAGAGGCTGGAGACGACTGGTCGTCCCCGCGCTCGTCCTCCTCGCCGCGCCTGCGTGCGGCGACGACGACGGCCCGACGAGCGCGTCGACGGTGGCGCCGTCCACGGCCGGTGCCAGCACGTCGTCGACGACCTCGACCTCGCGGCCCCCGACCCCGACGTCCGCGCGCCCGCCCACGACCGTGTCTTCCACGACGGCGACCGCCGACACCGAACCCCCGACCACGGCCACCCCGGAGACCGCGCCACCACGCGACGACGTGGCCGAGATCGTCGAGGCCGTGAAGGCGAGCGACATGACCTCCGCGGTGCCGAGCGACCGGTACGACGTCGAGGACGTCCGCTTCGCCACGAGCGACCCCACCTGGGCCTCGGCCTGGATCGTCCCCCATCCCGGCGTCACGGTCGACGGTGCCTACGTCGTCCTCCACCGGGAGGGCGACACGTGGGTGCTCGTCGACATCGGGACCTCCGGCGTCGGCTGCATCGACCCGCCCCCCGACGTGGTCGACGAGCTCGGCCTCGAGTGCTTCTGAGGGGCACCCTGGCTCGACGGGCGGTCAGGTCGCCGCCGTCGGCGACTCCAGCGCCACCGGCACGACGTGGCCGGCCCGGATCTCCTCGGCCAGCTCGACCGCGCCCGACACCCGCCGGACGAGCCGGGTGGCGTAGGCACCGGCCAGGCCCGGGCCGTGGGCGTCGCTCGCCCCGACGCTGGGCCGGGGGACGACGGCCAGGCCCGCGGCGGTGAGCTCGTGCTCGAACGGCGTGGTCTGGGTGCTCACCGCCTCCACGGCGTGCACCGCCGACCAGGCGAACGACGCCGCCACGACCTCGGGGGCCGGCGGGGTCCGCCCGCCCCGGAGAGCCCGCTCGCCGGCCACCCGCCGCACCGGGTGCGGGAGCACGAGCGCGGTGCCGGTGCCCTCGACCTCCTCGACCAGCTCCTCGAACCGGTAGCCGAGCCACAGGGGCTTGCGCAGGGGCCCGAAGGCCAGCACGTGACCCACGTCGGTGGTGAGCTCCACCCCCGGGATCAGCGTGAAGCCCAGCGCCCGCGACGCCTCGGCCAGCTCGTCGTCGGGCCACGTGACGTCGTGCTCGGTGATGCACAGCGCGTCGAGGCCCCGGGCGCGAGCCGACGCCACGAGCTCCTCCAGCGTCGTCCGGCTGCAGTTCGAGCGGGGCGTGGTGTGGGCGTGGAGGTCGACGATCACGGCGGTGGAGACCCCTTTGACGGGTCCGGGACGATTGGGACATGCTGCCCGGCGCACCGGATCGGGCGCCGGCGGGTGCCCCGATGGTAGGGGGTCGGATGGGCTCGACCGACGGCAGGATCGCGATCGTCACCGGGGCCGGGCGGGGGATCGGCCGCGGCGGGGCCCTCCCGCCGGCGGCCGACGGCACCCGGATCGTGGTGAGCGAGCCGCCGGCCGGGCGCTCTCCGGGGATCCTCCCCATGGGCCTCGGGTCCTGACCGTGCCGGACTGGGGGGACCTGCAGGAGGACCAGCTCCGCTTCATGGCGCGCACCCACTCCGGCGAGGTGGCGTACCGCGACCTCGGGAGCGGGCGGTCCCTCACCTTCGAGGAGTGGGAGACCGGGTCGAACCGGCTGGCCCGGGGCCTGGTGGCCCGGGGCATCGCCAGGGGCGACCGGGTCTCGATCTACCTCCCGGGCACCGAGGTGCTGGCCTGGATCGTGGCCTACGCCGCGGTGCACAACGCCGGGGCGGTGGCCGTCCCCACCAACACCCGGCTGTCGTCCCCCGAGCTCGTGACGATCCTCGGCCACGCCGGGATCTCGGGCCTGCTGACCTGCGAGGAGCTGCTGCCGACCGCCCTCGACGTCCGGGCCGGCGTCCCGTCGCTCGACGTCGTCGTGAGCGCCGGCGGCCGCGGCCCCGGCGTCGAGGCGTGGGACGACGTCCTCGACCCCGACGGCAGCGAGCTCCACGTCCCCACCGACCTCCCGGACCTCGCCGACATCATGTACACGTCGGGGACCACCGGGCTCCCCAAGGGCGTGGCGGTCCGCCACTCCAACGTGGCCATGGTCCCCAACAACGAGCCGCGCTGGAGCGGCGACCTCTGGCTCCACGGCGCGCCGCTGTTCACGTTCGCGGGCATCGCGTTCATCTACAACCCGATGAAGATGGGGATGACCGGCGCGTACCTCGCCCGGTTCGACGCGGGCCGCTGGCTGGAGATCGTCGAGCGGGAGCGGCCGACCATGGCGTTCCTCGTGCCCGCGATGGCCGAGCTCCTCGTCGCCCACCCCCGCTTCGACGAAGCCGACCTCGGGAGCCTGGTGATGCTGTCGATCGGCAGCGCCCCCTGTCTCCGTCGACCCTCCGCCGGCTCCAGGAGCGGCTACCCGGCGCGTCGGTGTCGAACTCCTACGGGATGACCGAGGCCGGACCGGCCTTCATCGTGATCCCCAAGGAGGAGGCGGAGCGGCGGGTCGGGTCGGTCGGCCGGCCCCTCCCGCCCATGGAGGTCAGGATCGTCGACGACGAGGGCCGGGAGCTGCCGGCGGGCCAGGTCGGCGAGCTCCTCACCCGGCTGCCCGGCCGCCAGCGGGAGTACTACCGGGACCCCGAGGCCACCGCGGCCACCTGGACCGAGGACGGGTGGCTGCGCAGCGGCGACCTCGCGCACCTCGACGAGGACGGCTACCTCTACCTGGTGGGCCGCAAGAAGGACCTCATCATCCGGGGCGGCCACAACGTCTACCCGACCGACGTCGAGCACGTGCTCCTCGAGCACCCCGACGTCGCCGAGGTCGCGGTGGTCGGGGTCCCCCACCCGGTCCTCGGCGAGGACGTCGCCGCCTTCGTGGTGCCCCGCGAGGGCGCGCCGGTCACCGCCGACGAGCTGCGCGGGCACTGCGCGGCGCGCCTCGCCGACTACAAGCGGCCTCGCCAGGTCCACTTCGTGGGGGAGCTCCCCCGCAACGCCACCGGCAAGGTCATGAAGCACCTCCTCCGCCACCCCGAGGCCCCCTGAGCCGCGAGCCCCCGGCCGGCGAGGGAGAGTGGTCGCTCGGCGGTCAGTGCGGATGGCTCGTGAGCACCCCGTAGACGGGACCGCAGGACCACGGGCCGTTGCAGAACCGGTGCTGGCTCTCCGTCGCCTTGAACCCGTCCGACCTGCTGGAGGACAGGGCCGGGCGCGGCAGCCGACTGCCATTCCGTCCAGACGATGTTGGCCTGGCAGATCGGCGGGTTGGTCCCGTAGCAGTAACTCCCTGTCATGCGAACGAGCACCGCGCATGGTCCCGAGGGTTGACCGAGCCCGGTGCGGGCCGAGCTCACCCAATGCCCCGGCCATCCACGTCGTTGGTGCCGTACCCGTTCCCGGCGCAATACGGCCCCGGAGGAAGCGAGAAAACGCCCTCGTGCGCCGCGGCTCTGTTCTCCCCACCCGGGACCCAGGGGAGGACGCTGGAGCCCACGACGACCGCGACGACGGCGGCCCGGGCCCAGTGGCGACGACGTCACCCTCCTGCTCCTCCGGCCGGGACGACGAGCGCCGGATCCACCGTGAGCTCGAGGCCGGCGAAGGTCTCCACCTCGGGTACCTCGAACGAGAAGACCCCTGGCGCCTCGACCCGGATCACACGCGACGTCACGGACATCCCGAAGACGACGTGGCGCACGGGGAGCCCCGTGTCGGGGCTGGCCGGCACGCGGACCCGGCGACCGTCGTCAAGGTGCACCACGACCGAGCCGACCGACGACGGCACCTCGCCCAGCAGGAACTGCCTGCCATCGAGGCTGCTCACCTCCCAGACGAGGAAGCCCTCCTCGAGGCGCCCGGGCCAGGAGGTCGCGTCGTCGTGGATGCTCGAGAGCTGGACGTCGCGGTACTGGAGCCGGGCCTCGACGTCGGGCGGCGACCCGCCGACGCGGAGCCAGTAGCGGTCCGCACCGACGGTCCCGACGCAGACGGGCACGGGCGCGTCGGGGATGCGGTCGACCCACGTCGCCGGTGGCGGCTCTGCCAATCGGGTGGGGTCGAGGTCGCAGACGACGCCGGCCTCCCCCGCGGTTCCGCCGGCCGCCGCGGGCCGGGAGCCCGCGACCTCGACCGTCGCGTCACCGGCGGATCGGGAGCCACCGCACGCCCCGGCGAGGAGGGTGAGCACCATCCCGAGGACGAGGAGCCGGCCCGGAGGTCTCGGCAACCCGGACACCTCCTCCCGACAACTCGAAGGACTGCCATGGAGCCGCCGGGTGCCGCCGAGCGACATCGTTCACCATAGCCTTTTGGGTCTCGTCTGGTCAATGTCTTTCGTATTTTGCCGAGACGCTATCCGGAGTCATCGAGGCCCTACACTTTCGAGGATCGACAGGCTCGGATCGGGGAGAACCGTTGGCTCCACTCCGCGGGGTGGCACCGGGTGAGCGAGGCACCCGGCCGCGGCGGGTGGGCGCGAACTCGAGGTACCGAGCCCCGGGATCGTGCCGACGGAACGAGACCGATCGCCCAGGGAGGCAGCGACGCTGACGGTCGCGTCACCCCTGTGCGATCATCCTGGCGTGACCGCCGTCGACGTGCTCCACGCCCACACCCTGGGCGACGTGCTGCGCGAGCACGCCCGGAGCTGGCCGCGCCGGACCGCGGTCGTCGACGGCGACGTGCGCCTGACCTACCGGGCCCTCGACGAGCGGGTGAACCGCCTCGCCCGCGCGCTGTCCGGCCTCAGGGTGGGCGGCGGCGACCGGGTCCTCTGGCTCGGGCAGGGCTCGTTCCGGGTGCTCGAGCTGCTGCTCGCCGCGGCCAAGCTCGGGGCGATGTGCTGCCCGGCCAACTGGCGGTCCTCGGTCGACGAGACGGCCTTCGTCCTCGACGACCTCGACCCGGCCGTGGTCGTGTGGCAGGACGAGGAGATCGGCGGCACGGTCCGGGCCGCCCGCGAGCGCGCGGGGCACCGGGCCCGGTGGCTCCGCCACGACGCCCCGGCGGGCCCCGACACCTACGAGGGCGCCGTCGCCGAGGGAGCCGCCGAGGACCCCGACCTCCCCGTCGACCCGGCCTCGTCGGTGCTCGTGATGTACACGGCGGCCTTCACCGGACGGCCCGCCGGTGCCCTCCTCGGCCACGCGGCGCTGATCGGCCAGAGCCTCGTGCTCCAGCGGGTCGCCGAGGTCGGGCCCGACCACGTCTACCTGAACAGCGGCCCGCTCTTCCACATGGCCACCCTCATGACCACCGTGGCCACGTTCGTGGCCGCCGGCACCAACGTCTTCACGCGACGGGCCGATGCCGCCGAGCTGTGCCGGCTGATCGAGGCCGAGCGGTGCACCGGCGCCTTCCTCGTCGGCCCCACGGTCAACCGGATCCTCGAGGTCAACGCCGACGGCCGCTACGACCTCACGTCGCTGCGGGCGTTCCCGGGGAAGCCGGCCTGGAACGAGATGATCACCGTGGACACGAGCCCCTGGGCCCGCAACCCCGGCGGGTACGGGCAGACCGAGGTGACGGGGATGCTCACCTTCAACAGCCTCGCCGCGGCCACCGTCGGCGCCCACGGCCGCCCCTCGCCGCTCGTCCAGGTCCGGGTCGTCGACCCCGACGGCGACGACGTGCCCGACGGCGAGGTCGGGGAGATGGTGGTCCGCGGTCCCCTCGTGGCGAACGGCTACTGGAACCGGCCCGACGAGACGGCGCACCGCCAAGTCGGCGGCTGGCACCACACGAGCGACCTGGCCCGGCGGGAGGCCGACGGCACCCTCACCTTCATCGGGCCGAAGACCCGCATCATCAAGTCGGCGCTGGAGAACGTCTACCCCACCGAGGTGGAGGCGTGCATCGCCCGTCACCCGGCCGTGGCCGAGTGCGCGGTGATCGGCGTCCCCGACCCCGAGTGGACCCAGCGGGTCGTGGCCGTCGTGGCCCTCCGGGACGGGGTCTCGGCGTCGGCCGAGGACATCGTCGAGCACTGCCGGGCCGCCATCGCCTCCTACAAGAAGCCACGGCAGGTGGAGTTCGTGGACCGGCTCCCCCGCCGGGGCTTCGCGGTCGACTACGACGCCCTCGACGCGCGCTTCGGCGGTGGTGGCTACCCGGGCGAGCAGCGAGCCCGGAGAGGGAGCCGGTGAGCATGGGCAGGACCAAGCAGGAGTCGAGGATCCGCAGGCTGCTGGCCGAGTACTGCCAGCACTACGACGACGGTCGCCCGGAGGAGTTCGCCGACCTCTTCGCCGAGGACGGCGCCTTCACGGTGTTCGGCGAGACGCGCCGGGGTCGCCGGGAGATCCACGACACCATCGGGCAGCGCCGGCCCGGCATGCCACCCGGCCAGCACGTCACGTACAACACCGTGCTCGACGTCGACGACGACGGCCGCCGCGCCCGGGCCCGCACCGACTTCCTGTACCTGACGAAGACCGACGGCGGGTTCAGCGTCTCCCAGGCCGGCCGCTACTACGACGATCTGGTCCGCGAGGAGGACCGGTGGCGCTTCCGGAGCCGGACCATCCGCTTCCTCGGCGAGCCGGAGCCCGAGGGTTGACCCGGGGCGCCGAGCCGGCCGGGGGCGGCCACGGCGAGCCGTTCGCCGGAGCCACGGTCCCTCGGAGTGCCGGCCCCGACGTCACCGCGGACGCGTACCGGCGCCGCATCCGGCTCACGACGACCGAGCCGGGGCTCGTGGTCGGTGGCCTCGAGGACGACATGCACCACTTCCGGGTCCGCCTCCGCCACGACGGGCGGCGGGTCGTCGCGATCACCGCCGAGGCGCCCAGATCCCCGTGGACCACCTGCCCGGACGCGGGAATCCGCCTGCGCGACCTCGAGGGAGTGCCACTCTTCGAGCGGGCCACCGGCGCGGCCGCCCACGCCGATCCCCGCGCCCACTGCACCCACCTCTTCGACCTCGCCGGGCTGGCGGTCGCCCACGCGGCCGCCGGCCGGACGCGCCGCCAGTACGACGCCGAGGTGCCGGTGCCCGTCGACAGCCGGGCCCGGGTCCGCCTGTGGCGTGACGGAGCGCCGGTGCTGTCGTGGACGCTCGAGGGCGGGAGGGTCGTCGACCCGCCCCTCTACGCGCGGGCCCCCTGGGAGGGCGGCTTCCTGCGCTGGGCGGACACCACGCTCGACCCCGACGGGGCCGAGGCCGCCGGCGTGCTGCGCCGGGCCTGCAGGATCGGGCTCGGCCGGGGCATGGACCTCGACCGCATCGCCACCGCGGACGAGTTGGGCGCGCTCATGACCGGGATCTGCTACACGATGCAGCCCGAGCGGATCGGCCACGCCCGGCGCAACCGCGGCACCATCCGGGACTTCGGCGACCGGCCCGACGACCTCCTCGGCCGGCCCGGCGACCCGGCCTGAACGCCCCCGGGCCCGTCCCGTCCCCGGCCCTTCCCGGTTCCCCGGGTTGGTGCGGTTTCGGGGTCGTGAGCCCCGATTCCGCGCCAACCCGGCAGCGACAACCCGCCGACCCGGCGACCCGGCCTGAACGCCCCCGGCCCTTCCCGGTTCCCCGGCCCTTCCCGGTCCCCGGGTCGGTGCGGTATCGGGGTCGTGAGCCCCGAAACCGCGCCAACCCGGCAGCGACGATGGGCCGGCCCGGAGCGCACGGGCGGACGGGCAGGCGGGGAGCACAGGGCCGGCCCGGCGGCCGGTCAGGCGGGCTCCTCGCCGATCCCCACGGCCTCGGCGAAGCGACCCAGCCCCTCGAGCGCCTCCCGCGACCGCCGCCACGGCGAGACCACGAGCCGGTCCACCCCCAGCTCCTCCCACCGGGCCACGTCGTCCCGGTCGCGGACCTCGCCTCCGAGGCTCACCACGAGGCGCTCGCCGCCCCGGCCGTGGTCCTCGCACAGCTCGCGCAACCGCCCGATGGAGCGGGCCGCCGACTCCGGCGTGTGGCCCATGCCGATCCACCCGTCACCGGCCCGCGCGGCGCGACGCAGCGCGGCCTCGCTCTCGCCTCCGACGTGGATCGGCGGCCAGGGCCGCTGCACCGGCTTGGGCTCGAAGGCCACCGGCCCGAAGTCGAAGAACTCGCCGTGGTGCTCGACCTCGGCCTCGGTCCACAGCCGGCGGCAGACCTCGAGGGCCTCGTCGAGGCGGCGGCCCCGGGTGCGGAAGTCGAGCTGGGCCGCCACCCACTCCTCCTCCAGCCACCCGGCGCCGATCCCCAGCTCCAGCCGTCCGCCCGAGACCACGTCGCAGGTCTGGACGGCCCGGGCGGCCACGAACGGATGGCGGAGCGCGAGGTTGTAGACGTGGGTGCCGAGGCGGATGCGCTCGGTCCGCCCCGCGAGGTAGCTCAGGTACGCGAGGGCGTCGAACACCGGGGTCGTGGGCGGGACCGGCGGGTGCTCCTCGCCCGGATGCGGGGACCGGCTCATCGCCATCGGGAACACCAGGTGCTCGGGCAGCCAGACCGACTCGTAGCCGAGGCGCTCGGCCTCGAGGGTGACGTCGAGGAAGAGCGCCGGGTGCACGCGCCCGAGGGCGACCCCGAACCTCACGTCGTGAAGCTCCCGTCGTCGGTGCGGCGCCAGCCGCCCGCGGCCAGGTTCCCGCCGTCGACGTGCAGGGTCACGCCGGTGACGAAGCGGGCGAGGTCGCCGGCCAGGTAGACGGCCGCGGCCGCCACGTCGTCGGGGGTGGCCGCGCCGGGGCAAGGGCGTGCGGACCGGGAGGTCCTCGCCGATCCCCGGCGTGGGGATGACGTCGGGAGCGACGCAGTTCACCCGGATCATCCGGTCGCCGAGCTCGAGGGCGAGGGTCTTGGTGAGGTTCGCCACCGCCGCCTTCATCGCCGAGTAGACCGCGAACCCGGGACCGGCCCGGTGGGCCTCGATGGACGTGACGTTGACGATCGAGCCTCCCCGGGGTGGCGGCGGCATCAGCGGCACGACGTTCCGCACGAGATGGGTGACGCTGGTGAAGTTCTCGTGCACCAGCGCGTCCTGCCCCCGGTCGTTGACCTCCAGGAACGGGGCCCGGAAGCCTCCGCCGGCGTTGTTCACGAGCACGTCGACGCGGCCGTGCGCGGATCGGACGGCCTCGAGCCACGAGCGGACGGCCTCGGCGTCCCGCACGTCGAGGACGCCCGTCACGACCCGGCGGTCGAGGCCGCGGGCCTCCGCGGCCACGGACTCGAGCTCCTCGGCCTCACGGTCGCAGAGCGCGAGGTGGGCCCCGAAGCGGGCGAGGGCGAGCGCGACCGCGCGCCCGATCCCCATCGCCGCGCCGGTGACGACGGCCACCCGGTCGGTGAGGAGCGCGCGGGCCGGCTCGAGCGGGGCGCCCTCGGGAGGCCCGGCGGTCGGCTCGACCATGCCGGCGCAGGCTAGCACCGCCACCTGACGGACACGTCAGGATCAGCGGGTGCGTGGCCGGCTCAGCGGAAGCCGTGGCGGGCGAGCCAGTCCGTCACGTGCCCGATCGCGACCGCCAGCGGCGCCCGCTGCTCGGGCCCCGCGTAGTAGTGGGTGGCCCCCGCGACCTCCACCATCTCCTTGTCGTCGTGGCCCACGGCCTCGAACAGCCGGCGGGTGTGACTCGGGGTGCAGGCGTCGTCGGCCGAGCTCCCGACGACGAGCACCGGGACCGACACGTCGCGGGCGCAGCGCACGCCGTCGCCGCGGGCGTCGTCGTAGCTCCACTGCGAGAGCCAGCTCCGCAGCGAGCTGTACCGGGCCAGGCCCACGGGCCCCATGTTCACCACCCGGGGGTCGCCCAGGTAGCACCACCCGGGACGCCGGTCGTTGGGATCGACGGCGGGGTCGAGCCACCGGGGGTCGGCCATCGTGCCGTGGACCACGAAGCCGTGCTCGTCGTCCGGCCGGCCCGAGGCCCGCAGCTCGGCCAGCTTCTCCTTGACCCGGGTGGTGATGCGCCGGTTGCGGGCGACCTGCGCGGCCCGGTAGCGGGCGAGGAAGTCCTCCGGGTACGGGGGCCGGTTCGGGCCCTCCGGGTCGTACAGGTCGAGCGCCGGGTCGCGCTTCGACGGGTCGAGCTCGTCGACGATCGAGGCGTCGAGCCACTCGGTGAGCGTGCCGTGGCGGCTCACGTGGGCGGCGAGCAGCATCACGCCCTCGGCGGGGACGAGTTGCTCCCGGGTCAGGTCGGGTGGGTCACCCGCCGGCGTGGCCGTCACCGTCGGCGACTCGGCCTGCTGCTGGTAGTAGAGCGAGAGCGCGCCGCCGCCGCTCCACCCGGCCAGCACCACGTTGCGGTAGCCCAGCCGCTCCCGGGCGTCCCGCACGCAGGCGCCGAGGTCCTGCACGACCTTCTCCATGATCAGCCCGGCGTCGGCTCCCCGGTAGCGGCTGCCGCAGTAGACGACGTGGTGCCCGGCCCGGGCGAGCCCGTTGACCATCGGCAGGTAGGCCCCTCCCCCGACGGGGTGCATGAACACGAGCACGGTGTCGGACGGCCGGTCGGGCCGGAGCAGGTACGACTCCAGCGTCACGTGGTCGCCCACGCCTCCGTAGGTGTCGCGGAACGTGGAGCGGTCCTCGAAGACGACGAGGTAGGGGATTCGCTCGTAGCGGTGGAGCGAGGGGTCGGTCACGGGTCGGACTCCTTCCCGGTCGAGCCGGTGGACCCGGTCGGGCACCGGCTGGCCACGGCTCCGTCGGCGACGAGCCGGGCCACCTCCTCGGGCCGGTAGCCGCCGACCTCGACGAGGACCTCCTCGGTGTGCTCGCCGAGCTCGGGACCGACCCCGCGGACGCGGCCGGCCGTCCGGGACAGCTTGGGGACGACGCCGGCCATGGGGACGAGCCTCCCCAGCCCCGCGTCGTGGAGGCGCTCGATCATCTCCCGGGCCGCGTAGTGGTCGTCGGCGAGGATGTCGGGCGCGGTGTAGATGAGGCCGTTGGGGACGGCGTGCTCGTCGAGCGTCCGCCGCAGCTCCGCCAGCCCGAGCGTGGCGGTCCAGCCGGCGATGACCTCGTCGAGCTCGTCCTGGTGCTCCCCCCGGGCGCCGTGGGTCGCGAAGCGCGGGTCGTCCCCGAGCTCGGGGCGGCCCATCGCGTCGCAGAGCCGCCGGAAGAGCGCGTCGGCGTTGGCGGCGACGAGCACGTCGTGACCGTCGGCCGTCGGGTAGACGTTCGACGGCGCCACGCCGGGGAGGGTGCTCCCCGCCCGTCCCCGCACGACTCCTCCGATCTCGTGGTCCGCCAGCAGCGACTCCATGACGGCGAACACGGCCTCGTAGAGGGCCACGTCCACCTCCTGCCCCCTGCCGCTGCGCTCGCGCTCGTGGAGCGCGGCGAGCGTCCCCACGATGGCGAAGAGGGCCGCCAGGGCGTCCCCGAGCGAGACCCCGGTCCGGGTCGAGGGCCGGTCCGGCCACCCCGTCGTGTGACGGATCCCGCCCATGGCCTCGCCGACGCTGCCGAACCCGGGGTCGCCGGCCCGGGGCCCGGTCTGCCCGAAGCCCGACACGTGGGTCAGGACCAGCCCGGGGTTGCCGGCCGCGAGCTCGCCGTAGCCCAGCCCCCATCCCGCCAGCCGGCCGGGGGTGAAGTTCTCGATCACGACGTCGCACCGGGCCGCCAGCCGGCGGACGACCTCGCGCCCCTCGTCCCGGCGCAGGTCCACCGCCACCGACCGCTTGTTGCGGGCGATGGCCGGCCACCAGAGGCTCCGTCCGTCGCGGCACACCCCCCACCGCCGCATCGGGTCGCCCGCCCCCGGGGGCTCGACCTTGATCACGTCGGCGCCGTGGTCGCCGAGCAGCTGGCCGGCGAACGGGCCGGCGATGAAGCTCCCGAGCTCGAGCACCCGCAGCCCCTCGAGCGCGCCTCCCTCCTCGGCCACGTCACACCACCCGGTGGAGGATCGGCTCGCCGGCGCGGAGCCGGCGGCAGTTCTCGAAGGCGACCGACGCGCTGCGGGCCAGCGTCTCGGGGGTGAGCCACGCGACGTGGGGCGTCACCACCACGTTGTCGAGGGCGAGGAGCGGGTGGTCGGGCGCGACCGGCTCCTCGGCGAACACGTCGAGGGCGGCCGCCCGGAGGTGGCCCGACCGCAGCGCGTCGACGAGCGCGTCCTCGTCCACGAGCGCCCCCCGGGCCGTGTTCACGAGCACGGCCCCCGGCTTCATCCTCGCGATGCGGTCCCGGTCGAGGAGCCCGGTCGTCTCGGCCGTGAGGGGGAGGTGGAGCGAGACGACGTCGGACTCGCCGAGGAGGTCGTCGAGCGACCGGGGCTCGGACACGGCGTCGGGCCGCGCGGTCCGGGTGCTGTGGAGGACCCGGGCGCCGAGGGCGCACAGGACCGGCGCGAGCTGGGACGCGACGGCGCCGTACCCGACGAGGCCCACCGTCCTCCCCGCCAGCTCCCCCACCGCGTCGACCGATCCGAGGTCCGGCTCCCAGCCCCGGCCGGACCGGGTCGACCGGTCGAACGCGGGGATCCGGCGGAGCGCGGCCAGGAGGAGGGCCAGCGTGTGCTCGACGACCGCCGTCGTGTTCGTGCCGGGCATGTTGGCCACGGCCACCCCCCGGGCCCGGGCGGCGTCGAGGTCGATCGTGTTCACGCCGACCCCGATCTTCTGCACGAGCCGCAGCGACGAAGACGCCTCGAGGACCGCGGCCGTCACGGGCTCCAGGACGTGGAGGAGCACCTCGGCGTCCCGCATCTCCGCGGCGAACGTGGAGCGGTCGCGCTCGTCCACGACCACGACGTCGAGCCAGCCGGGCGCGCGCTCCCGGAGCGTGCGGACGAACCCGGGGCTGGCCCGGTACTGGAGCACGGCCTTCAACGGCTTCCCCCCTCGTGACGGTCCGTGACGGTCGGGCCTCAGGTCGGCGTCGGGCCGGGGCTCAGGAGAGCCACCGCTTGCGCCGGCGGTAGTGCTTGATCTCTCGATAGCTGCGCCGCTCCCCACCCGGGTGCAGGCCCAGGTAGAACTCGCGGATGTCGTCGTTGGCGAGCAGCCGGTCCGATGGCCCGTCGAGCACGATCCGCCCGTTCTCGAGCACGTACCCGTCGTGCGCCATCCGGAGCGCGATGAGCGCGTTCTGCTCGACGAGGAGGACCGAGGTCCCCCTCCGGTTGATCTCCACGAGCACCCGGCAGATCTCCTCGACCACCTTCGGGGCCAGGCCGAGGCTCGGCTCGTCGAGGAGGAGCAGGCGGGGTCGGGCCATGAGCGCCCGCCCGATGGCCAGCATCTGCTGCTCGCCTCCCGAGAGGTAGCCGGCGGTACGCCGCCGGAGCTTCTCGAGCGGCGGGAACAGCGTGAACACCTCGGCGAGGCTCTCCTCGACCTCCTGCGGATCCCGCCGACGCGTGTGGGCGCCGCTGCGGAGGTTCTCCTCCACGGTGAGCACGTCGAAGACCTGGCGACCCTCGGGGACGAGCGTGACCCCGGAGCGGACCATGCGGGCCGCCGGCGCACCGGTGACGTCCGCCCCGTCCAGGATCACCTGTCCCTTGCGGACCTCCCCGTCGTGGATGTCGAGGAGGCCGGAGACGGCCCGGAGGATGGTCGTCTTCCCGGCGCCGTTCGGCCCGAGCAGGGTGACGATGGAGCCCTGGCCCACGGTCAGGCTCACCCCGCGGACCACCTCGGCGAGGCGCTCGTAGCCGATCTCGAGGTTGCGGATCTCGAGCATCGGCGTGACCGGTGTGCTCTCGTCGCGGGCGACGTCGACGATCACGGGCTCCACGGCCACGACCTCCAGAACAGCTTGAACCGCTCCCACAGCCCCATGATCCCCCGGGGCTCGGCGACCATCACGACGACGATCGCGAGCCCGTAGAGGAAGGTCGACACCAGGTCGACCGTCAGCCCTCCGGACGTGGACGGCTTGTCGGTGAGGAGGGGCAGGACGTCCGCGAGCGACTCGACGAACGTGGGGAGCGCGGTGACGAAGACGGCGCCCAGCACGACGCCGAGCACCGAGCCCAGGCCCCCGATCACGATCATCGCGATGTACGAGATGGCGAGGAGCAGGTTCCACTGGCTCGGGACGACGTACGACTGGTACGCCGCGAGCAGCGAGCCGGCGACGCCCGCGTAGAAGGCGGCCACGACGAAGCCGAGGACCTTCGTGCGCGTGACCGGGACCCCGGCGACCGAGGCGGCGAGATCCCGCTCCCGCACCGACATGAAGGCCCTCCCGATGCGGGTCCGCTGGATGTTGCGCGCGGCCAGGGCGAGCGGGAGGAAGACCGCCAGCACGAGGAACCAGAACTGCTCGTTGGAGTTGAGGTGCACGAGCCCGAACACGTCGAGATCGTCGAACAGGTTGTGGCCCATGACGGTCGTCGGCTGGGCGGTGCGCCCGTTGAACCCCCCGGTGAGCCAGTCCCACCAGTTCCAGAAGTAGTTGGCCACGAAGATCAGCGCCACCGACACGACGGCGAGGTAGAGCCCCCGGACCCGGGCCGCGAACGGCGCCACCAGGAGCGCGACCGCGGCGGGCACCAGACCGGAGACGGGGAGCCACACCCACATCGGCATCCCGTGGTCCGCCCCGAGCCAGATCGCGGTGTAGGCCCCCACACCCACGAAGGCCGAGTGCCCGAGCGACACCTGCCCGGCGAGGCCGGTGAGCACGTGCAGGCCGAGCCCCGCGGTGGCGGCGATGAGCACGAACACGCCGACCGTCTCCCACCGGGCATCGGCCCAGAACGGGTACACGAGGGCGAGGGCGGCCACGGCGGCGACGCCGAGCCACTGCAGGGACCCCCGGCGCAGGGCCATGTCCTGGCGATAGGTCTGGGCGATGACCCCGGAGGCCACGTCACACCCTCTCGATGTCGGGGCTGCCGAACAGCCCGTACGGACGCACGGCGAGGACGAGCAGCATCACCAGGTAGGGCAGGACCTCGTGGAAGTTCCCGCCGCCGACGTCGGCCAGGTAGCCGGCGCCGAGCACCTGGATCATCCCGACCGAGAGCCCCCCGACCACGGCCCCCGGGACGGAGTCGAAGCCCCCGATGATGATGGCGGGGAGGGCGGCCAGGGCGGTCGCCCCCATCGCGGGCGTCACCTGCCGCGGGAACGCCCCGAGGAAGATCCCGGCGGCGACGGCGAGCACCCCCGCGATGGCCCACGAGAGCGCGAACATGCGCCGGATGTCGATCCCCTGGGCGAGCGCCGCCTCTTGGCTGTTCGCGGTCGCCCGGAGCGCGAGCCCGTAGCCGGTCTTCTGGAAGAAGAACCACAGGGCGGCGAGGAGCAGGACGGAGACGCCGATCGTCCAGATCCCGACCCAGGGCAGGGCCACCTCGCCCGCGTGCACCACGCCCCGCCCGATGGGCTCGGCCGAGGACCCCCGTTCCTCGACGCCCCAGAGCATGGCGACCACGGATCTCACCATGATCGAGACGCCGAGGGTCACCATGATCACGGCGAAGAGCGGCTGACCCAGCATGGGTCTGAGCACCGTGCGCTCGACGACGAGCGCCAGGAGCACGAGCACGAGCAGGGCCAGGGCCACGGCGAGACCGTACGGGGCGCTGGCCGCGGCGACGACCACGACGTACGCGCCGGCCATCACGAAGTCTCCGTGGGCGAAGTTGAAGACGCCGGAGCCCTTGAAGACGATGACGAACCCCAGGGCGATGAGGGCGTAGATGGCCCCGAGGGACATCCCCTGGAACAGGAGCTGGAGGAACTTCGTCATCGGACCGCTTCCGCCTCGGGCGCCGGCCTCGAGCCGTACATGGTCTCGACGAGCTCCTGGAACTTCTTCTCGATCGACGACCGCTTGACCTTCTGGGTGGCCGTGAGCTCCTCGTCCTCGTGGTCGAGCTCCTTGGGGATGAGCCGGAACTTGCGGATGTTCTCCACCCGGGCCAGCTCGTCGTTCACGTGCTGCACCCACTCGCTCACCAGCTCCACGACCTCCTCACGTTCGGAGAGGTCCCGGTACGTGGTGTACGGGATGCCGCGCCGTTCGGCCCAGTGGGCGACGTTGTCGAACTCGATACCGATGAGGGCCGTCAGGTACTTGCGTCCTTCGCCGATGACCACGGCCTCCTTGACGTACGGGGAGAACTTGAGCTTGTTCTCGATCTCGGAGGGAGAGATGTTCTTGCCGCCGGCCGTGATGATGATGTCCTTGATGCGACCCACGATCTGGAGCTGCTCGCCGTCGTGGATCACCCCCTGGTCACCGGTGTGGAGCCATCCGTCGACGAGGGTCCTGGCGGTCGCCTCGGGGTTGTTCCAGTAGCCGGCGAAGTTCCCCTCGCTGCGGAGGAGCACCTCGTCCGTGTCCGGGTCGAGACGGCACTCGTAGGCCGGAAAAGGGACGCCCACGGTGTCGAAGCGGATGTCCCAGCCCTTGTGGGCGTGCGAGGCACCGCCGCACTCCGTCTGGCCGTACGCCTGGATCATGCGGATCCCGATGGCGTGGAAGTACTCCATGAGCTCGGGGGCCACCGGCGCCGTCCCGATGAGGCAGTGGCGGACCCGCTTCATGCCCAGCCGCTCGCGCAGGGCCCGGTAGAGGAAGAGGTTGCCCAGCGCGTAGAGGACCCGCGACGGGGCGCTCAGGTGGCCCCTGCGCTCGAGGCGCTCACGGGCGAGCTTCCTCCCGACCCGCATCCACAGCTCGTAGTTCTTGCGCTTGATCCAGGCCGAGTCCATGAGGCGGATCTCGACGCCGGACTGCATCTTCTCGGCGATCCGCGGCACGGCACCGAAGAAGGTCGGGGCGATCTCGTAGATGTCCTGCTGGACGCTGTCGATCGACTCGGCGAAGTTCGCCACCACGCCGTAGGTCAGTGGGGCGTAGAGCGTCCAGACCCGCTCGGCGAGATGGCAGAGGGGCAGGTAGGAGACCGTCTGCTCGTCGTCGCGGATGCCGATCCCCTCGGCGAACGCCCGGGTCCCGACGAGGCCGTTCTGCTGGGTGAGCATGGCGCCCTTGGGAGGACCGGTCGTCCCCGACGTGTACACGAGCACGGCCACGTCCTCGGCTCGGGTGTCGGCGACGAGCCGGTGGAAGGCATCGGGATCCGCCTCGGCCAGCTCGCGCCCCCGTGCCTCGATCTCGTCGTAGCTCACGAGCGCGGGATGCGAGTAGCTGCGCATCCCCTTGGGATCGATCACGACGATGCGCTCGAGGTCCGGGCACTCGTCGAAGACCTCGAGCGCCTTGTCGACCTGTTCCTGGTCCTCGGCCACGAGCACCTTGGCTCCCGAGTTCTGGAGCAGGTACCGGACCTCGGCGGCCGGGTTCGTGGGGTAGATGCCGACCACGATGGCCCGGCAGGCCTCGATGGCGACGTCGGCGTACACCCACTCGGGACGGTTCTCGGAGTGGACCGCGACGCGGTCACCCGGCTCGACGCCCAGGGTCCCGAGCCCCAGGGCGAACGCCTCGGTCCGGGCGAGGTAGGTCGCCCAGGTGATGGGGTTCCAGATCCCGAGCTCCTTGTGCCGGAACACGATCCGAGCCGGATGCTCGTGGGCCCGGTGCCAGAGGAGCTTCGGGACGGTGTCGAGGGCGAGCCGCTCGTCGGTCGCGGGTCGCACTGCCGTGGTGCTCATGGGGGTCGCTGCGCTCCCTTCGGATCGGCCGGCGCCTGGCTCGGGTCCCCGGCGGCCGGGGCGGGCGGACCGTCGGTCCGCCCGCGCCCGAGCCGGGGAGGGATCACCCGGGGAGCTCGTCGAACGTCCACTGCTCCGCGAGCGGGGACGCCGCGAAGTCCGTGAGCGGCTCGGCCCGCTTCTCCTCCAGGTTGATCGCGTTGACGCGCGTCGCCCGAGAGGGGATCTGCTCGTCCAGCGTGTCACCGAAGGACAGCTTCGGTCCGAGCCCGCCGTTGTCCACCTCGAGGCCGACCATCGCCTTCCCGATCCCGGCCTGGGTCAGGTCGCCAAGCTCGCAGGCCCGACGGAGCGCCGCCATGGCGACCCGCCCGTTGATGTAGCCGGCGATCACGAAGTCGTTGCCCGGGTCGGACGAGACCGCCTCGTAGGCGGCCAGGAGCTCGTCCATGCCCGCGACGTCCTCGCCCCAGGCCACGCTCGACGTGACGACCCGGTAGTTGTCGAGGATGTCGCCGAGCGGCTCGACCATCGTGGCCGACCACGACGCGTCGATGCCGATGAAGATGGCCTCGTACCCGATCTGCGCGGCCGCCCCGAGGAAGGGCGTGACCGCCGAGGGGATGGCGTGGAGCCACACGACCTCGGCCCCGGAGTCCTTCAGGGCCTGGGCCTGGGCGGTGAAGTCCTGGTCCCCGGCGGCGTACTTGGCCTCACCGACGATCTCCACGTTGTCGAGGTTGGCCTCGGCGAACTGCGCCGCCGCGAGGCCCTCCTGGCCGAACGGGTCGTCCTGGTAGAGGATCCCGAGCTGGAGAGCGCCGTCGTCACCGGCCTCTTCCTCGGCCGCCCAGCTGATGGCGTTGAGGGCCTGGTGGGTGAAGGACGTGATGTAGAGCCAGATGTTCTCCAGCGGGAGGACGCTGGCCGAGCCCGTGGCGCCGAGGACCGTGATCCCGTCGCGGGCGATGTCCTCGGAGAGCCCGAACAGCGCGGCGGTCCCGGTGAGGGACCCCAGCATCACCACGTCGTCCTTGTTGGCCCGGTACTCCTGCACCGACACCTGCGGGTCGTACTTCGTGTCGCCCCGGACGGTGACGACCTCGCGGCCGCAGATGCCACCCGCCTCGTTCACCTCGTGCACGGCCGCGTCGAACCCGGCCCCGGCCGCGATGGCCAGCGGAGCGATCGGTCCGGTGAAGCCGTTGAGGAACCCGACGCGGATCTCGTCGTCGGTCACGCCCTTGTCCGTCGCCACCTCGGCCGGGCCGGCCGCCGTGGTGGGACTGTCCGCGTTGCCGTTCGCGTTGCCGTCGCCGTCGTCGTCGCCGCACGCCGCCGTCAGGAGTGCCAGGACGAGTCCCAGCACCATGAGCCTTCGATGCACGTTGCCCCCTTGTCCGCCGGGATCCCTGTTCCCTGTTCCCGAATCTAACATCAGGTTCAGAACACGCCAAGACCCGGTGCGGCGGGAGGTCGGGACGTGATCTGAACCTGATGTTAGGGTCACGAGCAGCGGGGGGCAACGGTGACGCGACGGTGACGGTGGATGCGTCGACCTCCGCACGAAGGAGGTCCACATGCGCGTCGAGCGGCAGCTCGTCGGTCTGGCCTCCCCCGTCGTCGGCCGGGCCGGCGCCGGGGGCATCCCTGCCAGGGCGTCTACCACACGCCGGCCGGCGGGCGCCCCACGACGGCGTTCGTCGCCACCCACTACAACGTGGACTTCTCCGAGCACTACCTCGCGGAGCTCCTGGCGGCCCGCGGCTACGGCTTCCTCGGATGGAACACGCGCTTCCGAGGGAACGAGGCCTACTTCCTCCTCGACCACGCGCTCGCCGAGATCGGCGTCGGCGTCCGCTGGCTGCGGGAGGTCGCCGGGGTGGAGCGGGTCGTCCTCCTCGGGAACTCGGGGGGCGGGTCGCTCATGGGGGCCTACCAGTCGCAGGCCATCGAGCCGAACGTGCGGCCCGCGCCCGGCCTGCGCGAGCTCGAGGCGATCCTCGACCTCCCGCCCGGGGACCTCTTCGTGTTCCTGGCCGCCCACCCCGGTCGCCCCGAGGTGCTCACCAACTGGATGGACCCGTCGGTCCTCGACGAGAACGATCCGCTGGCCACCGACCCCGACCTCGACATGTTCGACCCGCGCCACGGCCCTCCCTACCCGCCCGAGTTCGTCGAGCGATACCGGGCCGCCCAACGGGACCGGAACCACCGCATCACGGCGTGGGTGAAGGAGGAGCTGGAACGGCTCCGGGACGGGGGTGACCGACCGGCTCTTCGTCGTGCAGCGGACCTGGGCCGACCTGCGCTTCGTCGACGCGACCCTCGACCCCTCCGACCGGGTCGTCCCGCGCTGCTACTCCGGCGATCCGAAGCGGGCCAACGCCGGCGTCTTCGGGATCGGCGTGCTCAACACGCTGCGGACCTGGCTGTCGATGTGGAGCCTCGAGGACTCGCAGTGCCAGGCCGCGCCGCACCTGGCCCGGCTCCACCTCCCCACGCTGCTCCTGCACCCCACGGCGGACGAGGGCGTGTTCCCGTCCGACGCCCGGAAGCTGTTCGACGCCGTGGCGGCCCGGGACAAGACGTTCGAGACGATGCCCGGCGACCACTACTTCCTGGAACCGGCCGGCGCCCGCGACGCCGTCGCCGACCGGATCGCCGGCTGGGTCGAGGACCACGGATGCTGACGCGCCCGGGCCTCCGGCACCGGATCGGCACCCGCATCCCGGGCGCTCACTGGACCAGCCGCGCCCGGCCCTTCCAGTAGGGCTCCCGGACGAGCCGGCGCAGGACCTTCCCCGACGGGTTCCGGGGCAGCTCGTCGACGAGGTCCACCGAGGTCGGGCACTTGAAGCCGGCGAGCCTCTCCCGGCAGTGGGCGATGAGCTCGTCCGGGACGGGGACCCCGCCCGGCGCCGCCACGACCACCGCCTTGACGGTCTCACCCCACCGCTCGTCGGGGACGCCCACGACGGCCACGTCGGCGACCGCCGGGTGGGCCATGAGCGCGTTCTCGACCTCGACCGGGTACACGTTCTCGCCCCCGCTGACGATCATGTCCTTGACCCGGTCGGTGAGGAAGAGGTAGCCACGATCGTCGACGTACCCGGCGTCGCCCGTGCGCAGCCAGCCGTCGCGGAACAGGGCGCCGGTCTCCTCGGGCTTGCGCCAGTAGCCGATCGTGTTCTGGTCGCTGCGCGTCCAGACCTCGCCGACCTCGCCCGGAGGCCGCTCCTCGCCCGTCTCGGGGTCGACGATCGCCAGCTCGATGCCGGGTGAGGGCCGTCCCGCCGACCGCAACAACCCCAGCGCGGGGTCGTGATCCGCCGGGTACAGGAACGTGATGGGGCCGAGGGTCTCGGTCATCCCGTACCCCTGGGCGAGCTCGCACCCGAAGGTCTCCAGCGCCTGGCTCAGCACGGTCTCCGAGATGGGCGACGCGCCGTAGACGACCGTGCGGAGGCTGGAGAGGTCGGTGCCGGCGCACTCCGGCGTCTGGAGCATGAACTGGATCAGCGCGGGGACCAGCATGGTGTGGGTGACCCGGTGCTCTCCCACGGCCCGAAGGACGAGGCGCGGGTTCGCGTCGGGCAGGAGCACCACGTGAGCCCCGTGGTACACGCCGAGGAACACCCACGCCGAGCCGGCCGCGTGGAACACGGGCGACACGACGAGCATCACCGAGGCGGGGTCGAGGCACCAGGGCATGGGACGCGTGAGGTGCGCCTCGATCATCGAGTTCGTGGCCATCACGCCCTTGGGCAGACCGGTCGTACCCGACGTGTAGGTGATGAGGACGACGTCGTCGGGTCGCGGCTCGAGACCCGGGTCGACCGAGGGGACGCGCGCCGTCCAGGTGTCGAAGTCACCGGTCGCGCCGGCGACGACCACCTGGCGCAGCCCCGGAACCCGTGCGGCCACGGCCTGCACGTTCGCGGCGAACTCCTCGTCGACGACCACGACCTTCGGGTCGGCGTCGGCGAGCACGCCGCCCAGCTCGTCGACCGCGAGCCGCCAGCTCGCGCCCGCCAGCGTCGCCCGGACCTTCGAGGCACCGAACATCGTCGCCGCGAACTCGGCGCGGTTGCGGCCGACGTGGGCGACGCGGTCCCCGGGTTCCACCCCCACCCCGATCAGGGCGTTGGCCACCCGGCTGCTCAGCGCGTCGAGCTCCCCGTAGGACAGGGTCCGGCCGCCTCCCGTCGTGATCGCGGCGTGGTCGGGCCGGCGGGCCGCGTGCGCCCGGAGGCTGGCGGCGAAGGAGTACACGTGGGGTCTCCCTTGGTCGTCGTCCGTGTGCGATCCCCCCACTCTCGATCCTGACGTCGCGTTCAGATCATGGGCCGTCTCCGGTTACGCTGTGGCCGTGCCAGACCGTCCACACCTTCCCGGATCCCACCGCACCGGGACACGTCCAGGCAGGTCCGCCAGTGTCTGACCAGCGAAGCGCGCCCCCGCTCCCCCCGAGTGCCCGGGGACGCAAGACCCGGGCGGCGTTCGAGGACGCCGCCCGGCGGGCCATCGCCCGCCACGGCTTCCTGAGGACCACGGTCGCCGACATCGCCACCGAGGCGGGCCGCTCCCCCGCCTCCTTCTACAACTACTTCGAGAGCAAGGAGGATCTGTTGTGGGTCCTCGCCGACCAGTTCCCGCACGAGGTGATCATGCGGGCCCGGTCGGTGATCCGGCGCGACGCACCACCACGCGAGAGGATCGAGGCGTCGGCCCGAGCCTATTGGATGGCCTACAAGGAGCACCTCCCCGTCCTCGTCGGGGTCTTCCAGCTCGCCATGAAGGACGACGCGTTCGCCCAGCGCTGGCGCGACATCCGCCACGTCGGCGTCGACAACATCGAGCGCGAGATCCGCCGGGCCCAGGCCGACGGCTTCTGCCCGGACCTCGAGCCGAGGCTCGCGGCCTCGGCCCTGGCCTCGATGTTCGAGCAGTTCTGCTTCGTGTGGCTGGGCCAGGGTGGCGAGGGGGACACGAGGACGTCCGTCGACGACGACGACGCCGTGGCGACGCTCAGCACGATCTGGTACCACGCCCTCTACTGGCGCGCCGACGCCACGCCCGGGGCGGCCGGGTCCGTGGACGGCGGGGACGGTGCGGACTCGCCCTGATCGGTCGACGACGAGCGCCGGGGTCACCGCACCGGCACGGTGACGTCGGTGGGCTCGGTCGAGTGGAGGAGGCCGGCGGCCCGCTCGGGCTCGGCCGCGAACCCCGAGGTGACCCGGCAGAGCTCGACGAGGATCCCGTTGGGGTCGACGTAGTAGCACGAGATGCACCACCCGTGGTCGACCTCCATGTACGGCTCGATGCCCTCGGCGGCCATTCGGGCCTTCACGTCCTCCTGGCGCGCCGCGTCGGACGAGAACGCGACGTGGTTCACCCAGACCGGGAGCTGGTTGCCGGTCGACACCGCGCTCGACCATCCCTCGCGCTCCCCGACGCCGTGGAGGTCGAAGAACGCCAGGCACGAGCCGTCACCCGTGTCGTAGAAGATGTGGCGCAGGAACCCGCCCTGGTGCTCCTTGATCTCGGTGTGGATGAGGGGCATGCCCATGAGGTCCTGGTAGAAGTGGTGCGTGGCGTCGATGTCACGGCAGGCGTAGGCGACGTGGTGGAAGCCACCGGGTCGGTCGTGCGAGCTCATGGGGGACCCCCTCTCGGTGTCGGGTTCTGGTGCCCGGCGTCCGGTCAGCGGCTCGGGACGGTCGCGGGGCGGTGGATCTCGCCCTCGAGCTCGGGGATGGTCGCCGGGGTGTCGTCGAGGAGCAGCCGCTCCGCCTCCTCGCGGTCGGCCTCGGTGAGCGGCTCCTGGTCCAGGCAGAACTCCACGAGGATGCCGTTGGGGTCGAGGACGTAGACGGACCGGACGAAGCCGTGGTCGACCTCGGTGACGATCCACCCGTGCTCGAGGAGCCTGCGCTTCTTGGCCCCGAGGTCGTCACGGTCGTGGGCGGTGAAGGCGACGTGGTTGACCCACGTCGGCAGCCCGAGGCCCTTGGAGATCTCCGTCCTCCACCCCTCGTCCACGTCGAGGAGGTGGAGGTCCCAGACGGCGAAGAGGCCGTCGCCCCCGGTGTCGTAGAACACGTGGCGGCTCCAGCCTCCGTCCCCTTGGGGAGCGAGGCGCTTGACGACCTTCACGAGCTCGAAGCCCATCGCCTCGGTGTAGAACTCGTGGGTCGCCTCCAGGTCGCGGGTGGCGATCGCCACGTGGTGGATCGGCATCGCGGTCCCCTCCTTCCGCTGCGCTCGCCCCCGGTGAGGAGGCCGAACCCGCGATCTGAAGCTAATGTCAGGATCATGTGCCGTCAAGGCGTCATCGGCCCGATTGCACACGATCACCGGCGATCTTGCGGCGTCTTCCCCGGTCGTTGGCGGTGATCTCTGCCATCCTGTATGCGATGCCTGGTCGAGGACACGGGGTCGAGCACGCCGAGCGGTGCATCCGCGACGCCATCGTCGAGGGGCGCTACCGCCCCGGCGAGCGCCTGGTGGAGCAGCGGATCGCCCAGGACCTGGAGCTCTCGCGCACGCCGGTGCGGGAGGCCCTCCGTCGCCTCGAGGCCGACGGGCTGGTCCGCAGCGAACCGAACCGGGGCGCCACCGTCCGTCCGGTGACCGCCGAGGACATCCTCGACGTCTACGAGCTGCGAGCCCTGCTCGAGTCCCACGCGGCCCGGCGCGCCGCCACGCGCGCCGGACCCGAGCAGGTCGCACGGATGCACGTCGCGCTCGCTGGCTTCGACCGGGCCGTGCCGGCGGTCTCCACCATCGAGGGGGTCCGGGAGCTGCACCGCTGCAACGAGGCGTTCCACGTCGCCGTCGTCGAGGCGGCACGCGACGAGCGGCTCCTCCGGATGCTCCGCCGGACGGTCGACATCCCGCTCGTCTTCCAGGCCTTCCGACGGTTCCGGGCCCCGGGAGGCCCGGCGGTCCAGCGTCTTCCACCACCTGGTCCTCGAGGCCGTCGCGGGCGGCGAAGCCGATCGCGCCGGCCGGCTCATGACCGAGCACATCCTCCAGGGACGCGACGTGCTGTTGCGGGTTCGCGCCTTCGCGACCGAGGACCTCTTCGACCGGGCCGTGGGCTCGACGTGAACCTCGTGCTGCGTGACGTCACGCTCCGCGACGGCCTCCAGGACGAGGTTCCGGTCCCGACCGCCGCCAAGGTCGAGATCTTCGACGCCGTCGTCGCGGCAGGGGTCGTCGACGTCGAGCTGACCTCGTTCGTCCGGCCCGACCGGGTGCCGGCGCTGGCCGACGCGGCCGAGCTCTCGGCTCGCGTGCTGCCGTCCTCACCGATCGCCTGCTCGGCGCTCGTGCTCAACCGGCGGGGCGCCGAGCTGGCCCTCGGCGCCGGCTTCGAACGGCTCCAGTTCGTCTACTCCGTCTCCGAGCCGCACAACGAGCGGAACGCCGGCCGCAGCGTCGAGGCCTCACGCACCGAGCTGGCGGGCATCGTCTCCGATGCCGGCGCGTCCGCCCGGATCGAGGCCACGCTGGCCACGGCGTTCGGGTGTCCCCACGTCGGACCGGTGGACCCCGCGGTGGTGCTCGACGAGGCGCGACGCTCCCTGGACTCCGGCGCCGCGGGGCTGGGGCTCGCGGACACGGTCGGGACCGCGACGCCGGCCGAGACGCGGAACCTCGTCGCCGCGGTCAAGGACCTCTCCCCGGGGATCCCGGTGGGGGTGCACCTGCACGACACGCGAGGGATGGCCCTCGCCGGGGCCCTCGCCGCGCTCGACGCCGGCGTCGACCGCATCGACGGGGCCGTCGGCGGGCTGGGCGGCTGCCCGTTCGCGCCGGGCGCCTCCGGGAACCTCCCGCTCGAGGACCTCGTGCACTGCCTCGACGCGACGGGCGTGGACACCGGCATCGACCTGGACCTCCTCCTCGACGCGGCCCGGATCGCCTGCGCGCGTGTGGGCCGCCCGGTGGCGAGCCACGTCGGCGTCGCCGGCCCCCGATTCGGGGGGACGGCCGGCACCGGGACCCGTGGCGCGACGCCGGTCAGGCCTGGTCGGCCGGGTACCCGACGGTCTTGATCTCCAGGTACTCCTCGAAGCCCTCGACGCCGTGCTCCCGGCCCACGCCGGAGTGCTTGTACCCGCCGAAGGGCGAGTCGGGGCCGAACCACATGCCGCCGTTCACCGCCATCGTGCCGGTACGGACGCGGCGGGCCACGGACATGGCCCGCTCGAACGACGCGCTGCTCACGGCGCCCGAGAGCCCGTAGCGCGAGTTGTTGGCGATCCGGACGGCGTCGTCGTCGTCCTCGTAGGGGATCACGGTGAGGACCGGCCCGAAGATCTCCTCCTGGGCGATCGTCGAGTCGGGCTCGACGTCGACGAAGAGGGTGGGCTCGACGAACCACCCCTTGTCGAGGTGCGACGGCGTCCCCCCGCCGACGAGGAGCCGGGCGCCTTCCTGCCTCCCCTTCTCGATGTAGCCGAGGACCCGCTCCCGCTGCCGCGCGCTGATGAGCGGGCCCATGATGTTGGCCGGGTCGAAGGGATCGCCGTAGGGGATGTTCCGGTAGGCGGCCTCGAGCAGGGCCACCGCCTCGTCGTAGCGGGACCGGGGCACGAGCATGCGGGTGGTGATCGCGCAGCCCTGGCCCCCGTGCATGCAGACCATCGCGCCGCCGGGGATCACCGACTCGAAGTCGGCGTCGTCGAGCACGATGTGGGCCGACTTCCCGCCCAGCTCGAGGAAGACCTTCTTCAGCGTGTCGGCCCCGCGCCCCATGATGTGCCTCCCGGTCACGGTGGAGCCCGTGAAGCTCACCATGTCGACCCGGGGGTCGCCGGTGAGGACCTCGCCGACCGCGGCCGGGTCGTCCGACGTGACGACGTTGAGCACGCCGGGCGGGAGATCGGTCCGCTCGGCGGCGAGCCTCCCGATGAACGTGGCGCTCCAGGGCGTGTCGGGCGCGGCCTTGAGGACGACCGTGTTGCCGGCGCCGAGCGCGGGCACGATCTTCGAGAGGTTGAGCATGAACGGGAAGTTCCACGGCGTGATGGCCCCCACCACGCCCATCGGCTCCTTGAACACCCGCCGCGAGCTCTTGACGCCGAAGAACTCGTGGACGGGGAGGTCGTACTCCCACTCGTAGGAGTCGACGAGCCCGACGTCGTAGAGCATGTCGTCGATGCAACTGTCCTGCTGCACCGCGTAGGTGAGCGAGATCGGGCACCCGACCTCGGAGACGATCTGGGGGCGCAGGGTCTCGCGCTCGCTCGCCAGGGCCTCGTGGAGCTGGAGGAGGCAGCGCTTGCGGAGCTCACGGTCGTCCGTCCAGCCGGTCTCGTCGAACGCGCGCCGCGCCGCCTCGATCGCCCGCTCCATGTCCTCGACGCCGGCGTCGGCGACCTCGCCGAGCACCTCTTCGGTGGCCGGGTTCACGTTGGCATACGTGCGGCCCGACGACGCCCCCACGAGCTCGCCGTCGATGAGCATCCGGGCCTCGCCCGCGATGGCGCCCATGGCTCCCCCCTCGTCTCACGGCAACCCGGTCAGCGTACCCGACCCCTCCTCACCCTGACGAGGGCGTCAGGCTCTGGGTCCCGGCGCCGCGCTCCGGGCCGCCGGTGACCCTCGCCACACCGGTCGGCTGCGCGGCTCCGGGGACCGGCGTCGGTACAGTCGGCGGCGATGCGGCTGGCGGCGCTCGACCTGGGGACCAACTCCTTCCACCTCCTCGTGGCCGAGGTCCACGCCGACGGCGGCTTCGCGCCGCTGACCCGGGAGAAGGAGATGCTCCGGCTGGGTGACGTCGTGAGCCGCACCGGCCACATCCCTCCCCCGGTCGCCGACCAGGCGGTCGCCACCGTGCGCCGGTTCCGCCTCCTCGCCGAGGCGGCCGGAGCCACCGAGCTGCACGCCCGCGCCACCAGCGCCATCCGCCAGGCGGCCAACGGGGACGAGGTCGTCGACCGCATCGAGCACGAGACCGGTGTCCGGGTCGAGGTGATCAGCGGCCTCCAGGAGGCGCGCCTCGTCTTCTCGGCCGTCCGGGCCAGCGTCCTCATCCACCCCGGGCCCGCGCTCTGCTTCGACCTCGGCGGCGGCAGCCTCGAGGTGATGGTCGGCGACGCGCGGGGCCTGCACTGGGCCACCAGCCTCAACCTCGGGGTCAGCCGGCTCACCGCGGAGCTCGTCGAGTCCGACCCGCCGTCGAAGCGGGACCGCCGCCGGCTCCGGGACCGCCTGGAGGCGGCGCTGGGCCCGGTGGCCGAGCACGTGGCCCGCTTCGGGCCCACGACCACGATCGGGTCGAGCGGGACGCTCGAGGACCTGGCCCACATGGTGGCGGCGCGGCGCGGCGGTGACGTCCCCCGCTCCCTCAACCAGCTCACCTTCACCCGGGAGGAGCTCCTGCCCCTCCACCGGGAGATCATGTCCAGCCCGGCCTCCGAGCGACGGCGCATGGAGGGCCTGGAGGCCCGGCGGGTCGACCTCGTCCCCGCGGGCTCCACGTTCCTCGTCACGGCGATGGAGCTGTTCGGGTTCGACGAGCTGACCGTGAGCGAGTGGGCGCTGCGAGAGGGGATCCTCCTCGACGCCATCGTCCACCACGACCTCGCCGACTGGTCCGAGGACCCCCGGGCGATCCGGCGAGCCTCGGTGCAGAACCTGGCCCGCCGGTGCCGCTGGGCCGAGGAGCACTCCTGTCACGTCGCTCGCCTGGCCCTGGCCCTGTTCGACGCCACGGCCACCCTCCACGGCCTGTCGCCGACCGACCGGGAGCTCCTCGAGTACGGCGCGCTCCTCCACGACATCGGCGAGCACGTGGCCCGCGACGGTCATCACCGGCACGCGGCCTACCTCGTGGTCCACGGCGACCTCCGGGGCTTCGATCCCGAGGAGGTGCGCATCCTCGCCGCCCTGGCCCGCTGGCACCGCCGGGGCGACCCGAAGCCGTCCGACGACCTCGTCGGCCCGCTCTCGCCCGGCGCGCTGGAGCGGGTCCGGACGCTCACCGCCCTGCTCCGGGTCGCCGACGGCCTCGACCGCGGGCGCAGCCAGGTCGTGCGCGACATCGACGTGTCGGTGGGTCCCTCGCTGGTGCTCGTGCGGGCCTCGGCCGCCGGCGACGCCGAGCTGGAGCTGTGGGGCGCCCGCCGCAAGCGAGGGCTGATGGAGCGGGTGTTCGACCGCGAGCTCGAGCTCACCACCCCCCCGGCGGGGCGGCCGATCGACCGCGTGTCGGCGGCAGGCTGACGCGCCGGCCCCGGCTCCGCTCAGTCGCGCCGGCCGGTGACGGTCTGGTAGATGATGCGGCCGACGGTCTCGGCCACCTCGGCCCGGCTCGCGTCCAGCGCCTCGTGGAAGGCGGCGAGCCGCTCCATGCTGGCGACCAGGGCCGCCCCGGCCACGTAGGGCGTGATGGCGGTGCTGACCTTGCCGGCCCGCTGGGACTCGGCGATCTTCCTCGCCAGAGCCTCGGTGATCGGGCGCAGCGACCGGTTCCGCACGTCGCGGAACCTCGGATCGCCTTCCTGGGCGGCCAGGTTCCGGGTCCTCAGGACGGCGCGGTGCTCGTCCCAGTAGGTGACGAACCGCTCGACGAGGGACCGGGCGGCGTCGAGGCCCGCGCGGCCCTTCCACGGCTCCTCGAGCAGCTCCCTGACGCCGGCCAGGTCCTCGCCGACCTCCTCGGCCAGCGTGAGGACCGCCTCCTCGACGTCACGGAAGTACTGGTAGAAGGTGGCGGGCGAGGTGCCCACGTCGCGGGCGATGTCGACGACGCGCAGGTCCCGGACGCCGTGGGTCTCGAGGAGCTCCGCGGTGGCGTCGAGGAGGCGGCGACGGGTCCGGGCCCCCCGCTCGCCCAGGGGCCGGCCGTCGAGCGCCACCACGTCCTCGGACCTCACGAGGCGTCAGGCTAGCCGGGGGCCCGGCCGGGGCCACCCATCGGCCGGGACGCCGCGCGCCGGCGGGACACTCGCCTCGGAGGGGGTCGCCGGCCGACAGCGGGGTCCCCGGGAAGGGGGTCATGAGCTCCGGGCCCGGCACCGGACGGACCCGGGAGAGCTTCTGGACGAACACCGAGCCCCGCACGCCCCGCTCGCGCAGCTCGGCGAGGGACGGGCTCCCGGAGGCGGCGCCGAGCAGGCGATCGAAGCCCCGTGCTCCGCACCGTCAGGGCCTCCCGCCACCACCCCGTGAGAGCCGGGTTGCAGGTGCGGGCGAGGTTCGTCGCCTCCAGGAGGCGTCGCCAGCCGGCCCACCCGTCGACGCACTCCCAGACGTTCACGACCTGGGGCACCGACCGGTCGAACCCGTGGTGTACCAGGTCCCCACGAGCACGATCCCCCGACCCGCGCCCGCCTCGGTGTCGAGCGCGAGGGTGTGCTCCATGGTCCGCATGGCGCCTTCACCGACGATGTCGACCTACTCGTGGGGGAAGAGGCGCCGTCCCACCACGTCAGTCCCGGCCGGCCGGGCGGAAGTCGACGAAGGCGACCTCGTCGGTGGCCGGACGGAACTCGGCCACGACCGGCATGCCGATCGTCACCTCGTCGGGCTCGACGGACGGCATCACGGCGAGCATCCGGGCGCCCTCCTCCTCGAGGTCGACGAGCGCCACCACGAAGGGCACCCACTCGGAGAACGGGCGCACGCCGTGCTGGCGGATCACCGTGAAGCTGTGGACGGTACCCCGCCCGCTGGCGGTGACCCACTCGAGCCCCTCGGCACCGCAGTGGGAGCAGAGCACGCGGGGGTAGTGCTGGTGCTTCGAGCAGGAGCGGCAGCGCTGGATCCTCAGCTCGCCGCGCGCCGCGCCGGCGAAGAGCTCGGCCGCCTCGGGGGAGACCTGAGGGACCAGGTGGTCGGGGACGGGACCCCCGAAGCGACCGCTCACCGGACCGGCTCCGTGCCGAGCACGACCGTGCCCATGGTGGACAGCCAGCCTCCCGATCCGTGGGCCACCGCGATCTCGGCCCCTTCCACCTGGCTGTCCCCGGCCTCGCCGCGCAGCTGGCGGGTCGCCTCGCAGAGCAGGAACAGCCCCCGCATCCCGGGGTGGGTGCTCGAGAGCCCCCCGCCGTCGGTGTTGGTCGGCAGGGCGCCACCCAACCGCAGGGCACCGGACTCCGCGAAGGGCCCTCCCTCGCCCTTGGCGCAGAAGCCGAGGTCCTCGAGGCACACCAGGACGGTGTAGGTGAAGCTGTCGTACATCTGGAAGGTGTCGACGTCGGAGGGGGCGATGCCCGCGTCGGCGAAGGCCCGGCGTCCCGAGACCGCGGCGGCCGTGGTGGTGAGGTCGGGCATGGCCTGGATCGAGTGATGGGTCATGGCCCCGGCCGCGCCCCGGACGTAGACGGGGCGGTGGGCGAGGTCGCGGGCCCGATCCTCGGTGGTGAGGAGGAGGGCGCACCCCCGTCGGAGATCACGCAGCAATCGAGCTTGTGCAGCGGGTCGGCCACCAGCTTCGAGGACAGCACGTCGTCGACGGTGATCGGTTCCCGGTACATGGCGTTCGGGTTCCGGCCCGCGTGCTCCCGGATCTGCACGGCGATACCAGCGAGCTGCTCGGGCGTGGTCCCGTACTCGTGCATGTGGCGGCGGGCGGCCATCGCGTAGCTCCCGACCAGGGTGATCCCCGTCGGCGCCTCGTAGGCCCAGGGCCCGCTCGCCCGGACGCGCTGCCCGGTGCCCAACGACCGGCCCGCCCGGGAGAGCTGGGTGCTCCCGTAGACGACGGCGACGGTGTCGACGTCGCCGGCCTCGATGGCCCGGTAGGCGTGCGCGAGGTGGAACTCGAAGCTGGAGCCGCCACAGGACGTCGAGTCGAGCCATCGGGGCGCCAGGCCGAGGTACTCCGCGAGCTGCACCTCGTACATGCCCGTCTGGCCCGCGGCCGCGAGCCCCTCGACGTCGGCCTTCGCCAGACCGCAGTCGTCGAGGGCCCGGCGGAAGGCCTGGGCCTCGAGCATCCGGGGGCTCATGTCGGGGGTCCGTGGCCCGTCGGCCAGCCCCACCCCGACCACGCACACCCGCCGTCCCACCCTCCGGCCCCCTCCCGCCCCGGGATCGGCCGGGATGATAACGGACGGCGCCTCAGCTCTGGCCAGGCGCCCAGCGGCGGGTACGGACGGCTCGACCGGCCAGCAGGATCACGGCACCGACGAGGAGCCCGGCCAGCAACCACTCCAGCAGCGAGGCCGGGAGCGACCGTCCGCCTCCGAGGTGATGCACCAGGAACTCCGTCGAGGGGCCGGTGGCATCGGCTCGGTAGGCGTCGGCGTGGCGGTCGCCGGCGTACACGGTCACCTCGGCTCGCACACCCGCTCTCCGCAGTGCCTCCTCCATCCGGGTGACCTGCTCGAGCGGTACCACCTCGTCGGCCGAGTTGAACAGGGCCGTGGGAGGACTCGACGCGCTCACGTGGCTCACCGGCGACGCGTCCGCGTACCGCGATGCGCACGCGGCCACCGAACAGCCCAGGTAGCTCTCGATGCCGGCGGGCCAGTCGAACGCAGCGCAGGCGAGGTTGTCACGACAGCCGATCGGCCGAGACGCCCCCGGGGGACGAGGGCCAGCACCCGGAGGTCGGTGGGGCCCGACCACGACACGGCCGCCGCGACCCGCGGGTGTCGGACCGGTGCTCCCCCGACCCCCGTCGTGGCGACCATCAGCGCGAGGTTCCCACCCGCCGACGTCCCGAAGATCCCGACACGCGCCGGGTCGATGGAGAATCGCCCGGCGCGGTCCTGGACCCAGCGGACCGCGGCGCGGACGTCTTCGAGGGCTTGAGGGAAGCGGCCGGCGGAGCCGAGCCGGTAGTCGACCGAGAAGGCCACCAGACCGGCCTCGGCGAACGCCCGCGCCTCGGGGGCGAGGGACTCCTTGTCCCCGATGGCCCAGCCGCCGCCGTGCACCACGACGACGGCTCCTCGGTGCGTGCGCCCGTCGAGCGGGACGTAGGCGTCCAGCCGCACCGGTTGGTCGGCGACCCGCTCGTACTCCAGGTCCCGGTACACGGCGAGGGTCGACGACCGGGCGCATGAGGCGAGCCCGCAGGGCACGACGGCGAGCAGGGCGAGCAGCCAGACGTGCCGGCGCACGTCGACAGCTTCGCAGGACAGGCGGACGGCGCGCGCGATCCGGCCCGTTCCCTCATCTCGCCCTGGACGGTCCGGTCGAGAGGGCTGACGGTCACCTGACCGGCCGGTCCGCCCGGCGGGACCGGGATCGGGACCGGCTCCGGCGCTCGAATGGACCCTGCGGGACCGGTCCGTCGTCTCGATCACGGCCCGACCGCCGCGCGTCCCGAACGTTGATCCACCCCGGCCGACCTGCCACCCTGGGACGCGAACACCGGGGGAACGGGGGACCACGTGACCAGTGAGTCGAAGCCGCGCACCGCGGTCGTCACCGGGGCGTCGTCGGGGATCGGGCAGTCCGTCGCGGAGGAGCTGGGACGCCTGGGCTGGCGGGTGGCCGTCGGGGCCCGCCGCACCGACCGCCTCGGCGACACCGCGGCCCGGGTGGAACGGGCGGGAGGGCAGGCCTTCACCCACCCGCTCGACGTCACCGATCCGCAGTCGGTGGAGACGTTCATGGTCGCAGCCGAAGCCGTGCTGGGCCCCGTCGACGTGCTCGTCAACAACGCCGGGATGTCGATCCCCGGGCCCTTCCACGAGATCAGCGCGTCCGATCACCTCCGCGAGGTCGCGACCAACTACCTCGGCGCGCTGTACGTCACGCGTCTGGCGATCGCGTCGATGCTGGCCCGCCACGCCCGGGGCGACCTCGTCTTCGTCTCGTCCGACGCGACCCGCCAGCCCCGCCCGCGCATGGTCACCTACGGAGCCACCAAGGCCGCCCTGGAGCACATGGCCCGGGCGCTCGCCATGGAGCTCGAGGGGACCGGGATCCGCTCGACCGTGGTCCGGGTCGGACCGACCTTCACCGAGTTCGGCTTCTCCTGGGACCCCGAGCAGGTCGAGGAGCTCCTGGGCTACTGGCTCCGGTTCGGGCTCCAGCGGCACGCCGGCGTGATGGAGCCCACGTCGGTGGCCCGCGCCGTCGTCGTCGCGCTCACGACGCCCGAGGGCGTCCACCTCGACACCGTCGAGGTCCAGCCCGAGGCCCCCGCCGAGCTCCGGGCCGCCGAGCCGCTCCCCCGCCCGGCCGAGGCCTCGTGAGCCTGCCGCGGCCCGCCGGCCGCGCGAACCGGGGCCCGATCCCTCATCTCCCGCCCCGGACAACCGATCGGGAGGCCTGACGGTCACCCGACCGGCCGGGCCGCCCCACCGGACCGGCCCGGTCGCGACCTCTCGCAGGGGCCACCGGGGGTACCTGCCTCCCTCCGGTGGCCTCGGCGCGCCGGGACCGGGAGGGACCGCCGGCGCTCGACCGCACCGGGTGCGTTCGGTATCGTCCCGGCGAGGGAGGGGGGCCGTGCGCATCGACGACATGATCCTCGTGAGCATCGACGACCACGTGGTCGAGCCACCGGACGTCTTCGATCACCACCTGCCGGCACGCTGGCGCGACGTGGCGCCGCGCGTCGTCCACAAGGAGAGCGGCGCCGACGTCTGGGTCTTCAACGGCGCCGAGGTCCCCAACCTCGCCATCAACGCGGTATCGGGGCTCTTCCCCGAGGAGTACGGGCTGGAGCCCACGGCCTACACCCAGATCCGCGAGGGCACCTACGACATCCACGCCCGCGTCGCCGACATGGACGCCAACGGCGTCCTCGGCTCGCTGAACTTCCCGTCGTTCCCCGGCTTCTCCGGCCGCCTCTTCATGACCCTCGGGGACAAGGACGCGGCCCTCGCCCTCGTCCGGGCCTACAACGACTGGCACATCGACGAGTGGTGCGGGACCCATCCCGGGCGCATGATCCCCTGCGTGATCGCCCCCTTGTGGGACCCCGAGGAGATGGCGGCCGAGATCCGCCGGACCGCGGCCAAGGGCGCCCACGCCGTGACCTTCAGCGAGAACCCCGCCAAGCTCGGGCTGCCCAGCCTGCACTCCGACCACTGGGACCCGTTCTGGGCCGCGTGCCTCGACGTCGGGACCAACGTCTGCATGCACATCGGCTCGTCGTCGCAGCTCGCGATCACCTCACCCGACGCGCCCGTCGACGTCATGATCGTGCTGCAAGGCATGAACATCGTGCAGTGCGCGGCCGACCTGCTCTTCTCGCGGATCTGGAAGGCGTTCCCGGGGCTCCAGTTCTCGCTCACCGAGGGCGGGATCGGCTGGGTGCCCTACTTCTACGAGCGCGCCGACGACACCTGGCGGGTCCATCACGCGTGGACCGGTGCCGACTTCGGGGGTCGCATGCCCAGCGAGGTCTTCCGCGACCACGCGGTGCTGTGCTTCATCAAGGACCCCCACGGCCTGAGGGCGGCCCGGGAGATCGGCGTCGACCGCATCTGCTGGGAGACCGACTACCCGCACTCCGACTCGACCTGGCCCCACGCTCCCGAACGTCTCGCCCGGGAGCTGGCCGGGACCGACCTCACCGACGGCGAGATCGAGCAGATCACCCATCGCAACGCCATGCGGCACTACCGGTACGACCCGTTCCGGCACGTCCCCCGGAGCAGGCCACCGTCGCGGCGCTGCGCGCCCGGGCGGCAGGTGTCGACACGTCCCTGCGCTCCTCCGGGCGTGAGGTCCCGGAGCGGTCCGGGCCGCTGACGATCATGGACGTCCAGAAGGTCGCCACCGCCTGATGGCCCCTCCGGACCCACGGCCCGGGGACGAGCCGCCGTCCCCGCTCCCGCCGCGCTCGCCACGGTCGTTGCTCGTCCACTGGGCGATCGACGCCGCCGTGGCCTTCCTCGTCGTGGTGATCGTCGCGATGATTCTCGGCGCCTCCATCTGGCTGGTCGCCGCGGTCGCGGCGGTGGCCGGCGCCGTGGCCGCCCCGGCGACCCGCCGGGCCGAGGAACGGGCCCTGGCCGTCCGGGCCGACGACCACCGGTCCCCCGAGGCCGAGGCGGGCCCCGAGACCTGAGCCCCTCGACGGGCCGGCGCGGGGATGCCGGCGGCGCGCGCCGGACGCCCGCGCTCGGGTGCGGCTCAGGTGAGCTCGAGCGACTCGACGAGGCGGTCGAAGCCCGGGGTCGCCTCGTCGCGGGACGCGACGATCACGATGTACATGCGGTACCCCGCGAGGATCGCCCGGGCCTTGGCGTAGCCCTCGGGCGCCTTGACCACGACGTCCACGGCCGGGTAGCCGCGATGGTCCACCCGCTGCGTCTCGACCACCTCGCCGCCCGTCTCGTTGGCGGCACCCTGGGCCGCCGCGGCGAAGATCGCGTCGGTGTTCGAGAAGTCGCCGCCCGCCGGGTAGTCGGCCCAGGCCACCCCGGCGGCGTAGTCAGAGCCGAGCTCGACCATGTCGAAGGAGACGGTGATCGTGATGCCGGCCTCGGATGCGGTCTCGGCGCGATGCACCGGCTCGCCCGGGAGCACCGCCCGCCACCGACCCTCGAACGACTCGAACGGCACGCCGGCCGTGCCGTCGGCGTACTCCTGCACCTCCTCGGCCACCGCCGGGTCGGCCGCGATGCGCTGGAGGGCGAACCACCCGCCGCCGCAGAGGGCCGCCATGAAGACGAGGAGCAGCCACGGGTTACGGCGGCGCGGCGCCGGGACGGGCCTCTCGACCGGTGCCGGCCACGACGGGCCGAGGCGGGCCGGAGCCCAGTACCCACCCGAGCCGCCCGAGCCGCCGGGAGCGCTCGCGGGCCGGGGGGCGCCGGAGCCGAGATGGGGAGGCCGGCTCAGGGCCGCCGAGAGCGCGGCGCCCCCGATCGGGTGAGGTCCGGGAGCCCTCGCCGCGTCCATCGTCTCCGATGGAGCGGCGCCGCCCGGCGCGGCCGGCGCAGGCGACGTCGCGGCCACGGCCGCCGGAGCCGCACCGGAGGGACCGGACACGACCTCGAGCGTGGCACCGCAGCGGGCGCAGTCCTCTCGCTGCCCGAGCGCGAGGTAGCCGCAGTCGGGGCAGTTCCGGACCCTGCCGGTCGCGGGCGCGTCGCGTCGGTCGTCCATGGGTCAGCTCCTTCGAGCCTCCCCGCCCCCTGACCATCGGCACCGAACCGTCGAACCTGAGTCCGAAGCGGCCCTCCCGGCCCGGGTGGGGCACGCGCCCGCCGCGCCCGCGCGGTTCCGAACCTACCGACGGGTAGGTAGCCTTTGGGCCGTGCGGATGCCGGACGCGATCACCCACCCCGACGACCCCGGCCTGGCGCCACCGAAGCCCCGCCTGCGGGGCGTGTCGCACCACGTCGCGTTCTACGTCTCGCTCGCCGCCGGATCGGGGCTCGTGGTCGGCGCGCCGACGGGGCGCGCCTCGCTCGTCGCCCTCGTGTACGCCGTGACCGTCTCGGGGATGCTCGGGGCCAGCGCCCTCCTGCACCGCGGCGACTGGTCCCCGCGGACGTCCGCCCGCCTCACCCGCCTCGACCACACGGCGATCTTCCTCGTCATCGCGGGCACCTACACGCCCATCGGGCTCTACGCCATCCACGGGGCGCTCCGGCCGCTCGTCCTCGGGCTCGTCTGGGGCGGAGCGATGGTCGGGATCGCCTTCGAGTGGTCACCGGTCCGACCTCCCCGGGGCTGGGTGACGGCCGTCTACCTCACCGTGGGCTGGGTCGCGGTGCTCGCCCTCCCCCAGCTCTGGGACTCGCTCGGGGCCGTCGGCTTCGCGCTCGTCGCCGGCGGCGGGGTGCTCTACACGGTCGGTGCGGTCGTCCACGCGGCCCGGCGCCCCGACCCCCTGCCCGACGTCTTCGGGTACCACGAGATCTTCCACGCCTTCGTCGTCGCCGCGGCCGCTGCGCACTTCTGCGCCATCGCCTTCGTGGTCCTGCCCCGCGCGTAGAGCGGCCGGGACGCGGCCATCGGGGATCAGCGGGGTGCCCGAGCCCTTCGGTACCGTCCGGCGGTGGGCCGGAGCGGGCGGGTCAGGAGCCGACCGACCTGGCCCCCGCGTCGACGGACCCGGGGACCGGCGGCTCGTGCCCGAGCGCGCCTCCCAGGTAGGCCGCGAGCACGGCGGGGTCCCGGGCGACCTCGGCCGGCGGCCCGAGAGCGATGCGGGCACCGAAGTCGAGCACGAGGACGCGGTTCGAGATCTCCATCACGACGCCCATGTCGTGCTCGACGAGCACGATGCTGATCCCGAGCTCCTCGTTGACGTCGATGACGAACCGGACCGTGTCCTCGGTCTCCTCCTGGTTCATCCCGGCCACCGGCTCGTCGAGCAGGAGCAGGGTGGGCTCCATGGCCAGGGCCCGGCCCAGCTCCACGCGCTTCTGGAGGCCGATCGGAAGGGCCCCGACCCGGTGGTGGCGGAGGTGCTCGATCTCGAGGAAGTCGATGATCTCCTCGACCCGGTGACGGTTCCTGACCTCCTCCGCGGAGGCCCGCCCCCACCAGGCCGCACCGGAGAGCACCCCGGACCGCATGTGGTGGTAGCGCCCGAGCAGGAGGTTCTCGACCACCGTCATGGTGGGGAACACCTCGACGTTCTGGAACGTGCGGGCGACGCCGAGCGCGGCGATCCGGTACGGCCGCATCCCCGTGACGTCCCGGCCGTCGAAGCGGACCCGGCCCCGCGTCGGTCGGTAGACGCCGGAGATGCAGTTGAAGACGCTCGTCTTACCGGCCCCGTTGGGGCCGATGACGGCGAAGAGCTCGCCCGGCTCGACCGAGAAGCTCACGCCGTCGAGGGCGCGGACGCCGGCGAAGTCCAGGGTGAGGTCCTCGACCTCGAGGATCGGCTGGTCGCGGCCTTCGGCGCTCAGGGCTCGCTCCTCCCGGCTGATGAGATGGAGTCTAACGTCAGGTTCAGACATGGGGCTCCCGACCCCGGCGCGGGGCGCCGGGGCGCGGCCCCGGCCGGGACCGGCCGGGACGCGGGCGGGCTCGGGGCTCAGGGGAGCTCCCAGCCCACGGCCAGGTCGGATTCGATCCAGTCGCTCACCGGGCTCGAGAGCCCGGTCTCGGGATCGATCTCCAGCACCCGGGAGCTTCGGGCCGGGATCTTCTCGTTCGGCTCGCTGCCGGAGATCCTCACGTTCGCGCCCATCCCCTGCAGGTCGACCTCCAGACCCTCCATGGCCGCGATGATCCCCGCTCGGGTGAGGTCGCCGTTCTCGCAGGCCCGGGCCAGCACCGCGGCCATCACCGACGCGTCGATCCAGCCCCGGGTGATGAAGTCGTCGGGCGAGGCGTCGGGCGCGTGCTCGGCCAGCGCCGCCTGCAGGTCATCCATCCCCGGGACGTCCTCGCCCCACACGGCGATGGCCGTGGCGTGCCGGAAGTCGACCAGCAGGTCGCCGAGCGCCTTGGCCAGGGCAGGGACGTAGGCGCCCTCGTTCCCGATGAAGACCGGCTCGTAGCCGAGCTGGGCCGCACCCCCGACGATGCCTGGCGTCTGGCGCGGGGTCGCGTGGAGCCACACGACCTCGGCCCCCGCGTCGCGCATGGTCTGGATCTGCGCCGTGAAGTCCTGGTCCGAGGTGGCGTACCCGGCCCTGGCGACGAGCTCGACGCCCTCGACGGACTCCGCGGCCGCCTCGAGCGCGGCGAGTCCCTCCTGGCCGTAGGCGTCGTCCTGGTAGATGATCCCGATCTGCAGCGTGCCGTCGTCACCGGCGAGGGCTTCGACCGCCCAGCTCACCGCGTTGAAGACCTGGGGCGCGGCCGGCGTCTTCGTGGTGAAGACGTTCTCCAGCTCGAGCACGGCGCCGCTGTCGCTCCCGGCGAAGACGAGGATCCCGTCCCGGGCGAAGTCCGAGGCGAGCCCGAAGATCGTCGCCGCGCCGACGACCTCGACGACCGCGGCGATGTCGTCCCTGATCGCCCGGTACTCCTGGACGGCAACCTGGGGGTCGTACTTCGTGTCACCGCGCACGAGGGTGACGTCGCGCTCGCAGATCCCTCCGGCGTCGTTGACCTCCGCGAAGTAGACCTCGGCGCCCGTGGCGTAGGCGGTCCCGACCGCGGCGATCGGGCCCGAGAAGTCGTTGAGGACCCCGAGGCGGATCTCGGTGTCGTCGACGCCCTTGTCGGTCGCGACCTCGCTCGGCCCGGGGTTCGCCGCCGCGGTGGAGCCCGTGGCGGCGCTGGGGCTCGCCGAGCCTCCGTCGGAGTCGTCGTCGCCGCAAGCCGCCGCCACGAGGGCGACGACGACGCCCGCGGCGAGGGTCCGGAGCACCGGTCGGATCGTCACTGATCTCCCTCCCGTCCTTCCCGGCCCCGGGGACCGGCTCGTCTCTCTGATCCTAACCTCAGATTCAGTTTGTTGCCCAGCGATCCCCTCGGGCCCCGCTCACCAGGGGCTTCACGGGGACCGGTCGGTCTCAGGTCCCCGTGAAGCGAGGCGGGCGGCGTTCCATGAAGGCGGTCATCGCCTCGCGGAGGTCGTCGGAGACCAGGAACGCCGAGTTCCACACCGCGACGTAGTCGAGGCCCTGCTCGAGGCTCATCTCCCCCGACGCCCGCAGCACCGCCTTCGAGCCCTGCACGGCGATCGGCGAGTTCGCCGCGATCTCGACCGCCATCGCACGCGCCGCCGCGACCGTCGCCTCGGCGTCCTCGTAGACGTCGTTGACGAGGCCGATCTCCCTGGCCCGGGACGCGTCGACGTCCTTCCCCCGTGAACACGAGCTCGGCCACGTGGCCCGCCGGGATCAGCCGCGGGAGCCGCTGGAGCGTGCCGACGTCGGCGATGATGGCGACCTTGGTCTCACGGACCGAGAACACCGCGTCCGCGGCGGCGAGGCGGACGTCGCAGGCGGTGACGAGGTCGACCGCGCCACCCAGGCACCACCCGTGGACGGCGGCGATCACCGGCTTCGGGCAGTCGGCGACCGTCGAGATGGCGCGCTGGAGCCGCCGGATGTCGCCGTACATCCTCGTCCGCGCCGCCGAGCCGCCCCCGGCCTCGGCGAACTGCGGTCCCATCGCCTTCAGGTCGAGACCCACGCTGAAGGCCGGACCGCGGCCGGCCATCACGACGGCCCGCACGCCGGAGTCGTCACCGAGCTCCCGCATCGCCTCGGGCAGGTCCTCCCAGAACGCCGGCCCCATGGCGTTGCGACGCTCGGGCGCGTCGAGCCACAGGACGGCCACGTCCCCGTCCCGCTCGATCGTGAGCACCTCGGAGCTGAACCCCACCGTCTCCTCCTCATCGACCCGGCGGCGCACGCCGCTCGCCTTCCCGCGAAGGACCTACCTCCGCCGGGGGCTCACCCCTCCCGCACCAGGACCTGGGCCACGCACATCGACCCGGCCCCGAGCATGTGGCAGAGACCGTGGCGGTCGCGGGTCGCCGGGTCACGCAGGCGCGCCACCGTCTCGTGGACCTGGGCGACGCCGGTCGGGCCGCCGGGGTGGCCACGGGCGATGAGGCCGCCCCCGGTCGAGAACTCGGGCAACCCGAACCGCTCCTTCGACCCGGGCCCGAACGCTCCCTGCTCCAGGAGCCGCTCCGTCTCCCCGGGCTCGGTGAACCCGAGCAGCTCGTAGTAGACGATCTCCTCGATCGCGAAGGCGTCGTGGACCTGGACCACGTCGAGGTCGGCCGGACCGAGCCCGGCCGCCTCGAGCGACCGGGTCACCGTGGCCCGGGTCATCGCCGGTGGCCCCACGATCGCCCCCAGGAACACGTGCCCGGGCTCGTAGGTCTCGGACCGCAGCACCGAGGACGCCAGGCGGATCGCGGGCCGGTCGGAGCCGAAGCGCTCGAGCGCCTCCGCGGATCCGAGGACCACGGCGCCCGCACCGTCGCACCAGGCCGTGCACATCATCGACCGCAGCGGCGATGCCACCTCCCGGCTGGCGAGGACCGCCTCGACGGTGACCGGCTCCTGCGCCCGCCGGACGGCGTACGGGTTCTCGCGGGCGTAGTTCCAGTTCTTCGCCGCCACCATGGCCAGGTGCTCCGGGCGGGTCCCGGCGTCGTGCATCCGCCGCCGCGCCCACATGGCGAAGAGCGCCACCGGGGGGACGTTGTCCTCCGACTCGATGACGTCGGCGACCGACAGCGTCGGAGGGGCCACGTCGTAGGCGAGCACGATCGCGGTGTCGGCCAGGCCCGACCCGACCGCCATCCAGGCCTCGTGCAGCGCGGACGTCCCGGTGGCCGAGGCGTTGTCGACGTGCTGGAGGGGCGCTCCGTTCAGGCCCAGCTCCTTGGCCACCAGGATCCCCCGGGGAGCCAGCGGGTGTGCGGCCGCCATGTAGACCGCCTCGACGTCGGCGAACGTGCAACCGGCGTCGGTGAGGGCCCGCACGCCCGACTCGCGCACGAGCGCCGGTGTCTGGTCCACCCGGTAGCGGGTGAAGGGCACCATCCCGGTGCCGAGGACGTAGACGTCACGCACGGCGGAACCACCAGTCGATCGACCCGTCGTCGGCCCGGCGGGCCTCGAGGCGGTACCGGGCATCGATCTCGTGCGCGCCCGGAGCCAGCCGTGTCTGGATGCGGGGGCCCCCGGGCAGGTCCACCTGCCCGTAGGCATCCTCACCCATCACGGTCCACGTGTGGAGCGTCCCCTCGGTCGGCAGGTCGACCGGCTCGCAGGGTCGCAGCGACCCGTCGACGGCCAGGGCGCGGCGCGGGAAGAACACCTGGCCCGTCTCGGGGTCCCGGCTCCCGAGCAGACGGGGCGGATCGAGGGCCACCAGCGCCGGACGACCCTCCTCGAGCCCGGAGAGGGTCCCGCTCATCCGGGCGGGAGCTCCACCATCTGGAGCCGGGCCCGGGCCCTGACGAGCCCGCTGCGATCCTCCGCGCTCGCGATGGCCTCCGCGAAGCGCATGACCCCGCCGCGCTTCGACTCCTTCTCGTGGCAGCCGCCGATCCCCTCGCGGATCGTGAGCTCCTCCCCCACCGCAGGGAGGGGCCCGAAGAACTCGAGGCGGTTCGACGAGTTGAGCATCCGCCCGAGGTCGAACCCGATCCGCTCCACGACGTTCGGCTCGGATCCCCAGCGGAGCGCCGTCACGATCATGGTGAGCGGCGCCGCGCTCCCGGGCCCGGGCGGCTCGCCCGCCCGACGCAGGGCGGCGGCCAGCTCGCGGGCCGCCCCCTCCTCGACGGGCCAGCGGTACGGCTCGCCCGAGGCGCGGTAGTCCTCGGGGAGCGCGGCGTCGGCGTCCGGATCGCCGTACTCGGCCCGGGCGTCGACCACGACCTCGTCCGATGCCCGGGTGAGGGCCAGCTCCACGGCCTCGTCGGAGGCCGCGGTGATCATCGCGGCGAGCGTCTCGCCCGGCCAGACCCGGTCGCGGAAGCGCATCTGGAAGGCCGTGATCCCGTCGACGCCGACCTCTGCCTCCAGGAACGACGCGAGGAGCCCCGCGCTGAGCATCCCGTGCGCGAAGACGCTCGGGGACCCGAAGCGCGCCGCGGCCTCCGGGTCGTGGTGGATGGGGTTGAAGTCGCCGCTCGCCCCCGCGTAGCGGACCAGGTCGGTGATCGTGAGCGGCGGGACCTCGGTCCGGCGGCCCGCGACCCCGGCCCGCCCGCTCATGCCGGCCACTCCTCGGGGGTGAACAGCTCGCGGAAGCGGTCGTCGAGGGAGTCCATGGTCCAGCGCTCCCCGCCGGCGCTGATGATCCCGACCGGGCTCCAGGTCTGGTAGCGGGTGATCTCGTCGCCCTGCACGAGGAAGACCGTGCCCGACGGGGCCGGGCACTTCGGGGAGGCCACCCAGGCCACGAACGGGCTCACGTTCGCGGGGTTCCAGTAGTCGAACACCGAGGAGTCCTCCGGCACCTTCACCTGCTCCTCGGCGCCCGGCGTCTGGAGCGTCAGCCGGGTCCGCGCCCCCGGCGCGAGGGCGTAGGAGCGCACCCCGTACCGCTCGTTCAGCTCCATGTGGCAGACGATGCTGAACGTCGCGATCGCCGACTTGGCGGCCGCGTAGTTCGCCTGGCCCACGTTGCCGTGGAGCCCCGAGATGCTGCTCGTGTGCACCATCACGGCGTCCGACGGGCCCTCGGTCTTGGCCCGCTCCCTCCAGTGGGCCGCGACGAGGCGGGTCGGGCAGAAGTGCCCGCGAAGGTGGACGCGCATGATGTCGTCCCACTCGTCGGTGCTCATGTTGACGAGCATCCGGTCCCTCAGGATGCCGGCGTTGTTCACGAGCACGTCGATGCGCCCGAAGCTGTCGAGCGCGCACTGCACGAGCTGCGCCGCCCCGTCCCAGTCGGAGATGTCGGCGCCGTTCACGACGGCCTCACCGCCCGACGCCTTGATCTCCTCCACGGTCTGCTGGGCCGGGGTCGGGTCGCTCCCGGCCCCGGCGCTGTCACCGCCGAGGTCGTTGACGACCACTCGGGCACCTTCACGCGCCAGCGCTTTCGCGTGTTCGGCGCCCAGACCCCGGCCCGCCCCGGTGACGATGGCGACCCTTCCCTCCAACCGACCGCTCATCGTCCGTCCTCCTCCGTCGTGGCCTTCATGGCTGCCTCCTTCGTGAACCAGGCTCCGACACCCGGGGCGTCGGTCGATCGCGGGTCACACCGTCGGGACCGGCGCGCGGCGTCCGGCGCGGTCCCGGTCCGCCTCCGGCTCCTTGGGGAGGCCCAGCACGCGCTCGCCGACGATGTTCTTCATGATCTCCTCGGTCCCCCCGGCGATCCGCATGCTCGCCATCCCCAGGACGAACTTGGCCCAGGCGTACGTGCCCCACTCCCCCGTGTCGGCCGCGACCCGCGGGCCCAGCACCGTCGCGACGAAGCTCGCCGTGCTGGTCATCAGGTCGCTGAGCGCCTGCTTCGTGATCGACAGCTCCGGCCCGGGCGCCTGGCCGGAGCGGACGCGGGCCAGCGCCCGCTGGTTCGTGTAGTCGAGGACGCGAGCCTTCACGACGAGGTCCGCCAGGCCCTGGCGGGTGACGGGGTCACGGGCCAGCCCGAGGTGGCGCACGGTCTCCACGAGCTGGGGGATGTTCGCCAGCTTGATGTCGACCACTCCCCCGGCCCCGATCGACGCCCGCTCGTTCATGAGGGTGGTGATCGCGGTCTTCCAGCCCGCGTTCACCTCCCCCAGCCGGTGGCTGTCGGGGATCCGGACCTCGTGGAAGAAGACCTCGTTGAAGTGGGCACCCCCGGTGAGCTGCCGCAGCGGTCGCACCTCGACCCCCGGGGCGGCCATGTCGACGAGGAACATGGTCAGGCCCTGGTGCTTGGGCACCTCGGGGTCCGTGCGGGTGAGCACCTCACCGATGTCGCTGTAGTGGGCGCCGGAGCTCCACACCTTCTGGCCCGTGACCACCCACTCGTCGCCGTCGCGCACGGCCCGGGTCTTCGCGTTGGCGACGTCCGAGCCGGCGTCGGGCTCGGAGAAGAGCTGGCAGCCGACCATCTCTCCCCGGTGGAGGCGGCGCAGGTAGCGTTGACGGACCTCGGGGATCCCGTGAGCAAGGATCGTCGGGGCGACCATGCCCAGGCTGATCCCGAAGAAGCGCTGGTCGGGCACGTCGTAGGCGGCCTCGAGGGTCTGCCAGTGCCACTCGAACGCCCGGGGCAGGCCGCGCCCGCCGTACTCCTCCGGTCCGGTGATCCACCCGAAGCCCTGGTCGAACTTCACGGCCCGCCACTCCCGCGCCGCCTCGAGCTCGGCTTCCTCCTCCTCGGGCGAGACCTCCTTGAACAGGTCCACCGCGTCGGAGCCCTCGCCCCAGACGAACCTCTCCTCGGACCGCCGACGGGCGTGCGCGTCCAGGAAGGCCGACGCCTCCTCGTGGAACTCGTCGAGGGTGATCTCCGCCATCTTCCGTCCGTCCGTTCGCTCGTCCTCGTACCTCACCAGGGCCGCCGGTGCCCGCCTCGTGCCGTCACCGCTCTCTCGCCGGGCTCGGCTCCTTGGGGAGCCCCAGCGCCCGCTCTCCGAGGACGTTGCGCTGGATCTCGTCCGTCCCTCCGGCGATGCGCAGGGACGGCACGCCCAGGAGGAACTCGGCCCAGGCGTGGGTGCCCCACTCCCCCGAGTCCGCGGCCAGCCTCGGGCCGAGCACCTCGGTGACGAGGGCGGAGATCTCCCGCAGGTTGCGCAGCATGACGAGCTTGGTGATCGAGGCCTCGGGTCCGGGCGGCACGCCGGCGCGGGCCTTGGCCGCGACGCGGAGGTTGGTGAAGCGCAGCACCTCCGCCCGGGCGTGGATGTCGGCCAGGCGCTGGCGGACGACCGGGTCGTCCCGGCGCCCCAGGTGGTCGACCAGCTGGCCGAGCCGCCACATCGTGTCGGCCGGCAGGAGCCCTCCCTCCTCACCCAACGAGGCGCGCTCGCTCATGAGGCTGGTGAGGGCCACGCGCCATCCGGCGCCCGCGTCGCCGATGCGGCAGGCGTCCGGGACCCGCACGTTGTCGAGGAAGACCTCGTTGAACGAGGCGCCGCCGGTCATCTGGCGCAGCGGCCGCGCCTCGACGCCGGGAGCGTGCATGTCCACGAGGAACATGGTCAGGCCCTGGTGCTTCGGCGCGTCCGGTTCGGTCCGGACCAGCGCCTCCCCGAGGTCGGCCAGGTGAGCCACCGAGCTCCACACCTTCTGGCCCGTGAGCACCCAGTCGTCGCCGTCGCGTACGGCCCGGGTCCGGACCCCGGCCAGGTCCGAGCCGGCCTCGGGTTCGGAGAAGAGCTGGCAACCGACGAGCTCGCCACGCCGGATCCTCGGGAGGTACTGCTCCTTCATGGCCTGGCTACCGTGGGCGAGGATCGCCGGCCCCAGGATGTCGAGGCCCACCACGAGCGGTTGGACGTCGGGCGTCTCGTACCCGGCCCGCACCGCGTGGAAGAGCTGGGCGTAGCGCGCCGGGAGCCCCCGGCCGCCGAGCCCGGGCGGGCCGGTGATCCACCCCAGCCCGGCGTCGAAGAGCTCGGCCTGCCAGGCCTTCGCCCGGTCGAGGCTCTCCCGCTCCTTCCGGGGCGACGGGTCCTCGAGGATGGCGATCCGGTCGTCGCCCTCGCCCCACCGGCGCTCGTGGTCGCGCCGTCGCGGGACGCGGGACTCGAGGAACCGCGTCACCTCGTCGACGAAGTCGGCTTCCGGAGGAGGCTCCACGGTGGGGTGCGGCGCCGTCACGTCGGGCGTCGTCATCGCCTCGTCGGGGCGCGCCGGCAACCGGCTCGGACCACGCTCGACATCAGGCGAGCCCGGCCGCTTCGAGGGCGAGGCGCTTGGCCGCCGCGATGTCGTAGTGCTTGGCCGCGACGAGCCGCTGGGCGAAGAGGCCCCCGCCGGACTGGATCATCGTGACGAGCTGCCAGCCGCCGTACGTGTCCGCCGTGATGTCCCGCACCGCGTGGAAGAGCTTCATGCGGTACTCGGCGTCGACCCCCTCCATCGTCTTCATGTACTTGGCGACGTAGGGGCCGATCTCGTCGTTGCGGAGGTCGTCCATGGTCGGCGCGGTGAGGATGGCGCCGCCCCCGATGTCGTGGAGGTGGCGGACCATGTGGCTGAACTCGGCCGCCCCGAAGTGCTTGGCGGCGTTGGTGTACAGCTCGCTCGGGTAGACCCAGCCCTCGGGAGTGGCGTGGGCGTGGGTGATGGCCGCCTCGAGCCCCGCCCGTACGAGCGTGGCGTAGATGATTATCTCGCAGATCTTGTCCCGGATGTGGGGGACGTCGGCGATGCCGTTCGCCTCCGAGACGAGTTGCGCGAGTCCCACGAGGAGGTCGCCGGTCTCGGCGAGGTGCGCGGTGCCTCCGAGGCGCTCCCAGAGGCCGAGCGAGTGGGCGAAGGTGGCCGAGTGCTCGATCTCACCGGCGAGGAAGACGCGCTCGTTGGGGACGAAGACCTTGTCGAAGATGACGAAGCCCTCGGGCATGTTGTAGCGGCCGCTGTAGGGGTGGTACTCGGCGTGGCCCCTGGGCGCGTACGTGGTGTTGATGATCTTCACGCCCGGGGTGTTCACGGGCACGGCGCACGCGACCGCCCAGTCCTCCTCGCCCGGCTTCATGTTCTTCGTGGGCATCACCACGAGCTCGTGCGACAGGCCGGCGGCGGAGATGTGCATCTTGGCGCCGGTGATGACGATGCCGTCGGCGTTCCGGTCGACGATGTGCACGTAGACGTCGGGGTCGGGCTGCTTCGAGGGCGAGAGCTTCCGGTGCCCCTTGGCGTCGGTGATGGTCTGCACGCCCCGCAGGTCGCGCTCCTTGCAGTACTCGAAGTAGGACTCGATGCGGTCGGCGTACTCGGGGTACTGGTCGCGCATGCGTGCCGCGGCGGTGAGGAGCGCCAGGAGCCCCTGGGACGTCGTGACGGTGACCATGTCCCACTCGAGGAGCTTCTCGAGCTGCTCCCGGAGGTCCTGGGGCGAGCCCGGGATGTCGTAGTAGGGGCCGGCCGCGTTCGGCGCGGGGTCGTGGAAGCGGTCGTAGCCCTCGGCGATCCAGTCGACCGACCGCTCGAGCAGCGGCTCCTTCGTGGCGTCCGCGATCGCGTGACCGTCGATGTAGAGCTGTCGGCCGTCGCGAAGGGACTCGCGGTACTGCTCGCCGGTCATCATCGCCACGTGTCGTGACCCCCTGTCCTGCGTCCTCGCCGGATCGTTCGCGGTGTTTGCCGGGCTCTCGACACGCCGAGGAGCCGTCCGCCCGAGCGTTTCTGATTCTAACATCAGATTTAAGTCTTGGCCGTGCGAGGCCGTCAAGCCGTGTGGCACGAAGGGGAGCCGGGACGTGCGGCCCGGCGGGGAACACGGCCGTCAGGCCGGGGCGTCCGCGGTGGCCCGGCCGGCTCGGCCGTGGTTCGACTCCACCCGGCCGATGCCGGCCAGCCCCCACCCCCGTGAGCCGGCAGCCGGGCCGGCCGAAGGCGAGCGTCACCTCGGCCCGCAGGTAGCCGTCGATCGCCGCCACCGGCACGTCGAGCCCGCGACCGCCGCCGCCGGGAGCCGCTCGACGACGTCGTCCTGTCGCTCCACGACGTCCACCAGCGCCTCGGGGAGCTCCTCCCCGAGCTCCCCGAGGCGTGTCCGGACGGACCGCAGCGCGCGCCCCACCCGGGTCACCTGTTGAGCGGGTTCCATCGTGGACCGATCGGCAGGTCCGGGCGGGATCCTCGGCCTCGGGGCCCGGTGGGCGGACCAGCATCGGCGGTCCGCCCGCCCTCGGGCCAGCCCGAACCGGGCTCCGGCCCGGTACCGGTGGAGCTCGACCCGTCCTAGGCTGACCCCCACCCGACGGAGGTGAGGGGATGGTCGACTACGACCCCTACGCGTACGACATCCACGAGGACCCCTACCCCACCTACCGGGCCCTGCGCGACGAGGCCCCCGCCTACTGGAACGACGAGCACCGGTTCTGGGCCCTCTCCCGCTACGACGACGTCCGCGACGCGCTGGGCGACTGGGGCACCTACACCTCCGCCCAGGGCATCGCCCTCGAGAGCGACCTGGTCGGCCGGCTGCCGATGATGCTGGAGATGGACCCGCCCGACCACACCCGCCTCCGGTCGATCGTCAGCCGGGCCTTCACCCCCAGGCGCATCGCCGCCCTCGAGGACCCGATCCGGGCCCTGGCCCGCGACCTCCTCGACCGGTTCGCCTCGCGGGGCCGCTGCGACCTCTTGGCCGACTTCTCCGCCGTCCTCCCCATGGCGGTGATCTCCGAGATGCTGGGAGTCCCTCCCGAGGACCGCGACGCCCTGCGCGGCTGGAGCGACGACCTGCTGCACCGGGAGCCCGGCCGGCCCGAGGTCACCCAGGCCGGGCGGGCAGCGACCCAGCGCATCATCGAGCACTTCGCCGGCGTGATCGAGGAGCGCCGGGCCGACCCGGGCGACGACCTGGTGAGCGCGCTCCTCACCGCGACGACCGACGTCGAGCACCTGAGCTTCCTCGAGGTCCTCGGCTTCTGCTTCCTGCTGGTCATCGCCGGGAACGAGACGACGACGAAGCTGCTCGGCAACATCGCGTTCCAGCTCGACCGCCACCCCGACCAGCGGGCCGAGCTCGTCGAGGACCCCTCGCTCGTCCCCTCCGCCGTCGAGGAGGTGCTCCGCTACGACGGCTCCACCCAGCTCATGCGGCGCACGCTCACCCGTGACGTCGAGCTCCACGGCCACCACATGCACGAGGGTGACAAGGTGCTCCTGCTCTTCGGCTCGGCCAACCGTGACGAGCGCCGCTGGGACGACCCCGACCGCTTCGACATCCACCGGAACCCGGCGGGCCACCTCGCCTTCGGCCACGGCATCCACCACTGCCTCGGCGCGCCCCTCGCCCGGCTCGAGGCCCGGGTGTCGCTCGAGGAGATCCTGGCCCGCATCCCCGACTTCTCCGTGGCCCACGAGGGCCTCGAGCGCGCCCACTCCGGGAACGTGCGCGGCTTCGCCCGGGTGCCCCTCGAGTTCACCCCTTCCTGACGCCGTGCCCGACGACCACGTCGACCGCAACCGGCGGTTCTGGGACGCCGACGCCGACGCCTACCAGGCCGCCCACGGCGACGAGCTCGCCGCGACGCCCCTGGCGTGGGGGTGTGGCGCGTCCCCGAGGCGCAGGTGCGCGCGTCGGCGACGTGCGCGGGCGTGACGTGCTCGAGCTCGGGTGCGGTGGGGCCCAGTGGTCCGTCGCCCTCGCCGCGTGCGGCGCCCGGCCGGTCGGGCTCGACCTCTCGTCCGGCCAGCTGGCCCACGCGCGGCGCCACGCCGACGCGGCCCGGGTGGCGGTGCCGCTCGTCCAGGCCAGCGGCGAGGCGGTGCCGCTGCGCGACGCCGGCTTCGACGTCGTCTTCGCCGATCACGGTGCCCCGAGCTTCTGCGAGCCCGGGCGGCTGGTGGCCGAGGCGGCCCGGGTGCTGCGCCCCGGCGGCCGGTTCGCGTTCTGCGCCACGACCCCGCTCGTCTACCTCACGTGGGACCAGCGGCGCGAGCGCCAGAGCCGGAAGCTCCGGCGTGGGGCCTTCGGCCGGCGGCGCTTCGCCTTCGGTGAGGGGACGGTGGACTTCGTACCGTCCACCGGTGAGTGGATCCGGCTCTTCCGGAGGCACGGCCTCACCGTCGAGGACGTCGTGGAGCTGCGCCCGTCCGAGGGGGCGACCACGACCTACGTCGACTTCGTCCCCTACCGCTGGGCCCGCCGCTGGCCGGCCGAGCAGGTCTGGGTCACCAGCCGGCAGCGCTGAGCGCGCGGCGCCGTCAGCGGCGCTCGAAGGTGAAACCCGCCGCCTCGCGATCCCAGGTCGTCGGGGTGACACCGTCGCCCCGGAGCTCGTACTTCAGGACCCGGCCCACGGGGTTGCGGGGGAGGTCCTCACGGAACTCGACGTAGCGAGGCAGGGCGAAGTACGGGACCCGGTCGACCGCCCAGCGGCAGAGCTCCTCCTCGGTGACGGTCGCGCCGGGCTGGAGGACGGCGGTGACCTTCACGTCGTCCTCGCCCACGTCGCTCGGTACGGAGTGGACCGCGACGTCCTTGACGTCCGGGTGGGCCACGAAGGTCCGCTCCATCTCGAAGCTGGAGATGTTCTCGCCCCGCCGGCGCAGGTAGTCCTTCTTGCGATCGACGAAGGAGAGGAAGCCGGCGTCGTCGAGCCGGCCGAGGTCACCGGTGTGGAACCACAGGTTGCCCAGGACGGCCAGCGTGTCGGCCGGGCGGTTCCAGTAGCCGGCGAACATGGAGCTCGGCCGCTTCGGGCGGCACACGATCTCACCGACCTCGCCCACCGGGACGGGTAGGTCGTCGTCGTCCACGATCATCACGTCGAAGTCGTGATCGTTCGGCTTGCCCGCGGCCCCAGGCGGGTTCACCTCGCCGGCCGGGAGCAGGGAGATGAGCGACGCCTCGGTGAGCCCGTAGCCGCCGCTGAAGGTGGCGCAACCGAACCGCTCCCGCCAGATCCGGTCGGTGTCGGGCGGCATGGGTGCCGCCGCGCAGAGCCGCAGCCGGTGACCCTCCTGCTCGGGGTGGTCGGGCGCGTTCGCGACCAGGATCGCGAGGGACCCGAGCATCGAGAGCATGGTGGCTCCGGTGCGCTGCACCTCGGGCCAGAACTGCGATACCGAGAACCGGCGGACGATGGCCGCCCGGCCGCCCGCCACCAGCGGGCCCACGACGCAGACCGAGATGGCGTTGAAGTGGAACAGCGGCAGCGGCGTGAGGACGACGTCGTCCGGCCTGCGCTGCCAGGCCCGGGCGATCTGGTCGGCGAGGCAGACGATGTAGTGGTGCGGGAGCATGCAGCCCTTCGACGGGCCGGTGGTCCCCGCCGTGTAGATGAAGCAGGCCAGGTCGGACGGGCGCACGCCGGGGTCGGGGACGGGGGCGTCGGTCGAGGCGGCGAGGACCGAGGCCCAGTCGCGCTGGGGCACCCGGGTGACCTGCTCGGCGGGGTCCCCGGCCACGATGCAGTGCTCGAGGCCCGCGAGCTCGCCGGCGACCTCGGCCACCCGGCCGCTGAGATCGCCCTGGACCACCACGACCCGGGCCCCCGAGTCGGCGAGCTGGTGGCGGAGGAACTCGCCCTTGTACGCGGTGTTCACGGGCACCTGGATCGCGCCGAGCTTCAGCGCGGCGAAGAACGTCACGACCTGCTCGGGACGGTTCTCGAGAAGGGTCGCCACGCGATCGCCGTGCCCAACCCCGAGCCCCGAGAGGGCGTGGGCCAGCCGGTTGCTCTCGGCATCCATCTCCCGGGCCGTGTACATGACGCCGTCGACCTCGAGGTAGGGACCGTCGGGGTCCGTGGCGAGCCGGCGGGCCAGCGCCTCGAGGACCGTGGTCTGGGGCTGCGTGCTCATACACCTGACACTAGCGTCAGTGAGCGTCCCCGTCACCGCCCCGTGGACCCGGTCAGGTCTCCGCTCCGGCCTGGCGCGCCGGCCCCGGGGACCCGAAGCGACGGATCTCGCCGCCTCCGGCCCGCTTCGCCTCGTACATGGCCCGGTCGGCCCGTGCGATCAGCTCGGCCGCCGCCACCTCCCCGGCCGAGCCGAGCGCGACCCCGACGCTGGCCGTCGCCTCCACCTCCCGGCCCTGCACCGGGACCGGATGGCGGAGCTCGGCCCACACCCGCCCCGCCACCTCGTCGGCCGCCCGCTCGTCGGCCACCTCGCAGCAGACCACGAACTCGTCGCCGCCGAAGCGGCCGACGGTGTCAGCCGGCCGGGACGCGGCGTCGAGCCGGGCGGCCACGGCCTGCAGCAGCTCGTCCCCCGCGGCGTGCCCGAGCGTGTCGTTCACGGTCTTGAGTCCGTCGAGGTCCACGAAGAGGACGGCGGCCATCGTGCCGGCCCGTGCCGTGCGCGCGAGGAGCTGGGAGAGCCGGTCGAACAGCAGGACCCGGTTGGGGAGGCCGGTGAGCTCGTCGTGGAGCGCCCGGTGGGCGAGCCGGGCCTCCCGCTCCTTGTGCCGCGTCGTGTCCCGCGCGACCGAGAGCACCGACTCGACGCCCCCGTCGGGGCCGAGGACCGGGGCGTACGAGACGTGGAACCAGCGCACGCGGGAGCCCAGCTCCAGCATGATCTCGCGCTCGGTCGTCTCCCCGGCCTCCAGCACGGCGCGCAGGGCCGTCTCGACCTCCACGATGGCCTGGCGCACGACGGGGATGTCGGGCAGCCGGAAGCCGACCAGGTCCAGATCGACCGGGCGGGCGAGCGCGAGGGCCGTGGAGTTGGCGAAGGTCACCCGGTGGGTGCGGTCGAACACGACGATGGCGTCCGGGCTCGACTCCATCAGGGTCCGGAAGCGCTCCTCGGCGGACCGCTCGGCGCTGAGGTCGCGGTAGTGGATGACCACGGCGCCGATGCGGGCGTCGTCGAGACGGTTGTGGCCGACCGCCTCGACCCAGCGCCACTCGCCGCCGGCGTGGGGGAGGCGGGCCTCGACCCGCCGGACGCCGCCGGGCTCGGCGACGAGCTCGGCGAAGGCACCGGTCACCGCCGGCAGGTCGTCGGGGTGGACCCAGTCGGCCAGCGACGATCCCACCGCCACCTCGGGGTCGAACCCCATGAGATCGACGACCGTCGGGCTCAGGTAGAGGACCCGGGCGTCCGCCCCCACGACGGCGGTGATGTGCGGGGAGCCCTCGAGCATCGCCGCGAACCAGTCCCGATCACGTCCCCGGGACGCTCCGGGTTGCGCCATGCCTCATCCCTCTGCCGCCTCACGTGGCCCTGGAGGCACTCAGGGTGGCCACGACTGTACCCGCGGTTCACGAGCGCGGGAAGCGCGCGATGCCGTCACGCGGGAGGAGGGCCCTCGGCCGCGCGACGATCCGCACCGGTGGGAACGGCGGCCGCCTCGCCCTCGATCGGGACCCGTGGGCCCCCCGGCTACCCGGGACGCGCGCCGGGCCTGACCACCTGGCCGGGGAGGGCTCCGGTGATCTCCCCGTCGCGCACGATGGGCACCCCGTTGACGACCGTGGCGTGCACGCCCTTCGGGTAGGCCTGGAAGCGGCCGACGCCGCCAGGGAGGTCGTGCACGAGCTCCTTCTTCCACGGCCCGAGCGCCTCGGGGTCGAGGACCACGAGGTCGGCCCGGTACGACGGGCGGACCATGCCGCGGTCGTGGAAGCCCATGAGGTTGGCCGGGATCTCGGTGATCTGGCGGATGCCCTCCTCCAGGGTCCAGATCCGCTCGTCGAGGACCCAGCGACGCAGGAAGTAGGTGGAGAACTCCGAGCCGTCGTCGCGGGAGAGGTGGGCTCCGCCGTCGGAGGTGCCGATGAGCAGGTGCGGATCGACCTGGGCCTCGGCGACGGCCTCGGCCCACGCGGCCGTCTCGGTGCTCCAGCGCAGCTCGGTGCGGAGGTCGTCGGCGAGGGCCAGGTCGAGCAGGGCGTCGGCGGGGGCCTTGCCCTCCCCCGCGGCGATGTCGGCGACGCTGCGCGAGAGGAACCGCTCCAGCTCGGGCTTGGAGACCCGGGCGACGACGAGCGACCCCCAGTGCGGCGGCGGCAGGGTCGAGCCCTGCTCGGGGTCCCGGTTGGGGTGCTCCACCGCGTGCCGCAGCTGGTCGCGCACGGCCGGGTCCTGGAGGGCCCGGATCCGCTCGGCGAGCGGCAGCTTCAGCATCCGGTCCCACGCGGGGACGCCCTCGTAGAGGGTGGTCCCGTCCGAGAGGTTGAAGGGACGGTCGAAGGGGCGGGTGATGAGCAGCGAGTACACGGCCGCCCCGCGAGCGGTGGCCCGGTCGAGGAAGGCCTGGGCCCGCTCCCACGTGGCGGTGGGAGCGTCGACCTTCGAGCGGCCGCCGAGGCCCTGGATGATGATCGGGATCCGCCCGGCCAGGCTCAGCTCGATGAGCAGGTCCTCGTCGTCCTCGTCGAGGCCGCCCACCGCGCTCTCGGGCAGGAAGGTGACGGTGCCGCCGCCGCCCCGGCCCGTCTCCTCGACCAGGGCCACGAGCTCGTCGATCTCGGCGAGGCGGCTGGGGACGGGGCGCAGATCGCCGTCGTGGTGGGTGGGCGAGCGCGAGGAGGAGAGGCCGGCCGCGCCGGCTTCCATCGCCTCGCGCACGACCCGGCGCATCGCCTCGACCTCCTCCGCGGTCGCGGCCCGCTCCGAGCCGTCGGCGCCCATCACGAGCCGGCGGACGTTCGAGTGGCCCAGGTAGGCGGCGAGGTTGACGCCCAGCCGGCCGGCGCGGGCCTCCAGGTACTCGGGGAAGGTCTCGAAGTCCCATCGGGTGGCGGACAGCGCCGTGGGGTCCATGCCCTCGACCTGGGCGAAGAGGGCGGTGAGGAACTCGCGCTGGCCGGGAGGCGTGGGCGCGGCCGAGAACCCGCAGTTGCCGGCCACCACCGTGGTGACGCCGTGGTAGCAGGACGCCGTCGCCCACGGGTCCCAGGTGAGCTGGAGGTCGTAGTGGGTGTGGATGTCGACGATGCCGGGGGCGACGACCATCCCGGCGGCGTCGATCACCTCGCCGGCCTCGGACCCGTCGAGGTGCCCGAGGGCCACGACCCGGCCGTCCCTGACCCCGACGTCGGCGCGGCGGCGGGGCAGCCCGGAGCCGTCGACGACGTCCCCGTTGGCGATCACCAGGTCGTAGCGCAACGGCCGCCCCTCACCGGGCCGGAGCACCGGGGCGGGTGGGGTCCCCGGCGACGGTCTGACGGATCGTCAGATCCTTGCACGTGGCCGTAGGTCACGCCAGCGCCCGACCGTCCGCGAAGATGCGGTGATGCTGATCGTGGTCGTCGGCGCCGGCGAGGTGGGCTCGTACCTGGCCGAGCGGCTCAGCCGGGAGTCCCACGACGTGGTCGTCGTGGAGCAGGAGCCCGCGCTCGCCCACGACCTGTCGGGCCGCCTCGACGCCACGATCGTCACCGGGAGCGGCTCGAGCCCGTCCGTGCTCGAGGAGGCCGGGCTCGCCGACGCCGACCTGCTGATCGCGGTCACCGACCGCGACGAGGTGAACCTCGTGGCCTGCCTCCTGGCCCGCCAGCACGGCGTGCCGTCGACGGTCGTGCGGGTCGAGGACCGGGACCTGCGCGACTCCGTCCGCTTCGCCGCCTCCGGGGGCCTGCGCGCCGACCTGGTCATCGACCCCGACCACGAGACCGCCGACGAGATCATCCAGCTCGTCGAGTTCCGCGGCGTCGACGAGGTCTACCCGATGGCCGGGGGCGACGTGATCGTCCTCGGCGCCCGCATCCGCCCCGGGGCCCCGCTGGCGGGGCGGGGCCTGGCCCGGATCGCCGCGGAGCACGAGCCCCACTGGGAGTTCCTCTTCGGCACGATCACCCGCGGCCACGAGACGTTCATCCCCCGGGGCGACCACGTGCTCGAGGCCGGCGACCACGTGCGGGTCCTGACCCGTCACCGGGCCCGCGACCAGATCCTGCGCCTGCTCGGCATCGACCGCGAGCGCGCCCACCGGGTGATGGTGCTCGGGGGCGGGCGGACCGGCGGGCTCGTGGCCGCCGCGCTCGAGGCGCGCGGGATGTCGGTGACCGTCGTCGACAGAGACCCGCAGCGGGCCCACGAGCTCTCCATGATGCTCCCCCGGTCGGTGGTCGTCTGCGGCGAGGTCACCGACGGGGAGCTGCTCCTCCAGGAGCGCGTCCAGGAGGCCGACGTGGTCGTCGCGGCCACCGGTGAGGACGACGCCAACGCGCTGGCGTGCTCCTACGCCAAGTCCGAGGGCGCGGCGTGGTCGATCACCGTGGTCCACCGGCTCTCGCTGCTGCCCCTCCTCCCGACGCTCGGGATCGACGCGATCGTGTCCCCCGGACGGCCAGCGCGAACGCGGTGCTGCGGTTCGTGCGGGGCGGCCTCGCGGTGACGACGTTCCTCGAGGGCGACGTCGAGGTCGACGAGGTCGAGGTGGCCGCCGGGAGCCCGGCCGACGGGTCGATCATCGCCGAGCTGCGGCTCCCCAAGGACGTCCTCGTCGGGGCCGTCGTGCGCGACGGCAAGGGCCACATCGCCCGCGGCCGGACGGAGCTGCGCGCCCACGACCGCCTCGTGATGTTCGCCGTGCCGAAGGCCCTGGCCGCGAGCCGCCACGTCTTCACGAGGCCGTGATCGCCCGGCTCGTCGACGAGTTGCGTCGCGTCCTGCGCGGCGGCCGGGCCCGCCGGGAGGCCCTCGTGGGGCACGTGGTCGGCCTGGTGCTCACGGTCGGCGGCCTCGGGATGCTGGCCTCGGCGGCGGTCGCGCTCACCGACGCCGGCCGCGAGGCGTCCGCCCTGGCGGCCTGCGGCCTCGGCGTCGCCGTCCCGGGCTGGCTCCTGTGGCGCTCCACCGTCACGCCGTACCGCATGAGGATCGCCTCGGTGTTCGCGGCGGTGTCGGCGAGCTGGCTCGCCCTGGCGCTCGCCAGCACCCTCCCCTACCTCGTGAGCGGGACGTTCACGCGCTTCGACGACGCGCTCTTCGAATCGGTCTCGGGGCTGACCACGACGGGGGCCACGGTCCTCCACCCCATCGAGGGGACCCCGCAGGGCATCCTCTTCTGGCGGGCGCTCACCCAGTGGATGGGCGGGATGGGCGTCATCGTGCTCGTGGTGGCGGTCCTGCCCTTCCTGGGGGCCGGCGGCATGGAGCTGCTCGAGGCCGAGTCCCCCGGCCCCACGGGCGAGCGCCTCAGCCCGCGGGTGCGCCAGACGGCCCAACGGCTCTGGAGTGTCTACCTGGGGATCACCGTCTTCGTCGTCGCCGGCTACCTGGCCTTCGGCATGGGGCTGTTCGACGCGGTGGCCCACGCCTTCACGACCGTCTCCACCGGCGGCTTCGGCACCCGCGACGCGTCCATCGCGGCGTTCGCCTCGGCGGGGATCGAGTGGGTGGCCGTCGCCGGGATGCTCCTCGCCGGCGGCAGCTTCACCCTCTACTGGCGGGCCCTGCGGGGGAAGCCCTTCCTCCTGCTCCGCTCGACCGAGCTCGGCCTCTACGTCGGGCTCGTCGTGGTGGCCGGCGCGCTGGCGCTGCTGTGGGAGCGGGACGCGGGGCTCGGGCACGACGCGATCCGCGGGGCGCTGTTCACGGTGTCGTCGGTGGTCACCACCACGGGGTACGTCACGGTCGACTTCGCCGCCTGGCACGAGGCCTCCCAGCTCCTCGTCCTCCTCCTGCTGCCCCTGGGGGCGATGGCCGGCTCGACGTCCGGCGGCCTCAAGATGATCCGGGTCCTCGTCGTCTGGGGGTACGCCCGGCGGGAGCTGGCCCGCCACCTCCATCCCCGCCTGGTCCGCCCGGTCCGGCTCGGGCGCCAGCCGATCCCGGAGCGCACCGTGTCCCGGGTGGTCGGATTCGTCGTCCTGTACCTGGCCCTGTTCGGGGCCACGGCGATCCTCGTCGCCGCCACCGGGTCGGACCTCGTCACGTCGCTGTCGGCCAGCGCGACGTCGCTCGGGAACGTCGGCCCGGGCCTCGGCGACATCGGGGCCACCGAGAACTTCCTCGCCGTCGACCCCGTGGCCCGGGCGGGCACGCTGGTCACCATGCTCGCCGGCCGCCTCGAGGTCTACCCGCTCGTGCTCGCGCTCGCCGCCGTCCCCCTGCAGCGCCGCCCCCTCCGCGGCCGGGCCGTCGCCTGGCGGGCCCGCCGGGCCCGCGCCCGGACGCGGCCCGAGCCGGCCCCCCGGACCTGGTCGACCGGGAGCCCGGCCACCGGCGCCCGAGACCGGATCACCCGCGCTCCAGGGGCCGGGCGTCGGCCCGGACCCGGACCGTGATCGTCCCCTCGCCGGCCAGGACGCGGGTGAGGGTCAGCTCCACCTCGCGCTCCAGCTCGACGGTCACCGTGGTGTCGTCGGCACCCACCCGCCCGTCGACGGCGGGGCCGCCGGCGCTGGCCGCGGCGAGGTGATCGAGGGCGAGCGCCTCGGCCTCGGCCGGGTCGAGGCGCAGCTCCCCCGTCCGCCACGCGGCCTCGTCGATCGCGCCGGTGCCCGCCCGGGCCGCGGCGTCGGCGGTGGCGGCCAGCTCCCGGCGCTCGGCGAGCACCCGCCACAGGTCGAGCGACACGCCCCCGAGGAACAGCACCATCACGCACAGCCCGAGGACCCACAGGGTCACCCAGCCCCGCTCGCCGCCCCGGTCCCCCGCCGCCACCACCACCGGCCGCCTCTCCCTCACCGGCTCCGGTACGGGTCGACCGGCTCCTGGTGGACCGCCGACCACGTGAAGAACCGGCCCTCGGCGAACAGGCCCGGGAAGGCGAGCACCGGCATCTCCACCGAGACCGTCACCCGCACCCGGGCGCCCGGGTCCCGCGTGCGGACGGTGCCCTCGTAGCCGACGGACACCTCGCCGGGATCGATGCCGTGGTTGGCCACCACCTCGTCGACGGCCGTCCCGGCGGCGAGGAACCCGGCGGTGTCGTCGCCGGACTCGACCCACGCCCGGGCCGCCTCACGGGCCGCGACCGTGGCCGCCACCTGCCGCTCCGACCAGGCGGGCAGTGCGACCACGAGCACGGCCACCGGGAAGAGCAGCAGGCCGATCCCCGTCGCCCACTCGAGCGCCACGAACCCGGCCTCGCCGCGGCCTCCCGCCCGGCGGCGCGCGGCCCTCATCCCCGACCCTCCCGCCGGGCCCGGGCGGTGGCCCGCAGCGTCCAGTCGGGCATCGAGCCGGGGAGCCAGGGCCGGAACGTCACGCTGGTCTCGGCCCGCACCACACCCTCCGACACCCGGCAGCGCACCTCGACGCCCTCGCCCATCGGCCCGCCGAGCAGGCCGTCGAGCACCTCGGCCGCCTCACGACGGCAGGCCCCCTCGGCCTCCGCGTCCGTGAGACCCGCCGGTGCCCCGGCCCTGGCCGCCTCGTCGAGCGCCGCCCGCACCGCCCCCCGGGCGTACGCGACCACGACCAGGTTGGCCACGAGCACGAGGAACACCAGCGACAGCGCGCTCGCCACGACGTACTGCACGGTGGCGAGCCCAGCCTCGGCCCCCGGGACCGCGGCCGGGCCGGACCGCCGGCCCGGCGTGACCGGCCGGGCGCTCACTGGCCGGTCACCGTCTCCTCGATCCAGCCGATGATGTTGATCCCGGCGCTCCGCAGGGCCCCCCACAGCACGACGAGCGCGCCGATGGCGATGGCCGCGTTGCCCAGCAGCTCCGCGGTGCTCATGCCCTCCTCGCCGCGACCGCCGCCCGCGCCCGGGGCTTTGGACCCGTGCACCCACCCGGCCCATCGGACCCACCGGGCCGTCATCCGCTCTCGCGCCCGGAACCTCGTCGGCTCTGGCATCGTGCCTCCCTCCCGGTCGACCCCGCCGCCGACCTTCTCCGCCCGGCTCGTCACCGGAACCCGAACACCAGCGAGGGGATCGGCGCCGCGACGAACAGCAGCATGATCGGGGCGAGGACCGCGATCGTCGGCACCAACATGGCCGCCCGCCGTCTCGTCGCCGACCGCCTCAGATCCTCCCGTCGGGCGTCCCGCAGGTCGCCGCTGAGGGACAGCAACGACGCCGCCAGGTCGACACCGCGCTCCGCCCCGGCCGCGAGGAGCCGGTAGGTGCGGGCCGCACCCGGTTCGGCCGTGCGCTCGGCCGCCCGCCGGAACGCCTCCGCCTCGCCCATCCCGCTACGGATCCAGTTGAGGACCTCGTCGAGCTCCTCGACCACCGCGCCACGACCTCGGTCCACCAGTCGCCGGGCCGCCTGCACCGCCCCGGCCCCGGTCCGCACGTGGAGGGCGAGGAGCTGGTTCACCGTGTAGAGCTCGGCCCGCATCCGCTCCCGGCGCTCCGCCACGGCCCGGTCGAGCCGTCCCCTGGCCCGCGCCGCGCCCGCCAGCGAGCCGCACGCCGCGAGGAGGAGGCCCCCGATCGCCCCGTGCAGGAGGGTGAGGCCGGCGCCCAGGCCCAGGGCCCCGAGCCCGACCGCCGCGGCGAGCAGCCGCAACCGGTGCTCCTCGGGCGTCACCTCGGGCTGGCCCGCGTGGCGCAGCCGGGTGCGGAGGGCTTCGTCGCTGCGCGACTCGACCAGGCGGCCGAGCCGGCGGGCCAGGGCGAGCAGCGGTGGGCCGAAGAGGCGGCGCAGGGTGCCCACCGGCGTCGCCGGCCCGCGGGCGGTACCTGCCGGGCCCCCGAACCCCGACCGGGCCGCCAGCGTGTAGGGCCGCACCCGGGGAGCGAGCCGGGGCGTGGGCGGTACGAGCCGGGCGGCGGCAGCCGCGGCCGCCACCCCCACCGCTGCCGCCGCGACCACGGCCGGGGTGCTCACCCCGGGCTCCCCGCCGGGACGGCACCGAGGACCCGTTCCTCCCGGTGCTCACGACCCAGCCGGCCGAGCAGCCACGCACCGACGAGGCTCAGCAGGGCGCCGAGGACGACGATCACCGTGCCCCGGCCGGAGCGGTAGAACGCCCGGAACGCGTCGTTGCCGACGGTGAGGGCGAGGAGCACCAGCCAGGGCAGCACCAGGACGGCCCGGGCGTTGATGCGCATCTCGAGACCCTCCGAGGCGATCTCCTCCTGGATCTTGAGGTCTCGCGTCGTGGCGTCGATCAGGTCCTCGAGGACCTGCCCCACGATGCGCCCACCCCGCTCGTGGGCGAGCACGAGGACCTCGACCACCTTGTCGGTGGTCGGGTCGGCGAGCTCCTCCCGCACGACCTCGAGGGCCGGGACCGTCCCCAGCACCCGGGCCAGCGCCGGGAACCGCGCGAACGCCTCACGCAGGGGCGCAGGCCCCGTGGTGGCGAGCCCGTGGAGGGCCTGGGCGAGCGAGCGCCCCGCCCGCACCGAGGCCACGAGGTCGCGCAGCCCGTCGGGCCAGGCCTCCTGGACGAGCCGCAGCCGCGCCGCGCGACGGCGCGAGAAGTACGCCCGGGGCAGCATCGCCACCGCGACCGCCGGTACCGCGGCCACGACCGGCGCGCCCGTGAGGACCGTTCCGGCGAGGAAGGCCACGCTCCCGGCCGCCACCGAGCCGGTCGCGAACTGGCCGGGGGTGAGGCCGGCGCCGGCCTGCTGGAGCCACACCTGGGCCCGGTCGGCACCGGAGGCCCGCGCCCGGGGGGACCGGAGCCGCGCCCGGGGCAGGGACCCGGTGATCAGCGCCGCCACGAGCGCGCAGAAGGCCCCGACGCAACCCGCCGCCAGCAGCCTCACCCGGCGACCCTCCCTTCGAGGATCCCGCGCACGGTCATGCCCTCGGGGAGGGCCCGGTCGACCCGGCCGGCGAGCTGCTCGGGGAGGAGGCCCGTCCACCGCAGGGGCCGCCCGAGCGCCTCGCGCGCGAAGACCGGCTCGACGGTGAAGCCGTCGCCCATCGACGGCATCACCGTGGCGATCTCCATCACCTGGCGCCGCAGCCCGTCGTTGCCCTCCCGGGGCAGATCGTCGCGGTCGAGGTGGACCACCAGGTCGAGGGACTCGGAGAACACCTTGCGCATGACGTCCTCGGTGACGTTCTCGCCGGCCATCAACGCGGCGTTGACGAGCGCGTGGAGGGACTCGCGGGCGCTGTTGGCGTGGACCGTGCAGAGGAAGCCGCAGCCGGCGTTGACGGCCCGGCTGAGCTCGAAGGCCTCGGCGCCCCGCACCTCGCCGACCACGATCCGGTCGGGTCGCATCGCCAGGACGAACCTCACGAGGTCGCGCAGGCTGATCTCGCCCGTACCGTCGAGGGCCGGCGGGCGGGCCTCGTAGTAGGCGCCGTGGGTGACCGGCACGGCGATCTCCCGGATCTCCTCGCAGGTCCGTACGCAGTGACCCGGCGGCGCGGCGGCGAGCAGCGCGGCCACGAGCGTGGTCTTGCCGGCTCCGGGCTCCCCCGAGACCGCGATGCGGCACCGGAGCTGCATGACCGCCCACAGGAACCCGGCCGCCTCGGAGGTGAGGGCACCCCGGCGGGCGAGATCGTCGAGCGTGACGTCCCGGACCGTGTAGCGCCGCAACGTGACCGACAGCCGGTCCGCCACCGGAGGGATGGCGGCGGTGAGGCGGGCCGTGCCCTGGAGCACCCTCGCCTGGACGATCGGGGTCTTCGTGGTGAGCTGCCGGTCGGTGGCGGCGAGCAGCCGCTCGACGATCTGGCGGTTCTCGTCCTCGCTCGTGGGCGTGGCCAGGCCCCGCAGCCGGCCGCTGCCGTCGAGGTAGGACACGCGCGCGCCCTCGACGAAGATCTCCTCCACGTCGGGGCGCACGACGAGCTCGGTGAACGGACCGAGGTCGGTGACGGACCGCACCACCCGCTCGATCATGCCGGCCGGGTCCCCGAGGGGCACCTCCTCTCCCCGGTGCGCCCGGCGCTGGAAGTCGTCGACGGCTCGGGCCACCTCGGCCGCGATCTCGTCGCCGTCGGGATGGAGCCGGCGTCGCTCGATCCGGTCGAGGACGTCGCGGCGGATGGTGTCGTACGCGTCGATCACGAGGCCGCGCTCCGGGCCGGCCGCCGAGGGGCGGCATGGCGGAAGGCCGGGCGGCGGGCCCGGTCGTGGAGCGCCGGGACGGCGGCGGCCGCGAGCCGGTCGACGGCCCGCGTGAAGGGCCCCGGGGCGGCCAGGCCCCCGCTCCACGAGGCCGCCTCCACCCGGCGGTCGTGCGGCAGGAGGTCGAGGGTGAGGGGCCGGGCGGCGAGGACGACCTCGTGCTCGAGCTCGGCCCGCTTGAACGGCTCCCTCGGCGCGGTTCAGGACGAGGTGGAGCGGGACCTCCGGCGCGAGGAGCCGGACCTCGGCCACCCAGTCGAGGAGGCGCACGACCCCGACCGGGCCGGCCGCACCCACACCGACGAGCGAGCCGGCCCCGGCGAGCACGGCGCGCGTGATGCCGTAGCGCGCCCGCCCTCCCGCGCCGACGTCCTCGAGCCGGCTCCCGGTGTCCGCGACGACCCGGAACCGGCGGGCGAGGGTCCGCAGGACGTCGAGCACCTCGCCCGGCCGCACCTGGGACCAGGCCGTGACGCTCGGCAGTCCGGCGACGACGGCGAAGCACCCGTCCGGGCCCGGGAGCAGCGAAGCGTCGAGGTCGCCCAGGCCGTGCTCGACCGCGTCGACGGCGGTGCGGAGGCTCGGCTCGACGGGGAGCCCCAGGCGCGGCGCCACCGACGGGGCGACGTCGTCGGCGTCGACGAGCACCACCCGCTCGCCCCGCGCCGTCAGGCACGCGGCGATCTGGACGGCCACCTCCGTGGAGCCCGCCCCGGCCGGGCCCCCCACGACGCACGGTCGGGGGTGGTCGGGCTCGCTGCGGTCGGTCCGGCCCGTGGCTCCACGGGGATCGGCGCCCGCCGACCGGGCGGGTCCCAGCCCCACCAGGGCTTCGACCAGCTCCCCCGTCGTGGCGTCGGCGTCGACCGTCGCGTCGACCCCGAGACCGGCGAGGAAGCCCCGCCCGCCGGGCTCCCCGGGGTCGACCACCCCCAGGATCCGGCGCCCCCGCGCGTGCAGCGCCTCGACGAGCGGCCGGGTGAGCGCGGGCCAGCGGTGGCTGACGACGAGCACGTCGTACGCCTCGTCGAGCAGGACCGCCGGGTCGACCACCATCTGACGGACCCGGGCGCCCCCGTGGTCGGTCACGTAGCGGTGCAGGGCCTCGACCCACGGCTCGGGCGAGAGGACCAGCGCGATCTCGGGCTCAGCCGTCACCGGCGCCTCCCGCGGGCGGGGCGCCGGTCGCCCGGACGAGGACGAAGTCGTCGCCGCCGAGCACGGCGGCGAGGGCCAGCGCCTGCGCCTCGTCGACGCCGACGATCACCGACAGCTCGCGCTCGGTGCCACCGAGCGCGCCGGTGCTCGGCCGCTTCACCTCGAGGACCGGCAAGTCGGCGACGACGAGGCCCGGGGCGTCGGGATCGGTGGCCAGGACGTCGATCCGGTCACCGGCGGTGAGCTCGCCGCCGACGGCCCGCTCCGCCTCGACGGGGGAGGCCCAGGGCCCGGCCCCCGCCGCCGGTCGGGGCCAGGAGGTCGCCCCGTGACACCGGCTCGCCCTCGTCGACGAAGGAGCGGAGCACCGATCCTTCGAGCGCGGCGACGTCCTCGGGGCGGACCATGCGGTCCAGGACGCCGTCGTCCATCCGCACCCGGGTGAACCGGAACGAGTCGGCGGTGACGGCACGGCCCGGTCGCAGGTCGGTGGCCGCCACGGCAACCTCGACCCGGTGGTCGGCGGAGCGCAGAGCGGCCAGCGTGAGCGTGGCTCCCAGGAGACCGGCGGCCATCGTCACGAGGTGCCCGGCCGACAGGCGCCGGAACGGGCCGCGCCGCAGGGACGTGGATGCTCCCCGGCGCGGCGGCATCGCCGGTACGACCGCACCCGCCTGGCCCGCCGCGCCCGCTTCCACCATCGTCCGCGTCCCTGCGCCCCGGCGAGCGTCTCCGCCCCGCTCGCGCCCTCGGCCGGCGGGATCGCCCGAACCCGCCTGTCCGTGCCGTATCGTGTCCGAACGTCCGGGATCGGTCAAGAGGTACGAGTCGGGCCCGGACCGGTCCAGGTGCCCTGCGTGGCCCGGTTCCCGGCCGGGTGCCCGAAGCTGTGCCGGAACCACCTCCGGGTGCGACCGTCCCCGTCTCCCGGACCCGGCCCGGCTACCCTGGCCGGTGATGACCGGGCACCCCGCGAGCGACTTCCCCCCGTGCTCACCACGGCGCTCGCGGCCGAACTGCTCCAGGTCCACGTCGAGTACCTGCGGCGCATGGTGCGCGAGGGGCGCATCCCCTGCCACCGGTTCCCCGGCGGGCGAGAGATGCGCTTCCTGCGCGACGAGCTGCTCCAGTGGCTCGCCGAGCAGCCGGGCGTCGACCGCTCCCCGTCCTCCGAGGCCTCCGGAGCGCCCGCCGAGGTGCCCGAGGGCTGAGCGCGCCTCGCGGCCACCTCCCGCCGAGGCGCCGCCAGCCGGGCGATTCGCACGACTCGTCGGGACCGCGCCGAACCGGCCGGTCCTCAAGTTCCGGGTCGCGATCGGTCGAGGAACCCGACGGGTCACGCGCGCTGCGTCGGGCCCATCCCAGTCCGCGGGCAGGAAGACCGCCGGAGAGGGACGACATGCGAGAAGACCGCACCCGGCTGATCGGATGGCGCCGCGCGACGGTCGCGGCGATCGTGGCCACGACGGCGGTCGTGGCGGTCCTCGCCGCGATGGCGGTCCCGGCCCCACGGCCGGCTTCGGCCACCAGCACGGTCCTCGTCGACGCGGCCGACCCGACCCCCGACGCCGGTGGGTGCGGCACCACGACGAACCCGTGCGACACGATCCAGACCGGGATCCACCAGGCCCGGGCCGGGGACACCGTGGCCGTCGCCCCGGGGACCTACGCCGAGCGCCTCGTCCTCGACAAGCCCCTCGCGCTGCTGGGCGCGCGGGCGGGGACGGACGCCCGGGGACGTACCGGCGAGGAGTCCGTCGTCACCGCCCCGTACGGGACCCTCCTCACGCTCCGCCTCGGCGCCGCCGGCGCCTCCGTCGACGGCTTCACCTTCCGTGGCGGATATCAGGCGGTCGCCGCCACGGGTGGACCGCTCGACGGGCTCTCGATCGTCGGCAACCGGGTGGAGGGCCCCCTCCTCGGGACCATCCGCCTCATGGGGGGTGGGACCGATGTCACGCTGGCCCGCAACGTGATCGAGTCCGGCACGTCGTTCGCAGAGGGGATCGCGTTGGGCGCCGATCCCTACGACGGGTTCTGGCTCGTCGACAACGAGCTGCGCGGCGCGCCGGGGTCGACGACGTCGGGGTTCCTCACCGACGGCGACCGCAACGTGGGACCGAGCGCGACGCGCTCCCCGCGGATCGAGGGGAACGTCGTGTCGGGGTGGACCCTCGGGATGGACCTCGGGCGGGCGTCGGTGGACATGGGCGTCGTGGCCGAGAACGTGCTCGGGCCCAACGCGTGGGCCGGCCTGCAGGGTGGGCCGCGCGGGACCCGGATCACCGGCAACACCTTCCGGGACAACGGCTGGGCCGGCCTCGCGCTCACCGGTTACGGCGGGGCCGACGACCCCGACCGCGGCGCCCAGGACAACACCGTCGAGCACAACACCTTCACCGGCAACGGGATGCTCCTCTCCGGCCCGGCGCTCTACGTGAGCGACGACCAGTACCCCGGCACCGTCTCCACGAACCGGATCTCCCGCAACGACGTGGCCGGCAACGCACGGGGCGCCGTCTACGAGGGGGCCGAGACCGTGGAGCTCGAGTGCAACTGGTGGGGCGCGCCCGACGGACCCTCGGGCGCCGGGCCCGGCTCCGGCGACCCGGTGGTGGGCGCCTCCGTGGCTGTCGCCCCCTGGCTCAGCGAGCCGTTCGCCGCCGGCGAGCCCTGCCCGGCCCCGGCCGCCCCCACCGCGAGGTCCGACTGCCTCGAGGAGGGATGGACCCGCTACACCGCCCTCGCATTCCGCAACCAGGGCGACTGCGTGAGCTTCGTGGCGACGGGAGGACGCAACGGACCGGTCGCGGCTCCCGAGCCGGCCCGTGGGGGCCCCGGGGCGAGAGCCGCGTCGGGACTCGCGACGGGGGTGGCGGCGACGCTGAGGTGAGGTCCCCGCCTCACCCGTCGGCGGCGCGGACCCAGGCCACCCACGCGAGGGGGACGAAGGTCTCGACGCCGTCGCGGTCGCGCACGCAGACGTGGTCGCGCCCGACCGTGAGGATCCCGCGCAGGCTCCTCGGGGGGCGTCGCGACGCCGACGACGACCGGAGCGCCCTCGACCTCGCGCTCGAGGAGCCGGGCCCGGAACCCGCCCCGCGGGGGTCGCCCCGGCCGCCGCCCGAGCGCGCCCGCTCGACGACCCGAAGGAGCAGCGGGACCGCCGGACCTGCCGCCCCGCCTCCGGACGCGGTCACCACGTGCACGTCGACGGCTCCAGAGGCCGTGTCGAGGACGACGACGTCGCCGGCGGCGTCGGCCACCGTCCCGACGTGGGTGACCCCCGCCGCGGTCACCGCCACCGTGTCGCCCCGGTGGAGCAGCTCGGTGGCGACGTCGAGCAGCGTGCGCCCATGGGCCCACCGCTGCGCCGCGGCCCTCCCGTACTCCTCCTCCTCGGCCCGCCAGGCCTCACGGGCCTCGGCCGCCGCGCCGGCGAGGTCGGGATCCGGTCCGTCCAGCGCTCCTCCCCTCGGACGCGCGGCTCAGCGCTCCTCGGGCGCCACCTCGAGGAGCCCGGCGAACCTCGATCGGTCGACCTTGATGAAGATCCCCTCCGCCTCGGCGCACACGACCCCGCCCGCCGAGATGGACCCCACCACCCGGCTCTTGCGCCCCTCCACCTCGGCGAGGCGGGCCTCGAGCGTCAGCTCGGTGTGCAGCGGCGTGGGGTTGCGGTACCTGATCGTGAGCGTGCCGGTCATCCCGGGCGCGCCTCCGGCGATGGCGGCGCAGCCGCACAGCTCGTCGAGGATCTCGGCCACCATCCCACCGTGCACGCAGCCGGGCGGTCCCTCGTAGGCGGCCCCGAGGACCCCGGCTCCCCGCACCACCCGGTCCTCCCCGATCTCGAAGGTGAGCGGCGGGGCCAGCGGGTTCCACCGCCCGATGACGGGGCTGAACGGGAAGAAGTCCTGGGGCTGGACCATCGGCCCGATGCGGGCGTAGATCGACGGGGCCCAGGAGGGGGTGTGGGGGGCGAGGACGGCCGACGCCTGGCGCACCGCGGCCGTCGCGGCCTCGAGCGCCGGCGTGGGCGCCTCGGTGCGGGCGACCTGGTCGATGAGGGACCGGAGCTCCTCGACGAGCCGGGCGAGGTCGGTCGAGGGCCGCTGGGCGGCGTGGGGGCCGTGACCGTCGACGACGTCGGCCCTCGGCTCCCCGGGGGGTTCGGCGGTGTGCTCCATGATCGTGCCCGGTTCGAGGGCGATCTCGCACCGGTGGGCCGACACCCTATCGTTCGACGGCGAGGGCCCGCGTCGCCGCACCGAGGTGACCGCCCGCGGCCGCACGTCGGTCCCGAACGCCCGGCGGCCGCCCGGAGACGCCGGACCAGGAGCCGAGCCCATGCTGCGATCGGTCGACATCGGCACCCAGCACATCGACGACTACCGGGCCAGCGCCGGCGACCGGGCCGTGGACGACCTGCGCGAGCTGGCCGGTCCGCTGCACGGCCTGCGCGTCCTCCACGTCAACGCCACGCCCTACGGCGGGGGCGTGGCCGAGCTGCTCCGCTCCCAGGTCCCCCTGCTGCGCGACCTCGGCATCGCCGCGGACTGGAAGCTCATCACCGGGGACGGCGACTTCTTCTCCACCACGAAGGCGATCCACAACGGGCTCCAGGGCGCGGCCGAGGGCGTCTCCGACGAGCAGTGGGAGACGTACCTCGAGACCTCGCGGGAGAACGCCCGCAAGCTCGAGACCGACCACGACGTCGTCGTGGTCCACGACCCCCAGCCCCTCGCGCTCCCCGGCCTCGCCGGTCGCGGTGGCGGCCAGTGGGTGTGGCGGTGCCACGTCGACACCTCCGAGCCGAACCCCGACGTCTGGGACCGCCTCCGCCCGTTCCTCGACGACTACGACGCCGGGGTGTTCACGCTCGGCGGCTTCGTACCGCCCGGCTTCCCGATCGGGCGCATCGAGATCGTCCCCCCGGCCATCGACCCCGAGAGCCCCAAGAACATCGAGCTCGGCGAGCACCTGGCCCAACGGGTGCTGCGCTGGATCGGCATCGAGCTGGACCGGCCGCTCATCTGCCAGGTGTCGCGCTTCGACCCCTGGAAGGACCCCCTGGGGGTGATCGCGGTCTACCGGCTCCTGAAGGAGGAGGTGCCCGACCTCCAGCTCGCGCTGGTCGGATCGATGGCGCTCGACGACCCCGAGGGCTGGGACGTGTACCGCCAGATCCAGGACGCCTCGGCCGACGACCCCGAGATCCACCTGTTCACCAACCTCACCGGCGTGGGCAACATCGAGGTGAACGCCTTCCAGCGGCTGGCCGACGTGGTCATCCAGAAGTCCATCCGCGAGGGCTTCGGCCTCGTCGTCTCCGGAGAGCCTCTGGAAGGGGACGCCCGTGGTGGCCGGGCGGGCCGGCGGGATCCCCCTCCAGATCCCCGAGGAGTGCGGCGGCTTCCTCGTCGACTCGGTCGAGGAGTGCGCCGAGCAGACGCTGCGGCTCCTCCGGAACCCCGACCAGGCCGAGCTGCTGGGGAACTGCGGCCGGCAGCACGTGCGCGAGCGCTTCCTGCTCACGCGGCTCCTGTCCGACGAGCTCCGTCTCTACTCGCTGCTGCTCGAGCGGGGCCCGGCGTTCGCCCACGCCGCCGCGAGCGGGCTCGACGGCGAGGTGCGGGACCCGGTCTGCGGGATCATCGTCGACCCGGCGGAGGCGTGGCGGGCCACGTGGCGCGGCGGGGAGCACCTGTTCTGCTCGCCCACGTGCCGCCGGGAGTTCCTCGCCGACCCCGACCGGTTCCTGCGCGGCACCGTCCGGACCGGCTGACCCCCGGCCCCGGGACGGCCTCGTCCCCGAGTCCGAGGGACGGCCTCATGCCGAGTCCCCGGGCCCGCCTCATCTCGCGGTCGGCGCGGAATCGGGGCCCAGGACCCCGGAACCGCACCAACCCGGGGGGAGGGGGACGGGCCCCGCGTGACCAGCCTGGCCCGGTCGGCGCGGAATCGGGGCCCAGGACCCCGGAACCGCACCAACCGGGGAGGGGGGACGAGTCCCGCGGAGCCGGGACCCTCGACAGCCCTCAGGGGCCCTCAGGACCAGGTCCAGTCCCTCACCTCGGGCGGGTCGACCCCGTGCTCGAGGATGTAGCGGCGGTGGGCCAGGAGCCGCTGGTGGTACTCCTCCACGAGCCGGCCGCCGATGCTCGCCATGCCGCGGGCCCGCTGGAGCGCGGCGACGGCCAGGTGGTAGCGGCTCGCCTCGTTGGCCACGAGCAGGTCGAAGGGCGTCGTGGTCGTCCCCTCCTCGATGTACCCGCGGACGTGGAACCGCTCCGGCTCGGGACGGTGGTGCACGAGCTGGTGGATGGCCGACGGGTAGCCATGGAAGAAGAAGATCACCGGCCGGTCGGGGGTGAAGAGGGTCCGGAACTCCTCGTCGGAGAGGCCGTGGGGGTGGTCGGCCGGGCTCTCGAGGGAGAGCAGGTCGGTGACGTTCACGACCCGGACCCGGAGGTCGGGCAGGTCCTCCCGCAGCAGGTGCGCGGCGGCCAGCACCTCGATCATGGGGATGGTCCCGGCCCCGGCGAGCACGACGTCGGGATCGCCGTCGTCGCGCGGCGACGCCCACGTCCAGGTCGACGCGCCCGCGGCGCAGTGGGCGCGGGCCTCCGGCATGCTCAGCCACTGCGGGAGCGGCTGCTTGCTGCACACGACCAGGTTCATGGAGTCGGTGGACGTGAGGCAGCGCTCCAGGGTGGCGAGCAGGCAGTTGGCGTCGGGCGGAAGGTAGATCCGGGTCACCGACGCCTTCTTGTTGAGCATGCTGTTGATGAACCCGGGACCCTGGTGGGAGTAGCCGTTGTGCTCCTGGCGCCAGCCGTCCGAGGTGAGCAGGTAGTTGAACGACGAGACCGGCGCCCGCCACGGGAGCTCGCGGGCCACCTTCAGGAACTTCGCGTACTGGTTGGCCATGCCGTCGACGATCTCGACGAACGCCTCGTAGCACGGGAACACCCCGTGCCGGCCGGTCAGCAGGTAGCCCTGGAGCCAGCCCTGGCACTGGTGCTCGGAGAGCACCTCGAGCACCCTCCCGTCGGGCGTGAGGGTCGAGTCGTCGGACGAGTGGGGCCAGAGGTAGCGCCGGCCGGTCACGTGGAGGAGCGCGCCGAGCTTGTTCGACTCGAGCTCGTCGGGGCAGGCCACGAGGAAGCGCCGGCGGTTCGCCCCGGCCTCGACCACGTCGGCGAGGTACCTCCCCGCCGCCTCGAGCGCGCTGAGCGTCACACCCCCCGGCGAGGGGACGTCCACCTCGTGATCGGCGAGCCGCGGGAGCTCGAGCCGGACCCGCAACCGCCCGCCGTTCCCGTGCGGGTTCATCCCGATGCGCCGATCGCCCGGTGGGACCAGGGCCAGCACCTCGGGGACGGGCCGGCCGTGCTCGTCGAAGAGCTCCTCGGGCCGGTACGAGCGGAGCCACTCCTCGAGCCGGGCCAGGTGGGCGGGGGTTCTCGGCGGCGTCGATGGCCGGCACCTGGTGGGAGCGGAAGCTGCCCTCGATCGGGCGACCGTCGAGCTCGTCGATGCCGGTCCAGCCCTTCGGCGAGCGGACGACGAGCATCGGCCAGGCCGGGCGGACCGGCCGCCGGCCCGACGACCGGGCGCCCTCCTGCAGGTCCCGGATCTCGTCGTGGGCCCAGTCGATCGCGTCGGCCAGCCGGGCGTCGAGCTCGTCGAGGTCCTCCTCGGCGGCGACGATGCGCGGGCGCCACCCGAAGCCCTCGAAGAGCCGCCGGAGCTCGGTGTCGTCCATGGTCCCGTAGATGGTCGGGCTGGCGATCTTGTACCCGTTGAGGTGCAGCATCGGCAGGACGGCTCCGTCCCCGACCGGGTCGAGGAACTTCGTGGAGTGCCACGCGGTGGCGGTGGGTCCGGTCTCGGCCTCGCCGTCGCCGACGATGCAGGCCACCGTCAGCTCGGGGTTGTCGAAGGCGGCGCCGAAGGCGGTCGCCAGCGCGTAGCCGAGCTCTCCGCCCTCGTGGATCTGGCCCGGGAGCTCCGGGGTGAGGTGGCTCGCGAACCCTCCGGGCCAGGAGAAGGACCGCACGAGGCGGAACAGCCCGGCCCGGTCGTGGGTGAGGTCGGAGTGGACCTCGCCGAGCGACCCCTCGAGCCAGAGGTTGGCCAGCCCCGCCGGGGCCCCGTGACCGGGTCCCGTGACGAGGAGCACCTCGGCGTCGCGGTCCAGGACGAGGCGGTTCAACCCGGCGTACATCAGGTTGAGCCCCGGACAGGTGCCCCAGTGGCCGAGCAGGCGGGGCTTGAGGTGCTCGGGCCGCAGCGGCTCCTCGAGCAGGCAGTTGTCACGCAGGTAGATCTGGGCGGCCGACAGGTAGTTGGCCGCCCGCCGGTAGCACTGGAGCGTGCCGAGGGACACCGAAGGTCGCGTCACCGTCATCGTGCCTCCCCTCGGGGTCGCGTGCACGGGACCCGCCGGGCGACCGTACCAAGGCCCCCTCGCCCCGTCCCGCGCCCCCGCCCCGGCCGCGCTCTTCCGGCTACCGGGGTTCGCCGCCCAGGCCCCGTTCGAGACGGTCGAAGCACTCGGCGACGAGGTCGGGGAGGCGGGGCCAGCCTCCGGCGGCGAGCCACGTGCGCAGCGACGCCCGCATCGCCGCGAGCGCGGCACCGGCCAGGAGTCGGGGCTCGAGGTCGTCCCCGTCGACGCCGGCGCGCTCGGCCACGGTCCGGGCCACCGCGTCCTCCCAGCCGGCCTGGAGCTGGAGGCTGCGGGCGAGCACCGACGGCGTCTCGGCCATGACGGAGAAGCGCGGCAGCAGCCGTTCGCGTGCCTCCTCGTAGTCGGTGGCGACGGTGAGGAAGGCGGACCGCACGGCCCGCAGCGACGGCTCCCCGGGCGGGCGACCCGCGAGCACCTCGACGATGCGGGCCAGCCGCTCCCCGTAGTCCGCGAGGACGACGTCCTCCTTCGTCGGGAAGTAGTGGAAGAACGTGCGCGGCGACACGTCGGCCGCGGCGGCGATCTCCTCGACGGTCACGGCGTCGAAGCCCCGCTCGGCGAACCGCGCCAGCGCGACGTCCTCGATCGCCCGGCGGGTCCGCTGCTTCTTGCGCTCCCGGAGCCCGGGCGCGTCCGGCCCGGATCCCGGCTCGCCCGCGTCGCGGCGGCGACCTCCTCCGCGAGGGCGCCGATCGGCGCGCTGGGCCATGCGCCGCATCCTAGCCCCGATACTGCGGCTGGCGCACTATTGCAGTGTCTGTAATTATACTGGCGATGCAGCTCTCGATCACAGGAGCCCCGATGTCCGCCCTCCTCGATCGCCTCGGCCGGGCCGGCGCCCGGCACCCCCGGATCGTGATCGCCGCCTGGCTGCTCCTCGCCGTGACGGTGACCCTGCTCTCGCGCACCGCGGCACCCGAGCCGGTCGACGACTTCCGCGTGCCGGGCGTCGAGTCCCAGCACGCCACGGACCTGCTCGAGGAGCGTTTCCCGGCCCGGGCCGGCGCCACGGCCATGGTCGTGTTCCACGCCGAGCAGGGAACGCTCGCCGATGGCGCTGCGACCGCCGCCGTCGAGGCCACCGTCGATGAGGTGCGCGCGCTCCCCCACGTCCTGGCGGTCACCGACCCCCTCGACGATCCACGCTCGGTCTCTTCCGACGGCCGCACCGCGTTCGCGGCGGTCCAGTACGACGGCGGCGCGGCCGACCTCGGCCACGACGCCCTCGACGAGCTCATGGACACCGGCGCCGCCGCCCGGACGGCCGGCGTGCAGGTGGAGTACGGGGGCGAGCTGCCGACCGTCCTGAAGGAGCGCCACACGGGGAGGTCCGAGGCCATCGGGCTCGTGGCGGCCGTCGTGGTCCTCCTCGTCACGTTCGGGTCCGTGGTCGCCGCCGGCCTGCCCCTCGGCACGGCCGTCGTCGGCCTCGTCACCGGACTCGGGCTCGTCGGCCTGCTCGGGATCGTCGTCGACGTGCCCACGGTCGCTCCCCGCCTCGGGACGATGCTCGGGCTCGGGGTCGGGATCGACTACGCCCTGTTCGTGGTCAGCCGGCACCGCCAGCACCTCGCCGAGGGCATGGCCGTCGAGGAGTCCATCGGGCGGACCAACGCCACGGCGGGCCAGGCGGTCCTGTTCGCCGGCGGCACGGTGGTCGTGGCCATCCTCGGGCTCCAGCTCTCGGGCATCCCCTTCGTCGCCACGCTCGGGTACTCCGCCGCGCTCGTCGTCGCGGTGGCGGTCCTCGTGGCCCTCACGCTCATGCCCGCGCTCCTGGCCGTGGCCGGCGACCGGGTCCGATCCCGGGCCGCCCGCGGTGGGCGACGGCACGCCTCGCGGACGTCGGGCTGGGTGGGCTGGGCGTCGCGAGTGGCCCACCACCCCTGGCGCTGGCTCCTCGCCTCGACCGCCCTGCTCCTGTTCCTCGCCGTTCCTGCCCTCGACCTCAGGCTCGGGCAGGCCGACGCCGGCACCGAGCCCGAGTCGACCACCCACCGCCGGGCCTACGACCTCCTCGCAGCGGGGTTCGGCGACGGCTTCAACGGGCCGCTCCTCCTCGTGGCCGACCTCGACGGGGTCGAGGACCCGGCCGTCCTCGCGTCGGTCGCGTCCGCGGTCCGCGAGGATCCGGGCGTCGTCGCCGTGTCCCCCCGAGGTCAGCCCGGACGGCCGGGCCGCCGTGGTCACGGCCGTCCCCGCTTCCGAGCCCCAGGCCGAGGCCACCGGGGAGCTGGTCCACCGTCTCCGCGACGAGGTGCTCCCCGCCGCCACCGAGGGCACGGGCGTCGAGGTCCTCGTGGGCGGCCCGACGGCCGGGTTCATCGACCAGTCGGAGCGGATCGCCCAGCGGCTCCCGCTCTTCGTCGGAGCCGTGGTCGCCCTCTCGTTCCTCCTGCTCGTCGTGGTGTTCCGCTCGATCCTCGTACCGCTGAAGGCCGCGCTGCTCAACCTGCTGTCCATCGCGGCCGCCTACGGCGTCGTGGTCGCCGTCTTCCAGTGGGGATGGGGACGGTCCCTCGTGGGACTCGACGAGGCCGTGCCCGTCGCCGCGTTCGTCCCGATGATGATGTTCGCCATCCTCTTCGGCCTGTCGATGGACTACGAGGTCTTCATCCTCTCCCGGGTCCGGGAGGAGCACGTGTCGGGCCACTCCAACGTCGAGAGCGTCGTCCGCGGGCTCGGATCCACGGCCCGCGTGGTCACCGCCGCCGCGCTCATCATGATCAGCGTGTTCCTCGGCTTCGTCACCGGCGACGACGTCGTGGTGAAGATGATGGGCATCGGCCTCGCCACCGCGGTCCTCGTCGACGCCACGGTGGTCCGGATGGTGCTCGTGCCGGCCACGATGGCTCTCGTAGGCGAGGCCAACTGGTGGTTGCCTCGCTGGCTCGACCGCCGCCTGCCCCGCCTCGACCTCGAGGGCGAGGCCGGGACCGGGACGGCGCCCGCCGCGCCCTCCGTACCGAGCCCTCCGGCCGGCCGGAGAGCCGTCTCCCCGGCGCCATCGGTCTCACCGGACTGACCTCGGTCTCCGCCCGCCACGCGGAGAGCTCGTCCCACCCCGATCCGCCGATGCTCGTGAACGCGTGCACGCGAGGCCCGGCGCCACGGAGGCGAGCCGGGCACCATGGTGGTCGTGAGGGCGCACCCGGGCGGAGGCGGGGTCCCGGTCCGTCGCCGTGCGCCCGCGCTCCGGCGGCGCTCGCGGCTCGTCGCGGTGGCCGTGAGCCTCCCCCGTGCTCGAGGCGCTCGTCCTCGTCGCCCTCGGCGCGTCGACGAGCCTTCCCCTGGCCCCCCAGGTCACCGCGCCTCCCCCCTTCGGCGTCTTCCACGACCTGCGGTGGCTCCTCGTCTACCACCCTTCCTGGGCAGGGTTCGCCGTCGAGTCGGCCTGCTTCCTCGCCTTCCGGACCGTCGTGATCGCGGCGCTCGTCCGGGCCGCCTGGCCCGACCCGGCGACACGCCCGTCGCTCCGCGGGGCCCTCGCCGGGGCGGCCCGCTTCACCGTCGTCGCCGCCCTGCTGCTCTCGCCGTGGGCGACCCTGCTCGTCGCCGCGGCGGTCGTGCCGATCTCCTGGTTCTTCTTCGTCGCGGTCCCGTCGATGCTCATGGTGGCGGCCTGCATCCACCACGGGGCCGCCGCCCGGCGGTGGTGGGCCCGGCCTCCGACCGTCCGGAGCCTGGGCTGGGTGCTCCTGACCTTCCTGGTGCTCACGGCGGCGGCCACGGTGATCGAGCTCGGCCCGCGGCTCCTGCGGCTTCCCGCGGTGGCGGCCACGGGCCTGTTCAACGCCTGGGCCTGGCACGGCGTCGTGCACGCCGTCACCGGCCGGGAAGCCGCGCGACGACCGCTCCCCCTCGCCCCGCTGGGCCTCGCCGGCGTCGCGGCGCTCGTAGTCGTGGGGACCGCGGCGGGCTTCCACGTCGCGGGCAGCCGGGCGCGCGCGACGGAACCCGTCGTCGCGGAGCCACGCACGGGCCGCCCCGTGCTCGTCGTCAGGGGCTTCGGCACGGCGTGGGACGGGCGGGGGACGGCGGCTTCCTCGAGGGGGCGTTCCGGGAGCGTCGCTTCTCCTACCGGGGCCAGGGTCGCGACGGTCGGCCTCTCGCGTACGTCCCCGAGGACACCCACCGGTCCCTCCCCGACCTCGTCGCGCTCATGCACGAGCAGGTCGAGACCTTCCACCGCGAGACCGGCCGGGAGGTGGGCCTGGTGGCCGAGAGCGAGGGCTCGCTCGTTGCCCAGGCCTACCTCGCCGCGGTGCCCGATGCCCCCGTCGACCGGCTCGTGCTGCTCAGCCCCGTCGTGCACCCCGGGCGGGTCTCGTATCCGGCGCGCGGCGACGACGGCTGGGGTGTCGTCGCGGGCTGGGAGCTGCGCGGCATCGCGGGGGTGGTCGGAGAGCTGTCACCAGTGGACATCTCGGCGGACGCACCCCTGCTCCGGTCGATCGTGGACCATCGCGAGGTGCTGGCGGACCTGGCGCGGTGCACGCCGCGCCACGTCGAGTCGGTATCGGTGGTCCCGCTCGCCGACGCCGTCGTGAGCCCAGGGACGGGGGACGACGGGCTGGCGGTCGTCCCCGCGTTCCACGGCGGGCTGCTGGGCAACGACGAGGTGGCGTCGGTCGTCGCCGAGGTCCTCGAGCACGGCCGGCTCGACCGGAGCCACGCCTGGGCGACGACGGCCCGGGTGCTCCGCGCGGGTTCCACCGCCTGGAACGTCCCGGACCTCCCCCCACGGCTCGACGGTGACGAGGCGGCGACGGGCTGTCGGGCCCTGGCCGGTTGGATCGGGCCCGACGAAGGGGAGGATCAGCGGTAGCGGTAGACGAGGCGCCCGCGACCGAGGTCGTAGGGCGACACCTCGACCTGCACCTTGTCGCCGGGGGTCACCCGGATGCGGTGGCGGCGCATCTTCCCCGACAGGTAGGCGAGCACCTGGTGCCCGTTCTCGAGGACGACGCGGAACGTCGCCGAGGGAAGGGCCTCTTCGACGATGCCCTCCAGCAGGACGGCGGCTTCCTTGGTGGCCTTGGTGGTCGGTGGCATGGTCTCCCTGTCGTCGATGGTCGTGGCGGGACGTGGGTCACGGCGGCGCCGGACCTGCGTCCCGGGCGCGCCGGACGGGCGATCACGACCTCCCGTGCGAGCGCGGCGTCACATGCTGGTCGAGGACCGGGACCGAGCGCGCCGCCCGCAGGCTCGGGCTCGGGGAACCCGGAGGGTCGGTCCCCCTCCGCATGCGTCGTCACCATGCTACCGGTTCGGGGCCGGTGACCGGACGCGCGCCACGGTCGTGCACCCTCGGGCGGGCGCCCGATCGCCGGGCGCGGCCCCGATCCGTGGCACAGTGGCCACGGAGCAACCATGACCGAGCACCTCACCGACGAGCTCCTGCTGGTGTCCCCGGCCGGGGAGATCCACCTCAAGTCGCGCCGGACCCGCCGGCGGATGCGCGACGTCCTGCGCCGCGACCTGGTCGACGCCCTGGGGCGGGCCGCGCTCGAGGCCGAGCTCACCGACGGGCCCGGCGACCGCTTCACCGCCTCGACCCCCGACCCGTCCGCGGTCGCCCCGGTCCTGGCCCGGGTGATGGGCGTGCACCGGGTGGAGCGGGCGCGGGTGGTGCCCGTGGGTCCCCTCGACGATCTCGTCGCGACCGTGGCCCCCCTCGCCGAGCCCGCGATCGCCGGCCGCCGCTTCGCGGTGCGGGTCCGGCGGCGGGGCGAGCACGGCTGGACGACGGTCGAGGCCGAGCGGGCCCTCGGCAGCGCCCTGCTCGGGGCGTCGGCCGGCGTCGACCTCGACCACCCCGACGTGACGGTCCGGGTCCACGTGTGGGGTGAGCGAGCCTTCCTCCTCGGGGAGCGCTGGCCGGGGCCCGGCGGGCTCCCGCTCGGAGTGCACCCCACGCTCCTCGGTCTGCTCTCGGGGGGGATCGACTCGCCGGTCGCGATCTGGTCGATGATGCGGCGGGGCAGCCCGGTCGACGTCGTCCACTTCGTGCTCGACTGCGCGCAGAGCGACCACGCCCTCGCCGTCGCCTACGGCCTGTGGCGGACCTGGGGCGCCGGGAGCCGTCCTCGGGCGTGGCTGGTGGACTTCCGCAAGGTCGCCGAGGCGCTGCAGGACCGGGTGGCCGACCGCGACCGGCAGGTCCTCCTCAAGTCGCTGATGCTCCGGGCCGCCGAGGCCCTGGCTCACGAGCAGGGTCACCCGGCGCTCGTCACCGGAGACGCCATGGGGCAGGTGTCGAGCCAGACGGTCAGCAACCTCGTGGCGATCGACCGCACGCACTCGGCGGTCGTCCTCCGCCCGCTCATCGGGATGACGAAGGAGGAGATCACGCAGCGGGCCCGATCGGTCGGCACGTACGAGCTCAGCGCCCGGGCGCGCGAGGTCTGCAACCTCGCCACCGGGCCCGTCGAGACGGCCGCCCGGCCCGGGCGGGTGCGGCGGCTGCTCGAGCAGCTCCCCGACGCCCTGGTCGACGACGCCCTGGCCGTGCACCGCACGGTCGTGGCGCTCCCTGCCTGGGAGCCCGGCCTCGAGCCGGTACCCGTGGTCCACGAGGCCCCGGTCGACGTCCCCTTCGTGGGCGCGGGCGCCCGGCCGCCGGCGTCCGGTCCGGTCGCGCTCGGCGGGCCCGACGCGGTGGAGCGGGCCACCGCGCTGGCCCGGGAGGGGCGGCCGGTCTGGGTCGTGGTGCGCCCCGGCGGCGCCCGCCCCGGGCCGCCCGCCGGTGGCTGAGCGCCGTCCGGGCGTCCCGGTCCTGGCCTTCCTCGGCGGGGCGGGGACCGTCACGGGCAGCCGGTTCCTCGTCGAGACGGCCTCGGCCCGGGTGCTCGTGGACTGCGGCCTGTTCCAGGGGAGGAAGGACCTTCGCCTCCGCAACTGGGATCCCTTCCCGGTCGAGGCGACCTCGGTCGACGCGGTGGTGCTCACCCACGCCCACCTCGACCACTGCGGCTTCCTCCCCCGCCTGGACCTCGAGGGGTTCACCGGGCCGGTCATGGCCACCGGGTCCACGGCCGACCTGGCCGCGATCGTCCTCGCCGACAGCGGGCACCTCCAGGAGGAGGACGCGGCCTACGCCAACCGGAAGGGCTTCTCGAAGCACCGCCCGGCCCTGCCGCTCTACACCGAGGCCGACGCCCACCGCGTGACGGGTCGGTTCCGGACCCTCGGCTACGGGCACCCCGTCGAGCTCGCCTCCGGGATCGAGCTCACGCTCCGGCGGGCCGGCCACATCCTCGGCTCGGCCACGGTCACCTTGCGTGTCGACAGCGCCCGGACGCTCGTGTTCAGCGGCGATCTGGGGCGGCCGTCGCACCCGCTGCTCGCCCCGCCCGAACCACCGGGTCCCGCCGACGTCGTCGTGGTGGAGTCGACCTACGGCGACCGCGACCACGAGGACCACGCCGGCCTCGATCGCCTCGCCGACGCGATCACCCGCACCGCCCGGCGGGGCGGGACGGTCGTGATCCCCGCCTTCGCGGTGGACCGGACCGAGGTCGTGCTCCTGCACCTGGCCCGCCTCGCGGAGGCGGGGGCCATCCCCGAGCTCCCGGTCTACGTCGACAGTCCCATGGCGCTCGCGTCGCTCGCCGTGTACCGGAGGGCCGTGGCCGACGGCGACGCGGAGATCCGTCCCGAGCTCGCCGGTCTGCCCGACTGCTTCGACCCGGGCCGGCTCGTGGAGGTTCGCGACGTCGAGGCGTCGAAGGCGCTCGATCGCTCACCGGTGCCGTCGATCATCCTGTCGGCCTCCGGTATGGCGACCGGTGGCCGGGTGCTGCACCACCTGGCCCGGTTCCTCCCCGATCCCCGCAACCTCGTGGTGCTCGTGGGCTTCCAGGCCGAGGGGACGCGGGGCCGGTCGCTGCAGCGGGGGACCGCCACGTGAAGATGCTGGGGCGATACGTGCCGGCGCGGGCCGAGGTGCTCGACCTCCAGGCCTTCTCGGTGCACGCGGGGCGCTCCGAGCTGCTCGCCTGGCTGGGCGGTGCCCCGGCCCGCCGGACGCGACCTTCGTGGTGCACGGGGAGCCCGACGCGTCGGCGGCGCTGCGGGACGCGATCGAGGACGACCTCGGCTGGACGGCCGTGGTCCCGCGCCTCGGCGAGCGGGTCCGCCTCGACTGACCGAGGGCCGGCCCCGGCCGGCGCGCCCGAGACGGCCGGGTCGGCGCGGAATCGGGGCCCACGACCCCGAAAGCGCGCCAACCCCCGGGAGACCGAAGGGCCCCCGCGCCCCACCCCCGTCGAGTCGGCGCGGCCCGAGACGGCCGAGTCGGCGCGGAATCGGGGCCCACGACCCCGAAAGCGCGCCAACCCCGGGGAGACCGAAGGGCCCCCGCGCCCCACCCCCGTCGAGTCGGCGCGGGCCCGAGACGGCCGAGTCGGCGCGGAATCGGGGCCCAGAACCCCGAAAGCGCGCCAACCCCCGGGAGACCGAAGGGCCCCGCGCCCCACCCCCGTCGAGTCGGCGCGGGCCCGAGACGGCCGAGTCGGCGCGGGATCGGGGCCCAGAACCCCGAAAGCGCGCCAACCCGGGGGGATCCAAGCGCGCCGACCCGGGGAGAGACGCGCGCCGGCGCGAGGGGGACTCGGAGGCGGCGGCGGGAATTGAACCCGCGTCCAGGGTTTTGCAGACCCTTGCCTGAGCCACTCGGCTACGCCGCCGTGACACGCCCTCGGACGCGCCCGATCCCGAGGTTACCCGGGCCGAGGTGACCACCCTCCGGTCGGGGACGGCGACACGCGGACACCCACCCCCGGGTACGGGCACCGCGGGAGGGGACCCGGGAACGCCGCCCGGGGAAGTTGGTACGGTGCGGTCCGTGGGCACCATCAGCGTCGACGTCTCCGACCACGTCGCCACCGTCACCTTCGACCGGCCCCCGGTGAACGCCATCGACACCGGGTCGATGCTCGAGCTCACGGAGGCGTTCCGGTCGTTCGACGAGCGGCGTGACGTGCGTGCCGCCATCTTCACCGCCACGGGCGCCCGGGCCTTCATCGCGGGGGTCGACCTCAAGACGGTCGGTCGGCCCGCCGACCCCCCGCCGACGATGATCACCGACCCCGGCCGGGTCGCGCGCGAGGCGATGTGGGCCATCGCCGACTGCGCCGTCCCGGTCGTCGCCGCCGTGAACGGTCCCGCTCTCGGCGCCGGGCTCGCGTTCGCGGCCTGCTGCGACATCCTCCTCGCCTCCGAGAACGCCTCGTTCGGGACCACCGAGATCAACGTGGGGTTGCTGGGGGCCAGCGCCCACCTCTCGCTCCTCGTCGGGCGGTACAAGGCCCGCGAGATGTTCTTCACCGGTGAGGTCGTCCCGGCCACCGAGCTCCACCGGCTCGGAGCCGTCCGTGCCGTCCTCCCCCTCCCCGAGCTGCTCCCCGCAGCACGAGAGCTGGCCGGCACCCTGGCCGAGAAGAGCCCGATCGCGCTCCGGCTGGCCAAGGAGTCGATGAACCGGGTCGAGTCGATGCCCTTCCGCGAGGCGTACCGGACCGAGCAGGACTACACCCGGCGGCTCATGGGCTTCGAGGACTCGGCCGAGGCCCGGGAGGCCTTCTTCGAGAAGCGCCCGCCCGAGTGGAGGTGGCGCTAGCCCCGGCCCGGCCCGAGTGAGCCTCCCCGGGCACCACCGGGCGGCCCCTGCGGATGCGGTCCGCCCGACGCGAGCCGCCGGTGATCCTCGGCGTCAGAGCAGCTTGCCCGCGATCGACCCCGCCGCCCGGAGGGCGACGCCGTCGGCGCCCGCGGTGACGAAGCGGCGGGGCCCGCCGGCCTCGGCCTCCTCGATCATCGACGCCACGAGCTGGGCGAGGGTCGCCGGCGGGTCGACCCACAGGTAGTGGGCCAGGGCACCGGGGATCGAGTTCACCTCGTTGACGTACAGGTCGTCACCGGCGAGGAGGAAGTCGAGGCGGGCCACCGAACGGACGCCCGCCGCGCGGGCCACCGTCTCGGCGTCGCGGCGGATCGCCGCCTCGACCGCCTCGGGGATCTCGGCCGGGACCGTCCGGGCCGACCGCTCCAGGCCGCCGCCCTCGACGTACTTCTTCGCGTACGTGTACACCGCGGCGGCGGCGTCGCGAGCGGGCTCCTCGATCGCCGAGAGCGCCAGCTCGGGCCAGGTCCGCACGGCCACGTTCAGGTCGCGGCTCCCGACCAGGTAGGGCTCCACCACCGCGCCGTCCCGGTAGTGGGGCGACGTGCGGGCGAGCGTCAGCGCGGTGTCGAGGTCCTCGACCACCTCGACGCCGATCGACGACCCGCCGAACCGGGGCTTGATCACCATCGGGGCCGGGAACGGCGGTGGATCGGCTCCGTCGGCCACCAGCACCCGCGGCAGCGTGCGCAGGCCCAGGTACGCCGCGAGCGCGCCGAAGGCGAGCTTGTCCATGGCGAGCTGCGCCCCGGCGACCCCGGGACCGGTGGCGGCCAGCCCCGCGAGGTCCAGCGCGGCCCGGAGGGTGCCGTCCTCCCCCGGCCCGCCGTGGCAGCAGTTCACGACGACCGAGACGTCGAGGCGCCGCTTCCGCTCGACGAAGCCGCCGCCGGGCACGGCGTGGAGGGAGACCGGCCTCGCCTTTCGGGGCACCCCCTCGAGGAAGTCGGCGGCCTCCGCACGCGGGTCGACGGCGTGCCACTCCCCCGTCTTCGACCAGTGGAGGGCCAGGCAGTCGACCCCGGTGTCCACCAGGGCCCGGGCGGCCTGGAGCCCCGTCAGGATGCTGATGTCGTGCTCCGGCGACGGCCCGCCGAACACCACGCACGGGATGCCCATCACTCCTCGTCTCGTACCGTCTCGTCCGTCCCCGGTGCCGCGACCCGCTCGGCCCCCGGCCCTCGCCCCGCCGGAGCGACGCCGGGCAGGGTACCGCCGGGACCTCCCCGCCTGGCGATGCGGACGGCCGGGGGAACGCCCCGGGGGTCGGGACGGCCGGCCCGGCCCGCCCGCGGGAGCGCTCAGGGGTAGTGGTCGGGCAGGTCGTTCTCGAACAGCACCACGTCACCCGGGCCCACGCCCCGGTCGCGCAGCAGCTCGACCGCGCCCTCCCGGGTCGCGACCTCGCTCACCCGGGCCGTCCCCCGAGCCGCTCCGGCCCGCAGGGCCGCCCGGTTGGTGCGCCCCACCACGACCACCTCGTCGGCGACCGCCGCGGCCTCCTGGGCGAAGCGCTCGTTGGCGCTGCGCTGCGCCCGACCCATCTCCACCATCCCGGGAGTCACCACGACCCGCCGGCCGTCGCCGTCGACCTCCCGGAGGAGCGCGAGCGCCGCCGCGGCCCCGGCCGGGTTGGCGTTGTAGGTGTCGTCGATCACGACGGCGCCAGCTGCTCCACGGACGGCCTCGCGGCGGTGCCCGGCGCGGCGCAGGCCGCCGAGGCCGCGCCGCAGGTCGTCGGGGCCCAGCCCCAGGGCGACGGCCACCCCGATCGCGCAGGCCACGTTGGTGGCGTCGCCGGCCTCGGGCGGCACCGAGCCCACCGGCTCGCCACCGACCCGCACCTCGGTTTGCTCCCCGGAACCGTCGACCCATACGTCGGCCCCGCGGTCCGTCGCCGAGCAGGCGACCACCCGGATCCCGGGTCCGAGCCCGCCGGCGAGGGCGAGCAGCCGCGGGTCGTCGACGTTGAGCACCGCGACCTCGACGCCCCGCAGGATCTCGGCCTTGGCCGCCAGGGTGGCCTCCAGCGAGCCGAACCGCTCCAGGTGGACCGGACCGATGGCCGTGATCACGCCCACCCGCGGCCCCAGCCAGGAGCGCATCGCCTCGATCTCGCCCGGGCCGTACGCGCCCATCTCGGCCACCAGCACCTCGGTGCCGTCCACCAGGTGCTCGTTGACGGTGCGGGCCAGGCCCATGGCGTTGTTGAAGCTCGCCGGGCTGGCCAGCACCGCGAAGCGGGCACCCAGCAGGGTCGCGGCGTGCTCCTTCGTGCTCGTCTTGCCGTACGAGCCGGTGATCGCGACCACGACGGGGGCGACCTCGGCCAGCCGTCGCCGGGCCCGGGTCAGGAACGGACGCTGGAGCCGCCGCTCGAGCGGGACCGTGACGAGGGTCGCCAGGTCCACGAGCACGGCGACGAACGGAGTCGCGAGCACGGCCGCCGCGACGAGGCCGAACACCCACCCGCCCAGGCCGAGCCAGGCCCCCAGCAGGGCGCCGGAGGCGACGGCGAGCCTCCGGAGCCGCCAGGTCCAACGCAGCCGGGACGTCCGGCCCCGGGGTGAGAGCCCCAGGGGCAGGAGGGCGTTCAGGACCGCGGCGGCGGCCCCGGCGACGACGGCCCAGCCGGCCGACACCGCCGACCCGAGCCCCACCACCCACAGCACGGCGTTCTCGGGGCGGCGGATCATCCAGAGGAGCTGGAACCGGGCCACCGACCCGGGGAGGTAGTGCTCCCGCTGGGCGACCCGCAACCAGCGCGCCCCGCTCACGCCGACCGAGCCCAGGGCCAGCGCGAGGACGACCCCCTCGGTGGCCGTCACCTGAGGTGGGCCTCCACCAGGCCTCGCACCACGTCGGGTGCCTCGAGGACGACGTCGTGGCCGGCCCCGGGGACCACGGTGAGGCGTCCGTCGCGCAGGTGCGCCCGGGCCCGCTCGGCCACCCCCACCGGGACCTCGTGGTCGTGCTCGCCCCACACGAGCTCGACCGGGCAGGTGAGGGCGGCGAGCTCGGTCTCGTACGACTCCCCCACGACCCTCACGAGCACGGCCCGCATCACGCCCTGCGCCCTGAGGTAGTCGGCGGAGCCGTGGCGCCGCCGGGCCCGCTCGAGGCGCTCCTCGCCCACGAGGCCCAGACGCCGCAGCGCCCGCACCGCTCGGTAGCCGAGCGGTGGGCGGCGGGGGCCCCCGTCGCGCCGGACCAGCGGCACACCGGCCAGCACGAGCGCTCCCACCCGACCACCCGCGGTCGCCGCGAGGCACACCGCCACCCGGCCCCCGAAGGAGTGGCCGACGAGCACGACGGGCGCCTCGAGCTCGTCGAGCACCGGCAGGAGGTGCGACGCGTACTCGCGGGCGCCCCACGGTTCCGGGGGGCGGGGTGCTCCCGAACCCGGGCAGGTCGATCGCCACGGCGTCGAGCTCCCGGAGCGCGGGAGCGAGGTCGGCCCGAGCGCGGCCCCAGCCGTGGAGCCCCAGGACCCGCGGTGGCCCGTCGCCCCAGCGCTCCCCGAGGGCCACGCCCCCGGCGAACGCCTTCAGCATCGACGAGCGCTCCTCCGGGTGTCGGTCACGGTCGGACGATAGCGGACCCGGGTCGACCGACCCCTCCCGCCGGCCCGGGTCGCAGGTCGCGCCCGAGCAGCGCCGCCACCTCCTCGGCTCGGACCGGGCCGGCGAGCAGGTCCCCGAGGACCAGGTCGCAGCCCAACCGGGTCAGCTCGGCGAGCTCCGTAGCCGTCTCGACCCCCTCGGCCGCGACCGGGACGCCCAGGGCCCGCGTGGCGTGGAACACGGCGTCGAGGAAGGCCGGGTCCGCGCCCTCGGAGGCGAGGTCCGCCACGAAGGAGCGATCCAGCTTGACCGCGTCGATGGGCAGCCGCTTGAGGTGCATCAGCGACGAGTAGCCGACCGCGAGGTCCTCGACGAGGATCCCGACCCCGAGCGCCTTCAACGCTCCCAGGACCCGGGAGCTCCCGTTCCCGACGACCGCGTCCTCCGTGACCTCGACGGCGAGGCGGGCGGCGTCGGGGCCCGTCCGGTCCACCACCTCCCCGAGCCGGTCCACGAGGTCCGGGTGGTGGAGCTGGCCCGCGGAGAGCCTGACCGACACCCAGACCCGCCGATCCGGGGACCCCCACGCCCGCGACGAGCTGCGGGCCTCCTCGATCGCCCAGAGCCCCATCGGCAGGGCCAGGCCGCTCTCCTCCGCCACCGGGAGCAGCTCGGTCGGGTCGACCCACGGGCCGCCGGGTCGCTCCCAACGGAGCCGGGACTGGAGCCCGACGGCCACCCCGGTCGCCAGGTCGACCACGGGCTGGTAGACGAGCCGGAGCTGCCCCTCGCGCAGGGCGCGACGCAGCGCGTCCTCGGTCTCGTGGCGCTCGAGGGCGCGCGAGCGCATCGACGGGTCGAACACCTCGATCCGGTCGCGTCCCAGGGCCTTGGCCTGGTACATGGCGAGGTCGGCGTCGCGGACGAGGGACTCGGGCGTGGCGCTGTCGATGCCGTCCCACAGGGCCAGCCCGATGCTCGCGGAGACGACGACCTCCCCGCCCGGGACGGCGACCCGCTCGCGGATCGCCTCGCGAAGCCTCGAGGCCAGCGCCAGGGTCCCCTCGAGTCCGTCGGCCTCCTCGCACACGACGACGAACTCGTCGCCTCCCAGGCGAGCCACGGTGTCCTGGGCCCGCAGGGCGCCCTGCAGTCGCTCGGCCAGGACCTGGAGGAGGCGGTCGCCGGCCTCGTGACCGAGGTGGTCGTTGACCGCCTTCAGGTGGTCGACGTCGACGAAGAGCACGGCCAGCGAGGACCCGCTGCGGCCCGCCCGGGCCAGCGCGTGGCCGAGGCGGTCGAGCAGGAGGACACGGTTCGACAACCCGGTGAGCTGGTCGTGGGCGGCCCGGTGGCGGATCTCGTCCTCGGCCCGGGTGCGCTCGACCGCGAGCCCGATCACGTGGGCGACCGACTCGAGGAACGTGACGTCGTCGGTGCGGAACGCCCGGGGCGCCGCGCTGTGGGCGACCAGCAGCCCCCAGGGCCGCGACCGTCCCTCGATCGGGACCAGGACCCCGCTGGCGAACTGCTCGTCGACGGCGGGCGGCAGGCCGGTCCCCGACCCGTCGCGCTCGTGGAGGATCCAGCTGCCCGACGACGACAGGACCCGGTCGACGAGGGTCCCCGCCCCGGCGGCCACGCAGGGCTGGTCGAGCAGCTCCCCGGGCCAGCCGATCGCCGCCCGCGGGACCAGTGGGGCCCCGTCGGCACCCAGCTCGAGCGCGGCGCACGAGTCGGCGGCCAGGACGTCACCGAGCTGGTCGGCGCACCCGGCGAGCAGCTCGGGCAGGGAGAGGCCGGAGAGGGCGCGCTCGCCCAGGGCGGCCACCGCGGACTGCCGGGTCGCGCGCAGCGCCAGCGCCTCGGCCGTCTCCCGGCGCTCGGTCACGTCCCTCAGGACGACGAGGTGGTGCGGCTGCTCGCCCAGGTCCAGGGTCACCGCGGCCTCGGCCACGCGCGTCGCACCGTCGGGCCACCGGATGACGACGTCGCGGTTCGGGCCGGGCCCGCCCGGAGCGGAGCCGGGAAGCGGGAGCCCGCCCGCGAGGAGCTCCTCGACGGGCCGCCCGACCAGCTCGGTGGAGGGCAGGCCCAGGAGCTGCCCGGCCCCGTCGTTGGCGAACGCGATCCGCCCGGTGTGGTCGACGACGAGCACGGCCTCGGAGAAGGCACCCGCGATGCGGCGCAGACCGTCCTCGCAGGACGCCCAGGAGCCCCCGCCGCGCCCCGGCTCCGCCCGGCGCGACCCTGGCCGTGGTCGCCAGACCCCCGACCGCATCGCCCTCCTGTCCGTGTCAACACATGGCTACACCACCGACCGGCCGAGCGCAAGAGGTGGCAGCTCGTCACCCAGAGCGCGCGACGGCGGCCCGGGCAGAGGTGAACCCCTCAACGGGGCCCGCTCCCCGCCGAGGAAGGGGCGTGGTCGTGCGCACCGCTCCCGATGTCGTATCGTCGTCCGCCATGACCGTTTCGTCCGATCCGGTGGTCCGCCTCGACGGCGTGCGCCGCACCTTCGGATCGGTCGTGGCCCTCGACGACCTCACCTTCTGCGCCCCGGCGGGCAGCGTGTCGGTCCTGCTCGGGCCCAACGGCGCCGGCAAGACCACGGCGGTGCGCGTGGTGACGGGGGCCCTCGAGCCCGACGCCGGCACCGTCTCGGTGTTCGGGCTCGACCCGGTCGCCGCCGGGGCGGAGGTCCGGCGACGCTGCGGGGTGGTCCCGGCCCGCCCGGCTCTCTACGACCGCCTCGACGGTCGGGACAACCTGCGCTACGCGGCGGCCCTCTTCGACGTGCCGGGCGACCCGCTCCCCCGCATCGAGGAGGCCGCCGACCGGTTCGGGATCGGTCACGCGCTCGACCAGCGGGTCGGGGGCTACTCGACCGGGATGCGCGCCCGCCTGGCGCTCGCCCGCGCGGTGCTGCACGACCCCGACCTGCTCCTGCTCGACGAGCCCACCGCGGGCCTCGACCCCGAGTCGGCCCGGGCCGTGCTGGGCCTCATCGACGAGATGGCCGAGCGAGGCAAGACGGTGGTGATGTGCACCCATCTGCTCCTCGAAGCCGAGGGTCTCGCCGACCAGGTCGTGGTGATGGACGAGGGCTCGGTCCTGGTGAGCGGGACCCCCGAGGACCTCACGCGCCGGTTCTGGCCGGCCACCACCGTGCTCGTCGACGCCGAGGACCGCTCCGGGCTCGACCGGGCCGAGCACCTCGACTTCGTCCGTGGCTACCGTCGCAACGGGGCCGCCCTGGTCGAGCTCGTCGGCGCGGCCCGGATCCCCGACCTCGTCGAGGCCCTCACCCGCGACGGCGTCCGCCTGCTCCGGGTGGAGCCCCGCACGCCGAGCCTCGAGGAGCTCTACTTCGCCGTCCGCGGGAGGCAGGGATGACCGCGGGTACGCCCCGCCGCCGCTCGGCCGCCTGGACGATCGCGCGGACGGACCTGCGACAGCTCCTCGAGAGCCGTGACTTCTGGTTGCCGCTCGCCGTCGTGGCCCTGCTCTTCTTCGTGGTGCTCCCGGCGCTCCTGCTCTACGCGGTGTCGTCGGTCGAGGACGCCGAGCTCGTGGGCAACCTGGGCAACGTGATCGGCGCGCTGCCCGAGTCGGTGCGCCGGAACGTGCGGGGCGACACACCCGAGGTCGAGGCCTCCTATGCCCTCGCCGTGTACCTCTTCGCCCCCTTGGCCGTCATCGTCCCGCTCACCGTCTCGTCGGCCATCGGTGCCCACACCATCGTCGGCGAGAGGGAGCGGGGCAGCGGCGAGTTCCTCGCCCACTCCCCGGCCTCCGAGCGCGACATCTACGTCGGCAAGCTCGTCGCCGGGCTCGTCCCCGGCTACCTGACGGCCGCGGTCGGCTTCGGCCTCTACTCCGTCGTCGTGAACGTGATCGTCGGCCCCGGGCTCGGCGGTTGGTTCTTCCCCACCTCCAACTGGTGGGTGCTGATGGGCTGGGTCGTCCCGCCGTTCATCGCGCTGGCGCTGGCGCTGATCCTCGCGGTGTCCGCCAAGGTCTCGAGCGCGGCGGCGGCCCAGCAGGCCTCGGCGCTCGTGAGCCTGCCGCTCATCCTCGTGGCCTACGGCGTGGCCAGCGGGACCCTGTTCCAGGCCCAGGCCGCCGCCGTCGCGATCGGAGGGGTCGCCTGGCTCGGCGCCGCGATCGCCCTCTGGCGGGGCGCGCGCGTGGTGACCCGGGAGCGGCTGCTGGGGCTCGGCGGCTGAATCCGAGCCCGCACGGGACCGGTGACCTAGCGGACCGGCTGGCGGGGCCGGGGTTCGGGGGCGCTCTCGCCGAGCGACGGACCCGGTTCCGGCGATGGCGCCTCGCGTCGCCGGATCGGGCGGGCCTCGGAGGAGGCCGCCGCCGTCGCCCCACCCCACGCCCGGAGGTTGCTCCAGTGCACCGCGGTGACGACGGCCGCCGGGATCCACATGAGGAACGCGGAGCCTCCGATGGTGTCGGCGGGCACGCCACCGATCGCGAAGGCCACGAAGGCGAGGTGGAACGTCTGGGCGTGGTACGTCAACAGGGCGGGCAGGTGAGGGTGGCGCAGCGGGCTCGCCACCGGCTCGTCGGGAGCGTGCCGGTCGAGCGCGAAGAGCATCGCGAGCAACACGGCGGAGGTGAGCGCGAACCCGAGCTGGCTGCCGAGCGGCAGCCCGAACCAGAACCCCGGGCCCTCGTACTCCCACAGCTTCCCCAGGTAGAACTGGTCGCCGAGGCGGCTCACCGGGTCGAGGATCCAGATCGCCCAGACCGCGAGCACGAGCGCGACGGCCCACTCGGTCCAGGGCCGGTGCGCCCGGGTGCGCCACGGGCCGGACGCCACCAGGCGCCCGGCCGCGAAGGCGAAGTAGGCCATGAACGTGTAGCTGAGGGGCACCATGAGGGGGACGTCGCCGATGAACAGCTCGTCGCCCCTCAGCCCCTCGTCGAACGCGTACCTCGTGTAGGGGAAGCCGAGGTGGACCGAGCCGTTCTCCGCGAGGGCGCCGACGCCGACCGCCGCCACGGCGTAGAGCAGCGTCCGGCGCCAGCCGAGCTGGCGCACCGCACACCAGAGGAAGACCAGGCCGAAGACGGTGACGTACCACCGGCCGAAGACCGTGCCGGCCACCTCGCGCATCGGGAACCTCCGGTCGTGGGCACCAGGTGCCCGAGGTGCGGGCCCGCTCCCGGCGGCAACCCCCGGCGCCCACCGAAAGCCCTGGATCGGACCTTCCCGACAACTTACCATGACCACCGCGACGGCACGACCGCCGCCGGGGGAGGGGCCACGCGCTGGCGGCCGCCTCCGGGGGAGGCTCGGCCGGCCGCGCGAGCTGGGGGGACCGTAGGGGGAGATCGTGCGTCGGGGCGCCGTGAGCGGGGCGAGGATGGTGCCGATCCTGCTCGCCGCCGGGCTCGTCGCGGCCTGCTCGGGAGACGGCGAGCGATCGGGCGGCTCCCCGCGGCGACGGTCCGGCATCGATCTCCGAGTGCGACTGGCCCATGTGGGGCCACGGCCCGCATCGCACCTTCTCGTACCCGTGCGACACCGCCATCTCCCCCGCCACGGTCGCCGACCTGCGCCAGGCCTGGTTCTTCAACGCCGACGACACGGTCACCGCCACGCCCGCGGTGGTGGACGCGAGCGTCTACGTGGGCGACTGGTCCGGCACCTTCTACGCGCTCGACCTCGAGACCGGTGAGCCCCGCTGGACCTTCCGAGCCGAGCCCCGCCCCCTCCTCTACGCCGGCCAGATCGTGTCCTCGGCCGCGGTGGCCGACGCCGGCGGGGTCCGCACCGTGTACTTCGGGGGCGGCGACACCCTGTACGCGCTGCGGGCCGAGGACGGGGCGCTGCGCTGGAAGCACCGGCTCGGCGAGGACCGAGACGACGACCCCACCGAGATCGAGTCGTCGCCGGTGGTCGTCGACGGCATCGTGATCGTGGGCTGGGACGTCCACAACAGCAGCGACGGCGAGCCGGCCGGGCTGGCCGCCCTCGACGCGGCGACCGGCGAGCAGGTCTGGCGGTTCGAGACCGCCCCTCGAACCGACGGGACCGGGCCGGGCTGTGGCGACGTCTGGTCGTCGCCCTCGGTGGACCGGGAGCGGGGCACGGTGTTCGCCGGGACCGGCAACTGCGTGCTCTCGCCGGAGGGCTGGGGGCCGTACGCCGAGGCCGTCTTCTCGGTCGACCTCCACACGGGCGCATCGGGCTGGGTGCACCAGCCCCACGAGCCCAACAACGACGACAACGACTTCGCCGGAGCCCCCAACCTCTTCGAGGCGGGCGGGCGTGCCCTCGTCGGCCTGGGCAACAAGGACGGGGTGTACTACGCGGTCGACCGCGAGACGGGCGAGCTCGTCTGGAGCACCCGGGCGGCCGAGCCGGGCATCCCCCGTCCGGGCCGGGACTACTCGACCGGCGGCTTCATCGGGCCCACCGCCGTGGCCGACGGCGTCGTCGTCGGCGGCACCGCCGTCGGCGGTGACCCCTACCTCCACGCCTTCGACGCCGCGACCGGCGACATCCTCTGGCAGCAGCCCGTGGCGGCCCCCACGTACGCCGCGGCCGCGGAGGCGAACGGGGTCGTCTTCATCGGCGGGACCGACTTCACCTTCCGGGCCCTCGACCTCCGCACCGGCGAGGTCCTGTGGTCCCGGGAGGTGCTCGGCGCCGTCTCGGGGGAGCCGTGGTCGTGGGCGACGACGTCCTCGTGCCCGCGGGGATCCGGGAGCCCGGCCTCGAGAAGCGGTCCCGCAACAGCGGGGTCTACCGCTTCACCCTGGACCCGGGGGCCCGGACGACCACGACCGGGACCACGAGCACCAGCGAGCCGGCCACCACCACCACGACCGCGAACCGCCTGGTCCTCGTCCGGCCCCGCGAGCCCCAGCGGTGCGTCGGCGAGCCGTGCCCGCTCACCTTCGACCTGAAGCGGCCACCGCCCGGCGTGACCCCCACCGCCACCCTCCTCGTGGGCATCGACCCGTTCGCGATCACGGTGGAGACCGAGGGCCTGGGGCCGCCCGAGGGTTGGCTCCGGCCGGGCAGCGAGGCGGCCACCGTCGGGGCGACGGCCTACGGCGTCTTCGTCTCCGACCGCGACGACGACCCCACGGGCGGCGGCGTCGTGTGCGTCCTCGACCCCGCCGGCGACTGCACGGGGACCACGATCCCGCGCCCGGCGGAGAGCTACAACCGCGTCACGCTCGCCGCGATGCGGGACGCCGCCACCGAGCCCACGCTCGCGGACGGCTTCGACCGGCTCGTCACCACCATCGCCTTCAACCCGCCCCTGCGGGTCGTGCCCGCCGAAGGAGGGGACCCGTGACCCGACGCCGCCTCCCGCTCGTCACGATCGCCCTCGCCGCCGCGCTGGCCGCCGGCGCCTCCTGCTCCGGTGACGACGACGGCGACCCCGCGCGCGGCGCCGCTCCGGACGGGTCGGCGTCCTCGACGGCGGTCACCACGCCGCCCGAGCCGGCCCCGACCATCGTGTTCAACGGCGAGGGGAACAACCTCCGGGCCATCGCCGCCGAGCCCCCTTCGATCAGCAGGTCGTGATCCGCAACGCGGACGACGACCCCGCGGGCCTCGACATCAACGCCCAGATCTGCTTCTTCCCCGACGGCTCGGGGCGGTTCGTGGCCGGCGAGGACACCGGCCAGCCCGATCCGCCCCAGGGCTGGGGGATCTTCCGGCTCGAGGGCCACCGGGTCGGGGAGCTCGAGGCCACCCAGGTCGGGAAGCTGACGCCCACCTACCAGGGCTCGCTCGACAACGCCGAGAACTACGGCTGCGGGTTCCTCTCCGACGGGCGGATCGTCACCTCCGACATCGGCAACCAGGCCGGTGGCGGCGGCGACGGCCAGCTCATCGTCTGGTTCCCACCCTTCGACTCGCGCGAGGTCCGCTACTGCAAGCTCGACGTCGCCATCGCCACCGCGGGCGGGATCTGGGTCGACGGCGAGGACCGGATCCACGTGGCCTCGGCCCGCCCGCCGACGGCGGGGATCCTCCGCTACCCGGGCCCGTTCCCGACCTCCGACGACGCCGAGGGCGGCTGCGACCGCACCGACGCCACGGGCGCGCCCATGGCCGACGCGGTGGCCCGCGAGACCTTCATCGCCCCCGACGAGAAGGTCGCCACCCCGAACGCGATCGTCCCCTCGCCCGCCGGCGGCTTCTACGTCTCCAGCGTGTTCACCGGGGTCATCGGCGAGTACGACGCCGGCGGGCGGTTCCTTCGCACCGTCCTCGAGCCTCCCGCCGGCGAGGTCCTGGGCGAGGAGCCGTTCTCGACCGGCACGCCCCTCGGCCTCGGGATCGACGCCGAGGGCACCCTGTACTACGCCGACATCGCCATCACGATCTCCGCCGACGGCATCGGACCCGGTGCGCCCGGCACGGTCCGCCGGATCCGCTTCGTGGACGGCGAACCTCGGCCCCCCGAGGTCATGGCCGGCGGCCTCGCCTTCCCCGACGGCGTCGGGATCCTGGAACCGGTGCGCTGACCCCGGGCTCCCCGGCGCGGTCGGGTCCCGGTCGGGCGCGGGCGCCGGGCCGCTCGCCTACGACGCCGAGTCGCCGGCGATCGGGAAGGGCAGCACCCGGCCCTCACGGCGGCCCACGATCGGGCCGGCGAGCAGCTCCTCCACGGCCGGCGGGGCAAGGGCCTCGGCGTAGTACGTGCCCTGGGCGGTGTCGCAGCCGAGCGACGCCAGCAGCTCGGCCTGCTCGGCCCGCTCCACGCCCTCGGCCACGACCCGCAGACCGATGGCGCGGCCCATCGACACGACCGCCTCCACGATCGCCGCGTCCACCGCCACGGTGTCCATCGCCTCCACGAAGCTCCGGTCCAGCTTCAGCACGTCGACGGGGAGCCGCTTGAGGTAGGCGAGCGACGAGTAGCCGGTGCCGAAGTCGTCGATGGCGATGCCGATCCCGAGCTCGCGCAGCGCCCGGAGCGTCTCGACCGTCCGCTCGTCGTCGGCCAGCGCGGTCCGCTCGGTGATCTCGATCTGGAGGCAGCGCGGATCCGCTCCGGTCTCGGCCAGCACGCCCATGACGTCCTCCACCGCCTCGAGCTGGCGGACGAAGCGCGGCGAGAGGTTCACGCTCACCCGTACGCCCGGGCGGACCCGCCCCGACTCGCGCCAGCGCCGGATCCACCGGCACGCCTCGCGCAGGACGTAGCGGTCGATCGCGACGACGAGGCTGCTCTCCTCGGCGAAGGGCACGAACGTGGAGGGGAGGAGCAGACCCCGGATCGGGTGGTCCCAGCGCACCAGGGCCTCGAGCGTGACGATCGAGCCGCCCGCGAGCGAGACCTCGGGCTGGTAGTGGACGACCAGCTCGCCGTCCTCGACGGCCCGCCACAGCTCGCCCTCGAGCTCGAGCCGCTCGACGACCTGCGGGGCGCTGTGGGCGTCGAAGACCTCCCACCGGGCCCGACCCTTCTCCTTGGCCAGGTACATGGCGAGGTCGGCCTCGCGCAGCAGGTCGCTCGCGTCGTCGCCCCCGCCCGACACCGAGATCCCGACGCTGCTCGTGACGAAGACGTCCCGACCGCCGACCCGTACGGGCTGGCGCAGCGCCTCGGTGATGCGCTCCGCCACGATGACGGCGCCGGCGGCGAGCGCGGGGCCCTCCAGCAGCACCGTGAACTCGTCGCCACCGAAGCGCGCCACGAGGTCCCTGGGGCGGAGGCAGGTTCGCAGGCGCTCGGCCACCTCCACGAGGAGCCGGTCGCCGACCTCGTGGCCCAGGCTGTCGTTGACGAGCTTGAACCGGTCGACGTCGAGGAAGAGCACCGCGACCTCGCCCTCGGGGTCGACGGACGCCCGGGCCAGCGCCTCCCGGAGCCGCTCCAGGAACGCGAGCCGGTTGGGCAGGCGGGTCAGGGCGTCGTGGTACGCCTGGTACCTGAGCTGCTGCTCGAACAGGCGCCGCTCGGTCACCTCGCGCAGGTTCCCGACGAGCCCGCCGACGCTGGGATCGTCGAGGAGGTTGGTCACGAACACCTCGAACCAGTGCCAGTCTCCCTGCTCGTCCCGGAGGCGGAGCTCCACCGAGGCGACCCGGTCCCGGTGCTCGCGCACGTCCCCGATGACGCGTGCCGCCTGCGCACGATCGTCGGGGTGCACGAAGTCCGCCAGCTCCATCCGCTCGGCCGGCGGGTGGCCCAGCACCCGCTCGAAGGCGGGGCTGACGTAGGCCACGTCGCCCGTCGGCTCGAACACGACGATGACGTCGGAGGCGTTGGCCACGAGGGCCCGGAAGCGGTCCTCGCTCTGACGGGCCTCCTCCTCGGCCCGCTCCCTCCCGCGCGTCGCCGTGTCGACCATCCGAACGGCCACCAGGAACCCGAGCGCGGCGAGCGCGGCGAGCCCGTGCACGTCGGGGGTGTCGACGATGGTGGGGGCCACACCGACCTGGACGGCCAGCTGGCCGGCCGCCATGCCGAGGAGGCCGAGGGTGGCGACGGGACGGGTGGCGGCGGACCCCACGTAGCGACCCGCGTCCCCGAGCGAGAACACGTAGCCGATGGCGAGCATCGAGCCCCAGCCCGTCGCGTACATGATCGCCGTCATGCCGGCGACCTGCGCCGTGAGCCGCAGCCAGAGGCGCCAGCCGGTCGCCCACTTGTCGCAGAGCGCGGTCGCCACGTCGCTGGCGACCATCGCCCCGACGGCGGTGGCGACCAGGACCCACCAATCGATCGGCGCGACGAGGCCCACGGCGCGCAGCAACGACCACGCCGCCACCGTGGCGTACGGCTCCGGGCGGCGCACCGACTCGAAGACGGGTCGGATCCTGCTCATGCACGGAGTCCATCGGCACGCGAGGGGCTCGGGTTGACGGTTCGACCGCTCTGCCCTGGTCCGGCGGGTTCGTGCCGAACCCGGGCCCCGTCCCGGCGTCTCGCCGGCCCGGCCCGCCGGGTCCGGCCACTCCGCCGGCCCGGTGCCGCGTGACGAAGCTGACGCTATAGTCAGGTATGTGAGCACCCCGGCCCGCGTCCTCTCCGTCGGCGCGGCCGCGCCGGCCCTCCGCCTCCCCGCCGCCGAGGTCGCGAAGGCCTGGGGGCGGCCGGGAGCCCGGAACCGTTGCGCCCTCTGCGCGCCCGACGAGGACGTCCTCACCCTGGCCGCCGAGGCGGCGGGGCGGGCCCTCGCCGCCGGCGGGGTCGATCCCGCCGTCGTCGACGGCCTCTGGCTCGGCACCACCCGGCCGCCCTTCGCCGAGGGCCCGAGCCACGCGGTGCTCGCCGCGACCGTCGGGCTGTCGTCCCACTCGAGCGGGGCGCTGCTCGCCGGGTCCCCCCACGCGGGCATCGAGGCCCTCCTCGGCGCCGCCGACGCGGTGTCCGCCGGATCGGCGCGCACGGTCCTCGTCGTGGCCGCGGACGCCACCGTCCCCGGGCCGGGGACGGCGCTCGAGACTCGCGCCGGCGCCGGTGCGGCCGCTCTGGTGCTGAGCGCCGAGCAGGGCACCGCAGCGCTGGGCGCCCGGGTGACCCGGACCCATCCGTACCTCGACCGCTACCGGGGCGACGGCGAGTCCTTCACCCGCGACGTGTACGACGCCCGGCTCTTCCGCGAGGAGGTCTTCCTGCCCGTCCTCGGCGAGGTGGGAGCGCACCTGACCCCGTTCGACGTCAGGGCCTGGTCGCTCCCGGATCCCGACGGTCGCCTCGGCGGGGCGCTCGCCCGGCGGATCGGGGTCGGGACCCCCACGTCCGATCCCGTGCACGCGGCCCTCGGCGACACCGGGGCCGCGGCCGCGCTGCTCGGCGGGCTGGGCGCGCTCGACGCCGCCGGCGGGGTCGCTCTCGTCGGCTTCGGCGGCGGTCGGGCGACCGGGGTGGTCGTCAACGTCGAGTCCTCCGTGCCGGGGGCGGCCTCGGTGCCCGGGGTCCTGGCCGGGGGCCGCGAGGCCTCCTACGTGGAGGCCCTGCGCTCGCGGGGTCAGCTCGAGCCCACCGGGGAGGCGGTCGACATGGCGGTGCCACCGGGCAGCGCCATGTTCGTGCGGGGCGCCCGCGAGATGCTCGGGCTGCTCGGCGGTCGCTGCGTCGACTGCGGAACCGTGAGCACCCCGCCCTCGGTCCACCCGGCCTGCATCGCGTGCGGCGGCTCGAAGTTCGAGCTCGTCCCCCTGGCCCGCAGGGGTGTCGTCCACACCTTCGTGGTGAACCAGACGATGCCACCGCCGTTCGTCGCCCCGCTCCCCCTCGCCGTCGTCGACCTCGAGGACGGCGCCCGGGTGATGCTCCAGGCCGTCGGCGACGGCAGCGACCTGAAGGTCGGGACCGAGGTGGAGCTGGTGCTGCGCCGCTACGCGCACGAGCGGGGTGTCCCCGTCTACGGCTACAAGGCCCGCCCCCGGGTCGGCACCGCGAGCTGAGGAGGGCGCGATGGCGTGGAACCGGGTCGCGGTCGTGGGTGCGGGGCTCATCCGGTTCGGTGAGCTGTTCGAGCAGAGCTACGAGCAGATGGCCGCCGGTGCCTTCCGGGCCGCCCTGGCGAGCGTCGACAAGGGCTTCGAGCCGTCACGGGTCGAGGCCGCGTTCGTGGCCACCCAGCGCGGGACGCTGTGGGGCCAGGAGGGCATCGGGGGCAACACCGTCCCCAGCGCCCTCGGGATCGCCGGGATCCCCTGCACCCGGATCGAGAACGCCTGCCCCTCGGGCTCCGACGCCTTCCGCGTGGGGGCGATGGCGGTGGCCAGCGGGGTCCACGACGGCGTGCTGGTCATCGGGGTCGAGAAGATGCGCGACAAGTCGTCGGAGGAGGGGCTCCTCGCCCGGGCCGCCGCGGGCCACCCGGTGTTCACCCGGGGCGAGACCGCCCCCGTGCTCTTCGCCCCGTTCGCCACGCGCCACATGCACGAGTTCGGCACGACCCGCGAGATGCTCGCCTCGGTGGCGGTGAAGAACCACCACCACGGCGTCCTCGACCCGTACGCCCACTTCCGCAACGAGGTCACCGTCGAGCAGGTGCTGGCGTCCCCGCCCGTGTGCCGCCCCCTCCACCTCCTCGACTGCTGCCCCCAGACCGACGGTGCGGCCGCGGTGCTGCTCGTGAACGCGGAGCGGGCGCTCGAGCTCACCGACCGGCCGGTGCACGTGGCGGGCTTCGGGGTGGCCACGGACCACCCGTACCTCCACGAGAAGTCGACGTTCGTCGGCCTGCCCGCCACCACCAGGGCGGCGGAACGGGCCTACGCCATGGCCGGGATCGGCCCGGGGGAGATCGACTGCGCCGAGGTGCACGACTGCTTCACGATCACCGAGATCCTCGACATCGAGGACCTCGGCTTCGTCGAGAAGGGCAAGGGCGGCGTCGCCTCCATCGAGGGCGAGACCTCGCTCACCGGTCGCATCCCGGTCAACACGTCGGGCGGGCTGCTCGCCAAGGGCCACCCCATCGGGGCCACCGGCGTGGCCCAGCTCGTGGAGTGCTGGTGGCAGCTCCGGGGCGAGGCCGGCGAGCGCCAGGTGACCACCCGCCACGGGTACGCGCTCCAGCACAACGTCGGGGGTCGGGGATCGGGGGTGTCGGTCGTGAACATCCTCACCAACCGCCGCTGACGGAGGGGAGCACCGCATGATCCGCGTCGAGACCGGTGACGACCACGTCTGCCGCATCACCCTCGACCGCCCCGAGGCCAGGAACGCGCTCACGGTCGAGATGCGCGACGCGCTCGTCGGAGCGGTGCGGGCGGGCCGGGCCGACCCGGAGGTGCGGGCCGTGCTGATCACCGGGACCGGTGACGCCTTCTGCGCCGGCATGGACCTCTCGGCGTCCACCGTCGCCCGGGCCGGTGGCGGCGACTTCGAGACCCGATCGACCTCCGAGGCGCTGCGGGTCGGCGTGCAGGCGCTCGTGCGGGAGCTGTGGGAGCTCGACAAGCCCACGGTGGCCGCCGTGAACGGCACGGCCGTCGGGCCCGGCGCCCACCTGGCGCTGGCCTGCGACTTCGTGCTCGTCCACGAGCGCACCCGGTTCCTCTGGTCGTTCGCCCGCTGGGGTCTCGTGGTCGACGCCGGGGGCGCGTACCTCCTCCCACGCCTCGTGGGGCTCCCCGGGCCAAGGCCATGGTGATGCTCGGCGAGGGCTGCGCCGGCCAGGAGGCCGTCGACCTCGGCCTGGCGTACCGGTGCGTCCCGGCCGCCGAGCTGGATCGGGAGGCCACGGCCCTGGCGGCTCGGCTCGCGGCCGGCCCGACCCGGTCGCTCGGCCTGTCGAAGCGCCTCCTCAACGCCAGCTTCGAGACCGGCCTGGCGGCGTCGCTCGAGACCGAGGGGCACTTCCAGGCCCTCGCGACGACGGCGTCCGACCTGGTGGAGGGGATGACGGCGTTCCGGGAGAAGCGCGACGCGCGCTTCACCGGACGCTGAGGGGACGGAGTTGCCCGAGCCGGCCGGCGCCCCGCTAGGCTGACGCCGACGTCAGCATCGCCGGACCACGGCCGGCGCCGCCGCAGGAGCATCGGGGGGAGATGGCCAGCCCGGACCGTCGCGCCGTCTGCCACGGGGAGGCACCCGGCGGAGCGGGGGCGCACCCGTGAAGCTGGCCTGGGGACCGGACGAGGAGGTGTTCCGGGACGAGCTCGTCGCCTTCCTCGAGGCGCACGCGCCCCCCGAGGCCCGGGTCCTGCGCGACTTCCGGACCGGTGACGCCGGCGACGACGTCATCCCCCGGTGGGCCCGGGAGTGGCAGGCCACGCTCTTCGACCACGGCTGGATGATCCCCGGCTACCCGCCCGAGCTCGGCGGGCGGAACGCGACGCCGGTCCAGACGCTCGTCTACCTCGAGGAGATGGCCCACCGGGGCATCCCCCGCTCGCTCCACTTCCCCGGCCACGGCATCGTCGCCCCAAGCCTGCTCGAGTTCGGGAACGAGGAGCAGCGACGGCTTGCGCCGGCCGCGATCAGGGGCGACACGATCTGGTGCATCGGGATGAGCGAGCCGAACGCCGGCTCGGACCTCGCCTCGCTCCGGACCCGGGCGGAGGTGCACGACGACCGGTTCGTGGTGAACGGCCAGAAGGTCTGGACGAGCTACGCCACCGTCGCCCAGCGGTGCTTCTGCTACGTCCGCACCGACCCGGCGGCCCCGAAGCACCGCGGCATCAGCCTGCTCATCGTCGACATGGACACCCCGGGGATCGAGGTCCGGCCGCTCCGGCACATCACCGGCGCCGCCGACTTCGCCGAGGTGTTCTTCACCGACGTCGTGGTGCCCCGCGAGCACCTCGTCGGTGGGCTGCACGACGGTTGGCGCATCACGACCGGCTCGCTCGCGCACGAGCGGGCCGGCCTGTGGGTGGAGGGCGTGGCCCGCCTGGAGCGCACGATCACCGACCTCGTCGACCTGGCCCGCCGGCGCGGCGTCGCCGGCGACCCGACCGTGCGGCGGAGGCTGGCGACCGCCTACGAGGAGGCCGCCAGCCTCCGGGCCCTCGGGTACAAGGGGTTCGCCGGCTTCGCCCGGGCCAGCTCGGCCCCGGAGCACTCCTACCTGAAGATGGCCACGTCAGAGCTCGGCCAGTCGCTCTACGAGCTGGGCATGGAGCTCCAGGGCGCCTACGGGTCGGTCGTGGATCCCGAGCGCGGGGAGGAGGGGGGACGCTGGAGCACCGGCTTCTTCGTCGGCTTCGCCAGCACCATCGCCGGCGGGACGTCCGAGGTCCAGCGCAACATCATCGCCCAGCGGGTGCTGGGCCTTCCCCGGTCGTGACGGTGGGGGAACGGATGGGCGCGAGCGAGCCGCGCCGGCGAGCGAGCACGGAGCCCGCAGCGACCGCGGGACCGGGTACCCCGGTCCCGCAGCGAGGGCGACCACCGACACCACCACCGACCCTCCCCCAACGCTCGCACCCACACGCGAGCGAGCCGCACCGGCGAGCGAGCACGGAGCCCGAGCGACCGCGGGACCGGGTACCCCGGTCCCGCAGCGAGGGCGACCACCGACACCACCACCGACCCTCCCCCAACGCTCGCACCCACACGCGAGCGAGCCGCACCCGGCGAGCGAGCACGGAGCCCCGAGCGACCGCGGGACCGGGTACCCCGGTCCCGCAGCGAGGGCGACCACCGACACCACCACCGACCCTCCCCCAACGCTCGCACCCGCACGCGAGCGAGCCGCCCCGGCGAGCGAGCACGGAGTCCCGAGCGACCGCGGGACCGGGTACCCCGGTCCCGCAGCGAGGGCGACCACCGACACCACCACCGACCCTCCCCCAACGCTCGCACCCCACGCGAGCGAGCCGCCCCGGCGAGCGAGCACGGAGCCCGAGCGACCGCGGGACCGGGTACCCCGGTCCCGCAGCGAGGGCGACCATAGACATGGACTTCTCCCTCACCGAGGAGCAGGAGCTGCTGCGGGACACGGCTCGCGCCCTGCTCGCCAGGGAGTGTCCGACCTCGCTCGTTCGCCGGCACATCGAGGATCCGGCGGTGGCCGACCCGCTCTCGGACCGGCTCCGTGACCTCCAGGCGCTCGGCGCCGGGGACCTGACCGACCTGTGCCTGGTCCTCGAGGAGACCGGCGCGGTCGCAGCCCCCGGCACCTTCTTCCCCACGGTGGGGCTGCTCGCGCCGCTGCTCGCCGCGACGGCCGACGAGCAGGTGCTCCCGGCCGTGCTCGCCGGGGAGGCCACCGGGACCGTCGCCCTCGCCGGGGCCGACGGCACGTGGGTGCCGAACCCGGATCCGGCGAAGACCTTCGTACCCGAGGCCGACCGGGTCGACTGGGTCGCCGTGGTCTCCCCGGGCCCGACGCTCACGATGTCCGCGGCCCGGGAGCTCCCCGTCCGCCGCGTCGCCACCGTGGACCCGTCACGCCGGCTCTTCGAGGTCGACGTCTCCGCGACGACGGGACCCACGGTCCCGCTCGACCCCGAGAGCCTGCAGGGTGCCCTCGAGTGGGCGTGGATCGCGCTGGCCGCCGAGATGGTGGGTACGGCCGGGCGGATGCTCGAGATGGCGGTCCGGTACGCCAGGGAGCGGATCCAGTTCGACGTGCCGATCGGCTCGTTCCAGGCCGTGCAGCACAAGCTGGCCGACGTGTCGCTGGCGGTCGAGCGGGCCCGGGCCGCCGTCCACTACGCGGCGATGACCTTCGACGACGACGACCCCGACCGGCACCGGGCCGCCCACGTGGCCAAGGCGGCGGCCGGGAACGCGGCGCGGCGGGCCGCCAGGGACGGCATCCAGGTCCACGGCGGCATCGGCTTCACCTGGGAGCACGACCTGCACCTCTTCATCCGCCGGGCCTACGGCTCCGAGCACCTGCTCGGCACGACGTCCTGGCACCACGACCGTCTCGCCGACGTGCTGCTGTAGGCCACCGTCGGGCCGCCCCGCTCGGGATCCGGCCGGCCGGACGCCGTCTACGGCGCGGGGGCGGTCGCGATGCCGCGATTCGTCTCCCCCGCCGGGGCGGGCGCGCCGCGAAGCACGCGGAGGGCCTCGTCCCTGCCGGCCCGCATGAAGTCGGGCCACTCGGAGGTGTCGACGAACTGCCGGTAGAAGCCGGCCCCCCGGACCTTCGAGTACGGGACCGGGTCGATCATGAGCAGCTCGGTCTCACGCTCGAGCCGGGCCAGGTTCTCACGGGCCAGCTCCACCTGCTGGCAGGTGCGGACCTGGCTGGCGACGTGCAGGATGCTCGCGGCCCGGTCCTGCCAACCCCGGGCGTCCTCGCCGGCGAACCCGCTCGGGTAGAAGCCGTTGACGGCGAGGACGACGTCGCATCGCTCCTCGATGTCGAGGACGGGGTGGACCGGGAAGATGTCGACGATCCCGCCGTCGCACCAGTACCCGTCGCCGAGCCGGACCGGCTCGAAGAAGAGCGGCAGCGCGATCGCCATGTGCATGGCCCGGACCACGGTCACATCGGGGTGGGTGCTCGGACCGAGGTACTCGACCCGGTTCTCCTCGATGTTCCAGATGGGCGCGTACGCGGGGACGGGCAGGTCTCGCAGCGTCATGTCACCGAGCAGGTCCTCGAAGCGCCGCTCGATGGCCTCGCCCCTGAGGATCCCGCCGAAGCCCCGTCCCGCCGTGGGAAGGAGGGCCAGGACCTTCGCCCAGTCGACGTCGACGTACTCCTCGGGACGGAGCGACAGCACGAACGACGCGACCGTGTCGGCGGGAACGCCCGCGGCGATCGGGAAGCCGTACAGGGCCGAGCCCGAGCACACCGAGATCACCGCGGGCCGGATCCCCGACTCCTCCAGGGCCCGGGCCACGCCGACGACCGAGGCGAGCGCGCCGCTCCCGCCCGTCGCCACGACTCCCAGCCGGGAGCCTTGCCGTTCCTCGAGGCACCGCTGCTCGAAGGGCGGGAAGGGGTGGGGGTCGACGGGCCGAACCCGATCGAAGGGCAGCGGGAGCATGGCCCGGCGCACGAGGTCGACGAAGGTCGCGTCCTCTCGTATCCCTTCGGCGAGCTGGCGTGTCACGGTGGCGACGTTGAAGTACTGGCGGAGGCGGAAGATGTCGAGCACCGTGCCGAGCACGGTCCCATTCTCGCGTCCCGGAGCCGGGCGTCGCGAGGCCCGTCGGGGCGAGGCGGGCCCGCGCCGGCGTCAGCCGATCTCGCGGTCGCGGTCGTCCCAGGCCCCCTGCCGCAGGAGTCGCTTCAGCACCTTGCCGTTGGGCTGCCGGGGCAACTCGTCGACGATCCGGACGAGGGCGGGCACCTTGAAGTCCGCGAGGCGCTCCCGGCACCACGCCTGCAGCTCGTCGGGCCGCACGGGCCGGCGCGTCTCCACCAGCGCCGCGAGGTTCTCGCCGAGGCGCTCGTCGGGGACACCGAACACGGCGCAGTCGACGACCTCGGGGTGCCGGTGGAGGACCTCCTCGATCTCGCGCGGGTACACGTTGACGCCCCCGCGGATCACCATGTCGGTGGCCCGGTCGGTGAGGTAGAGGTAGCCGTCCTCGTCGAGGTACCCGACGTCGCCCACGGTGAAGGCGTCGTCGTGCCACGCCCCCGCGGTCTTCTCCTCGTCGTCGTGGTAGTGGAAGCGTGCGCCCCCGGCGGGGCGGATGTGGACGATGCCGGTCCGTCCCGGGGGCAGGGGGCGACCGTCGCCGTCGAGGATCCGGACCTCGACCCCCGGCCACGGGGTCCCGACGCTGCCCGGATGCTCCAGCCACTCCCGGGGCGAGATGCGGGTCGCGCCACCCTCGCTGGCGCCGTACAGCTCCCAGATCTCGGCCGGAGCCAGAGCGTCGATGATGCGCCGCTTCACCGGTACGGGGCAGGGCGCGCCGCCGTGCACGATCAGGCGCAGGCTCGACAGGTCGTGACGGGCCCGCTCCTCCTCCGGCACCTCGAGGATCCGGATGAAGTGGGCCGGAACCATGAAGCTGATGGTCCCCCGGTGCGTCGAGACGGCCTGGAGCCACTCCCGGGCGTCGAAGTGCGGGAGGATCACGGTGGTCGCCCCGACGAAGAGCGCGGCCATGAGGTAGCCGCCGGGGCCCGCGTGGTACGCGGGGCCGGAGAGCAGGTACACGTCGTCGGCGGTCCAGCCCCAGAGCTGTACCTGCCCGAGCTGGGCCATCCGCGACCGCTCCCGGTCCAGGTACCCGTGGACGACGCCCTTGGGGCGCCCGGTCGTCCCCGACATGTAGAAGACCGGGGAGGCCATGGTCTCGGCCGCCAGGTGGGGGACGCCCGCCGGCACCGCGGCGATCGCCGCCTCGTAGGACGGCTCGGTGCCATCGCCCGCGACCACGAGGAGGTCGCAGGCCTCCGCGGCGCGGGCCCGGTCGTAGGCGGAGCGCAGGGTGCCGTGGGCCACGAGCACCGACGCGCCCGAGTCCTCGAGGATCCACGCCAGCTCGTCGGCCTTGAGATGCCAGTTCACCGGGACGACCGACGCTCCGAGCTTGGCGGCGGCGAGCCCGGTCTCGGCGAGCTCGAAGCCGTTCGGGAGCATCATCGCCACCCGGCCACGCTCGGCGACCCCCTGGTCGGCGAGCGCGTGGGCCAGCCTCGTCGAGCGCCCGTCGAGCTCGGCGAAGGTACGGCGATCGTCGCCGAGCACCAGGGCCGGCTTGTCCGGCATGGTCCCCGCGTGGGCAGTGAAGCCGAGCTCCGCCATGTCGTCCCCCCTGCCGGTCCGGCATGCCGCGGCACACCGACTGTAACGCCCACCTGTCGCGAGACGAGACGGCACCTGTCGCGAGACGACACGCTCCGGGACCTTCGGTCACTCCATGGGGCATTCGGACCCTGGATGGCACCATGGTGAGGGCGCGAGCCTCGACTCGGAGACCGCGTTGCGGGGAGGTCCGTCATGTCCAGGCGCTCGATCGTGATCCGGCCCGTCGCCGTGCTCGGCGCGCTGGCCCTCGTCCTGGCCGGCTGCGGTGACGACGACGCCGAGGACACCTCCGGGACCACCACCTCCGCCCCGGCGGTGACCACCACGGCCGGCCCGTCGACCACCGCGGGGCCAACGACGACCGCGGCCCCGGATGAGACAGCGCTGACCGTCTACTTCGTGTGGAACGAGGCGGTCGCCGCGGCCGGCGCCCCAGGGTCCACGCCGACCGACGCGGTCGAGGCGCTCCTCGCCGGGCCCGACGAGTTCGAGACCGAGATCGGGATGGGCACGGAGATCCCCAAGGGCACCGAGCTCCTCGGGGTGGACGTGACGGACGGGGTGGCCACGGTCGACCTCACGGCGGCGTTCCAGTCCGGCGGTGGGAGCCTCTCGATGCAGGCCCGGGTCGCCCAGGTGGTGTTCACGCTCACGGCGTTCCCCGACATCGAGCGGGTGAGCCTCGCGCTCGACGGCGAGCCGGTCGAGTACGTGGGCGGTGAGGGGGTGCCGGCGGCCGACCTCACCCGGGCCGACGCCGCCAACGTGACCCCGATGATCCTCGTGGAGTCCCCGGTCCCCGGCGAGGAGGTGACGTCTCCGCTGTCGGTGTCGGGGATCGCCAACACCTTCGAGGGCACCGTCAACTACACGCTCACGGACCCCGACGGGCTGATCCTCGAGGAGGGGTTCACGACGGCGGCCATGGAGGAGATGGGCCAGTGGGGGCCCTTCGAGCTCACGATCGACTTCTCCGTGGATCGCGAGGGACTCGGGGCGCTCATCGTCTACGAGATCTCGCCCCGGGACGGCTCCCAGCAGCACCTGATGGAGATCCCGCTGCGGATGAGCCCGTAGCCGGCGGGCCCGCCAGGGGTGGACCCGGTCCGGGGCCCGCCCGGGGCACCTCTCCTCCCGCCCTCCGCGTTGGCGCGATCCGCCCCGTGGGGATATCCGGATCGCCAACGCGCGACACCCTCCGCGTTGGCGCGATCCGCGCCCGTGGGGGTGTCCGGATCGCGCCAACGCGACGCGGCAGATCGGCGCGCCGGCGCGGTGCGGCAGATCAGCGGCGGAGCGCGCCCGGCTCCTCCAGCCAGCGGTTCAGCGCCGCCGTCCGCGCTTGCGGCACGAGAGCACGTGCTCGACGGCCCGCCGCACGCGACGCTGCTGGCCGGCGGTCGTGACCACCTGGCGGAGCAGGTAGTCGGCCGCCTCGCCGTGCTGCTCCTCGGCGTACGCGTGGACCCTGAAGTTCTCGACCTCGATCCCGTAGTGGTCGCGCATCCCCTCGTACATCATGCGGGCGTAGTTCGTGGAGGCGGCGAATCGCTCGCCCGCCCAGCCGAAGGCGGCCAGACCCTCCTCGTAGGAACGGCGCATGTAGTAGAGGGTCGTGAACACCGACCCGATGGTCTCGGGCATGGCCCGGTACGAGAGGAGCTCGTCGTCGGTGACGCCGAGCTGGCGCGCCCAGTCGACCTTCATGTCCACGTGGTTGCGGTCGCCGGCGTAGCCGGTCTCGTCGGCGAGGTTCTGCAGCCAGTGGGCGAAGTGCTCGCTGCTCCCGAGGTCGAGCGCGTCGACGTCGGGCGCCAGGCTCACCAGCGACCCGAACTCGCACGTGTACCACTTGCCGAGGAAGTAGTACTCCTTGCAGAGCCGCTTCAGCAGGTCCTCCGAGAGGGTCCCGTCGGCCACCCGCTCCCAGACCAGGTTCTTCGTGGTGGCGATCTCCGCCTGGAGCGCCTCGAGACCGGCCATGAACTCCGCCACGGGCATGGCCTCGGCGCTCTCGGCCCCGCTCCCCCGCACGTCCTTGAGCTCCCGCTGACCCGACATCGCTCCCCCTCCCGATCCCTGGCCGGTGCCGCCGGTGGCCATGCCGCTCGACGGCGTGCCGCGGCGCCCCTGTCCCGGCCGCGGGAGAGAGTGTAGAGTTTCCCGACGCACACGTCAGGTTTCTCGGGACGGGCCGGAAGGCCGCGAACCGACCACCGAGACGACCGGCGGACGGGGAACGGGACGACCATGGGCTACCGGGTGGGGATCGACGTCGGCGGCACCTTCACCGACCTCATCTGCGTGACCCCCGACGGCGAGGTCGTCCTCGACAAGACCCCCACCACGATGGACGACCAGTCGACGGGCGTCATGAACGGCCTGACCGAGCTGGCGGAGCGGTTCGGGATGCCGCTGCCCGAGCTGTGCCGGCAACTCGACATCCTCGTCCACGGTACGACGGTCGCCGACAACACGATGATCGAGATGAACGGGGCCCCCACCGGGCTGCTGGTCACCGAGGGCCACCGCGACGAGATCGAGATGCGGCGGGTCCACAAGGAGCAGATCTGGGACCCCACCTACCCGGCGCCGCTTCCCATCGCCCGGAGGCGCGCCCGCATCCCGGTCCCGGAGCGACTCGACTTCGAGGGCAACGTCGTCCTCCCCCTCGACGAGGAGGCCGTCCGCCGCGGCGTGCACCGGCTCCGCCAGCTCGGCGTTCGCTCGATCGCGGTCATGTTCCTCTTCAGCTTCGTCAACCCCGAGCACGAGCGCCGCGCCGCCGAGATCATCCGCGAGGAGTACCCGGACATCGAGCACATCTCGCTGTCCCACGAGGTGATGCCGCGGGGCCCCGAGTTCGAGCGCACCTCGACGACGCTCGTGAACGCCTACGTCGCCCCGAGGATCGCCAGCTACATCGGACGGCTCCAGGACAAGCTGCGGTCGGCGGGATACGGCGGGCCGCTGCTCGTCATGCAGTCGACGGGGGGCGTCATGCCCCCCGACTACGTGTCCCGGCGGGCCGTCACCCTCCTCGCCTCCGGCCCCACCGGGGGCGTGATGGGCGCCGCGCTCATGGCCCGCCGGGCCGGCGTCGGCGACTTCGTGGCCGTCGACATGGGGGGCACCAGCTTCGACGTCTGCCTCGTCCGGGACGGCCGGCCCGAGATCAAGACCGACTGGAACTGGCGGTACCGGTACTACATCGGGCTCCCCATGGTCGACGTGCAGAGCGTGGGCGCGGGGGGCGGCTCGATCGCCCGGGTCCGCCAGGGCGCGCTGCTCGTCGGCCCCGAGAGCGCCGGGGCCCAACCGGGGCCGGTCTGCTACGGGCGCGGCGGCACCCGGCCGACGGTCACCGACGCCGACGCCCTGCTCGGCTACCTGCCCGAGGACGGCTTCGCGGGCGGCCGCATGGTGCTCGACGTCGCCGCAGCCCACGAGGCGATCGAACGCGACGTGGCCGGTCCCCTGGGCATCGACGCGACCGACGCCGCCTGGGGCGTCGAGCGCATCGTCAACGCCAACATGGCCAACGCCACCCGTCGCATCCTCGCCTCCCACGGCGCCGACCCGCGCACCCTCTCCCTCATCGCGTACGGCGGCAACGGGCCGGTCCACGCCTGGGCCATCGCGCAGGAGCTCGGGATCCACCGGATCGTCGTGCCCACCACCGCTCCGGCCTTCTCGGCCCTGGGCGTGCTCGTCGCCGACTACGTGGTCGACCTCGTGCGCTCCTACGTGAGCCCCATGTCGCAGGTCGACCTGGCCCGGGTGCGCACGCTGGTGCAGGAGCTCACCGACGAGGCCCACAAGGAGCTGGAGCCCACCGGCCTGCCCGGGGCCCAGATCGACACCCGGGTCTTCGCCCAGATGTGCTACCCGGGCCAGAACTTCGACATGAGCGTGCCCATGCCCGAGGGCACCGGCCTCGACGAGCCGGCGCTCTCCGACCTGGCCGAGCGGTTCCACGCCCAGCACGAGGCCGACCGGGGGTTCTGCTTCCGCGACCAGCAGCCGCTCCTGCGCGGCGTGCGCCTGGTGTCCCGGGGCACCACCCCGAAGCCGGAGCACCTGGCCGAGGTCGGCGAGGTCACCCACCCCGACCAGGCCCGGACCGGCTCCCGCCCCGCGTTCTTCGGCGACGGCTTCGTCGACACCCCGGTGTACGCGGGGCTGAAGCTGGGGACCGGGGCCGAGGTGCGCGGGCCGGCCCTCGTCGAGGAGCCGTTCACGGTCGTGGTCGTACCACCGGGGGCCGTCGCCGCCCTCGACGGCAACGGCAACTACCTGATCACCCTGGCCTGATCGGACGGACCCCCTGGGCACCGGCCGTCACCGGTCCTAGGCTGCGGGCAGCTGCCAACGACCGGGGGGGTGATCGGTGTGCCGACCTTCGTGACCTTGATCAACTACACCGAGCAGGGGATCCGGAGCTTCAAGGACTCGGGCCAGCGTCTCGACGCCGCCCGCCAGCTCATCGAGTCGATGGGCGGCAGGTGGCTCGGCTTCTACCTCACCATGGGGCCCTACGACGCCGTGGTGGTGACCGAGGGTCCCGACGACGAGACCGCGGCGAAGGTGTCCCTGATCATCGGGGGCCAGGGGAACGTCCGCACGACGACCATGCGGGCCTTCGCCGAGGACGAGGCGAAGCGCATCGCCTCCGAGCTGCCGTAGCCACCACCACGGAGCGATCCACGGCCATCGCGTCCCTGCGCGGCTGGTCTGCACGAGGCAGCGCGACGTGGCCGGTGCCGGCCGGCTCCTCAGCCCTCGACGGTGATGGCCCGCTCGGGGCAGTTGGCCGCGCCGGTGCGGGCCTGCTCCTCGAGCTCGGGCGGCGCGTCCTCGACCAGCACCACGCAGTGGCCGCGGTCGTCGGCCCCGAACACCTCGGGCGCCAGCACGTAGCAGCGCCCGTGGCCCACGCACGCCTCGGTGTCGACTCGAACCTTCACGTCGCTCCTCTCCCCCGGGCCCGCCTCCCTGGGCGGCGGCTCCCCGAACGATCCTCGCCGCTACGAGGCCTCGAAGACCAGCGGGAGGTGGGCCACCTCCCGGATCCCCGGCGAGTAGTCGAGCTCCACGCCGTCCTTCACCCGGTAGTCCGGGATCCTCCGGTGCCACTCCTCCAGCGCCACCTGCAGCTCGAAGCGGGCCAGGTGCGAACCGAGGCAGCGGTGCGGGCCGCCCCCGAAGGCGAAGTGGCGGTTGGCCTGCCGGTCGAAGTCGACCGAGTCGGCATCGGGGAACTCGGTGGAGTCGGTGTCGGCGGCGCCGAGCACGACGGTCACGTGGTCGCCGGCCCTGAGCTGCACTCCGTGCATCTCGACGTCCTGCGTGACGATCCGGGGAACGCCCGTCACCGGCGTCTCGTAGCGGAGCAGCTCCTCGACCGCCCCGGCGATCGACGACGGGTCCTCGACCAGGCGCCGCCGCTGGTCGGGGTGCCGGGCCAGGTAGGCGATGGAGCAGTCGAGGGTGGCGGTCACGGTGTCGAGCCCCCCGAGCAGGAACAGGTAGCACGTGTCGAGCACCTCCTCGGTGCTCATCCGCCGCCCCTCGACCTCGGCGTGCATGATGCTCGTGAGGAGCCCGTCGTCGGGCTCGTGCTCGCGCTGCGCGATGGCCTCCTCGAAGTAGGCGTAGATCGCCTCGCCGGTCTCGTTGCGCACCCGCTCGGCCGCCTCGAGGTCTCCGAAGGGCACGTCGGGCCGGATGATCCCGTCCTTCCAGGCCAGGAACCGGTCGAGGTGCTCGAGGGGGAGCCCCATGATCCGCAGGAAGAGCGTGCAGGGCAGCGGCACGGCGAACGCGGTGTGGAAGTTGCACTCGCCGTCGTCGACGAACCGGTCGACGATCTCGTTGACGAGCTTGCGGGCGTCGGCGTCCATCGCGGCGACCCGTCCGGGCGAGAACTGAGGGTCGAGGATCCGCCGGTACTTGGCGTGCTCGGGCGGGTCGATCTGGAGCGGGATGAGCGGGCGCTTCTGCCCGATGGACACCGCGTCCATGGCCGACGAGAAGATCTCCGGGTGGCGGAGCGCGAAGTGCACGTCCTCGTACCGGGTGAGGAACACGGCTTCGTGCTCGCCGAAGTGGAACCGGGAGATCCCCTCCTGGCGCATCCGGGCGTAGAAGGGTCGGGGCTCGCGCGCGACCTCGGGGTCGAAGGGGCCCGAACCGGTCGCTGCCGACTCCTCGTCCATCGTCACCTCGTCCTCCCCCGCGGGGCCGCCGCCCCGCCCTCCGGCCGCCCTACCCGGCGCCTCCCCGGACGTCCGCCCGGATCCGCGACCCAGGCTACCCAAGCTGACGCCGCCGTCATATAGTGGGGTCGCAGCGTACCTCACGTCACGAGGTGCAGGAGCAGCCGGCCATCACGCGTGAGCGGTGGAGGGGGAGGGCACATGAACGTCGACGACATGATCCTCGTGAGCGTGGACGACCACGTGGTCGAGCCTCCCGACCTCTTCGAGGGCCGGCTCCCGGCGAGGTACCGGGACGAGGCCCCCGTGCTGGTCCACCGCGAGGACGGCACCGACGCCTGGCGCTACCTGGGCATGGACCTCCCCAACGTGGGCCTCAACGCCGTCGTCGGACGGCCCCGTGAGGAGTACGGGCTCGAGCCCACCGCCCTCGACGAGATCCGCCCCGGCTGCTACGACGTCCACGAGCGCGTCCGGGACATGGACGCGAACGGGATGCTCGGGTCGCTCTGCTACCCGTCGTTCCCGCAGTTCTGCGGCCAGCTCTGGATGAAGACCCCCGACAAGGACCTGGCCATCACCCTCCTGCGGGCCTACAACGACTGGCACATCGAGGAGTGGTGCGGCGCGCACCCGGGCCGGTTCATCCCTCTCGGGCTCCTGCCCCTCTGGGACCCGCAGCTCATGGCCGAGGAGGTCCGGCGCCTCGCCGGGAAGGGCTGCCACGCGATCAGCTTCTCGGAGAACCCGGCGAGGCTCGGCCTGCCCAGCCTCCACTCCGACCACTGGGACCCGTTCTGGGCCGCCTGCGAGGACGAGGGGACCGTCGTCAACATGCACATCGGCTCGTCGTCGCAGCTCGTGGTGACGGCCGACGACGCGCCGATGGACGTCCTCATCACGCTCCAGCCGATGAACATCGTCCAGGCCGCGGCCGACCTCATCTGGTCGCCGGTCTTCCGGAAGTTCCCGACCTTCAAGATCGCCCTGGCCGAGGGCGGCATCGGCTGGATCCCCTACTTCCTCGACCGCATCGACTACACGTACGAGCACCACCACGCCTGGACCGGTCAGGACTTCGGCGACCGCCTCCCCAGCCAGGTGTTCAAGGAGCGGATCATCACCTGCTTCATCGACGACCCCACCGGCGTCCACGTGCGCGACCGGGTCGGCATCGACTCCATCACCTGGGAGTGCGACTACCCGCACTCCGACTGCACCTGGCCGACGTCACCCGAGGACCTCGGCAAGTCGCTGGCCGGGGTGCCGGACGCCGACGTGAACAAGATCACCCACGAGAACGCCATGCGGCTCTACCGCTACGACCCCTTCGCCCACCGCCCCCGGGAGCGGTGCACGGTCGGGGCGCTGCGAGCCGAGGCCGAAGACGTCGACACCGCGATCCGCAGCCGCGGGAAGCGGTTCAGCGAGCACGGCGCGCTCGCCAGCGATCTGCGCGACGGGAAGGTCCACGGGCAGTAGCCATCTGCCTGCTGCGACCCGGGTGCCTCGACCGTCGCTCAGCGGGGGTATCGACACCCGAGAGGGTGACGAGTGCGACCCGACAGCGTGACGAGTACGACCCGAGAGCGTGATGACTGCGACCCGGGTGCCTCTACCGTCGCTCAGCGGGGGTATCGACACCCGAGAGGGTGACGACTGCGACCCGAGAGCGTGACGGCTCAGACTCCCGTGGCGCGGGACGGGGCCTCCGCGGCGCGGGCCCTCTTCGGCCGCGCGGCCGCCGCGGCGCGCCGCTGCTCCTCCTGCTCCTTGCGGGTCCGCCCGCGGTGGGCGTCGGCCGGGGGCAGCTTCTCGCCGGCCGCCAGCGCCAGGTCGTCGGCGGCGACCTGGGCCAGGGTGGCCGACGCCAGCTGTCCGGTGAGGGCCTGGGTCGCCGACGACCACACCCAGTGGAGCGCGCAGACGTCGTCCCAGTGGCACGGTCCTCCCCGGAGCGCGCACTCCTCGGGTTCGAGCGGACCCTCGAGACCCTCGACGATCTCCAGGATCGAGATCTCCTCCGCCGGCCGGGCCAGCGCGTAGCCACCGTGGCGGCTCGGCCGGGACGTCACGAGCCGCGCCCGCTGGAGCTCCTGGAGCACCTGGTGCAGGAAGCCCTGGGGGATGTCCATGGCCTCGGCGATCTCGGCCGCCTTGGACCGCCCGCCGCCGTGCTCCGCGAGGTACAGGAGGGCGCGGATCCCGTAGTCGGTCCGGCGGGTGGGGAGGAGCTTCACCGCCGGGATCCTACAGTCGCCGAGCCGACGTTCCGGCGCGGCGTGTCGCTGCCGGTCGGCCCCATCCGACCTGCTTGACCGTCAGGCCGAGGTCCCCTACGCTCTATGACACGAGCGTCAGCTTCGACCTCCGCCCATCGCCCGTCCACCCACGGGACCCACCCCGAGGAGAGACGCCCATGGAGATCCTCCCGATCTCGACCGACGACCACGCCTGGGAGAAGCGGGACACCTGGACCTCGCGGGTCCCCGAGCGGTTCCGGGAGGCGTGCCCACAGGTCAAGCGCATCGACGGCGTCGACACGTGGGTCTACGACGGGGAGACCGTCAGGATCGTCGGCACCGGCGCCGCGGCCATGCGCGAGGACCGCGGACCCATCAAGACCTGGGAGGAGGCCCCGGCCGCCGTCTACGACGCCGAGGCGCGCCTCGAGACGATGGACGCCGACGGCGTCGCCGTCGAGGTGCTCTTCCCCCAGGCCGCCGGCTTCGGCGGCGGCCCGTTCGTCTCGACCAAGGGCGAGGAGGCTCTGCGGATCGCCTGCATCCGGGCCTACAACGACTACCTCGTCGAGGAGTGGGCGAACGTCAGCCCCCGTTACCTCGCCCAGTGCCTGGCCCCCATGTGGGACGTGAACCTGGCCATCGAGGAGGTCCGGCGGGCCCACGAGCTCGGCCACAAGGCGGTGGTGTGGACCGCCGCCCCGCAGAGCTTCGGCTTCTCCCACTTCAACGACGCCTACTGGGACCCCTTCTGGGCCACCCTGTCGGAGCTGTCGATGCCCTGCGCGCTCCACATCGGATCCGCGAAGACGAAGATGGACCTGTGGGAGGGGTTCAGCGACTTCCACCGTCTCGCCATGATCTCGGTGAACGCCATCACCAGCAACACCCAGGTGATGGCCAACCTGATGTTCTCCGGCGTGCTCGAGCGCTTCCCCGAGCTCATGTTCATCTCGGTCGAGAGCGGCCTCGGGTGGGCCCCGTACCTGCTCGAGACGGCCGACCACCAGTACGAGCAGCAGCACCTGTGGACCGAGGGCATGTCGATGCGTCCCTCGGAGTACTTCCGGCGCCAGTGCTACGTGAACTTCTGGTTCGAGCGGACGGGCATCGAGCTCCGCCACATGATCGGCGTCGAGAACATCATGTGGGAGGCCGACTTCCCCCACCCGACCTCGACCTATCCGCACTCCCGCAAGGCCATCGAGACGGCGCTCGCCAACGTGCCCGCCGACGAGCAGCAGAAGATGCTGCAGACCAACGCAGAGCGCGTCTTCGGGATCACCCTCGACCCGGCGGACTTCCCCGAATCGGTGAGGTACCGGCCGTGAGCTCCGGGTGGGCCCGTGGGGGCGGGCCCACCCATCCACCGTGAGCGATGGGTGGGCCCGTGGGGGCGGGCCCACCCGCTCACCCGATCGCTCGACCGGAGGACGAAGGGAGCACCGCCGTGCGCGCCGACCTCGCCGCGCTCGCCCGTCCACGCCCTCGCCTGACCGAGGATGGCGCCGTCGACCCGGTCACGGCCGAGGTCGTCCGCAGCGGGATGGAGACGATCTGCTTCGAGATGGCCGTCTACGTGTCGCGGACCGCGACGACGCCCATCCTCAACCAGAGCAACGAGCGCAACGCCTCGATCCTCGACCGCAACGGGCGGCTCGCGGCCGTCTCGGTCGGGGTGCCCCAGCTCATGCTGTCGTCGTCGCTGCCGGTGCGGTTCGCCACCGAGTTCTACGGCGACCGCATCCGCCCCGGCGACGTGTTCCTCGCCAACGACCCCTACCACGGGGGCGGCCACCTCCCCCGACTACAACGTGTTCGCGCCGGTGTTCGCCCAGGGGCGCCGCGTGCTGACGGCCAGCATCCAGTGCCACCACGGCGACACGGGCGGGTCGGTACCGGGGGCTACAACGTCACCGTCGACAACATCTGGGGGGAGGGCCTGCGCGTCCCGGCCCTGAAGGTCGTCGACCAGGGCGAGGAGCGCGACGACATCCTCTACATGCTCGGGGCCAACAACCGGACCCCGGGGTACCTCGGCGACCTCCGGGCCCAGATGGGCGCCGCCCGGCTCGGCGCCGCCCGGCTCGGCGAGATCCTGGAGCAGTTCGGCGCCGACGCCGTCGAGGCCGCGGTCGACTACTTCGTCGACTCGACGTCCCGCCGCTTCCGCGAGGAGGTGGCGTCGTGGCCGGACGGGACCTACGAGGCCGACGCCTTCGCCGACCACGACCCTTGGGGCAACCAGGACGTCCGCATCCACGTGAAGATCACCGTCGACGGCGACCGCCTCACCGTCGACTTCACCGGGACCGACGACCGGCCCGAGCTCCAGGCCTGGTCGAGCTTCGGGAACGCGCGCGGCTACACGATCTCCCAGATCGCCTCGATGATGGACCCCGACATCCCCAAGAACGAGGGCTTCTTCGAGAGCATCGACCTGGTGATCCCCGAGGGCTGCGTCCTCAACCCGCCCTACGGGAAGCCGGTGAGCGCCGGGACGCACCACCCCGGCACCGAGGTCGGCGACGCCATCGCCCTCGCCCTCCAGCAGGTCGCGCCGGAGCGGGCCGTGCCCCAGACCTACAAGACGGGGATCCCCACCGTCATCGTGGGCGTCGACCCCCGGACGGGCGCCACCTTCACCGATCACTCGGCCGAGGTCTACGCGGGCTGGTGCAACGCCGCCCGGGGGATGGACGCCTGGGGCGCCCAGAACGCCTCGTTCGGAAACCTGTGGAAGGCCACGGCCGAGATCAACGAGGCCATCTTCCCCCACGTCCAGTGGAGCCGCGACTACCGGACCGACTCCGGTGGGCCCGGACAGTGGCGGGGCCTGTGCGGGAGCCACTACGAGAAGGAGGTCCTGGTCCCCTCCAGGGTCTACACGTACATGGTCGGGATGAGGTACCCCATGCCGGGCGTGGCCGGTGGCCGGCCCGGCGAGCCCAACCTTCTCCGGCTCAAGGTGGGCAGCGAGCACCCCGTCACCGTCGAGCACACCGCGGACTGGGTGCCCATGGAACCCGGCGAGCGGATCGTCTACGACTACGGCGGCGGTGGGGGCTGGGGCGATCCGCTCGACCGTGATCCGCACGCCGTGCTCGACGACGTGCTCGACGAGTACGTGAGCGTCGACGGGGCCCGGGCCGACTACGGCGTGGTCCTCACCGGATCACTCGACGAGCTCACCCTCTCCGTCGACCACGACGCCACCGAGCGGCTGCGGGCCGAGGTGCGCGCGGCCCGGACCACGGGCGACGGCTCCGGGGACAGGGTGCTCGTCCCGGCGGTCGAGCCCGCGGGCTGAGGGCGCGAGCGCTCCCGGGCGGGCGCGCCTTGCCATCCGGCTGCGGGCGACCCATGCTGGGGGATGGTGTGACCATACGGTTGCACCCAGCATCGGCGCCCGCGGGCCGCCCCCCTCGGGCGCCGGGGACGGAGAGGGCCATGACCGTCCATCAGTGCCCGCTCTGCGAGCTGCGCTTCGCCGACCGATGGGAGGTCGAGGCGCACCTGGCCGACGAGCACCCCCGCCGGATCCAGCCGGGCTTCCCGAGCACGGCCGCGTGGCCGAGAGTGGCCGGGGCCGCCGTGCGACCGCGTGACACCGGCCGGCGCGACCGCCCGGTGCGCTGACCGGAACGCGAGGAACGGGAGCGCCGGGAGAGGACCGGGAGAAGGGGTGTCGACGCGCGGGCCGTCAGCGTCCGTAGCGCCCGACCAGCTCCCCCTCGGCGAGCACCATCTCGTCGATCGCCCGCAGCAGGTCGTCGGCCGACGCCCCCTCGTCGAGGAACACGGTCTCGGAGGTCGCGAGCAGGCGGAACACGTAGCGATGGGGCTCGTCGCCCTCCGGCGGGCAGGGTCCGTCCCAGGCCGTGCTCCCGAAGCTGTTCTCCCCCTGGCTGGCCTGCGCGGGGACCGATCCCTCCTCCAGGCCCGTGACCGTGGTCGGGATGCCCCAGACCACCCAGTGGACGAAGGTGCCTCCGGGGGCGTCGGGGTCCTCCACGATCAGGGAGAGCTCCGCCGTGCCCTCGGGGAGCCCGCCCCAGGCCAGGGGAGGCGAGACGTCCTCGCCGTCACAGGTGTGGACGACGGGGATGGTCTCGCCCTCACCGAACGCGGGGCTGGTGAGCTCGACGGAGACGTCGGCCTCGGGGACGTCCTCGGTGCGCTCCCCGCCGTCGTCGCCGCAGGCCGCGAGGAGGGCCACGATCGCGAGGGCGGACCACCACCGGCGCACGCCGTCAGGCTAGTGCCGCCCCCCCGACCTCCATGGCCGCCACGGGGGGACGGAGCGCGCGACGATGAGTCGATGCTGCGCGCGGTGCTGCTCGACTTCTACGGGACCCTCGCCGAGGCGACGCGGTGGACCTCGGCCGGCGACGTCCTGGCCGAGCACGGCTACGACCTGGCCGACGCGGTCCGCGACCGGTTCTGGCTCGACGACGGCATCGAGCACCTCGAGCACTCGCGCAGCCGCGACCACTACGTCGCCTGGCAGGAGGCGCGCCTGCTCGGGATGCTCGGCGAGTGCGACGTGCACCCGGGCGAGTACGCGGTGATCCTCGAGAAGCTGCGCACGGGCATGGCGAACCGGGTGCTCGAGGCCTACGACGAGGTCCCGGCCGTCCTGGCCGCCCTGCGCGACCGGGGCCTGCGGCTGGCGGTGTGCTCGAACTGGGACTGGGACCTCGCCGAGGCGGTCGAGGAGACCGGGTTGCGCGCCCACGTCGACGTGCTCGTGTCCTCGGCGTGGGTCGGCGCTCGCAAGCCCCATCCCCGGATCTACGACCACACGCTCGCCACCCTCGAGCTGGAGCCCCGCGACGTCCTGTTCGTCGGCGACACCTGGGGCCCCGACGTCGCCGGCCCCTGCGCCATGGGGATGCGCGCGATCTACGTCCGCCGGGAGGGGCGCTGGCCCGACCCGGGTGCCCCCGACGACCCGGCCGCCGAGGACGTGCCGGTCGTCTCGGAGCTCGGGGGTTGCTCGAGCTCCTCGAGCCGCTCGACCGGCACTGACCCCCGAACCCTCGCCCCCGAGCCCTCGCCCCGAGCCTCGCCGGGTCGGCGCGGAAGCGGGCTCCACGGCCCGGAAACCGCACCAACCCGGCGCGGACCCGGCAGACAGGGAGGGGGCGCGCCATCACCGCCCGGCGGAGCGAAGCACCTCGCGCCTACCGTGGTGGCAGGGCGAGCCCGGCCCACCGCGACCCGGGCGAGCCCGGCCCCACGACGAGAGGAGCCACGATGGCCCAGTCCGCCCCGAGCACGACGGACGCGCCCGCCGTCGGCGTCGAGGAGGTGCCGAAGCTCGTCACCCGGATCCGGGAGGAGTACGAGACCGGTCGCACCCACCACGCGCCCTGGCGCAAGGAGCAGCTCGAGGGGATCAAGACCCTCCTCGCCGAGCGCGAGGACGAGCTCCTCGCCGCCCTCGCCGCCGACCTCGGCAAGCCGCCGATCGAGGGCTGGGCCACCGACCTCGGCTACGTCGTGAGCGAGATCGACTACATGCTCCGGCACCTCGACCGCTGGATGAAGCCCGAGCGGGTGGCCACCCCGCTCTTCCAGCGCCCGGCCAGGGCCGCCATCCACCGCGAGCCCCTCGGGGTGGCGCTCGTCATCGGCCCCTGGAACTACCCCGTGCAGCTCGTGCTCCTCCCCCTCGCCGGAGCGGTGGCGGCCGGGAACTGCGCCGTCATCAAGCCCTCCGAGGTCTCGGCCAACGTCTCGGCGCTCCTGGCCCGGATCGTCCCCGAGTACCTCGACCGCGATTGCATCGCCGTCGTGGAGGGGGGCGTACCCGAGACCCAGGCCCTGCTGGGCGAGCGGTTCGACCACATCTTCTACACGGGCAACGGCACCGTGGCCCGGGTGGTGATGGAGGCGGCCGCCCAGCACCTCACCCCGGTCACCCTCGAGCTCGGCGGCAAGAGCCCGGTCATCGTCGACCGCCACGCCAACCTCGAGGTGGCCGCCCGGCGCATCGCCTGGGGCAAGTACCTGAACTCGGGCCAGACCTGCGTCGCGCCCGACTACGTGCTCGTCGACGCCCCGGTCGAGGAGCCGCTCGTCGAGCACATCCGCGAGGCCGTCCGCTCCTTCTACGGCCCCGACCCCAGGCGCAGCCCCGACTACGGCCGCATCGTCAACGGTCGGCACTTCGACCGGCTCACGACGCTGCTGGGGTCGGGGACGGTCGCCTTCGGCGGCGAGACCGACGCGGCCGAGCGGTACATCGCCCCCACGGTGCTGCGGGACGTGAAGCCCGAGGACCCCGTGATGCAGGAGGAGATCTTCGGGCCGATCCTCCCGGTCCTGACCGTGCCCGACGTCGACGCCGCCATCCACTTCGTCAACGAGCGCGACAAGCCCCTGGCTCTCTACGTGTTCTCCGAGCAGTCGTCGGTCACGGAACGGGTCGTCGAGCGCACGAGCTCGGGGGGTGTGTGCGTGAACGCCACCCTCTACCACCTCACGCTGCCCAGCCTGCCCTTCGGCGGCGTGGGGCCGAGCGGCATGGGCGCCTACCACGGCCGGGCGACCTTCGAGACGTTCAGCCACCGCAAGAGCGTTCTCGTCAAGTCGACCCGCTTCGACCCGAAGGTCGCGTACCCGCCGTACACGGCCCTCAAGAAGAAGCTGATGCGGCGCTTCCTGTAGCGACGCGCCTGCGTACCCTTTCCCCCTTGCCCGCCACCCCGCGAGCGGGCAGCGTGGTGGCGCGCCCGGCCGATCGCCGGGGTCGCCCGAGGGGGCACGCGAGGAGGGGGGACGCGTGATGGGCACGCTGCGCTTCGTCGACGCCGACGGCCACGTCCTGGAGCACCCGACCGGGATGCTCGACTACGCCCCGGCAGGGCACCGGGACCGGATCTGGCACATCGAGACCGACACCGACGGCGTCGAGTGGAACGTCTTCGGCGACCGCCGGATGCGGGCCAACGGCCTGGCCCTCGCCGGGACCGCCGGCATGTCCGCAGAGGAGCGTGAGCGGGCCCAACGGGGCGAGCTCCGCTACACCGAGGTGCGCCCGGCGGCCTACGACGCCAAGGCCCGGCTGGTCGACATGGAGGCCGACGGGATCGACCAGTCGGTCCTGTACCCCACCATGCTCCTCGGGATCGCCGCGCTGGACGACGTCGACCTCGCCGAGGTCCAGTGCCGCGCCTACAACGACTGGCTCTCCGACCACGTCGCCGACGGCGACGGCCGGCTCTTCGGCGTCGCGGTCGTCCCCCAGCAGGACGTCGAGCGGGCCGCTGCCGAGATCCGCCGGGTCGCCGCCCGCCCGGGGATCGTCGGGGTCCTGCTGCGCCCCAACCCGACCGAGGGCTGGCGGCCCCTCCACCACGAGGTGTACGAGCCGCTGTGGCGCGCCGCCTCCGACACCGGCCTCGCCGTCGGGTTCCACCCGTTCCTCGCCGCCGACCTGCCCGGCGCCTGCCTGGGGCTCCGCCTGCACCGGCTCGGCACCTCGGCCATGCCCCCGGGGGAGGGCGGCACCGTCGACATCGACAACATCTTCTTCACCCAGGCGCTCGCCAACCCCTTCGACATGATGACGACCATGGCCTTCCTCCTGGCGGGCGGGGTCTGCGAGCGCTTCCCGGACCTCCGGCTCGTGTTCCTCGAGGCGAACGGCGGCTGGGTCGTCCCCTGGCTGGAGCGCCTCGACCACCACGCCGAGATCTTCGGCTGGGACGTCCCGGACCTGCGGATGGCGCCCTCCGGGTACTTCCGCCGCCAGGGCTGGATCAGCTTCGACCCCGACGAGTCCACCCTGGCCTTCACGGCGAACTCACCCCTCGTCGGCGCCGAGCGGATCGTGTGGGCCTCGGACTACCCGCACCCCGACGCCAAGTTCCCCGGCACGACCGCGGAGCTGCGCGACGCGATCGCGCCGCTCACCGAGGAACAGCAGCGCCAGGTGGCCGGGGCCAGCGCCGCCGCTCTCTACGGGCTCTGACGCCGCTCGGTGAGCAGGGGAGGCGCGCCGAACGCCGGCACCGGGGCCCCCGGCGCGCTCATCCGTAGTGCCGGAGCTCCACGACGTTCCCGTCGGGGTCCCGCACGTACAGGCTGGTGGCCTCGCCCCGGGCGCCGAAGAGGCCGTCGGTCGGCCCGCCCACGACCTCGAGGCGGCCCGAGGCCGCCAGCTCGGGCAGGTCGGTGGGCTCGACGACGAGGCACAGGTGGTCGACGTTCCGCCCGCCCCGCTCCCCCGGGAGCAGGTCGATGATCGTCGTGGAGTCGACGCGCAGCGACGGGAACAGCACCTCGCCCCGGCGCCACTCGTCCACCCGCAGGCCCTCGAGGCCCAGCTCTCCCGCGTACCAGGCCAGTGACCGCTCGACGTCCTCGACGATCAGGACCAGGTGGTCGAAGCCGGTCACCCTCACCGTCGCCATCGTCATCCCCCCTTCCCGCCCTGCTCCCGCCCGATCCTCGCGCCGCGACGGAACCGCCGTCCCGCGGGACGGTCAGCCGCGCGGCAGGCCGAGGATGCGCTCGCCGATGATGGTCCGCTGCACCTCGGACGTGCCGCCCGCGATGGAGGCGGCGTGGCTCCAGAGCCACTGGCGCTGCCACCGGCCTCCGGCCGGCACGCCCTCGGCCTCGAGGGAGAGCGGTGCGGCCTCACCGACCACAGCGAGCGCGGTCTCCGACAGGTGCTGGGTCATGTCGGTCCAGGCCAGCTTGACCCAGCTCGACTCCGGTCCCGGCTCGAGGCCGCGCGAGAGGCGTGACAGCGTCCGCCAGTTGTGGAGCCGGAGCACCCGCAGCTCCACGAACGACCGGGCCAGGCCGTCCGCGACGGCGTGGTCGTCGAGCACGCCCCGCTCGGCGGCGAGCGCGAACAGCTCGTCGAGGTACACCTCGTGGACGACCTGCTCCTTGAACGGGAACGCCGTCCCGCGCTCGTGGGCCAGGGTCGTGTTGGCCACCGCCCACCCCTGGTGGAGGCCGCCGACGAGGTGGTCCTCGGGCACGAACACGCCGTCCAGGAACACCTCGTTGAACTCGGCCTCCCCGGTGATCTGCACGAGGGGGCGGATCTCGATGCCGGGCGTCTCCATGTCGACGACCAGGTACGAGAGGCCACGGTGCCGGGGCGCCTCCGGGTCGGTCCGGGCCAGGCAGATCCCCCACCGGGCGTACTGGGCGTAGCTGGTCCAGACCTTCTGGCCGGTGAGCGACCAGCCCCCCTCGACCGGCGTGGCCCGCGTGGACAGCGAGGCGAGGTCGGAGCCCGCGCCGGGCTCGGAGAAGAGTTGGCACCAGATCTCGCTGGCGTCGAGGATGCTCGGCAGCCACCGCCGCTTCTGGTCCTCCGACCCGTGGGCGAGGAGGGTGGGGCCGGCCAGGTTGACGCCCACCCGGTTCACCGGCTGGAGGGCGCGGGACCGGGCGTACTCCATGTTGAAGATGGCGACCTGGACCGGCGAGGCACCCCGCCCGCCGTACTCGGCCGGCCAGTGGATGCCGACCCAGCGGCCCGCGGCGAGCTTCGCCTGCCAGCGCCGCCCCCACGCGATCTCGTCGTCGAGGGCGGCGAACCTCGGCGGCCGCTCGAGGTGCTCCGCGAGCCAGGCCCGCACCTCGCCGGCGAAGGCCTGCTCCTCGACCGTGAAGCTCAGGTCCATCGCATCACCGCGGGGCTCACAGGTCCCAGAAGCGGTCGCGCCCTTGGTGCCGGAACGACGCCTCCAGCGCCGCCTCGTCGTCGGCCGTGAAGGGCCGGTAGCCGGGCTCGCCCCGGGGTCGCACGTACACGCGGTCGCCCCCGACCCGGTCGGTCCGCCACTTCTCGTGGACCAGGACGCGCTTCACGATCTTGTTCGTCCCCGTGGTGGACGGGTCGGCGAGGATGCGGACGTAGCGTGGGCGCCACTTGGGACCGATCTCCTCCTGCCCGTCGAGCCAGGCCGCGAAGGCCTCGGCGTCGAAGGCCGCGCCCGCCCGGAGCACGAGGCCGGCCATCACCTGGTCGCCGGCCTGGTCGTCGGGCACGCCGTACGCGGCGGCCAGCACGACGTCGGGGTGGCGGCTCAGGGCCTTCTCGATGGGCCCGGCCGGGAAGTTCTCGCCGTCGACCCGGATCCAGTCCGCGTTGCGCCCGGCGAAGTAGAGGTAGCCGTCCTCGTCGACGTACCCGAGGTCTCCCGACCAGTACCATCCGAACCGCGTGGTGCGCTGCGTGGCCTCGGGGTTGTTGTAGTAGCCCTCGAAGGGGCCCACCCCGCCGGTGTTGACGATCTCCCCCACGCACTCGGGCGCGTTGGCGAGCCGGCCCTCGGCGTCGAAGCGAGCCCGGGGCCGCTCGTTCCCGTCCTCGTCCACCACCTTGACCGTGGCGCCGACGGTCCCGAGGGCCCCCGGCCGGTCCTCGGCGGCCCGGTTCACCGCGACCCCCCCCCTCGGTGGCGCCGTAGGCGTCGATGACGTCGACCCCGAAGCGCCGGGCGAACGCCTCGACGACCTCGGGCGAGCCCTCGTTGCCGAAGGCCACCCGCAGGGTGTTGTCGGCGTCGTCGGGCCGCTCGGGGGTGGCGAGGATGTAGGCCAGGGGCTTGCCCGTGTAGTTGAAGTAGGTGGCGCCGTAGCGGCGGACGTCGGGGAGCCACCCCGAGGCGCTGAACCGCCGGGCCAGCCCGACCGACGCCCCGTGGACGAGCGACGGCGCCCAACCGACCTGCACCGCGTTCGAGTGGAACAGCGGCATGCAGACGTACCCGACGTCGCCCGGCCCGAGGTCCATGATGATGCCCATCCGGTTGCCCGTGACGAGCAGGCGCCGCTGGGAGCAGATCACCGCCTTGGGGGCGTCGGACGTACCCGAGGTGAAGATGAGGGCCCAGGTCGTGTCGACGTCGGGCTCGATGCCCGGGTCGGTGCCCGGCATCGCCCCGAGGTCGTTCTCGAGGCGGCGGCCGAGCGACACCGGGGGGTCGCCCGGCTCGGCCGACGCGGTGGTCACGAGCAGGTTGCCGGCGGGGACCGGGAGCCGGTCGGCGATCGGGGCCAGCAGGCCCTGGTGGCGGGGCTCGGTGACCACGAGCCCGCAGTCGGTGTGCTCCACGTCGCGCAGCAGGTGCTCGCCCCGGCGCGTGTGGTTGAGGCCGACGACGGCCGAGCCGGTGAGCGCGGCACCGCCGAAGGCGAACAGGTACTCGGGGACGTTGTCGAGGAGCACGGCCACGTGCCGGGGACGTCCCTCGGGGAGGAGCGAGAGGAAGAGGTTGGCCCACCGGCACGACTCGGCGATGTACTCGCCGTGGGTCCAGACCCGCTCGCCGAACCGGATCGCCGGGCGGTCGCGGACCCGCGGGTCGGTGGCGTTGCGGCGCAGGAGCGCCGCCGCGTCGGGCGCCGGGAGCGGTGCCTGCCCGGGCGCGGGCACGTCCTTGCGGCGCAGCGGCGTACCTGACGTTCGCGTCACATCTCCAGGCTACCGGGTCCCGACCCTCCGGCGCAGGGGCACGTCGCGCCCGCGGAGCGGTAGCGTTCGGGCGCTCGATCGGGGGGTGAACGATGGCGAGGGTCGACCTCACCGGCGCGGCCGACCTCCACTGCCACTTCGGGCCCGACGCGCACCGCGCCCGGTCCGTCGACGCGCTCGACGCCGCCCGCCAGGCCGCGGCCGCCGGCCACGCCGCGGTGGTGCTGAAGTCCCACGACTCGCCCACCGCCCAGCTCGCCGCGGTCCTCGACGGGGTCGTCGACGGCGTCCGGGTCTTCGGGGGATCTGCTGCGACCGCGAGGTCGGCGGGGTCAACCCCGCCGCGGTCGAGACCGCCCTCCGGCTGGGGGCCCGGGTCGTGTGGCTCCCCACCCTCTCGAGCCGCCAGGACCAGCGCAACGGGGTCGGCCCTCGCCTCGGGATCCCCGGCCCGGGCCTCGTCGTGTGCGACGACGGCGGCGAGCTGCTCCCCGAGACCCGCGAGGTGCTGGATCTCGTCCACGAGCACGACGCCGTCCTGGCCACCGGCCACGTGGGCTGGGAGGAGCACGTGGCGGTGGCCCGGGCGTTCGGTCGCCGGGGCAGGCTCCTGGTGACCCACGCCATGGAGGAGTTGGCCGGGCCCAACCTGCTCGTGGAGCAGTGCCTCACCCTCGCCGGCCTGGGCGCCCACGTCGAGCTGTGCGCGCTCACGTGCGTCGGCGCCCTCGCCACCCGGTCCCCCGCCGCCCTGGCGGCCTGCGCCCGGACCGTGGGGGTCGAGCGCGTGACCCTGGCCACCGACTACGGGCAGGCGTCGAACCCGCCGCCGGCCGAGGGCTTCGCCGGCTTCGCCGACGCTCTGCTCGGTGCCGGCCTCACCGAGCGGGAGATCCGGCGCATGGCGTGCACGAACCCCTGCGCGCTGCTCGGCCTCGACGGCTGAACCCGGGCCCCGGGCTCTCCGCCGGAGGGCCGGTCCGGCCCCGGGCTCAGCGCAGGGAGGCCGTCGAGCCCAGGAACGGGGCGTCACCGAAGGAGAAGATGCCGCCGTCCCGGGCCGCCAACCAGTACCCCAGCCCCGAGGGCGTGGGCGCCATCCCCACGATCGACTCGTCGAGGCGCCGGTCCCCCGTGCTCCCCCGGAAGGCGGCGTCCCCGAAGGCGAAGATCCCGCCGTCCGAGGCCACCAGCCAGTACCCGTGCCCCGACGGCCTCGCCGCCATCCCCACGATCGGACGGTGGAGCCGGATCCCACCCGTCGACCCGTGGAAGGCGGCGTCCCCGAAGGCGAAGATCCCGCCGTCCGAGGCCACCAACCAGTACCCGTGCCCCGACGGCGTCGCCGCCATCCCCACGATCGGACGGTGGAGCCGCATCCCACCCGTCGACCCGTGGAAGGCGGCGTCCCCGAAGGCGAAGATCCCGCCGTCCGAGGCCACCAACCAGTACCCGTGCCCCGACGGCGTCGCCGCCATCCCCACGATCGGACGGTGGAGCCGCATCCGGGAGCCCGGACCGAGGTCGAGCGCCCCGTCCAGGGCGGTCACGCGACCCTGCCGGTCGACGAGCCAACCTCCCGGACCGGCCGGATCGATCGCGAGGTCCACCACCGTGCCGGCCAGGTCGTCGGCCGAGACGCCGTGCACCCCGCCGCCGGCCCCGAACCCGTCGACCTCGCCGCCGCAGGTGACGGTCACGTACCCGGATCCGCCGGCGGCCGGCTCGATCCCGACCGTCGGCTGGCGGACCGGCGGCGGCTCGATCCCGGGGATCTCCAGCACCCCCGGCCAGGCCGCCCGCGATCGCCCGGCCCATCCGGAGGGCCCCCTCGGAGTCGAGGTGCCCGCCGTCGGCGGCCCGCAGCGGCCGTGAGCCGCTGCACGTCATGAACGTGAACTCGAAGTCGCCGTCGGGCCCGATGAGGTACTCCCCGGCCGGCACGATCCCCGTCCCCGGCCAGCGATCGGCCACGTCGACGAAGCGCTCCCAGATCCCCCGGGTCATGTGGTCGGCACCGGGGTCGGCCATCGGAGGGGGCGAGACCCAGAGCACCTCGGCCCCTTCCACCGTGAGCTCGGCCATGAGCCCGTCGGCGCGGGACTCCCAGAGGTCGTAGTAGCCGGGCGACCCCGGCAGGATCTCCTCGCCCTGCTCGTCGAGCACGTAGGGCGGGAAGTAGTTGCCGACGAACAGCACCGCCACCGCGTCGGGGTGGTGGGTCGCCACGAGGTCCCTGGCGCCGGCGACCCAGTCCCAACCGGTGAGCAGCCCGCTCCCGCTGATGCCGGCCTCGACCACCTCCGCCCCCGCGGCCCGCAGCTCGTCGGCCGCCGCGGTGCCGGACTGGACCATGATCGAGTCGCCGACGAGCAGGACGCGTGGGGGCGGTTGCGCCGCGGCCGGGTGGACCGCTCCGGCGGCCGTCGTCCAGACGGTGGCCCCGAGCAGGGCGAGCACGGCGAGGAACCTGGTCGCGATCCGCATGCCGACGGGATCGACCGTGGTTCGTGAGATCTGAGCCGCTCGGGGCGATCACTGAACCGATCCTGACCATCGGTTCACCGTCTCTTCACGGTCGGTGGCGTTCGCAACCGGTTCGTCCCGTTCGGGCAGCCTCGAGCGCTCGGACGGACCCGAGCCGCCGGCCGGGGGGCCGCGCCCGGCCACGGGCGACGGCTCCCTCCCGGAGGTCGTAGGCTTCCGGTTCCGTGGAGGACCGCATCACGCCGGGCGTGTACCTCGAGATGACCGACCGCCCCGCCGCCGGGTACGGGAGCTCCCGGGCGCCCGAGGTGCTCGCGGTCCCCGGTGCCTCCCGGGCGACCTGGTGGAGGAACGCCCACCCGTTCCGTGACGACCTGCCCCGCCGGCTCCCCGAGTTCGACGTGCTCGGGCTCTTCGAGGTCGACGACGGCTTCGTCCCCCGGACGTCCCCGACGACGTGACGGGGTACCACTACCGTCACCACGCCCGGCCGGCCCAGGGCCGGTTGACCGGCGGCCCCACGGTCGGCCTCCTGCTCGTGCTCATCAGCCCCCGCCGTCCCGAGGACGCGCAGGCCCTGCGGGACTGGGGTGACTTCGTGCACATCCGCCACATCGCCGAGGTGGCCGTCCCCGGCTACTCCATGATCACCCCGTACGAGCACGCGGACGCCGGCGAGCCCCGGTACCTCCACCTCTACGAGATCGACGACGACGATCCCGAGGCCGCCTTCCGGGCCATGACGCCGAGGGTGAGCGACATGCTGGGGCCGCCGGGCACACCGCTCTACGACCACTGGGCCACCCACCCGGCCCTGCGGATCGACTACGTCAACACGTTCCGCCTCACCGGCGAGGCATGGCCCTCGTGACCGGCGGTCCCTCCTTCTTCGACGTGGTCGCGGCGCAGCGGGCCCACCGCGCGTTCCGCGGCGACCCGGTCCCCGACGAGCTGGTGGAGCGGGTCCTCGAAGCGGCGACGCGCGCGCCCAGCGCCGAGAACACCCAACCCTGGGTCTTCGTGGTGGTCCGTGACGAGGCCCGGCGAACCCGCATCGGCGAGCTGACCCGGCAGGCATGGGACGGGGGCGCCCGCGAGTACGCGCGAGGCCGGCTCGCGCCCGGGTTCTTCGACGACGTCGAGCGGGGCGCCACCGGCGGCGTCGCGGACGCGCCCGTCCTCGTCGTCGTCGGCGGCGACACGGCGCGCTGCCCCACGGTCACCCTCGCCGCCTCGGTGCTCCCGGCCGTCCAGAACCTGCTCCTCGCGGCCGGAGCCCTCGGGCTGGGCTCGGCGCTCACCACCCTGCCGATCGTGGCCGGCGACGAGCTGCGGGCGGCCGTCGGCTTCCCGGCGCACGTGCGCCCCGTGGCGGTCGTCCCCCTCGGCTGGCCCGCCCGGCCCCTCGGCCCGCCCCGGCGCCGCCCCTTCGCCGAGTCCACCCACCGGGACCGCTACGGGACGCCCTGGTAGCGGAACGCCACCTCACGAGAGCCGCCAGCCTCACCTCACGAAAGCCGCCCCGCCGACGTTGTACCGGTCGTGATCGTCCCGCCCTTCCAGCGGCTCCTCGACGAGCACCGCGAGCCCGTGTACCGGTTCCTCCTCGCGGCCGCGGGTCCGGGCGACGCCGACGACTGCTTCCAGGAGACGTTCCTGTCGGCGCTGCGCGCGTACCCGCGTCTGCGTGACGGCTCGAACCTCCGGGGCTGGCTGCTCACCATCGCCCACCGCAAGGCGCTCGACCACCACCGGGCCCGGCACCGCAGGGCCGTGCCGGTGGCCGACGTCGCCGGGGTCGGCGGGAGGGCGGACCGGCGGGGCGCGGCGGTGGGTTCGGGTGCGGTGGAGGCGGGATCGGGAGCGGCGTGGGGGGTGGCCGGCGCGGGGACCGCGGCGGCGGTGACGGCGACGAGCCCGTCCCCGCTCGATCCGCCGGTGTGGGCCGCCGTCCGGAGGCTCCCCCGGGCCAGCGCGAGGCCGTCCTGCACCGCTACGTCGACGACCTCCCGTACCGCGAGATCGGGCGGATCCTCGGGTGCTCCGAGGCCGCCGCGCGCCAGCGGGTTCGCGCCGGGTTGCGCACGCTGCGCCGAGACGGGGAGGACCTGCGATGAGCGACCCGACCCGAGCCCTGGCCCGATCGGCGCGCCACCCGGTGACCGAGGCGGCGGCCGCCGCGGCGGAGCGGTTCGTCACCGTCGCGGAGCGCGAGGGGTTGGCCGACGTCGCCTACGCGACGGTCGAGTCGCCCGTCGGGCCGCTGCTGGCGGCCGCGACGCCCCGCGGCCTGGTCCGCCTGGCGTTCCCGGGCGAGGCACCCGACGTCGTCGTCGGGCAGCTCGCCGCGCTCGTGTCGCCCCGGGTGCTCGAGCTGCCCCGGCGGCTCGACGGCGCCCGTCGGGAGCTGGACGAGTACTTCGCCGGCCGCCGCCGGGCCTTCGACCTGCCGCTGGACTGGTCGCTCGTGCACGGCTTCGGACGCGCGGTGCTGCGGGCCACCGCCCGGATCCCGTACGGGAGCACCTCCACCTACGCGCGGGTCGCGGCCCGGGCGGGGAACCCCAGGGCGGCCCGGGCCACCGGGAACGCGCTGGGGGCCAACCCGATCCCGATCGTGATCCCGTGCCACCGGGTGCTCCGCACGGGCGGGGCGCTCGGTGGCTACGGCGGCGGCCTCCCGGTGAAGGAGCTCCTGCTCGAGCTGGAGGGCGTGCACGGGGTGCGCCGCCACTGAGGCCACACCCCCTGACCGTTGGCGCGATCCAGGCCCGTGGAGGTGTCCGGATCGCGCCGACGCGAGCGGGTGGGGAGGTCAGTAGCCCTCCTCGGCGTCGACGACCCCCTCCAGCGGCTGGCCGGCCTGGAAGCGCCGGACGTTGGCGACGAAGAGCTCGACCATCCGGTCGAGGAACCGGGGGGAGCTCCAGGAGACGTGGGCGCTCAGGTGCACCCGCGGGTGGGCGTAGAGCCAGTGGCCGGTCGGGAGGGGTTCGGGCTCGACGGTGTCGAGGCTGGCCAGCGCCACCCGCCCGTCGTCGAGGGCCACCCGCAGGGCGTCGTGGTCGACGAGCGCACCGCGGGCGATGTTCACCAGGTGCACGCCCGGCTGCACGAGGGCCAGGGCCTCGGCGTCGACCATGTGCCGGGTCGCCTCCGTGGCCGGTGCGGCGAGCACGAGGTGGTCGGCCCGCGCCAGCACGTCCTCGATCGACGACGCGACCTCGACCTGGGAGAGTGGGCTGGGACGCCCGGTGCGTCGCAGCGCCACCACCCGCATGTCGAAGGCCAGCGCCCGGCGGGCCACCGCGGTCCCGATCCCACCCAGGCCCACCAGCCCCAGCGTCCGGCCCGCCAGCTCCCCGAGCGCGGCGACGTTCCAGCGCTCGGGGGCTCGTGCAGCCACACGTCCGGGAGGTGCTTCTCGAAGGCCAGCATCGCGGCCAGCACGAACTCGGCGATCGGGACGGCACTCAGCCCCCGGGCGCAGGTGACCGTCCGGCCCTCGAACATGGTCCGGGGCCAGCGGTCGACGCCGGTCCCGGCCAGGTGGACCCAGCGCACCCCGGCCTCGTCGAGGTGTTCGATCAGCGGCGACTCGGACCATCCGGCGAAGAGGATGGCGCCCCGTAGGCCCGCAGGGGGAGGCTCGGCCGCCGGGACGTCGACCACGTCGACGTCCTCCCCCACCGCGGCCCGGACGCGGTCGCCGATGCCGGCTCCCATCTGGTTGAGGACGCGCAGGGTCACGGCGGGCTCCCTCCCGAGGCATCGGTCGCACGGGTCGCACGGGTCACGGCCCGGGTGGGCCCGAAGCTGTGCAGGGCGAGGGCGTGGAGGTTGCCGAGGCCGCCGCAGACCATCACGAGCAGGTCGTCGGGCCGCTCGACGAGGTGGACGGCGCCGTGTTGGTCGACCCGGCCCCGGTCCTCGAGCACCCGGCGATGGGACGCCGGCCACGCGTCGACCGGCAGGGCCGCGTGGGCCCACAGCCGCTCCTGCACGTCCTCGAGCCGGGGGAAGGCCGCCGCCACGAGCTCGGCCCAGGGCGGGGGGAGGCACAGCAGGATCTCGGCCCCGTGGTGGGCCCCGATGAAGGCGTTCGTCCCCATCACGGCGAGCGACCTCCCGATGACCTGGAGGAGGTCGGCCCCGTGGTCGGCGGTCACGTCGGCCACGTCGAGGGTGCCGGTGCACCCGTGGACGGTGACCGCGTCACCGGCCACGCCCCGGCGCTCGGCCAGCGGCGGCCAGGGCGAGCGCTCCTCCCACTCGCCGACCACGATGCCCGTCACCCGAGCGGGTTGCCCGAACACGCTCTTGGAGCTCACCCCGACCACCTGCCCGGCGACGTTGCGCATGAGCAGGCGCGTGGCCCGACCGACGGCGGGCGCGGGCCCCGCCTCGCCGCCGAAGCACCCGGCACCGTGGGGGACGGGGAGGACGTGGCGGACCGGCCCGTTCACGAACAGGCCCGGGACGACGCACGAGGTCGTGGTGTTGAGCGCGAGCAGGTTGAACGCCGGATCGACCATGGCCTCGACCGCGGCGCAGAGCAGCGGCATCGACTCGGGAGGAGCCCCCGCCATCACCGCGTTGACCGCGACCTTCTCGACGGTCGCGCGGCCGTTGCGCGGCGGCAGCTCGCCGAGGAGCTCGTCGGGGAACCGGCCCGAGGCGGCCACGTGCCGACGCACCCGCTCCTCGGTGGGCGGCACGAGGGGCAGGCCGTCGCCCCACCCGGCGTCGGTGGCGAGCCTGGTGAACGCCTCCGGGTCGCCGTCGACCTCGACCCGCTCGCTCACCAGCCAGTCGACGGTGCAGCCCTCGGGCCCGCACCCGGCCCGATCGGCCGGCACCCCGCGACGCCCCCGGGCGCTCACCCGCGCACCCCGCGCCCGCCCGCCGGCGCACGCGCCGTCACGGCCCGGCCCCGAGGGTGCGCACCATCGCCGGCCAGCGGTCGCGGGCCACGGCCCGGACCTCCGCCTCGGGGCGGGTGTCCAGCGGGTAGGGCAGCACGTGGACGCGCAGACCCGGCCGTCCGGCGTTGGCGGCCATCGTGCGGGCCAGGCCCTCGAACTCCTCCGTCACGACGACGACCGCCATCGTCCCCCGGGAGGCCACGACCACGGCGTCGTGGACGCTCCAGGAGGTGCAGGAGCCTCAGTTGCCCAGCCCCACGATCGCCACGTCGACGTCGTCGGCGAACCGGTCCAACTCGGCCCGGGTCCGCTCGCCCTCCTCGCCCACCCGGTTGCCGGCGCACCAGCGGCGCAGGCGGGCCCCGGCGGCCTCGAGCTCGCGGGCCCACTCGTCGAGGACCCACTCGAACGAGCGCCAGGTCCGGTCGGACCGCAGGCCGACCGTCCGTCCCGCCAGCGGCCCCGCGTCGGGCCCCGGATCGGGGGCGACCTCGGGCGGCGCGGCGGTCGGGTCGAGCACGGTGATGCGGGCCATGGGCTCCCCCCTCGTCGATCACCCGTCTCGTCGTCACCGGGGCGCACGCCGCACGACCCCGATCCCGGCGATCGTACCGACTCGCTCCCGGACGTGACGTCCCCTCGTGGCCCAGGTCTCGCGGGGGTACGCTCCCGCCGGCGGGAACGGAGGGGGTCGACGTGCGGGCCGAGGTGGTGGTCGACGGCATCCCGTTCGGCGAGGGGCCGGTCTGGTGCCCGGCCGGGCCCGGGCCGTGGGGGGAGGGCACGCTCGTCGTCACGAGCGTGGCCGAGGGCTCGCTCCACCGGGTCTGGCCCGAGCAGCACCGCCACGAGCGCATCGCCGACACCGGGGGCGGCGCCAACGGGGCGGCGCTCGCCGCCGACGGGAGCATCCTCGTCACCCAGAACGGTGGGTTCGACTTCGCCGCCACCGGCCTCTTCGACCGACCGCCGCCCTACCGCCCGTCGGCGCCGGGCCTCCAGCTCGCCTCCCCCGAGGGCGAGGTCCGCTACCTGGTCGACGAGGGTCTCCACGCCCCCAACGACCTGGTCGTGGCCCACGACGGAACCGTCCTCTTCACCGACCCCGGGCCCTTCCCGCCCCCGAGCCGCCGATCGGCCGGGTGATGGCCCTCGAGAGGGACGGGACCCTGCGGGTCGTCGCGTCGGACTTCTGGTACTGCAACGGCATCGCCCTCGACCTCGGCGGGCACCCGGTCGTCGTGGAGCGCCAGGGCCTCCAGCGGCTCCTGCCCGACGGTGGGCGTGAGTGGGTCGTCGAGGAGCTGGGCCGGGGAGGGGGCGACGGCTTCTGCCTCGACGTCGAGGGCCGCTTCTACGTGGCCTCCACCGTCGAGCACGGCGTGCGCGTGCTCGAGCCCGACGGGACCGAGGTCGACTTCCTCTCGATCCCCGGCGACGGGCTCACCACGAACTGCTGCTTCGGCGGCCCCGAGGGCCGCTGGCTCCTGGCCACCGACGCCGTGCCGGGCCACGTGGTGGTGTGGGAGTCGATGCCCACGCCCGGGCTCCCCCTCACGCCGTGGCCCGGGCCGGCGACGGCCGAGGAGACCGGCGAGGCCGAGGAGCGCTGAGGCGCGCGAGCAGGTGGGCCGGTCCCGCTCCGGCCCCTGAGCACGCGCTGGGGCAGGCCGCCGTCGAATCGAGCGCCGGCCCGGAAGAAGCTGCCGATGCACCCCCGGATCGGGACGATGGGTGTCATACCTCCCGGGGATGATGGGGGTATGCAGGGCGCGCAGCTCGCACGGCTCGAGGTGTTGGCCGGGGAGGTCGAGGCGGTGCTGGGCGGGTTCGATCCGGAGGGGTCATCGCCCGAGGAGGCGGCCCGGGTGGTCCTGGGTAGCGCGCTTGGAGCGGGCGTGTGTGGCGGCGCGGGCCCGGGCGGCGCGGCGGGTCGAGGACGCGAGGTTGCACCGCCGGTGGGGGTACGCGACCGCGGCGCAGTGGCTGGCCGCGAGGTCGGGCAGCTCGGTGGGTGACGCGTCGGGCCTGCTGGAGGTGGCCCGGCGGGTCGAGGGTCTGCCCGAGACCCGCGACGCGTTCGTGTCCGGGAGGCTGTCGGCCGCCCAGGCCGGAGCCGTCGCGGGGGCCGCCGAGGCCGACCCGGGAGCCGAGCAGGCCCTGGTGGCGGCGGCCGGGCAGGTGTCGTTGCGGGAGCTGCGAGAGGAGTCCCGCCACGTGCAGATGCTCGCCGCCTCGGACCAGCACGCCCGCTACCTGGCCCAACGGGCGGCCCGGTCGTTTCGCCGCTGGGTCGACGACGAGGGGATGGTCTGCGGCCGGTTCCGCCTCCCCCCGACCAGGGCGCCCTGGTGGTCTCGGCGATCGACCACGAGACCGACCGGCGCTTCCGGGGCGCCTCCCGGACCGGACGCACCCGGCCCCGGGAGGCCTTCGCCGCCGACGCTCTCGCCGCCCTGGTCTCGGGGGAGGCCAGGGCCCGCCCCCACATCACGGTGACCGCCTCGCTGACCGCGCTGAGGCGAGGAAAGGTGGTCGAGGGGGAGACCTGCCGGGTCGACGGGTTCGGGGACGTCCCCGTCACCCGGGTCCAAGAGCTGCTGGACCAGAACCCGTTCGTGAAAGGCGTCCTCACCGACGGCATCGAGGTCCACAAGGTGAAGCACTTCCGCCGGGGGCTCACCGCCGAGCAGCGCACCGCCCTGGGAGTGCTGGGCGCCCGCTGCTGCGAGCCGGGCTGCGACCGCACCGACGGCCTCGAGATCGACCCACCTCGAACCTCTCGCCGCCGGCGGCCCCACCCAACTCGCCAACCTCGCCGCCCGATGCCCCACCCACCACCACGACAAGACCACCCGCGACCGCAACCGCAGCCGGCGGCGCGGCGAGCGCGGAGGACGAGGCGACCGCGATCCGCCCTGACCCACGGTGGCCCGCCCCTCCCGACCCCGAACCCGGACACCGACACCGGCCGCGCCAGGCAGCAGCGCGCACCTCTGACCGGTCCGAGGCCGCGCGAACCCGCGTCCTGACCGGCCTCGGCCAGAACCTGGCTCCGACTGGAGCGCGTGGCCGAGACGGTCACCGGCCGGCGCCCGGACGCTGGCGGCGTCTCGACGGAACGACCGTCCTCGGTGTCACGATCGCCATCGGCGCGGCGAGACCCGATGGGCGCGCCACGCGACCGGTCGGGCTGGAGCCCTGCCGTCGCCCCGTCCACGGTCGACGGCGGCCGGCCCCTTGGGCGATCATGTCAGCGCCGCGGTGCCCGGCCAGGGCCCCGGCCTGGTCGTGAAGGGGGGCTCACGTGAGCACGACCGTCGATCTCGAGGCCCACGGCCTCCTCTCGTCCCCGGCGCGCCCGGAGATACCGGGTGGGCCCCAGACCGTGGTGGAGGTCCTCGACCGGCCCGTGGCGGAGCACCCGGGCCGGGAGGCGCTCGTCGGCCGGTACTCGCGCTACACGTACGCGCAGCTCGACGAGGCGGCCGACCGCGCCGCCCACGCCCTCGCCGGCCTGGGCGTGGGCCCCGGCGACCGCGTCGCCGGGTCGCTGCCCAACCACCCCGACATCGTCGTGGCCTTCCTCGGCGTGATGCGCCTGGGCGCCATCTGGCTGGGCGTACCGAAGCCGCTCGCCCCCCCGGAGAAGGCCTACCTGCTCCGGGACGGCGGCGCCTCGGTGCTGATCGCCGAGCCCGCCGCCGCCGCCGAGCTCGAGCCGCTCCGCGGGGAGCTGCCCTCGCTCCGCCACGTCGTCCGGGCCGAGCCGGCCGGGAGCGAGGGGGCCCGTCCCGGGGAGCCCGGAGCCGACTGGGCGGCCCTCCTCGCGTCGGCGGCCACGGGGCGCCCCGACGTGCCGGTCGACCCGTTCGCCCCCGCTGCGATCGCCTACACCAGCGGGACCACCGGCTTCCCGAAGGGGGCGGTCCACAGCCAGCACAACCTCGTCCTGCCGGGCGCCGTGGCCCGCACCCGGGGCAACTGGTCGTCGGCCGGTGTGCAGGGCGTCGCCCTCCCCCTCACGATCCTCAACCTCATCGTGCTGACCCCGCTCGTGTGCTTCCAGGCCGGGGCCACCTGCGTGACCATGGACCGGGTCGACGCCCTCGGCATGGCCGACTGGATCCGCCGGGAGCGCATCGAGACCTTCGGGGCCGTCCCGGCCATGATCTACGACCTCCTCACCCACCCCGAGGTGCGCGACGAGGACCTGGCGTCGCTCACCCGCCCCGGCGTGGGCGCGGCCGACTGCCCCCAGGCGTTCCGCGACCTGTACCGCGAGCGCTTCGGGACCGAGGTGACCTTCGGCTACGGGCTGACCGAGGCCCCGACCGCGGTCACCAACACCGACCCCGACGGCCCCCAGGTGCCGGGGAGCTCGGGCACGGCCCTGCCCCAGGTGCGGATGCTGGTGGTCGACGAGGACGACCGCGAGCTGCCGCCCGGCGAGGTGGGCGAGATCTGCGTCGCCCCGGCCGAGCAGGGACCCTGGGCCGGGGTCTACACGACGATGCTCGGGTACTGGAACAAGCCCGAGGCGACGGCGAAGGCCCTGCGCGACGGGTTCCTCCACACCGGCGACCTCGGCTATCTCGACGAGCGCGGCCACCTGTTCGTGAAGGACCGGCGCAACGACCTGATCGTGCGCGGCGGGGCGAACGTGTACCCGGCCGAGGTCGAGCGGGTGCTGCACGACGACGGACGGGTGGCGGCCTGCGCCGTGGTGGGCCGGCCCGACGAGCGGCTGGGCGAGCGGGTGGTCGCCTTCGTGCAGCTCGCGCCCGGCGTGACGGCCTCCGCCGAGGAGCTCGCGACCCATTGCGCGGCGAACCTCGCCCGCTACAAGGTGCCCGAGGAGCTGGTCTTCGTCGACGAGCTCCCCCGCAACGCCATGGGGAAGGTCCGCAAGACCGTGCTGCGCGACCGGCTCGCGGCCACCGGCTCGTAGCCCGGCGCTCGCGCGCGTCGCGACCGTTCCGACCGGACAGGGCGGACCGACCCGGGCTGCTCAGGCCGGCGCGAGGAGCGGGCGGACGTGCTCGGCCAGCTCCACCGCGTACGCCACCGGGTCGTCGAGCGGCCAGCCCAGGCCGGGGAGGTCGAAGTACTCGACGCTCAACCTCCCCCGGTACCGCAGCTCCTCGAGCCGGTCGAACACCGCCGCGAAGTCGACCGTGCCGTCATCGGCGTGAGCCTGGGGGCGGCCCGGACCGGCCTGGCGGAGCTGCACGTGATCGGCCCAGGGCAGCAGCTCGAGTGGGTCGCCGCCCCAGGCGGCCACGTGGCCCACGTCCACGAGGAGCCGCAGGCCCGGGACCTCCTCGAGCATGGCGAGGGTGGTCTCGGTGGAGCCGCACACCGAGCCCGGCCACGGCTCCATTCGGGCTCCGGGAGCCCGGCGGTAGGCGGCCACCGCCCGGTCCCAGGCCCCCTCACCCGCCGGTGGGGCCGGGTGGGAACAGCCGGGCCGCGGGTCGGGGAACGCGATCCGATCCCCGACCGGGAGCACGAGGTCACCGGGGTCGCCGGGCTCGCCGCCGACCACGTCGAGGTGGTCGAAGCCGAGCTCGAGCGCCATCGCCGCCGCCTCTCCGCGTGCGCGAGAGGCGAACACGACGTCGACGACGCCCAGCGGGAAGCGCCGAGCGGGCGGTGACACGGTCCCCCGGCGCGCCGGCTAGGAGGGGCGGTCCATCCCCGCCGGCATGACCATCCCGACCTGCTGGAGGTGCTGGCCGAGGGTCTGGTCGAAGTGGTCGGCCACGCCGCCCGGGTCCCACCCACCGTCCCGCCACATCCACGCGATCTGCTTCGGGTGCTGGAACAGCGTGAACGCGTGGTCGGTGCGACCGAGGATCTGACCGTTGACGTGCCCGGCCCGCTCGGAGGCGAGGAACGCCACGATGGGGGCGTTGAGGGCGGGGTCCTGCGCGGGGGCGGCTCGGTCCCGGAACGCTCGAACAGCGCGGCGGTCATGCGGGTGGCGCCCGCCGGGGCGAGGGCGTTCACCGTGACCCCGTAGCGGCCCAGCTCCAGGGCCCACACGAAGGTCATGCCCATGATCCCGGCCTTGGCCGCCCCGTAGTTCGTCTGCCCGAAGTTGCCCCGCAGCCCCGCCGAGGAGGTGATGTTCACGATCCGGCCGTAGCCGGCCTCCTTCATGACCGGGGCCGCGTGACGGGTGCAGTTGAAGGTCCCCTTGAGGTGGACCGCGATGACGGCGTCGAAGTCCTCCTCGGTCATCTTCACCAGCGTGCGATCGCGCACGATGCCGGCGTTGTTGACGAGGATGTCGAGCTTCCCGAACGTGTCGAGCGCGGTCCCGACGATCCGCTCCGCCCCGGCGAAGTCGGTCACCGAGTCGTAGCTGGGGACGGCCTGCCCGCCGGAGGACTCGATCTCCTTGCAGACCTGGGCCGCCGGGTCCTCGTCGCCGCCGCGACCGTCGAGGTCCGCCCCCACGTCGTTCACCACGACCGCCGCCCCCTCGCGGGCGAGGCAGAGGGCCAGCTCCCGCCCGATCCCCCGGCCCGACCCGGTGACGACCGCGACCCGTCCGTCGAGCAGCATCCTGCCCCCTCCCTCCGATCGAGCACGCCTCCGGGGCCCGGCTAGCGTGCGGCGCACCGGACCGCCTCGAGGATCCCGCCGTGACCTTCCCGCCACCCCCGCGAAATGTGACACGGACGTCGGAGAGTTCTAGCCTGACCGGAATGGCTCCGTCCAGCGCGACTCCCCGCAAGGCCGCCCGCGGCGCGCCGGCGAAGAAGCGCTCCGGGGCGACGGGCGAGCGTGCCGGCGCGTCCGCCGGCTCCGGCGATCGCTCCACGCCCGACGCCGCGGCGCCCGACGGACCCGAGGCCCGGATCGGCACCCCGGCCCAGGGGCGCGAGCTGCGGGCCCGGGGCCGCCACACCATGCGCAAGCTCCTCGACGCCGGCGTCGAGGTCTTCTCCGAGCGCGGCTACCACGCGGCCCGCGTCGACGACATCGTCAAGCTCGCCAGGACGTCGCACGGCACCTTCTACCTCTACTTCTCCAACAAGGAGGACCTCTTCCGGGCGCTGGCCGCCGACGTGGCCCAGCAGATGGTCGGGCTGGCCGAGGACCTCCCGCCCGTCGGGCCGGGGGAGGAGGGGTACCTGCGGCTCCGCCAGTGGCTGGCACGGTTCGGCGAGCTCTACGAGCGGTTCGGGCCCGTGGTCCGGGCCTGGACCGAGGCCGAGATCGGCGACAGCGCGTTCGGCCGCCTCGGCCAGGACGTGCTCACCGAGTTCTCGCGCGTGCTGGCGGCCCGGATCCGGTCCGCGACACCCTCCGACGTCGACCCGCAGATCGCGGCGCTGGCGCTGGCCGCCATGATCGAGCGCTTCCACTACTACGTCCTCGCCGGCCACGTCCGGGTCCCCGACGACGTCGCCCTCGACACCCTCGCCCGGGTCACCCACATCGGGCTCTTCGGCGGAGAGGTCGGGCTGGCCCGGGCGGCCAGCGCGAGCTGATCCCGACGGTCCCGGCCGGGCCGCGGGCGGCCCCACGACCCCCATCGGGTTGCGCGCGGGCCCGGGGCGGTTAGGATACCTGACGCCGGCGTCAGGGGGGCGCGGCCGGGAGGGGAGAGACGATGCCGAGGTCGAGACGATTGCTGGTGCTGCTCGTGGCGCTGGTCCTGGTGATCGCCGCGTGCGGCGACGACGACGATGACGGGGGCGCGGAGGACTCGACGGCCACCACCGCGCAGGCCGACACGACCGAGGCCACCGAGGCCACCGAGGCCACCGAGGCTCCGACCACGACGGCGGCCTTCGACGAGGCCGCCGCCACGGCCGAGATCAGCGAGAACCTGCAGTACTTCATCGACACCACGATCGACGACGACGAGGGCAAGCTGGCTCTGGTCCAGGAGTCCGACCTCGTCGCGGACCTGTACCTCCAGGGACGGGGCGAGAACGTCGGGATCGTGGCGAAGGTCGACCCGGCCACCGTCGACGTCACGTTCAACGAGGACCACACGGCCGCCGACGTCACCTACGGGATCGTGATCGGTGACCCGCCGCCGCCCGACGCGCAGCCTCTCGCCCAGGCGAACACCTTCGTGCTCGTGGACGGGACGTGGATGCTCAGCCTGGCGTCGTTCTGCGACCTCATGGACCAGGGCGGGACGCCCTGCTCCGAGGAGATCGTCGACCAGTCGCTCGAGCTGCTGCCGTAGCCGGTCGGAGGGCCCGCGGCGAGCCGGCACCGGCCCGCCGCGGGCTCCCGGCCCCGGCTCAGGTCCGGCCGCGGCCGCCGTTGGAGCTCGGCGCGGCCCCCGGGAGCAGGCGCTCGCGCACGTCGCCCACCTCCGACACCGGCCCGAAGAAGGCCACCTGGCCCTTGGCCAGCACCACGACGTCGTCGGCGAGGCGCAGCGCGTGCGAGGCGAGCTGCTCGACGATGAGCAGCGACGCCCCCGAGCCCTGGATGGTCTCGAGGGTCCGGTAGACGTCGTCGACGACGACCGGCGCCAGGCCGAGCGAGAGCTCGTCGGCGATGAGGAGGCGGGGCGGGTCGACGAGGACCCGAGCCAGGGAGAGCATCCGCTGCTCACCCCCGACAGCGAGCCGGCGAGCTGGGTCCTCCGGTCTCCCAGGCGCGGGAACAGGTCGAAGGCCCGGGTCAGGGCCTCGTCGACCAACGCCCGCCCGAGCGCCTGGCGGAAGTGGAGCGACAGGTTCTCCTCGACGGTGAGCGACGCGAACACCGAGCGGCCCTCGGGGGCGTGCAGGACGCCGAGCCGGGCGATCTCGTGCGCCGGACGACCCGTGACGTCGATCCCCTCCACGAGCACCCGGCCCGCGGTGGGCGTCACGAGGCCCGAGGCGACCCGGGCCACGGTCGTCTTCCCCGCCCCGTTCGAACCCAGCATGGCCAGGCAGCGGCCCCGCTCGACCGAGAACGAGACGCCGAACAGGGCCCGGAACGGGCCGTAGCCGGCGTCGACGTCACGGAGCTCCAGGAGCGGCGCGGTCTGCGCGACAACGGCTCGGCGGGCGTCGAGAGGGCGCGGGCGGCGGATCACACCGTCTCCCCCAGGTAGGCGCGCCGCACGTCGTCGTCGCGCAGGACGTCCTCGGTGGGGCCCCAGGCGATGAGCTGCCCGAAGTCGAGCACGTAGAGCCGTGAGGCGACCTGCTGCACCATCTCGACGTCGTGCTCCACGAGCAGGATGGCCGTGCCCCTCTCGGCCTGCACGGTCGCCAGCACCTCGCAGAACGCGTCGGTCTCGTACCGGTCGAGGCCCGAGGAGGGCTCGTCGAGCAGGAGCAGCACCGGGCGGGTCACGAGGGCCCGGGCCAGCTCGACCTGGCGCCCGTTCCCCATCGGGAGCGCCTCGACTGGCGTGTCCGCGACGTCGGCCAGGCCCACGAGCTCCAGCACCTCCTGGGCGTGGCGGTGCTCCTCGGCGGTCGGCCCGCCCCGACCGAGCACGTCCTTGAGCAGGTTGCCCGTGCCCCGGCGCACCCGGTCGGCGACGAGCAGGTGCTCGCGGGGCGTCATCCCCGAGAAGAGCTCCATGCGCTGGAAGGTCCGGCCGATGCCGGCCCGGGCCCGCCGGTAGACGGGGATGCGGCTCACGTCACGCCCCCGGAAGGTGACCCGGCCCCGGTCCGGTGGGAGCACGCCGAGCAGGCAGTTGAAGAACGTCGTCTTGCCGGCCCCGTTGGGCCCGATGAGCCCGACGGCCTCGCCCTCGCCGACCTCGAGAGAGACGGCGTCGAGCGCGGTGATGCCCGCGAACCGCTTGGTGATCTCGTCGGCGACCAGGAGGCTCACTCGGCCATCTCCCGCGATCCGCTGCCGCGTCCGGGGTCCCCGGCCGCGGCGTCCGTCCCGTCCGGGTCGGCGCCGCCGACCCCGACCGACGCTCCGCCGGCCGCCGCGACCTGCGGCGTCGGCGCTCCGGCGGGGACGGCCTCCCCGCCCCGGCCGAGGAGCTTCCCGATGAGCTCCATGGAGCGACGCTTGTTGGCCTCGACGATCCCCTCGGGGTGACGGGCGAACGTCATCGCGCCGACGCCGAACAGGATGAACTGGTAGGACAGCGAGACGCCGAAGGTCTCGAGGATCACCGGGAAGAGCACGAAGGCCATGCCCGCGTTCACCGCTCCCTCGACGGTCCGGGCCCCCAGGGTGACGACGATCACGACCCAGAAGATGCCCAGCAGGGCCGGGAAGTCCTCGGCGTTCACGGTCTGCTGCATCGTGGCGAGCAGGCCGCCGCCGAGCCCGGCGATGCCCGCCGACAGGGCGAACACCGTCACCCGGGCGCGGTTCGGGTTGATGCCGATCGCCGTGGCCGCCACCTCGCTGCCCCGGAGGGCGTCGAGCGCGCGACCGGTCGTGCCGCGCCGGATGAAGACGACGGCGAAGGCGACCAGGGCGAAGACGGCGAAGATCAGCAGGAAGAACGCCTTGTCGTCGCTGAAGTCGATCCCGAGCAGGTAGGGCCGCGGGACGTCGAGCCCCTCGAGGCTGTTCGAGACGCTCTCGAGGGGGAACACCACGTTCTCCACCATGAGCGCGAAGGCCAGCGTGAAGAGGGTGAGGTAGATCCCTCCCAGCCGCAGGGCCGGCACGGCGACGAGACCCCCGATGGCCGCGGCCACCGCCGCTCCGATGACGGCGGCCAGGAGCACGGAGACGTCCCACCGGTCGACGAGGTTGGCCGTGGTGTACGCGCCGAAGCCGGCGAACGAGATCTGGGCCAGGGAGATCTGGCCCGAGTAGCCCGTGAGCACCGTGATCGAGAGGAACGTGATCGTGAAGATCAGGCCCAGGGTGAGCCGGAAGAGCCACAGGTCCGAGAGCATGAAGACCGCCACGGCGAGGAAGCCCGCCACGAAGACCGGGAAGGCGAACCTCCTGAACCGGGCGATGGCCGGTGGCGCGCTGGCGGCGGCCAGGGCCGGGGGCGGCGGGTCGACCCCCTTGAGGGGATCGGTGATCTCGCGCCGCCCGCGCAGGCCGGGGATCAGCAGCAGGGCCAGCACGACCATCACGAACGGGAACGAGGGTCGGAGCCCCTGGGCCAGGATGCTGTCGAGCGGCAGGTAGCCGGCCAGGATCTGCTGGGCCACGCCGAGCACGAGGCCGCCGACGAGGGTGAGCGGGATGCTGGTGAGCCCCCGAACGCCGCGGCCGCGATGGCGGCCACGATCAGGATCGTGAAGTTGTTGGCGTCGAGGGTGGCGAACAGGGGGCGAGGAGCACCCCGGCCAGGCCGGCCAGGAAGCTCGAGAGCATCCAGGCCGACATGCTCACCCGCTCGGCGTCGATCCCGGCCAGCTCCAGCATGCGGGGGCTCTCGACCACGGCCCGCATCCGCAGGCCCAGGGCCGTGTAGCGGAACAGGACGCCGAGCCCGACCACGATGACCAGCGTGGCGAGCGTGGCGGCGAGGTTCTTGGCCGGGATGAAGTACTCGCCGAACCGGTACACGCGGTCCGGGTCGGGCCAGAGCACCGGCGGCCGGAACTCCTGCTTGGAGCCGAACCAGAGCTTCACGATCTCGGGGAGCGCGACGAGCAGGCCCAGGGACGCGATGAGCTTCACCTGCCAGCCCGCGGTCCGCATGTGCCGGAACAGCAGGCGCTCGAGCACGAGCCCCAGCAGCGGGGCGACCACGAACACCGACAGGCCCACCGCGGGGACGATGGGCCAGTCGTGGCGCACGTGCGTGTCGTAGAGGACCGCGGCCGACACGAACGCCTGGGCGCCGAACGCCAGGTTGAACACCCCGGACGTCTTGTAGGTGAGCACGAGCCCGGTGGCCACGAGCGCGTACACGCAGCCCAGGGGGATCCCCGGGATGGTGTACCGGACGAAGTCGCTCACCGGACGCTCCCCTGCCTAGGGCCCCGGGCTCACCCGCCCAGGGCCTCGAACACCTTGTCCCAGGTGGACGGGTCGTTCGCGGCCAGCGTCGGCGCCGGATCCGGGAGCGTCTCGACGTCCTTGCCCCCGACGCAGACGAACGGCTCGGTGTCGGTGCCGAAGACCGGCACGAACGAACCCCCTTCGACCTTGACCCAGGCCGTGCAGGCCGTCGGCCACTGCTCGGAGTGGGCCTTGGTCCAGTCGATCGGCGGGTAGATCCCACCCGCGGTCCAATCGGTGATCTGGTTGACGGCGTCGACGACGGACTCGCGGGTGAAGTCCTCGCCAGCCTGCTTCAGCCCCTCGACGAACATGGAGGCGAGCGACCAACCGACCAGCGCGAACTCGTTGACGTCGTAGCCGCCCTTCTCGACCCACTCGCGCATGAGCGCGAGGCCCTCGTTCTGGTCCTCGAACTCGAACGGCGTGAACGGCACGGCGAAGTAGAAGCCCCCGAGCTCGTCGGCGAACTCCGCCACGAACTCCTGGTCGTAGCCCTGCGGGGCGTAGATCGCGAAGCCCTCGACCCCGGCGTTGCGCAACCCCTCGGCGAGCCGGATGTTGCCGTTCACGTCCATGCACGTGGCGATGAACCTCGCGCCGGAGTCCTTGATCCGCTGGACGTCGGCACTGATGTCGGTGAACCCGTACGCCAGGCTCGTGTCCTGGAAGGCGACGTCGAAGCCGTACCGCTGGAACGACTCGATGTTCCCGTCCGCGCACTGCTTCGACTGGGGCGCCGTGTAGGAGAGCACGGCCACCTTGTCGAAGCCCAGCTGCTGGGCGGCGTACGGCACGTCGGGATCGGTGCACCCGGCGCAGATGAACGAGCCTCGCTCCCCGAACAGGTTGGGCGGCCCGGACCACTCCTCCTGGATGTTCCAGCCGAACGTGGGCACGCCCTCCTCGGCCAGGTACTTCGCGGCCCCGAAGGTCGACGTCGTGACCGGGAGCACGGCGAAGACCCCGGTCTCCTCCACGAGCTTGCGGGCCTGCTGTTGGTTCTTCGACTTCGTCGTCTGGTCGTCGAGGCACTCGACCAGCTCCAGGTCCCGGCCGAAGACGCCGCCCTCGGTCTCGTTCACGTAGTCGAAGTAGGCCCGCACCCCGTTGCAGCTGTTGTCGTACGGGAGCCCCAGCGGGTTGGTCGTCCCGACCACGCCCCCGACCCGGATGGCCGAGTCGGTCACCCCCGGCTGGTCGACGCTCACCGCGGCGTCGCCGCCCCCACCGTCGCCTCCCCCACCGCCTTCGGCATCGTCGTCGGAGTCGGAGTTGCCGCATGCCGCGACCGCGAGAGCGAGAACCGCCAGGACGGCGACGAGACGCTTGCGCATGGAGACCCCCAGGTCGGCGCGCCCGTTGTGGCGAGTTCCCTAACTCTAGTGTCAGCTTTCTCCCGCGCACCAGGGTCCCGGCGAGAACCGGCCCGGCACGCCACCCCGGACGGGCCGGGCGGGCGCGAGAATCGCCCCGTGCGCCGGACGATCGTCAGCTTCCACGCCCACCCCGACGACGAGGCGATCACCACGGGCGGCGTGCTCGCCCGGGCCGCCGCCGAGGGGCACCGCGTCGTCCTCGCCGTCGCCACGCGGGGCGAGCTCGGCGAGGTGGCCGACGGCGTCCTCCGGCCCGGCGAGGCCCTCTCGGAGCGGAGGGTGGTCGAGACCCACCGGGCGGCCGAGATCCTCGGGGTGCACCGGGTCGAGTTCCTCGGGTACCGGGACTCGGGGATGATGGGCGAGCCGACCAACGACGCGCCGGGGTCGTTCTGGTCCGCCCACGTCGGCGAGGCCGCGGCACGCCTCGGGGCGATCCTGACCGAGGAGTCGGCCGACGTGCTCACCGTCTACGACGACCGCGGCGGCTACGGGCACCCCGACCACATCCAGGTGCACCGGGTGGGGATCGCGGCGGCCGAGACGGCGGGGACCCCGCCGGTCGTCTTCGAGGCGGTGGTGAACCGCGATCACATCAGGCGCCTGATGGCCCGGGCCCCCGCCGCGCTCCCCGAGGGGACCGAGGTCCCCGACGTCGACGAGATGGGCCTCGGCGTCCCGGAGTCGGTGATCACGACGGCCGTCGACGTGCGCGACTTCGTCGGGCTCAAGCGGGCGGCGATGGCCGCCCACGCGAGCCAGATCGACCACAGCTCCTTCTTCCTCGCCCTCCCCGAGGACCCGTTCCGCGAGGCCTTCGGGTGGGAGTGGTTCGTGCGCCGGGGTGCGCGACCCGGCGGGCGACCGGAGACCTGGCTGTTCGACGGCGGCTGATCGCCGCCCGCCTCACGGCCCGCCGCGGACCTTCTCCCAGGTCGCGGGGTCGGTCGCCGAGATCGTCGGTGCCTCGTCCGGCAGGACGTCGGTGTCGGCGCCACCCGCGCACAGGAACGGCTCCTCCTCGGTGCCGAACGCGAGCACGAACTCGCCGCCCTCGGCCCGGACGTAGGCGCCGCACTGGGTCGGCCACTGCTCGGAGTGGGCCCTCGTCCAGTCGATCGGCGGGTAGATCCCGTCCGCCGTCCAGTCGGTGAGCTGGTTGACCGCCTCCACGACCCTCTCCCGCGTGAAGTCCTCGCCGGCGCCGCGCAGGCCCTCCACGAACAGGGCCGCCGCGCCCCAGCCGATGAGCCCCAGCTCGTCGACCCGGTACCCACCCTTCTCCATCCACTCCCGGTAGGTCTGCAGGCCCTCGCTGCGATCCTCGAGCTCGAAGGGGGTGAAGAAGACGCCGAAGAGGAAGCCTTCGAGCTCGTCGGCGAACTCGGCGAGGAACTCCTGGTCGTAGCCCTGCGGGGCGTACACGGTGAAGTCCTCGACCCCGGCGTTGCGGAGGGCCTCGGCGAGCCGGATGTTGCCGTTCACGTCCATGCAGGTGGCGATGAACCTCGCGCCGGAGTCCTTGATCCGCTGGACGTCGGCGCTGATGTCGGTGAACCCGTACGCCAGGCTCGTGTCCTGGAAGGCCACCTCGACCCCGAACTTGTCGAAGGACTGCACGAACCCCTCGCCGCACTGCTGGGACTGCGGAGCCGTGTAGGCCAGGACCGCGACCTTGTCGTGACCGAGCTTCGTCGCGATGTACGGGACGTCGGGATCGGTGCAGCCGATGCAGGCGAACGAGCCCTTCTCCCCGAAGAGGTTGGGCCCGTCCATCCACTCCTCCTGGATGTTCCAGCCGAACGTGGGCACGCCCTCCTCGGCCAGGTACTTCGCGGCCCCGAAGGTCGACGTCGTGACCGGGAGCACGGCGAAGACCCCGGTCTCCTCCACGAGCTTGCGGGCCTGCTGTTGGTTCTTCGACTTCGTCGTCTGGTCGTCGAGGCACTCGACCAGCTCCAGGTCCCGTCCGAAGACGCCGCCCTCGGTCTCGTTCACGTAGTCGAAGTAGGCCCGCACCCCGTTGGGCTGTTTCTCGGGCCCCCGGGTGGTCGCCCGACCCGCCCCCGGGTCGGTGCGAGTCGGTCCCCCGGCTGGTCGACGTCGCCCGACCCCGATCCCCGGCCTCCCCCCTCGGTCGCCTCGGGTTGCCATCCGGCGACGGCGAGCGCACATCACGGACGCGGAACCGGTGCGAGACTTCCCTTTGGCAGCCGGCGTCAGCTCCGACTGTACCGCCGGCCGGCGCGTTCTGCCCTCCCTCACCCGCGAGCTCCTCCGGGGCCTCGGGCACCGTCGCCATCCGGCGGCGGAGGCCCGGCGAGCCGGACCTCGGGGCGCCTCGGGGGCGGGGACGAGGTCGGTGCAGGCCATGAGCCCCACGTGCACCGAGTCCAGGTAGCTCACCACGGTGACGTTGAGCCCCGCTCCGGCGAGGAGCGGCCCCATCGGGAACAGGTTCACCATGCGGGCGCCGGCGCAGTAGACCGCCACGTTCGGACCGGGCAGGTTCGAGACGATGAGGTTGACGATCGGCGGGTGGCGGTCCGCCAGGCCGAGCCGCTCGTAGAGCCGGACGCCCCCCGAGAACAGCGCCGGAGCCGGGATGTCGGTGAGCTGGGCGAGCACGTCGCCGCCGACCTCCCGGTGCACGAGCTTGGCGCCCGCCATCGTCTCCTGGACCGCCCGCAGGCGCTCGAGCGCGTCACCGAGGTGGGTGGGCAACGCCGCGAACATCGCCGAGACGCGGTTCCCCACCGACCGGGGCCCCTCGGCGGGGAGCGCGGTCGGGACGGCGGCCACGAGCGGCCGCTCGGGCAGCCCCTCCCCCGAGGACAGGTAGCGGCGCAGAGCCCCGGTGCAGACGGCGAGGACCACGTCGTTCACGGTGGCCCCGAAGGCGTGGCGCACCTGCTTCACGTCCGCGAGGGGGACCGTGGCGTAGGCGACGCTCCGGCGGGGGTGAGCGAGCCGTTGAGCGACGTGCGGGGTGCCCGCAGCGGGATCCCGGTCGTCACCGGCTCCCGGCGGAGCTGGCGCCCGAGGCGGAGCGCGGAGCCGGCGGCGCTCCGCAGCGCTCCGACCACCCGGGCCGGCTGGCGGGCCAGGGCGGTGGAGGCGTCGAGGAGCAGCCGGGCGGGACCCGGGTGCGGGACCGGCCCGGCCCGCGGGGTCGGGGGGCCTCGCGACCGGCCTCGACGGGCACCGGTTCCAGGTCGAACAGGTTGGCCATGAGGTCGAGGCCGAGGAGGCCGTCGATGGCGGCGTGGTGGAGCTTGGCGACGATCGCGACGAGGCCCTGCTCGAGCCCCTCGACGACCCAGAGCTCCCAGAGGGGCCGGCTCCGGTCGAGCTGGATCCCCGCCAGGTGGCCGGTGAGCTCGGCGAGCTCCCGGGTCCCCCGGTGCCGGGAGCGCCGCCCGGCGGACGTGGACGTCGAGGTCGAGGCCGTGGTCCTCGACCCAGAGCGGGTGGTGGAGGTCGAACGGGACCCGCAGCAGCCGGCGGCGCAGGGCGGGCATCCCGGGGAGCCGCTCGGCGATCCGTGCCTTGAGCGTCTCGGCATCGAACCCGGCCGGCGCCGTCGAGGGATCGAGCACGACGACCGCCATCACGTGCATGTGGTGAGCGGGGGTCTCGACGTGGAGGAACGCCGCGTCCAGTCCGCTGAGTCGTTGCATGGCCCCTCCGGCCCCCCGAGCCCTCCGGCCCTCCGAGCTGCCCGCGCTCCATTCATGCTACTTGGGGATCTTGCCGGTCTCGACCCTGGCTGCGGCAGAATGGCGCCATGTCGTGGGCGTTCCTCGCCGTCAGCCTGGTCGGCTTCTGGTTCACCTTCAACGCCCTGCGACCCACCCGCGACTGGCGCTTCCTCGGGCCCAGCTTCTTCGCCGGGTGGTTCACCTCCGAGATGCCGGTCCACCACCTGGCCTGGCAGGCCGTGGCCACCGGGGTGTTCGTCGGCCTCGGCGCCCTCGACGACTGGCCGGGCTGGGTGGGCCTCGCGGTGACCGCGGCCTCCTGGGCGGGCCTCACGTCCCTGCTCGTCATCTCCCGGCGAGCCCGCGTGGTCGTCGAGGACGCGCTGCGCGAGGGGCTCGGTCCCGACTTCGAGGACCGCATCGACCCCCGGATCCGCGCCCGGCTCGGCCGGCGCCCCTCCCGGGCCCAGCTCTTCCTGCCCCTGCTGCTGCGCGACGGCCGGGTGCGGCGGATCCGCCAGGTCCCGTACGCGCCGGGGGCGGGGCGCCGGCACCGCCTCGACGTGTACGTCGCGAAGGTGCCCGCCGGCGAACGCCGGCCCGTCCTCCTCCAGATCCACGGGGGCGGGTGGGTGATCGGCGACAAGGGCCAGCAGGCGCTCCCCCTGATGCTCGACCTCGCCGCATCGGGCTGGGTGTGCGTCGCCGCCAACTACCGGCGCAGCCCCCGGGCCACCTGGCCCGACCACCTCGTCGACTGCAAGCTGGCCCTCCGTTGGGTGCGCGAGCACGTCGCCGAGTACGGAGGGGACCCGGACTTCGTCGTGGTCACCGGCGGATCGGCGGGCGGTCACCTGTCCTCGATGCTGGCGCTCACCCCCGGCGACCCCGCCTACCAGCCGGGCTTCGAGGACGCCGACACGACCGTGGCCGCCTGCGTGCCGTTCTACGGCGTGTACGACTTCACCGACCGCTACGGGATCCGCGGTCGACGCGACCCCCTGGCGAGGTTCCTCGAACGGCTCGTGGTCAAGCGCCCGTTCGCGGCGAGCCCCGAGGTCTACGACCGTGCCTCACCCATGAGCCACGTCGGTCCGCACGCCCCGCCCTTCTTCGTCATCCACGGGACGCTCGACAACCTCGCCCCCGTCGAGGAGGCCAGGAAGTTCGCCGAGATGCTGCGCGAGGCGTCGACGCAGCCGGTGCTCTTCGCCGAGATCCCCGGCGCCCACCACGCCTTCGAGGTGTTCCACTCCCTGCGCGCCGGTCACGTGCTCCACGGCGTCGACCGCTTCCTCGCCTGGTGCTACACGCGCCACCTCGAGCAGGTGAGGCGCGAGGTGGACGAGCCCCCGGAGGTCGCGACCGGCTGACCCGCGGGTCGCTGGGAGCTCAATCGTCCGGCTCGGGGCGGGCCCGGCGGCGCTTCAGCTCGCCCCGCCGCCGCTTGGCGTCGAGGCGGGCCCGGCGGGCGGCGGCGCCGGGACGGGTGGGGCGCCGGGGCCGCTCGATCCGCAGCGCCCCCGCGATCCGCTCCGCCAGGCGCTCGAGGGCCAGCGCCCGGTTGCGGGCCTGGGACCGCTCGTCGGACGCGACGACCCGGACCACCGGGCCGAGCCGCTCCAGCAGGCGTGCCCGCTGGCGGGGTCCGAGGGAGCGCGAGCGGGCGACGTCGAAGCGGACCTCGACGCGGGTGTCGGCGGTGTTGGCGTGCTGCCCGCCGGGGCCGCCGGCCCGGCTGAACCGCCACTCGAGCTCGGCGGGGTCGATGGCACACGACCGGGTGATCTGCAGGCGATCGGCCACGCGCGCACGGTACCCGCCCCCCGATCGGTGCCGCCGGTGGCGCCCGCGAGCGGGCGCACGCCGCACGATCGAGCGACCCTGGCCCCCCGGCGGCCGGCGCGCCAGACTGTGACGAAGGGTACAGGAGGGGACATGGGCAACCAGCGATCGGATCGGCCGGCGCGCTGCTTCGTGGCCGTCGCCGTGCTCCTCATCGTCGTGGCCGCGGCGTGCAGCAGCGGGGACGGGGACGGCGAGAGCTCCGGGCCGGAGGACCCCACCAGCACGGTCCCGGAGGGTCCCCGCCGGGGCGGCCACCTGGTGATGGGGATCGAGGCCGAGACCGACGGGCTCAACCCGACGTCGAGCGTGTGGAGCACGCCCGGGTACCAGATGGCCCACGCGATCTTCGACCCGCTCGTCGTGGTGGGCGAGGACGGCGAGCTCCACCCCTACCTCCTCGAGTCGTTCAGCTCCGACGCCGACTTCACCGAGTGGACGTTCGTGGTGCGCGAGGGCATCCGGTTCCACGACGGGACCCCCTCGACGCCGCCGCGGTGAAGCGCAACATCGACGGGCACCTGGCCTCGCCGCTGACCTCCAACCCGCTGCGCGGGCTCCGGTCCCCTGAGCTGGTCGACGAGCGCACCCTGGTGCTGCGCACCGACTTCCCCTGGTCGACGCTGCCCATCTACTTCGCCGGCCAGCCGGGCTGGATGGCCGCCCCCTCGCAGCTCGACGCCCCGGACGGCGCGCCCCAGGAGCCGGTCGGCACCGGTCCGTTCGTGCTGGAGCGCCGGGTCCTCGACCAGGAGACGACCGTCGTCCGCAACGAGGACTACTGGCGGGAGGGCCTCCCCAACCTCGACCGCGTCACCTTCCGCGTCGTGCCCGACAACCAGGTGCGCAACCAGGCCCTGCGCAGCGGGGAGATCGACACGTCGAGCACGTTCCGCGACGAGGACATCGTCCAGTTCCGCGAGGACGAGGGCGTCACCATGCTCGAGGACACGGTCGACGGCGAGGAGGTCTTCGTCCTCCTCAACACGAAGGAGCCCCCCCTCGACGATCTGCGGGTCCGCCGGGCGATCGCCCACGCCACCGACACGGAGGAGTACGTGGAGCTCCTCGGCTCCGGGATCCTCGAGCCGGCCGAGAGCCCGTGGGACCCCGGGTCCCCCTGGCACACCGAGGTCGACTACCCGCAGCACGACCCCGCCCGGGCCCGCGAGCTCGTCGAGGAGTACGAGGCCGACACGGGCGAGGAGGTGCGCTTCGAGATGAGCGTGCCGCCGGTCCCCGAGTACCAGGAGGCCATGGAGTTGCTCCAGGACCAGTGGAAGGATGCCGGCATCGAGGTCGACCTCCGAACGGTGGAGTTCACCCAGCACATCCTCGAGGCGGCCACGGGGAGCTTCCAGGCGAAGCTCTGGCGCCAGTTCGGCTCGGACGACCCGGACGGCGAGGCCGTGTGGTGGCTCTCGACCAACGCGCAACCACCCCTCGCGACGAACTTCGCCCGCAACGAGGACCCCCGCATCGACGAGGCCCTCATGGCCGCCCGGGCGACCGCCGACGTCGAGGTGCGCCGGGCCCGCTACGCGGACGTGGCCCGGTACCTCACCGAGGACCTGCCGTACATCTGGATCTACCACGTGACCTGGGCCACGATCCTCGACTCCGACGTCAAGGGCGTGGGCGACCTCACCGCTCCCGACGGCGCGCCGAGGCAGCCGATGAGCGGAGGGGTCATGCCCGTCGCGGCCCTCTGGCTGGATCGCTGAGCCGGGTCGGGAGAGACGTGGCGAGACGACCGCGGGCCGTGGTCCCGGCCGGGGCTACCGACCGGTAGGGTCGTGGCCGGGACCGATCCGGGAAACCCTGGCCAAGTTTGACAGGATTGGCTGGGCACCGTACCGTGCCGCCGTTGTGACCGCCGTCACCGTGCGGGAGAACCGGAGGGACACCGTGCACCACTGGCCTCGTCGCTCACGCGCCCCGCGGAGCACCCTCCTCCTCGCCGTACTCGTCACGGCGCTCGTGGCGGGCGCGTGCGGGGGTGGCGGCGGCGGCGACGACGGGGCGGGAGGCGGCGCGGACGGCGGGGCCACCACCACCGCGGCGGCCGGGCCGCCCCAGCCCGGCGGCGACCTCGTCGTGGGCCTCTCGGCGGAGTCCGACGGGTTGAACCCGACCAAGAACCGCTTCGCCGCGCCCGGCCTCCAGATGGCCTCGGCGGTCTTCGACCCCCTCATGGCCTACGACGCCAACGGCGACCCCCGGCCCTACCTCGCCGAGTCCATGGTCCCCAACGAGGACTTCACCCTCTGGACCCTCACCCTGCGCCCCGGCATCACCTTCCACGACGGCACCCCCCTCGACGCCGAAGCCGTCAAGCTCAACCTCGAGCTCGGCGCCACCTCGGCCCTCACCGCCCCCCAACTGCGCGAGCTCGAGACCATCGAGGTCGTCGACGACCTCACCCTGAACCTCCACCTCAGCGCCCCCCGCTCCGCCCTCCCCCGCCGTCTTCACCGGACGGCCCACCGGCTGCCAGCTCGGCTTCATCGCCGCCCCCTCCATGCTCAACGACCCCGACAGCGACCAGAACCCCATCGGCACCGGACCCTTCAAGCTCCAGAGCCGCACCCTCGACAACCAGACCACCTTCGTCCGCAACGAGGACTACTGGCGCGACGGCTACCCCTACCTCGACTCCGTCACCTTCCGGATCATCCCCGACGCCCAGGTCCGCATCCAGGCCCTCATCTCCGGCGAGATCGACGTCACCTTCAGCACCCAACCCCTCGACATCAACACGCTGAAGGACACCCCCGGCCTGGTCCTGCACGAGGACCGGGGCGCCGGGGAGACCACCTTCCTGCTCGTCAACACGGCCAAGCCGCCGCTCGACGACGTGCGGGTCCGCCAGGCCCTCGCCTACGCGACCGACACCGAGCTGTACCGGGCCACCTTCGGCGAGGGCGTGTGGGAGGCGACGAACAGCCCTTGGCCGCCCGACTCGAAGTGGCACCCCGACGTCGAGCCCCTCCCCTACGACCTCGACCGGGCCAGGGCGCTCGTCGACGAGTGGGAGGCCGAGACCGGCCAGGAGCTGAAGGTCACGCTGGGGACCGACACGAACCCGGTCAACCGCCAGATCCTCGAGCTGGTCCAGGACATGTGGAAGCAGGCCGGCGTCGACGCCGAGGTCAGGACCACCGAGAGCGCGCAGCAGATCCTCGACGCCCTGGTCGGCGACCACGACGTGAACCTCTGGGGCCAGTACGGCAACCCCGACCCCGACGTCGACTCGGTCTGGTGGCTCTCGGAGAACACCGAGGGCCTCGCCCTCAACTTCGCCCGCCTGCGCGACGAGCAGGTCGACACCGCCCTGCGGGCCGCCCAGACCACCGACGACTTCGAGGAGCGCAAGGCCCGGTACCAGATCGTCGCCGAGCGCATGAACGAGCTCATCCCCTACATCTGGCTCAACCCGGTGGTCACGGGCTTCGGTTGGCAGGAGGACGTCCACGACGTCGTCACCTGGGAGCTGCCCGACGGCGGCGAGGGCGCTCGGTCGCTGGGCGCCACCGTCTCCCTGTACCAGATCTGGAAGGGCTAGGACCGCAGGCCGAGAGGACCGGAGCAGGAACGGACGATGCGCTACGTCGGCAAGAAGCTCCTGCAGCTCGTCGGCGTCCTCTTCGCGGTCTCGGTCCTGACGTTCCTCCTCCTCAACCTCCTGCCCGGGGGACCCGAGACGGCCATCCTGGGCCCCTCGGCGACCGAGGAGGCCCGGGCCCAGCTGCGTGAGGAGCTGGGGCTCGACCGGCCCGTCCCGGTCCGCTACGCGGACTGGGTGACCGATGCCCTGACCGGTGACCTCGGCAAGTCCTACGTCACGAAGCAGCCGGTCTCCGAGGCCATCCGCGAGCGCCTCCCGACCTCGATCCAGCTCATGCTGCTGGCCCAGATCTTCGCCCTCGGCGCCGCCATCCCCCTCGGGATCCTGGCGGCACGGCGCGCCGGGGGCTGGTTCGACCGCACGTCCACGACCACGGCCTTCGGGCTGCTCTCGATCCCCAACTTCGTCCTGGGGATCATGCTCATCTACGTCTTCGCGGTGCAGCTCGACGTCTTCCCCGCCATCTACCGCAGCGACGACAAGTGGCGCTCGCTCGTCCTCCCCGCGGTCACCCTCGCGGTCGCCGAGGCCGCGGTGTACCTGCGACTCCTGCGCACCGACATGGTCGCGACGCTGCAGGAGGACTACATCATGATGGCGAAGTCCAAGGGCATCCCCGACCGCCGCATCCTCCTCCACCACGCCTTCCGGCCCTCGACCTTCACCCTCGTGACCGTGGCCGGGCTGAACATCGGCCGGCTGGTCGGCGGGGCCCTCGTCGTCGAGGTGCTCTTCGCCATCCCCGGCGTCGGACGGCTGGTCGTCGAGTCGATCGGCAAGCGCGACTACCTCATGGTCCAGGGTTCCGTGCTCGTCATCGCCTCCGCCTACGTGATCGTGAACTTCCTCGTGGACCTCCTGTACGGCGTGCTCGACCCCGGATCCGCCATGCCCGAGCGCTCACCTAGCCCATCGCTCTCCGAGGGCCCTCCGACGGACTCGATCTTCGCCGAGGCCGCCGACGAGGAGCTCGCCGACGCCATCGTCGCCCCCGAGCGCCTCGCCGCCGCCCAGACGGCGAAGCGCCGCCTGGGCGTGCTCTTCTGGATCGCGGTCGGCTGGATCGCCCTGATCGCCGTCCTCGCGATCCTCGCCGGCGTGCTCCCGCTCGAGGACCCGTCCCGGACCGGCGCCGGGAAGCCGCTCGAGGCGCCGAGCCTCGACCACCTCCTCGGCACCGACCGCCTCGGGCGCGACATGCTCTCGCGGATGGTCTTCGGGGCCCGGGTCTCGCTGTCGGTGGGCTTCGCCTCGGTGGCCCTGGGGATGCTGCTCGGGGGGACGCTCGGTCTCCTGGCCGGCTACTACCGGGGCCGGCTCGAGACCGCGATCATGGGCGTCACCGACGTCATGCTCTCGTTCCCGGCGATCATCCTCGCCTTGACGTTCGTCACCTTCCTCGGGCGCGACCTCCACTGGATCGTCCTCGCCATCGGCATCCTCGCCGTCCCGCCCATCGCCCGGATCGCGCGGGCCAACACCCTGGCGTACGCGCAGCGGGAGTTCGTGCTCGCGGCCCGCGCCCTCGGGGCGCGGGACCGGCGCGTGCTCGCGCGCGAGGTGCTGCCCAACGTCGTGATCCCGATGGCCAGCTTCGCCCTCATCGTCGTGGCCATCGCCGTCGTCGCCGAGGGCACGCTCGCCTTCCTCGGCCTCAGCGTCGAGGCCCCCACCCCGACCTGGGGAGGGATGATCGTCGAGGGCAAGGACATGCTCCTCGTCAAGGACCCGGCGCCGCACGTGGCCCTCGTCCCCTCGATCGCGATGTTCCTCACGGTGCTGGCGTTCAACCTGGCCGGTGACAAGCTGCGGGCGTTCTTCGACGTCAAGGAGGGTGCCCTGTGAGCGCGGCCGACGGCGCCGAACGGTTCCAGCCCGAGCCGGGCCCCGAACCCCTGCTCGAGGTCCGGGGCCTCGTGACCCACTTCCGCACCGACCGGGGGCTGGTCCGGGCGGTCGACGGGGTGTCGTTCTCCCTCGACCTCGGCAAGACCCTCGGGATCGTCGGCGAATCCGGGTCGGGCAAGACCGTGCTCTCACGCTCGATCATGGGCCTGCTCCCCAAGCGCAACGTCGTCCGCGAGGGGTCGATCCGCTTCCAGGGACAGGAGACCCTCGGTCTCCCCGCCCGCCGGATGCGGTCGCTGTGGGGCTCGAAGATGGCCATGGTGTTCCAGGACCCGATGACCTCCCTCAACCCCGTGATGCGGATCGGCCGCCAGATCACCGAGTCGCTGCTCCACCACCTCGACATCTCCCGCCGCTACGCCGAGGAGACGGCGGTGGCCCTGTTGCAGTCGGTCGGGATCCCCGAGCCCGAGCGACGCATGCGCGAGTACCCGCACCAGCTCTCGGGCGGCATGCGCCAGCGGGTCACCATCGCCATCGCCCTGGCGTGCGGCCCGCGCCTGCTCTTCGCGGACGAGCCCACCACGGCGCTCGACGTCACCGTGCAGGCCCAGATCCTCGACCTGCTCCAGCAGCAGCAGAGCGAGCGGTACATGGCCATGATCCTCGTCACCCACGACCTCGGCGTCGTCGCCGGTCGGGCCGACGACATCGCCGTCATGTACGCCGGGAAGATCGTCGAGAAGGCCCCCACGGCCGCCCTCTTCTCCGAGGTCCGCATGCCCTACACCGAGGCCCTGCTGCAGTCGATCCCGCGGATCACCGACCGCAGCCACACCCGCCTGGCCGCCATCAGCGGTCGCCCACCCGACCTCGTGAACCCGCCGCCGGGCTGCCGGTTCAGCCCGCGCTGCGCCTACGCGCAGGACCGCTGCCGCGAGGAGGAACCGCCCCTGCGCGAGGCCCCGACGCCCGGGCACCGGTTCGCCTGCTGGTACCCCGTGGGGACGCCCGAGGGCATGGAGGCCCTCGAGCGGAACCAGGCCCGACGGGGCGGGGGCGACGGGAGCGGCGGGGTCACGAGCGTGGCGGGGAACGCCTGATGGCCGGCAGCGGTACCGCCCACCTCCGGCCGGTCGACGACGCGCTCCTGCGCGTCGAGCGCCTCGTGGTGGAGTTCCCGGTCGGGCGCCTCGGCCTCAAGGTGCACGCGGTGTCCGACGTGAGCATCGACGTGCTCGAGGGCGAGACGCTCGGGCTGGTGGGCGAGTCCGGCTGCGGCAAGTCCACGACCGGGCGAGCCGTCATGCAGCTCCCCCGGCCCACCTCGGGCAGCGTGCGCTTCGAGGGGCGCGAGATGACCGAGCTGCGCGGCGAGGAGCTCCGCAGGATGCGGCCCCGGATGCAGATGATCTTCCAGGATCCGATCTCGTCCCTGAACCCTCGCCGACGGGTCGCCGACATCGTCGGTGAGGGGTTGGCCGTGTGGAACATGGGCGACGCCGCGGCGCGCCAGGCCAAGGTCGACGAGGTGCTCGAGGCGGTCGGCCTCGACCCGGACGTCGCTCGCAGCCGGCGGCCCCACCAGTTCTCGGGCGGTCAGTGCCAGCGGATCTCGATCGCCCGGGCCGTCGCCGTCGAACCGAAGCTCATCATCTGCGACGAGCCGGTGTCGGCGCTCGACGTGTCCGTCCAGGCCCAGATCCTCAACCTCCTCGAGGACATGAAGGCCCGCTACGGCCTGACGCTCGTCTTCATCGCCCACGACCTCGCCGTGGTGAAGAACGTGAGCGACCGGGTGGCGGTGATGTACCTGGGCAAGCTCTGCGAGGTCGGCCCGGCCGACGCCCTCTACGAGTCACCGCGCCACCCCCTACACCGCCGCGCTGCTCAGCGCCATCCCCGTCCCCGACCCGGCGGTCCGGGCGTCCGAGCGCCAGCACCTCGAAGGCGAGATCCCCTCGCCCGTGGCCCCGCCGACCGGCTGCCGGTTCCGCACCCGCTGCCCGCGTGCCCGCGAGCGCTGCGCCACCGACGAGCCGGTGATGGCCGAGGTGGGCGCCGACCACTTCGTGGCCTGCCACTCCCCTCTCGACGGGGCCCCGGGGTCCGGCCCGAACGGGACCGCCGCGAGGGTCGGTTCCGCCGGGGGCAACGGCTCGACCGGCTCCCCCGCGTAGGGCGGGATCGGACCGGTCAGGCCGCCCGGGGTTCCTCCGGCGCACCCTCCCCGGAGCCACCGGCCGGTTCGAGGGCGAGGCGCACCACGTCCCGCACGTCGTCGACGAGGTGGAAGGTCATCCGCTCCCGAACCGCCTCCGGCACGTCCTCGAGGTCGGGTCCGTTGCGCTGCGGGAGGATCACCGTGGTGAGCCCGGCCCGCTCCGCCGCGAGCACCTTCTGCTTCACCCCGCCGATCGGGAGGACCCGACCCTGTAGCGTCACCTCGCCGGTCATCCCCACGTCGCCCCGGACCGGTCGCCCCGACAGCAGCCCGACGAGCGCGGCCACGATCGTGACGCCCGCCGACGGCCCGTCCTTGGGCACCGCGCCCGCCGGCACGTGGACGTGGAAGCGACGCTCCGCCGCCCCGGGAGGGAGCCCCAGCTCCGCCGCGTGGGAACGCACGAACGACCGGGCGATCTCGGCCGACTCCTTCATGACGTCGCCGAGCTGGCCCGTGAGGGTGAGGCCGGGATCGCCGTCCATCGCGCCGGCCTCGACGAAGAGGACGTCGCCCCCGGACCCGGTGACCGCGAGGCCCGTGGCCACCCCCGGCGCACGGGTGCGGTCGGCCGGCTCCACGAAGAAGCGCGGGTGGCCGAGGTAGCGGCGCACGTCGCCGGCGTCGACGCGGACCGGGGCCACGACCTCGCCGGCGGCGAGGCCGGCCGCCACCTTGCGAAGGAGCTTGCCCAGCTCCCGCTCGAGGTTGCGCACGCCGGCCTCGCGGGTGTGGTCGGTCACGACCCTCCGGAGGGCGTCGTCGGCGACCGCCACCTCGTCGGGGCGCAACCCGTTGCGCGCGCGCTGCCGGGCCAGCAGGTGGTCCCGGGCGATGGCCACCTTCTCCGCCTCCGTGTAGCCGTCGAGGCGCACGACCTCCATGCGGTCGAGCAGGGGCCCGGGGATGGCCTCGGCCACGTTGGCCGTGGCGATGAACAGCACCTCCGACAGGTCGAGCTCCACCTCCAGGTAGTGGTCGCGGAACGTGTGGTTCTGGGCCGGGTCGAGGACCTCGAGGAGGGCGGAGGACGGGTCGCCCCGCCAGTCGCCGCCCAGCTTGTCCACCTCGTCGAGCAGCACGACGGGGTTCATCGTGCCGGCCTCCTCGACGGCCCGGACGATCCGGCCGGGGAGGGCCCCGACGTAGGTCCGGCGGTGGCCGCGGATGTCGGCCTCGTCGCGCCACCACCGAGAGCGACCCGGGCGAACCGGCGGCCCATGGCCCGCGCGACCGACTCGCCGAGCGAGGTCTTGCCGACGCCGGGCGGGCCGACGAGGGCCAGGATCAGACCGGTGCCGCGACCGCCGTCCCCGGCCAGGCCGCGCTCGGACCGGAGCTTCCGGACGGCCAGGTGCTCGACCACGCGCTCCTTCACGTCGCCGAGGCCGGTGTGGTCGGCATCGAGGATGCGCCGGGCCTCGGCCACGTCGAGCCGGTCCTCGGTCCGCTCGCCCCACGGGAGCTCGGTCATCCAGTCGAGCCAGGTTCGGATCCAGCCGTGCTCGGGGCTCTGCTCCGAGGTGCGCTCGAGACGGTCGACCTCACGCTCGGCCGCCTCCCGGGCCGCTTCGGGCATGCCCGATCGCGCGATCCGCTGCCGGTACTCGCCGACGACGTCGCCGTCCTCCCCCAGCTCCTTGCGGATCGCCGCGAGCTGCTGGCGAAGGAGGTACTCGCGCTGGGTCCGTTCGATGCCCTCGGAGACCTCGCTGCGGATCCGCTCGGCCAGCTCCAGCTCGGCGAGCGCGTCGCGGGCCCATCCGACGACCTTCTCGAGCCGGGCCTCGACGTCGAGGGTCTCGAGCAGCTCGACCTTGCGCTCGACCGGGAGGTCGGGCCACCACCCGGCCGTGTCCGCGAGCGCGCCGGGGTCCGTGACCCCCTGGACGGCCTCCGCCAGGCGCGGGGCCCGCAGCCGCCCGGCGATCGCCGAGACGACGGCGCGGTACTCGCGAGCGAGCTCGCGCGCCCGCTCGGTGGCGGGTCCCTCCTCCACCGGCTCGGCCTCGACCCAGAGGGCCTCGCCGGTACCGGGGAGCCCGATGCCGACCACGGCCCGGTGCAGGCCCCGCAGCACCAGGGCCTCGCGGCCGTTGGGCAGGTCCCCCCGGCTCTCGACCCGGGCCACGGTGCCGACCCGGGCATAGCGGCCCTCGGCCCGCGGGACGAGGAGCAGCAGGTGGGCGCCCTCGGCGGCGGCCCGGGCCGCCGCCCTCGCCTCCCCCGACTCCAGGGCGATCGTGACCACCATCTGCGGCAGCACCACGCCGCCGGGTAGGGGCAGCAACGGGAGCGCCGTCGTCTCGAGCTCGGCCATCGGCACCTCTTCGCGTCGATTACACGATTACATCTCCAACGGTCGGGACCGTCGGGACATTCCGTCCGGCCGATCCGGCAGTCCGGCGATCCGGCCCGTCGATCCGGCCGGGCCCGCGCCCGAAGTGAACGGTGATTCACATGGGGGGAGCCGGCGGGTAGGATGCGGCCGACCACCCGGGGCCGGAGGACCGATGAGCAGAGGACCCCGGCGGTGAACGCCGCCCGCAGCATCGGAGGCCGGGCCCGGACCAGCCGGCGCGACGCCATCCTCGAGGCGGCGACGCGCCTGTTCGCCGAGCGGGGCTTCGCCGAGACGGGCGTCGACGACATCGGCGAGGCCGTCGGCATCACCGGCCCCGCCGTCTACCGGCACTTCGCCAGCAAGCACGACCTGCTCGTGGCCGTCATCGAGCGCTCCGTCCGCACCCACGACGAGACCACGGCCCGAGCCCTCGCCGAGTCACGGGGCCCGGACGACCGGCTCGCCAAGCTGGTGCACTTCACCGCCGACGCCTGCATCGACGACCGGGCCCTCACCGCCATCTACTGGCAGGAGCGCCGCAACCTCCCGCCCGACGCCAGGCAGGAGATCGACGCCCTCCACCGCCGCATGATGGACGAGTGGGCCGCGGCGTTGCGGGAGGTCCGGCCCGACCTCACCGGCAGCGAGGCCCGCATGGCGGTGCACGCGGCGAGCGCGCTCCTCCAGTCCGTGGCGAACCGCGACACCAGCCTCTCCCGACGGGCGCTCCACGAGCTCCTCGAGGGCATGGCCCTCGCCGCGCTCCTCACGCCCGCGCCGGCCCAGCACGACGGCGAGGTCGCTCCCCGGGCGGCCGCCGGAGGCTGAGGAGCTGCGCCCGCTACCGGCGCAGGTCCTCGTGGAGGTCCGACGACAGGTCGGGGTGCTTGGTGCCGGACCACCGCGGGGGCCGCTTCTCGAGGAACGACATCACGCCCTCGATCGCGTCCGGCTGCTCACCGGTCCACCACGTGAGCTTGGTCTCCAGGTTCATGGCCGCCGCCCGGTCGGTCTCCTGGAGGAACCGGTAGACGAGGCGCTTGGCCAGGGCCACCGAGGCCGGAGCGGTGTTCTCGGCGAGATCGCGGGCGTAGTCCAGCGCGGCCGGGAGCACCTCGTCACGGGGCAGGGCCCGGGACGCGAGACCCATCTCGGCGGCCTCGCGGCCGGTGAACATCCGGCCCGACAGGAGGAGGTCGAGGGCCAGCTCGAGGCCCACGATGCGGGGCAGCAGCCACGTCGAGTTCGCCTCGGGCAGGACGCCCCGCCGCACGAAGACGAACCCCAGCTTGGCCTCCTCGGCGACGAACCGGACGTCGAACATCAGCGGCAGGGTCATCCCCACGCCCACCGCCGAGCCGTTGATGGCCACGATCGTGGGGGTGACCATGTCCCAGTAGGCGTAGTGGTGGGAGATGGTGTCGGAGGTGACCCCCAGCTCCTGGTCGTGACGGGCGTGGGTGTCGGACCCGAACGTGTCGCTGCCCGCCTCCATGTCGAACCCGGAGCAGAACGCCTTGCCGGCCCCGGTGATGACGATGGCCCGGACGTCCTCGTCCCGCTCGAGGGCCCAGATGGCCTCGCGGAACTCCATGTCCATCGTGAAGTTCACCGCGTTGAGCCGGTCGGGGCGGTTCAGCGTGAGGGTGGCGACCCCTCGGTCCACCTCGACGAGGATCGTCTCGTAGCCGGCGTAGTCGCCCACGGCGCTGCCTCCTCGTAGCCTCGGGAGCCCTACGTTAACTCAGGCTAACATCGCAGCGCCGGCCGGGGCCCGGCCGGAGGGACGGCAGACGGAGGGAGCGCGGTGGGCCCGCTCAGGGGCATCAGGGTCGTCGAGCTCACGGGGATCGGGCCCGGCCCGCTCTGCGGGATGCTCCTCGCCGACATGGGCGCCGAGGTGCTCCGGGTCGACCGGGCGGAGGCCGTCCGCGCCGACCGGGCCACCACGACCCGCGACCTCCTGGCCCGGGGTCGCCGCTCGGTGGCCGTGGACCTCAAGCACCCGGACGGGGTCGAGACCGTGCTGCGGCTCGCCGAGCAGGCCGACGTCCTCTTCGAGGGCTACCGGCCCGGCGTGGCCGAGCGGCTCGGGATCGGCCCCGAGCCCTGCCTCGGGCGGAACCCCCGTCTCGTCTACGGCCGGATGACGGGGTGGGGCCAGGACGGACCGCTGTCCCAGGCCGCCGGCCACGACATCGACTACATCGCCCTCGCCGGGGCCCTCGACCCGATCGGGCGGCGGGGCCAGGGTCCGGTGCCGCCCCTCAACCTCGTGGGCGACTTCGGCGGGGGCGGGATGCTGCTGGCGTACGGGATCACCTGCGCCCTCGTCGAGCGGAGCACGTCGGGCCGGGGCCAGGTCGTCGACGCCGCCATGGTCGACGGCGCCGGGATCCTCATGACGTTCTTCCACGCGCTGCGGGCCGTCGGGATGTGGACCGACGAGCGGGGCGCCAACCTGCTCGACTCCGGCGCACCCTTCTACGACGCCTACGAGACGGCCGACGGCAGGTACGTGGCGGTGGGCGCCATCGAGCCCCAGTTCTACGCCGAGCTCCTCGAGCGGGTGGGCCTCGACCCCGACGAGCTCGGCCCCCAGATGGACCGCGACCGCTGGCCGGCGGCCAAGGAGCGCGTCGCCGCGCTGTTCCGCACCCGGACCCGGGACGAGTGGTGCGAGCTGCTCGAGGGGACCGACGCCTGCTTCGCCCCGGTCCTCGGCCTCGGCGAGGTCCACGAGCACCCCCACCACCGGGCCCGCGACGCCTACCTGGAGGTCGAGGGCATCGTGCAGCCCGCCCCGGCACCCCGCTTCGACCGGACCCCGGGGGCGATCCACGGGCCGCCGCCCCACCCCGGCGACCACACCGACACGGCCCTCGCCGACTGGGGGTTCAGCGCCGAGGAGGTCGCCGGCCTGCGCGGATCGGGCGCCGTGGCCTGATCGCTGCGAGGGCTGCCTGTCGCAAGACGAGAGAACTCGGACTCCTCTTCGGTGGACCTGCCTCTCTCACCCCGGAGACAATCCTGCTGATCGGTCGAAACGGTCCCGCCGTCAACGCCTATTTGACTGCTTCGCCGTCTACACTGAACGTGTGACACCCCTCCACGGTGAGTACGTGACACGCCGCTGGGCCTGGGAGGCCAGCGGTTGCGACGGTGTGCTCCGGAAGAACGCGTCGCGATAGGCGACATCGGATTTGCCCACGGAAGGCCACTGGTGGACCGAGCCGACGGCAGCCCCCCATTGGGTTAACGGAGTCCCCTACCGCGAACTGGCTTCCACCATCTTCAGAAGGAGCGACCCCGACGAGAAGAGTCATGACGGACTCCACACCTCGCCGTTCGAGAGCCTCCCGCCCGAGGGCGCTCCCTCGAGGGGCGGTCACTGAGCTCGCGGCCCACGTCATCGAACTGGTCCTCGCCGAAGACGACGCAACGGTGCGTCAAGTGTGTCTCAACGCCCACATCCCTGGCTGCACACCCACAACCCACGGCAGGTCGACATCTACCTGGACTACGAGCACGCCGGACGTCGCTTCGTCCGTACGGTAGAAGTGCGGTCACGGAACCGCCCCTCGGGACCACAGTGGGTTGACGAGGCCGAGGCAAAGCCCAGGCGATCGGAGCCCACCGAACCACGCTCGTCAGTACTGCCGGCTTCACAAGAGGGCGCTCGACCGAGTGCCAAGGGCGACCTTCTCGATGCAGTACACCTCCGTCCAGCCGTCCTGCTGACTGGCCATTCACCTGGGAAGCCCAAGTATCTGTATCGATTTCGGCTCAGAATCAACAGTCTGTCCACTTCAGGCACGTGCGTACTGTGATCGACCACCGACAGGGTCCGCAAACTCATCCTGTACGGGGAATACGGAACGAACCGGTCCGCTGGGTTCGTTGCATTCGTCGGGCCGGCTCAGATCAACTTGCCCCCGCGAGTTGGTCAATCTCGAACCGTTCTTCTTTGGCACGGGAGGCTCCTCCGACACGAGACTCCCGATTGCGGCTCAACTTCATCACGGATGATGGAAAGACGCGTGTGATCGAGCGGCGTGGCATGCCAGTCACCTCGCTTGGAAGTCCCCTTCACCCTACGCAGGTCGTTTCGCGCAAGACTCTTGAGCCATCCTCGAGTTCAGCCGGGCTTCCGAGCCACCCGTCGCCTGGCTCCGCCCGCCCGCGTCCCCTCTACCGCAGACTCCCGCCCCACGGACTTCCTCAGTACAGCAACTGTCCCATGAGTCCAGGACGAGAAGGTCCGTGTCAGAGTGGCTTGTGTACACAACGACCCGAGCCTGGTGGGTGCTCTGCTATGACACGGGCGGGCGGAGGCCGGCCCAGGGTCTGGCCTCCTCCACCTGGGCCGACACCCGCACCAGCGTCGCCTCGGCGGCGGGACGCCCCACGAGTTGCACCCCCACGGGGAGGCCGTCGTCGTCGAGCCCCCACGGGATCGACACGGCCGGCTGGCCGGTCGTGTTCCACATCGCGGTGAACGGGGTGAGGGCGAACATGCGGGCGACCTGGTCCACCCGGACGTCGCGGTACTCCCCCACCCGGGGCGGGGGTTGCGCGACGGTGGGCGTCAGCAGCAGGTCGAAGCGGTCGAAGAACCCCACCACCTGGCGCGACCGGTCCTGGAGCGCGTGCATCGCGGCCACGTAGTCGGGCGCGCGCACCATGTTCCCCATCTCGATGAGGGTGCGCATCCAGGGGTCCATCGTCTCGAGGGGCGGCAGCTCCGGGACCCGGGCCGCCCAGTCGGCCGCGAACACCACCGAGGTGCCGGCCAGCAGCTCGGGGTCGAAGACCGGCGGGTCCACCGGCTCCACCACGTGGCCGAGGTCGCCGAGCAGGGCCGCCGCCTCCTCGGCGGCGGTTCGGTGGGCCGGCGCGACCTCGCCGGCAGGCAGGCCGGGATGGGGGTGGACGGCCACCCGGAGCCGCCCCGGCGGCACCCCCCACCTCCTCCAGCAGCGGCCGTTCGGGCGGCGGCGCCCACCAGGCGTCGCCGGTGGCGTAGCCGGCCATGGCGTCCAGGAGCGCCGCGGCGTCGGCGACAGTGCGGCCGAGCGGCCCGTTGATGCTGAAGAAGCGGTTCGGCCGGGGACGGTCCGAGACCCGCCCCCGGGTCGGCTTGATCCCGTACACCCCGCACCAGGCGGCCGGGTTGCGGATCGAGCCCCCGCCGTCGGAACCATGGGACAGGGCGCAGAGCCCGGCCGCCAGCGCGGCGGCCGCGCCACCCGAGGAGCCCCCGCAGCTCCGCTCCGGGTCCCAGGGGTTCCGGCCCGGGGGGTAGGCGGGCGGCTCGCTGATGTTCAGGGGACCGAACTCCGGCGTCACCGTCTTGCCCAGGACGACGAGCCCGGCCGCCTTCATCCGGGAGACCACCTCGTCGTCGGCCTCGGGTACGCGGTCGGCCCACGCCGCGGTCCCGTGGGTGGTGCGGATCCCCGCGGTGTCGTTGAGGTCCTTCACCGAGAGCGGCACGCCGCACAGCGGCGGGACGTCCTCGCCCCGGGCGAGCACGTCCTCGGCCCGGCGGGCGTGCTCCCGGGCGAAGGCCTCGGCCACGGTGAGGTACGCGCCGAGACGGGGGTTCAGCTCGTCGATGCGGGCCAGGTAGCACTCCGCGAGCTCCGATGGGGACACCGCTCCCCGGCGCACCAGGCGGGCCTGCTCGACCGCCGGGGTGAAGGCCAGCTCCCGCCGCTCCGTCGCGTCCATGGTCCCTCCGCTCCGATCGTCGCCGGGAGGGCCTCGGGCCGTGCCGGTTCAGCCGGACGCCCCGGCCGCCTCCTCGGCGGTCAGGTCGCGCCCCCGCTCGCGGTCCCAGGTCCGCTCGTTGAGCGTCTCGGTTCGCAGCTCCACCTTACGGATCCGCTGGGTCTGGGTCTTGGGCAGCTCGGACACGACCTCCACGAACCGGGGCAGCATGAAGCGCGGCATACGGGGCTCCAGGAAGGCCACCAGCTCGGCCGGGTCGAGCTCCGCCCCCGGAGCGGGCACGACCACGACCTTCACCTCGTCCTCGCCGTGCCCGAAGTCCGAGGGCGCGGCCACGGCCGCCACCTCGAGGACGGCGGGGTGCTCGCGCACGTACCCCTCGACCTCGAGCGACGAGATGTTCTCGCCCTTCTTGCGCATGGCGTCCTTGAGCCGGTCGACGAAGTAGTAGAAGCCCTCCTCGTCCCGGCGGAAGCCGTCGCCGGTGTGGAACCAGCCGTTGCGCCAGGACCGGGCGGTGGCCTCGGGGTTGGCGAAGTAGCCCGAGTTGAGCAGCCACGGCTCGGCGGTGCGGACGATCAGCTCACCGACCTCGCCGACGGGCACCTCCTCGTCGTACTCGTCGACGATCCGCAGCTCGTAGCCGGGCCGGACGAGACCGCAGCTCCGCCAGTCGCGGCGCTGGGCGCTGGTCATGAACGTGGGCGCGCCGATCTCGGTCATCCCGTAGCCGGTGAAGACGTCGAGCCCGAAGCGCCGCTCGAACTCGTCGACCTCGGGGAACAGCGGGCCCGTCTGGATCCGGTGCAGCGGGTTGTCGGCGTCGTCGGGCCGGGCCGGGAGGGTGAGGAGGAGCTGGGCCATCATGCCGATGAGCCCGGTCGTGGTGCAGCCGTAGCGGTGCACGTCGTCCCAGAACTCCGTGAGGCTGAACTTCTCCCGCAGCACCACCCGGGCGTTGCGCACCGCGGCGAGGTACACCGAGATCTTCCCGCCGACGTGGAACGTCGGCAGCGCCGAGTAGTAGGCCCCCTCGGGCACCAGGCTGTCCTCGGGCACCGCGCCCAGGAACCCCGTGTAGAGCTCGGCCCAGGGCATGAGCACACCCTTGGCCGGCCCGGTCGTGCCCGAGGTGTAGATGATGCAGCAGACGTCGTGGTGGGCCGGGCCCTCGAGGTCGGCGGCGGGGGCCGCGCCGGCGAGGAAGTCGCCGGGACCCAGCACGGGGAACGGCAGGTCCGGGGGCTCGCCCGACAGGTCGGGCACGACGACCCGCTCGGCGTGCTCGAGCGCGCCGGCGACGTCGGCGAGCTGGGGCAGGTACTCCTCGGCGAAGACCAGGGTCCGGGCCCGGGAGTTCGTGAGGATGTACTCGAGCATGCGGCCGCGGTACATGGTGTTGATCGGCACCTCGAACGCCCGCAGCCACCCGCAGGCCAGCCAGGCCAGGAAGGAGTCGGCGGTGTTCGGGAACATCGTGGCCACCGTGTCCTCGGACCCCACCCCGAGGCGGCGGAGGGCGTCGGCCCACGTGAGCACCGCCTCGTGCAGCTCGCCGTAGGTGAAGGTGCGCCCGTCCACCTCCTGGATGCAGACGCGTCCGGGGTCGGCCTCGGCCCGGCGGGCGATCGTGTGCGGCAGGACGAGGTCTCGATCCAGCATGGGGCTCCTCCTGGCCTCCTCGCGGTCGGGCGGTCCGGGGCCGGTTCAGCGGCCGGTGAACACGGGCGCCCGGCCCTCCATGAACGCCTTCACGGCCTCGTGGTGGTCGTCGGTCTCGAACAACGTGGTGAGGGACCGGCCGACGAACGCGCCGAGCTCGCCGAGGGCGCCCGCGGTCATCCGGTCCCGAGCCGCAAGCCCGCCTTGAGGGCCCGCAGGGCGGCCGGCGGCTTCGCGGCGATGCGTCCGGCCAGCGCCCGGGCCTCGTCCATCAGCGCGTCGGCCTCGACCACCCGTGAGACGAGCCCGATCCGCTCCGCCTCCGCCGCGTCGACGAGGTCACCGGTGAAGAGGATCTCGGCCGCGCGCGACGGCCCGACGAGCTGGGGCAGGCGCCGGAGGCTCCCGAAGTCGGCGCACAGGTTGAAGTTCACGTAGAGGGCGCCGAACCGAGCGTAGGGGTTCGCGAGGCGGATGTCGGCCAGGAGGGCGAGGTCGAGCCCCCAGCCCACCGCGATCCCGTTGACCGCCGCGATCAGGGGCTTCTCGAACTCGACGATCCGCAGCGACTCGGTGGTGGGGGCCGGGATCGAGCGGCGCAGCTTGGCCAGCTCCGGCTCGAGCGCCTCGGGCTCCCAGGCCGACTGCACGTCGTCGCCGGCGCAGAAGGCCTTCCCGGCGCCGGTGACCACGGCGCACCCCACCGCCGGGTCCCGTTCGGCCTCGTCGAACGCGGCCAGGAGCTGCGCGGCGCTCTCCACCGTCATCGCGTTCATGACCTCGGGACGGTTCAGGGTGATCGTGGCGACCCGGTCGGCGACGTCGTAGCGGACCATCGTGGCGTCCATCCTGCTCCCTCCCTCACGGGTGGCCCCGCGGTTGACCGGCCACCCGCCGCGAAGGTTAACTCACGTTCACGGCCTTCGCCGTGCCCCGGTCTCGCCGGTGCGCGAGGCTCGGGTCGCAACCTGCGAGGAGGAGCCGTGTGGCCGGCAACGTACGCCGCTGAGACCCCGGACAAGCCCGCCTACGTCATGGCGGGCAGCGGCGAGGCCGTGTCCTACCGCGAGCTCGACGACCGCTCGAACCGCCTGGCCCAGCTCATGGCCGCGGCGGGGATCGGGTTCGGCGACCACATCGCGATCTTCATGGAGAACAACGCCCGCTACCTCGAGGTGTGCTGGGCGGCCCAACGGTCGGGCGTCTACTACACGGCCATCAACTCCCACTTCAACGCGGCCGAGGTCGCCTACGTGCTCGAGGACTGCGACGCCCGCCTCCTCGTCACGTCCACGGCCCTCGCCGACGTCGCCGCCGAGCTCGTGGACACGATGGCCGACGCCGTCGAGACCCGGCTCGTGGTGGGAGGTTCCCTCGAGGGGTACGAGCCCTACGAGGAGGCCGTGGCCCGGTTCCCGGCGGAGCCGCTCGCCGAGGAGCTCGAGGGCCACGCCATGCTCTACTCCTCGGGGACCACCGGTCGCCCCAAGGGGATCCGGTACACCCTCGAGCGCACGCCCATCGGGAACCCGCCGATCCAGGCCCTCGTGCTCCAGCACGTCTACGGGATGGGCCAGGACAGCGTCTACCTCTCCCCGGCGCCGCTGTACCACTCGGCCCCCTCCAGTTCTCGATGATGACCACCCGCCTGGGGGCCACCGTCGTGATCATGGAGCGCTTCGACCCCGAGGAGGCCCTGGCCGCCATCGAGCGGTACCGGGTCACCCACAGCCAGTGGGTGCCCACGATGTTCGTGCGCATGCTCAAGCTCCCCGAGGAGGTGAGGTCCCGCTACGACCTGTCGTCCCTCGAGTGCGCCATCCACGCGGCCGCGCCGTGCCCGATCCCCGTCAAGGAGCAGATGATCGAGTGGTGGGGCCCGATCCTCCACGAGTACTACTCGTGCACCGAGGCCATCGGCGCCACGATGATCACGAGCGAGGAGTGGCTCGCCCACAGGGGGTCGGTGGGCCGCCCGATGCTCGGGGTCCCCCACATCCTCGACGAGGAGGGCAACGAGCTGCCCACCGGCCAACCGGGGGTCGTGTACTTCGAGCCGGGCGGTGGTCTGGTCTTCGAGTACCACAAGGACCCCCAGAAGACCGCCGACACGCGCAACCAGGAGGGCTGGGTCACCGTCGGTGACGTCGGCTATCTCGACGAGGACGGCTACCTCTACCTGACCGACCGCCGCGACTTCATGGTCGTCTCGGGCGGCGTGAACATCTACCCCCAGGAGGCCGAGAACCTGCTCGTCACCCACCCCAGGGTGCTCGACGCCGCGGTCTTCGGGGTGCCCGACGACGAGATGGGGGAGGCGGTGAAAGCCGTCGTCCAGCCGATCGACATGGCCGACGCCGGCCCCGGGTTGGCCGCGGAGCTCCAGGCCTTCTGCCGGGAGCACCTGGCCGGGTACAAGTGCCCGAGATCGATCGACTTCGCGGCCGACCTCCCTCGCGAGCCGACCGGCAAGCTCTACAAGCGGTTGATCCGGGAGCGGTACTGGACCGGAAAGGAGACCCGGATCGTCTGAGCCCTCCCGCCGGATCCGGCCGGGGCCCGGGCGAACCAGAGGAGCAGGGATGCGTCGAGCGCTCGGTGAGGCGCTGAGCGGGGGAGGATCCCGGGCCGCCGGCCCGGTGGGTCGTCGCGCGACCCCGGCCGGGGAGCGCGCGTGATGGTGGACCTGGCTCGCCTCGCCGGCCCTCCCCACCGGGCCCTGAGCACCGCCGGGCGCCGGACCAGGGAGGTGCTCGACGCCCGGCGATGGGGGGACCTGCTCCTGTCGGTCCCGCGTGCAGCCGCCTTCTACGCGCGCTCCTGGCAGCACCTCGCGGTCGGCCACCCCGACGGCCCTCTCCCGGTCCGCCCCACGCTCGGGGTCCTGCGCGGCGCGCTCGTCGACGAGCTGGCCACGAGCGTGTTCCGCACCGTGACCATGCCGCCCCCCGCCCCGGTGCTCCACCGGCGGCTCGCCGAGGCCAGCCTCGCCCTCGAGCTGTTCGAACGACGGGGCTGGCTCGACGACCCGGTGCGCTACCACCGCTCACCGCCGCCGCCGTCCGACGTCCGCAGCGAGCCGGAGTCGGTCCACGGGATCGCCTACGAGCACGTGACCTTCGACAGCGGCTACGCGCCGTTCCCGGCCGAGCCGGGCCGGGACCGGTGGCTCGCCTACGAGGCCAACCGCACCGCCCACGCCTGGGTGCTGCGCCACGGCGAGCCCCGACCGTGGCTCGTCTGCGTGCACGGCGCCGTCATGGGGAGCCCCACGGTGGACGTGGCGGTCTTCCGGGCCGGGTGGCTCCACCGCCGCCTCGGGCTCAACGTGGCGATGGTCGTCCAGCCGCTCCACGGGCCCCGCCGGTCCGGGAGCTGGCACACGATCGGCTACCCCACCGAGGACCCGCTCGACAGCGTCCACGCCGCGGCCCAATCGGTGTGGGACGTCCGCCGGACGATCGCCTGGATCCGGTCCCGGCACGACGAGCCCGTGGGGCTGTGGGGCCTGTCGCTCGGCGGTTTCGCCGTCTCCCTGGTGGCGGGGGTCGAGGACGACCTGGCCTGCGTGATCGCCGGGATCCCCGTCGTGGAGCTGGCCGAGCTCCTCGGGTACCACCTCCCCACCCGGATGACGCGGCGCCGCGAGTACGAGAAGCTGGCCGGCCTGTCCCTGTGCCTGCACCGGGTCGTGTCGCCGCTCGCGCTCGAGCCCCGCCTCCCGCTCGACCGGCGCTTCATCTTCGCCGGCATCGCCGACCGCCTCGTCCACCCCTACCGGCAGGTCCACGAGCTGTGGGACCACTGGGGCCAGCCCTCGATCGAGTGGTACCAGGGCGGCCACATGGGCTTCTTCCGGTCCCCTCCCGTGGGCCAGTTCGTGCACCGGGCACTGGTGGCCTCGGGCCTCGTCCCGGCCGAGGAGTTGCCGTGAAGCGGCTCAGCGGGCTGGACGCCGGGTTCCTGTACGGCGAGACGCCCACCTGGCACATGCACGTCGGTGCCCTCCTGCTCCTCGGCCCGAGCGAGCGGCCCCTCGACGTCGAGGGCTACCGGGCCTTCCTCGAGGAGCGCCTCCCGCTCATCGACACCTTCCGCCGGCGGCCCGCGGGCGTCCCGTTCGGCCTCGACCGGCCGGTCTGGGAGGAGGTCGCCGAGATCGACCTCCGCCACCACGTCCGGCGGGTGCGGGTCCCCGAGCCCGGAGGGCCCCGGGAGCTCTCCGAAGCCCTGTCACCGCCGTTCGCCACGCGGCTCGACTTCCGCCGGCCCCTGTGGGAGGCCTGGGTCGCCGAGGGCCTCCCCGACGGCCGGGCCGCCGTGCTCCTGAAGATCCACCACGCCGTCGCGGGCGGCTTCACCGGCCTGCGCATCCTCGAGCACCTGCTCGACGTCGAGCCCGCGCCGGCACCGGTGACTCCCGTCCAACCGTCGAGGAGAGACCGCGTCCCCTCGCCGCCCGAACGGCTCGGCCGGGCGGCGGCGTCGTGGGCCCTCCTCCCCCTGCGCACGGCGCGCCTCGCCCCCGGCCTCGCGCGCGCGGCCATCGGGCTGGCCCGGTTCCGGACGTCGCCCGACTGGGCCGACGCGACGCTCCCCTTCCAGGCCCCCCGGACCTCCTTCAACCGCACGCTCACCTCCGACCGGGCGCTCGCCTTCTTCTCGGTGCCGCTCGACGACGTGAAGCGGGTGAAGGACGCCGTGGGCGTCACGGTCAACGACGTCGTCCTGGCCCTCTGCGGGGGCGCGCTCCGCCGCTACCTGGCCGCCCGCGGCGAGCTCCCCGACCGGCCTCTCGTCGCCCAGGTCCCGGTGGCCGTCCACACCCCCGAGGCCGGTGGGCCCAAGCAGGTGATCGGCAACCAGCTCACCGTGATGGGCTCGTCGCTCGCCACGCATGTCGCCGACCCGATCGAGCGCCTCCGGGCCATCCACGCCGGGACCGAGAGCGGCAAGCACCTCCAGCACGTGCTGGGCGACGACCTGGTCCAGGACATCCTCGGCGTGCTCCCCCGGCCGTCCTGCACGGCGCCGCGCGCGCGTACACGCGCCTCCGCCTCGCCGACCACCACCCGCCGATCTTCAGCCTCATCGCCTCGAACGTGCCCGGTCCGCCGATGCCGCTCTACACGGCCGGGGCCCGGATCGAGCACCTCCACCCGATGGGGCCGCTCCTCGTCGGCGCGGGCCTCAACATCACCGTGATCAGCTACGGGGGCTCGGTCGACTTCGGTATCAACGCCTGCCCCGACCTGCTCCCCGATCCGTGGTTCGTCGCCGAGGGCATCGGGGTGTCCCTGGACGAGCTGCTCGAGGCGACGGGCGCGGCCCCCCGGTCCGAACCGGCCCGGGCAGAGCCCGCTCGGCCCGAGCCCCCGCCGGAGCCCGTGCCCCCGGGAGGGTCGCAACCGCCGGTCCCCGAGCCGCCGCCGGTGCCCGAGCCCCCGGTGCCCGAGCCCCCGCCGGTCCCCGAGCCGCCGCCGGTCCCCGAGCCGCCGGTGCCCGAGCCCCCGCCGGCGCCCGAGCCCCTCCCATCCCCGAGATCCCCGACGATTCAGGAGCGAGCATGACCACGACCCCGGAGATGGCGGCCCTCGTCGAGGACCTCACCGCCGAGGAGCAGGCCCTCGACGACCTCGTGGCCGGGCTGCCCGACGAGGACTGGGAGCGCCCCACCCCGTCCCCGGGCTGGGCCGTGCGCGACCAGATCGGTCACCTGTCCTTCAGCGAGCACCTCGCCGCCATGGCGGCCGCCGACCCCGAGGCCTTCGGGGCCCGGCTGTCCGAGGCCCTCGCCGACCTGCCCGCCTTCGAGCGCCGGACGAAGGAGGAGTTCCACGCCGGCTCGCCGGCCGAGCTGCTCGAGCGGTGGCGGGAGCAGCGCCGGGCGACGGTCGACGCCGTGCTCGCCCACGACCCCAAGGACCGCATCCCCTGGGTGGCCAGCGCGATGAGCCCCCGGTCCTTCCTCACCGCCCGGCTGATGGAGACCTGGGCTCACGGCCAGCACGTGCGGGACGGGCTGGGACTCCCGCCCTCGGAGTCCCCGCGACTGCGCCAGGTCGCCGACCTGGGGGTGCGGACCCGGCGGTTCTCCTTCACGAACCGGGGGATGGAGCCCCCCGAGGGCGAGGTGCGCGTGGAGCTCACGGCCCCCGACGGCGAGGTGTGGGCCTGGGGACCCGAGGACGCCCCCGACCGGATCACCGGTCCGGCCGTCGACTTCTGCCTGGTCGTGACCCAGGCCCGCCACGTCGACGACACCCGCCTGGAGACCGAGGGCGAGGGGGCCACCGAGTGGATGCGCCACGCCCAGGTGTTCGCGGGCCCGCCGACGCAGGGCCCGCCGCCGGGCGGCCGCACCTCCTGATCCTCCCCTCCCCGTTCCCCCGGTGTCGGCGCGCCCTGTTCCGCCCCGGGTGGGCGCGCCCCATCCCCTCCCCGGGTTGGCGCGCTTTCGGGGCTGTGGACCCCGATTCCGCACCAACCCGGCGGGAGCGGAGGCTCATCCGGGCCCTCGTCCCCGGGTCGGTGCGCCCCCATCCCCTCCCCGGGTTGGCGCGATTTCGGGGCTGTGAACCCCGATTCCGCTCCAACCCGGCGGGAGCGGAGGACCCCCGGGGGAGGGGGACGGGGACCACCGACTGAACCTTGTGGGCCGCTGCGGCGAGGGACCAGGATGTGGGGATCATGGCCACCGCGGACCCGGCCCCGACCGGGGTCCCCGCGGCCGGACGGGCGAAGGACGCGGCGAGCCTCGACTTCGACGACTTCTTCCGGCGCGAGTACCGCGCCGTGGTCGCGCTCGCGGCGGGGCTCTCGGCCGGGGGGATACCCATGGGCGAGGATCTGGCCCAGGAGGCCTTCGCCGCGGCCCACCGCCGCTGGCACGACGTGAGCCGCTACGAGCGGCCCGAGGCCTGGGTCCGCCGTGTCGTCGCCAACCTCGCCACCTCGGCCCTGCGGCGGCGGGGCCGCGAGCTGCGGGCGATCGCCCGTCTCCGGGGGCGTCGCGCCCCCGCCACCGCCCCGGTCGAGCCCACCGACGAGGCGTTCTGGACCGCCGTGCGCGACCTCCCCCGCCGCCAGGCCCAGTGCGTCGCCCTCCACTACCTGGAGGACCGGCCGACCGCCGAGATCGCGACGATCCTGGGGCTCGCCGAGGTGACGGTGCGGGTCCACCTCCACGCGGGACGGGCGTCGTTGGCCCGCCGCCTGGGGGAGGACGCCCCGGCCGAGGGACCCGAGGGAGACCCTGTTGGTGACGGTAGGGCTGCAGAAGCCCACCGGAACGGAAGGTAGACCCATCAGCGTCGAGGAGCGGGGCCGGTCGGCGGGCGCGGCGCTGCAGGATGCTGTGCGTACGGTGTCCGTCCCCGACGCCGGGGCCACCGTGGGCCGGGTGGCGCGCCGGCGACGGCGCCGGGCGGGGCTCGCGGCCCTGGCCCTCGCCGGCGCGCTGGCGACCGTCGCCGCGATCGCGTGGCCGTCACCGGCAGGAGAGGACCGCGACCGGGTGGTCGCCGGACCGCCGGTCGGACCGCAGGCCGAACCGCCGGCCGAACCGGAGCCCCTCGGCGTCACGTCGCAGGGTTGGACCCGGATCGACCGCGCCGAGGCCGGCCTGGGCGACGGACCGTTCGAGTCCGTCGGTGACGTGACCGCAGGCGGTCCGGGGTTCGTGGCCGTCGGGACCAGGTTCGGCCCCACGGACCAGGAGCACACGCCGAGGATCTGGACCTCCCCGGACGGCCGCCGCTGGAGCGTCGTGGACCCCGATGCGCTCCCCCGCCGGGTCGGGGGCCTGGGAGCGGTCGCGGCCGGCCGGAACGTGCTGCTGGCCGTCGGCAGCCAAGGAGGAGAGAGGTTCGTGTGGCGGTCCGAGGACGGTCGGGCGTGGCGCGAGGTGTCTCCGGAAGAGACGGACCTCTCTCCGGACTCCGGATCGGGGATTGGAGGGGTCGTCGGAGTCCGGGGGATCGAGGCCACGTCGCTCGGCCTCTTCGCCTACGGCATGGCCGATGGCCCGGCCGGGCCGGAGCCGGCGGTCTGGCGGACCGACGGGTCCACCTGGGAGCGTGCGTTCACCTCCTCTTCGAGCGGCGAGGTCCGGCACCTCGTCGAGGGACCCTCCGGGCTCGTCGCCATCGTCTCCGCTGACGGCATCTCCGGCGAGTGGGACATCACCGAGGGCGACACCACCTGGTTCTCCACCGACGGGCGGGACTGGGCCGGAGGGGACCTCCTCGGCGGGGCCGAGGGCCTCCACGTCGACGCCCTGGCCTCCGACGGTCGCTCGCTGGTGGTGGCGGGACAGCTCGAGATCGGACACGCACCGAGGCCGAGCATCCTGTGGCGCTCGACCGACGGTGGGCGCAGCTGGATCCGGCTGGAGGGGTTCGACCGCCACCTCCCCGCCGCATGGGTGACCTCGCTCTCTCGGGCGGGTGACCTGTGGATCGCCAGCGGTACGACGCTGTCGACCCCCGGCCATGCCGACGCCTGGGTCTCCCGCGACGGGGACGTCTGGGTGCCCATGCCCGCCGAGCTCCACGACACGCCCGGCGGCGTGCTGACGACCGTTGCGGCCCGTGGGTCGGTCGCCGTGGCCATGAGCTCCGGTGAGCTGGGGTGGTTCTACGTCTGGGACCCCGACGACATGGCGGAGGGCTCGGCGCCGGAGGGCACGGCGTGCCCGCGGGGTGTCCACGACCCGCTCGCCCGGAGCGGGGACCCGCTGCCCGAGCGGTCGAGCGTCGACCTCGCCCACGTCCGCGACGTCTTCCTCTCCGGCTACCGGGCCCTGCTGGACCACCACGGGGCGGTGGACGCCCGCGTCGTGCCGAGGGACGGCAACGTGTGGGTGGACGGACCCGGCGAGGAGGGGCACGTCGAGCGGATCGCCGGCTTCGGGATCACCGTGGTCCTCGACGACCTCGCGACCTGCCCCGACGGCCCGTCGTTTTGGAACGGTGTCCCCGTCGACGCCGTCGTGCGCGACTGACCCGCCCGGCCCCCGGTGCCAGCCCGCCCCCATCCCCTCGCGGGTCGGCGCGCCCCCAGTCCTCCCCGGTGGGCACGCCCCCTCCTCCCCACGTTGGCGCGCTTTCGGGGCTGTGGACCCCGATTCCGCACCAACTCGGCGGGAACGGAGGCTCATCCGGGCCCTCGTCCGCCGGGTCGGCGCGCCCCCATCCCCTCCCCGGGTTGGCGCGATTTCGGGGCTGTGGACCCCGATTCCGCACCAACCTGGCGGGACAGGAGACCGACGCCCGAGGCGCGCGACCGGGACGGGCCCCACGTCCGTCACCGGGCCACCCCGGCCGGCCGCCGGGGAGCCGAGCGCCTCCTCAGACGACCGGCTCGCCCGCCAGGAGCCGGTCGACGACCTCCGCCATGCCGTCCAGGGTCGTGAACTCGGGGAGGAACAGGGCCTCGTCGGGGACCGTCACACCGAAGTGCTCCTCGACGAAGGCCAGGAGCTCGACCACCCCCGCCGAGTCGAGGTACCCCTCCTCCCACAGGTTCGTCGAGCGCCCGAAGTCGGGGTCGTCGGGCGCCACCTGCCCGTAGGACCGCACGAACCCCTCGAGGGCCTCGATCGTCGCCGTCTCCGTGGCATCCATGGCGTCTCATCCCTCTCTCACGTCTGTCGCGTCGCTCACGTCACTGCGGGTACCGGAGGGCGAACCGGTAGTAGCCCGCCCGGATGAAGCGTCCGAGGTCGCCCACCTCGAGACCGAAGAGCGAGGCGAAGCGGCGGGCCAGCGCGTCGCCGTCGATCCCCGGTCGACGAGCACCCCCAGGGTCCCGGCGACCTCCTCGCCCCCCACCTGGGCCCGCACCTTGGGTCGCTCGTACACGTACGGCGGCACCCGATCGCCCATCACCTCGCGCGCCAGGGCCTGCTTGCCGCCGGGGCTCGTCACCAGGCCGGTCGGCACGGCCAGGTACGCGTCGGCGCAGAGGGCGTAGGGCTGGACCACGTCGACACCCGCCCGGGCGAGCACGCCGACCTCGCGGTCGCCGCTGTCGAGACCGGTCACGAGCCACCGGCGCAGCTTCGCCGGTGCCAGCCGCGGGAGCGAGTAGTGCTCCCGTCCCCGGTACACGACGGGCGTGTAGTCGGCGACGAGCTCGTTCATGGTGTCACCCGTGAGCAGCAAGGGCCGGGGCCCGGGCCCGGCGTGGGCCGACACGGCCCGGCCGACCGCGGCGTTCACGAGCCCGCAGTGGACGTTGAAGTCGCGCCAGTCCTGGCCGTCGCAGAGCACGTCGTCGACGGAGGCCAGCACCTCCTCGGGAGACGCCAGCACCGCCAGCAGGGGAACCCCGAGGTCGTCGGCCACCCGGCCGGCCACGGTCAGGTCGTCGTCGGGGCGAGACCCCGGGCCGGCAGGCCCTCCCTCGTCGACCGCGAACGTGACCGCGGTGAACGGGCCCACCAGCTCGCGGGCCAGCACTGCCACGGTGGTGCTGTCGAGGCCTCCCGAGAGGCTCACGTAGACGGGTCGGCCGGCGGCGACCGCGGCCACCATCCGGAAGGTCTCCTCCAGCCGGTCGCGCACCCGCGCCGCGTGCTCCCCGACGTCATCGGGCCCGGTCGGATCGCCCTCCGCGACGATCGGCTCCGCGTACCGGACGAGCGAGTAGCGGCGCCGGGCCGGATCGAGGTGCACGACGTGCCCGGAGGGCACCGACCACACCCGCTCGGAGGGGTGACCCCGCCGCACGAGATCGATCCAGTGGTTGGACGACTCCACGCCGCCGGGGGTGAGCGCGTAGAACAGCTTGTTCACACCGAGCGGGTCGCGGGCGAGGACGTGCTCCCCGCCGGCGGTCACCCGGTGGAGCGCGAAGTGGCCCCGGACCCGGGCCAGCGCGGCACCCGGATCGTCGCCGTCGGTGAGGTCGAGGCCCGCCACGGGTGCCCCGTCGACCCAGAGGTGGTCGGTCACGGTGTGCGGACGGGGGTCGGGATCCACCCCGGACCCGTGCGCGACGACCTCCGCCACGACCCCCGCGCCGGCCCCCCGGCCCACGATCTCCCGCCCGCTCACGCCGCCTCCGCGGCCGCCACGAGCACGTCGAGGGCCCGGTCGATCATCCCTTCCGAGCCGGTGAGGGAGATCCGGAACCGGCCCCGGTCGTGGAAGAGCGAGGCTGGTAACACGAGCACGCCCTCGCGGGCGAGCGCCTCCACGAAGGCGAAGTCGTCGGGGACCGGCGATCGGGGGTACAGGAAGAAGGTGGCCTGGGACGGGACGAGGTCGTAGCCGGCGGCGACGAGCCGCTCGACCACGCGGTCTCGCCGGGCGGCGACCGCCTCGACCGGGGCCGACAGCCCGAGGAGCCGGCCGAGCGCGTGCTGCATGAGCGCGGTCGGCGTGCAGAAGCCCTGGGCCCGGCAGAGGCGCTCGAGGTGGCGGGCGAGCGACTGGTGGTCGGGGGCCCTCGGCGACACCGCGACGTAGCCGATGCGCTGCCCCTGGAGCGCCAGGTGCTTGCCGAAGGAGTACACGACGACGGTCCGGTGGTAGCAGGTAGCGGGAGAGACGAACCGCTCCCCCGGCATCACGACGTCACGGTGGGCCTCGTCGGAGATCAGCCACGGCGCCGGACCCTGGCGGTGCGACTCGAGGAGGCGCCCGAGCTCCCGGAGCTCCGCCCGGCTCGCGAGGAGACCGCTCGGGTTTCCCGGTTGGGTGACGACGACCGCGCGGGTGCGCGGGGACAGGGCGCCGGCCAGGGCGTCGAGGTCGAGACGCAGCGTCGCGGGGTCGGCCGGGACGAGGACCGGCCGGAGCCCGAGCTGGGCGGCGTAGAGCGGGTAGTCGAGCCAGCAGGGCGTCGGGATCACGATCTCGCCCCCTCGCCGGGCGGGCCCCCGAAGGCGCGGAAGGCGACGGCGAGCGCGGCCATCGCTCCCGGCGTGAGGACCACGTCCCGCCAGTGGAAGGGGAGACCGTGGGTCTCCTCGAGGCGGTCGGCCACCAGGCGGCGCGGGATCGTCGCCCCGCCGTAGGGGGTGTACTGGAGGTCCAGCCCCTCGGCGCTGTCGAGCGTGGCCCGGAGCGCGGCGAAGGCCTCGGGCGACGGGCCGTCGTAGGGGTTGGCGTACGACAGGTCGCAGAGCTTCCGTCCGGCCCGGAAGGCCCAGGTCCGGCGGAGCTCCTCGAAGCGCTCCTGGGGAGCCAGGAAGGCCTCGACCGCGGAGTCGAGCGACGGGATCACGACGCCACCTCCTTGCGCAGGGCCTCGGGGCCGGGCGCTCGACCCGAGCGACCCGAGCCGGCCGCGCCGGCGTCCGGAGCGACGGCCCCGAGGCTCGGGAGCTCCTGCCATCCGGACGACGCGGCCACGGCGGCCCGGTCGACCTTCCCCGACGGGGTGCGCGGGAACGCGCCGTGCACGTGGACCGCACGCGGGACCATGTGGCGCGGCAGCTCGCTCCGGCAGTGCGTGAGCAGCGCCGCCGGGTCGAACCCGGTCGGGTTCCCGGGGACGCAGTGCACCACCACGACGTGGCCGGCCACCTCGTCGGGCTCGCCGACGACCACGGCCTCGCTCACGAGGCCCGACTCGAGCACGACCTCCTCGACCTCGGTGGGGCTCACCCGGTACCCGGAGGTCTTGATGAGCTCGTCGCGCCGCCCCACGAAGTAGAGGAACCCCTCGTCGTCGGCGCGGACGAGATCGCCCGAGTGGACGACCCGGCCGCAGGGATCGGCGGGGTCGGGCCGGAACACCGCCGCGGTGGCCTCGGGGTCGTCCCAGTAGCCCAGGGCGACGGTCGGGCCCCGGTGCACGAGCTCCCCCACCTCCCCGGACCGCAACGACGGCCGTCGTCGCCGAGCACGAGCACCTCGCACTCGGGGATGGCTCGCCCGATGGAGGTCGGTCGGCGGTCGACCTCCTCGGGCGGGAGGTAGGTCGACCGGAAGGCCTCGGTGAGCCCGTACATGAGGAAGAGGCGGGCCTGGGGCACGAGACGGCGGTACGCCCGGACGACGTCGACGGGCAGCGCTCCCCCGGAGTTGGTGAGCACGCGCAGCGCCGGGAAGCGCTCCCGGGGGAAGGGGGAGCCCCGTCCGAGGAGCTGGATCCACAGCGGCGGGACGCCGGCGACGACCGTGACGGCCTGGTCCGCCAGCGTGCGGCACACGTCGGCGGGGAGGTGGGAGCGCTGGAGCACGAGGGTCGCCCGGCGCTCGACGGCCACGAGGAGCTGGTTGAGGCCGTAGTCGAAGCTGAAGGGCAGGACCGACAGGATCCGGTCGTCCGGCCCGATGCCGAGGTAGCCGGCGACGATCCGGGCCCCGGCGAGGAGGTTGTCGTGACTGACGACGATCCCCTTGGGACGACCCGTCGAGCCCGACGTGTAGAGCAGGGCGGCCGGCGACTCGCCGTCGGGCCGGACGACGCCGGAGGGCTGCGGCGCCGGCTCGTCCGGGAGGTCGGCGACCTCGACCACACGGGCCCCGCCGAGCTGCTCCGGCGGACGACCGGTCGCGTCCCCGCCGAGCCGCCGGAGCAGCGCCGGCGCGGTCACGAGCAGACGGCTCCGGCTGTGGCCGGCCACGTGGACGACCTGGCGGAGCCGGAGGGTCTCGTTCACGGGAACGGCCACCCCGCCGGCCATCCACACCCCGTACAGGGTGGCGACGACCTCGGGCACCTTGTCGAGGAACACCGCGACCCGGTCGCCCGGCCGGACCCCCGCCGGGCCAGGCCGGCCGCGACCCGCCCGGCCCGATCGGTCAGCTCGCCGAAGGTGACCGACTCGTCCCGGGCGACCAGCGCGACCCGCTCTCCGACCCCGGCCGCCGCCTCGAGGAGCGGCCCGGTGACGGAGCGCCCGGAGGTGGGCGTCGGGAGGTTCACCGTCCACCCACCAGGGGGACCCGGACCTCGACGAGGGGGTGCGCTCCCTCCGAGGGCGGGCCGAGCGTGGCGTGCCGGGCCCGGTAGAAGGCGAGGGTCGGGGTGTTGTCGGCCTCGACCAGGACGCGCGCCACGTCGGCGCCGGCCGCCCGGAACCGCTCGGCGGCGTGCTCGAAGAGAGCCGTCGAGAGGCGCAGCCGCCGGGAGCGGACGAAGGCCGGGCTGCGGTACTCGGGTCGCACCCCGATGGCGAGCACCTCGCACTCCGGGGATCCCGGTCCGCCCTCACCTTCCCCTCTTCCCGCGCCACCCGGCGCCCGGGACCGGGCGACCCGAAGGAGGGTGGCCAGCTCCCGCACGAGCGACGGGTGGCGGAGCATCGACGTGCCGAGGATCCAGCCGCTCGAGACCCAGTGGCGGCGGAGGGCGTCGCGGTGGAAGGACGAAGCCCGGGTCGTCCAGGCGACGAAGCCCGCCGGGGCGCCGTCGACCTCGCACAGCGCCGCCCGGAGCAGGCCGTCGCGCACCAGGACCGTGTAGAGGTACCGCTCGACGAACCGGTCGCCGAGACGGCCGATCCCGGTCGTGATGAGCTCGCGATGGAGGCGCGCCACGGCCGCGACGGCGGTGCGGTCGTCGGGGTCGAGATCGTGGATCGTGCAGCCCATCGCCCGTCCTCGAGTGTGCGTGCAAGCTGACGTGTGCGTCGGCTTCCTCCCGGGCCATGACGTTACCAACCGCGCGCACCGTCCGCGCTCAGAGTGACGAGTTGGGGCCACATCCGCCAGGTCGGCGCGGTTTCGGCGCTGTGGACCCCGATTCCGCACCAACCCGGGAAGGGAGGAGGGCGAGGGGCCGGACCAAGGCCGGACGGAGGTCGGACGGAGGCCGGACGAGGGGCCGTCCGAGGGTCAGTCGGCGCCGGTTCCCGAGAGGTAGGCCCGCTCCAGGTCGTCGAAGCGACCCGCCAGGTCGGCGGCCTCCGCCTCGAGCTGCACCGCGCCCTGGCGCAGCACGTAGACCCGGTCGGCCACGTCGAGCGCGTCGCGGGCCCGCTGCTCGACGAGCAGCACGCCCACGCCGCGGTCGGCCGCCTCCCGGACGCACGCCAGGAGGCGATCGACGACCATCGGGGCCAGCCCGAGCGAGAGCTCGTCGGCGAGCAGCAACCGCGGCTCGGCCGCCAGGGCCCGGGCCAGGGTGAGGATCTGCTGCTCGCCGCCCGACAGCAGGCCGGCCCGCCGCCGCAGCAGCGGGGACAGCTCGGGGAACATCTCGCAGGCGGCCGCCGCCGAGCCCCGCCCGAGGCGAAGGTTGCCGCCCGCGGTGAGCGACATGATCACCGAGCGCTCCTCGGGCACGAAGCCCAGCCCGGCCCGGACCCGGCGGTGGAGCGGGGCGCGACGCGTGCTCCCGAGCCAGCGCACCTCGCCGGCGAGCGGGGCCAGCTCGCCGGCCAGGGTGAGGAGGGTCGTGGTCTTGCCCGCCCCGTTCGGGCCGAGCAGGGCCACCACCTCGCCCGGCCGCACCACGAGGTCCAGGTCGCGGACCGCCGCCAGGTCCCCGTAGCCGGCCGACAGACCCCTCGCCTCGACGAGCGGGGCGCCGTCGGGCCGGGGCGGCGGGTCGGCGGCGGGCACCCGCTCGCCGACCCGGACCGGCTCCCGCACTCCGACAGGGGCGGAGGCCGGTCCCGCGGCCACGGGCTCGACCGGCGCCAGCTCCCCGGACGGCTCCTCCGCCGCCGGGACGCCGAGGTACGCGGCCACGACGAGCGGGTCGTGGCGGACGACGTCGGGCTCGCCCTCAGCGATCCGGCGGCCGAAGTCGAGCACGGCGACGCGGTCGCAGACGTCGAGCACGAGCTTCACGTCGTGCTCCACGAGCAGGACCGCCAGGCCCCACTCGTCGGCCAGCCGGCGCACGAGCCGGCCCAACTCCTCGGTCTCCACGGGGTCGAGCCCTGCGGCCGGTTCGTCGAGGAGCAACACCGACGGCTCGGTGGCGATGGCCCGGGCGATGGCCACGAGCCGCCGCCGCCCGTAGGACAGCTCGTCGACCCGGCGGTCCAGGTCCTCGGCCAGCTCGAAGTCCGAGACGGCGGCCGCCGCGGCCGGGCCCAGGCGCCCCCGGCCCGGACGGACGAGGTCGGTGAGGTAGGCCAGCGCGTCGCGGCGGTCCGAGGCGGTGAGCAGGTTGTCGCGCACGCTCATGGTCTCGAAGAGCTCCAGACCCTGGAACGAGCGACCCATGCCGGCCACGGCCCGCCGCCGGGCCGACCACCGGTTCACCGAGGCGCCGTCGAGGACCACCTCGCCACCGGCGGGGCGCACGAACCCCGTGACCGCGTCGATGAGCGTGGTCTTGCCGGCCCCGTTCGGACCGATGAGGCCGACCACCTGCCCGGGCTCGACCCGCAGGGAGACGTTGTCGACCGCCACGACGCCTCCGAAGCGGACCGTCAGGCCCCGGACGTCCAGGGTGCGGGGCTCGACGCGCGGGCGCTCGCCGGCCCTCAGCGACGCCGGGGCCGGGGGCGCCGGAGGCCGAGCAGCCACCGGACCCCGGGGAGTCGGCGGAACGGGATGCTGGCGAGCCCGTTGGGTGCCCACAGCAACACGGCCACCAGGAGCACCCCCAGCAGGATCTTCACGACGGTGTCGCTGTCGAGGACGTCACCGGCGATGCGGGGCACCAGACCCGAGGGAGCGAGCGACGCGCCGGCGAGCGGTCCGAGAAGGAACCCGATGCCGCCGATCACCCCGTAGAGCACGACGTAGATGGACTCGAAGATCGCGAACGTGGGGATGAACACCACCGTCGGCCGGCGGAAGGCGAGGAGCACGCCCCCGCCCCCGCGATCGCGGCCGACAGGCCGAACGCGTAGAGCTTGGCCCCGAAGACGCTGATCCCCAGGGCGGCGGCGGCCCGCTCGTTGGTGCGGACCGCGACCAACCGCCGGCCGGCCCGGCCCCGCCGGAGGTTGGCGACCGCCAGGGCCAGCACGACGAAGACGCCCACCGCGAAGGCGGCGTAGCGCTCGGGGTGGGCGAACGTGTCGAAGTCGATCCCGAAGAAGCGCGGCGACCCCACCTGGGTCCCGGCGATCCCCCGGTGCGCTCGGAGTTGCGCAGGACCATCCGTTCGAGCACGAGCGCGAGCCCGAGGGTGACGACGGCCAGGTTGACCCCCCGGGTCCGCAGAGCGGGGAGGCCCACGACGATCCCGATGGGGACGGCGCCGATCACGCCGGCGAGCAGGGCCAGCTCGTGGGGGACGTCGAAGTTGGCGACCAGGCGGGCGGCCATCCAACCGCCCATGCCGGCCAGGGCGAACTGGGCCAGGGAGAGCTGGCCCCCGTAGCCCGTGAGCACCACGAGCGAGAGGGTGACGACGGCGGTGGCCGCCGTGATCGTGAGCGCGTCGATCATCGAGTCCGAGAAGGACAGCCAGGTGAGCCCGAGGACCACGGCCAGGGCCGGGACGAGGAGGTCGGGACGGACCCGGCCGGTGCCGATCTCGGGCGGCTGCTCGGCGGCCTCGCCCCGCAGGGGCAGGGCCCGGCCCCGCACCACGAGCACGAGGATGATGACGAGGAAGGGGATCGAGGCCGAGAGGCCCTGCAGCGTCTCGGACGGGCCGATCCGCACCTGGAGGTAGGCGACCTCGGACTCCAGGATGCCGATGAGGAGGCCGCCGGCCAGCGTGAGCGGGAACGACCGGAACGAACCGACGAGCGCGGCCGCCAGGGCCGGGACGACGAGGAGGGTGAGGCTCACCACCTGGAGGCCGGTGATGTTCACGATGAGGACGGCGGCCAGCACGGCGAGGGCCGTGCCCAGACCCCAGTTCACGCTGGCGACCACGTCGGGCGAGATGCCCTGGGCCGAGGTCGCCCGCCGGTTCTCGGCCACGGCGGTGGTGGCCAGCCCGAAGCGGGTGTAGCGGTACACGAGCATCAGGACGACGGTGAGGGCCGTGACGATCCCCAGGATGATGAGGCGGTCCTTGCCGACGACCGTGTCGGCGAACAGCTCCACCCCGTCGACCGGGAGGAGCTTGGCCACGATGTCAGGGGTGTCGCCCCAGCGCCGCTGGCCGACCGCGAGCAGGACGGTGAGCAGCCCGAGGGTGGCGATGAGGCGGGAGATGGCCGGCGCCCGCCGCATCGGTCGCATCACGAGCAGGTGGAACCCGGCGCCCAGTGCGAAGCCGAAGCCGAGGGCGAGGAGCAGGGCGAGGGTCGTGGAGGTCCCCGACTCGCGCTGGTGGTAGAAGAAGTAGGCGCCGACCATGCCGACGGCGCCGTGGGCGAAGTTGAGGACGCCCGAGCCCCGGTAGACGAGGACGATCCCCTGCGCCGCGAGCGCGTAGACGGCGCCGGCTCCGAGTCCCAGGAGCGCGAACCGGATCACGCTCATCTACCCGCCGCTCCTCGTGCGCGCCACCCCGCTGCCGTGCTCACCCTGCCACGTGGCCTGCGAGACCGGGGGCGCGCCAGGCGTCACCCCCGGACGGTCACGGGGCCGGGCACGCCTCGCCGCTGAAGGCGTCGATGAACGTGCCGTCGATGGCGACGAACTCGCCCTCAGCCGTGTCCCAGGCGAGCTGGAGCTGGCACGGGTTGAAGATCCTGGGGATCCCGCCCACACCGCCCTCCACGAACTGGAGCGGCGGGGTGAGGCCGATCGACAGGCCGTCGATCGTCGGCAGCGTCGCCGAGACGCCGGCGGCGTCGATCGTGGCGAGGCCCTCGGCGATCTCGGCGAGGAGCAGCACCGAGGCGTACGCGTTCATGTGGAAGGTCTTCGACGGATCGGTGATCCCCGCGGCCTCCATGTCCTCGAGGTACTGCTCGACCGCCGGCAGGTCCATGTTGGCCTGGACGTACCCGCTCGTCGCGTAGATCTCGGTGGCCTCGTCGCCCAGCGACCGGAGGGCGTCGATGAGGTCGGTGGCGGTCAGGGCGATCTTGATGTCGGGGTTGGCCTGCTTCGCAGCGATGATGAAGTTGGTGGCGTCCTGTCCGGTGACGCCGAGCACGACGCCGTCGACGCCGCCCTCGAGGGCCGCGGCCGCGTAGGTCGACATGTCGGGAGCGCCCTGGGGAACGGCCACGTCGTTGGTCACCGTGATGCCCTTGTCGGTCAGGGCCGAGTTCACGAAGTTCGCGATCACCGCGGCGGCCGGCAGGTCGATGCGCACGACCGCGAGGGTCGTGGCCCCCTGGTCGACGAGGTTGCGCCCGAGCGCCGCCACCGCGGTCACGAGACCGCCGTAGATCGGGTAGGCGTTGGGGGACGTGAAGTCGGCGGCGCCGGCCGGCACGAGGCCGATCGAGGCGATGCCGGCGTCGGCGAGGGTCGGCATGAACTCACCGGAGTGCACGCTGAGCGAGCCCACGATGGCCACGACCCCCTCGGACACGGCCTGGCGCCCGCACTCGGCGGCCGTGTTGGGGTCGTTCTGGGTGTCGCACTCGACGTACTCGAGGGGGCGCCCCTGGACCCCTCCGCGACCGTTCAGCGCGTCGACGGCGGCCTGCACCCCCTCACCGATCTCGGGCACGGCCACACCCGCGGTCTTCTCGTAGATGGCCATGACCTTGACCGGCTCACCGGTGAGCTCGGGGCCGGACGTCGTCGTCGTCTCCGCCGTCTCGCCCGCGGTCGTGGTGGTCGCGGCGGTCTCGTCGCCGTCGTCGTCGTCGCCGCACGCCGCCGCGACGAGCGACAGCATGGCGAAGAGGGCGACGGCCTTGAGCACGGAACGACGACGCATGCTTGCCTCCCGGTCACCGCTGCCCCCGAGGGACAGTCTGCACCCGCAGTCATGCGGACGTTAGTCTTCGTTTACTGAAGGGTCAAGGTTTCCACGCACGGCGCGGGCCGGGTACCGGCATTGACTCGTCGCCCTGATGGTGTACACAACGACCAAGGGCCAGGCCCGGGGCCGCCGGGCCGTGCCCCTCGTACCGACGAGCGGAGGAGGAGCCATGGCGACGGTCCTCGTCACCGGAGCCGGCAGCGGGATCGGTCTGGCGACCGCCCGGCGATTCGCCGAGGCGGGCGACACCGTGTTCGCCGGCGTGCTCGACACCGACGACGTCGCCGAGCTCGAGCGGGCCGCCGGCGAGGGGCTGGCCGTCACCGTCCTGCCGCTCGACGTCACGGAGAGCGCCTCGGTCGACCGGTTCGTGGGCCGGGCGCTCGGCGAGACCGGCCGCCTCGACGTCGTCGTCAACAACGCGGGCAAGGTCGTCATCGCCCCGGTCGAGGAGACCGACGACGACGAGGCGAAGGACATCTTCGAGGTCAACGTCTTCGGCGCCCTCCGCATGATGCGGGCCGCCCTGCCGACCATGCGCGAGCAGGGTGGGGGGACCATCGTGAACATCTCGTCGATCAGCGCGCTGGCCCCACCCCCGTTCTACGGGGTGTACGCGGCGACGAAGAGCGCGCTCGAGGCGCTGAGCGACGCGCTGACCTACGAGGGCCGGCCCTTCGGCGTCCGCGTGGTCGTCATCGAGCCCGGGAACATCCGGACCCGGATCCTCGAGCACGCCCTCCACGCCCGGCGCTTCACCCCCGACTCCCCGTACGCCGGGCTGCGGGCGGACACGAAGGCCGCGGCCCGCGAGCTCATCTCGCAGGTGATGACCGAGCGCCACTGGAGCGAGTCGCGCCTCGTCGCCGACGTCGTCCACTCGGCGGTGGCGAGCCCCGAGCCGAGGACGCGCTACCCGGTCGGCCCCGACGCCGAGCAGGTGGCGAAGGCCGTGGCCGAGCTGGGCCGGGAGGTGCTGGCCGAGGCCATGTTCGCGTCGATGGCCGCGTCCGGCGACGCCGCCGCCCGACCCGGGGACGAGCCCGGGTGACGACGACGCGGCAGGCGCCGCGCCCCACTCGGGCCGAGGGCGGGGTCCCGCACTCCGCCCGGCCCGGCGGTACCGCCGGCCGGATCGTGCTCGGCCTCGCGCTGGCGCTCCTGAGCGGTGGGCTGGCCACGCTCGCCTTCCCGCCCTTCGAGCTGTGGCCGCTCGTCTGGGTGGCGTTCGTCCCCATGGTCGTGGCCCAGCACCGCGTGATGCCGGCCCGCTGGTCGGGGGTCGCGATCGGGGTGGGGTTCGGCGCCTACTTCTCGGGCCAGCTCTCCAACGGACTGGCCCAGGACTCGGTGGCCATCGCCTTCCAGCTCCTCCCCCTCTACGTGGCCCTGCTCGTCACGGCCCTGGCCTGGCGGAGCCGGGCGTTCCACGAGCGGACCGGCTACCGGTGGCTCGCCGTGTCGATGCCGGTGGCCTGGGTGGCCCTGGACTTCCTGCGCGCGACCGGGCAGGCCCTGTTCGGTGGGACCTGGGCCAACCCGGTCTACGCGCTGTTCCGGCACCCGGCGTTCCTCCAGCCCGTGAGCGTGTTCGGGATCTACGGCCTCGAGCTCCTGATCCTGGTGGTCAACTTCGCCCTCGCCGGCGTCGCGATCGCGGTGCTGGACCGCCGGAGCGGGCGGGTGCCGTCGGTGCCGTGGACGCCTTCGTTGCGGAACCTGGGCCTCGTGGTCGCGGCGGTGGGCGCCTGGGGGCTGCTGTCGGTGGCGCTGCTCGACTCACCGGGACCCGGCGACCAGATGGTGCGAGTCGCCGCGGTGCAGACCGGCGTCGGCGCGGAGTGGGACGCCGGGCCCGACGACCCCGCGGTGCAGGAACGCCTCCGGCGCGACGTCGAGCAGACCCGGGACGCGGCCGAGCAGGGCGCCCAGCTCGTCGTCTGGAGCGAGAAGGGCCTGCGCTTCGACCCCCGGGAACGGCCCGACGAGCTGCGGGCGCTCGCCGCGGAGACGGGCGCCTACCTCGCCATCGGATACGGGTACGAGGACGAGGAGGGCCGGAAGCTCAACGAGGCCACCCTCCTCGCGCCCGACGGAGAGCTCCTCGGCCGCTACGGCAAGGACCACCCCGGTACGTTCGCCGGCGACTACAGCGACACCGGCGGCACCTACCCCGTGTACGAGACCGAGCTGGGGCCGATCTCCACGATCATCTGCTACGACCTCGACTTCACCGACACGGCCCGGAAGATGACCCGCAACGGCGCCCGGCTCGTCGCGGCCCCGTCGTCGGACGTCACGGCCATCACCGAGACCCACTACACGCACCTGGTGTTCCGCTCGATCGAGAACCGCGTGCCGACGGTCAAGGCCGACACCCGCTTCGACTCGGCGATCATCGATCCGTGGGGGCGGATCCTCGCCCGGACGGTGAACCCGGGCGGGGCGACGCAGGCGACGCTCGTCGCCGATGTGCCGCTCGGATCGGGCCGGTCCCCGTTCGTGTCGCTCGGGGACTGGGTGGGCTGGCTGTGCGTCGTGGGCGCCGCCGGCTTCGTCGGCCTCTCGTGGTGGACCCGCCGCCGCCCCTCGCCGACCCGCTGACTCCTGATCTCCATCCCCGAGCATCCCCGGGTTGGTGCGCTCCCCCTCCATCCCCGAGTTGGTGCGCTCCCCCTCCATCCCCGAGTTGGTGCGGAATCGGGGCCCACGACCCCGAAAGCGCGCCGACCCACCGGCAGGAGGGCCGACCCGTCGGGGGCAGGAGGGCCGACCCCCGACGGTTCGAGCGCGGGCGCCCGGGATGGCGGGCACGGCCGCCGCGGATATGCTAACGGCGGTTCACATCCGGGAGGCGTGATGGACTTCCTCGACACCCCTCAGGAGGCGGCCTTCCGGGCCGAGTGCCGGGCCTGGCTCGAGGCCCACGCCACTCCCAGGGAACGGTCCGCGGGCACCGTGCTCTCGATCCTCGAGACCGGCCTCGACGACCCCGGCGAGCTCGAGCGCGCCCGGGCCTGGCAGGCGATGGCCGCCGACGAGGGCTGGGCCTGCGTGTCGTGGCCCCGCGAGTACGGGGGGCGGGGCGTCGGGCTCACCGAGCAGATCATCTGGGGGCACGAGGCCTCGCGCTTCGAGATCCCCGACCACGTGTTCCGGATCGGCACCATGCTCGGCGGCCCCACGATCATCGTCCACGGCACGCCCGAGCAGAAGGCCCGGTGGCTCCCCCCGCTCCTGCGGGGCGAGGAGATCTGGTGCCAGCTCTTCTCCGAGCCGGGAGCGGGCTCCGACCTCGCCGCGCTCTCCACGCGTGCCGAGCGCGACGGCGACGAGTGGGTCGTGAACGGCCAGAAGGTGTGGTCGTCGGGGGCCCACTACTCGAAGCGGGGGATGCTCCTCGCCCGGACCGACCCCGACGTCCCCAAGCACAAGGGGATCACCTACTTCGTGCTCGACATGGAGGCACCCGGGGTCGAGATCCGGCCGCTCCGCCAGATGACCGGCGGGGCCCACTTCAACGAGGTCTTCCTCAACGACGTGCGGATCCCCGACGCGGACCGGGTCGGCGACCCCGAGGACGGCTGGCGGGTCTCCCAGACGACGCTGCTCAGCGAGCGGGGATCCCTCGGCGAGATGCTCGGCGAGCTGGGGATGGTGGAGGCGCTGATCGCGCTGGCGCGCGAGGCCACCGCGGGGGGCCGGCCGGGGGCCGACGACCCCCTCGTCCGCCAGGAGCTGGCCCGGCTCTTCACCGAGTCCGCCGTGCTCCGCTACATCGGCTTCCGGATCGTCACCGCCTTCTCCCACGGGAGGCTCCCCGGCGCCGAGGCCTCGGTCGCCAAGCTGGCGATGGCCAAGCTCCTGAGCCACGCGACGGCCCTCGGCGTCCGCCTCGGTGGGCCCGCCGCGCTCAGCGGACCCGACCCGTGGCGCACGGCCTTCCTCGCGGCCCCGTCGCTGCACATCGCCGGCGGCTCCGACCAGATCCAGCGCAACATCATCGGCGAGCGCGTGCTCGGGCTCCCCAAGGAGCCCTCCTCGGACGACCGCCAGATCTCCTTCCGCGAGCTCGCCGCCCGGGCCGCCACCGCCCGGACCTGAGCGCGGCGGTGGACTTCGACGACAGCCCCGACGACGCGTCGTTCCGGGCGGAGCTGCGCGGCTTCCTCGACGCCCACGCCCGCCCCAGGAACCCCGCGCAGCTCGCGACGGGGTTCGGCGCCATCGTGGCCGCCCAGGGAACCGACGATCCCGAGCCCGTCGCCCGGGCACGGGCCTGGCAGCGGACGCTGGCCGAGGGCGGCTGGGGAGCGCCGGCCTGGCCCCGCGAGCACGGCGGGCGCGACGCCACCGCCACCCAGGCGTTCATCGTCGCCGAGGAGACCGCGCGCTACGACGTGCCGGCCGGCGACCTCTACACGATCGGGCTCGGCATCATCGGCCCGACCCTCGTCGCCTGCGGCTCCCCGACCAGCACCGACGGTTCCTCCCCCGGATGCTCGACGGCAGCGAGGTCTGGTGCCAGCTCTGGAGCGAGCCCGACGCCGGCTCCGACGTCGCGTCGCTCGAGACCCGGGCCGAGCGCGACGGCGACGGGTGGACGCTCCACGGGCAGAAGGTGTGGACCACGGGCGCGCAGCACTGCCGGTGGGGGCTCGCCATCGCCCGGACCGACCCCGACGTCCCCAAGCATCGGGGGATCACGTGCTTCGTGGTGGACATGCTCGACCCCGGGGTGACCGTCCGACCGTTGCGCCAGATGACCGGCGGCGCCCACTTCAACGAGGTCTTCCTCGACGGCGCCCGGGTGCCCGACGAGCACGTCGTGGGTGACGTGGGCGGTGGCTGGCACGTCGCGATGGCGACCCTGGCCAACGAGCGCTACTCGGTGGGCGGGCTCCTCACCACCGGCTTCTCCGCCGAGCCGGTGCTCGCGCTGGCCGGTGAGTGGGCCGGGGGGCGGCCGGCACGGGACCCCGTGCTGCGCCAGGAGCTGGCCCGGATCTACACCGCGTGGCGGCTTCTCGCGCTGACCAACGCCCGGAGCCTCTCGGCGCTCGCCCGGGGCTCGGTCCCGGGCCCCGAGGGCTCCACGATCAAGCTCGCCTGGGCCCGCCTCTCGACCGCGCTCGCCGACGTCGCCGTCCGGGTGCTGGGCCCCGCCGCCGGGATCGTCGGCGAGGACGCCCCCGAGCCCGGCCACTGGACCACCGCGCTCCTCTACGCCCCCGCCAACCACATCGCCGGGGGCACCGACGAGATCCAGAAGACGATCATCGGCGAGCGGGTCCTCGGGCTGCCCCGGGAGCCGGCCGTCGACCGCGACGTCCCCTTCCGGGAGCTGAAGGCGGCCTCCGCCCGGCGCTGACCGTCCCCTCCGGCGCCCACGGCCCTCCCTCTGGTGGCCGGGTTGGTGCGGAAACGGGGCCCACGACCCCGAGACCGCGCCAAGCCGGCTGCAGGGAGCGACGCCGAGACCGCGCCGACCCGGTTGACAGGGGCGCTACGACGCGGGCGGTCGCCGGTCGGCCCACGGCCGGGCCCGCTCCATCTGGGCCGCGACCCGTACGAGCGTGGCCTCGTCGGCGGGGGGCCCCACGAGCTGGACGCCGGTGGGCAGGCCGTGCTCGTCGAAGCCGAACGGGACGGACACGGCGGGTTGCCCGGTGACGTTCCAGGGGGACGTGAAGGCGGCGAGCCAGGCGAAGCGGGGTGCGTCGCCCCCGACCATCGAGGCGGCCAGGTACTCGCGCAGGTCCTCGCGCTCGCCCACGCTCGTGTACTCGCCGACCGGCGGCGGGGGGATCGGGACGGTCGGGGTGAGCAGCAGGTCGTACCGGTCGAAGAAGGCTACGACGCGGCGGACCTCGTCGAGGAGCGCCGTCTGGGCGGCGACCAGCGCGGCGGCCGGGAGCGCGCTGCCGATCTCGATGATGAAGCGGTTCACCGGGTCGAGCGTCTCGACGGGTGGGAGCTCGTCGAGTCGCGACGCCAGCTCGGCCCCGACGGTGGCCGCCTCCTGCCCCACCGCGCCGGGGTCCCACGCCGGCGCCGCCTCCTCGACGACGTGCCCCAGCGACTCGAGCAGCACGCCCGCCCGCTCGGCCGCGACCTTGTTGCCCGGCGCCACGTCGACTCCCGGCAGGAACGGGTCGGTGGCGAGGGCGATCCGGAGCCGGCCCGGGTCCACGCCGACCTCCTCCGCGAACGGCCGGGTTGGCGGCGGCGCCCACCAGGGGTCCCCGACCGCGTAGCCGGCGAGCGCGTCGAGGAGCCCCGCGGCGTCCGCGACGGTCCGGGCGATGGGCCCCTGCTGGGCGAGGAACGCCGGGGGCGGGGCGCCGCCGAGACCCGGCCCCGCGACGGCTTGATGCCGAAGACGCCGCAGAGGGCCGAGGGGATGCGGATGGAGCCGCCGGCGTCGCTGCCGTGGGCGACCGGGCAGAGGCCGGCCGCGACCGCCGCGCCCGCGCCGCCCGAGGAACCGCCCGGGGTCCGCTGGGTGTCCCAGGGGTTGCGGGCGGGCGGGTAGCCGGGGCTCTCGGTGACCGGTGCGGAGCCGAACTCGGGGGTGTTGGTCTTGCCGAGCACGACGAACCCGGCCCGCTTGAGACGGGTGACCGACTCCGCGTCGGCGTCGGGGACCCGGTTCGACCAGGCCGCCGTGCCGTGGGTCGTGCGGATGCCGGCCGTGTCGGTGAGGTCCTTCACCGCGACGGGGACGCCGTGGAACGGCGGGAGGTCGTGCTCGCCGAGGGCCGCCTCGGCCCGCCGGGCGTCGTCGAGAGCCCGGTCGGCGGCGACCGTCAGGTACGCGCCGAGCCGCGGGTTGAGGCGGTCGATGCGGTCGAGGTACGCGCCGACGAGCTCGACCGGCGACACCTCGCGCCTGCGCACCATCCCCGCCTGGACCCCGGCCGGCGTGAAGGCCAGCTCGGTGTGCGGCACGCCGCCTCCCTTCCCTTCCCGCTCCCGAGCGCGTGGCGAACGCCCGCACTCCGGTGCCCCGCGATGTTAGGGCCCGTTAACGCCGCGGGGAAGTCCCCGACCGGCCGGTGCGCAACTGCGGCCGCCGGTCAACGGCCGGGCACGCCGAGGAGGACCCGGGTCGCGGCCAGGACCGCGCCGTTGACCCGGACGAGGAGATCGGGGCGCGTCACGGCCTCGGGGACGTCCTCGGGGGTGTGGAAGCGACCGAAGCCTCCGGTGATCGACAGGACCGGCGATCCGAGCCCGCGCCACTCCTCCCCCTCCCCCGGCCACGGCGACGGTCCGGGCCCCACCGCCACCTCGGCCGGTGCGAGCGCGGCCTCCAACCGATCCGTCCGGTCCACCGCCGTCGTCATGGCCATGCGGAGGGGGGACAGCTCCGGCCCCCCGTCGCCGACCTCTCCCGCGGCGAGCGATGCTCCGCAGTGGAGCACCGCCCGGGCGACCACCGGGCCGGCGGCGAGGAGCCGGCGGACCCCGAGGTGCTCGAGCTCGTGCCCGGTGGTCCCGAGGAAGAGCACCGGGACGCCCTCGCCGGCGAGGGTCGCGCTCACCTCGAGGGCCACGGCGAGTCCCGTTCCCCGTTCGCCGGCGCAGGCGAACCAGCCGGTGAGCGGGGTGGTGACGACGAGTGGATCGGGAGCGTCCGGGCCCAGGTGGGCGACGACGTTGGCCGAGGAACCCTCCAGGATCCGGGCCTCGAGCTCCACCCGAACCGGCCCGGCCCGCAGCGCGTCGAGGGCCGCCCCCGGCACCAGCACCGCCGGAGCGCCGTCACGGGGCACGGGCGCGCGGTTCTGGGCGACGAGACGCCCACCGGGACCGGGGGTGGCGAGGACCGCCACCGGCGCGCCCACCCGGGTCGCCTCCTCCATCCGGGCGTCGAGGTCGACCGCGAGGAGCCCGGCCATCATCTCGAGATCGGCCACGAAGGGAGCGTCGGTGGCGACGGTGCCCGTGCCCTGGTAGGCGACGGGCAGGGACGGGACGGCCCGGCCGGCCACGACCACCCGGGCGCGGGCGTCGTAGCGGTCGAAGGCGTAGCGGACCTCCTCGACCCGGGCGCCCCGGGCCTCGAGCTCGGCGGCCAGCCAGCTGCGGGTGGCGTCGTCGACGGGCGTCCCGGTGCGGTGGTCGCCGAGGCCGGCGTAGGCCTCCACCAGCGCGTAGAGGCGGTCGGCCGGGGCTGGCGGGGAGGCCACCGTTGCACCGTATGTGAACGGCCAATAACGTCGCAACGGTGGACGACCTCGCGACCCTCGACGCCACGGCCCAAGCCGAGCTCGTCCGACGCGGCCTGGTCTCGCCGCCGGAGCTCGTGGGGGCGGCGATCGAGCGGATCGAGCGGGTCGACGGCGAGCTGAACGCCGTGATCCACCGGCGCTTCGAGCGGGCCCGCTCCGAGGCCGGGGCCGACCTCGCGCCCGGCCCGTTCCGGGGAGTCCCCGTCGTGGTGAAGGACCTGGGGGCTGGCCAGGTCGACGGCGAGCCCCACCACCGCGGGAACCGGGGACTCAGGGAGGCCCGGTGGATCCAGCGGGGCGACTCCGCGCTGGTGTCCAGGCTCCGGCACGCCGGCTTCGTCGTGGTCGGCAAGACCAACACCCCCGAGCTGGGCTTCGCCAGCACCACCGAGCCCGAGGCCTACGGGCCGACCCGCAACCCCTGGGACCCGGCCCGCACCCCGGCCGGCTCCAGCGGGGGCTCGGCCGCCGCGGTCGCGGCCGGCCTCGTCCCGGTGGCCCACGCCACCGACGGCGGCGGCTCGATCCGGATGCCCGCGGCGGCGTGCGGGCTCGTCGGGCTGAAGCCCTCCCGGGGGCGGGTCTCGACCGCGCCGTTCATCGGCGAGAGCGGCGGCGGCCGCTCGGTCGACTTCGCGGTGGCCCGGTCGGTGCGGGACGCCGCCGCGATGCTCGACGTGCTCGCCGGCCCGGCCCCGGGCGACCCCGTCGTGGCCCCGCCCCCGGCCCGGCCCTACGCCGCCGAGGTCGGAGCCGACCCGGGCCGCCTGCGGGTCGGGATCCTGGACCGCTCCCCCTGGACGGCGCCCCGGCGTACCCCGACGCCCGCCGCGCCCTGCGCGACGTGGCCTCGGTGCTGGCGTCCGGGGTCACGCCGTGGAGGAGGAGTGGCCGCAGGCCCTCGCGGAGCCCGAGGTCGGCCTGGCGGGGATCCTGCCGGTCCACGCCGCCACCATCGCCGCCGCGGTCGACCAGATCGGCCGCCAGCTCGGGCGCGCCGTCGGGCCCGAGGACTTCGAGCCGTCGACCTGGGCCCAGGCCGAGCTGGGACGGGGGTTCTCGGCTCCACAGCTCGTCACCGCGCGGGAGGTCGTCGTGGCCTGGTCGCGGCGGGTCACGGGCTGGTGGGCCGGAGGTTTCGACCTGCTCCTCCTCCCGACCCTGGGCACGGCTCCACCCGCGCTCGGGGCCATGCGATGGGACGGGGGCCGCGACCGGGCGGAGGTGATGGCCACCGTGGTCGCGTTCGGCGCCTACTGCCCGGCCTTCAACTGGACCGGTCAGCCGGCGATCACCCTGCCCGTCGGGACGGACGCCGACGGGATGCCGGTGGGGGTGCAGCTCGTGGCGGCGTACGGTCGCGAGGACCTGCTCCTGCGCGTCGCCGCGAGGGTCGAGGAGGCCCGCCCCTGGTCCGGTCGGCGCCCCCGGGTCCACGCGTGATCGCCTCGGTTCCCGCGCGCCGGCCGCGCCTGATCGGGGCCGACCGGAGGGAGCGGGGCGGGGGCCCGCTGGGCAGTCGGTGAACCGTCGTTTACAATGACCGCCATGGCCACGACCCGGGTCCCCATCGCCGAAGGGGTGTTCACCTGGCCCTCCGAGGAGCCCCGGCTCGTCGGGGGTCGCTGCCCCTCCTGCGGCGTCGTCACGTTCCCGCACCAGGCCGGCTGCCCGCGCTGCGGCGAGTCGATGGAGCCGACCGAGCTCGCCCGGCGCGGCACCCTCTGGAGCTTCACGACGCAGGGCTTCCTGCCCAAGTGGCCCTACACCGGACCCGAGACCGACGAGACCTTCGAGCCGTTCACGCTCGGGTACGTGGAGCTCCCCGGCGAGGTGATGGTGGAGAGCCGCCTCACCGAGACGGACCCGGCGAGGCTCCGGATCGGCATGGCCGTGGAGCTCGTGATCGTCCCCTTCCGGGTCGACGAGGACGGCCGCGAGGTCGTGACCTTCGCCTTCGCACCGGTCGAGCGCGGGGAGGAGCAGCCGTGAACGTCGCCATCGTCGGCATCGGGATCCACCCGTTCGGGCGCTTCGACGGGGTGTCGGGGGTCGAGCTGGGTGCCCACGCCACCCGCCGGGCCCTGCGCGACGCCGGCGTCGGCTGGGGCGACGTCCAGTTCGCTCTCGGCGGGAGCCTGTCGTTCGCGCTGGCCGACAGCAAGGAGGCCCAGGCCGACGCCCTGCTCCCCCAGCTCGGCCTCACCGGCCTGCCCTTCGTGAACGTCCAGAACGGCTGCGCCACCGCCGGGAGCGCGCTGCTCATGGCCGCCCAGGCCATCGAGTCGGGAGCCCACGACCTGGGCGTCGCCGTCGGCTTCGACAAGCACCCCCGCGGCCACTTCAACGCCGACCCCGGCGTGCACGGCCTGCCGTCGTGGTACGGGGAGCTGGGGATGTTCGTCACCACCCAGTTCTTCGCGATGAAGATCAACCGCTACATGCACGATCACGGCATCAGCCGACAGACCCTGGCCCGGGTGGCGGCCAAGGCCTACCGCAACGGAGCGCTCAACCCCAACGCCTGGCGGCGCAAGCCGTTCACGGAGGACGAGATCCTCGCGTCCAGGATGCTCAACTACCCGCTCACCCAGTACATGTTCTGCTCCCCCGACGAGGGAGCCGTCGCGGTCGTGCTCTGCCGGGCCGACCACGCCCACCGCTACACCGACCGGCCCGTGTACCTGCGATCCGTCTCGCTGCGGACCCGGCGCTTCGGCTCGTTCGAGGTGTTCAGCCCCTGGCTGCCCCTCGAGGGGGCACCGAGCCCGACCGTCGACGCGTCACGGGCGGCCTACGAGCAGGCGGGGATCGGACCCGAGGACGTGGACGTCGCGCAGATCCAGGACAGCGAGGCGGGCGCCGAGATCATGCACATGGCCGAGAACGGCTTCTGCGAGGACGGCGAGCAGGAGGCGATGATCGCGGCCGGTGAGACCGAGATCGGCGGTCGCCTCCCTCTCAACACCGACGGAGGTCTCATCGCCAACGGCGAGCCGATCGGCGCGTCGGGGATGCGCCAGGTCCACGAGACGGTCCTGCAGCTCCGCGGCGACGCGGGCGAGCGGCAGGTGCCGGGCGACCCCAGGGTCGGCTACACCCAGGTCTACGGGGCACCGGGCGTCGGCGCGGTGACGATCCTCACGACCTGAGCCCCGCGCCCCCGAGTCCCGCGACGGGCTCTAGCCTGAGCGGGCCCGAGGATCACGACGGGGGCACGGACCGGGGGGAACGCCATGGGACCGATGCTGCTGGTCGGGACGCGCAAGGGCGCGTGGATCGTCACCGGCGACGAGGGGCGGCAGCGCTGGACGATCTCCGCTCCCGTGTACCTCGGCCACGTCGTCCACCACGCGGTGCTCGACCCCAGGGACGGCCGCACGCTCCTCCTCGCCACCCGCACCGGGCACCTCGGGCCGACCGTGTTCCGGTCCGGGGACCTGGGCCGGTCCTGGAGCGAGGCCTCGCGACCCCCCGCGTTCACCGGCGGCGAGCGGCTCGGCCGCAGCCTGCAGGCCGTGTTCTGGCTGACGCCCGGCCACGCCGACGAGCCCGGCGTCTGGTACGCCGGCGGGTCCCCCCAGGGCCTGTTCCGCTCCGGCGACGGCGGCGACACGTGGAGCCCGGTGTCGGGCTGGAACGACCACCCCGAGTGGGAGACGTGGGCCGAGTGGCCCGAGGAGGGAACGCCGGACGGGTCGATGCTGCACTCGGTGATCGTCGACCCCCGCGACCCCGCCCACCTCTACCTCGGCTGCTCGAGTGGCGGGGTGTTCGAGAGCGTCGACGGCGGCGCCGACTGGAGCCCGTTGAACCTCGGCTCGCTCTCGCCGCTCCTGCCCGACGCCGACCTCGAGTTCGGCCAGGACCCGCACTGCGTCCGGTCGCACCCGCTCGTGCCCGACCGCCTGTACCAGCAGAACCACACCGGGATCTACCGCATGGACCGCCCCGAGGGGCGGTGGGTGCGCGTCGGCGAGGCCATGCCGCCCGAGGTCGGCGACATCGGCTTCCCGATCGAGCTCCACCCCCGCGACCCCGACACGGCGTGGGTGTTCCCCATGGACGGGACCGACGTGTGGCCCCGTACGAGCCCGGGCGGCCGGCCCGCGGTGTACGTCACCCGCGACGCGGGGACGTCGTGGACCCGCGGCGACGGAGGGCTGCCCGAGACGGCCTGGTACACGGTGAAGCGCCAGGCCATGACCGTCGACGACGCCGACCCGGTGGGGGTGTACTTCGGGACGACCAGCGGCGAGGTGTGGGCCAGCCGGGACGAGGGAGCGACCTGGACGCGGGTCGCGGCGCACCTTCCCGAGATCTACTCGCTGGAGCACGCCCGGCCGGGCGGACCGTGAGCACCCGCCCCCCGACCGGAGCGCCGGCACCGTGAAGGTGCGCATCCCGACGCCGTTGCGGTCCTACACGGGCCAGCAGGCGGTGGTCGAGGCCGACGGCGCCGACCTGGGCGAGCTGCTCGAGGACCTCGACCGCCGCCACCCCGGCCTCCGCTTCCGGGTGGTCGACGAGCAGGGCCGCCTCCGGCCGCACATGAGGATCTTCGTGGGCGAGGAGGGCACGCGCGACCTGGCGACCCCGCTGGTCGGGACCGGCGAGGTGACCCTCGTGCAGGCGCTCTCGGGCGGGTGACCGACGGCCGAGGGCCGGTACCGGTCAGCGACCGCGGAACTCGGGCCGGCGCTTCTCCACGAAGGCCGCCAGGCCCTCGGGGGCGTCGGCCGTGAGGGCGGCCTCGCGCAGCCCCCTGCTCTCGAGCTCCATCTGGGTCTCGAGGGTCTCGGTCCAGGCGCCGCGCAGCAGGGCCTTGGCGCCCCCGAACGCACGGGTCGGCCCGTCGGCGAGGCCGGCGGCCAGGTGGGTGGCCTCCCGCTCCAGGTCGGCGTCGGGGACCACCCGGTTCACCAGCCCCCACTCCAGGGCCTCGGCCGCGGAGAGGACCCGGTTGGTGAGCGTCAGCTCCGTCGCCCGCCGGTGGCCGACGAGGCGCGGGAGGAAGAAGGTCGACGAGCCGTCGGGCACGAGACCGATGGCCGTGTAGGCCATCGTGAAGCGGGCCGACTCGCCCGCCAGCACGAGGTCGGCGGCGGTGACGAGGCCCAGGCCGGCACCGGCGGCGCTGCCGTGCACCGCGGCGACGACCGGCGCGTCGAGGCGCACCAGGCGGGAGACGCCGGCGTGCAGGTGGGTCGTGATCTCGCGCAGCAGCGCGGGGAGGTCGTCGCCGGCGGCGGCGAACGCCTTCACGTCGCCCCCACCGCAGAACATCCGGCCCTCGCCGGTGAGCAGCACGGCCCGGACCGAGGGGTCGCCGTCGAGCCGGAGGGCGGCCTCCTCGAGCTCGCGGGCCATCGCGAGGTCGATGGCGTTCGCCGCCTCGGGTCGGCTGAGCGTGACCCGGGCGAGTCCGCCGGTGACGTCGAGCCTCAGCGTCGAGAACCCCATGGCTGCTCCTCTTCGCGACCCCGGGACCGCCGCCGGAACCTAGCTCCGGGGGATCTCGCTCCACGGTACGTCGCGGTCGACCGACGGCTCCCGGGGCAGGCCGAGCACCCGCTCCCCCACGACGTTGCGGGCGATCTCGGTGGTGCCGCCCCCGATGGTGGCACCCACGGCGGTGAGGAACGCCTTCTGGACGTCGGCCGCCTGCTCCTCGTCGCCGAGGATCGACGGCGAGACGGTGTCGGGGCGGGTCATCTCGTAGCCCGAGACGAGCATGCCCTCGGGACCGAGCAGCTCCATGCACAGGCCGTAGAGGCGCTGGTGGTGGGGCGAGACGCCGATCTTGCCGATGGAGGCCTCGGGGCCGGGGGTGCCGCGCTCCCGGTTGGCCTCGGCCCGCAGCATCGTGAGGCGGAGCACCTCGGCCTCCATCCACACCCGCACGACCCGGTCGCGCAGCACCGGGTCGGGACCGGACCCGCGGGCGACGCGCTCCCGCCAGAGGCGCAGGACGTGGCGGATCGGACCGCCGGAGCGGGTCGGGACGGCCAGCTTCCCGAGCATGTTCCGCTCGTTGCCGAGGGTGGTCATGGCGACCCGCCAGCCCTCCCCGACCGGGCCGATCCGCTGGCGGTCGGGGATCCGGACGTCGGTGAGGTAGATCTCGTTGAACTCGGCCTCGCCGGTCATCTGGCGCAGGGCCCGCACCTCGACGCCGGGGGCGTGCATGTCGACCCAGAAGTAGGTGAGGCCGAGGTGCTTGGGGACGTCGGGGTCGGTCCGGGCGAGGAGGAGCCCCTTGTCGGCGACGTGGGCCAGCGTCGTCCAGACCTTCTGCCCGTTGACCACCCACTCGTCTCCGTCGCGCACCGCCCGGGTGGCGAGGGCGGCGACGTCGGAGCCCGCCCCGGGCTCGCTGAACATCTGGCACCAGATGTCCTCGCAGGTCCAGATGCGCCGGAGCAGCGCGTCCTGCTGCTCGAGCGTGCCGTACTCGATCAGGGTGGGCCCGGCCATGCCGACACCCATCATGTTGCGGGCCAGGTTGTTCTCGACCCCGGCCGCGGCGAGGCGCTGGTCGATCCGGTCCTGGAGCTCGGGGTCGAGGCCGAGGCCGCCCCGACCCTCGGGGAAGTGGACCCACGCGAGGCCGGCGTCGAACTGCGCGCCCCAGAGCACCTCGCGGGGGGTCGTGGCCGGGTCGTGGCGCGCCAGGAGGTCGTCGATCAGGTCGTCGACGAGCCGGCGCGCCTCCTCGGGACGCGCCACGGCGGGTGCCGCCATCGCCCCTCCTCCCGGTCCGGGCAAACCGATGTGAACGGAGATTAACGTAGCATCGGAGCGGGCGGCGAGGAGCGGCGGTGCGGAGCAGGACCAACCGACCCGACCCCGACGGCCGGGGCGCGGCGCCCTACGGGTGGAGCCCGATGCTCGTCCTGGCCGCCGTCAACCTCGTCGACGGCGCGGAGAAGAGCCTGGTCGCCGGCGCGCTCCCCCTCCTCCAGGACGAGTGGGGCTTCAGCGACACCTGGGGCGGGGCCATCCCCGCCGCCGACGCCGCGATCTCGGCCGTCGTCCTCCTCCCCGCGGGGTACCTCGCCGACCGCGTGACCCGTACCCGCCTCCTGGCGATCGTCGTCCTCTCCTGGGCGGTGCTGTCCACGGCGAGTGCCGCGGCGGTCTCCTTCGCGATGTTCTTCGCGGTCCGGTTCGTGCTCGGCGCGGCGAACGCGCTCGACAACCCGCCGGCCTCGAGCCTGCTCGCCGACTTCTACCCGTCGCGGTCCCGGGGTCGGGCCTTCGGGACCCAACGGATCGCGCTCGCCCTGGGAACGGCGATCGGGCTCGCCGTGGGCGGAGGGGTGGGAGAGCTCCTCGGCTGGCGGGCGCCGTTCCTCGTGATGGCGCTGCCCGGGCTGGCGGTCGCCCTGCTCTGCGCCCGCCTCGTCGAGCCGCCACGAGGCGGGCTCGACCGGGCTCACCACGAGGCGGGTCCGTACCGCCCTCCCGGTGAGGAGACGCCGACGGAGGCGACCGGGGACGGCCCGTCGGGCTCCGGGGGCACGCCGCTCCCGGGCGCCGCCGGCCCACGCGGCCAGCTCCGGCTCGTCCGCACGTTGCTCTCGATCCCGACCGTCCGCTCGCTCTACCTCGGCCTCACGCTCACCCTGCTGGGGCTGCAGGGAGTCGTGTTCTGGCTCCCGAGCTTCCTCGAGCGGACCCACGACCTCACCGAGGGGCGGGCCGCGGCGCTCACCGGGGCGGTCTTCCTGCTCACCTCGCTGCCCGGCTCGCTCGTGGGAGGCGCGCTGGGAGACCGGGCCGGGCTCGGCCGCCCCGGGGGCCGGATCGTCGTGGTGGCCGCCAGCGTGGCCGCCGGGGCCGGCCTGCTGATCGCCGGCCTCGTCGTGCCCGTCCTGGCACCCCAACTCCTCCTCGTCGCCGCCGCGGTCTTCGTCCTGTCCTTCTCGGTGCCGAACTACGCGGCGGCCACCGCCGACGTCATCCCCGCGCCCGTCCGGGGGACCGGATTCTCGGTCTTCACCCTGCTGGTCTCGGTGGGAGGCGCGCTCGGCCCGCTCCTCGTCGGTCTCGTCTCGGACCTCGGCTCGCTGCGCCTCGCTCTCGTCGTCGCCGTCCTTCCCGCGCTGGTGGGCAGCCCGGTGGTGCTGCGGGCGGCCGCCACCCACGACGCCGACGTCGCGAGCGCCCGGGCGGCCGTGGCACCGACCCTGGCTCCACGCCGGGACCGCGGCTAGCGTCGATCGTGGGTGAACGACGGTTCACCCACGATCGCCCGCGCCCGCACCGCACCCTCATGGAGGAGCCATGGACCTCACCCTCGGCGGGATGATCAGGGCCCGGGCCGCCGACCGTGGCGACCGGCCCGCCATCACCTACCAGGAGCGCTCGACCAGCTACGCCGAGCTCGACGCGCGCGCCAGCCGGGTGGCCAACGCCCTGATCGGCGAGGGGGTCGGGCCCGGCGACCGGGTGGCCTTCCTCGACCACAACTCACCGGAGTACTTCGAGGTCCTGCTCGGCGGGGGCAAGGTCGGGGCCGTGAGCGTGGCCGTGAACTGGCGCCTGCACCCCTCGGAGATGGCGTGGATCCTCAACGACTCCCAGGCGTCCGTGCTCGTCGTCGGGACCGACCTGCTGCCCGCGCTCGACGAGATGGAGCCCGAGCTCGAGTCCGTGCGGCGGGTCGTGGTGCTGGGCGACCACCCCCGCCACCCGGGCTACGAGGCCTGGATCGGAGACCGCCCGGCCGACGACCCCGACGTCGAGGTCGCCCCGGACGACGTGGCCATGCTCGTCTACACCTCGGGGACGACCGGTCTGCCCAAGGGGGCCATGATCCCCCACCGCAACCTCTTCGCCCTCGTCCCCTACGCGTCGGCCGAGTGGGGCTTCGGGCCCGAGTCGGTGAGCCTCGTCGTGATGCCCCTGTTCCACATCGCCGGCAGCGGCTGGGGGCTCGTCGGTCTGTACCTCGGAGCCCACAACGTGCTGCTGCGCGCGGTCGACCCGGCGGCGATCCTCGCCGCCGTCCCCGAGCACCGCATCACCCACACGATCTTCGTCCCGGCGGTGATGCAGCTCCTCATGGCCACCCCCGGCGTGACCGAGACCGACTTCTCGAGCCTGCGGACCGTCGTCTACGGGGCGTCACCCATCACCCGCGAGGTGCTCGTCCGGGCCATCGAGACCTTCGGCTGCGAGTTCTCCCAGGCCTACGGGCTGAGCGAGACCACCGGGGCTGTCGTGATGCTCCCGGCCGCCGACCACCACCCCGACGGCCCCAGCCCCGAGCGCCTGCGCGCGGCCGGGGTCGCCATGCCGGGCGTCGAGCTGCGGATCGTCGACCCGGGCACCGGTGCCGACGTCCCCACCGGCGCCGTGGGCGAGGTCTGGATCCGCTCGGGCCAGGTGATGCGGGGGTACTGGAACCGGCCCGAGGACACGGCCGGGTCGATCACCCCCGACGGGTGGTTCCGCTCGGGGGACGCCGGGTACCTCGACGAGCACGGCTACCTGTTCATCCAGGACCGGGTGAAGGACATGATCATCACGGGCGGCGAGAACGTGTACCCGATCGAGGTGGAGAACGTGCTCATGACCCACCCGGGTGTCGCCGACGTCGCCGTGATCGGGGTGCCCGACGACCGCTGGGGGGAGGCGGTGAAGGCCATCGTCGTGCGGGCCCCGGGGATCGAGGCGACCGAGGCCGAGCTCGTCGCCCACGCCCGCGAGCACCTCGCCCACTACAAGTGCCCGACCTCGGTGGCCTGGGCCGACGAGCTGCCCCGCAACCCGTCGGGCAAGATCCTCAAGCGCGAGCTCCGGGCGCCCTACTGGGAGGGTCAGGAGCGGGCGGTCCACTGACCGGCCCGTGCGCCGACCGTCCCCGGCGGACGGCGCACGTCCCGGTCGCGCGGACCACCCCGAGTGGCCGCCGATGCGGCAGGGGTCTGTCGCAGGGGGCAGGATCGGGGCCGACAACGGAACGAGCACGACGAGGGCGGCTCGGCCGCCGGAACCGACCGACGACCCGACACGGGAGGGGACCATGGGAGCACTCGACGGACGTGTCGCCATCATCACCGGCGCCGGGCGCGGCATCGGACGGGAGCACGCCCTGCTGTTCGCGTCCGAGGGCGCGAAGGTCGTCGTGAACGATCTCGGCGGCGACATCGACGGCACCGGCGAGGACCGGGCCCCGGCCCAGCTCGTCGTGGACGAGATCCGGGAGATGGGCGGCGAGGCCGTCGCCAACGTCGACAGCGTCGCGGACTGGGAGGGCGCCCAGCGCCTCGTGAACACCGCGATCGAGACCTTCGGCGATCTGCACGTCCTCGTGAACAACGCCGGGATCCTGCGCGACCGGGTGCTGGTGAACATGACCGAGGCCGAGTGGGACGCGGTGATGGCCGTGCACCTCAAGGGCCACTTCTGCCCCACCCGGTTCGCGGCGGCGTACTGGCGCGAGCAGGTCAAGGCGGGCAAGGAGGTGAAGGCCGCCATCGTGAACACCTCCTCGGGTGCGGGCCTCCTCGGCAACTTCGGCCAGACCAACTACGGCGCGGCCAAGGCCGGCATCGCCGCCTTCACGATCATCTGCGCCATGGAGCTGGCCCGCTACGGCGTGCGCGCCAACGCGATCGCCCCGCTGGCCCGCACCCGCCTCACGCTCCAGACCCCCGGCATGGACCAGGTCGTGGCCGAGCCCGAGGACGCGAGCCGCTTCGACGTGTGGAACCCGGCGAACGTCTCGCCGCTCGTGGCCTACCTCTCCACGGAGGGCTGCCCGTTCAACGGGGGTGTGTTCCACGTGGCCGGGACCGAGGTCGGGCTCTTCCAGGGCTGGACGCTCGGCGACGTGGTGAGATCCGACGACCGCTGGACGGTGGGCGCGCTGCAGGCCGAGGCCCCGAAGCTGCTCGAGGGCCGGCCCGAGGTCGCGTCGGCGGGGACCCTTCTCGACCAGTTCACGACCGAGTTCCTGACCCGCCAGGGCGCCCTGCCCGGCTAGGCCCGCGCCATCTGCGTCCCGGGTGCCGATACCGTCGCTCAGCGGGGGTAGAGGCACCCGAGACCGGCCCCACGGCGTCCCGGGTGCCGATACCGTCGCCCAGCGGGGGTAACGGCACCCGAGACCGGCCCCACGGCGTCGTCCCGGGTGCCGATACCGTCGCCCAGCGGCGGGTAACGGCACCGAGACCGGCCCCACGGCGTCCCGGGTGCCGATACCGTCGCCCAGCGGGGGTAGAGGCACCCGAGACCGCATCAACCTCGTCAGCGCACGGAGCGGATCATCCCCGCGGCGGCCGTGGCGTTGCTGGCCTCGTCGACCACCACGAACCGGCCGGTGACCCGGCTCACCTCGTAGGGGTCGGCCACGATCGGAGTCGCCACCCGCAGGCGCACCCGGCCCAGGTCGTTGAGGTCGAGCCGCGCCGGAGCAGCCCGGGGCACGAGCGCGTCGACGTCGATGCGGTGGACCAGATCGCTCACGAGAGCCCGCACCGTGCGGGTCGTGTGCTTCACGAGGTGGCGGCTGCGGGGCCACAGGGGCGACTCGGCCATCCAGCACACGTCGGCCTCGACCTCGGTGCCGACGAGGGGCAGCCGCACCCCCGGGCCGACCGCGGCGACGGTGTCGCCTCGGCCGACGTCGACGTGGTCGGCCAGCCGGACCGTCACCGCCTGGCCGGGCATGGCGCGGTGGAGCGGCCCGTCGGCCGTTTCCACCGCGACGACCGTGGTGGGGATCCCCGCCGGGAGCACCACGACCGCGTCGCCGGGGGCGAGCACGCCGCCGGCGAGCTGCCCCGCGTAGCCCCGGCGGTCGGGGTGGTCGGGTGGGCGGATCACCCACTGCACCGGGAGGCGGGCGCCGACGCCGCCGTGATCGCGGTCACGTCCGACGTCGATCGCCTCGAGCACCGCCAGGAGGCTCGGCCCTTCGTACCAGGGCATCCGCGCTGAGAGCTCCACCACGTTGTCGCCATGGAGCGCCGAGACCGGCACGGCCCGGACGGGGACCGGGAAGGGCAGGCCAGCCACATAGGCAGCGACTTCGCCGGCGACGGCCTCGAAGACGTGCTCGTCCCAGCCGACGAGATCCATCTTGTTCACGGCCACGACGAGCGCTCCGACCCCGAGGAGGGCGGCGACGTAGACGTGCCGGCGGGTCTGCTCGACCACGCCGTGGCGAACGTCGACGAGCACGACGGCCACGTCCGCCGTCGAGGCGCCGGTGACCATGTTGCGGGTGTACTGGGCGTGCCCGGGCGTGTCGGCCAGGATGAACGAGCGCGCGGGCGTGGAGAAGAACCGGTAGGCGACATCGATGGTGATGCCCTGCTCGCGCTCGGCCCGCAGGCCGTCCGTCACCAGGGCGAGGTCGGTGACGCCCTGGCCCCGGCGGGCGCTGGCCCGCTCGAGCGCGCCCAGCTGGTCCTCGAGCAGCGTCTTCGTGTCGTGCAGGAGCCGGCCGATGAGTGTGGACTTCCCGTCGTCAACCGAGCCCGCCGTCGCGATCCGCAGCAGCGACCGCCGGCGGGTCGCCGGTTCGAGCATCAGAAGTACCCCTCGCGCTTGCGGTCCTCCATCGACGTCTCGCTGAACGCGTCGTCGGCTCGGGTCGCGCCCCGCTCGGTCACCCGGCTGGCGGCGACCTCGGCGATCACCTCGGCCACGGTGCGGGCGGTGGAGCGGACCGCGCCGGTGCAGGTCATGTCGCCCACGGTCCGGTAGCGGACCGTGGCGGTGAACGGCTCCTCGCCCGGCAACAGCGTGATGGGACCGCCCGTGGCGAGGAGCATCCCGTCCCGTTCGAACACCTCGCGCTCGTGGGCGAAGTAGATCCCGGGCAGGTCGAGGCCTTCGCGCTCCACGTACCGCCATACGTCGACCTCGGTCCAGTTGGAGATCGGGAAGACCCGCAGGTGCTCACCAGGACGGATCCGGGTGTTGAGCACCCCCCACGGCTCGGGCCGCTGGCGGCGCGGCTCCCACTGGCCGAACTCGTCCCGGAAGCTGAGGATCCGCTCCTTGGCCCGCGCCTTGTCCTCGTCGCGCCTCCCGCCGCCGAACGCCGCGTCGAAGCCGTGCTCGGCGAGGGCGTCGAGCAGGGTGACGCTCTGGAGGCGGTTGCGGCTCGCCCGGGGGCCGGTCTCCTCGACCACCCGGCCCCGGTCGATGGACTCCTGCACCGAGGCGACGAGGAGCTGCTCCCCGAGCTCGGCCACCCGCCGGTCGCGGAAGGCGATCGTCTCGGGGAAGTTGTGGCCGGTGTCGACGTGCAGGACGGGGAAGGGGAACCGGCCGGGCCGGAACGCCTTGTCCGCCAGGCGCAGGAGCACAGCCGAGTCCTTTCCCCCCGAGAACAGCAGCACGGGTCGCTCGCACTCCGCCGCGACCTCGCGGAACACCGTGATCGCCTCGGCTTCGAGCGAAGCGAGGTGATCGAGCCCGTCGGGTCGCCCGGCGGGGGGCTCGGCCAACTCGAGCCACGGGTCGAGCCGATCGGCCGGGCTGACCGGGCCAGGTGCGGGAACCACTTCCTGGGGAGTGGTGAAGGCCGGGGGGTCCAGGGAGACGTCGCTCATGGTCGCTCCTCGATGTGCAGGCCGCACTCGGTCTTGGCCAGGCCGGTCCAGCGGCCGGCCCGCCGGTCCTCGCCCGGTGCCACCGGCCGGGTGCACGGCCAGCAACCGATCGACCGGTACCCGCGATCGGTCAGGGGGTGCAGGGGCAGGTCGCGAGCCCGTTGGTGAGCCGCCACGTCCTCGTCCGACCAGCGGGCCAGCGGGTTGACCTTCACCACGGATCGGGCCGGGTCCCAGGACACGATCGGCACGCCGGCCCGCGTCGGGCCGTCGGCTCGCCGGATCCCGGTCATCCACGCGGCCTGGCCGGCCAACGCACGGGCCAGCGGCTCCACCTTCCGTCGGGCACAGCAGCTCTCGACGTCTTCCTGCCACTGGTTGTCGGGGATCACGTTCGGCGCGGGCCGCACGATCTCGAGCCTCAACCGGAAGCGTCTGCGGAGCTCTTCGACGTACCAGAGCGTCTCCGCGAAGTGGTACTGGGTGTCGAGGAAGACGATCCGCGAACGAGGTGCGACCTGGGCCACGAGGTCCACGAGGACGGCGTCCTCGAAGCTGGCGGTGACGACGAGATCCTCGCCGAACCGCCGCGCGGCCCATTCGACGATCTCGGCGGGGTCGGCGGCCTCGAACCGGTCCACCGGCACGGTCGGATCGGGCGGGGTCACGAGAGGTCCGGCCATCGGGTCTCCTCGGTCGGGTGGGACGGACGGTGCGGAGTGGGCCGGGGGTTCATGGTCCGGTCGCTCAGATCACCTGGAGGAGCTTGAGGCCACTGGTCAGGAGCACGGCGAGCAGCGCCGGGCGCACCACGCGCTGCGAAGCTCGCGCCGACATCCGAGCCCCCAGGTACACGCCGGGGATCCCGCCGACGAGGAGCGAGAGCGTGAGCGCGAAGACCACCTCGCCGAAGAGCAGATGACCGAAGGCGGCCGCCCCGACGAGGGGCACGGCCTGGACGAGGTCCGTCCCGACCAGCTCGGCGGGTGTGAGGGTGGGGTACAGCCACATCAGGAGCACGATCACGAGCGTTCCCGATCCGACGCTCGTGAGCCCGACGACGAAGCCCCCGATCGCGCCGACGCCCACCGTGAGGGCCGGGCTCACCGGGCTCGAGACCGGAGCCCTCGCAGACCCCCGAGCCGCCGCGAACCGGGCTCGCATCACCATCATGACGGCCGACGCCACGAGGGCGAGGCCGAGCGCGCGCCGTAGCCACCCCTCGACCCCTGCCGGCTCCATCGTCCCCACCAGTGCGGCCCCGGCGAAGGCGGCGGGCACCGAGCCCACCACCAGCCATCGCGCCAGGTCGGTCCGCACGGTGCCCCGCCGCCAGTGGATCGCACCACCGACGGGCTTCATCACGAGCGAGACGACGAGGTCGCTCGACACCGCCGTGAGCGGCGGGACTCCAAAGAGCAGCACGAGCATCGGCGTCATGAGCGCACCGCCGCCCATGCCCGTGAGGCCGACCGTGAGCCCCACGATCGCTCCCGCCAGGACGAGGCCCGGGTCGATCCCGATCGCGACGTCGAGTCCGAGCATCGCCGCACCGACTACCGGCGTGCGGTCGGGCGGGCCGGCCGGGGGATGATCGGTTCGGTCGAGGGCGGCATCTCCGTACGCCTCCGGGTTCTCTCGGCTTCGGGGACGGGGGACGGGAGAGCACGGTCAGGTGGCGCACTCGCCCGGCCCGGTCTCGACGACGTACGGACCGGTCTCGCCGAAGTCCACGTACAGGCCGGGGGCGTCGTCGGGATGGAGCAGCTCGGCCAGGTGGGCCAGCCCGGCACCCACCTCCGCGGCACCTCCGGCCCGCTCGAGCCAGCCACCGAAGGTCTCCCTACCTCCCGGTCGGCCGCGAAGCGGCCGACCACCTCGACGACGGCCTGCGCCGCGGCCTTGGCCGGGAGCTTCACCGCCTTCCGTCCGAACTCGACCTCCGTCTCCCCCAGCCGTCCCCCCAGCAGGAGCTGGTAGCCAGGGGCCGAGCGACCGTGCGCCCGCCGCTCGAGCCCGAAGAGCCCGATGTCGGCGACATGGTGCTGCCCGCACGAGTTCGTGCAGCCGGAGATGTTCACCCGCACACCGCCCACGTCGGCCAGGCCGGCATCCTCGAGGGCCGCGCCGATGGCCTGCGCGAGCCCCCGCGACTGGGTGACGGCGAGGTTGCAGGTGTCGGCCCCGGGGCAGGACACCACGTCGCGGGCGAGCTCGGCTCCGGGGGTCGCCATCCCCATCGCGGTCAGGCGCCCGTGGAGGGTGCGCAGGTCCTCCTCGCGAACGTCGCGCAGGACGAGGTTCTGGCGGTTGGTGACCCGGACGTCGAGCCCGAGCTCCCGTTGGAGGTCGGCGACGGCCCGGAACTGACCGGCGGTCAGGTCGCCGAGCGGCGCGTGGGCGATCGCGCTGGCCGGGCCACCCGCCCCCGGGCCGGCGCCCCGCACGACGTTCGCGTCCACCCAGCGCTGGAACGGGTCGGCCGATCGGAAGCGGACGGGTGCCGCGAGGTCCGGGGTGCCGGCCCCGCCGGCGCCGTCACCCGCGGGCGCGTCCCCCCGCTCGGCGACGACCGCGGGGATCCCGCCGGGCCAGCCCGACACCGCCCGCAGGAAGCGCCGCTCCCGCAGCACGCGGCGGCGAACCTCGTCGATGCCGAGAGTGTCGACGAGCCACTTCATGCGGGCCCGGAGCTTGTTGTCGCGGTTGCCGTCGTGGTCGAAGGTGCGCAGGACCGCCTCGACGGTGGGGAGCAGGTCCTCGCGGGGCGTGAACTCCTCGAGCGCGAGCGCGGGGTGCGGGTTCGCGCCCAGCCCGCCCGCCACGAAGACCCGGAAGCCGTCCTCCACGGTGCCGTCGGGGTGCGGGCGGCGGACCGCGACCACACCCACGTCGTTGAACATGGCCTGGCCGCAGTCGGTGGCGCAGCCCGAGAAGTTGACCTTGAACTTGCGGGGCAGCCGCTGGGCGTAGGGGTGCCGCAGGAGGTGCCGGGTCGTGGCCTCGGCCCACGGGGTGACGTCCAGCACCTCGAACGGGCAGGCGCCGGCCAGGTGGCAGGCGGCCACGTTGCGGACCGTGTCGCCGCAGGCCTCGCGGGTCGTGAGCCCCACCGAGGCGAGCAACCGGAGGACCTCGGGGGTCCGCTCGAGGGCCACGAAGTGGAACTGGACGTTCTGGCGGGTCGTGAGGTGGCCCCAACCTCGCGAGTACCCGTCGGCGACGTGGGCGAGGACCTCGAGCTGCTCGGGATCGAGCCGGCCGTGGGGCACCTTGACCCGGACCATCTGGTGGTGACCGCCCTGGCGCTGACCGTAGATCCCGTGGGTGAGACGGAACACCCGGAACACGTCGGGATCGAGGTCGCCGACGAGGTACTCGCCCAGGGTGGCCTCGTAGGTGTCGAGCTCGGCCGAGACCTCTGGATCGAGGGTCCGGCCCCGCAGCTCGCGAACGTCGATGGCCACCGCTCAACTCCCCCCGCCGGGGTCCACGCCCCAGAAGCGGGCCTCGCCGTCGGCGACGGCGCGGGCGAAGCGCGAGAGGAGGCGGCGAAGCGACGTCGCCGGCGACGGTCGCGAGCCCGGCCGGCGGCGCGCCCTCACCGGCCCTCCCCCGGCACAGCGGCCAGGCCAGCCGGCCGGAACCAGGTCAGGTCGAGGGCCGCGACCTCGCCGACGACGATCGTCGCCGGCCCCTCGACGGGGGCAGCCCCCAGCTCCGCGAGGGTCGTTCGCCAGACCATCTGGTCGTCGCGGGTCCCCCACCGCACGGCCGCCACCGGGGTCCGGCCCGGGAGCCCGCCGCCGACGAGGCGGGCGGCGATCTCGGCCCGTCGGGCCACGCCCATGAGGATGACGAGGGTGCCGCCGACCCGGGCGAGGGCCTTCCAGTCGACGTCGGGCCACCCGGGGGCCCGCCGACCGGTGACGACGGTGAACGACGCCGCGAGGCCCCGGTGGGTGACGGGGATGCCGGCGTAGGCGGGCACGCCCAGCGCCGCGGAGATCCCCGGGACGACCTCGAAGGGCACGCCGGCGGCCGCGAGCGCCCGGGCCTCTTCGCCGCCGCGGCCGAACACGAACGGGTCGCCGCCTTTGAGCCTCACGATCCGCCGGCCGGCCCGGCCCAGCTCCACGAGGAGCGCGTCGACGAGCTCCTGGGGGAGGGGGCGGCCGGGCCGCTTGCCGACGTCGATGCGCTCGGCCTCCGGGGGCACCAGCGCCAGGATGCGGGGGGCGACGAGGCGGTCGTGGACGACGACCTCGGCCGTCGCCAGGAGCCGGGCCGCTTTGAGGGTGAGCAGCTCCGGATCGCCCGGGCCGGCCCCGACGATGTGGACAATCGGCGCGGTCACGGCCGTCACGCGATCGCCTCGTCGATCAGGCGGCGGGCCTCGTCCACCCGGCCGGCGCGCACCGCCTCGACCAGACCGGCGTCGAGGGCGGCCCGGAACCCCGTGCGCTCGGTCGAGCGGCCCCTCCGGTGGAGAGCCGCCCGGGCCTCGGCGAGGAGCGTCGCGGTGGTCCCCGCCTCGGACCCGACCAGACCGCCGAGCCGGTCGCGCAGCCACGACGCCAGGGCCGGGCTGGCGCCGTCGGTCGCCACCGCGACCGTGACCGGCCCCCGCCGCAGGACGGCAGGGAGCAGGACGCTGCAACGGGCTGGGTCGTCCGCGGCGTTCACCCAGACCCCGGCTGCCTCGGCGTCGGCGACGACGCGCGCGGTGACTGCCGGCTCGCCCGTGGCCGAGATCACGAGCCGGTGGGCGGCCGCCTCCCCGGGCGGTACGCGCGGGCCTCGAGCCGGACCAGGCCGGCTCGGGCCAGGTCGAGGACCGCGGGGCCCGGCTCCTCGGCGACGACGGTGACGTCGGCACCGCAGGCGGCGAGGGCCGCGGCCTTGCGGGCGGCGACGGGACCGCCGCCCACGACCAGGCAGGGCCTCCCCGCGACCACGAGCCCGACCGGGAACACCGGGGGACCGGCTCGGTGACGGCGCGGGCAGGCGCGCCGGCGGTCGGGCGGGTGGCGAGGTCGGTGTCCGGGTGGACGGCGTCGCGGCGATCCGGTGCCATGCCGAGCACCCTAAGAAACCCGACTCAAATGGTCAAGAATTTTTCTGACCAGATGAGTCGGATTTCACATCGCCGCCAGCTCCGCCTCTCCGTCACCGACGACTCGGGTGCCTCCACCCCCGCCCAGCGACGGCAGAGACACCCGGAACCAGACCGTCGACGATTCGGGTGCCTCCACCCCCGCCCAGCGACGGCAGAGACACCCGAGAGCGGGATGGTGGGCGGCTGGTGGGCGCTGGCTGCTGGTGGGTGGGCTACGCGCTCGGCTGGGAGCCCACGACGCTCACGTACGAGACGCACTCGCCCGGCGCGCCGCCGAGGTTGTGGGTCAGCGCCAGCGTCTTGCCCTGGGCCACCGTCCCGATCTGGCGCTCCCCGGCCTCGTCCCGGAGCTGGAGCCAGCACTCGAAGAGCATCCGCAGGCCCGACGCCCCGATCGGGTGGCCGAAGGCCTTCAGCCCGCCGTCGGGGTTCACCGGCAATTCGCCGTCGAGGTCGAAGGTGCCGGCGAGCACCTCCTTCCACGCGGTGCCCCGCTCGGCGAAGCCCAGGTCCTCCATGAGGACGAGCTCGGTCGGGGTGAAGCAGTCGTGCACCTCGGCCATGGCGAGCTGGGCGCGGGGATCCGTGACCCCCGCCTGCCGGTAGGCGTCGGTGGCCGAGGCCACGACCTCGGTGAACGTCGTGTAGTCGTAGTCCGGGTCGATCGCGCCGGTCGCCGGGCCCGCCACCATCGACATCCCCTTCACGTACACGGGCCGGTCGGTGTAGCGGTGGGCGTCCTCGGCCCGCACGATGATCGCGGCCGCCGACCCGTCGGAGACCCCGGAGCAGTCGAAGATCCCGAGCGGCCCGGCCATGAGCGGCGAGCAGGCGATCGTGTCCTTGGGGACCTCCTTGCGGAACTGGGCCCGGGGGTTCAGCGCGCCGTTCTTGTGGTTCTTCCACGCGATCCGGGTGAAGACGTCCTTGAGCTCCTGGTCGTCGACCCCGTACTTCTTGGCGTAGGCGGGGGCGAGCAGGCTGAAGAGCGCCGGGGCGCTGAGGTCGGCGGCGGTGCCGTCGGACGACGGCGTGGGGATGACGAGACCCGAGAACCCACCGTCCTTGAGCTTCTCGACCCCCACCGCCATGGCGACGTCGAACGCCCCCGAGGCCACCGCGTAGCAGGCGTTGCGGAAGGCGTCGGAGCCGGTGGCGCACATGTTCTCGTTGCGGGACACCGGCTTGTAGTCGATCCGCAGCGGCCGGGAGAGCGTGAGCCCGGAGATGCCCGAGCCCATGGTCCCCAGCCAGTACGCGTCGACGTCGGCCTTGGCCACGCCGGCGGACGCCAGCGCGTCGGTGACCGCGTCGACGAGCAGGTCCTCGGGGCCCTTGTCCCAGTGCTCGCCGAAGGTGGTGCAGCCCATCCCCACCACCGCGACCCGGTCGCGGATGCCGTTCGATGCCATCAGGCAACTCCTCCTTCGCGCCCGGCCGCCGCTGCGGCCGGCATCACGACGCCTCCCCCGCGCCGGCTTCACGCACCGGGCGGGCCTTCCAGAAGTAGTTGTGCACCCCGTTGCCGGCGGTGAAGATCCGCCGGAAGGTCATCTCCACCCGGTCGCCGATGGCGATCGCCGAGGGGTCCACGTCGGTGACCTCGCAGCGGAACCGCCCGCCTCCCTCGAAGTCGACGACCGCGGCGACCATCGGCGGGCTCGGGGTGAACGCCAGCCGGTCGACCGTGAACGTGGCCACGGTGCCCGGGGTGTCGGCGAGGCGCTCGTCCTGCATCCGGTCGACGGCCCCGCACTCGGCGCAGACCCGGGTGGGCGGCAGGTGCCGGGTGCCGCACTCCTCGCAACGGCTCGCCGTGAAGGCGAACTTCCAGGCCTCGTGACGCAGCGACGGAGGCGCGGCCGGGGCGTCCGGGTCGGGCCGCCGGGGCGGCTCCCGGCGCAGCATCCCCCGCCAGGTCAGGAAGGTCTCGTAGCCCAGGGTGCCGCTCCCGGCGCTCACCTGCTCGGCCACGGTGGCCTTGGGTCGGTAGGAGGCGAGCGCCTCGGTGGTGCGGAGCAGGAGCACCGACGCCCCGTCGGCCAGCAGCACGCACGCGATCACCTTCCCGGACTCGGCCCGGTCGAGGACGTCGGCGAGGAGCAGTCCGAGGTGGGCCGTGCCGGAGAACCCGACGCTGCCGGAGAGGTCGTCGGCGAACGCCTCGGCCGCGACGCCCAGCTGGCGGGCCACGCCCCGCGCCGCCCTCGCGTGCACGCCGGTGAGGACGACGTGGTCGACCTGCTCGGGCGTGAGGCCGGCGGTCTTCAGGGCGTCGTGCCAGGCGTCGAGGGCGAGGGGCACGTAGGCGTGCTCGCCGAAGCGCTCCTCCCAGACCCGGGAGAAGGGGTCGCCGGGCGTGCGCCAGCGGTCGAGGAACTCCTCGGTGGCGTGGGCCTGGCCGATCACCTCGGCGATCACCGGGCCGGCCCCGGACCCGCCGAAGACGAAGGCGGCGGCGGCGTCGCCACCGTTGATCTCGTCGGACGAGCCGGACAGCCCCGTGCGCAGGTCGGAGAGCACGGCCAGGGCCGGCGCGGGCGAGTCCATGGCCGCCCGGAGCGCGCCGACCCCGCTGCGCACCGAGCCGGCGACGTCGACGGCCAGCGCCGAGGCCGGGAGGCCGAGCGCGGCGTGGACGGCGTTGGCGTTGGTCTTGTCGAGGTAGGCGGGGTCCGCGGTGGCGAGGTAGAGCGCCTCGGGCCGGAGGTCGGTGGCCCCCAGGGCCGCCCTCCCGGCCTCGACGGCCATGGTGGTGGTGTCCTCGTCGAAGGACGCCACCGCCCGGGTCCCGCGGCCGGCGGGGACGCCGAGCGCCCCGGCGATGACCGCCCGGTCGAGCCGGTGGTACGGGACGTAGCTCCCGTAGGCGACGATGCCCGCCATGGGATCCTCCTGCGTCTCGGGAGCCACCAGCTTCCCACGGTGGTGAACGGTGGGTCACCTCGCGCCGGGTCGACCCCGCCGCCCGGGCCGGGTCACCCCCGGCCGCCGCTCCACCGCGGCCCGGTCGGCGCTCCACCAAGCCCCGGTCGGCGCTCCACCACGGCCCGGTTGGCGCTCCCCAGCCTACCCTCGCGCGGTTTCGGGGCTCAGGACCCCGATTCCGCACCAACCCGGGAGAGGGAGAGAGCACGGAGGTGGCCGGGACGGGACGCGAGAGCCGGTCAGGGAGGGGCCGGTCAGGGAGGGGCCGGTCAGTGGGGCCGGTCAGGAGGGGCCGGTCATGCGCTCGGGGCGCACGATCTCGTCGAAGCGCTCCCCCGACAGGTGACCGAGGGCCACGGCCGCCTCCCGCAGGGTGCACCCCTCGGCGTGGGCCTTCTTCGCGATCTCGGCGGCCCGGTCGTAGCCGATCTCCGGGGTGAGCGCGGTCACGAGCATCAGCGACTCGCGCAGGTGGCGGTCGATCCGCTCACGGTCGGGCTCGAGCCCCTCCACGCAGTGCTCCCGGAAGCTCGCGCACGCGTCCGACAGCAGCGCGACGGAGCGCAGCAGGTTGTGGATCATCACCGGCTTGGCCACGTTGAGCTCGAGGTTCCCTCGCGACCCGGCGAACGCCACCGCCGTGTCGTTCCCCACGACCTGCGCGCAGACCATGATCAGCGCCTCGGCCTGGGTCGGGTTCACCTTCCCCGGCATGATCGACGACCCGGGCTCGTTGGCCGGCAGCACGAGCTCCCCAGCCCGGCCCGGGGCCCCGAACCCAGCCAGCGGACGTCGTCGGCGATCTTGACCAGCGACACGGCCACGGTCCGCAGGGCCCCGCTGGCGGCGACGACGGCGTCGTGGGCGGCGAGCGCCGCGAAGCGGTTGGGCGCGGGGACGAACGGCAGGCCGGTGAGCTCGGCGATCACGGCCACGGCCCGGTCCCCCAGTTCCGGATGGGCGTTGAGGCCCGTCCCCACCGCCGTGCCGCCGAGCGGCAGCTCGCAGAGGCCCGGGAGCGCGGCACGGAGCCGCTCGAGGTCGGCGTCGAGCTGGGCCACCCACCCCGACACCTCCTGGCCCAGCGTGAGGGGCACGGCGTCCTGCAGGTGCGTCCGACCGACCTTCACGACGTCGTCCCACGCCACCGCCTTCGCCGCCAGCACGTCGCGCAGGGCGACGAGGGAGGGGACGAGACGGTGCACGATCTCCTCGGCCGCGGCGACGTGCATGGCGGTCGGGAACGCGTCGTTCGACGACTGCCCGAGGTTCACGTGATCGTTGGGGTGGACAGGCGCCTTCGCCCCACGGCCGGTGCCGGCCAGCTCGTTCGCCCGGTTGGCGATCACCTCGTTGACGTTCATGTTCGTCTGGGTCCCGCTACCCGTCTGCCAGACCCGGAGGGGGAACTCGGCATCGTGGCGCCCGGCCAGGACCTCGTCGGCGGCCTCCACGATCCACCGGGCCAGGTCCTGTCGGAGCCGGCCCAGGTCGCGGTTCACCAGGGCGACCGCCTTCTTCACGAGGGCCAGGCCGCGGATCACCGGGGCGGGCATCCGCTCGTCGCCGATGGCGAAGTGGTGCAGGGACCGCTGGGTCTGCGCGCCCCAGTACCGGTCGGCCGGGACCTCGACCGCGCCCATGCTGTCGGTCTCGACCCGGGTGGGCTCCTCACCGGTGGTCACGCAGCCGGGACCGTAGCGCGCCCACCCGGCGAGCGTCGGCTCACGAGCGCGCCGCACGCGATCGTTCCGTGCCCCGACGTGGCGGGGCCGGGGGCCGGGGTGGGGGCGCGGCGACGGGAGGGGTCAGGGGCGGTCGAAGACGGCGACCGCCTCCACGTGCGGGGTGTGCGGGAACAGGTCCACCACGGTGACCTCGGAGAGCCCGAACCCGCGGGCGACGAGCAGCCCTGCGTCGCGGCCCAGCGCCGCGGGGTCGCACGCCACCACGACCACCCGGCGGGGGTCGCAGGCGGCGATCACCTCGACCCCGCGCTCACCCAGACCGGCCCGGCTGGGATCGGCCACCACCAGGTCGGCGGGTGTCGGTGACCACGCCAGCACGTCGCCCTCGACGAGGTTCACGGGGAGACCGGCCAGGTTGTGGCGGGCGTCGGCGGCGGCGCCGGCCCGCCCCTCGACCGCCACGACCTCGAGCTCCCGCTCGGCCAGCACCCCCGCGAACAGGCCCACCCCCGAGTACAGGTCCACCGCCGTCGTCGCGTCCCCCGCGGCCCCGGCGACGAGCCCGGCGAGCACGTCGGCTCCGTCCGGCCGCACCTGGAAGAACGACAGCGCGGACACGCGCCACCGGCGCCCTCCCGCCTCCTCGTGGTACCAGGCCGCGGCCCCGGCCTCGAGCTCGTCGGTGCCCACGGTGAGGACGTCGGGCGGCAGGACGAGGTCGGTCGCGGTGGGATGGGCCACCACGAGCCGCTCCCCCGTGCGGGCCCCGGCCCGCAGCTCCACCTCCTCGGCCCCGTCGAAGCGACCCTCGCGGAACAGCTCGTCGAGGAGCGGATGGGCGACGAGGCACGACCGGACGGGCACGGCGTCGTGACCGTGGAACCGCCGGAAGGCCAGCCCGCCGCCGACCACGAGGCACCGGAGGCTCGTGCGGTATCCCCGGTCGGGCAGCGCGACGGAGCTCACCGGCACCCCCTCCACGTGGCCCACGCGGCGGAGGGTGTCGGCGACGATGCCCTCCTTGAGCCGCCGCTGGGCCTCGGGCGTGACGTGCTGCCAGGAGCAGCCGCCGCACCCGTCGGCGACGTGGGGGCAGGGGGGCGGGACCCGGTCCGGAGAGGGGTCCAGGACCTCGAGCACCTCACCCCGGGCGAACCGGCGCCGGGCCTCGGTGATCCGGGCGAGGACCCGCTCCTCGGGGAGGGCTCCCCGGACGAAGACCACCCGGCCTCCCGGCTCGCGCGCCACCGCGTCCCCGCCGACCGCGACGCCGGTGGTCGCCAGCTCGACGGTGGCCCCGGGCGACGCCGCCGGCGCGGCGGCGGCCGCCCCGGGGATCGGACGCTCGCCACCCGCTCCCACGCCGGCCCTGGAGTCGAGGTCGTCCACGGACCCGACCGTACCGGGCTCCCGCCGGCCCGCTCCGACCGGGTCGGTCGCGTGGAGGATCGGGACCGGGGCCCCGATCCCCGGATCACGCCGGCCGGCCCCCGGGTCCTCCCGCGATGACCCCGGCGGGCGTCCCGGACGGCAGGTCCGCACGGGGGGCCGTGGAAGCCGACCGCCGCCTGCGCCACGGGGACCGGACCGCCCGGACGAGTCGGACGATCAACCCGATCACGAACGCGGCCAGGAGACAGCAGGCCATCGACACCTCCAGCGGGTCACCCCGCAGCCGACCGGACCTCACCGAGCATCCCACACCTCGCCGGTCCCGTCCCGCTCCCGTCGCCCCCGCGCCCGGTCCCGCTCCCACCCTCGGGCGACCGGCCCGGACCCCGCCCCTGCGCCGCGTCCGGCGGGCGTCACGGCGCCACCCGCACCTCCACCCGGCCGTCGAGGTCGACCTCCAGGCCGGCGCGCCCTCGCCGTCCGCCACCAGCGCGACCTCCCCGCGGCCCGCCACCCCCGCCCCCCACACCGTGTAGCAGCGGCCCGGGACCAGGCGGGCCAGGCCGAGGGTCACACGGCGCGGCCCGGAACCGGGGTGCAGGACCAGGTCGAGCGCCGCGCCGTCGCTCGTGGCCCGGGCGACGAGCACGTCGGGATAGGGCGCGTCCGCCAGCACGGGCCACCGGTGCCGTTCCTCGGGGAGCCCGCGGGCGACGACGTCGTGCCAGGCCCGCGCGCCCCCGAACCTCGCCAGCCCGAACATCAGGTTCGACATCACGGACCCCGGGTACGAGGTCACGCCGTCGCGGGTCCGCGGGACGGCCACCCGCTCGAGCGAGCGGGCCAGGCGCTCGAACGTCTCGGTGTCACCCATCTCCCGGGCCGCGGCCATGGCGAAGGCGTAGGTCATGGGGCCGTAGCTGAGCCGGTAGCTGCCGACGTCCATCCGGTCGAGCGGGCTCCGGAACACGGGTCCCCCCGACCCGTCCTCGCCGCCGGCGAGGTCCTCCCGCAGGAGGCACCAGCTCCGGTTCGCGACGTCGGGGAGGACGGCGCTGAGCCAGAGCACGATCGCGGCCTCGTTGGCCGTCGACCTCCCGATCCCGGGCACCGAGATCCCCATGCGGCTGGACCGGTTGGTGACCAGCCGCCCGTCGGCGCGGAGGAACTCGAGCTCGAACGAGCGCCGGAACCGCTCGCGCAGCTCGTCCGCGTGGGTGGTGCCGTGGGTCCGGTCGTGGGCGACCAGCCCGGCCATGCCGATGGCGTTGCAGATGCTGTAGACCCAGTTCGGCTCGCAGGAGAACAGGCAGAAGCGCGAGCGCTCGAAGTTGTCCCGCAGCGCTTCGGCGACCGATCCGGCGTCGTAGGCGAAGGTGCGTCGCTCGTCCCAGCGGAAGGCGAGAGACCCCGGCTGGTCGTACCGACGGTCGCCGGTGAGGGTCGCGTAGGTGCCGAGCATCACCGACAGGTACCCCGAGAACATCACGTTGTCACGACGGATCGGGTCGGGGTTCCGGTCGAGGTTGCCCCAGAGGTTCTCCCACCGCCAGTAGCGCCACACCCGGGGGTCGAGCATCTTCTCGACGAGCCGGCGCTGGGCCTCGGCCAGGTACCCCTGGAACGCGGGAGCGCACCGGGACTGGGCCAGGGCGAGCGACCACTGGGCGTAGTTGAGCTGGTACCGGACCGCGCCGACCTGGAACTGGTCGACCCACTCGAAGCCGTCGAACGACTCGACGGGCTGGAGCGCCCGGTCGAGGAAGGAGCGCAGGAAGTCGAGCTCGTCCCGGCCCAGCTCGTCGTGGCCCGGCGGGGAGGGCGCGACGGTCGGCCGGTACGGGGACGACACGAGCCGCGCGTTGGCGTCCTCGGCCCGCCGGCGCGCCCGGCGGAGCTCGACCCTCCGGAGCATCGCGGTCGTCGCGAGCAGGACCGGGCCGGTCGCGACGACGGCGGGCAACGCCCGGCTCCAGAGCCCCGTCGAGGTCCGCGTGGTCGCGAGCAACGCCGCCACGAGCCACACCGCGAACGGGGCGAGCATCATCCCGACGAGGAGCCAGGCGACGAACCCGAGGAGGAGCGCCACCGCGGTCAGGAGGAACAGCGGTGGATCGGACGTGTAGAGGAACCCCCCTCCCGGGACGGCGAGGCCGCTCGCCACGGCGCGCAGCGTCGGGGACCCCGAGAGCAGGATGGCCGCCACGCTCGCGCTCCAGACCCCGAGGTACCCGAGGACCCACCGTCGCTGGACCCGGGCGGTGATCGGCCCGACGGGCCCGGTGTGCTCCGGGAGCGTGAGCACCTCCTCGACCCGTTCCGAGGTCCCCTCCGGCGACGTCTCCCCGATGACCATGAGCAGGGAGTCTGCTCCATCGGCGCGCCCCGGCGTGGGAGACTCACCGACCGGAGGGGAGGTCGCCGTGTCGAAGGTCTTCGAGGTCGCCGCGCGCTACGTGGAGCGGTTCGCCGAGCTCGACCCCGTGGCCGCCACCGAGGCCGGCATCCCCGGGCACGACGGGCAGATGACCGACTACTCGCCCGAGGGGATCGAGGAGCGGGTCGCCCACGACCGGCGCGCCCTCGCCGAGCTCGCGGCGGCCCCGGTGGCCGGCGAGCGCGACCGGGTGGCCGCCGAGGCCGTGGTCGAGCGGCTCCGGGTGGCCATCGACCGCCACGACGCCGGCGAGGCGCTGCGCGACCTCAACATCCTGGCCAGCCCGGTCCAGGCCGTCCGGCAGTGCTTCGACCTCGTGCCGTCGGCGACCGAGGCCGACTGGGAGACGATCGCCGCCCGGCTCGGCCTCGTCCCCCAGGCCCTCGCGGGCTACCAGGCGACGCTGGCCGAGGGAGCGCGCCGCGGCGTCGTGGCGGCCCGCCGGCAGGCCGTGGCGTGCACGCGCCAGGCCGACACCTGGGGAGGCGTCTCCGGCGAGGGCACGCCGTACTTCCTGGCCCTCCTCGACCGCTTCGACGAGGCGGGGATCGACCGCCCGAGCCTCCGGGACCGGCTCGAGCGAGACGCCCGGAGGGCCACCGAGGCCTACGCGGCCCTGGGCCGCTTCCTGGTGTCGGAGTACGCGCCGCACGCCGACGAGCGCGACGCCGTCGGCGAGGACCGCTACCGGCTCTGGGCCGCGGCGTTCAACGGCGTCGACCTCGACCTGCCTGAGACCTACGCGTGGGGATGGGAGGAGCTGGAGCGCATCGGGCACGCGATCGGCGAGGTGGCGGAGCGCATCCTCCCCGGTGCCCCCGTCGCCGAGGTCATCGAGCACCTCGAGACCGACCCCCACCGCTCCATCGAGGGCGAGGAGGCGTTCCGGTCGTGGCTCCAGGACCTCATGGACGCCACGGTGGCCGAGCTCGACGGCACCCACTTCGACATCCCCGACCCCGTGAAGCGGGTCGAGGCGATGATCGCCCCACCGGGCGGCGCCGCCGCGATGTACTACACGCCGCCGTCCGAGGACTTCGCCCGGCCCGGCCGGACCTGGTACCCGACGCTGGGCCGGACCCGGTTCCCGCTGTGGGGGGAGGTGTCGATCGCCTACCACGAGGGCGTTCCCGGTCACCACCTCCAGATCGGCCAGGTCCTCGTGCTGGCCGACGAGCTCAGCCGGTTCCAGCGGACCCTCGGGTTCGTCTCCGGACACGGCGAGGGATGGGCGCTGTACGCGGAGCGCCTGATGGGCGAGCTGGGCTACCTCGACGACCCCGCGTACGAGCTCGGCATGCTGAGGGCCCAGGCCCTGCGCGCCGTACGGGTCGTGGTCGACATCGGCATGCACCTGGAGCTGGCGATCCCGCCGAGCTGCGCCTACCACCCCGGGGAGACCTGGACCGCCGAGCTGGCCCTCCCGTTCGTCATCGAGCGCAGCCACTTCCCGGCCGACTTCCTCGCCAGCGAGGTCGACCGCTACCTCGGCCTCCCGGGCCAGGCCATCAGCTACAAGGTGGGCGAGCGCGAGTGGCTCGCCGCCCGGGAGGACGCCCGGCGCATCGCGGGTCGGGACTTCGACCTCAAGGCGTTCCACACCCGGGCTCTCGATCTCGGCCCGATGGGCCTGGCCCAGTTCCGCCGGGAGATGGCCCGGTCCCGGACCTGACCCGGCCGGCCGCCCCTCCCGGGTGTCGATACCCCCGCCCAGCGGGGCTCATGACACCCGAGACGGTGCTCCTGGCCTCCCGGGTGTCGATACCCCCGCCCAGCGGGGCTCATGACACCCGAGACGGCGAGTCCTGCGACACCCGAGACGGCGAGTCCCTCGCGGTCGCCCGCCACGACCTCACCGACGACCACGCGGTTGCGGCCGGCCCGCTTGGCCTCGTAGAGGGCGGCGTCGGCCGCCTCGACCAGCGCCCGCGCGTCGCCCCGCGCGCCCACCGCCAAGCCGACCGAGACCGTCAGGCGCCCGCCCGGCAGCGCCTCCTCGCCGGGGAACGCCCGGCCCTCCACGGAGGAGCGGATGCGCTCGGCCACGAGCCGGGCCTCGTCGGCCCCGGTCCCCGGCAGGAGCACCGAGAACTCCTCGCCCCCGAAGCGGTAGGCCACGTCGCTGTCGCGCAGCGAGGCGCGCAGCAGCGCCGCCACCTCGCGCAGGGCGACGTCGCCCGCCGGGTGACCGTGGGTGTCGTTGAAGGTCTTGAAGTGGTCGACGTCGACCATGGCGAAGGCCACCGGGCGATCGTCGGCCGACCGGGCCCCGATCGCTCGTCCGAGGTCCGACTGGAGACGGCGGCGGTTGTAGAGCCCGGTGAGCTCGTCGAGCTCGGCGAGCTCGGCGGTCCAGCCGTGGAGCCGCGCGGCCTCCACCGCCGCTCCGGCGGTCAGGGCGAGGAGCCGCATGGCCCCTTCGTGGTCCTCGGCGAAGAGCCGCTCGCCCCGCCGTCCCGCCACGATGGCCCCCAGGACCTGGCGGGCCGCGACCAGCGGCGCGACGAGGAGGGCCAGCGGCCCGGGCTCCCCCGGTAGCGCCTCGTCGGACCGGACGACGGCGGTCGACGTCGTGGCGGCGTCCACCGCCCGCCCGACGAAGCCGGTGTCCACCCGGATCGGGCCCGCTTCGACGCCCCCCACCGTGGACACCGGGACCAGCCGGTCTCCCTCCACGAGGGACACGAGGGCGAAGTCGGCCTCCGCGAGCACCATGGCCTCCTCGGCCAGGGCGGCGCAGACCGCTCCCATGTCGAGCTCCGAGGCGATGCGCCGGGCCACCCCCACGAGGTCGAGGAGCTGCTCGTTGCGACCGGCCAGCGCCTGGCGCTGCTCCCGCTCGACGTCGAGCTCGCGCTCGACCCGGGCGACGCGGGCGAGGATCCGTCGCCGGACCCAGAACACGACCGAGAGCGCGACGGCCCACACCCCGGCCATCGGGAGCAGGAACACCGGGTCGCGCCACAGCTCCGGGCGGGCCGCCCGCTCCACCAGCTCGGCCTGGGCCCGCTCCCGCTGGCCGGCGTCCTCCTGGGTCCGGCCGACGAAGAAGCTGTAGGACTCGGCGTAGGCGCCCACGTCGAGCCCGGTCGTGCGCCCCGCCTCGAGCCGCTCGAGCTCCTCGTCCGGGATCCGGCCGAGAGCCACGCGAACCGGGGGCGGGACACGGACGTCCAGCCGGTCGAGGGCGCCGAGGGCCTGGGCCCCGAGCGCGTCGACCTGGGCGACCATGCCCACGATCTGCTCGTGGCTCATGGAACCGGCGAGCGAGGCGGCCCCCGCCTCGAAGCTGGCCAGCTCGCGCGGGAGGTCGTCCTCGAAGGCCCCGGCGGCCACGAGGTAGACGATCTCGCTGCCGAGGGATCCGTTGGCCTGCTGCATCCCGTCGGTACGACTCGCCGCGCGCGCCAGCCGGCCGTTCTCCTCGCGGTCGCCCCGCACCTGCACCGCGATGAACGCCGTCGCCGACGCCGTCACCACGACGACGGGGGCCACCAGCAGCAGGGTGAGCCCGCGCAGCGGGCCTGCTCGCCTCACACCCTCCCATCGGCAGGAACGCCGCGCCCTGGAGCGCGCGATCCGCCCCTTCGTTCGGGGTCGGGATGAACCGGGCACAGGCGGCCGATCAGGACGGCCCGACCGGTGGGCGGGCGACCCGTCTTCCGGGGCCGATCGGCGTCGTGGCTGTGGCACGCTGGTGTCCGGAGGTGGCAGCGTGCAGATCCCATGGGGGGGAGGAACGGGCAGCCCTGACGCCGCGGTCTTCCTCTCGCGCCTGCTCGAGGCGCTCCCGATGTCGGTGTTCGCGGTCGAGGCGGCCGCGCCCCATCGGTTCGTCGCCGTCAACGCCGCCGGCCTGGGCTTCCTCGGCCTCTCCCGCGAGGAGGTGGTGGGGCGAGCCGCCCGCGACGTGGGCCCGGTGGGCGTGGGCCGCCTCCGCCAGCGGCTCCTCGACGAGGCGCTCGCGACCGGCCGGCCGCAGACGTACCGGGTCGCCATGCCCGACGGGAGCCGCGCCTTCGAGACCAGTCTCGTGCCCCTCGCGGACGCCACGGGGGCCACGAGCCACGTGGTCGGCTTCACGCTCGACGTCACCGAGCAGACCGGCGAGCTGCGCCACGCCGAGGAGGACCTCCGGGCCAGCGAGGCCACCCTGGCCGCGGCCCAGCGGCTCGCCAGCGTCGGGAGCTGGTCCTTCGAACTCTCGACCGAGCGCATGACCTGGTCCGACGAGCTCTTCCGGATCCTGGGCTTCGACCCCGACGCCATCGACGTGACCCTCGGGCTCGGCCTCGAGGTGATCCACCCCGACGACTGGCCGGCCGCCGAGCGGGCCCTCGCCGAAGCGCGTGAGGTCGGCCGGAGCCCGGCCTTCGAGCACCGGGTCCGGCGGGCCGACGGCGAGGAGCGGTGGGTCCGCTCGAACGTCGGGTGCGCCTTCGATCGTGAAGGGAACGCGGCCCGGATGTTCGGCGCCATGCAGGACGTCACCGAGCAGCGCGCCGCCGAGGCCGAGCGGCGCCGGCTCGAGGAGGGCATCCGCCAGGGCCAGAAGCTCGAGAGCCTCGGCGTCCTGGCGGGCGGGATCGCGCACGACTTCAACAACCTGCTCGTCGCCATCCTGGGCAACGCGGGCGTGGCGCTCGTGGAGCTCCCCGAGGGCTCCCCGGCCCGGCCGATCATCGCCGAGATCGGGACGGCCGCGGAGCGAGCCGCCGACCTCACCCGCCAGATGCTGGCCTACGCGGGACGGGGCCGGTTCCGGGTGGAGTGCCTCGACCTCTCGGAGGCCGTGGAGGAGATGGGCCGCCTCCTCCACGTCTCGGTCGCCAAGTCCGCGACCACCACGTTCGACCTCGCCCGGGACCTTCCGCCGATCGAGGCCGACCCGACCCAGGTCCGCCAGGTCGCGATGAACCTCATCATCAACGCCTCCGACGCCGTCAGCGACGCGGGGGGCGTGATCGCCGTCCGCACCGGGTGCGTCGCCGCCGACCGTGCCCTCCTCGCCTCCACGTACCTCGATGACGGGCTGCCCGCCGGCACGTACGTGTTCCTCGAGGTAGCCGACACCGGCGTGGGGATGGACGAGGACACCCTCCAGCGGCTCTTCGACCCGTTCTTCACCACCAAGTTCACCGGCCGGGGCCTGGGGCTGGCGGCCGTGCTCGGCATCGTCCGCAGCCACCGGGGCGCCGTCGAGGTCGAGAGCGAGCCCGGGCGAGGGTCGAGGATCCGGGTCCTGTTCCCGGCCGCGCCCGAGGATGTCACCGGTGGGGCCGCCGCCCTCCCCGACGGGACGGTGGGGGTCGCGGCCGGGACGGTCCTCGTGGCCGACGACGACGACACGGTCCGGCGCGTGGCCCGGCGCATCCTGGAGCGGGCCGGGTTCCGGGTGCTGGGCGCGGCCGACGGGCGGGAGGCGATCGAGGTGTTCCGGGACCATGCCGCCGAGGTGACCGCCGTCCTCCTCGACGTCACCATGCCGCACGTCGACGGGGTCGACGCCTTCGCGGAGCTCCGTCGCATCGACCCCGGGGTGCGGGTCGTCCTCACCAGCGGCTACGACGAGACCGAGGCGACCGCCGCGTTCCGGGACGGAGGCCTGGCCGGGTTCGTCCAGAAGCCCTACCGGCCCGAAGACCTCGTCACCCGCGTCCTGGCCGCGATCCGACCATGAGCGCGCCCCGAAGGTCCCCACCGCCGCCCGGGGTGGGGTCCTACGAGATCGTCGAGTTCGGCGCCACCGCGCCGGCCACCGACCTCGCCGAGCTCCACACGGAGCTGCTCCCCTCCAGCCCCGTCGCCCGGCTGGGGCAGTCCTTCCTGGAGCGCTTCTACTACCGGGCCCTCCCCGCCGAGGGAGCGCTGTTCGGTGCGGTCGCCTACGTCGACGGGCGCCCGGCCGGGTTCCAGGTGGCCGCACCGGAGCCGGGGAGGCTCCTGTCCCTCGCCCTCCGCCGGCACAGGTCCGTCATGGCCCGCGTCGCCGCCGGTGCGGTGCTGCGGTCGCCCCGAAGGGCCTCCGCGGCGTGGGACACGATCACGATCGCGCGCTCCCGGTCCGGGGACGGCTTCGAGGCGGCGGCCGAGCTCGTGTCGGGCGGCGTCCGGCCCGAGTACCGCCGCTCCCGCCTCGGCCACGGCGCCCCGTGGGTGTTCCGCGACGTCGTCGAGGCGGCGCTGCGCCGATGCCCCGGGGACCGGCCCGTGTTCACGCTCGTCGACGAGACCAACGTCCCGTCGCAACGCTTCTTCCGCGGTCACGGCTGGGAGCCACGCGGCGTCGTGACCGCCGGCTGGCCCGTGCCCCAGACCCGCCTGGTGGTGGAGCGGCCCGGCGGCCACGGCCGCGGCGCCGGTCCGCCGCAGGATCGGCAGGGCGAAGCCTGACCGATCCGTGATCAGGCGGGGGGCGGACCCTCCAGGGGGACCCGACCCGCGGCCACGGCGGCGGCCTCGGCCGCGGCGAGCCGGTCCTCCACGATGGCGAGCCCGCCGTCCCAGAAGCCCGGATCGGCGAGGTCCACGCCGACGAGGGCCCCGAGCTCCTCGGGCGGCATCGAGCCGCCGGCTGCCAGGAGCCGCAGGTAGCTCGGTACGAACCCCGGCCCCTGCTCCTGGTACGCGCGGTACACCGAGAGGGCCAGGAGCTGACCGTAGGCGTACGCGTAGACGTAGCCGGGGGTCCCGATGAAGTGCGGGATGTACGACCACCAGGTCCGGTACCCCTCCGTGAGCTCGACCGCGTCGCCGAGCATCTCGGCCTGGCTGGCCGTCCAGAGCTCGCCGAAGCGATCGACGCTCAGCTCCCCCTCCTCGCGCCGGGTCGTGTGGACGAGGTGCTCGAATCGGTTCATCGCCACCTGCCGGAACACGGTGGCGATCTGCCCCTCGAGGTTCTCGGCCAGGAGGGCGAGCCGGGCCCCCGGGTCCCCGGTGGCGTCGAGGAGTCGCCCGAAGGTCACCGTCTCGCCGAACACCGAGGCCGTCTCGGCCAGCGTGAGCGGTGTCGACTGGTGGAAGACCCCCTGGTGGCGGGCGAGGTAGGCGTGGATCCCGTGGCCGAGCTCGTGGGCCAGGGTGAGCACGTCGCGCCGGCGCGACGTCCAGTTGAGCAGCAGGTACGGGTGGTGGGTGGGGACCGTGTACGCGCAGAAGGCACCGGGGCGCTTGCCCGGCCGGACCGGCGCGTCGATCCAGGCCTCGTCGAAGAAGCGCCCCGCCGCGTCGGCCAGCTCGGTCGAGAACGAGCCGTACGCGTCGAGCACGATCTCGCGGGCCTCGCTCCACCCGACCGGCTCGTCGTCGCTCGCCAGCGAGGCCATGCGGTCGTAGTCGGCGAGGCGGTCGACGCCGAGGAGGCGAGCCTTGAGCGCGTACCAGCGCGCCGGGATGTCGAAGCGACGGCGCACCGCCTCGACCAGGGCCTCGACCGACTCGTCGCTCGCCTCGTTCGCCAGGTTCATGCTGGCCAGCCAGGTCGGGTAGCGACGGAGCCGGTCGTCGACGGCCTTGTCGGCGAGGAGCGTGTTGAACACGAACGCCCGGGTGCGCAGCCCCGGGGCGAGCCCGGCCGTGACGGCCTCGGCCGCGGCCCGGCGGACGCCGCGCTCGGGGGACATGAGCCGCGAGAGGCCCTCCTCCAGCGACACGGTCGTCCCGTCGAGCTCCACGGTGACCGCCGACGTCAGCTCGCTGAACAGCCGGGTCCAGGCGGCGCGACCGGTGACCGCCTTCTCGGAGAGGATCTTCTCCTCGGGCTCGGTGAGCAGGTGGGGCCGGTACCGCCGCGCGGACCTGAGGTGGTGGCGGCAGAACTCCAGGCGGTCGTCGGCGAGGAGGGCCTCGGCCTGCTCGTCGGGGAGCGCGGCCCACTCCAGCTCGAAGAAGACGAGGTGGTTGTGGATCGCGGTGGCCCGCTCCTCGACCCGCTGGAGCAGCGCGCCGTTCGCCGGGTCGGCGGTGTCGACCGCGAACCGCAGCGACGCGTACGAGCCGACCCGCCCCACCTCCTCGTCGATCGCGGCGAGCTCGTGCATGAGCGCGGCCAGCCCCGCCGCGTCGAGCTCGGCGACCCGGCCCCGGTGCTCGGCGAGGTCGACGGCGCGGCGCTCGGCCTCGTCGAGCATCCCGAGCACGCCGTCCTCGGCGAGCCCGTAGACGAGAGGCGCGAGGTCCCAGGCGACCTCGGCCGCGCGGAGATCGGAGTCGAGCTCGGAGACGGCCATGGAGGCAGCCTACGCGGGGTCCGTCCCGCCCCGGGGTCCGGCCCCGGGCGTCGCGGCGAGCGGGGGCGCCAGGGCCTCGGGCAGCGGAGCCGAGAACACCACGCTCAGGCGCTGGGTGGCCCGGGTGAGGACCATGTAGAGGGTTCGGAGGCCGGCGGCGGTGGGCGGGGCGAGCCGGGCCGGCTCCACCACCACGACGTGGTCGAACTCAAGACCCTTCACGTCGAGAGCCGCCAGGACGGCGACCGGGGCGTCGATGGCCTCGGCCGTCCCGGCGACGGCGCCCACGTCGGCCAGCGCCTCGACCAGCTCACGGTGCAGGGGCTCGGGCGCCACGAGGGCCACCGTCCCCTCGCCGCGGACCGCCTCCCGGGCCCGGGTGGCCGCCGCACCGACCACGTCGGTGGGATCGGTCCGCTCGAAGCACGGGTCGACGCCCGTGCTGCGCACGGCCCGTGAGCGCTCGACGCCGGGGGCGGCCGCAGCGAGCACGAGGTCGGCGACCGCCATGATCTCGGCCGGCGTGCGGTAGTTCACGCTGAGGCGGACGATCCGGGGGTGTGGAGCCGGGGAAGCTGGGCCAGGACCTCCTCCCAGGTGGCCAGGGCGCCCGGCCGGCCGGCCTGCCCGGGGTCCCCCACCAGCGTCATCGACCCCGACGGGCAGCGCCGGGCGAGCATCCGCCACTGCATGGCCGTCAGATCCTGGGCCTCGTCGACGATCACGTGGCCGAAGCGCCGGGGCTCGGCGCCGTCGGCGCGGGCCTCGGCCGGCTCGTCGGAGCCGTACCGGTCGAGGACGTCCGCGACCCGCGCGAACCCGCGCAGTCCGAGCTCGTCGATGACCCGGGCGGCCTGCTCGTGGGTGGCCGCCTCGACCCGGGTCCGCCGACGGCGGCGCGAGCGGGCCTCCGAGGGGGACCCGACCAGGGCGTCGGCCTCGTCGATGAGGGGCAGGTCGGCGTCGGTCCAGGAGACCTCCGCCACGTCGCCCGACCGCTCCCGGTGCAGGCCGAGCTGCTCGCGCCGATCGAGGGTCCCGTCGGCGGCCGAGCGGATCAGCGCGACGAAGCCGAGGAGGTCGTGGACCAGCTCGGCCCCGGTCAGCACCGGCCACATCCGCTCGAGCGCCTCGCGCACCTCGGGGAGGCGACGGAGCCGCACCCGCAGCTCCTGCTCCCACTCGGGGGGCGCGGGCTCGCCCCGGGCGAGGGCGGCCGCCACGGCGAGCTCGTCGCGGGCGAGCTCCTCGCTCCGGAGCAGCCGGTCCCCGGCCGCGTCGGGCGCGCCGGCCCGGTACGCGCGCACGATGGCCCGGCGGTACTGCGCCACGAGGTGGTCGAGCACCATCCGGGCGACGAGCGGCCGGCGGGCGTTGTGGGTGCCCCGCCTCCGGCGGGCCCGCTCCGCGATCCGGGCGGACTCCCGCCGGGTGAGGTGGAGCCGGTGCCCGTCGAGGACGAAGGAGACGTCCCGGGGCAGGGCCCGCTCCCGGTCGGCCAGCGCCTTGGCGATCACCTTGGCCATCCGGGCGTCGCCCTTCGTGGCGGCGACCGCGTCGGGCTCGGCGCCCCGCACCCGGTACCCGGGTTTGAGACCGGCCAGGGTCGAGAGCACCACGTCCGACTCGCCGAGCGAGGGGAGCACCTCGTCGATGTAGCGGAGGAACACGGGGCTCGGCCCGACGAGCAGCACGCCCTGGGCCCCGAGGCGCCGCCGGTGCGTGTAGAGGAGGTAGGCCGCCCGGTGCAGCGCCACCGCGGTCTTGCCGGTGCCGGGGCCGCCGGTGACCACCAGGGGACCCTGGAGGTCGGCCCGGATGGCCTCGTCCTGCTCGGCCTGGATGGTGGCGACGATGTCGGCCATCCGGCCGGTGCGGACCCGCTCGAGCGCGGCCAGCAGGGCGCCCTCCCCCACCAGCGTCAGCCCCGACCGGTCGGCCTCCTCGCGGTCGAAGACCTCGTCGTCGAGGCCGAGGATCCTCCGCCCCCGGGTCTGGAAGTGCCGCCGACGGACGACCCCGAGCGGCTCCACCGCGGTCGCCCGGTAGAACGGCTCGGCCACGGGGGCCCGCCAGTCGACCACGAGCGGGGTGTGCTCCTCGTCGTCGACCCCGATGCGACCGACGTAGCAGCGGTCCCCCGACTCGAGGTCGAGGCGGCCGAAGCAGAGCGCGGCGTCCCCGATGTCGAGGGCGGCCAACCGCCGGCGGGTGGTCTCGATCGCCACGTCGCGCTCGAGCCGGGCCTGGTGGGTCCCGCCCCGCTGCACCTCGGAGTACGCCGCGGCCACGGCGACGGCCGAGCGGCGCATGGCGTCGAGCCGCTCGTACGCGGCGTCGACGTGGCGCTGCTCGGCCTCGAGCTCGGGGTGGGCGTTGCTGGGCGACGACACGAGGTGGTTCCGGCTGCTCCCGGGCAGAGGGGACCTACCAGCCTACGTCCCCCGCCGCGCCACGGGCGCACGCGCGCCGCCCACCGCCCACCGGGGCCCGCGCACCGCGGCCCGCCGGCCCCGCTCTCGCCGCGTCGGGTCACCGACGGGCCGTATGCACCAGGGTGGTGACCCGACGCGAGGTCGGCTCAGCCGTGGAGACGGGGCGAACGGCCCTCGTAGGCCTCGATCGTCTCCGCGGCGGCGTCGAGGAGCTTGTGCGAGAGGTCCGAGAGGGCCCGGGCCGCCGCCAGCTCCTCGCCGACCCGCGGGAGCTCGGGGTCCGACGGGTTGCGGCGGGCACGCCCCCACCCGCCGAAGCGCGTGTCACCGACCTCGAGCACGGCCTTGGCCTCGGTCTCGTCGTGGGTCTCCTCGAGGAACACCTCGACCGTCCACACCCTGGTATCGCCCTTGGCCTTCATCGCCGTCCTCCTCCGAGCACGCCTCCCCGTCCATCCTCCCGCGTCTGCGAGACCGGGAGGAGAGGCGAACGGCCCGGACGAGCGTGACGAGCCGCCCGGAATCGGCGAATGCCCGGCGCGTCCGGTCCTCGAGGCGCGACGGGAACCGACCGACACGATGAGCCGAGGCAGGGTGCGGGTGCGGGCTCGGACGCTCCAGGGTCGAGGCGTGACCGGGACGCCCGGTCACCGCGTGCACCATCGACTGCCACCGACCGGTGATTGGGCCGATCAGGCGAACGGGTTTGCGCGGGGGGACTGGGTTGGGGATAATGCTCTCCGTGGTGGGGGCCAGGGCGGGACTCGTCAGCGGGGACGCGCGCGGAATCCCGTTGCGTGGATTCCCGTCGCGCGGGAAGGTGGATCGAGGGATCGCGCGGTCCGCGCGATCTTCCCGGTGTCACGGCGGGCTCCGCGCGTCGGGAAGCGCACCGGTCTGATGCGCGGCCGGCGCTACACCCCGAAGCACGCCCCTCGCGGGGACGCGCCCGCCGAACGCGCGTCGCCGCCCCCGAGGGCGACCGTCCCCTGCCCCGGCCGTCGGCACCCCCCGATCGCCCCAAGCTCGGCGAGGTGCTCGTCGAGCGGGAGCTGGTCACGCCGGCCCAGCTCGGCGAGGCGCTCCTCCAGCAGTCCGCCTCGGGCAAGCGGCTCGGGGCCCTGCTCGTCGAGCTCGGCGCCCTCGGCGAGCGGAGCCTGGCCGAGGCGCTCTCCGAGCAGCTCGGCCTGCCCATCGTCGACCTGCGCCACGAGGAACCCCGGGCCGACGCGGTGGCGGCCCTGCCGGAGTCCCTGGCCCGCAGCCTCGGCGCCATGCCGCTGCGCCGGGTCGACGGGGCCCTCGACGTCGCCGTGGCCGACCCCCTCCACCCCGGTCTCGGGGACCAGCTCGCGGCGGCGGCCGGCACGCCGGTCCGCCTCCACGTGGCTCCGGCCTCCGAGGTCCGGAGGATGATCGACCACGCCTACCGGGCGCTCTCCGGGCTCGACCGCCACGTCCAGGAGTTCGAGGCCGTGGCCGCCGACCGGGCCCACGCGGCCGCCGAGACCCCGCTCCAGTTGGCGGTCGACGAGAACGCCCCGATCGTGCAGGTCGTGAACCTCCTCGTCACCCAGGCCCTGCGCGACCGCGCCTCCGACATCCACCTCGAGCCCCAGGACGACCGGGTGCGGGTGCGGTACCGCATCGACGGCGCGCTCCACGACGTCGTCTCGCTCCCCACCGACATGGGGCCGGCGCTCGTGAGCCGCATCAAGATCATGGCGGGGATGAACATCGTCGAGAAGCGCCGCTCCCAGGACGGGCAGATCGAGACCAGCGTCGACGGCCGCTCGCTCGACATCCGGGTCGCCACCACCCCGGTGATCTGGGGAGAGAAGACGGTGCTGCGCCTCCTCGACAAGAGCCGCTCCCTCCTGAAGATGGGCGACCTCGGGATGTCCGCCGAGACCCACGCCGAGTTCTCCGAGGTCGTGCGGTCGCCCTTCGGGATGGTCATCTGCGCCGGGCCCACCGGCAGCGGCAAGACCACGACCCTGTACGCCACGCTCGCCCAGATCAACCAGACCGAGCGCAACATCATGACGATCGAGGACCCGGTCGAGTACATCCTCCCCTCGGTCAACCAGATCCAGATCAACGAGCAGGCCGACGTCACGTTCGCCGGGGGCCTCAAGGCCATCCTCCGCCAGGACCCCGACATCATCCTCGTGGGCGAGATCCGCGACGTCGAGACGGCCCGCATCGCCGTCCAGTCGGCCCTCACCGGCCACTTCGTGCTCTCGTCGCTCCACGCCACCGACGCCGCCGCCGCCCTGCACCGCTTCCTCGACATGGGCATCGAGTCGTTCCTCGTGGCGTCGTCGGTGCTCGCCGTCGTGGGCCAGCGCCTCGTCCGCCGCATCTGCGTGTCGTGCAAGGCGCCGTACCGGCTCCCGCCCGAGGAGCTCGCCTTCTACGAGAAGCTGGGCGGCCCGCCCAAGGACGAGTTCTTCCACGGCGAGGGCTGCAACTTCTGTGCCGGCACCGGCTACCAGGACCGCATCGGCGTCTACGAGATGATGCACCTCACCGACGAGATGAAGCAGCTCATCGTGGGCAACGCCGTGCACCACGAGCTCCGAGAGCTCGCCGTCGCCCAGGGCATGCGCCCGCTGCGCGACGAGGCCCTGCGGCTCGTCGCCGGCGACGTCACCACCGTCTCGGAGATCCTCCGCAGCGTCTACCCGCTCTAGCCCTGAGAGGCACCCATGCCGAGGTTCCGCTTCACCGCCACCGGCCCCGACGGGACCGAGTGGACCGGCAAGGTCAAGGCCGAGAACGCCAACGCGGCCCGGGCCGAGCTCCGCGAGCGCGACTTCGCCCAGATCGAGCTGGTCGAGCGGCCGAGCCTCATGAAGCGCGAGATCACCAAGAAGAGGGTGCGGCGCGACGAGCTCATGCACTTCTCCCGCCAGCTCGCGGCTTTCATCCGGGCCGGCATCCCCATCCTCGACGCCATCGAGACCATCCAGGCCGAGAACCCCAACTCGCGCTTCCGGGAGGTGCTCGGCGACGTCGCCGAGGCCCTGCGGGCCGGTGAGACGGTGTCGAACGCGGTCGCCCTGCACGAGGACGTCTTCCCGCCGTTCTACGTCGGCATCCTCCGCTCCGCCGAGCTCACCGGCCAGCTCGACATCGTGCTCGACGACCTCGCCGCCTACATCGAGCGCGACCTCGAGGCCCGCCACCGGGTGCAGTCCGCCATGACGTACCCGATGGTGATCCTGGCCATGTCCGTCGTCACCGCGGTCATCCTCGTCACCTTCGTGCTGCCCCGCTTCGAGAAGTACTTCGAGAACTTCGACGCCGAGCTCCCGCTGCCGACCCGGATCCTGCTCGAGACCTCCCAGTTCGTCGGCCGCTGGTGGTGGGCCATCGTGGCCCTCCTCGGCGTCCTCGTGCTGGGCGCCTGGCTCTACGCCCGCTCCGAGCGGGGCCGGTGGACGCGGGACCGGTCGGTGCTGCGGGTCCCCATGGTCGGCGAGATCGTGCGCCTCACGATCGTCGAGCGGTTCTGCCGCATCATGGCGTCGATGGTCGGCGCCGGGGTCCCCCTCCCCGACGCCCTCGTCGTCGCGGCCGAGGGCACCAACAACCGGGTGTTCCAGTACGGCCTGGCCGGGGCCCGCGAGGAGATGATGCGGGGCGAGGGCCTCGCCGCGCCCCTCGCCGACACCAACCTCTTCCCCGCCGCGGCGGGCCAGATGCTCCGGGTGGGGGAGGACACCGGGACCCTCGAGCAGCAGCTCCAGACCGCGGCCGAGTACTACTCGCACGAGGCCGGCTACAAGATCAACCGGCTCACCACCCTGTTCGAGCCGGCGGTCATCGTCACGATGGGCCTCGTCGTGGGCTTCGTGGCCATCGCCCTCGTCTCGGCCATGTACGGGATCTACAACCAGGTGTCCGCCCGGTGACCCGACGTCGCGCCCGCCCGCGGTCCGAGGACGGCGTCACCCTCGCCGAGGTCCTCGTCGCGGTGTCGATCATGGGCGTGTCGATCGTCGCCATCGTGGGCGCCATGGCCACGTCGATCGTCGGCTCCGACGTGGCGAGCAAGCAGGCCCGGGCCGGCGCGGCGCTGCGGAGCTACGCCGAGGCCCTCAAGGACGAGGCCACCACGCCCTACGCCGAGTGCGCCGGCGGCTACCCCGACGCCGCCGCCCTGGGCGTCGACGCCCCGGGCTTCACGGGTACGGTCACCGCGGTGGAGTACTGGGCCGGCGACGGCGAGCCGGCGACCTTCCGCTCGACCTGCGGCGGCGGCGAGCCCGACGAGGGCGTGCAGCGGCTCACGCTGACGGTGGAATCCACCGACGGCCGGGCCGGCGAGGAGCTCCGGATCCTCAAGCGGGAGCCCGGCTCGTGAGACCCCGCGCCGCCGAGGGCGGGTTCACGCTGGTGGAGCTGCTGGTCACGATCGCCATCCTGGGCCTGATCAGCGGCCCGCTCGCCGCGTCGATCATCGTGGGGCTGCGCTCCACCGACACCACCCGGGCCCGCCTGGGCGAGGCCAACGACACCGAGCTGCTCGGCAGCTACCTCGTCCCCGACGTGCAGGGCGCCCGCCTGGCCGACACCGCCGCCGACTGCGGCGGGGCCACCGTGCTGCGCCTCACGGTGAGCCCCGACGGCGAGCCGGACCGGACCCTGGGCTACCACGTCGCCGCGGCCGGCGACGGGTGGGAGCTGCGGCGCCGCCGCTGCGAGGCCGGCGCCGCCGTCGACGACCGCCCGATCGTGCACGAGCTCGCCGCGGCCGGCGACGTCACCGTCGCCATCGCGCCCGACCCGGCCGGCTGGCGGACGGTCACGGTCACGGTCGACCAGCCCGAGACCGGGACGTTCGAGCTCACGGGGAGCCGGCGGTGGCGGTGAGGGCCCGGGCGACGGAGCCGGGGGCGGCCGGGCGGCCGGCGACCGGCGAGGAGGGGACGGTCCTCGTGATCGCCCTGGCGTTCCTCTCCCTGTTCGGGATCCTGATCGCCGTCGTGCTCTCGTTCACCGACACCAGCCTGCGGGCCAGCCGGTCCCTCGAGGGCCAGCGCAACGCCGCCTACGCCGCCGACGGGGCGACCGAGGCGGCCATCCAGCGCCTGCGCAACGACAGCGGCCTCGACGTCGGCGAGCTCCTCGGCAGCGACAACGGCAAGCCCTGCGGCCTCACCCTCCCGGCCAGCGGCGACGCCCCCGAGTCGGTCGTCGAGTGCACCCCCGAGGCCGCCAGCGGGGGCGTCCAGCCCGTCAACAGCCTCTCCATGCCGCCCTTCGCCGTCCTCGCCCTGGGGAGGACGACCCGCTGGTGGCCGACTCGGTGTGGGCGGACGTGACGGTCGACGGCGACGTGGTGTCGAACGGCACCGTGAGGGCCGCCGGCTGGTGGATCTTCAGCGGCCTCCTCACCGCCCAGGGCGACGTCCGGGCCCGCGGGGCCTGCACGCCCGCCGGCCGGATCACCGAGGAGAGCCCGGGCGACGGCACCCTGCAGTGCGACGCGGCCGGGTCCCCGCTCGGCGACCCCGGGATCCCCTCCCGCACCGACGTGGGAGGCGACCGGGCCGTGCCCGCCTGCCCGAGCGACCCCGACGAGGACCTGGTGGTCTTCGAGCCCGGCCGGTACCGCGACCTGGAGTCCCTGAACGAGCTGTTCGGCGACTGCCACGCCCACGACTTCTGGTTCAAGCCCGGCGCCTACCTGTTCGACTTCCTCGACCAGGGCCTCCTCCCGATCTCGCTGGAGTGCGACATCGCCGAGTGGGAGTGGCCGGCGCGCCAGCAGTACCGCTGGTGCGTCGGTGACGACGCCCGCCTGGTCGGGGGAACCCCCCAGGGCTGGAGCCCGAACTTCGACCCCGTCGACACCTCGACCCGGCCCGCGGCCGCCGCCGGCTCGCAGGGCGACGGCGTCGACCACTTCCAGCCGGTCGACGACGCCCGCCTGATCGACGACGACGTCGCGTCGTCGCGCTGGGGGACCGGGAACCCCACCCTCGTGCCCCAGAGCGCGACGAGCAGCGGGGGGAACCACTTCCCCGGCGTCGACGAGGGCCGGGTCGTCGACGGCTCGGTCACCACCACCGCCTGGACCGGCGGCGGAGGGAACGGGAGCGCCACCGGGCTCCGGGGGACCCAGGCCACCGGGGACTTCTCGAACCCGGAGCGCGCGCTCGCGATCGAGGGCGGGAACAACCCTCCGTACGCGGACGCCCCCTGGCCCGGACCCGGGACGCGCAACGTGGTCGTCACCGGATACCCGTCTCCGGTCCCGAACGGCGCCGCCATCGACTCCGCCGTCCTCCACGTCCGGCACCGGGTCCAGACCGGGGGCCTCGTCGACAACCCCCAGATCGTGGTCACCCGCGGCCCCGCGGCCGGCGGCGGCACCTGCACCCTGGGCATCCCCAAGCCGAGCTCCGGGTGGACCGTCACCGACGTCGACGTGAGTGGCTGCCTCGACAGCGCGGAGGCCGTGAACGGCGCCGGCTTCGAGTACCGGGTCAGCGGTGGTTGCTTCCTCTGGTTCTGCCCCCGCGTCCGCCTCGACGGCATGGAGCTCGACGTCTCGTGGTCGTCACCGCTCGACACCCGCGGCGTCACCCTCGCCGACCTCGAGACCCCGATCCCCGACCCCGTGGACGTGACGGCCGTGACCCTGCGGGTCGCCCACGCGGAGAGCACCGGGACGAGCCCGCGGATCCGGGTCGAGGGCAGCGCCACCTGCGGCCCGCTGGCGCTGCCCGAGCGCTCCTCGCTCACCACCGACACCCTCGACCTCGCCGCGTGCCTCGACACCGCGGCGAGGGTGAACGGGGCCGAGATCGTCTACGAGGCCGACGGGCCCGCCGGCGGGGGCGCCGGCTCGGCCTCGCTCGACGGGATCGAGCTCCAGGTCACCTACGACAGCGAGGACGGGCGGAGCGTCACCCTCTCCTCCTACCTGCCGGCACTGCCCGACCCGGTCCAGCGGGTCGACCGGGTGGCCCTGCGCGTGCGGCACGCCGAGACCGGGGGCACGACCCCCGGGTCACGATCGACCCCGGCGGACCCGGCCCCTCGTGCGGCCCCTTCGACCTCGACGTCCAGGCCGGGGGCCTCGGCGAGCAGACCCTCGTGCTGCGCGAGCCCGACGGCAGCGGCGGCTTCCAGGGTCTCGACCCCGGCTGCCTCGACACCGCCGGGCGGCTCAACGGGGCCGGCGTGACCGTCGAGGTCCTCCGCAACGGGCTGGCCGACGTGACCGCGGAGATCGACGGGACCGAGCTGGAGGTCACCTACAAGGCCTACGCCGACCCGATCCCGGCCTGGGCGACCCAGGCCTGCGACCCCGGGGCCGAGGGCGTGCAGTTCGTCTTCACCGGCCGCAGCCGGGTCTTCGCGGCCGGCGGGACCATCGAGCTGTGCGCCGGGCCGGACGACCCCGGCACCGAGGCCACGGCCCAGCGGGTGGCGTTCCACGCCGGCTCGGCCGCCGGGTGCGTCGCCTCGAACGCCTGCCCGGTGCTGGGCACCGCCGGCGGGCTCTTCGAAGGAGGCGCGGCCATCCACGGCACCGTGGTCGCCCCGGAGGCCCTGGTCGAGCTCAAGGGCAGCTCACCGGTGCCGGTCGTCGACCGGGGATCGTGGCCCGCCGCCTGCTCCTCGACGACAGCAGCGGGGTCACCATCCGCGGCGGGCGGCGGCCACCGCCCGAGCCGCGGATCGCGACCCTCGTGGCCCGGGTCGACGGCGGCGACCGGGTGCGGGCCCGGGTCTGCATCGACGACGTGCCCGCCGACGACAAGCCGTGCCCGTCGGGCGCGGCGTTCGAGATCCTCGAGTGGAGCGTGATCCGGTGACCGCCGGCCACGCGACGGAGGGGAGGGAGGTGCGCCACGGGAGCTGATGGAGCAGGACCGGGCCCGGCCCGGGAAGGACGGCGCGCCGTGGCGTGCCCGCGGGACCGGCCGGACGCCGGTCCCGGACCGATCGTACGACAAGGAGAGCAACCAGCATGATGCGACGCATCTGGAAGGACCGGCGCTCCGAGCAGGGCTTCACGCTCACCGAGCTGCTGGTGGTCATCGTGATCCTCGGGATCCTCGCCGCCATCGTGGTGTTCGCGGTGAACGGCATCACGGACCGCGGGCAGACGAGCGCCTGCGACACCGACGAGCGCGCCGTGCAGACGGCTCAGGAGGCCCACTACGCCAAGGAGGGCTCGTACGCCGCCAGCACCCAAGCGCTCGCGGACGCCGGGTTCCTCAGCGAGGCGTCGACGATGCACTCGACGGACAACACGGGGGCCGTCAGCGCGATCGGCGACTGCGCCTCATCCTGAACGACGGGACGGGGGCCCGGGACCCGGGCCCCCGCCCCGCGTCCGACGCGCCGGCGCCGGCTACCCGCGGGCGACCTCGTTGGGGAACACGCTGCGGGCCACCGCGTCGTCGTAGTCCACGAGCCCCCGGCGCACCAGGTCCGACAGCGACGCCTCGAGCGTCTGCATCCCGGCCTTCTGGCCGGTGGAGACCACGTTGCGGATCTGGCGGGTCTTGCCCTCGCGGATGAGGTTGCGCACCGCGAAGGTCGCCACCAGCACCTCGAACGCGGCCACCAGCCCGCCCCCGCGCCGGGGCAGGAGCCGCTGGGAGATCACCCCCGACAGCTCGCCCGCGAGCTGCACCCGGATCTGGTCCTGGCGCTCGGCCGGGAAGACGTCGACGATCCGGTCGAGCGCCTGGCCGGCGTCGTTCGTGTGGAGGGTCGCGAAGACCAGGTGACCCGTCTCGGCGATCGTGAGGGTCGTGGCGATCGTCTCGGGGTCTCGCATCTCCCCCACCAGGAGCACGTCGGGGTCCTCGCGCAGCGCGGAGCGCAGGGCCCGGGGGAACGAGTCGCTGTCGACCCCGATCTCCCGCTGGTTCACCGCCGATCGCTTGTGGCGGTGCACGTACTCGATCGGGTCCTCGATCGTGAGGATGTGCAGCGCGTACTGCTCGTTGATGAAGTCGATGACCGAGGCGAGCGTGGTCGACTTCCCCGAACCGGTGGGCCCGGTCACGAGCACCAGCCCCTGGGGCAGCCGGGCGAACTCCTCGACCACCGGGGGCAGGCCCAGCTCCTCGAAGGTGGGGATCCGGTACGGGATGAGCCGCAGGGCCAGGGCCACCGAGCCCCGCTGGTGGAAGGCGTTGGCCCGGAAGCGGGCCCGGCCCTCCCAGTTGAACGAGAAGTCGAGCTCCCGGTCGCGGCGGAACACCGCGGCCAGCTCGGGGGCGAGCATGCCGAGCACGAGGCGCTCGGTGTCCTCGGGCCCCAGCGTCGGCTCCCCCTCGATCGGGCTCACGACCGCGTCGACCCGCACGAGCGGCGCCGCCCCGGCCGTGACGAGCAGGTCGGTCCCCTTCCGGCGCCAGAGCTCCTCGAGGAACCGATCGATCGGGGCCGACGTCACCCGTTCCACCACCATGCCTCCATTCTGGTCGCGCCGCCCCGCCGGGTCCCGTACGGCCCGTACGGAGCTGCATCGACCGTGACACCCGGCGCCTTGACGGCGACCTGGTCGCGACCGGGTCGCGACCCGGTCGCGAGCGGGGTGCCGGGGCCCGGAACGCCCCGGCTACGGCCCGGCCCGGGCCGGAGCGCCCGCGGCCGTGGCCGCGAGCGCGAGCTCCGGGGGCTCCCTCCGGCGGTCCCGCCATCCCGCCACCACGGCGACGAGGAGGACGGCCGCCAGGCTGAGGCCGAGCGCGACCGCCCAGTCGAGGAGGTCGAGGGGCTCGGTGTCGAACAGGCTCGTCCCCAGCGGGGTCTGCACCACCACGAGCTGGAGCAGGAGCGAGCCGGCCACCGCCGCGAGCAGCCAGGGGTTCGACCGCAGGGTCACCCGGCCGTCGCCGGTCCGGCGGACCGCGAAGGCGTAGAGGAGCTGCACCACCACGAGCGTCGTGAACACGAGGGTCCGCACCCGGGGCCAGGGGAGGTCCCGGACGTGATGGCCGACGACGAGAGCACCCACCGCGGCCGAGGCCAGCACGGCCCCGCGCAGGAGCATGCGGAGCTGGTCGGTCCGGCCCAGCAGCTCCCGATGGGCGAAGGGGCGACGCCGCATGATCCCCGGGGGCGCCGGGTCGACCGCCAGGGCGAGGACCGGGAGCCCGTCGGTCACCAGGTTCACCCAGAGGATCTGGGTCGGGAGCAGCGGCGTGCCCAGCCCCCCGAACGCCAGGAAGCCGACGGTCATGAGCAGCACCTCGGCCGCGTTGGCGGAGAGCAGGAACCAGACCACCTTCTCGAGGTTGAGGAAGATCCGGCGCCCCTCCCGGACCGCGGCCACGATCGAGGCGAAGTTGTCGTCGGTGAGCACCATGTCCGCGGCTTCCTTGCCCACGTCGGTGCCGCTTCCCATGGCCACGCCGATGTCGGCGGCCCGCAGGGCCGGGGCGTCGTTCACACCGTCGCCGGTCATCGCCACGACCTCGCCCCGGCGCTTCCACGCGTCGACGATCTTCACCTTGTCGGTGGGGTCCACCCGGGCGTACACGGACAGCCGCTCCACCCCTCGCTCGAGCTCCTCGGTCGGGAGCGCCGCGAGGTCGGCGCCGGGCATCACCTCGCCCCCGTCGTCGAGCAGGCCCAGGTCGTCCGCGATCGCCCGGGCCGTGGCCGGGTGATCGCCGGTCACCATCACCACCCGGATCCCGGCTCGTCTCGCCTCCTCCACCGCCGGGCGGGCCTCGTCACGCAGCTCGTCGAGCATGCCGACGACCCCGGCGAACACGAGGTCGTCCTCCAGACCCTCGAGGGCCTCGGGGTCCCCGGGCCGGGTCGCGACGACCCGGTACGCGACGGCCAGCGTCCGCAGGCCCCGCTCGGCCAGGCCCGCCGCCGCCGCCGCCCGCTCCCTCCGTTCCGCCGGGCCCAGGGGGCGAGCCCCGTCCTCGGCGACCAGCGCGGACGAGCGGGCGAGCAGGACCTCGGGTGCGCCCTTGACCGCCACCAGGAAGCCGTCGTCGAGCTCGTGCAGCGTGGTCATCCGCTTGCGGGCCGAGTCGAAGGCCAGCTCGTCGAGGCGGGGATGGCGGGCCCGGATCCGCTCCGGGTCGAGGCCGGCGGCCGCGACGGAGCGGAGCAGGGCGATCTCGATGGGGTCGCCGAGGTAGCCGTCGCCGGACCGGCGGGCGTCGTTGCACAGGGACGCGATGCGGGCGTAGTGCCACGTCGAGGCCCGGGCCAGGTCCACCTCGTCGGGGCGGGCTTCGCCGTCGAGCACGAGGCGGTGCACGCGGAGCTCGTTGCGGGTGAGCGTCCCGGTCTTGTCGGTGCAGACGACCGAGGCCGACCCCAGCGTCTCCACCGCCGGGAGCCGCCGGACCAGGGCGTGGCGGCGGGCCATCCGGGCCATCCCCCGGGCCAGGGTGATCGTGACGACGGCCGGGAGCCCCTCGGGGATGGCGGCCACGGCCAGGGCCACCGCGGTCAGGAACATCTCGTCGGCCGCGTAGTCCCGGAGCGAGCCGAGGCCGAAGACCAGCACCGCGACGCCGACGGCCAGGAACGCCAGGCGCCGCCCCACGACGCCCAGGCGGGCCTCGAGCGGCGTCGGCTCCTCGCGCTGCTGCTCCATCATGCGGGCGATGGCCCCGACCTCGGTGGCCCGGCCCGTGGCGGTCACCACCGCCCGTCCGCGCCCCACCACCACCGAGGTCCCCGTGAACACCATGGAGCAGCGGTCGCCGATGACGGCCTCGGCCGGGACCGCGGCGGTGTGCTTGGTGACCGGGAGGGACTCCCCGGTGAGCGCGGCCTCGTCCGTGCGCAACCGCCGGCACTCCAGCAGCCGGGCGTCGGCCGGCACGCGATCGCCGGCCTCGAGCACGATCACGTCGCCGACGACGAGCCCGGCGGCGTCGACGCGCCGCTCCCGCCCGTCCCGCAGGACGACCGCCTCGGGCGCCGTGATCTCCCGCAGGCGGGCCAGCGCCTCCTCGGCCCGGGCGTGCTGCACGTATCCCAGCGCCGCGTTGAGGACCACGATCGCGTACACCACCCCGGCGTCCACCCACTCGTCGAGCAGGAGGCCGCTCACGAGCCCGGCGGCGACGAGGAGCCACACCAGGGGGCTGCGGAGCTCGTCGAGCAGGAGCGCCAGCCGGCCCGGGCCCCCGGCCGTCTCGATGACGTTGGGGCCGTCGACCCGGAGCCGGCGCTGCGCCTCGACGTCGTCGAGCCCCCGGCCGGGGTCGACGCCGAGGGAGCCGGGCACCTCCTCCGCCGCTCGGGCGTGGGGAGGCGGGCGCTGGGTCGCGTCGGTCGAGGTCATCGTCTCACCGGATCTCACCGGTCGGTGCCGTACCCGCCTCGAGCTGCCGGGGCCACACGGCCGGGCCCTGGAGCGAGGCTAGCTTGGCGCATCGCCGCCACCGAGGGGGTGCGGGTCATCGAGCTCTGGCAGTGGATCGTCGTGTTCGTCCTGGCGGGCGCGGTCCTCCTGCGCGCCGGGGTCGTGCTGGCGGGCGCCGGCGACGAGATCGCCGCCCGGACGGGGCTCGGCGGGCTGCTCATCGGCGCCGTCCTCGTCGCGCTGGCGACGTCGCTGCCCGAGCTGGCCACCACCGTGAGCGCCGTGGCCGCCGACGCCCCCGACCTCGCGGTCGGGGGCATCCTCGGGAGCAGCATGGCGAACATGGCCATCCTGGCCGTGATCGACCTCGTCCACCGGGGCCGGGTGTGGCCGTCGGTGGAGATCGGCCAGGCCAAGGCCGGCTCGGTGGCCATCGTCCTCACGACCGTCGTCGTCGTGGGGATCGTCCAGCCCACCGAGTGGGAGGTCGGTTGGCTCGGGCCCCACCTCGTCCTCGTCGGGATCCTCTACGTGGCCACCGTGGCGTGGATGCGGCGCCCCCCGCGCGGCGAACCCGAGGGCATCCCCACGACGGGGGAGGTCCCCGTCGTCCCCACGGGCTGGCGGAGCCGGACCGTCCGGCAGGAGCTCCGACCCGCCGTTCGCCGCTTCGCGCTGGCCTCGTTCGCGATCCTCCTCGCCGGCCCCGCCGCGGCGATCTCGGGTGAGGGCATCGCGGACGAGACGGGGATCAGCCAGAGCTTCGTCGGCGTGGCCCTCCTCGCCGTGGCCACGTCGCTGCCCGAGCTCGTCGCCTCCCTGGGGGCCGTCCGCATCGGGGCCTACGACCTCGCCGCCGGCAACCTCTTCGGCAGCAACGCCCTCAACCTCGTCGCCCTGGTCGTGGCCGACGCGGCCTACGGTCGCGGGAGCCTCCTGGCCGCCGTCGAGCCGGCCGAAGCCCTGGCCGGCATGGTCGCCATCGGGCTCATGGCCCTCGCGCTGGCCGCCATCGTCCACGGTGGCGAGACCCGGGTCCTGCGCCTCGAGCCCGGCCCGGCCCTGCTGCTCGTGGCGTACGCCGCCGGGCTCGTGGCCGTCTGGAGCGCCGGACGCTGAGCTCCCGCCCGGCCCCCCGGGTCAGCCCCGGTCAGCGACCGGCGCGGTCCAGGGCCTCCAGCACCCGGGCCACCAGCTCCTCGGGGCGGAACGGCTTGGCCAGCAACCCCCCGTCGGAGGCCAGGTCCTCCGGCAGCCCGGCGGCCTCACCGAGGTAGCCCGACATGAGGACGACCGGCAGGCCGGGCCGGCGGGCCCGCAGGGCCTCGGCCAGCTCGGGACCGCGCCGTCCCGGCAGCACGACGTCGGAGACGAGCAGATCGACGGGCTCCCGCCGGGCGATGCGCTCGGCCTCGTCGCCGTCGGCGGCGACGAGCACCCGGAACCCGTGGCGCTCGAGCACCTGCCGCACCAGGGCACGCACCGCGACGTCGTCCTCCACCACCAGCACCCGCTCCGAGCGCCCGGGGCGGGCCGCGCGCTCGGGCCGGGTCGGTAGGGCCCGGCCCCCGGCCGGGACCCGGGGCAGGTAGGCGCGGAAGGTGCTGCCCCGGCCCGGCTCGCTGCTCGCCTCGACGGCCCCTCCCGACCGGGTGGCGATCGCGTAGACGGTCGACAGGCCGAGGCCGGTGCCCTTCCCCGGCTCCTTGGTCGTGAAGAAGGGCTCGAAGATGTGGGCCCGGGTCTCCTCGTCCATGCCGGTGCCGGTGTCGGCGACCTCGAGCACCGCGTACCGGCCCGGCGCGACGCCGAGCTGCTCGGCCGCCCGCTCCCCCAGGTCGCACTGCGACGTGGTGATCGTGAGACGACCCCCCTCGGGCATGGCGTCCCGGGCGTTGACGGCCAGGTTGAGGAGGAGCTGCTCGAGCTCGCCCGGCTCGGCCGGAACGGCGTCGCCGACCAGGTGGAGCTGGGTCGAGAGCACCACGTCCTCGCCGATGACCCGGCGCAGCATCCCCTCGACCGATCGCACGATCTCGTTGAGGTCGTGCGGTTCGGAGCTCGGGTCCCGGCGCCGGCTGAAGGTGAGGAGCTGGCCCACGAGGTCGGACGCCCGGTGTGCCGCGGCCTCGATCTCGATCAGGTCCGAGCGGCGGGCGTCGTCCTCGGGCGTCTCGGCGAGCAGCAGCGTCGTGTACCCCGTGATGGCCGTGAGGAGGTTGTTGAAGTCGTGGGCGATCCCTCCGGCCAGGCGCCCGACCGCCTCCATCTTCTGGGCGTGCCGGAGCTGCTCCTCGAGGCGGACCCGCTCCGTGACGTCCTGGACCGTCCCGAGGTTCCGGAGCGGGTGACCGGCCGGGTCGAGCTCCCACGAGGACGCCGCCACCACCACCCGCTCGGTGCCGTCGGGCCGGACGATCCGGTACTGGGCCTGGCACGGCCCGCGGTGCTCGGAGGACCGGGAGAACAGCTCCTCGACCCGCTCGCGGTCGTCCGGGTGGACGTGCTCCAGGCCCGTCGTGAGGGTGAGCTCCGTCGTGGCCGGGTCGAGGCCGTGGATCCGGTAGAGCTCGTCGGACCAGAGGTGCCGTCCGGTACCGGGCTCGTGGATCCAGCTCCCGACGGAGGCCAGGTGCTGGGCCGCCTCGAGGGCCGCCTCGCTGTCCCGGAGGGAGCGCTCGGCCTCGACGCGCCGGGACATGTCCCTTCCGATGGCGACCATCACCTTCCGGTCGCCCAGCTCGATGACGTTGGTCGAGAGCTCGACCGGGAACGTCGTGCCGTCCTTCCGGCGGTGCCAGCGCAGCGGGACCTGGACCGCTTCGCCCCGGCGGGCCCGCTCCACGACCTCCCGGGAGGCGTCGGGCTCGGCCGTGATGGCGTCGGCGTGCGTCCCCAGGAACTCCTCGGTCGCGTAGCCGTAGAGCTCCCTGGCCGCCGGGTTGGCGTCGATCGCGTGCAGCGTCTCGAGGTCGACGAGGATGACCGCGTCCCTCGCCCCCTCGAAGAGGAGGCGGTAGCGCTCCTCGCTCTCGCGCAGGGCCTGCTCTGCTCGGACCCGGTCGACGGTCCCGACGACGACGTCGCCGAGCACGCTGAGCGGCCCGAGCTGCTCGTCGTGGATCTCGGGGTCGCGCCCTCGCCACCCGAACGTGAGCACACCCTCGAGGCCGCCGCCCGCCCGCACCGGGACGAAGGCGATGCCACGCCAGCCCTCCTGCACCGCCCGTTCCCCGGGCTCGGGGCCCTCCCGGAGCGCTCCGCCGGACCGGGCCAGGACGGGTCGGTCGGCATGGGGGAGGTCCTCGGGGAGCCACCCGAAGGCCTCGAGGTCCCGCTCGGGCGGCAGGGCCGGCTCGCCACCGGAGGCGGCCCACTCGTGGGTGCAGCGGAAGGCCCCGGCGGAGCGCCGGAAGACCCGGGCCGAGTCGGCGTGCAGCGACTCGGCGACCCGACCGAGCGCGTCGACGACCGCGGCGTCGACCGCGCCCGCGTCGACCGAGAGCATCGAGCGTGACACCTCGGCGACGAGCGTGGCCGTCTCCCACCCGGCCCGCAGGGCCTCCGCCCCCTGGAGCCCGCGACGGCGGCGGGCTCGGCCACGCCCTCCACCGGCTGGCCCGTGACGCCCGCTCGCGGTGCGTTCATGGCGTTCATGCCCCCCGCCCATCTCCTGCCACTCTTCGTGGTGGCACGCCACTGGTGGCCGGCGAGCCACGTTCAGGGTACCGGTGGGCGGAGGCCGGCCAGGGCATACCCGGCGCCGTGCGCGCGCCCCGGCCCGCGAGCCAGGATGGGGAGGAACCGAGGAGGCACCATGGAACGCACCGACGAGGAGTGGCGGGCCCGGCTCACGCCCGAGGAGTACGAGGTCACCCGCCGGGGGGCCACCGAGCCGGCCTTCACGGGGCGCTACTGGGACTGCAAGGACCCGGGCACCTACCGGTGCGTCGCCTGCGGCGCCCCGCTGTTCTCGTCGGAGACGAAGTTCGACTCGGGCAGCGGCTGGCCCAGCTTCTGGGCCCCCGTCGACGAGGAGACGGTCGAGCGTCGACTCGACCGCAGCCACGGGATGATCCGCACCGAGATCCGCTGCCGGCGCTGCGGCGCCCACCTGGGCCACCTGTTCCCCGACGGCCCGGCGCCGACCGGACAGCGCTACTGCGTCAACTCCGCCGCGCTCGACCTGGAGCCGGCCCCCGGGCAGCCCGACTCCCAGGAGCCCGACCCCGAGGAGCCCGACCCCGCACCATCCTCGGGGACCTGACCCCGCCCCTCACCCCCGGCTCGGCGCCTCTCGATCTCCCCGGGTTGGCGCGGTTGTGGGGTCCAGGACCCCGATTCCGCACCAACCCGGCACCTCCCCGGGTCGGCGCCTCTCATCTCCCCGGGTTGGCGCGGTTGTGGGGTCCAGGACCCCGATTCCGCACCAACCCGGGAGGACGAGGGGCGGCACGCCCATGGACGCATCGCACGCCCATGGACCCGACGGCCCGGCCGGTCAGGCCGGGAAGGGCAGCCACGCCCGCTCGGCGAGCGAGCCCAGGTCGCTGGCCAGCAGCCCGCGCTCCGACATCGTGAACAGCAGCTCACCCACCACGAGCGACCGGCGGATCTGCGTACCCCAGTCGTAGTCGTACGGCATGATCTCCGCCGCGGGCTGGGACTGCCCGGGCTCGACACCCTCCTCCTGGGGGCTCGCCTCCGGAGGGACGACGGCCCGGTCGGGTCGGGGGATTGGTGCGAGTCGCTGGTGGGTCACCCGCCCCAGCTCGGCGATCGTGCCCGCAGGGTCCACGGTGAAGGCGACCGCCCCCGTCGAGAGCTGCTCACCCTGCTCGAGCACGGCCCACTCCTCGACCGGCACGACGGTCAGACCGGTCGGGGCCCAGTACAGGAAGGCCCGGTGGTCCCACTCCACCTCCGAGCTCCCCGAGCCCAACCCCACCTGGGCGAGCCGGACGGGAGCGGCCGCGTCGGAGACGTCGAACAGGGACACCTGGGTCCCCAGGCGCCGGCCCTCCTCGGTGGCGTCCTGGCCGACCCCGAGCAGCAGCCCGTCACCCACGGGGTGGAGGTACGCGGAGTAGCCGAGGATCTTCAGCTCCCCGGTGACCCGTGGCCCGGACGGCTCCGAGAGGTCGACCACGTACAGGGGGTCGGTCTGGCGGAAGGTCACGACGTAGCCCCGGTCCCCCATGAACCGCACCGAGTGGATCTGCTCACCCCGGCCCAGTCCCCCCACCTGACCGACCGGCACGAGGGCGTCGCCCTGCCGGGCCAGCACGGTCACGAAGCTCTCGGACGCGTCGCCCGCTCCCCAGGGCGCCCCGTCGGTCGTCGCCACCCGCAGGTGCCCGTCGTGCTCGTCCATCGAGAACTGGTTGAGGAGATGGCCACGCACCTCTCCGGAACCGACGTAGTCGGTCGCCGCCGCCGCGGTGATGTCGAACCGGTGCACCTGGGTCGTGAAGCCCTCGTCGGTCTGGGGGTCCTCGAGCTCCTCGGCCTCGGGCCACCGGTTCGTCGCCACGTACAGGTTCTCGGCCGACGCGTACACCGTCTCCCCACCGGCGAGGACGCCGACCGAGTCGGTGACCCCCAGGCCGGCGTCCAGGTCGACCGTGACCACGGTGAGCACGCCGAAGCCCGAGAACTCCTCGGGATGGTGGGTCCGCTCGCAGTCGAGGAGCAGCCCCGCGCCCTCCTCCGACCCGTTCGCCCCCTCGAGCACGAAGTACGGCATCCAGTCCTCGAGCGTCGACTCCTCGATCAGGCGGCGGTTCTCCTCCTCGGCCCGGCGCTCGGCCAGGATCCCGGAACCCTCCGGGTAGGCCCACTCGATGCCGACCGGCTGGTCGGCACGGAGCACGACGCGGGCGACCCCGTCGACCAGGCGGGCGGAGAGGTAGGCACCGTCGAGGGCCAGGCGCCGCAGCACCCGCGGCGAGGCCGGGTCCGACAGGTCGACCTCGGTGAGCACGCTCTGGGTCCCTCCGAACCACGCATCGCCCGACCGCAGCGCCGGGCGGACCCCGCCGTCGGCGGTGACGAGGACGAGCACCCGGTCCCCGTCCCAGAAGATCTCGTGGCCCCATCCCTCCCCGAGCTCCAGCGACGAGACGAGCCGCGGGTCGGATCCGGTGACGTCGACGACGTGGAGCTTGCCGCCGGCGACGGCCAGGACGCGCCGGCCGTCGGTCTTCACCACGTCGGGCTCGTCGACCCCTTCGACCTGGACGTTCGTGGTGGAGTAGTCGGTGCCGGCCTGCGGCGCGCTCGCCGCCGGCGCGGCGTCACCGTCGCCCCCGGCGCCGAGGTTGGCCTCGGCCATGGCCCGGTCCTCGAACATCAGCGGGCCGTACGAGCCCTCCAGGCCGTAGGGCCCGACCCGCTCGAGCGCCTCCCGCCTCACGTGCTCGAGGAGGTCGTCGCAGGCGTCGAACGGGCGCAGCGCCGCGGCGAGCGCGACGTCGGGGAGGGTCACCTCCTCGGGGCCGCCGTCGCTCGCGGAGCACGCCCCGAGCACCAGGGCTGCCGTGAGCGCCAGCCCCACCCGTCGCCGCATCCCGTGCATGACTCCTCCTCGTCCCGGCCGGCCCGGCCTTCCGGGCCCGATCCTGCCTGCTTGGACGACCCGGGGCGCGCACCGGTTCCCGCCGGACCCGGGAACCCGGGGCCGCCCGGGCAGCCCTCCGTCGCTCGCCCGGACACCCGCCGCCGCGGCCGCTTCCCTCAGGCGCGACGGCGATCTGTCCGATAGGTGTCGAGAGCGCCGATCGAACGCCGGCGCCCGTTCCAGCGGGGAGGAGCGTGGTCGACACCAACGACGCCCGGGCGCGAGCGACGGCCCCCGAAGCCCTGGGAGGCCACCGCTTCGAGCTCGTCGCGCTCGTCGACGTGACGGGCATGCCCATGTACGTCTCGCGCTCGAGCCAGCCGCTCCTCGGTCGCGACTCGACCGACCTCTTCGGCGCGCTGCATCCCGAGCTCGTGCACCCCGAGGACTGGGCCGGGATCGTGGGCGCCTGGTCCCGGGCCCGCGCCACCCCGGGGGCTTCGGTCGAGGTGGCGTGCCGCATGCTCCACGCCGACGGGTCCTGGCGCTGGTTCGAGGCCACCCTCACCAACCTGATCGACGTGCCCGGCTTCGACGGGATCCTGGTCAACGCCCGGGACGTGACCGATCGCGTCGTCGCCGAGCAGGCCCTGCGGACCTCCGAGAGCCGCTTCCGGGCCCTGCTCCAGAACTCCTTCGACCTCGTCGTCGCCTACACGCTCGACGGCTACCTCACCTACGTGAGCCCCTCGGTGCGCCGGGTCCTGGGGTTCGAGCCCGAGGCGGGCCTCGGTCGCTCCATCTTCGACTTCATCCACGCCGACGACCACGAGGAGGCCCACGCCCTGGCCCAGCGCCTCAGGGGCGCGCCCGGGACCCTGGACTCGGGCGAGTTCCGGGTCGTCGACGCGGGGGGCAGCTGGCGCGTGCTCGAGGCGATCTGCTCGGACCTCTCCGAGGTACCCGGCATCGAGGGCTTCGTGCTCAACGCGCGGGACGTGACCGACCGGGTCGAGGCCGAGCACGCGCTGCGGGCCTCGGAGGAGCGGTTCCGGGCCCTCGTCCAGCACTCGGCCGACGCCATCTGGGTCATCGACGAGGGCGGCCGCTACTCGTACTGCAGCCCCGCCCTGAGGGAGATGCTGGGCGTGGACCCTTCCGAGGTGGTCGGCCGCGAGGTCAGCGTCCGGACGGTCCATCCCGAGGACCGCGACCGCACCCGCGACGTCCTCGACCGGTGCCGGCACGAGCCCGTCGGGAGCACCCTGACCTCCGAGCACCGGCTGCGGCACCGCGACGGGACCTGGCGCTGGGTCGAGGCCCGGATCACGAACATGCTCGGCGTGCCGGGCGTCGAAGGGCTCGTGGTCAACGTCCGGGACGTCACCGACCGGAAGCGGGCCGAGGACCAGCTGCGCCACCGGGCCCTCCACGACGACCTCACCGGCCTCCCGAACCGCGTCCTCCTCGTCGACCGCCTCTCGGTCGCGCTCGAGCGGGCGCGTCGCTCGGGGACCCGGGTCGGGGTCCTGTTCCTCGACCTCGACCACTTCAAGCTCGTGAACGACGGGCTCGGTCACGACGCCGGCGACCGGCTCCTCGTCGCCGTCGCCCGCCGGGTCGCCGGGACCCTGCGGGCCGGTGACACGCTGGCCCGCTTCGGCGGCGACGAGCTCGTGATCGTCTGCGAGGGCGGCGATCCGGCGACCGTGGCCGATCGGGTGCTGCGCGCGCTCCGGGCCCCGTTCCGCCTCGACGAGACGACCGAGGTCCCGATCTCGGCCAGCGTGGGCATCGTCGTCGACGACGGCACGGCGGGCCCCCACGACCTCCTGCGCGACGCGGACGTGGCGATGTACGAGGCCAAGCGGTCGGGCCGCGGGCGGGCGGCGACGTTCGAGTCCCGGCTCGGGACGACCGCGCGCCGGCGGCTGGGCACGGCCAGCGCGCTGTCCCGGGCCCTCGATCGGGGGGAGCTGCGGGTCCACTACCAGCCGGCGATCCGCATCGCCGACGGGGAGGTGGTGGGGGTGGAAGCGCTCGTCCGCTGGGAGGTTCCGGGGTACGGCCTGGCCGATCCCGACGACTTCATCGGGATCGCCGAGGAGACGGGTCTCGTCGCCGCGATCGGTGAGTGGGTCGCGGCCGAGTCGGCCCGGCAGCTCGCGCGCTGGGACCGTGCGGTGCCCGGGGCGGCCGGCCTGATCGCGTGGCACAACGTCTCGGCCGTCCAGCTCGACCACCCGGATCGCCTCGTGGCGGGTGTGCGCGACGCCGCCGCGGCGGCCGGCCTCACGCCCGACCGGCTGGGAGTGGAGATCACGGAGTCGTCGCTCGTCCGTGACCCGGAGCAGGCCGTGGCGGCCCTCCAGGCGCTGCGTGAGGTGGGCGTGCACGTGGCCATCGACGACTTCGGGGTCGGCTACTCGTCGCTCGCGCACCTGCGCCGGCTGCCCGTCGACGTCCTCAAGATCGACCGCTCGTTCGTGGCCGATCTCGGCCGCGACGCGGACGCGGCGGCCCTCGTCTCGTCGATCGTCGGCCTGGCCCACAACCTCGGGCTCGCCGCGGTGGCCGAGGGCGTCGAGACGGCCGAGCAGCTCGCGCTCCTGCGACGGGCGGGCTGCGAGCAGGCCCAGGGCTACTACCTGCTGCCGCCGACCGAGGCCGACGAGCTGACCCGGGTGCTGGCGACCGGCCCGCGCTGCGCCTGACCCTCGCGTTGGCGCGTTCCGCGCCCGTGGAGGTGTCCGGATCGCGCCAACCGGAGGTCGTCGAGGGGTTCGAAGGGACGACGACGTGCTCGGGATCACGGCACGATCGGCCTCCGGAGTGGTCCCGAACCGGGCGCGCCCGGGATCGCCACATGTGGCTCAGGCCGTCGCGCGACCTGCCGATGGAGAGCCCCGACGGCCTGACGGGGAGGTTCGGTGCTCGACAAGCGTGGGTTGCTCGCCGACGTGGCCCGGCTCCCGATCCAGCCCGACGCCGCCATGCGCCTCCTGGGACTCCTCGACGACCCGGACGCCTCGGCGGGCGCGGTCGCCGCGGTGATCGAGTCCGATCCGGCGCTGTCGCTCCAGGTGATCCGGATGGCCAACACCCCCTACTACGGGCTCAGCACCCAGGTCGCGAACGCGCGCCATGCCGTCACCGTGCTGGGCTTCGGGCTGGTCCGGACCATCGCCGCCAGCAAGGTCTTCAAGCTGTCCGCGACCCGGCACCAGCAGATCCCAGACGGCTTCTGGTCCCACTCGCTGACAGCCGGCGCCGCGGCCTCGGTACTGGCACGTCGGGTTGGGGTGCCGCCCAACGACGCCTTGAGCGCCGCCCTCCTCCTCGACCTCGGGATCGCCCTGCTGCACCGCCGGTTCCCCGACCGGTACGCGGCGGTGTGGGACGAGGCCACCCGGCGGAGGATGCCCCTGGTCCTGGCCGAGCAGCAGGAGCTGGGGGTCGACCACGCCGAGATCAGCGGGTACGCGCTGGAGAAGCTGAGGTTCCCGCCCGCCCTCACCGGTGCGGTGGCCCAGCACCACACCCTCCCCGCCCGGCCCGGAGCCGGGCTCGCGAGCGTGCTCGTGGCGGCGGAGGCGATCGCCCACGAGGTCGACGACCCGCTGCCGGAACCGGGCGTCGCGCCCGAGGTCGCGCTGGAGGCGGCCGGGCTCGCGCCGGGTGCCCTCGAGGACCTCGTGGAGGCGGTCCGGCACGAGCGGGAGGCCCTCGCCGGTTTCCAGCCCGTCGTCGCCTGACCCTCGCGTCGGCGCGATTGGCGCCCGTGGAGGTGCCCGGATCGCGCCAACGCACGAGACCCCGACCGCGTTGGCGCGTTCCGCGCCCGTGGACGTGTCCGGATCGCGCCATCGCACTGCGTCGCACCGGGAGCGGCGACGGGCGACCGACGGGCTGCCGACGGGCTGCCAACTGCCAAGATGGCGACAGCCGACACGGCGACGTCGTGGCGGCTGGATCGCGGACCGATCGGGGAGAGCCATGGAGAGCGTGCGCTACGAGGTCGACGGGCGGATCGCCACCATCACGCTGGACCGGCCGGAGCGGCTCAACGCCATCGACGCCGGGATGCCCGGTGAGATCCGCGCCGCGGTCGAGGAGGCGAACCGCGACCGGGGGTCCACGTCATCGTCCTCACCGGCGCCGGCCGGGCCTTCTGCGCCGGCTACGACCTCCGGCAGTTCGCCGAGCGCCCCCGCGACGACGCCGGGCAGGACATGCCCTGGGACCCCATGGTCGACTTCGCCGTCATGTCGCGCTTCACCGAGGACTTCATGTCCCTGTGGCGCTCGCACAAGCCGACCATCGCCAAGGTCCGGGGGTACGCCGTGGCGGGTGGCAGCGACATCGCGCTCTGCTGCGACCTGGTGGTGATGGCCGACGACGCCCGGATCGGCTACCCGCCGGCCCGGGTGTGGGGCTGTCCCACCACCGCCATGTGGGTGTACCGGGTGGGGGCCGAGCGGGCCAAGCGCATGCTCCTGACCGGGGACCTGGTCGACGGACGCGAGGCCGAGGCCATGGGCCTCGTGGCCGAGTCGGTGCCCGAGCCGCGGCTCGACGACCGGGTCCACGAGCTGGCTCATCGCATGGCCGGGGTGCCCCGCAACCAGCTCATGATGCAGAAGCTGATGGTGAACCAGGCCTACGAGAACATGGGTCTCGCCAGCACCCAGACGATCGCCACGCTCTTCGACGGCATCGCCCGCCACACCCCCGAGGGGATGTGGTTCAAGCGACGTGCGGAGGAGGCCGGGTTCCAGCAGGCCGTGCGTGAGCGCGACAGCGGTGCTCCGATCGCGCCCGACGTCGGTCGGTGATCCCGACCCCGACCCCTGCGACCCGGGTGCCTCCACCCCCGCTCAGCGACGGTAACGACACCCGAGAGGCCAACCCCTGCGACGCGGGTGCCTCCACCCCCGCTCAGCGACGGTAACGACACCCGAGAGGCCAACCCCTGCGACGCGGGTGCCTCCACCCCCGCTCAGCGACGGTAACGACACCCGAGAGGCCAACCCCTGCGACCCGGGTGCCTCCACCCCCGCTCAGCGACGGTGACGACACCCGAGAGGCCAGGACCCGGTCACGACGCCGGGGGCACGACGATCCGCCAGACGCCCCGGGCGGCGTCGAGCAGCTCCGGCTTGAACAGCACGTAGCAGTCGCCCCGCTCCGCCCCGATCTCGAAGTAGACGGCGCCCTCGACCGAGCTGCCGGGCAGCAGCTCCCCGGAACCGAGCATGGGCCCCAGGTACGCCCTCGGGTTGTGCACCACGCCCGAGGGGGTCTGGAGCTGCCACTGCCAGGGGTGGTACGCCTGCTTGCGGTCGTCCCGGTTGAGCAGGCTCACGTCCACGCGCACCCACGTGCGGTCCTCCGCCGGAACGAACGTGGGCAGGAGGCTCGAGGCTCGCACGGTCGCCGTGTACCCCGCGAGTCGAACCGGCTCCCCCACCGCCCGCTCCTGGTCCTCGGCCTGGGAGCCGGGCCGGCCGGGGTACAGGGCACCGGGGTTGGGGTCGTCCCCCGGACGGTCGGCCTCGGGCACCACCGCGCCGGGGGCGGTCGGCCCCGTCGCGGGGTCCCGCTCGGAGCGCCGCTCGCCGACGGCCGCCAGCACCGCCAGCCCCACGATCACCGCGACCATGACGCCGAGGACCACCGGCCACGTCCGCCGACGCGGCGGCACCGACGCCCATCCCGCCCCGGGCCCGGCACCGGAGCGCCCGGGCCGTCCGGCCAGGGTGAGCCGCCGGATGGTCGATCGGGACCGGTCTGGACCATGGGACCTCCTCGTGGACGCTCCGATCCTACCCGTACGGGATGGATGGGATGAAACGGTCAGCCTCTCCCGAGCTCCCCCGGCCGCCGCGGCGGGGCCGGAACGCTCGGGGAACGCCAGCAGCGCCGTCCCCCTGCTCCGTACCCCCGGCGATCCCCGAGCGGGCCACACGAGACCCCGCCCGGCTCCCTAGCCTGGTGGGTCGTGCGGCGGCTGGCCCTCCCCCTCGTGGCGCTCGCGCTCCTCCTGGGCGGAGGGGCGGCTCCCCCGGCCGCTCCCCCGCGCCTCCTCCCCCGGAACCGCGCCGGGCGACCTCCCCCCGAGCTCACCGTCCCCGGGTCGGTACGGGCCACGGTCGGCGGGGTCGCGAGGGCCGGCCTCGGGGCCCACGACCCCGAGGGCGGCCCCGTCGAGCTCACGGCGTCCGGGCTCCCCCGGGGGCGACGATCACCGGTCTCCGGCTCACCTGGGAGCCGCTGGACGCCGGAACCTGGCCGGTGGCGGTCCGGGCGACCGACGCCGGTGGTGGCGAGGCGCACGCGACGATCCTCCTCGTCGCCCGCTGGCCGGACCACCCCGGAGCGCTCGTCGGTCTCGGCGACTCGGTGGCCAGCGGCCACGGCCTGTCCTGGCGCGACTACCTCGGCCGTGACCGGTGCTGGCGGGCCGAGGACGAGGCCTACCCCCGGCTGGTCCGTGACCGATGGGAGGTGGAGCGCGGCGGGGGCGACGGCTTCGCGCTCGTGGCGTGCAGCGGCGCGACGGCCGCCGACCTGCTCGAGGAGCCCGTCGGTGGCGGTCTCCCCGGAACCGGCCCCGACGGCGGCGGCCCGCTGCCACAGGTCGAGTGGGCGGTGCGGGCGAACCCCGGGCTGGTGACCGTCACGGTCGGCGCCAACGACCTCCGCTTCACCCACCCCGACGAGTCGCTCGACGCCGACGGCCGGGTGGATGCCGGGGCCGTCACGGAGCGGCTCGGCGGGCTCGCCGACTCGCTCGACCGTGCGCTCCGCCGCCTCGTGGAGGCGACCGACGCGGTCGTCGTGGTCACCGGGTACCACGACCCCACCGCCGAGCGGCCCCACGGTGTACCGGGCTGCGAGGAGACCTGCTTCCGCCGGGCGGCGGCCGAGGTCGTGGCTCGCCTCAACCGCACCCTGCGGACGGTCGCCGAGCGGTTCCCCACCGAGCGGGTCCGCTTCGCGGACGTCGCCCCCGCGTTCGAGGGGCACGCCGCGCCGAACGGGCTCGGTCCCGACGGGTGGCGGTCCGGGGACCTCCCCGGGCCGCTGGGCGACCTGTTCGAGGCCACGACCGGGGGCACGTCGCCGTACTGCGCCGTCGGGCACCCCGACGGCGACCCGTGGGTGAGCTCGCTCGACTGCGTCCACCCCAACGGCGCCGGAGCCCGGGCGTACGCCGACGCGGTCCGGGCGGCCTGGCAGGGCACCTGAACGACCCTTCCCGCCCGGGCGCCGAGGGCGCCTCGGTCCGGATCCGCCGCCCGGCCGGCCGGGATGTTGCGTTCGCGCCGTTCCCCGGCGGGCCGGTCCCGATGGGTCCGGAGGCCGGCGCTAGCGTCGGCCCGAGCAGCGACGGGAGGCCCATGGGCACGAGTGGCGAGCACGACCTGGCGGCTGCGGCCGCCGCCCTCGCGGACCGGCTGCCCGAACCCCTCGCGCCGCTCGCCCACCTCGCCTACAACTACCGCTGGTCCTGGATGCCCGGCGGCGCGGCGGTGTTCGGCGACCTCGGCCCGTACCGCTGGGAGGTGTGCGGTGAGAACCCGGTCCGGTTCCTGCGGGAGCTCTCGGCCGGCGCGCTCGAGGCGGCGGCCGCCGACCCGGCGCTGGTCGAGCGGGTCCGGGGCCTGGAGGCCGCGGTGAGGGAGGACCTGGCCCGGCCCGCCCGGGCCGGGCCAGCCTCCCCCGACCACCCCGTCGCCTTCCTCTGCGCCGAGTTCGGCGTCCACCGGTCGCTCCCCGTGTACGCCGGCGGTCTGGGAGTGCTGGCGGGTGACCTCCTGAAGGAGGCCTCCGACCGGGCCCTGCCGATGGTCGGGGTCGGGTTGCTGTACCGGCGCGGCTACTTCCACCAGCGGGTGGACCTGTCGGGCTGGCAGCACGAGTACTGGATCGAGGCCGACCCCGAGATGCTCCCGGCCGTGCGGGTCACCGACGGCCGGGGTGAGCGGGTCACCGTGACCGTCCCCGTGTTCGGGCGGGACGTGGTCGTGCAGGTGTGGCGGGTGGACGTGGGACGGGTGCCGTTGTTCCTGCTCGACACCGCGATCCGGCGGAACTCCCCCGTCGACCGCTGGATCACGGCGAGGCTCTACGAGGGGAACCGGGCCCTGCGCCTCGCCCAGTACACGGTGCTCGGCGTGGGAGGGATCCGGGCCCTGCGCGCCCTGGGCATCGACCCGGCGGTGATCCACCTCAACGAGGGGCACGCCGCGCTCGCCGCGCTCGAGCTGGCCGGCGAGGAGGTCGAGCGCGGCCGCACCCTGGACCAGGCGCTCGCGGCGACCCGGAGGAGGGTGGTCTTCACAACCCACACGCCGGTCCCGGCCGGCAACGAGACCTACCCGGCCGACGAGATCCTCCACGCTCTGCCGGGAATGGCCGACCGCCTCGGGACGGACCCGGAGACCTTCCTGGGGCTGGGCCGGGTCCGGCCCGAGGACCGGGGCGAGCCGGCCGGGATGACGCCGCTGGCCATCAGGTCCAGCCGGGCGGTGAACGGCGTCAGCCGCCGGCACGGCGAGGTCGCCCGGGCCATGTGGCAGCCGCTCTTCCCGTCGTCACCCGTCGAGCGCGTCCCCATCACGCACGTGACGAACGGCGTCCACCTCCCCACGTGGATGGCCGGCCCGATGCGGGCGCTCCTCGACCGGCACCTCGGCGACGGCTGGGTGGAGCGCGCCGCCGATCCGCGAACGTGGGAACGGGTGGCCGCCATCCCCGACGAGGAGCTGTGGGCGACGCGCGTGGCGCTGCGCACGCAGCTCGTCGAGTTCGCCCGTGGCCGCAGCGTCAGGGACCGGCTCGCCCGGGGCGAGCCGCTCGACTACGTGGAGGCCGCGGCGAAGAGCCTCGACCCCGACGTGCTGACGGTGGGCTTCGCCCGCCGGGTGGCCTCGTACAAGCGCCTCGACCTCCTCACCCACGATCCTGTGCGCGCCCTCGCCCTGCTCGACGGCCCGCGGCCGCTCCAGCTCCTCTTCGCCGGCAAGGCCCACCCCCTCGACGACGGGGCCAAGGCGATCGTCCGCGAGCTGTTCCGCCAGAAGTCGTTTCCCCGGGTCGGCGAGCGGGTGGCGTTCCTCGAGGACTACGACCTCGGCATCGCCGGCCCCCTCGTCGCCGGGTGCGACGTGTGGGTCAACCTGCCCCTCCCGCCGCTCGAGGCGAGCGGCACGAGCGGGATGAAGGCCGCCCTCAACGGCGGCCTCAACCTCAGCGTGCTCGACGGGTGGTGGGCCGAGGCCCACGACGGCACGAACGGCTGGGCCATCTCCGGCGAGGCCGACGACGACCGGCGCCGCAAGGACGCCGCCGACGCCGCAGCCCTCTACGACCTCCTGGAGCACGAGGTCGTCCCGCTGTTCCACGACCGCGACGGGGCCGGGGTCCCCGAGGATGGGTGGCCCGGGTCAAGGCGTCGCTGCGCTCGGTGGGCCCCCGGTTCTGCGCCGCCCGGATGCTCGACGACTACGTCGACGGCGTCTACACACTGGCCTGACGTCTCGGCCCCTACGCTCCGGGCGTGGCCTGGCCCACGCGGCCCGACGACCTCCGGCGCGTCCAGCGACGGCTCGCGGCCGAGCGCCCGGCGCCGTGGGTGCCCCCCACGGGACCCGTCACGGCCGGCGCCTGCTTCGTGTGCTTCGAGCGCGGCCTCGCCGGGGCCGGTGCCGCGGGTGACCCGGGCTGGGCGGCCGCGGTGACCTGGCGGGAGGGTGCGCTCCTCGCGGGCGCGGTGGTCACGGGGCCGGCGGGAAGCCCCTACGAGCCCGGGCTCCTGACGGCGCGCGAGGGTCCGCTCCTCGAGGCCGCGACCTCGCGCCTCCGCGCGCGGCCCGACGTGCTGCTCGTGGACGCCACCGGGCGGGACCACCCGCGGGGAGCCGGGCTCGCCGTCCACCTGGGAGCGGTGCTGGGCATCCCGACCGTCGGCGTGACCCACCGGCCCCTGACCGCGACCGGGGGTGGCCGCCCGACGAGCTGGGGGCGACGATGCCGCTCACCCTCGCCGGCGAGGTCGTGGGCTCCTGGGTCCGCACCCGTCGCGGGGCGCGACCGCTCGCCGTGCACGCCGGATGGCGTACCAGCCCCGCGACCGCCGTCGACGTGGTCCTCGCCGTCGCCGGGCGCTCGCGCACCCCCGAGCCCCTGCGCCTCGCCCGCCGGTTCGCACGCGAGGCGCGGGCCGACCGGCGCGCCGCGGAGCCCGTATCAGGGCTCCCCCATCCCCCCGAGGCGAGGTAGCGAACGAACCGGGCGGCCCCACGGTCCCCGCGGCCTCCTCCTTCGCCGCTCGCTCCGGACGGGGGCGCGTCGAGGCGCTACAGGTATCCGCCGGGCGCGGTCCCGGGCTTCTCCCTCGGTGTCTCCTCGGCCTCGGCGGCGCGGTCGGGCGGGTTGAACACCCTCCCGCCGAAGACCTCGGCGATGCGGTCGTCGTACTGGTCGGCGGTCTGGGCGACGATGTGCACCAGGAACCCGAACTCCTCGTCGCTGAACGCCTCGCCCAGCAGGTTCTGCTCGAACCACACCGCACGGTGGCGCGCGTCGAGGGAGAACCGCCCGAAGGCCAGCCCGAAGTTGGTCTGGGAGAGGAAGAGGCCGAGCGCCGGCGACGGGTCGATGTCGACGTTGGTCACCGCGAGGACCCGGACGATGAGCGGGCCACCGATCGGGAGGGCCCGGGGCGCCACCCACACGCGCGTGCTCTCGAAGGGGAACGTGAAGTCGCCGTCGGCGTCGATCTCGTAGGCACCCGCCTCGAGCAGGTTGTCGAGGAGCTTCGTGAGGCGCTCGCGCAGCGCCTTCAGCTTCCGCTGCTGCTCGACCTCCATACGGTGGCTCCCGTGCCGCACGTCGAGCGGCGTCCCCGGGGCGGCCTCGAGCACATCGGCCAGGACGGATTCGACCGTGTCGGCGAGCGCGGTCACGTCCCGGACCTCGACGCTGGGCCCTCCCTCCTCGACCCCGAAGCCGAGCTGCTCGAGCTGCTGTCGGGCCTGCACCGGGAGCGGGGGCTGGGCACCGATGTGGGCGTGGAAGGACTCCCCGTCCTCGGTGCGGTGGACCTCGACGAACCCGAGGCGGTCGCGCCCGTCGACGAGGAAGGCGACGAAGTCGAGGGGCTCCAACGCCGCGAGCTGCTCCTCGACGAAGTCCCTGCGCGCTGCCATGCCCCGAGCCTAGAGGCTGGGGCCCGGTCCTCGGCCCGGGGCGGGAGCGCCGGTCTGCGGCGGGTCTCCGGCCTAGGGGGTGCCGAGCGGGGACGGCCGGGCCCGGCCGGAGGCGCCGCTCGGCAGGGCCGGTGCCGGCCGGCCGAACAGGAAGCCCTGGGCGAACCGGCACCCGATGATCCTGAGCTGCTCGGCCTGGGCCTCCGTCTCGACCCCCTCGGCCACCACCGCGAGCCCGAGCGCTTCGGCGAGCTGCACGATGGCCCGGACGATGGCGGCGTCGTCGCCCTCCTCGTCGAGCCCGGCGACGAAGCCGCGGTCGATCTTCACGAAGTCGATCGGGAACCTCTTGAGATACGTGAGCGACGAGTAGCCTGTCCCGAAGTCGTCGAGACCGAGGCGGAGCCCGAGGCTCTTCAGCTCGAAGAGCTGCTTGAGGGCCGAGCTCCCACCCTCGAACAGGACGCTCTCGGTGATCTCGAGCTGGAGCCGGGACGGGGGCACCCCCGACCGCTCGAGGACGCTCGAGACGGTCCGCACGAAGTCGGGCTGGGCGAGCTGGGTCGCCGAGACGTTCACCGAGATGGTGGCCGCGACGCCCAGCTCGATCCGGCGCCGGATCTCGTCGCACGCCCGTTCCAGCACGACCCGTCCCATCGGGACGATGAGTCCCGACTCCTCGGCGATGTCGAGGAAGGCGACCGGCGTGAGCGTGCCCCGGTCGGGATGTCTCCAGCGCAGCAACGCCTCGGCCCCGACGGCCCGGCGGTCGTGGATCGCCACGATCGGCTGGTAGTAGGCGACGAGGTCGCCAAACTCGATCGCGTGCCGGAGCTCCCGCTCGACGCGCAGGCGCTTGACGGCGCGGTCCCGCAGGGCCTCGCTGAACTCCTCGGAGCGGCCCCGCCCCCGCTCCTTGGCCAGGTACATCGCCGCGTCGGCGTCACGCAGCAGCGCGCCGGGGTCGGCAGGGGCACCGGCCAGGTTGATCCCCACGCTCATCGAGACGTGGACCAGCGATCCGTTGACCTCGATCGGGGCCTCCAGCGCCTCGTGGAGGCGCTTGGCGATCGCGTGGGCGGCGTCGGGCCCGTCGATGCCCTCGCAGATCACGACGAACTCGTCACCGCCGATCCGCGCCACCGTGTCCCCGGGCCGGGCGATGCTGCGGAACCGCTCCGCCACCGCCACGAGCATCTCGTCCCCGGCATCGTGGCCGAAGCTGTCGTTGACGTTCTTGAACCGGTCGAGGTCGCAGAACAGGACCGCCACCTGGCCCCCGATCCGCCGGGTGCGGGCGAGGGCGTGCTCCAGGCGGTCGGCGAGGAGGATCCGGTTCGGGAGGCCGGTCAGACCGTCGTGGAGGGAACGGTGCACGAGGAGGGTCTCGGCCTCCTTGCGCTCGGTGATGTCGGTGAACGACGCGACGACGCCGCGACGCCCTTCCGTGGACAGCAGGTAGCAGTTCACCGACAGCCAGGCCAGCGTGCCGTCCGGCCGATGGACACCCATGACGATGCCGTGCTGGGTCTGCCCGGTCCGCAGGGTGACCAGGGCGGGGTGCGCCCCGGGCGGGAAGAGGGTGCCGTCCTCGTGGACGACCGGCAAGCGGAGATGGGCGAGCTCGGCTCCGTGGACCTCGGCGGCGTCGAGCCCGAGGATCCGCAGGAGGCTGTCGTTGTAGCGGAGGAGCCGGCCGGTGTCGTCGCAGACCGCGAGCCCCTCGTCGAGGGCCTCCACCACGGTGCGGTTGAGCACCTCGCTGGCCCGCAGGGCTTCCTCGGCGGCCTTGCGCTCGGTGACGTCGGACCCGACCGCCTGGTACTCGACGGGTCGCCCGGCGTCGAGGACGGCCCGCACCGTCCACTGGAACCACCGCAGGCGGCCCCGGGAGTCCTGCAGGCGGTTCTCGATGACGAGGTCGCGGCCCGCGCCGAGGTCCTCGAGCTGGGCCAGCACCCGTCCCCGCTCCCGCTCGCCGACCATCGACTCCCAGCGCCGACCCACGATGTCCTCGGCGGCGAGGCCCCGGAAGGACGTCAGCGCCTCGTTGACGAACGTGATCGTCGTGTCGGGCCGGTACCGGCAGATCAGGTCGGTCTGGACCTCGACCACACCGCGGTAGCGCTCCTCGCTCGCCCGCAGCTCCTGCTCGGCGCGCTTCTGGTCGGTGACGTCGCGCACGATCGACATCATCCGGACGGGCTCGCCCCCGGCCGTCCGGACGAGCGACACGCTGACAGCGGCGGGGAAGCGCTCCCCGCCGCGTCGCCGGAGCTCGATCTCGTAGCGCGCTCCCTCGTCGATCGAGAGGCCGGCCGCCGTGGCGGCGACCAGCTCGGGCGAACCGCCCGGCCAGAACGGGTACCGCCCGTCACGGCCCACGATCTCGTCGCGGCCCAGGCCGACCATCTCGAGGAACCGCGCGTTGACGTCGAGGACGCGGCCGTCGAGATCGGTCTCGACGAGGCCGTCCTGCAGCGCCTCCAGGAGGGCGCGCATGCGGTCGCGCTCGGCCCGGGTGGCCTCGCCGGCGGCCCGCTCGGCCGCGGCGGCCCCCAGTAGGAGCGCGGTGCCGAGGTTGACGCCCAGGTACAGCTGGAGGAGGAGCAGGGCGTCGGGGGCCCCGGTCGCGGCCTCGAACGGCCCGTGGCCCCGCTGGGTGAGCCAGGCGGCGACGAGGGTCAGGATCGCGCCGATCCCGGCGGCGCCCCGGGGGCCCACCCTCAGCGACGCCCAGACGAGCGCGGGCAGGACCAGGTAGACGACCGGCACGTCGGCGAAGCGGAAGACCAGCACGGCCGTGGTGCCCGCGGCTGCGCTGGCGAGCGCGCCCTCGACCCACCGGTGCCGGAACCACGGATCGGGCGCGACCCAGGCCAGGACCAGCGGAGCGACGGTGAGCACGCCGAGCCCCTCGGCCAGGGTCCAGGCCCGCCACGCCTCGAACCAGCCCGCCTCCGGGTCGGCGAGGACCGTCCCCGTGGCCACGACGACGGCGCCGATCGCCGGGCCGATCACACCGCCGATCCCCAGCAGGGCCAGGACGCCCCGGCGCCGGTTGAGCCAAGGCCGGTCGGTGACGAAGCGGATGCCGGCGGCGGCGGCGACCCAGCCGACGACGCCGCCGGCGAGGAACAGAGGCGTGGTGCGGTGGGATACGTCGTCGAAGAGCAACCAGTGGGCGACGTCGCCCACCACCGCGGCCGCGAGCACGCCGAGCCAGGCGTTGCGGCTCTCGGCCACCAGCAACACCGCCAGCACGAGTCCACTGGGAGCCCAGAAGGCGAGCGTGCCGCCGGCGGATCCACCGGTGGCGACGCGGACGCCGATCTCGGCCGTGGCCACGTAGCCCAGCGCGATCGCCGCGAACCGGGCGCCGGGCGGCAGGGCCTGCCATCGCGCCGCCAGCCGCGTCGGCCGGGGCATGCGGCCCGCGACGGGCGACCGGTCGCGCGTACCCGCCGTGCCGGTCGTCCCCGATGCCTCCACGATCCGCCCCCGCGCTCCGCCGTGGTCACTCGACCACTTTTCGCACTCTACCGCTGCGGTCGCGGCGAGCGAGGCACCGGTGGCACCGCGCGCCGCGACGCCCGGCCCCGGAAGGCGCCGGGCTCGTTCGCCGGTTCGCGTACCCTGGGCCGGTGCCATCGGCCGTGCTCCCCGATCGACGACGCCCGGCGCGTGCCGGCATGCCCGCCCCCCGCCACTGATGGCCGGCCCCGCCATCGAGACCGAGCGGCTCACGAAGTCGTACGGAAGGGCTCGCGGCATCGTCGAGGTCGACCTCGTGGTGCCCCGGGGCGAGGTGTTCGGCTTCCTCGGGCCGAACGGGGCCGGGAAGACGACCACGATCCGGGTCCTGCTCGACTTCCTCCGCCCGACGAGCGGCCGGGCCCGCGTCCTCGGGCTCGACAGCCGAGACGACAGCGTCGAGATCCGCCGGCGGGTCGGATACCTGCCCGGGGACCCCGCCTTCTATCCGCGACTCACCGGGCGCGAGCTGCTCGCCTGGCTGGCCCGGATGCGGGGAGGGGTCGACCAGGAGGTCATCGACGGGCTGGCCGACCGCCTGGGCCTGGACCTCGGCCGGACCCTGCGCGCCCTCTCGCGCGGCAACCGCCAGAAGGTGGCCGTCGTCCAGGCCTTCATGCACCGGCCCGACGTCCTGGTGCTGGACGAGCCGACGGCCGGCCTGGACCCGCTCGTGCGCCTCGAGGTCGCCCGCATGGTCCGCGAGGCCAGCGAGGAGGGCCGTTCGGTGTTCCTCTCGTCCCACGTGCTCGACGAGGTGCAGGACCTCTGCGACCAGGTCGGGATCATCCGCGAGGGCCGGTTGGTGGCCGTGGAGCGGGTCGGTGACCTGCGGGCCCGGTCGCTGCGCACCGTCACCCTCCGGTTCGCGCAGCCGGTCGACCCCGCGCCGTTCCGGGCCCTCCCCAACGTGCGTGACGTCACCGCGGCGGACACGACCCTCCACCTCCGGATCGGGGGAAGCCCCGACGCCCTCGTGAAGCTGGCCGCCCGCCACGAGGTCCTCGACCTCGTGAGCGAACCGGCCGACCTCGAGGAGACCTTCCTGACCTACTACCGGGGAGACGGTCATGCGTCTTGACGTCGCCGAGCGGGCCGCGAAGGACCGGCGGCGGGGGCTGATCGGTTGGTCGATCGGGCTGGCGGGCTACATGACGATGATCGTGGCCACCTGGCCGTCGGTGCGGGACTCGGAGGCGCTCGTCGAGGCGATCGAGGACTACCCCGAAGCCCTGGAGGCGTTCTTCGGCGGCGAGGGGATGCTCGACTTCGGGAGCCCCGAGGGCTACCTCGGAGCCGAGCTCTTCTCGCTCATGGTCCCCCTCCTCCTCGGCATCTTCGCCATCGGGTTCGGGGCCTCGACCCTCGCCGGCGAGGAGGAGCAGGGCACCCTCGACCTCCTGCTCGCAAACCCCGTCACCCGGCGTCGGGTGGTGATCGAGAAGGGGCTCGTGCTCCTCGGTTGCGTGCTCGGCCTGGCCGCGGTGACCGCCGCGTCGATCGCCCTCGTCGGGCTGACCGTCGACCTCGGCGTCGGGATCGACCGGATCGCGGCGGCCTGCCTGGGGTCGGCGCTCCTCGCCGCGCTCCACGGCGCGGTGGCGATGCTCGTCGGTGCCGCCACCGGGAGCCGGGCCGCGGCGATCGGCGTCGCCACCGCGGTGTTCGCCGGCGGGTACCTCGTCTTCGGCCTGTCGGGGCTCGTGTCGTGGCTCGAGCCGGCCGACGTCCTCACGCCGCTGTACCACGCCAGCTCCACCGAGCCGCTGCGCTACGGGCTGCCCGTCGGCAACTACCTGCTCCTCGCCGGCACCACGGTCGCGCTCCTCGTCGCCGCCACCTGGGTGTTCGAGCGCCGCGACCTCGCGGCCTGACCCGGCCGCCCGGACGCGCCGGCGGCGGCCGGCCGCACGCCCCTACACCGGGCCTACGCCAGATGGCGGGTCTCGAGCTCGGCGAGGGAGCCGAGCACGTGGTCGGCCTCCGCGAACGCCCCCGGGTCGCCGCCCGGGTCGGGGACGGCGACGCAGACCATCCCGGCCGCCTTCGCCGCCCGCACGCCGTGAAGCGAGTCCTCGACCGCGACGCAGCGCGCCGGTGCGACCCCGAGGGCCGCCGCGGTCGACAGGTAGACGCCCGGATGCGGCTTCCCGCGTCGCTCGTGCTGGGCCGAGCGGACCGCCGCGAACTCGGCCTCCAGCCCGAGGCGGCGCAGCGCCGCCCTGATCACGACCTCGTCGGAGGACGACGCGACCGCGAGGCGGAGCCCGCGGCGCCGGCACAACCCGACGGCGTGCTCCACCCCGGGCATCGCCCGGCCTCGCGCCTCGATCGCGGCCACGACGCCGGCGACGATCCGGCGTGCCACCTCGGCGGGCTCCGGTCCGTTCCACGGCCGGCGCCGGAACCAGTGGTCGGTGACCTCGTTCACCCGTAGGCCCATCGTCGTCCGGCACAGGTCGTCGGTGAGCTCGACGCCGACGCCGGCGAACACCTCGATCTCGACGGCGCGCCAGATCGGCTCGGAGTCGACCAGGACACCGTCGAGATCGAAGATGACGGCCTCGGCCGGGGCGGGTGCACCAACGGGTTCCACGACCCGGACAGGATGACCGCCGGGCCGGCCCTGTGCCCAGCCGGCCCGATCGGGGAGGGACCGGTCTCCGGCGGCGTATCCTCTCCCCCGGACAGGAGGTCCCCATGCCGCTGTACGACTACCGCTGCCACACCTGCGACACGGTGTTCCGGGAGTTGCGGCCCATGCGCGACGCGGACGAGCCGACGACCTGCCCGGAGGGGCACGTCGGCGCGACCCGCCTCCTCCCCCGTGATCGCGGCACCCCGAGGCGGAGCTGCCCCGCCGCCCCCGACGACCCCGTGCGGCGCCACGGGCTGCTGCCCGGGCTGCTGACCCCCTCCCCCTCTCGCCGAGTTGGCGCCCCTCCCCTCTCGCCGAGTTGGCGCCCCTCCCCTCTCGCCGAGTTGGCGCGCCCCCCCCCTCTCGCCGAGTTGGCGCGGAATCGGGGCCCACGACCCCGAAACCGCACCAACCGGCCGGACGGGGGAGCCCCGACCCGGCCGGGTCAGGGAGCCCGGCCGGACACCACGAGGTGGCGGTCACCGAGAGGCTCGACGGCCAGCCCGAGCAGGCCCCTCTCGTCGAGCTGCCGCTCCACCTCGTCGGGCCGGTAGGCGGCCCGCAACGATGCACGGAAGTCGTGACGCAGCACCTCCGGCTCCCCGGCCGCTTCGCGCTCGACCAGGAGGTCGAGGGCGGGCCCGTCGGGCGGGCGTCGCAGGTCCATCACCAGCACGGGGGCCCCGGGCCGGGCGCAGGCCGCCACGGCTTCCCACAGGGTCCGCGGGTCGGCCAGGTGGTGGAGGAGGCTGTTGCTCACCACGGCGTCGAAGCGACGGCCGAGCAAGGTCGGGTCGGGGAGCCGGCGCAGCTCGAACGTGACGCGGTCCCCCAGGCCGGCCTCGGCCACCCGCCGGCGGGCGAGGGCGAGCATGGGCTCGGCGCCGTCGACCCCGACGAGACGGGCCGCCGGGAGGGCTCGGGCCAGGCGCACCGTCACGTCCGCGGGGCCACAACCGAGGTCGAGCACCTCGCCGCCGACCGCGCCGAAGCGGTCGAGGAACGTCGCCACGAACGCCTCGTGGGGCTCGGCGAAGTCGGCGGCCGAGTAGGCGGCGGCCTGCTCGGGATCGTCCATGAGCTCGGGCTCGGGGACGCGCTCCAGCCCCGGGAGGCGACCCGGGCGCCCGGATCCGTGAGGTCCGACCCCGGCGGGTCGCGGCGGTTCCCGGTCGCCGTCGTCGCGGTCGGTCACGGCAGGCAGCGCTCCGCCAGGGGGTGGCGGAAGAGCTTCGCGGCGTTCTCGTGGGTCAGCTTCGCCAGCTCGTCGTCGGGGAGGTGGCCCCAGGCGCGGGCGAGGACCTCCTGGGTGTCGGGCCACGTGCCGTCGCCGTGCGGGTAGTCGACCTCCACCATGATGCGGTCGACGCCGATCCGGTACCGGGTGTCGATCGTCGACGGATCGTCGAGCGTGCAGAACCAGAAGTTGCGTGACAGGACGTCGGCGGGCCGCACGCCTTCGAACCCCGAGAAGCCGTAGCCGGAGCGGTCGACGATGTTGTCGAGCCGGTCCAGCAGCATCGCCACCCAGCCGATCCCACCCTCGGACATCGCGATCTTCAGGTCGGGGTAGCGCACGGGGTACCCGGACCAGAGCCACTCGGCACAGGCCGTGAGCGAGAGCTGCCCGAACAGCGTGGCCGCGAGCTGGACCATCGGCGAGCCCGGGGGCATCTCGGCCACGCCCGAGGATCCCACGTGGAGGCTGATCACGGTGTCGGTGTCGACGCACGCCCGGATGATCGGGTCCCACTCGTCGGAGAAGACGCTGGGGAAGCCGATCTTGTGGGGCCGTTCGGGCAGCGACACGGTCCGGAAGCCGCGCTCGGCGTTGCGGCGGATCTCCTCGGCCCCCTGCTCGGGATCGGCGAGGAAGGTGATGCCGAGCGGGATGATCCGGTCCGGATGGGACACGTACCACTCGTCGTGGAGCCAGTCGTTCCAGGCACGGGTCACGGCGAGCCCCAGCTCGGGGTCGGAGCAGCTCGAGTACACCCGCCCGCAGAAGCCGGTGATCATCGAGGGGAAGTTCACCGACGCCCAGACCCCGTTGAGGTCCATGTCCCGGATCCGGGCCTCCACGTCGTAGCAGCCGGGCCGCATCTCGTCGAAGCGGAACGGCTCGATCCTGACCGTCTCGGGCCGCCGTCCGGCGACGGCGTTCTGGCCGACCTGGAAGTGGCGCTGGCCGTCGAACTCCCACACCTGGTGACCGTGCTCGTCCTCGACGACGCGCGGCGCCCGATCCTGGAGCGCGACGGGAAGGCGGCCCTCGAACACGTGGGGAGGCTCGACGACGTGGTCGTCGACCGAGATCACGGTGAAGCGCAGCTCGCGGGGCTCGGGCTCGGGGAGGAAGAGGTCACTGCGGAGGCCGGTCGTCGTCATCGTTCCCCCTGGGACGTCGGCCGGCGCGACCGCGCGGGGCCGGCTGACACAAACGTCAGTGTCGCGGCCTCCCGCGGGCTCCGTCAACGACGCCGGACGCGCCCGCCGACCCGCACCGATCGGACCTCCGAACCCCTGAAGCGGCGCGGGGGGATCGACGTTCGGGCCGAGGTGGCGAGGAATACGTTGCGCGGTCAACGAAGTTGCACCGGGGAGAGCGAGCACGGAACCGAGGAGGATGCCATGCCCGCGGTCACCGCCGACACGCTGACCCTCCCCGGCTCCCGTCCCTCCCCCGGCCACCCGCTGGCGGCCGGTGCGAACGGTCGCATCGGCCCGGCACGCGCTGGAGGGCGAGGGCTTCCCGTCCGGCGCCCGTTCCCGGGCCCGGTCGACCTGTCCCTCACGGACCCCTTCCTGCTCCTCGACCACATGGGGCCGGTCGATTGGGGGCCCGGCGAGGCCCGGGGGACCTCCTGGCACCCCCACCGGGGCTTCGAGACCGTCACCTACATGGTCGACGGCGCCTTCGAGCACCAGGACTCCACCGGCGGCGGAGGACTCATCACCGACGGGGCGACCCAGTGGATGACCGCCGGGGGCGGGATCCTCCACATCGAGCGCCCCCCGACGCGCTCGTCGCCACCGGCGGTCTGTTCCACGGCGTGCAGCTCTGGGTCAACCTCCCCCGGGCGGCGAAGCTGGTGCCGCCCCGCTACCAGGACCTCCGGAGCGGCGACGTGACCCTGCTCTCGAGCGACGACGGTGGGGCCCTCGTCCGGCTGATCGCCGGCGACGTCGCCGGCCACCGGGGTCCCGGCGACACCCACACCCCGATCCGCTACCTGCACGCCACCGTCGCTCCCGGTGCCCGGCTGGCGCTGCCGTGGCCTCCGGCGCTCAACGCGCTCGTCTACTCGCTCGACGGGCAGGGGACGGTGGGCCCCGACGAGTGGCCGCTCGCCGACGGGCAGATCGCCGTGCTCGGGCCCGGTGACGCGCTCGCCGTGCGGGCCGCAGCGCACCAGCCGTCGGCCGGCGCAAAAGGCTGGGAGGTGCTCCTCCTCGGTGGCGTGCCCATCCGGGAGCCGATCGCCTGGTACGGGCCCTTCGTGATGAACACGCACGACGAGCTGGCCCGGGCGGTCGAGGACTTCCAGGCGGGCCGCATGGGGACGATCCCGCGCTGATCGCATGATCTGCCTCTCGTCGGGGTCCGACCCGGCCGAGCGGTGAAGGGCGAAGGCCGCTCGCCCTCGCCCCGCCCGACCCGGGACGAGAACCGTTCGCACCCCTCCGACCGACGGCACCACGACCACGCTGCGCGTCAAGCTCGGGGAGAGTCCTCGCGCCCAGAGAGACCTGACGTGTTCATTTCTTGAGGATTCCTCTCTTGTATAGCGAAGATTCGTGATCCCAGATTCGGAAGATTCCGTCATTCCGATCGGCTCTGCCTGCACATCGGCCTCAATGGGCTCTCCGCATCATCCGATAGCTCTCACGGTGAAGCCGTTCTGGACGACACGCGACGAAGCCCCGGACCCCGCCGATCGACCTCGCGGGACCTCGGCGGTCAGCGACGATCTCCTCCCGAGGGGTGGTGGTCGGCGGACACCGACGGGCCCCGAGGGACCCCGGGAAGCGGTGGACCGACCGTCCCCGCCCCACCCGATCGTCTCGGAAACCGACCGGATCGAGGTCGAGAGGCTCCACGACGAGGCCGCGGCAGCGGCTGCGGCGTGCGAGCGCTCCGTGGACCCCTCGGCGCACCGCGGTCGCCTGAAGGAGGCGCTCCGGGCGGAGCTGGAGGCGCTCCACGACCTCGGCTTCGACTCGTACGCGGCCTTCGCCGCGGTCACCGGGGGTCCCGGGCCCGACGACGCGCCGCGCCCGAACGGTCACGTCGACGACGGGCGGGCGTGGGCCCGCGGTCGGGCGGTCGACGAGCCGGGTGTCGTGGCGCCGGCCGACGCACTGGACGAGGAGGAGCCCGGGCGCGCGCGCGCCGAGCTCGAGGAGGCACTCGTCCGGAGCCGGATCGAGGCCGAGGCGCTGCGCGACCAGCTCGCCCAGACGCGCCGCGAGGCCGACGGCACCCGTACCGATCTCGAGGCCGCCCTCGGCGACGCCCGAGCCGAGCTCTCCCACGCCCGCGCCGAGCTCGACCAGGCCCGCGCCGACGCCGGTGACGCCGACGCGCTGCGCACCCAGCTGGATCAAGCCCTCGGCGACGCCGGAGAGGCCGAGCAGCTGCGCACCCAGCTCGACCGGGTCCGAGACACCGCGGACGAGCTGCGCGCCGAGCTGGATCAGGCTCGCGCCGACGCCGAGCAGACGCACCGGGAGGCCCACGAGCTGCGCGCCCAGCTCGACCAGGCCCACCAGGCCGCCGACGACGCCCGTCGCGACGCCGACACACTGCGCACCGAGCTCGACCAGACCCGCCAGACCGCCGACGAGCTGCGCACCGAGCTGGATCAAGCCCGCGCCGACGCCGGCGAGGCCGAGCACCTGCGCGCCGAGCTCGACCAGACCCGCCAGGCCGCCGACGACGCCCGCCGCGACGCCGACGCGCTGCGCACCGAGCTGGATCACGCCCGCGCCGACGCCGGAGAGGCCGAGCAGCTGCGCACCCAGCTCGACCGGGTGGAGCGCGAGAAGGACGAGCAGCACGGCCAGCTCGACCAGCTCCGCGCCGAGCTCGACCAGACCCGCCAGGCCGCCGACGAGCTGCGCGCCGAGCTGGATCACGCCCGCGCCGACGCCGGCGACGCCGAGCAGCTCCGCGCCGAGCTCGACCAGACCCGCCAGGCCGCCGACGACGCCCGCCGCGACACCGAGCAGGCACACCGGGAAGCCGACGAGCTGCACACCCAGCTCGACCAGGCCTGCCAAGCCGCCGACGCGCTGCGCACCGAGCTGGATCACGCCCGCGCCGACGCCGGAGAGGCCGAGCAGCTGCGCGCCGAGCTCGACCAGACCCGCCGCGACGCCGACGAGCTGCGCACCCGGCTCGACCAGGCCGGCGCCGACGCCGGCGAGGCCGAGCACCTGCGCGCCGAGCTGGATCAGGCCCGCGCCGAGCTCGACCGGGTAGCACACGAGAGGGACGAGCAGCACAGCCAGCTCGACCAGCTCCGCGCCGAGCTCGACCAGGCCCGCGAGCACGCCGACGACGCCCGCCGCGACGCCGAGCAGGCGCACCGGGAGACCGACCAGCTGCGCACCCAGCTCGACGAGGCTCGCGAGGCCGCGATGGGCGCCCACCGCGACGCCGAGCAGGCGCACCGCGAAGCCGACGACCTGCGCACCCAGCTCGACCAGGCCCACACCGACCTCGACGCCCTCCGCCACGACGCCGACGAGACCGACCGCCTGCGCGCCGAACTGGACCGCGTGGGGCACGAGAGCGACGAGCTGCGGGGCTGGCTCGACCAGCTCCGCGCCGAGCTCGACCAGACCCGCCAGGCCGCCGACGTCACCCGCCGCGACGCCGAGCAAGCGCACCGGGAGACCGACGAGCTGCGCACCCAGCTCGACGAGGCTCGCGAGGCCGCGATGGGCGCCCACCGCGACGCCGAGCAGGCGCACCGCGAAGCCGACGACCTGCGCACCCAGCTCGACCAGGCCCACACCGACCTCGACGCCCGCCGCCACGACGCCGACGAGACCGACCGCCTGCGCGCCGAACTGGACCGCGTGGGGCACGAGAGCGACGAGCTGCGGGGCTGGCTCGACCATCTCCGCGTGGAGCTCGACCAGGTCCGTGGGGCCGCGGACGAAGCCCGCCGCGACGCCGACGAGGCACGCGCCCGGGCCGAGCAGCAGACCGCGCACGCCGGGCAGGCCCACACCGACCTCGAGGCCCTCCGCCACGACGCCGACGAGCTGCGCCGCCAGCTCGACCACGCCCGCCGCGACGCCGAGCAGGCACACCGGGCAGCCGACGACCTGCGCGCCCAGCTCGACCGCCTCCGGAACGAGGAGCGCGCGGCCCGGGAGGAGGCTCGACAGTCGCGGGCGCTGGTCGAGGGGATCGTCCTCGAGGCGGCGTGGGCCCGCGCGGACGCCGAGATCGCCCGGGCAGAGCTCGATCGGGCGCAGGCCGCCGCTGCACCGGGGGCGACCGGCGCGGACGACGAGGACCTCGACCGACGACTCGCCGAGGCCGCCGTGCCGTCGGAGCTCTCCCGGGCTTCGCTGGCCAAGCTCGCGGCGACGTGGGTCGAGCACGAGGCGGCGCTGGCGAGGTCGGAGGAGCAGCTGGAGGAGCTCGAGAAGCGACACGAGCGGCTCAACGAGCGCGTGGCCAAGCGTCGGCGGCGCCTCCGGCGCAGGCAGGCAGAGCTCCTCGTGGCGCTCGAGCGGGTCGCGCGCACCGAGACGGACGAACCGCGGTCGGAGCCCGATGACGGCCTCCCGTCGCGTGCAGCCACCGGGCGCGGCGGGCCGGTCACCGGACCCGAAGGCGAGCCCGGGGTCGAGGCCGGAGACCAGCCGGGAGAGCTCGCCTCGCTCCGGTCCCGGATGGCGGCGGCCCTCCGCGAGACCCAGGGGCCGTCCTTCGTCCAGGCGATCCGGAAGCTGTTCGACGACCAGGGGGCACCGACGCGTGAGCGACGCCGACCGGACGAGCCAGCCCGACGTCGACGTGCGTGAGCACGACGACACGAGTCCGAACGGCGCCCCGGCGCGTATCGATGTGCCACCCCGCCGGGACCGCGGGCCGCGCACGACCGGCCCGGCCCTCGACCTCCCGTTCGACTCCCTCGAGCGCATGCACCGGAACCGCCGGATCGGGCAGCTCCTCGTCGACCGCGGCCTGATCTCCCCGAGGCCCTCGCCCAGGCCCTCGAGCTCCAGCACGACACCGGGAAGCGGGTCGGGGAGACGCTCGTCGGCATGGGCGTGCTGAGCTCCTACGACCTCTCCCGAGCCCTCGCGGAGAAGCTGGGCGTCCCCTTCGTGGACCTGGCCGAGAGCACGATCGACGACATCGCCGCCCAGTCGCTGCCCGAGCGGGTCGCTCGCCGCTACCAGGCCCTCCCGATCGGGGTCCACGACGACAAGGTCGTCGTGGCGATGACCTTCCCGGGCGACGTCGTCGCCGTCGACGACATCAGGACGATCCTCGGCTCGGCGATCGCACCGGTGGTGGCCGAGCCCGAGCAGCTCGCGGCCGCGATCGACCGGACCTGGGCCGGTTCCCGCATCGCCAGCTCCGTCGACGCGGCGCACACCGAGGCCGAGGACCCCGAGGTCGCCACCTCGATCGCGGACGTCGACGACGCCCCGCTGGTCCGCCTGGTGAACGCGATCATGGGTCGAGCGATCGACGAGGGCGCCTCCGACGTGCACATCCAGCCGGAGCCCCAGCGGGTGCGCATCCGGATCCGCGTCGACGGCGTCCTGCGCGACGTCTCCGAGACGCCGCGCTCCGTGCTCCGCCCGATGATCAGCCGCCTGAAGATCCAGGCGGGCCTCGACATCACCCAGACCCGGATCCCCCAGGACGGGCGGTTCTCGATCACGGTCGACGGGCGGCGCGTGGACGCGCGCATCGCCACCCTCCCCACGGGCCACGGCGAGGCCGCCGTGCTCCGGCTCCTCGACGAGCGCAGCGGCGTCTTCGGGTTCGAGGAGCTCGGGTTCCGGCCGGAGGAGCTGGAGCGCTACGAGCAGGCGTTCTCCGTCCCGCAGGGGACGATCATCACGAGCGGTCCGACCGGCTCGGGGAAGACGTCGACGCTCTACGCCACGCTGCTCACGGTCAACACACCGGACCGGAACATCATCTCGGTCGAGGACCCCATCGAGTACAAGATCGAGGGGACCAAGCAGATGCAGATCGACGTCAAGTCGGGGATGACCTTCCCGACCGCTCTGCGCTCGATCCTCCGTGCCGACCCCGACGTCATCCTCGTGGGTGAGATCCGTGACCTCGAGACGGCTCGCATCGCCGCCGAGGCGGCGCTCACCGGCCACCTCGTGCTGTCGAGCATCCACACGACGCGGGCGTCCGCCGTGCCCCTGCGCCTGATCGACATGGGCGTCGAGCCGTACCTCGTCACCTCGGCCCTCACGTGCACGGTCGGCCAGCGGCTGGCCCGGAAGCTGTGCCCGAGGTGCTCCGAGCCGGACGTGCTCGATCGGACGGTCGTCGAGAGCCTGCGGCTCCCCGAGGAGCTCGTGGAGCGAGGCGACATCCGGCGCGCCGTCGGATGCTCGTACTGCTCGGGGAGCGGGTACCGGGGCCGGACCGCGATCTACGAGGTCATGCTCATGACCGAGGAGATCTCTCGGCTCGTGCTGGGCCGTGCGTCCAGCCACGACATCGAACGGTGGGCGGTCGCCGACGGGATGGACACGTTGCGGACCGCCGCCCTCAAGCGCGTCGCCGACGGCGTGCTCAGCCTCGAGGAGATGCTCCGCGTCGTCGTCTGACCCGGACCGGTGGGCCCGTGCGCCGATCGGTGCACGGCGGCGTCCGGGCGCCCCGCGTCGAGGGGTCGATCGGTGTTGTCGACGGTGCGTCGGCGATCCGGGCCGTGCGGATCGCCGATGGACCGGTCAGCCGGCGCTCAGCATCGACGTCTCGGCGGGGTGCGAGGGCCCTTCCATCCCGTCCAGCGTGAGCCGCAGGTCGTGCGGGTGCGTCGCGTGCTCGAGCGCCACGGCCCGGGTGATGACGCCTCGCGTGCACAGCCCGGCCAGGCTCTGGTCGAACGAGCACATGCCGTAGTGGCCGCTCTCGGCGATGACGTCGTCGATCTGGTGCGTCCGCTCGGCGTCCACGATGCGCTCGAAGATCCTCCCGTTCGACCGGAGGATCTCGACCGCCGGCACGCGGCCCAGACCGTCGGCGCGTGGAACGAGCCGCTGGCTGACGATCGCCCGGAGGCTGGAAGCGAGCGAGCTCCGCACGTGGCGGTGCTGGGACGGTGAGAAGAAGTCGATGATCCGGTGGACGGTCTCCGTCGCCGTCGCCGTGTGCAGGCTCGACAGCACGAGGTGGCCCGTCTCGGCCGCCGACATGGCGGTCCACACGGTCTCGGGGTCACGCATCTCGCCGATGAAGATCACGTCGGGATCCTGGCGGAGCACCCGCTTGACCGCGGCGCGGAAGTCCGCCGTGTCGGTGCCGACCTCCCGCTGGGAGATCGTGCACCGCCGGTCGACGAACTGGAACTCGATCGGATCCTCGACCGTGACGATGTGCTGGTCACGGGTCCGGTTCATGTGCTCGATCATCGAGGCCAGCGTCGTGGTCTTCCCCGATCCGGTCCGGCCCGTCACGAGCACCAGCCCGTGCGGCTCCTCGGCGATCTGGCGCAGCACGGGGGGCAGTCCGAGGTCCTCGAAGGTCGGAACGGTGGGCAGGACGCGCCGGAGCACCAGCGCGAGGTTGCCGCGCTCGCGGAAGGCGTTGACCCGGAACCGTCCGATCGACGGCGCCTCGTACGCGAAGTCGACCTCTGCCGACTCGCCGGACTCGCGCCACTTCTCGGGCGACATGATCCTCTGGGCCGTCTCCTCGACGGCCCGGGCCGTGACCGGCTCGTGATCGGTGCGCTGCAGGGCACCGTGGACCCTCAGGACGGGGCGCCGGTCGGCCCGAAGATGCACATCGGACGCCTCACGACGCACCGCCTCCAAGAGGAGCTCCTCGAGTCGCAACACGATCTCCTCTCGCCTGCCTCGCGACAGGTCATCGGCATCCGGGGGGCCGGGCTGAACCCGCGAGCGAGCGGTCGTCAGCCACTGGTCAGCCAGTGGTCGGTCGCGGTCGCTGCGAGCCGGTCGCCCGTCCGTCGTCGTCGCGTGCGGACCGCCGTCCGGATCACGTCCCGGCGGGCCGCGGGCTGCGGACCGGCCGCCTAGGCTCGGGGTCGCTGACGACGGTACCGGGGGGACCGATGATGAAGGTGGGAGACCGGGCCCGGCGCTCACGCGTCGTCGCGACGGAGGACATCGAGCGGTTCACGGCCATGACCGGGGACCGGAACCCGCTCCACTACGACGAGGAGCTGGCCGGGCGTACCCGCTTCGGCGGGATCATCGTCCAGGGGGGTGTCACGTCGGGACTCCTCAACGCCCTCGTCGCCGAGGACCTGCCGGGCCCCGGGAGCGTCTTCCTCCACGTGGACTGGAGCTTCAAGGCCCCGGTGCGACCCGGGGACGACATCACGGCCGAGGTCGAGGTGCTCGAGGCTCGCGAGGACAAGCCGATCAGCCGGCTGCGGACCACGATCACGAACCAGGAGGGAACGGTGGTCCTCGACGGGACCGCCCTCGTCTACCAGGAGCCCCTGTCCCGGCTCTAGCCGGCTCCCGAGGGCGTGGCGGCCGTCGACGTCACGATCCTCGCCGCCCGTCGGTCGGGTTCCGGGTTCGACCGGAGGAGGAGCGATGCGAGTGCTCGTCGCCTACGGGTCGAAGCGTCATGGCACCGAGGGCATCGCCGAGACCGTGGGCGAGACGCTGGCCCGGCGGGGCTTCGACGTCGACGTCCGGCCCGCGCCCGAGGTCCGGTCCGTCGACGGCTACGACGCGGTGCTGGTCGGGGGCGCCCTCTACGCCAACCGCTGGCACCGTTCGGCCCGACGTCTCGTGAAGAGGCACGCCCGGGCCCTGCGGGAGCGTCCGGTGTGGCTGTTCAGCAGCGGTCCGCTCGACGACTCGGCGTCGAAGGGCGAGATCCCACCCACGCGCCAGGTCGCGCGGCTGATGTCGCGGGCCGGCGCCCGGGGCCACGTCACGTTCGGCGGGCGGCTGGAGGCCGACGCCAAGGGGTTCCCGGCCAGCTCCATGGCCGGCGACATGGCCGGGGACTGGCGGGACGAGGCGCAGATCCGGGCCTGGGCCGGCGCGGTGGCCGACGAGCTCGCGCCGTCCGCGTAGCCGGTGGCACCCGCCCGTTCTTGACATCGAACGTGTGTTCGGGATAGGGTGAGCGGAGCGCTTCGTGGCCGGGCGTCGAACGGCCTCTTCCCTGCGAAGGTGCTCGCCGTCTCCGACGGCGAGGAGCCCAGAGGAAGGTCCGATGCCGCGAGCCGTTGCCCTCCGATCCACCAACGGTGAGGTCGAGCGCGGCGGTTCGGCGGCGGCGCCGTCGGTGCAGCTCGCCGATCTGGTGGAGCGCGCCGAGGGGCTCCTGGCGGCGCTCGACTCGGAGAGGTTCGAGGGCGACGAGGCGTTGGCGGTGCTGGGCGCGGCGTCTCGGATGCGCCGGGTGGGAGGCGCGCTGGAGGTGCTGGCGGCCGGGCGGGTGGAGGAGCTCGGCGCCTACCGGCGTTCCGGTCATCGCTCGACCGCCCATCTGATCGCCACCCGGACCGGGACATCCCCGGCACGTGCCGCGGAGGTGGTCGAGACCGCGAAGAGGCTGGGGTCCTGCCCGAGGACCGAGGAGGCGCTGGTGGCCGGGGCGCTGTCGGTGGAGCAGGCGCACGCCATCACCGGCGCTGCACATCTCGTCCCCGAGGCCGAGGGCGACCTGCTGGTGGTGGCGAGCACCGAGAGCGTGCGCACGCTCCGGGAACGGGCTCGTGACGTGCGCCTGGAGGCCGAAGAAGACCGGCTCGGCCGCTACCGCCGGCAGCACGCGGCGCGAAGCCTCGCCCATGGCCGTGACGACGAGGGGATGATCTGGGGACGGTTCCGCCTCCCGCCCGACCTCGGTGCCGCCGTGGTCAACCGGCTCGAGCACCAAGCCGACGCCGAGTACCGCACCGCCGACCCGGAAGGACGGCGGGAGGGCCACGACCGTCACCTCGCCGACGCACTCGTCACCCTCCTCACCTCGGCCGGCGGATCGGACCCTCCGGTCCGGGCCGCTCCCCGGGCCGACGTCGTGGTCCACGTCTCCTACGAGGCCCTGCGGCGCGGCCGGGTCGAGTCCGACGAGACGTGTGTGGTCCGGGGCGTCGGGCCGATCCCCCTCGAGCGGGCCCGGGAGCTCATGGACGACGCGTTCCTCGAGGGGGTCCTCGTCGAGGGCACCAGGGTCAGGGCGGTCCGCCACTTCGGCCGGCGCATCCCCGCCGAGCTGCGCACGGCCCTGGAGGTCCGCAGCGTGCTCACCGACGGCGACGTGGTCTGCTCCATCGAGGGCTGCGACCGACGGGCCGGCCTCGAATGGGACCACCGCGACCCCCACGCCCACGGCGGTGCCACCAGCGACGAGAACCTCCAGGCGCTGTGCCGAGACCATCACCGGGAGAAGACCGCCCGCGACCGCATCTCGGAGGGCTCCGCCCGGCGGCGGATCGCTGGCGGCGGGGGTCCCGATCCACCCTGATCCGGTACCCGCCATGGATCACAGGACCTCACCTCTTCCTCGACGCGGCGACGGAGCCCCCACGGAGCCCCCACCGACGACGCGGGCGCGCGGCGAAGACCGCTCGTTCCGGATCGTCCTCAGCGGCACCCGAGCCGGACTCCTACGGACCCCGCTCTGTCGGCACGATCAGGTCGATCAGGTCCGCAGCACGTTCGCGAAGATCAGCCAGGCGAGGAACGACTTCGCGACGAGGCTGAGCACCACGTACGACACCTCGCCCGAGACGTAGTCGCGCCAGCGGCCCACCTGGCGGTACTGGAGGGCCATGTTCACGGCGAAGCTGAAGAAGAGCACGAGCTCGACCGCGACGATCGCGTACACGAACCCGGGGGATCCGCACCGTTGAAGAGGTAGACGGCCACCGCCACCCACGGCACCGCGCCGACGAGCGAGCCGAACCAGAAGGCGCTCCAGTCGGCCCGCCCCGGCGTCTGCTGGCGCTCCATGAGGAGGCCGAAGAGGATCATCGCGGCGGTGGCGGCGAAGATGGCGAGGAGCGCGGCGAGGTCCCAGATCCCCGTGAACAGGGCGATGAGCACCATCATGAGGGACGCGCTCAGCGAGTACTCCATCCAGCGGGCGATGTTGGCCCGCTCGTCGAGCTTGCGCTCGTACCACCGGTGGAGACCCGGCGCGGCCACGAGGAGGTGGTCGGCCGCGGCGAGCAGCAGGAAGACCGCGACGGCCGGACCGATGCGGAGGTCGAAGACCCGTTCGGGGGTGAACGGGCCCCCCACCGCGACGGGGTCGTCCTGGAGGAAGCTCCCGGTGACCGGGAAGGCCAGGTCGTTGCTGAGGACGAGCATGAGCACGCCCTGGGCGCCGTGGACGAGACCCACGACCACGTTGAAGATCCGCAGACGGCGGTACCGGGCGGCCGTCTCCTGGCTCCCCGGCCGCGTCGTGGCTTCGGTCACCGGCATGCCTTCACCTCCCTCCCCGGGGTGTACGGTCACCCACCCCCGCTGGATGGCCACCACGGCGCGCGGCCCCTACCCGGCCTCGACCTTCGCTCGCAGCTCGGCGGCGAACGCCCGGGCCCGATCGAGGTCCTGTGCGTTCGGCCTCCCCTTGTTGAGCCCCCCGACGAGCCGGAGCGGGAGCCAGGTGTCGAACCCCTTGCAGGCGAACGTGCCGACGATCTCGTATCCCCGGTCCTCGAGCAGTCGCGACAGCGGCCTGCTGAACGGCCTCGACTGGAGCCGGCCCAGGCCGTTGGCGGAGAACACGAAGGCCCGTCCGCTCCGCACGCCGGGGAGGCGGGCCACGAAGTCGCGCAGCCGCGGGTGCATCGCCATCGCGAACACGCCGGAGCCGAACCCGACGAGGTCGTAGTCGGCCAGCGACGCCGGGTCCACCTCCTCCGGGCTCGACGACGTCGGCGTCCAGCACGTCGGCGATGGCGCCGGCCACCTGGCGGGTGTTGCCGTGCGACACCGACACGCACACGATCAGGGTCCTCATCACGCCTCGTGGGAACCGGGCTCGTCGACGATGGCGGCGAAGGGGATGACCCGGCCGTTGAGCACCAGGTCGCCACGGGCCGGTGGGTTCCCGTCCGTCTCGACCTTGACCCACACGAACGTGCCCTTCGCGATCCCCTCCTCGAGGTCGTTCATCAGGGACACGAGGTCGTACTCGGCGGGCAGCCGCCAGCTCGATCGCGGGCCCTCGCCGAACACCAGGTGCTTCGCCATGGCTCGATCCTCCCCTCGGGCGTGGCCGGCCCCATCGTCCCCCTTCCGGGGCCCGGAGACCAGGCGCGCCCGGTCGAGAGAGGAGCGAGGGGGCGGCCCGGCGTCCGGGGCCGACTCACCCGCCCGGTCGCAGCACGGGCGCCGGCCCCGACACGTCGACGCCGTCGATCCACAGGGCCCGGGAGCCCGGGTAGCCCGGGGTGTCGAGCCAGGCGTGGTAGACGACGCGCAGCGTCCCGGCGGCGTCCCGGAAGAACTCCAGTCCCCCGGGGCCCTCGGCGCCGGGACGGGTGACGAGCACCGCGTGGTCGAAGGGCTTCTCGCACGGACCCCGGGGGGACTCGCACCGGGCGAGCCCCACCCCGTACGCGTCCTGGTTCCACCAGTTCCCCGAGTAGGCCAGCCAGTAGCGCCCGCCGACCCGGGCCATGCTCGGGGCCTCGACGTGGGGAACTCCCAGGGCTGGTCGGTGGCGACCAGCCGGGCCGGCGTACCGGTGAGGGCGAGGCCGTCCGGGGCGAGGGGCTGGCTCCAGATGGCCGACTCCTGGCGCAGCGTGATCCCGTCGTTCTTCCACAGCAGGTGGGCGCTCCCGTCGGCGTCGACGAAGGGACTGGGGTCGATCGCCCCGCCCACGTCCATGGGACACAGGAACGGCTCGGTCGAGTCGTCGACGAAAGGACCTTCGGGACGGTCGGCGACGGCCAGCCCGATGCAGTGCCGGTCCGTGCCCTCCACGAGGACGGTGTAGTAGAGGACGTAGCGGCCGTCGCGCGGGAGGACGGCGGGCGCCCACGACGAGTACGGCGCCGCCCAGGGCGGGAGCTCGGGGAGCGCCTCGTGGAGGTCGATCCAGCGCACCACGGACGATCCGACGAGCCCCTGGATGTGGAGCAGGCCCGACTCGGTGCCGTACGCGTAGTACGTGCCGTCGATCTCGAGCACGAACGGGTCGGGGAAGTCGGACTCCCAGACCGGACCGATGCTGGGGTCGGGTGGTGCCGGCGCGCTCGTCGGGGTCGTCGTCGGGGCCGTCGAGCTCGGTGCCGTGCTGGCCGCCGGCGGGCGGTCCGTGGTGGCCGGCGAGGAGGCGGAGGTCGTCGTCGGGGACGAGGGGTCTGCCGACGTCCCGCTGTCGTCACCGGGGCTGCAGGCCGCCACGACGGCCGCGGCGACCACGACGGCCGCGAGCGCCGACGGTCGCCGGATCACGCTCTCGCGCACGGCTGCTCAGGGCTCGAGGCACTCGGGGATCGAGTCGCCCGGTGCGTCCGGCTCCTCGGTGGTCCCGGCCGGGTCGTAGATCTTCACCGCCCGGACGTCGGTGAACTGGAGCAGGGTGGGGACGATCTCCGCGGCCACGGTCAGCGTGGACCCTCCGCTGGAGCAGCCACCGGCGAGGACGACGTGGGCCGTGCCGTCCTCCACCCGCACCTCGCTCACGCCGGTCGCCTCCGAGGTGACGAGCGTGAGTCCCGCGGCGCGCTCCTCGGCCGTGGGCCCCTCGAAGAGCGCGTCGAGGACGCCGCGCACGGGGTCGGCCGGGTCGACCCGGCGTTCGACCGGCGCCACGTACGGGGGCACCCCCTCGTTGAACGCGTCCTGGTCGACGAAGAAGACCAGGACCGTGCCGGCCGCCGCCGTCGTGGACGTGGAAGGGGCGGTGGTCGAGGTGCCCGGGCCCGTGGTCGAGGTGCTCGGGCCCGTGGTCGAAGCGGTCGTCGTGGTGGCGGAAGGGCTCTCGTCGCCGTCGTCGCAGCCGAGCGGGACGAGCAGGCCGGCGAGGAGCCCGACGAGGAGTGCTCGGCGCCCGAGCGCGCTCACGGCACCGGCCTCCGCGACTCCGGCTTCCGCAGCACGGGCGGGGGCGCCGGCGCCTCTCCTCCCACCGGGACGGGCCTGACGGCCATCGTCACGGTGGAGACCGCGCACCGGCGGCCGTCGTCGTCGAGCATCTCGATCGACCAGACCCAGCTCGTGCGGCCCCGGTGCTGCGGCGTGGCGACGGCTGTGAGGGTCCCCCCGGTCACGGGGCGCAGGAAGTGGGTGAGGTTCGACTGGCCGAGCCCGACCCGGCCGTCGGGCAGCACCGCCTCGGCGGTCGCGACGCTGGCGACCTCCTCGGCCACGGCGGCGTAGATCCCCCCGTGGAGGATGCCCATGAGCTGCTTGAGGTCGTCACGGACCGGGAGGCTCGCCCGGACCACACCGTCGGCGTCGGCCGGCTCGATGGACAGGTCGAGGTAGGCGCTGAACGTCGCGTCGTAGGTGAGCCCGGGATCCCGCAGGGATGCCGGGGGCGCCGGCGCGGCGACGACCGCCGAGTCGACGGGAGTGGGACGGGGGTTCTCGCCGGGCACCACGGTCCTCTCGTCACCCGAGGCTGACATCCCGCAGCTTCCCCGGGCCCGGTCCCGGTTCGCAAGCCTCCGGCCCACCGCGGGCGGCCGGCGACACGCCGGGCGCCGCTCCCTTGCGCGGCCGGTCCCGGACGGTCTGCCCGTCGCTCAGAGCGCGTCGACCCAGGTGTGGCGGCGCTCGAGGTGCTGGCGGGACTTCGCCGTCTGCTCGTTGGCGGGGTTGCAGTCCCGGCCGGGATCCTCCAGCTTCGCGGCCACGATGCCCGTGGGGTCGCCGCCGCCGTCACGGTGCAGCGCGCTCGGGACGCCGTGCTCGGTCAGCACGTCGCGCAGGGTCCGGGCCGGGTGGTCGAGGGCGTCGCCCCGCACGACCTCGTTCGTGGGCACCTCGACGGTGATCGGATTCCCCGAGTCGTCGTAGCCCGAGAGCCAGTCGCTGTGGCTGTCGTTCACGAGCCAGTAGCCGGCACGGGTGCCGTCGGAGCCGGAGACGGCGACGACGTCGGCGAGGTCGAGGAGCCACATGGCCAGGTTGTGGAAGGCCCAGGGATGGGCGTCGGGAGGCAGCTCGAGCGAGGTCCACCCGCCGGCGGTGCGGGCGGTCAACGGGGCCTCGGGGACCTTCGGCCCGGCGATGCCGTCGTACTCGCGCAGTCGGGACTCGACCGCCTCGGGGCCGGCGGCCACCAGCAGCCGGCGGTGGACGGGGGGACGCGGAGCCGGCGGCTCCCGGCGACGTGAGAACAGACCCATGCGATCTCTCTCGGCGGGTGGACCGCGACCTTGAGCAGACTCCACGCGTGACTTTCGGCCCTTCCTCGGGGCGCCTCGTGTGGCGTTGAGTGGCACGAGACGATGGAGTGACGAGAGGTGAGGAGGCAGCGATGAGCGACGTCGCCCGCGTGACCGAGATCTCGGCCCGATCGCCCAACAGCTTCGAGGACGCCATCAAGGTCGGCATCGACCGAGCCACCCAGACGCTGCGGGGTGTGACCTCCGCGTGGGTGAAGGAGCAGCAGGTCAAGGTGGGCGACGGCAAGGTCGTCGAGTACCAGGTGAACCTGCTCGTCACGTTCGTGCTCGAGTAGCGCACCCGACGTCCGGCCGCTCGGGGTGGCACGGAGCGTCGACATGTCGTTGCGGATCGTCGCCGGCACGGCGAACCCTTCTCTCGCCGCCGCGGTCGCGGTCGCGCTCTCGTGCGAACCGGCCGCGTGCGAGGTCGAGCGATTCCCCGACGGTGAGCTCCGCCCGGTCGTGGGAGACGTCCGGGGTGACGACGTCTACGTGATCGAACCCACCGGTCCGGCGGTGAGCGACCACGTCGTCGAGCTGCTGCTCGTGCTCGACGCGTGCCGGCGCGCCGGTGCCGACCGGATCACCGCGGTGGTCCCGTACTTCGGGTACGCACGCCAGGACCGCCGGAACCGGTCGGGCGAAGCCGTCGGTGCCCGGGTCATGGTCGACGCGCTGGGCGCCGCGGGGGCCCGGCGACTCGTCGTCGTCGATCCCCACACCGCCGCCCTCGAGGCGATGTGCAGCGTGCCGGCGGAGATGCTCACGGCCGTACCGGTGCTGGCCCGCGGCCTGGAGTCCGCGATGCCGGGTCGGGCGGTCGTGGTCGCCCCCGACCTCGGCGCGGTGAAGCTGGCCGAGCACTACGCGCCCTTGTTGCGATGCCCGGTCGCGGTCGTCCGCAAGCGCCGGGTCAGCGGTGAAGCCGTCCGGGCCGAGGAGCTGGTCGGCGAGGTCGAGGATCGAGCCCCTGTCGTCGTCGACGACATGATCAGCACCGGAGCCACGATCGAGGCGGCCGTCCGCGTGCTGCGGGCCCACGCCGCCGCCGCGGAGGTCGTCGTCGTCGCCACCCACGGGCTCCTCGTGGGTTCGGCTCCGGAACGGCTCGCCGCGGTGACGAGCCGTCTGCTGGTCACCGACAGCCTCTCCCGGGCCGACCGGCCGGGCCTGGAGGTCGAGGTGCGATCGATTGCCCCGCTCCTCGCCGACGCCATCGGTCGCCTCCACCGCGACGAGGACCTGGGCGACCTCCGGGCCCGCTCCTGATCCCCCGATCCCTCCGGTCGGGCCGTCGCGGCCCGCCCGTGTCTCCGGCCACCCGTCGGGGGAAGGCCGGATCCCGGCCGTCGCACCCTCGGGCGACCGCGGCCGGTGTCGCCCGACGAGTGGCGAGGAGACGGCAGCCGTAAGGTGGGGTTCCCAGCGGTGGGAACGCTTCGGCCACTCGACGAGGAGGTCGCGATGACCGGCACCGCACACGACGACCTGCCGCCGCGCTGGCGGGGCGTGCACCATCTCGCCCTGGTCGCCACCGACATGGACGCGACCGTTCGCTTCTACGTCGGCGTGCTCGGAGCGAGGCTCGTCGCCACCGTCGGGACGAGCACGTTTCGCCACTACTTCTTCGACCTCGGCGCCGGCACGTCGATCGCGTTCTTCGAGTACCGCGACGTCGAGCCCGAGACCTTCGCGAAGCCGGCCGGCGTCGCGAGCGACGAGGTCGCGCAGTTCGACCACGTCGCCATGGCCCTCGCCGACGAGGAGGCGCTCGGTGAGCTGCGGGAGCGGCTGAAGAAGGCCGACTGCGAGGTCACCGACGTCGTCGACCACGGCATCATGCGGTCGATCTACTTCACCGATCCCAACGGCATCGCGCTCGAGGCGTCGTGCTGGACGATCGACCCCACGGGGCACTCCGAGATCTCACTGGACGACCCGCGTCTGTTCGGCGACCGCGATCCGGTGCCGGCGGTTCGGGAGCTGGCGGAGGGCCGGCTCGAGAGGATGCCGTCGACCCGACTCGTTCCCCAGTTCACCAAGAAGGCCGAGGACTGGGTCGTTCGCAGCTAGGCCTCCGGGCACGGCGAGGCCCGACCGGGAGCGGCCCGCCGCCGTCCCGATCCGGGCGCACCCGTCAACGGCGGCCAGCCCCGCGCGGTGCCCACCCAGGTGACTGCACCGCTGGTGGACATGAATCGAGCGGCGCGTTCGAGCGATCCTGACGCCGGGCGCGCGCATCGCCACGGGGTCAGCGATCGGGACGGTGCGCGTTCGTGTCGTCGACGGTCGGCCGGTCGCGCAGGATGCGAACCGCCTGGGTCAGTACGAGCGGGATGCCGGCCAGGCCGAGCGCGAGCAGCCACGCGCGACGGTCGAGCGTGGTGAGGTCGAGCACATCCCGGAGGGCGGGAACGCCGAGGGCGAGGGCTTCACCGACAGGTGCGAGAGCATCAACTAGCCGCACCCAAGAACCCAGCCGCACGTCCGTGATGTACTGGTACGACCCGGCGCAAGAAGGGCGGGCGCAGGAGCACCATGGACGAAGCCGACACGAACGCAGCGGGGATTGAGGGGACGCATCCTGGGCTTCCTCCACCTCCACCGCCGGCCGACAGCCGGAGGGCGGTCTTCAGCGACACTGCCACCGACGCCGCCGCAGACGACGCGGGCCCCGAGGACGACACCCGGGGATCGTCGAGGTTCGACAAGGTCGCTGCCGCCGTTGGAGCCTGGGTGTCCCAGCTCCTTGACGTCGGGGGCGCAACCGCCTGCTCTTCTATCGGGACTTCCCCAAGGCCACCATGGATCTCACACCGGGCCGTGATGGCATGCGGGTCGCCGCCCTCGAGTCTCTCCTCGCGGGACGCAAGATCACTCTGGCGGAGCTCTTCTCCGACGACGAGGCCCGAGTCGACGCCGCCAAGCGGTGCCGCACCATCCACGCCAAGGCACTGGAGAACTTCGAGGAGCGCGGCGTCGAGACCCTCTTCGTCGGCTGCGGCATCGCCACCTGGGACAACCGGCGCAACCCCGAGACGATCCCCGCAGCGCCGGTCCTACTTCACAGCCTCGCCGTGACCCCAAAGGGAGCCGCCGGCGAGGAGTTCACCCTCGAGCTCATCGGGGACTGGGAGGTGAACCCGAACCTCCTCCACGTCCTGGCAAGCGACTTCGCTGTCGAGCCCGACGAGCAGGACTTACTCGTCGCGGGCCATCTCGACGGTGCTGGCCGTCCCGACCTCAAGGCGGTATTCGAAGGCATGACCAAGGCCGCCAACGACGTCGACGGCTTCTCCATCCACGAGCAACGCGTGGTCGTCGGCAACTTCTCGTACGCCAAGCTGCCCATGGTCAAGGATCTCGAGACTGCCACCGAAGCGCTAGCTGAACACGACCTCGTGGCCGCCATCGCCGGCGACGAAGACGCCCGCGCCTCGGTGCGGGACACGCGTGTACAGGTCGACCCGACCGGGCCCAACACCGTGCCGCCCGAGGATGAGTTCCTGGTACTGGTCGCCGACGCGAGCCAGAACTACGCGATCAACGCGGCGACAGCCGGCGAGCACATGATCATCCAGGGTCCGCCCGGCACCGGCAAGAGTCAGACGATCGCCAACCTCATCGCCACCCTCTCTGCCCGCGGGTGTTCCGTGCTCTTCGTCGCCGAGAAGCGGGCCGCCATCGAGGCGGTCACCAAACGCCTTGTCGGCGTCGGCCTCGGAGACCTTGTGCTCGACCTGCACGGCGGGGTGAGTTCACGACGGCAGGTCGCCCAGGAGCTCGCCTCGTCGTTGCGCGAACTCGGCGGTGTCGGAGAGCCAGACCTCGCTGAAGTCCACCGCAAGGTCGCCCGGCGCCGGCAGGAGCTGGTCGACCACGTCGAGGCGCTGCATGTGCCGCGGGAACCGTCGAGGATGAGCGCCTATGACCTGCAGGGCGAACTGCTCACGCTCCCCGAAACTGCCCGCTCGCCGGTCCGGATCACGGCGCCGGCGCTCGAACGCCTCGGCCGGGTGGAAGTGGAGGAGCTCGAGGACGCCATCCGCGAGTACGTTGAGCTCGACGGCCTCGTCGCCGCTTCAGGAGAGAGCGCCTGGTCAGGAGCCCGTGTCGAGACGAGCGACGACGCCCGCGCCGCCGCCGACCACGCAGCCCGGCTTGCCGGAGAGCGCTTCCCGCACGCCCGGCGGCTCCTGGAAGGCGCGCTCGACGAAGCCGGCCTGACCCAGCCGGTCACCGTCGGGGGCTGGCGCGCAGCGCTGGCCCTCCTGGACGCGGTCAGGGGCCTGCTCAACGAGATGGAGCCGATTCTCTTCGACGCCGACCTCGAGACGACTGCCCAGGCGCTCGCACCGGCGCAGAGCCGGTTCAAGGCGGTGTTCGCCCAAGTGTTCTCCGGGCGCTACCGGGCGGGGAAGCGGGAGCTACGGTCCCATGCTCGTGATGGCGTGAAGCTCAGCGGACGACGAGCACTCGAAGTGGCACGAGACGCAGCCGAGGTGCGCTCCGAGTGGGCCCGGCGATGCCGCCGCGACGCCTTCCCGAAGGTTCCCGAACAGCTCGCCGACGCTGATGAGGCATTCGCCGCGTTCGACGAGGATCTCCGCGCCCTCGGCGCCTTCATCGCGACCGACGACGTGACCGGAGCGGCGCCGGCGCAGGCAGCTCGACATCTGGCCGCCCTCGTACACGAGACACAGGTCCTCTACCGTCTGCCCCGCATCCAGGAGCTCTCCACGCGCCTAGTCGAAGCCGGATTCAGGGCTCTCCTCGACGAGCTCGCCCAGCGGGTCGCCGACGGAGCCGAGATCGACTCCGAGGCCGCCCGCCAGACCGTGCGGCACGTGTGGCTCGCCTCCATGTACGAGGTGGTGGCGGGATCTGACGCCCGCATCGGGGCATTCGACGGAGCCGTCCACGCGCGCAAGGTCGACGAGTACCGCCGCTACGACACCGAGCACATCCAGACGACCCCCGCGCGGGTGAAGCGAGCGGTCGCCACCCGGGCGGTGGCGGCGCGCGACGCTCATCCCGAACAGAACGAGGCAGTCCTCGGACAGGCACACCGCAAGCGGGGCCACATGACGCTTCGGTCTCTCTTCGAGAAGGCTCCCGACGTGCTCACCGCGCTGCGGCCATGTTGGGCGATGAGCCCGTTGATGGTCTCTGAGGTGCTCCCGCCTCGCCCTTGCTTCGACGTGGTGGTCTTCGATGAGGCCAGCCAGGTGCTCCCCGCCGATGCCGTCCCCGCCCTACTCCGGGCGGACCGCGCCGTCATCGCCGGCGACGACCGCCAGCTCCCACCGACCACGTTCTTCGCCACCGGCACCGCCGACGAGGAGAAGGGCTTCGAACCTAACGACGCCGCGCTCACCTTCGGATTCGAGTCGGTGCTCGATGTCCTCAAAGGCCTGGGACTCTCCGACCGCTGGCTGACCACTCACTACCGCTCGAAGGACGAGCGCCTCATCGCCTTCTCCAACGCCCACCTCTACGACTGGGCGCTCACTACGTTCCCCGGGGTCGTGGGCGAGGACTGCCTCCGTTTCGAGCTGGTGCCCCACGACCCGGCTCGGGCTGCCGACACGCGCAGCTCCGCGCCCGAGGTGGACCGGGTCGTTGAGCTCATCCTCGAACATGCCGTGGAGCGACCGCACGAGAGCCTCGGCGTGATCGCCATGGGCATTCATCACGCTAACCGCATCACCGACGCGCTCCGAGAGGCAGTACCCGATGAGCTCGAGGGCTTCTTCGACGAGGGCCGCGACGAGCGCTTCTTTGTCAAGAACCTCGAGCGGGTTCAGGGCGACGAGAGAGAGGCGATCATCATTAGCGTCGGCTACGGCAAGCAGGCCGACGGGCGGCTCCTCTACCGCTTCGGTCCCCTCCTCCAAGCCGGGGGCGAACGGCGCCTCAACGTGGCAGTCAGTCGGGCCCGGAGGCGCGTCACCGTCGTCGGCTCGTTCAACCATAGTGAGCTCGACGAGTCCCGCACCGGCGCCGCCGGCGTGCACCTTCTCAAGGCGTACCTGCACTACGCCTCCTCCGGAGGCATGGACCTCGGTGAGCGGGCGAAGGAGACCTCGCAGCTCAACCCCTTCGAGATCGCGGTGCGTGACCGCCTCGAAGCCGCAGGTGTCCCCGTCACCGCCCAGTACGGATCCTCCGGCTACCGGATCGACTTCGTCGCCGGACACCCCGAACGCCCCAGCGAGCTCGTCCTCGCCATCGAATGCGACGGAGCCAGCTACCACTCCGGGTACTTGGCACGCGAACGCGACCACCTTCGCCAGGACGTGCTCGAACAGCTCGGCTGGCGCTTCCACCGCATCTGGTCGACGGACTGGTACCGGGACCCGCGGGGCGAGACCGACAAGGTGGTCGCGGCCTGGCAACAGGCCGTTGCCGATGCGGATGCCGGCGTCCCGGCTCCGGTGCGTGGAGGCAACGCCGATTCCGCATCCCCGCGTCACGCACCGCAGCGCTGGTCTCGGGACGGGACCGGGGCCCTCTCCCCATCCACATCCGACGGGGTGCTCCCATCACCGACTACACCCATGACCAACTGGTCGCGCTGGCCCGCTGGGTGGAGTCGGACACGCTGGCGCGCACCGAAAACGAAGTGTTCGAAGAGGTCCTCTCGCGGCTCGGCTACCGCCGACGCGGCGCCCGGATCGTCGACGCCATCACCGCCGCCGTCCGGGAGAGCCGTCAGCGACGGTAGGAAGGAGAGAGCGTTTCTGTCCGTCCGTCCTCCTCGGAGACTTACTCCCATAGTCATCGGCCCTTCATCGACCTCGGCGCCGGCACGTCGATCGCGTTCTTCGAGTACCGCGACGTCGAGCCCGAGACCTTCGCGAAGCCGGCCGGCGTCGCGAGCGACGAGGTCGCGCAGTTCGACCACGTCGCCATGGCCCTCGCCGACGAGGAGGCGCTCGGTGAGCTGCGGGAGCGGCTGAAGAAGGCCGACTGCGAGGTCACCGACGTCGTCGACCACGGCATCATGCGGTCGATCTACTTCACCGATCCCAACGGCATCGCGCTCGAGGCGTCGTGCTGGACGATCGACCCCACGGGGCACTCCGAGATCTCACTGGACGACCCGCGTCTGTTCGGCGACCGCGATCCGGTGCCGGCGGTTCGGGAGCTGGCGGAGGGCCGGCTCGAGAGGATGCCGTCGACCCGACTCGTTCCCCAGTTCACCAAGAAGGCCGAGGACTGGGTCGTTCGCAGCTAGGCCTCCGGGCACGGCGAGGCCCGACCGGGAGCGGCCCGCCGCCGTCCCGATCGGGCGCACCCGTCAACGGCTGGGTCCCGAGGTCGGGCTGACGACAGCGGGCTCCACCTCGGGGCACGCCCACTCACCGCCGAGAATCTCGGTGGTCGCGCACACCTCCCACAGGTACGCCCTCCAGGACGACCCCGGGGAGCGCCAGAGGGAGAGCCGGGTCGGCGCGCTCCCTCCCAGCAATTCCACGCCCACGTACAGGGCGGGCTGGGTGACCGACCAGTCGCTCGGGTCGCGCACCACGCCCTGCGACCCGACGGCACCGACCTCGACGGGAACCTCGGCGGTCGCCGCGGCGAGCGCCTCGATCGCCGCCATCACCGTCTCGTCGTCGAGCGGCTCGTTGGTGGCCGGGTGGGTCGGGTAGACCAGGGCGAGGTCGGCCGGCTCGGCCACCCCGTCGATCAGCTCCGCCACCACCGCGCCACGGCCGACTCCACCTGGGGCTCGACCGGATCGGTGGAGAGGTCGGGAGCGGCCAGATCCGGGGCCGGCTCGTCGGCCCACGACGTTCCGGGCCCCGGCGTGCAGTCGACGGCCACGACCCCGATCGCCCAGGTGCTCCCCACCACCTCGCAGGCCGTCCGGTGCCCCAGCAGCCAGCCCTGCGGGCCCCGGACCACGTCGCCGGTGACGCGCAGGACCGGGACCCCGTCGAGGGCCAGCGAGAACCGCACCGCCGCTCGGGGCCGGCCGGGCGAGACCAGCACCCGGTCCACTCGCGTCCCGACCTCGTAGCCCTCGATCGCCCCGGACACGGCCGCGATGGACTCCCGGAGGCGCTCGCCGTCCTCGACCAGGGCCACCTGCTCCTCGATCGACGCGCCCGAGGCGAGGAAGCGCTCCAGGAGCGCCGCGACCTCCTGCCCCTCGGCGGCGGCGGTCACGTCCTGGTAGCTCGGGTCGCGCACCTCGGGCGGGCACGGGAACCCGAACGTGGCCAGCATCTCGCAGACGCTCTCGAGGGTGTACTTCCAGGCCCCGTCGACCTTCACCGCCTCCAGGGTGAGCTCCTTGGGCCCCGAAGGGTCGGGACCGAGCGGGAACGTGTACGGCTCGCCGTTGAGGAGGACCCGGAACGACACCCCTGCCCGGTCCACTCCCTCCCCCCACACGTCGACGACCTCGGCGCCCATGTCCTCGTAGATCGACGCGTTCGAGGTGAGGATGGGCTCGACGAAGGCCCGCAGGCGCTCGCCGTCGGCCACCACCGAGAGCCCCGAGTCGCCCAGGTCGGCCGAACCGTCGAACATGTGGCGCGTCATCTCCTCGAAGGCCGCCCGCAGCTCGGCGACGTCGGCGGGGGTCAGCGTGACCACCGCCACGGTGCCAGGGTCCTCCCCGGCGCCGTCGTCACGAAGCGCGACCACCCCCAGCACGCCGACCACGAGGGCCGCGGCGGTCCCGGAGGCCACCGCGGCGACCCGGCGGGGGCGGCGGCGGCGGGCCTCCTCGACCGGCTCCGGCAGTCCGGGCGACGGCAGCGGCTCCACCACGGTGACCTCCTCGCTTCGGTCCATCTCCTCGGAATCCTCTCCGGCGCCCGACGGGCGCGCGCCGGCCGGCCCTGCCCCCGATCGGGGGCGCTCCCGCCGGATCGGAACCGGCCCCGACCATCCGACGATGCCCTCGAGCACCCGTCGCCGTTCCTCGGGACCGACGATCTCCCCCGTCCGCTCGGCCGCCGGCGGACGAACCGAGCGGATGGCGCGCAGCACCTTCTCGAGCTCAGCCACGGGTCCTCCCCGTCCGCTTCGGGACGGGCGAGCCGGCGATCCGGTCACCGGCCGCACCGTCCGTTCCCACTCCGGTTCCGGGCTCGACGGCCGGGTCGGGGAGTCGCGGCTCCGGGAGACGGGCGACCGTCGGGGCCGGATCGCCGGCCCGGAGCGCGGCCTCGAACCGGCGTCGGGCCCGGTGCAGGCGGACGGCGAGCCCGGCACGGGTGCACCCGAGCACCGCCGCCGCCTCCGCCGACGAGAGCCCGTCCCAGGCGACGAGACGGAGCAGCTCCTGGTCGGAGGCGCTCAACCGATGAAGCGCGCTGAGCACCTGGGCCCGGGTCACGACGACGTCGGAAGGCTCGGGCGTCACCTCGACGTGTCGCTGGGCGAGCCTCTCGGCCAGCGCGTCACGGCGCCCGGCGGAACGGCGGTGATCGGCCAGGACCCGGCGGGCGACGCCGATCAACCATGCACGCGGCTCCACCGGAAGGTCGGAGAGGCGCCGCCACGCGACGAGGAACGTGTCGGCCGCCACCTCCTTCGCGGTGTCGACGTCGGCCCGCGCCAGCGCGTAGGCCAACACGGCGTCGTAGTTCGCCTGGTAGACGGCCTCGAACCGCCGCCGTTCGGCGGGACCGACCTCGGCGTCCGGCGCAGCCTGCTCGTGCCGCTTCACGCCGGCGTTCCTGCCGCGCGCGTCGACGCCGGCGATCGAACGCACCCCCGGAGCCTCGTCGACCTGGTCATCAGCCGTGTAGTGGCCGGCATCCGCCCCAGGATTACAGCTACGTTGCGATCGGCTCCCCCGTCCTCGTGGCGGGACGGCCGGCAGGTTGGCGGCGAGCCGAGGGCTCGGCTCCCGGGCTCCGGTCATCGGGCCGAACAGGTGCGGCGACCAGGCACTCCCAGGGGGCCCCAGCGCACGGTCCTGTTGGCAGTCCGCCTGACCTGAGAACGCGACCTTCCATCACGAGCAGCCGCTCGTCGCGCCGCAGGACGGGCAGGCGTGGCAGGAGCCGGCCCGCTGCATGATGTCGCCGCAGACGTGGCAGATCACCGTCTCGGTCGCTCGCTGGAACGCGGCCGACGGGCGCTGGTCGTCGAGCGGCAGCGTACCCGGCCGGTCCTGGGAGGCCACGGCCTCCTCCACCCCCGGCAGGGTCGGCTGGAGCCGCTCCCCCACCGTGAGGATGCCGAGCTCCTCCCGCTCGTCGTAGGGCAGGTACTCCACCGCCAGGCGCCGGAAGATGTAGTCCACCAGGCTGGTGGCGAAACGGATGTCGGGGTCGTCGGTCATGCCGGCCGGCTCGAACCGCATGTTCGTGAACATCTCCACGAACGCCCGCAGCGGCACGCCGTACTGGAGGCCGTGGCTCACCGAGATGGCGAAGGCGTCCATGATCCCCGCGAGGGTCGAGCCCTGCTTGGCCACCCGCAGGAAGACCTCGCCCGGCCGCCCGTCCTCGAACTCGCCGACCGTGACGTAGCCGTGGCAGTCGGCGACCCGGAACGAGAACGTCTTCGAGGTGCGCTTGCGGGGCAGCTTCTGGCGGACCGGCTCCTGGACGATGACCGTCTCGACGACCCGCTCCACCCGGACGGCCGGCTCCTCCTGGTCCTCCCGCTTCTGGGTGGACAGCGGCTGGGCCACCTTGCAGTTGTCGCGGTAGAGGGCCACCGCCTTGAGCCCCAGCTTCCAGGACTCGAGGTGGAGCTGCTCGACGTCCTCGACCGTCACGTCCTCGGGCATGTTCACGGTGTTGTGGTTGACGACGCCGTTGCCCACGAACGCGTGCGTCCCGGGCACCGACAGGTCGAAGACCTCCTGCTCCCCGGCGTCGTCGACCGCCTCGACCGGGCTGAAGTGCAGCCCGTCCCGAAGGACGACGGACAGCCACTCGGGCAGCTCCACGCCCGGCAGCGCCGCCACGCGCTCGAGCGTCGAACGGCTCACGTGGCGGGTGCGGTCGTCGCACAGGAAGGCGAACTCCGCCCGGTGGCCACTCCCGGCGCCCGTCCGTCCGGGCCGTCCCCTCGGGATCAGCTCGTACAGCTCCCGGGGGTCGATCCCGGGCACCACGTCGGCGGTGTTGCGCAGCCGCGAGATCGGCAGCGTCCGGAGCTCGGCGGCCCGACGAGCCTTGTCGGGCTCGAGGAACGGCACCAGCTCGACGAGCCTCTGGGCGTGCTCGCCGGTGGCGTACACCTCGCCGTAGGTCTTGCCCGTGGCGGCGTCGCGCTTGGCGATGCGCGAGTGCACGACCCCGAGGTTGGTGAGCACGGCCTGGAGGTCGTCGAGGAGGCCCGGCGAGTCGACGCAGAGGCCCCACTTCGGCGCGCTCGCCACGGTGACGTAGGCGTCGAGCGCAAGGCCCTGAAGGAACGCCAGCACCGTGTCCCTCGGTGAGCGCAGCACCGCGCCGGGGATCCGCTTCTCCGACGCCCTCGCACCGCAGCCGAGGTGCTCGAGGAGCTCGACGATCGCCTTCGAGGCCACCTTCACCTGGGGACAGCGGCCGTCGCGACGTTCGATCACCGCCTCGATCCCGAACAGGTCACGCCACGCGGCCGCCACCCGCTCGAGCACGGCATCGACCGAGCTCGTGACCGTCACCGTCCAGTTCGACCGGGTGGTGTGCCCCTCGGCGACGTAGGCCCCGAGGAGGAACGCGAGCTCCTCGGTCATCTCCTCGGGCACCCGCACGGCCTTCTGGCACCCGTACCGCTCGCTGGGCCCGAATCCGTCGAGGCGGGCCGGGAGCGGCGACCACAGGTCGGCCCCGTAGCGGACGGCGACGTAGTCGTCGGGGAGCACGTCCTCCAGCGCCATCCAGTCCAGGCCGCGCGTCCCGGCGACGAGCACCCGGTGGTTCGGCGTCCCCCGTCACCCGGTGGCCGGACCGCAGCCGGACCTCGCGGACCCGACGGGCACCGCCGTAGTAGAAGGCGTCGGTCTTGGCCGTCCCGTCGAGCGAGGCGACCTCGACGACCTCGCCGCGGAAGCTGTCGGGGATCTCGCCCCGGTGCAGGCTCCCGATCCGCACCAGGCCGTCGGCCGTCGTGACCAGGGTGTCGCCGACCACGCACTTCGAGATGGCCCCCGAGATGAAGGGCTGGACGGCTCCCATCATCGTGACGTGGCCCGTGTAGTGGATGGCGTTGTCGCCCATCGAGCAGGCGAAGACCGGCAGGTGCTCCTCGCGCAGGCCGGGGGCCCCGACGATCGACTTGTGCTTGTCGACGTGGGCCACGATCGCCTCGACCTCGTCGTCGCCGTAGCCGAGGCGCCGCAGGGCGCGGGGGATCGTCTGGTTGACGATCGTCATCGTGCCCCCACCCACGAGCTTCTTCGTCTTCGTGAGCGCCAGGTCGGGCTCGATGCCCGTGGTGTCGCAATCCATCATCAAGCCGATAGTGCCCGTAGGCGCCAGGACCGAGGCCTGCGAGTTGCGCACCCCGTGGAGCTCGGCCAGCTCGACCGCCTCGTCCCAAGCCTGCTGGGCCGCGCCGAGCAGCTCGGGCGGGACCAGCTCCTCGTCGACCTTCGCCACCTCGGCCCGGTGCATCCGTAGGACGTTCACCATCGGCTCGGCGTTCTCGGCGAAGCCGGCGAAGGGCCCCATCCGCCCGGCGATGCGGGCGGACGTGGCGTAGGCGTGCCCGGTCATGAGCGCGGTGACGCTCGCCGCCCACGCCCGCCCCTCGGGGGAGTCGTAGGGCAGGCCCTGGGCCATGAGGAGGGCGCCGAGGTTGGCGTAGCCGAGGCCGAGCTGGCGGAACCGGCGGCTGGTCTCGGCGATGGCCTCGGTCGGGTAGTCGGCGTTGCCGACGAGGATCTCCTGGGCGGTGAAGACGATCTCGACGGTGTGCTTGAAGCCCTCGACGTCGAAGATGCCGTCCTCGCCGAGGTACCGCAGCAGGTTGATGCTGGCGAGGTTGCACGCCGAGTCGTCGAGGTGCATGTACTCGCTGTTGTGCACCACGACCGCGTGCGTCACGGAGGACGGACCGTCGGAGGTCACCGAGAAGTTGTGGGTACCGCCGACCTCCAGGTCGAAGACGGGAACGGGCTCGTCGAGCCACACCGGGACGACGCGCTGCACGACGTCGCGCACCGGTCGGGCGTCGTCGACGGACTGCAGCACCGTCCCGGCAACCAGGTCGCAAGCCTCCACGTACGAGCCGTCGAGGGTGAGGAACCGGTGCTCGCGCGTACACCGCAGCCGGAGGCCGCGCTCGGTGCAGACCTCGACGAGCTCCGCCGTCTGTCCAGCCACCCAGACTCGGCTGACCGGGCGGAGCACGGGACGGTGCCCGGCGACGTCGAAGGACCAGACCAGTGGCAGCTCCTCGCCGGCCACTGATGCCTTCTCGAGGAGGTCGAACCTCACCGGCCCGTCCGCGGTGTCGACAAGGGTGTCTCCGACGAAGCAGCACGGGTTGCTGGCGTTGATGCGGCCGGTGTTGGGGGCGGTGTGCCAGCGGTTGATGGTGGTGTCGAACTGCATCCCCGGGTCGGCGCACTGCCAGGCCGCCTCGGAGATCTGGCGCATGAGGTCGCGGGCCTTGACCGTGCGGATGGTCTCGCCGGTGGTGACCGCCTCGAGGTCCCAGTCGCGGTCCTCCTCGACGGCCCGCATGAACGCGTCGGTGACCCGCACCGAGTTGTTCGCGTTCTGGTACTGGATCGAGTGGCTGTCCTTGCCGTCGAGGTCCATGTCGAACCCGGCGTCGCGCAGCGCGGCGGCCTTGCGCTCCTCGGCGGCCTTGCACCACACGAACTCCTCGACGTCGGGGTGGTCGGCGTTGAGGATGACCATCTTCGCCGCCCTGCGGGTCTTGCCCCCCGAATTGTGGGTGACGACCGAGTGCACCAGGTACTCGTGGACGTCCTCGACCGTCAGATCGAAGGTCGGGCCCTCACCGGAGGGCTCCACCGTCAGAGGCACGTAGAAGTCGTGGCCGAGCGCGAACCGGGCGAGCGACGTCGCGCCCAGCTCCTCTGGGAAGCGCTCGAGGAGGGCGCGGGCCCGCAGCAGGCTCATCCGACGCGGCCGCGCGTACCGGCAGTAGGGCGCCAGGGCACGGCGCAGCGACTGGCAGCGCGTCCCCGCCCACACCCTCCGGAGCTCGGCGTCGACGTGGGGCAGGAACCACTGGGTCTCGAACGGGCTGGCGTCCTTTCGGACCACGGCGGCCTCGTCGAGAGCCCGGTGCTTGCGCTCCGACACGAACCCCACGAGCTTGGCGAACCGGCGGACGCCCTCACCACCGACGACCCTCACCGTGTGGACGGGACGAGCACCGAGCGCCTGCCGCCGGTCGTCGATGCGCGAGACCTTCGACGGGATGCCCAACGAGAGGAGCATCCGGTGAACGTCGAGCGCGAGGTCGCCGCTGACCGTCGACAGCCACGGGTACCCGTTGCCGACGTGGCCGTCGGCCTCGAACAGGCCGGAGAGGAACGCGGCACGCACCGAGGCGGGCGACGACTGCACGATCGCCGGGATCCGCACGTCCGCAGCGGTGCCCTTGCGCAGCCCGTTGGCCTCGAGGAAGCGGATGACCTGCGTGGACGCGAACCGGAGGGACACCGAGGCGTCGGGTCGCCCCCGGAAGCGGCTCTCGTAGAGGTGCAGCCCGGACCCGAAGACCGCCCTGGTCAGCGCGCGGTACCGGGACGTGAGCTCGGGGTCGGCGTCACCGATCTGGACGGTGACGCAGCTCGCGTTCACCCGGGTGGTGACCGAGCCGTCCCCGTACACCCAGCCGAGCCAGAGCGCGAAGGCCTCGTCGACGTGCTCGGGGAGCTCGTGGCCGATCTCACGGTGGTGACCGGGAGCGACGGGGCGGAGCGGCTGGAGGGTGCCGGTGGCCGGGCCGGAGACGTCGATCACGGCGAGGTCGCCGCTGCGCAGCTCCCCGGCCTCCCGCCAGACCTCACCGCCGGCCGTGCGGACCCGGAAACGGTGCTCGGGGGTGCACACGACCTCGCCGCCCAGCCCCGTCCTGACCCGCACGAGCGGCCGAACGCCGTTGTCGTGGACGGCCTCGACGCGCCGCATCCCGAAGCGGGTGGCGACCTCCCACCCCGCCCGCACCTCACGAATCGGGACGACACCGTGATCCGTGACGATGGGCGTACCGGCCTCGAGGCACTTGATCGTGCCGGCCGACGCGTCGGCGCCGCGCATGAAGCTCACCGGGCCGCTGGCGGTGCCGCCGCCCTTGAGGTGCTCGTACGACGACCGGATGCCCGAGAGGTTGATGCCCGACCCCGAGCCCCCTTGAAGATGACCCCCTCCTCCCGGTACCAGTTGAGGATCGAGTCCATCGTGTCCTCGACCGAGAGGATGAAGCACGCGCTCGCCTGCTGAGGCACGCCGCGGACGCCGATGTTGAACCAGACCGGCGAGTTGAACGCGGCCCGCTGGTGGACGAGCAGGTACTTCAGCTCGTCGCGGAACGCGTTGGCCTCGTCGTCGGAGGTGAAGTAGCCGCCCTTCACCCCCCAGTCGGTGACCGTGTCGACGACGCGGTCGACGACCTGGCGCAGCGACCACTCGCGCTCGGGGGTGCCGAGGGTGCCGCGGAAGTACTTCTGGGCGACGATGTTGGTGGCGTTGAGCGACCAGGTGGCCGGGAACTCGACGTCGGCCTGGAAGAAGGCGTCGCCCCCGTCCTTGTGGTTGGGGATGCGCGCGTCACGCCGCTCCCACTCCACGGTGTCGTAGGGGTCGACCTCGCGGCTGGTGAAGTGCCGGTGGATGCCGATGCCGATGTGCTCCGGCGCCATGGCCATGGAGACGCTCCCTTCCCCCACGCGGAGGTGACGATCCGATGTCGGGAAGCCCGCCGCACCACCACGACCGGGCCCGGTCCCTTCCCCCTCAGCCGACCGGCGGGAACCACAAGATGTTGTGGTCTGGCGAACGGCTGACGCGAGATGCTGGTGAATTACAGCACTGCCATTCCCCCGTGTCAACGGACCGCCGCGCTCGAAGCCGCAGGTCACGAGGCGTTCGCGAAGGTTCGCGCTGGTGAACGGACGCACGAGCGCCGGCGCCTTCGGCGACCTGCGTCTCCGGCCTGCACCCCCGGCCTGCACCCCCCGGCCGGACGACCCGGGACCTCAGGCGCTGACCCGCCGGCCCGACCCGGGTGGGCGGCGCTTCGGGGCGGTCGTCTTCTGGAGGAGCCCCACCTCGCGCTCGAAGTCGGCGAGGTCCTCGAAGCCCTTGTAGACCGACGCGAAGCGCAGGTAGGCGACCGGATCGAGACCGCGGAGGCGCTCGAGCACCGCCAGGCCGACCTGCTCGGTCGTGAGCTCGGGCCCGCCCTGGCGGAGCTCCTCCTCGACCTCGGCGGCGATCGCCGCCACCGCGGGCTCGTCGATGGGTCGGTTCTTGGCCGCCCGGGCGATGCCGGCCGCGACCTTCGACCGGTCGAAGGGCTCGCGCTCCCCCGACCGCTTCACCACCACGAGGGGCAGCTCCTCGAGGCGCTCGTAGGTGGTGTAGCGCCGACCGCACGTGAGGCACTCCCGCCGGCGCCGGACGGCCGCGCCGTCCTCGGCGAGGCGGGAGTCGACGACCTTGTCGTCGACGGCGTGGCAGTACGGGCAGCGCACGGATCAACGCTACCGGGCCGCCGGCCGGCCCGCGCCGGGAGGGCCCCGCGCCGTGGGCGTGGCGGGCCCCTCGGGCTCCGGTCACGGGAGGCGGATCGCCCCGTCGGGCCCCAGGTCGAAGCCGGGGCCCAGGCCACCTCCCAGAGGTGGCCGTCGGGGTCGGCGAAGTACCCCGAGACCCCGCCCCAGTCGGCCCGGGTCGCCGGCTTGGCCAGGGTCGCCCCCGCCTCGACCGCCGCCGCGAGCGCCGCCTCGACGGCTTCGGGTGTCTCGACGTTGACGGCCAACGTGACGCCGCGGAAGCCGTGCTCCCCCTGCCCCCGCTGCTGCCCCCGCCCCCTCCTGCGGGTCGCGACCGGCGTCGGCCGCGAGGTCGCGGGCCCCGAAGAGGGCCAGCACGCACCCGGCGGTGCGGAAGAAGCTGACGGACTCCTCGGAGGCCGGCGACCGCTCCCAGCCGAGCCGCTCGTAGAAGGCCGTCGCGGCGGCCACGTCGGCGACCCCGAGGGTCACGAGGCTCACCCGCGCCGGGACCCCGGGACCGATCGCCCTGCTCGTCTCGCTCACCTGGCTCCTCCTCCTCTGACGGGCCACCCCGGCCCGGACGGCCTCACCCGACCCAGAGGATCGTCTCGCCGGGCTGGAGGGGCCCCGGGCCCCGGACCTCGATGATCGCGTCGACCACGGGCCGGGGGTCGGCACCCGGCTCGAGGTGCCGGGCGATCGACCAGAGCGTGTCGCCGGGGGCCACGACGTAGCTCGTGACCGACGGGGGCGCTCGGGGCCCGCGAGGGATGGGCCACCGAGCGCCGCGCCCGCCCGCCCCGCCACGAGGACCGCGCCGAGCACCAGCGCGGCGGCGACCACGCGGCGCCGCCGGTAGGTCGCCCGGGAGCCCCGGCGGGGGCGCCGGGCGCGAACCGGCGGCCCCGCCACCCCGGCCACGGGGGAGCCGGGGCGGTGCCGGAGGCCCGGTCGGTGCGCCGGCCTCGGTGCGGTCGTGGCAGCGGTCATGGAGCTGCTCCCTCCGTGTCGCCGTGTCGCCATGTCGCCGTGTCGCCGTGTCGGCCGGAGATCCCGGCCTCGACCCCATCCAACCCGTGGGGTGTGACAGTGAAGGGACGGTGCCGGGCGCAGGGTCGACGAACGTCTGTTCGTCCTCCATCCAACCACGAACGGACGTTCGGGTCAAGAGGCCCGGCCGGGTCACCGCCGGTCTGAGCAGGAAGGACGCGAACCGTCCGGACGAACAGATGTTTGCCCCCGAACGCGTGATCGTGGTACCCTGCCGTGAACGCCGGGTCACCGGCCCCGGGACCGACCCGGGGCACCGGCCGGCGAGCCCGGGAGCGGGCGGAGCCGCGGGAGGGCCCCATGAACGAGCTGACGACCCGACAGCGCCAGGTGCTCGAGTTCGTCGACGCCGAGGTGCGCCGGCGCGGCTACCCGCCGAGCGTCCGGGAGATCGGCGAGGCCATCGGCCTCTCCTCCTCCTCCACCGTCCACGCCCACCTCGCCGCGCTCCAGGAGAAGGGCTACCTGCGGCGTGACCCCACGAAGCCGCGGGCCATCGAGGTGCACTTCGAGCCCGGCTCCGGTGCCGCGGTCGAGCGGCGGCCGGTGCGCTACGTCCCGGTCGTCGGCGACGTCGCCGCCGGGACGGGGGTCCTCGCCGCCGAGAACATCGAGGAGACCCTCCCGCTCCCCGAGGACCTCACCGGCGAGGGCCAGCTCTTCATGCTCCGGGTCCGGGGCGAGTCGATGGTCGAGGCCGGCATCCTCGACGGCGACTGGGTCGTCGTCCGCCACCAGGACACGGCCGAACCCGGCGACACCGTGGTCGCGGGGATCCCCGGCGAGGAGGCGACGGTGAAGACCTTCCTGCGTCGCAAGGGCAAGGTCGTCCTCCGGCCGGAGAACCCGACCATGGAGGAGCTCGTCTACGACCCCGCCGAGGTCGTCGTGTACGGCAAGGTGGTGACCGTCCTGCGCCGGCTCTGAGCCGTCGCGTCCGGGCATCAGGCGAGGCCGGGATGCCCGGCGCTCACCCCCGACCGGAGAGCCCCAGTCGCTCGTCCAGGATGCGCGCCAACTCGGGGCGCGACCGCGGGTCGAGCAGGTTCAGGGTCGGCACGCCGGTGAGCTTCTCGATGAGCTCCACCCCGGCGCTGGTGGCCGTGGCCCGCCCCGAGACCAGGTCGGGGGTCGACCCGAAGGCCGACATCACGCCCACGACCGCGTAGGGGTCGTTGGCGCACAGCACCGTGCAGCGGACGTGCGCCGCGAGCTCCCCCACCGCCACGTCGCCGTTGTAGGGCTCGAGGGGCGACGCGCCCGCCTCGGCCACGAGCACGTCGGGGTGGTGCGCCGCGATCAACCCGAGCAGCAGGCGCAGCCGCTCCGTGAACTCCTCGCGCGGCACGACGGTCGACGGCAGCCCCACGTCGACGAAGTCGAAGATCCAGTCCGCGCCGGCGTCCCCCATGGCGAGCACGTCGCGGAACCGCCCGACCCCGGTCAGCTTCGCCGCCGCAACCCGCAGCCCTCGGTCCTTGAGGCGCCGCACCGCCTTCTTGGCCGCCACGGTCTTGCCGGAGTCCATCGAGGTCCCGACGATGAGCACGGTCGGGACGTCGAAGGTCACGCCCGACGGCGCAGGGAGGTGGTCCGACATCGCCAACGGCCGGTCGTCGACGTGGACGTGGCCGCAGTAGCGCAGCGGCGTCGGACGGCGCGCGAAGAGCGAGGCCGAGGTGCACCGGCCGATCACCCCGGCGATGCTGAGCGCGTCCATGGCGAGGTCGTCGCCGATCTCCCGCCAGCTCCCCACCGTCTGGAGCGTGGCGGCACGGTTGCCGAGCGCCCCGACCACGAGGTCCCCGGCGACGACCTCGACCAGGCGGCCGCTCGGCACCTCGATCTCGTCGGGGAGCACGACCGCGTCGCTCACCTCCCCGACGACGTAGTCCCCCTCGCGCCACCGGGCTCGCGGCACGGGACGGACCTCGAAGGTCCGCGCCGCGAGGTCCGTGATGCGGGTGACGCTCGTGAGGTGGTAGCCGGTCACGTCGGGCGAAGCCTAGGCCCGCTCGCCGTCCCGCGGACCGCCGACCGGGCTGGCGAGCAGCAGGGCCAGGAGCGCCGCCCGCTCGGGCATCCGGGCGACCACGACCCGCTCGTCGACCGCGTGGGCGCCCCTCCCCACCGCCCCCAGGCCGTCGAGCGTGGCCGTGTAGAGGCTGGCCGTGTTGCCGTCGGAGGCACCGCCCACCGTCGCCTCCCCGAGCGGCAGGCCGAGGTCCTCGGCGATGCCCCGGGCCGCCTCCCACAACGCCCGGTTCCGCGCCGTCGGCTCCATCGGAGGGCGGCGGAAGCCCCCTTCCACCTCGAGCGTGATCCCGTCGTGGACCGGCCGCAGGCCGTGGATCGCCTTCTCGACCTCCCGGGCGTCCTCCTCGGTGAGGACCCGCACGTCGACGTCGGCCGAGGCCTCGGGAGCCACGACGTTGGGGTGGAGGCCGCCGTCGACCGTGCCCACGTTGACGGTGATGCCCCGCTCGACGTCGTTCAGGTCGAAGAGGGACTGGATCTGGTGGGAGATCTCGAGCACGGCGCTCACCCCGCGCTCGGGCTCGATCCCGGCGTGGGCGGCCGTGCCCCGCACCCGGAGCCGGAAGCGCCCCACGCCCTTGCGCGCGGTCTTGAGCCGGCCCTCGGACCCGAAGGACGGCTCGAGCACGAAGGCGCGGACGCTCCGGCAGGCGAGCGCCCGGACCCAGCGGGTCGACTCCCGGCTCCCCTGCTCCTCGTCGGCGTTGACGAGCACGACCGGCAGGGCCGGGAGCTCGAGCCCCTCCTCGGCGACGGCGCGCAGCGCGAACAGCATCTGCACGAGCCCGCCCTTCATGTCGTAGGTCCCGGGCCCGGCGAGCGCGCCGTCCTCCGCCCGGACCGGCACGTCGGTGACCGTCCGCGGGGCCAGACGGTGTCGAGGTGGCCGAGGAGGAGCTGGCGGGGCCGGCCGCGGGGACGGTGGCGGGGCCGGGCGAAGAGGTGGTCGCCGACCTCGCGGCCCCGGATCGGGCGCACGGCGAACTCCAGCTCCTCCAGCCGGGCCGCCAGCTCGTCGAAGAGCGGCCGCTGGGCCGGCGGCTCCGTCGAGGGGGACTCGAGCGCGGCCAGGCGGCCCAGCAGCTCGGCCATCTCCGGCTCCCGGCGGCGCAGCCGCTCGAGGACGCGAGCGGGGTCGACCGGCGCGCTCACCACTGGAGGTCGGCCGGGAACGGGAACGACCGGCTGTCGTCGATCGCCGCGAAGCGGTCGGGGCTGACGTGCGCGAGCAGGGGGGCCTGGTGCACGACGTCCGCGTCGTCGCGGTCGTGGCTCCGCAGCGCCACCTCGGCCGCGGACGCGGCCACGATCCGGCCGATCACGAGGCTGTAGTCGCCGAGGTCGTCGATCGTTCGCTCGAGCTCGCACTCCAGGAAGAGGTGGGCACCCTCCACGAGCACGCCGTCGACCGCCGAAGCCGGGAACGTCGACAGCACGGCCAGCGACGGCTTCGAGCCGTCCTCGGCCCGGGCCCCGGCCGCGAGGCTGGTGGCCAGGATCTGGTCGGGCGTCGGGAAGCTGACGGTGAACTGCCCGTGGCGGGCGACGTTCGCGTAGGTGTGGTGGCGGGGCGTGCACACGAAGGCGAAGAGGTTCTGCCAGCCGACCGGCAGGGCCAGGTGCTTCGGCGCCAGGTCGTAGCCGCCGTCCTCCTCCCGGCTGCCGACGAGCACGAGCGGCGCCACCGTGTAGACCTGCTCCCAGACGGGCCGGTCGGTGGGGATGGGGACGATGCCCTCGCGCACGGCTGCCTCCCTCGGGCGGGGACGCGACCGACGGTACCGCACCGTCCGGCGCGGCCCCGGGCGGCTCGCCCCGCCCGGGCGGCCCTCAGGTTCCCCGTTCGAGCAGGTCGCGCAGCACGGCGTGGGCGCGCTCCACGTCGGCGCGAGTGACGTGCTCCTCGGCGGTGTGGGCGACGCCGGGGTCGCCCGGACCGAGGTTCACCGCCGGGACGCCGAGCGCCGCGAACCGGGCCACGTCGGTCCAGCCGAGCTTGGCCCGCACCGTGAGGCGGTGACGGTCGAGGAGGGCCGCGAGGAGCGGGTGGTCGAGCGCAGGAGGGGCCGCGGGGGCCAGGTCGACGACCTCGAGCGCGTCGGCATCGGCGAGGACGCCCGCCACGTGGGCCAGGGCCTCCTCTGGGGTCCGGTCGGGCGCGAACCGGTGGTTGACGGTGAGCACGGCCCGGTCGGGCACGACGTTGTTGCCCTGGCCGCCCTCCACCCGCACGGCCTGCATCGCCTCGTGGTACTCGCAGCCGTCGACGACCGGACGGCGGGGCTCGTAGCTCTCGAGCCGGGCCAGCGCGCCGGCGAGGCGGTGGATCGCGTTGCGTCCCTTCCACGGCCGGGCCGTGTGGGCTCGTCGCCCCTCGAAGAGGGCCTCGACCCGCAGCGTGCCCTGGCAGCCGGCCTCCACGGCCCCGCCCGAGGGCTCGCCGAGGATCGCGACGTCGCCGGCGAGGAGGTCGGGGCGCGTGTCGAGCAGGCGGCCGAGCCCGCTGTGCTCGTGGGCGACCTCCTCGCAGGCGTAGAGCGCGTACGTCACGTCGACGGCGGGTTCGGGCACCGCCCGGGCCAGTGCCACGAAGACGGCGAGCGCGGCCTTCATGTCGGCCGATCCGAGGCCCCAGAGGACCTCGCCGTCGAGCCGGGCCCGGTCGTTGCCGTGCGGCGGCACCGTGTCGAGGTGACCGGCGAGGACGACCCGTTGGGCCCGGCCGAGACGGGTCCGGGCGACGACGTTGTCGTCGATCCGCACGACCTCGAGGCCCGGCGCCGTGCGCAGCTCGGCCTCGAGGCGGTCGGCGAGCGCCTGCTCGTGGTGGCTCACCGACGGGATGTCGACGAGCTCGGCGGCGAGGGCCAGCAGGTCCCCGGGCGCCCCGGTGGTCACGTCGCCACGCCGTGCTCGCGGAGGATCTCGTTGATGCCGGCCTTCGAGTGCCGCTCGCCCTCGGTGAGCCGCTTGACGACGAGGACGCAGGGCATCCCGAACTCGCCCCCCGGGAAGCGCCGCGGCCGCATCGCCGACACCGCCACGCACCAGTCCGGTACGACGCCCCGGCCCAGCTCCTCGCCGGTCCCGGCGTCGATGACCGGGATCGAACCGGTGAGCACGCAGCCGGCGCCCAGCACGACCCCGTCACCCACCCGGGCGCCGTCGGCGACGATGCAGCGCGAGCCGATCATGGTGTCGTCGCCGATCACGACCGGGGCGGCCTGGGGCGGCTCGAGGACGCCGCCGATCCCGACGCCGCCCGAGAGGTGGACCCGCTCGCCGATCTGCGCGCACGACCCGACGGTGGCCCACGTGTCGACCATGGTGTCGGCCCCGACCCGGGCCCCGATGTTGACGTAGGAGGGCATGAGGACCACACCCGGAGCGAGGTACGAGCCCCACCGGGCCGACGCCCCGGGGACGACCCGAACCCCGGCCTCCGCGTAGCGACCCTTCAGGGGGATCTTGTCGGCGTACTCGAACGGCCCGAGCTCCACCGTCTCCATCCGGGACAGCTTGAAGAGCAGGAGGATGGCCTGCTTGAGCCACTGGTGGACGAGGACCTCGCCGTCGACGACCTCGGCCACCCGGACCTCGCCGCGGTCGAGCATCCCGACGGCCTCGTGGACCAGCGCGCGCGCCTCGTCCTCGCCGGCGACCGACCCGAGGTCGTCGCGAGCCTTCCAGAGGGCGGTGATCCGGGCAGCCAGGTCGTCCATCGTCGGCTCCTGCGGTGAAGCTCAGTCGCCCGACGCGGCCAGGCGCTCGAGGGCCAGCCCCAGCCGGTCGTCGGGTTGGGTGAGGGCGAGCCGCACGTGGTCGGCGCCCCCGGGGCCGTAGAGGTCGCCGGGCGCCACGAGGGTCCCGGCGTGGGCCAGGCGAGCGGCGATCTCCCACCCGTCGTCGGCCGAGTCCTCGCTGCGCAGCCAGAGGTAGAAGGTGCCCGGCCCGCCGTCGTGCACCAGGCCGTGGGCGGCGAGCCCCTCGAGCACCACGGCCCGCCGCTCGGCGTAGCGGGCACGTTGCCGCTCCACGTGGTCGTCGTCGGCGAGCGCCGCCGCCGCGGCGGCCTGGACCGGCGCCGCCACCATCGCCCCGGCGTGCTTGCGCACCTCGCCCAGGTAGGCGACCAGGTCGGGGTCCCCGGCGACGAAGCCGACACGCAGCCCCGCCATGTTCGAGCGCTTCGACAGGGAGTGGACGGCCAGCACGCCGGACGGACCGGCGCCGAGCGCGCTCACGGGCGGCGCCGGGCGACCCGCGCCGTCGTAGGTGAGCTCCGCGTAGCACTCGTCGCTCGCGACGACGACCCCGTGGGTCCGGGCCCAGGCCACGACGGCGTCGAGCTGATCGGCCGAGGCGACCGCCCCCGTGGGGTTGGCCGGGGTGTTGACCCACAGGACCAGGGCCCGTTCGGCGTCGCCGGCGGAGACCCGTGACAGGTCGAGCTGCCAGTCGCCGTCGAGCGGCACGGGCACCGCCCGGCAGTCGGCGAGCCGGGCCCCCATCGCGTAGGTCGGGTAGGACACCGACGGGTACAGCACCGTGTCGCGCGAGGGGTCGCGCAGCCGGAGGAGGTGCGGCAGCGACGCGACCAGCTCCTTGGTGCCGATGCACGCGATGACGTCGTCCGGCGAGACCGTCAGGTCGAAGCGGCGGCCGATCCACGCCGCAGCCGCCTCACGCAGCCCCGGGGTGCCGACCGACGGCGGGTAGCCGGTGGCCGCGGCCGCCGAGTCGCACAGGGCGCGCACGGCGACCTCGGGCATCGGGTCGGTAGGGGTGCCGACCGAGCAGTCGACCACCCCGCCCGGCAGCGCGTCGGCGAGGCGCCGGAGCGCGCCGAGCCGGTCGTGGGGGTAGGGCGGTGGGACGAACCCACCCTCGGTGCTCGCGGTGCTCGCCGACATGCGGCGAGCCTACCCGTCGTCCGCGACCGGCCCGGCCGACGGGCGGGCCGCGACCTACCCGTCCCGGACGACCCGGCGGCCTCCGCGCCGGACCGATCACCGACGACCAGTGGGACCACGCGGGGCACGGGGTCGGACCGTCCCACCTCGCCGCGAGGATCAGCCGCGACCTGCTCCTGAACCAGCGCACCGATCTCAGCGACCTCCCGTTCGTGACCCACCGTCCCGAGCCGCTGCCGCCCGGACCCCTCCGGCGATGGATGCTCGACACCTCCCAGCGGGTGCTCCAGGAGATGGACGACTCGGGGGCCGGGTGGAGTCCCCGCTGTCCCGACTCGCCCTCAAGATCCTCCAGTGAGCCCGGGGGCGCCGCCCGTCGCGCGGGCTGCGGTGTGCACGAGCTCGCCACCGAACCAGGTCTGGGCCACGACAGGCGGGTGGTCCGCGTCGAGCGGGCCCTCGAGGACGACGAGGTCGGCGCGCTTGGCGGGCGTCAGGGAGCCCCGCTCGTCCTCCTGGCCACCGGCGTACGCGGCCCCCGCCGTGTAGGCCGACAGCCAGGCCTCGTACGGAAGTCCCTGGTCGGGCCCGAAGGTCCGGCCCGTGCGCGTGCGGCGGGTCACCCCCCGTGCGGCGTTGCCCAGGGGGTCCCAGGGCGCGCAGGGCTCGTCGGACGATCCGGCCAGGGTCACCCCGCCGGTCGCGAGGTCGGCGAAGGGCAACCAGGTCGCGTCGTCGGGCTCGAAGCCGGCCGCGGTCTCGCCCACGTGGTCGACGAACCCGGGCTGCACGACGGCCACCACACCGAGGGCGGCCATCGCCGCCACCTGGGCCCGCGAGGCCATGCCGGCGTGCTCGATCCGGAAGCGGTGATCGTCGTCGGGACGGGCCCGGGCGGCGTCACGGAACGCCTCGAGGGCGGCCCGGACACCGGCGTTCCCCATGGCGTGCACGCCCACGCGGAAGCCGCGCCGCACCGCCTCCACCAGCGCCGGAGCCATGTCGCCGTGCAGGGTCCCGAAGGCGAGGCGCTCACCGGCCAGGTGCACGTCGACCGCGGGGGCCACCCCACCGTCCGCGAAGAGCTTGACCGCCCCCACCCGCAGCATCTCGTCCCCCTCGCCGGTGCACGGGCCATCGAGGCGGTCCCCGAGCTCGTGGGTCAGGAAGGCACCCGGGTGGGGCATGGCGAGCACCGAGAGGGGCAGCTCTCCTCGCGAGCGGAGCCGTCCGTACATCGCCTCCGCGGCGGGGGCGACGGCGGGATCGTGCACACAGGTGATGCCGGCCGCGAGGAGCCGGCGGGCCCGGGTGGCGACGAGCGCGTCCCACCGCTCGGGATCGTCGTAGCCCTCGAGCGAACGGCCGTGGGCGAGGCTCCAGGCGCGCTCGAGCAGCACTCCGGTGGGCGCGCCGTCGGGGCCGCGCCGGATCTCCCCACCGGGCGGGTCGGGCGTCGAGCGCCCGATCCCGAGGACGTCCAGCCCGCGGGAGCTCACGACACCCTGGTGCAGGGTGACCCCGGCGACGACGACGGGACGCTCGAGGCCGACCTCGTCGAGATCCCGGCGCGCCAGGGGCAGCCCGCCGAGATCGTCCCAGGAGTGGCCCCTCACCCACGGGGCGTCGGACTCCCGGAGGGCCTGCTCCCGGAGGACCTCGGCCAGCTCCTCGACGCTCCCCACCGACGAGCAGTCGGCCCAGCGGGGGTGGAGGGCGGCCAGGCAGAGGTGGTGGTGGGCGTCGACCAGCCCGGGGACGAGGGTCCGCCCCCGAGGTCGACGAGCGTCGCGCCGGGATGGGCCTGCATCCGGTCCCGTGCGCCGACCGCGACGATCCGGTCCCCGGCGACCACGACGACGTCGGGGTCGGGGAGCGCCGGGTCCATGGTGAGGATCCGGCCACCGGTGAACGCGACGGGGCGCGCCTGGGGCACGGGTCGATTCTGACCCCCGGGACCCGGACCACGCGGGATCCGGGGTCGGACGGAGGGTGGCCACCCCACGCCGCCACGTGCGATCGGAAGATTTCCCGGTTACGCTCGCGAGCGATTGCGGAGACGGCGACCGGGGAGGGAAGCCGTGGCGCATCGGGGTCGGCGCGTGGTCGGGCTCGTCGGGGTGCTCGTCGCCTCGCTCGTCCTGACCGCGTGCGGGGGTGGCCACGACGACGGCGACGACGGGACGGGAGGCGGCGGGGACGGCGGGTCCACCACCACCGCGGCGGCCGGGCCGCCCCAGGCCGGCGGGAGCATCGTCATCGCCCTGGGCAGCGAGACCGACGGTCTGAACCCGACCAAGAACCGCTTCGCCGCGCCCGGCCTCCAGATGGCCTCGGCGGTCTTCGACCCCCTCATGGCCTACGACGCCAACGGCGACCCCCGGCCCTACCTGGCCGAGTCCATGGTCCCCAACGAGGACTTCACCCTCTGGACCCTCACCCTGCGCCCCGGCATCACCTTCCACGACGGCACCCCCCTCGACGCCGAAGCCGTCAAGCTCAACCTCGAGCTCGGCGCCACCTCGGCCCTCACCGCCCCCCAACTGCGCGAGCTCGAGACCATCGAGGTCGTCGACGACCTCACCCTGAACCTCCACCTCAGCGCCCCCCGCTCCGCCCTCCCCCGCCGTCTTCACCGGACGGCCCACCGGCTGCCAGCTCGGCTTCATCGCCGCCCCCTCCATGCTCAACGACCCCGACAGCGACCAGAACCCCATCGGCACCGGACCCTTCAAGCTCCAGAGCCGCACCCTCGACAACCAGACCACCTTCGTCCGCAACGAGGACTACTGGCGCGACGGCTACCCCTACCTCGACTCCATCACCTTCCGGATCATCCCCGACTCCCAGACCCGCATCCAGGCCCTCGTCTCCGGCGAGGCGGACCTGGTCACCACGAGCCGCATCAGCGACGCCGCGACCCTCCGGGACACGCCCGGAGTCGAGACCTTCGGGGACCAGAGCAGCGACACGGCGTTCCTGCTCGTCAACACGGCCAAGCCGCCGCTCGACGACCTGCGGGTCCGCCAGGCCCTCGCCCACGCCACGGACCGCGAGGCCTTCCTGGCCACCTTCGGCGAGGGCATCGCCGAGCTCGCCAACAGCCCCTGGCCGGCCGACTCGAAGTGGCACCCCGACACCGAGCCCCTCCCCTACGACCTCGACCGGGCCAGGGCGCTCGTCGACGAGTGGGAGGCCGAGACCGGCCAGGAGCTGAAGGTCACCCTGGCGACGAACCCCGACCCGTACAACCGCCAGGTCCTCGAGCTGGTCCAGGACCAGTGGAAGCAGGCCGGCATCGACGCCGACATCGAGACCACCGAGGGCACCCAGATCATCCTCGACGCCCTGACCGGCGACTACGACGTGAACCTCTGGGGCCAGTACGGCAACCCCGACCCCGACGTCGACTCGGTCTGGTGGCTCTCGGAGAACACCGAGGGCCTCGCCCTCAACTTCGCCCGCCTGCGCGACGAGCAGGTCGACACCGCCCTGCGGGCCGCCCAGACCACCGACGACTTCGAGGAGCGCAAGGCCCGGTACCAGATCGTCGCCGAGCGCATGAACGAGCTCATCCCCTACATCTGGCTCAACCCCGTCGTCTACACGGTGGCCTGGCGGGAGGACGTCCACGACGCCGTCACCTGGGACCTCCCCGGCGGGGGCACCGGTGCGCCGTCCCTGGGGGCCACCCTCTCGCTCCACCAGATCTGGCGTGGGTGAGCGAGCCGCACACGACCGAACCCGTCCCGACGAGGAGAAGAACACGGTGGACCCGAACCGGATGCGGAGTGCCTGGAAGCTCGTCGCGATCGTGGCCGGGCTGGCGCTCGTGGCCGCCTGCGGGGGCGGTGGCGACGACGACGGCGACGACGGGACGGGAGGCGGCGGGGACGGCGGGTCCACCACCACCGCGGCGGCCGGGCCGCCCCAGGCCGGCGGGAGCATCGTCATCGCCCTGGGCAGCGAGACCGACGGTCTGAACCCGACCAAGAACCGCTTCGCCGCGCCCGGCCTCCAGATGGCCTCGGCGGTCTTCGACCCCCTCATGGCCTACGACGCCAACGGCGACCCCCGGCCCTACCTCGCCGAGTCCATGGTCCCCAACGAGGACTTCACCCTCTGGACCCTCACCCTGCGCCCCGGCATCACCTTCCACGACGGCACCCCCCTCGACGCCGAAGCCGTCAAGCTCAACCTCGAGCTCGGCGCCACCTCGGCCCTCACCGCCCCCAACTGCGCGAGCTCGAGACCATCGAGGTCGTCGACGACCTCACCCTGAACCTCCACCTCAGCGCCCCCCGCTCCGCCCTCCCCGCCGTCTTCACCGGACGGCCCACCGGCTGCCAGCTCGGCTTCATCGCCGCCCCCTCCATGCTCAACGACCCCGACAGCGACCAGAACCCCATCGGCACCGGACCCTTCAAGCTCCAGAGCCGCACCCTCGACAACCAGACCACCTTCGTCCGCAACGAGGACTACTGGCGCGACGGCTACCCCTACCTCGACTCCATCACCTTCCGGATCATCCCCGAGACCCAGACCCGCATCCAGGCCCTCATCGCAGGGGAGACCGACGTCGCGGCCACCGGCCGGGCCATGGACGCGCTCACCCTCGAGGACACGCCGGGGATCGAGTTCTACCGGAACGACCTCGCCGTCGACACGTCCTTCCTCATCATCAACACCGAGAAGCCACCCTTCGACGACCTGCGGGTCCGCCAGGCCCTCGCCCACGCCACGGACCGCGAGACCTACCTGGCCACCTTCGGCGAGGGCATCGCCGAGCTCGCCAACAGCCCCTGGCCGGCCGACTCGAAGTGGCACCCCGACACCGAGCCCCTCCCCTACGACCTCGACCGGGCCAGGGCGCTCGTCGACGAGTGGGAGGCCGAGACCGGCCAGCAGCTGAAGGTCACCCTCGGCACGGGGACCGACCCCTACAGCCGCCAGGTCCTCGAGCTGGTCCAGGACCAGTGGAAGCAGGCCGGCATCGACGTCGACATCAAGACCACCGAGGGCTCCCAGATCATCCTCGACACGTTGCTCGGGGACTACGAGGTCAACCTGTGGGGCCAGTACGGCAACCCCGACCCCGACGTCGACTCGGTCTGGTGGCTCTCGGAGAACACCGAGGGTCTCGCCCTCAACTTCTCCCGCCTGCGCGACGAGCGGGTCGACGCCGCCCTGCGGGCCGCCCAGGCCACCGACGACTTCGAGGAGCGCAAGGCCCGGTACCAGATCGTCGCCGAGGTGATCAACGAGGTCGTCCCCCACGTCTGGCTCGCCCACGGCGTCTACGGGGTCGCCTGGCGGGAGGACGTCCACGACGTCATCACGTGGGACTTCCCCGACGGCGGCGAGGGCGCCGCGACCCTCGGTGCCACCTACTCCCTCCACCAGATCTGGAAGGAGTCCTGAGCCGGGCCCGACGCGGCGCAGAGGGCTCGGCGGTCGTCAGGGGATGTCGTCCGTCGAGCCCTCGCCGGGCGTGACGACGAGCTCCGCGAAGCGGTGCAGCGCCGGCTCGGGGATCCGGGCCCGGACCCGCACCGCTCGCTCGTCGTGCACCTCGACGAGCACCTCGCCCTCGCGGTGGAGGGCGGCGAGGACGTCTCCCCGCTCGTAGGGGACGACGAGCTCCACCACCCGGTCGAGGGAGCGAAGGCGTTCTCCGAGGACCGCCAGCAGCTTCTCGACCCCTTCCCCGGTCCGGGCCGACACCGGGACCGCACCCGGATGGGCGGCGAGGAGCTCCCGGACCCGGTCGGGACCGGCCACGTCGACCTTGTTCACCACGAGGAGCTCGGGGAGCGTGTCGCCCCCGATCTCGGCGAGCACGGAGCGGACGGCCCGGACCTGCTCCGCGGGCTCGGGGGCCGCCGCGTCGACCACGTGCACGAGCAGGTCGGTCCCGGTCACCTCCTCCAGGGTGGAGCGGAACGCCTCGACGAGCTGGTGGGGCAGCCGCCGCACGAACCCGACCGTGTCGGAGACGAGCACCACCTCGCCGCCCGGCATCCGCAGGCGGCGGGTCGTCGGGTCGAGGGTGGAGAAGAGCCGGTCCTCCACGAGGACGTCGGCCTCGGTGAGCCGGTTCAGGAGGGTGGACTTCCCGGCGTTCGTGTACCCGACCAGGGCCACGGTGGGCAGGTCGCGGCGGCTCCGGGCCTTGCGCTGGGTGGCCCGGGTCCGGGCCAGGCGGTCGAGGTCGGCCTCGAGCTTGGTGACCCGGCGCAAGATCCGGCGCCGGTCGACCTCGAGCTGCGTCTCGCCGGGACCGCGGGTGCCGATGCCCCCGGCCTGCTGGCTGAGCTGCTTCCCCCGACCCCGCAGGCGCGGGAGCCGGTACCGGAGCTGGGCCAGCTCCACCTGGACCATGCCCTCCTGGCTCGTGGCGTGCTGGGCGAAGATGTCGAGGATCAGGGCCACCCGGTCCACGACGTCACGACCGAGGGCCTGCTCGAGGTTGCGCTGCTGCGCCGGGGTCAGCTCGTCGTCGAAGACCACCACGTCGACGTCGAGCGCCTCGGCCAGGTCGCGCAGCTCGGCCACCTTGCCCTTGCCCACGTAGGTGGCCGGGTCCGGACGGTCCCGGCGCTGGAGGACCCGGTCCACCGGGTCGGCCCCGGCGGTGTCGGTGAGCAGGGCCAGCTCGTCGAGCGAGGCCTCGGCGGCGTCGACACCGCGGTCACCGAACGCCGTCCCGACCAGCAGCGCCTGCTGGCGGACGACACCGAGATCGACCTCGGTGGCGGTGAGCCGGCGTCGCTGGCGCTCCTGGTGGCGCCGGCTCACGGCCTGCCCCGGTCGAGATCGACGGTGACGTCGAAGACGTGGACCACAGGGCCTCCCAGGCGGATCGTGTCGCCGACCTCGACGAGCAGCTCCCCCCCGGGGACCCGCACCCGGACCCGCTCCCCACCAGGCCCCGGCGGTGGGCGACCGCGGCGGCGGCACAGGCCCCCGTGCCGCACGACAGCGTCTCGCCCACACCACGCTCCCACACCCGCATGGTGAGGGCATCGGGCCCCGCCGGCGCCACGAACTCGACGTTGGCCCGCCGGGGGAAGCGCCCGTCGCGCTCGATCCGGGGCCCGTGCTCGGCCACGGGCACCCCGGCCGGGTCGTCGACGAGGAGCACGAGGTGGGGGTTCCCCATCCCCGCGGCGTCACCCCGGTAGCGCACCCCGTCGACGGGCACCTCGAGGTCGAACGCGCGCTCGGCGTGCAGCGGGATGGCGGACGGCTCGAAGGCGACCGGGCCCATGTCGACGGTGGCCCGGACCAGGGACCCGTCGGGTCCGCGCTCCAGCCCGACCTCCCGCCGCCCGCCTCCGGTGTCGACGACGAGCCGGTCGTCACGGCCGAGACCCGCCCGCACGGCGGCCCAGGCGAGGCAGCGGATGCCGTTGCCGCTCATCTCGGCGATCCCTCCGTCGGCGTTGCGCAGCGCCATCGCGCAGTCGGCGCCGTCGGAGCCGGGCAGCAGCGTGATCAGACCGTCCGCCCCCACGCCCCGGTGCCGGTCGCAGAGCGCGACGGCCGTCCCGGCGTCGGGGACGTCACCGGGCTCCGACAGCCGGTCGAGCACGAGGAAGTCGTTGCCCGTCCCGTGGAGCTTGGCCAGCCGCAGCATCATCGGCTCCAGGTTGCCAGAAGCGACGGGGCCAGCGCCGCGGGTTCTCGCGAGGTCCCGAGCCACGTGATCCTCGGGTCGCGGCGAAACCACATGCGCTGGCGGCGGGCGAACGACCGCGTCCGCCGGACCACGACCTCGAGCGCGGCGTCCAGCGAGGGCTCCTCTCCCTCGAGGTGGGCGAGCACCTCCCGGTAGCCGATGGCCTGCCGGGCCGTCCGCGACAGCCCCGGCGTCCCGGGCCCGGCGAGGCGCCGCACCTCGTCCACCAGACCCTCGTCCCGCATCGTCGCGACCCGGGCCTCGATCCGCCGGTTGAGCACGTCGCGGGGCAGCCAGACCCCCGCCATCGCGACCGGGAACGCCGTCGGCCCGTACCGCTGGAGGCCGGGACCGAAGGACGAGAAGGGCCGGCCGGTGAGCCGGATCACCTCGAGCGCCCGGACGATGCGCCGGGCGTTGTGAGGGTCGATCCGGCCCGCCGCCTCCGGATCGAGTCGGGCCAGCTCCTCGTAGGCGGCGGCTACGCCCCCGGGCTCCTCCGTGCGGGCCTGGAGCCGGGCCCGCAGCTCCAGGTCCTCACCCGGGAAGCAGAGGTCGTCGATGACCGCCTGGACGTAGAGGCCGGTCCCACCCACGAGGAGGGCCCGGCGGCCCCGGGCCTCGATGCCGGCCACCGCGGCGCGCGCCGCCTCCTGGAACCGGGCCACGGACCACTCCTCCTGCGGGTCCGCGACGTCGATCAGGTGGTGGGGGATCTCCGCCCGGTCCGTCACGCTCGGCTTCGCCGTGCCGACGTCGAGGCCCCGGTACACCTGCATCGAGTCGACCGAGACGATCTCGACGTCTCCCAGGATCCGGGCGGCGGCGAGGGCGAGGGCGGACTTGCCGGAGGCCGTCGGGCCGACCAGGGCCAGGTGGGTCGTGGACGGGACGCCGGTCACTCGACGGTGAGCGGGATCCGCACCCGGGCGCGCCGGGGCGCGGCCGTCCGGCGTACGAGCTCGCCCCGCAGCCAGTGGGGCGCGGCGTCGGTGACCCCGACCTCGGCGTAGGAGCCGGCCGGCAGGTCGATCCCGCCGAGGGGCCGGAAGTGCACCAGCTTGTGTTGACCGGTGCGACCCGAGAGCACCTCCGGGTCCTTCTTCGACGGGCCCTCGACGAGCACCTCCTCCACCCGGCCGATCCGGGACCGGTGGCGGGCGAGCGCGTGGCGCTCGACGGTCTCCACGAGGCGGGCCAGGCGGTCCTGGGCCACCTCGGCCGGGACCAGCTCGTCGGTCATCTCGGCCGCGGGGGTGCCGGGACGGGGCGAGAAGACGAACGTGTAGGCAGCGTCGTAGGCGGCCTCGTCGACGACCTCGAGCGTGGCGAGGAAGTCCTCCTCGGTCTCCCCCGGGAAGCCGACGATGAGGTCGGTCGTCACGGCCAGGTCGGGGATCGCGGCGCGGGCGGCGGTCAGGCGCTCGAGGTATCGCTCGGCGGTGTACCCGCGGTGCATCCGGGCCAGGACCCGGTCACTGCCGGCCTGGAGCGGGAGGTGGAGGTGCGGGCAGACGCTCTCGCACTCGGCCATGGCCTCGATGGTCTCGGGGCGGAGGTCCTTGGGGTGCGGCGAGGTGAACCGCACCCTCCGGATGCCGTCGACGGCGTCGACGGCCCGGAGCAGGTCCGCGAAGCGGGGACGGTACTGCCCGGCCCCGAGGTCGCGGCCGTAGGAGTTGACGTTCTGGCCCAGCAGGGTGATCTCGGTGACACCGTCGGCCGCCAGCTCCTCGACCTCGCGCACGACGTCGCCGAGGCGGCGACTCACCTCGGCACCCCGCACGATCGGGACGATGCAGAAGGTGCAGGAGTTGTCGCAGCCGATCTGGATCGTGACCCAGGCCGAGTGGTCGACCTCGCGCCGGGCGGGGAGGGCGGAGGGGTAGGCCTCGTGCTCCTCGACGATCTCCACGATCGGCCCCTCGAGCCGGGCCTGCTCCAGCAGGGTCGCGGTCCGGCCCAGGTTGTGGGTGCCGAACACGACGTCGACGTGGCCGGCCCGCTCGCGGATGAGCTCGCGGTCCTTCTGGGCCAGGCATCCGCCGACCGCGATCTGGAGGTCGGGCCGGCGCTCCTTGAGCGCCTTGAGGTGGCCGAGGTGACCGTAGAGGCGCTGGTCGGCGTGCTCGCGGACGCAGCAGGTGTTGAGGACGACGACGTCGGCCTCCTCGACGTCGTCGGTGGGCTCGAAACCCTCGGCGGCGAGGAGGCCGGCGATCCGCTCCGAGTCGTGCTCGTTCATCTGGCACCCGAAGGTGCGGAGGTGGAAGCGGCGGGTCACGGCAGCTCAGTGTACGGGCCGGGGCCGGCGGTCACGCCCGGGGAGCCCGGCAGGAGCGGCGCCTCACGAACCCTCCGGGGACCGCACTCGCGACGAAGCCCCCGGCCGCCCCGCCGGGGGACGGCCGGAGGCCCCGCTGGTGCTACTGGAGCGTCCGCAGGTAGGCGACGACGTTCTGGAGGTCCTCGGTGTCGAGCGACGGGTTGCCGCCCTTGGGCGGCATGGCCACCCCGGTGGTGTTCTCCGGGTCGTCGGCCCCCGGCCCACCTCGATGAACCCGACGAGATCCTCGTCGCTGCTGTCCTGGATGAAGGTGTTGTCCTTCAGCGCCTTGCCCGAGCCGGGCAGGCCCTCGGCGTCGGTGCCGTGGCAGGCGGCGCAGGTGTTCATGAACACGTCCTCGCCCGCCGCGACGTCGCCGGCACCGCCGCCGTTCCCGCCGTCGGCGCCGCCGTTCCCGCCGTCGTCGTCACCGCCGCCACAGGCGGCCAGGGCGAGGCCGAGCACCGCGACCAGCCCCACGGCCAGCATCCGCATCCGCTTCATCGCTTCCCTTCCTGTCCGGGATACCCGCATTTCACTCGTCGCCGGGGACGCCGGGCGAATCGGAACCCGCCCCGGCGTCCTCCGCGTGCCCGCCCACGGCGATCGAGCCGTCCTCGACCCCGCGCACGAGCTCCGACCACCCCATCACCTCTCCCCCCACGTCCGCCGCGAAGGCCTCGGCGTCGGCCTCCTCGGCGTACGCGACCACCCCCAGGCCATGGGGGTCTCGAGCCCCCGGGCCCGGACGAAGGTCGCCCGGACGGCCTCGACCCACTCCTCGGTGTCGTAATCGTGGACCCACGCCGAGGCGTCGTCGAGCTCCTCGTTGCGGAGCCCGTAGACCACCATGTCGCCGATGTCGTCGAACTTCCGGGTCTCGCCGTCGAGCCGGTACGAGGCCGCGAAGCGCGCTTCGCTGATGATCATGTGGCACTCGTCACAGACGTCGCGCCCGTAGCTGATCTCGGGCGGTCCGCTGGCCTCGGACCCACCACACGCCGCGACGATCGTCACGAGACCGACCAGCAGCCCGAGGAGGGGGAGGAGGGCACGGGGGCTCACAGGTCCCGCCCCCGACGGAAGAGGGCCCAGGCGATCACGGTGGGGACGACGGCCCACACGACGACGATCCCGCCCACGACCCAACGCAGCGCGTCGCCGAGCCGCTCCACGGCGTAGGAGCCGACGGGCCCGAGCACGTCGAGCGACCCTTCGAGGGCGGTGATGGTGGAGAGCCGGAACGCCTCGACCGGGTTGGCGACGGCGGTGAAGAACAGGGCGTTGACGGGGAGCCGGGTCGCCACCGCCGTGCCCATGAGCCCGACGTCGCCGAGGAAGACGAGCAGCAGCCAGACGAACAGCGCCGTGCCCATGGCGGCCGACGAGCGGCGGGCGGTGACGCTCACGAGCATCCCGACGCCGATCATGGCCACCGCGAGCAGCCACGAGAGCAGCGCGATCTCCACCAGGTCCGAGGCCACCACCGTGGCCGAACGGATGGCCGCCACGAGCCCGGCGATCCCGAACCCGCCGGCGACGGCCGCCAGCATGGCGGTCGTGGAGCCGAGGAAGATCCCGAGGAACGCCTCGCTGCGGCTCACCGGGTGGGCGAGGAGGAAGGCCAGCGTTCCCCGCTCCCGTTGGGACGCGATGCTGCGGGCCCCGAGCGTGAGACCCATGAGGGGGACGACGAGCTGGACCAGGGCGACGAGGGAAGCCGCGGTGCGCCCGAACCCCCCGAAGCCCACCACCCGGGCCTCGGAGATCGCGAACGACGAGAGGGCGACGGCGAGGATCGTGAAGCCGCCCGCGTACAGCCAGAACCAGCGGTCCCGCACCGCGTCGCGCAGCTCCTTGCGGGCGACCACCAGGACGTTGCGCAGCTCGGCCCGCTCCTTCACCTCCGGGGCCGCGGGGGCCGGACGGACGGTGGCCGGAGTGGCGGGAGGCGTGGTCGTGGTGGTCATCGCCACACCTCGAGGTCCAGGATCTCGAGCCCGGCCTGCTGGAGGAGGGCCAGCGCCGCCCCCTTCCGCTGGGCCGAGACCGCCACGAGGATCCCGTGACTGTTCGTGCGGGCCTCGAAGCCGTGCTCGGCGAGCAGGTCCACGGCCGGGCGGAGCTGCTCCCTGGGCAGCACGAGGTGGAGCCAGGACCGCAGGCCGAGCCGCTCGCCGAGCTCGGCCGGCTCGCACTCGAGCGTCACCCGCCCGGCGTCCATGGCCAGCACCCGGTCGACGAGCATCGCCACCTCCTCGAGGTGGTGGGAGGTGAGGAGGAGGCAACGTTCGGGGCCCCGGAGCTCCTCGAGGAGCGCCACGATCGACTCCCGGGCGGCGACGTCGAGGTTCGAGGTGGGCTCGTCGAGGAGGATCACCGGAGGGTCGTGCACGAGGGCCAGGGCGATGGCGAGGCGCTGCTTCATCCCCCCGACAGCGCCCCGACCTTCTTGGTCCGCTCGCGGGCCAGGCCGACGAGCTCGAGGGCGCGGTCGGCCTCCTCGGCCCCCACCCGCCGCAGCCCGGCCGACAGGTCGACGGTCTCCCCGACGCTCAGGTCCTCGTAGAACGACAGCTCCTGGGGCACCTGCCCGAGGAGGCGGCGGGCGGCCTTGGGGTGGCTCCGGACGTCGAGGCCGCCGACCTCCACCCGGCCCTCGAAGGCGGCCAGCCCGAGCACGCAGCGGACCACGGTGGACTTGCCGGCGCCGTTGGGGCCCCACAGCGCCACCGCGTCGCCGGCGGGGACCTCGAAGGACACGTCGTCGACGACGACCGCCTTGCCGTAGCGCTTGGTCAGGTGCTCGACCGAGATCACGCCCCCACCCCCGTGAGCCCGAGCCTCCGGCGGGGCCAGGCCCCGGAGGCCACGACGACCGCCGCCGCCAGGCCGACCATGGCCAGCGACGCGACGGCGAGCAGGCCCCGCGAGCCCTCGGCGGGAGCCCGGGCGAGCGGGGGGACGTCCGGGGGCGAGACCATCGGCGCCTCGTCGACGAGCTTGGGGTCCGGTCGCAGGACGGGGAAGGCCTGGGCCGCCATGTCCACCGCTCGCGCCGCGGGGCTGTTGGAGAAGAAGGCGACCTCGGGGTGGTCGTCGGTGAGCTCGCCGAAGAGGTCCTCGGCCCGGTACGGGACCTCGCCGAGCCCGTCACCGTCGGAGTCGTAGCCGGCGTAGTCGCTCCAGAAGTTGCCGACCCCGTCGGCCGTCCACTCGTTGTTGTCCACGAACGTCCCGCCCCCGGTGAGCGAGACCTGCTCCCGGTTGTCGATGAAGGCGTTGGCGCTGAAGACGTTGCGCTTCACCGACGGGTTGAACTCGAGCCCGATGTCGTTGTAGGCGACGACGTTGCGCCGGAAGTGCTGGTACACGTCGGTCGACCAGGGCGAGTTGTCGAAGTACAGCCCGACCCGGTTGTCGACCAGGCGGTTCCCGTCGGCCTCGATGCCGTCCATGTCCTTGAACCCGAACCCGTAGCCGCTCGGGCCCCGGTTGTCGAACGCGACGTTGTCGCGCAGGGTCAGGTTCCGGCTGTACATGAGGAACCCGCCGACCGAGTTCCCCTCGAGCCAGTTCCCCTCGACGAGCGCGTCGTCGGAGTACATGAAGTGCAGACCGTAGCGACCGCGCTTCACGACGTTGTCGCGGACCACGAGGCCCTCGGAGAACCACAGGACGCTGTCGCGGCCGTCGGTGACGGTGTTGCCCTCGATGGTCGTCCCGGGGCTCTCCCACAGGCGGATGCCGTCGCCCCGGCGCCCGAGCGAGAGCTCCTTGGCCCCGATCACGTTGTCGGCCACGAGCGAGTCGGGGGCCCTGCGAAGGAAGACCCCGAAGAGGACGTCCTCGAAGCGGTTCCCGACGATCCGGATCCCCGCCGATCCGTCGCTCGACACCCCGGCGTTCTCTCGGTCGAGGGAACTGCCGCTGCCCCGCAGCACCAGGCCCTCGATCGTGACGTCGGGCGCCGTGATCTCGAGGATGTTGCCGTCGCCCTGCCCGTCGACGACCGGCCAGCCCTCCCCGACGATCCGGAGGGGCTTGTCGACTGACGACGCCACCGCGGTAGGTCCCCGCCGGGAGCCGGAGCTCCGAGCCCGGCTCGGCGCCGTCGACGAGGGCCTGGAGGTCCGTGGCGTCCTCGTCGGCCGCTCGCGCGCCGGCCCCTCCCGACCCCGAGGGGCCGGCGAGGACGACCACCAGGAGCGCCGAGATCGCCAGGAGGCGGCTCACCCTGCGGGCACCCCGGAGGTCGGCGGCTCGGCTTCGACGGCTTCCTCGGCCTCCTCGGCCTCCAGCTCCTCGACGAGCGGCTTGTAGGCCTTCCGGTGGAACCAGAGGCCCGCCGCCACGAGGCCGGAGGCGACGAAGGCCAGGACGAGCCCGATGCCGGGCCAGGCGGTCGTCTCGAACTGGGCGATCTCCGACGGTCCGAAGAGGTGCGGCGTGAACTCCCCCACCGCGTTGGCCAGGGGCGCCCTCGGGTCGAGGTCGTGACCGTAGCGCCACAGCCAGTACTGGAGGTCGGCGAGGAAGATGAACGGGAAGAGCAGCGCGGGGAGGGTCAGGAGCAGGACGTAGCGGCTGTGGATGTAGAAGCCGGCGAAGACCAGCCCGGCCAGCACGATGATGGCGATCACCGAGACGGACCGCTCGAGGACGGCGCCGTCCTCGAAGGAGGGCAGCCCGACGTAGTGGTTGAGGCCCTCGAGCTCGGCGACGTCGCCCTCGAGGCGGTTCACGAAGGCCTGCACGGTGAGGCCCTCGGGGTACTGGGGCGCCCGCAGGTAGAGCCGCCAGTACGGGAAGACGATCGAGATCAGCAGGAGGACGGCGGCGAGCGCGAAGAGCAGGAAGGGCCGCCGGTACCGCTCGCGGTGCTTGACCGCCTCCTCGCTGGGCACGCGGGGACCCAGGACACGATCCCAGAAGCCGGCCATGACCTTCCTTTCTACTCCTTCTCCCCTCGCACCCGGGGTCGGCCGTGCCACCTCGCGGCGGGCGCCCCCGTCCCGGTCCGGGAACGGGGGCGCCTCCTCCGCACGGTCGCGGTTACGGAGCGACCAGGAAGTACCCGGCCATCTCGAGGTGCAGCGCCGAGCAGAACTCGCTGCAGTACCACGTGAACACGCCGCTCTGGTCGGCGTCGAACTCGATGGTGGCCGTCTCCCCGGGCTCGAGGCTCAGGTTGATGTTGTAGCCCGGCAGGGCGAACCCGTGGGTGGCGTCCTGCGCGGTGTCGACGTTGGTGAAGTGCCAGATGACGCGGTCACCCTGGTTGACCTCCACCCGCTCGGGGGTGTAGTGGCTGCGGACCAGGGTCATCCAGATCTCCACCGTGTCGCCGTTGCGCTCGATCCGCTCCTCGCCCTGCTTCGGCGCGTTCGGGTCGACCGACATCGTCGCCGGGTCGTACCCGATCTCCGGGTAGACCAGGAACGGGTCGAGCTTGTCGGCCTTGATGATCTGGACGTAGTGCGGCTCCGCGTCCGGGATGGGCAGGTCGTAGAGGAGCTGCATGTCCTCGCCCTCACCGGAGATGTCGATGAGCTGGAAGTTCTGGGGCAGCAGCGGCCCGGCCGGGAAGAACCGGTCGATGGACCACTTGTTGAGCGCCACCAGGTACTGGCCGTCGGGGCTCACCGTGTCGCCCTCGGCCGTCGCGATGTGACCGATGTTGTAGTGGACCGGGATGGTGCCCTCGAGCTTCCAGCCGTCCTCACGGTACGGGTCACCGAGGCTCCAGCGGGCCACCGCCGAGTCCAGGAACAGGCTCGTGTAGCCGTAGCCCTGGTCGTCGAAGTTGGTGTGGAGCGGCCCGAGGCCCAGCTCGACCTGCGCCTCCATGGCGTCGTCGAGGCTGATGATCGGCACGCCGTAGTCGTCGGTCTCGGTCGGCCCGGCCTCGATGGCCGCCATGATCTTCTCGAACGAGTAGATCGTGACGTGCGGGTCGAGCTTGCCGGAGATCACGATGTAGTCGCCCCTGGGGGCGATGTCGACCCCGTGGGGGCTCTTGGGCTCGGGCACGAAGTGCAGCAGGCCCTCGTCGATCGAGGTCTGCAGCGGGATCACCGGGAAGCCCTTCACGTCGGTCGTCCCGCCTGCGGCGGCGACCTCGGCCGCCCGGTTCAGATTGATGACGTGGAGGTAGTCGTTGTCGCGGGCGCTCGCCCCGGCCTCGAACGGCTCGCCGCCCTCGAGGGTCGCACCGGTGGCCAGCTCGGTGTTGAACGAGTTGCAGAACACCCAACCGTCGGACACGAGCTTGCCGGCGTCGCAGAGGTCCTGCCAGTAGGGCGGGAGCTCCATGGCGAACGACTGGCTCGGGTCGATCCGCCCGGCGTCACGGTCGAAGCTCCAGAACGTCACCATGCCCCGGTACTGCTCGTTGTAGTTCTCGATCGGGGCGTAGTCCCACCCGAGGGGCGTGGCGTACTGGCCGCCCTCGATGATCCACTCGGTGTTGGGCGTGACGAACGTGCCACCGTGGTCGTTGATGGCGATCGGGTTCTTCACGATCTGCTTGGTCTCGAAGTCGCGCAGGTCGATGGTCGCCACCCGGCCGCCGGCCTTGTCGTTGATGAAGACGAACTGGCCGTCGTAGTCACCCTCGGTCTCGGAGAGCGCCGGGTGGTGCGTGTCGGCCCAGTTGATCTCCTTGCCCTCGATGTTCCCCTGGTCGAGGACCTCCTCGGTGGCCACGTTCCCGTAGCCCCAGCCCTGCCACGGCTCGGGGGTGAAGACGGCGATGGTGCGCAGGATGCGCATCGACGGCATCCCGATCACCAGCACCTGACCGGCGTGGCCGCCGGAGGCGATCAAGATGTACTCGTCGTGCACGCCGGAGGGCGTGTACGTCATGAGCGCGGCGCGGATGTCGTCGTCGGACAGGTTGCGCGCCTCCGCGATGTCGCTCGCGTCACCGGAGACCCCGCCGCCGTTGCCGTTGCCGCTGTCGCACGCCGCGGCCACGAGCGCGAGGGCCCCCACCATCGCGACCACCGCCAGCCCGGCCCTCCTCGGGCGTCCTGGGCTCCTGGCCCCCAATCGCCAATGCCTCATCGCGCACCCTCCTCGCTCGTGGCATGCCAGATCACACGGGCCGGAACCCCAGCCCTGCCCGTGTCCCCACTATGTGAACACGTTCTCAAAGCGCCTAGGGCCGAAGGTCCCGAAGCCCTGTGACGGGTTGCACAGCGCCGCCCCGACGCCATCCACCTGCTCACACCGGCTCGATCCCGAACCGGGCGGACCGGCGTCCGGTGGGGTGCGACATGCCCCCTGAACGTATCCGCGTGGTCTCACCCGCTCCCCATTCGCCGCGGGTGACACCCGTCACCGCTCCGCCCCCGGCGCTCCGGATGAGCACGGAACGCTCGAGGGGCCACCTCGGCCGCGGCGCCCCTCTCCGGCGTAGGCTGCGCGGCGCTCGGGGCGAGGGAGGACGCGGTGGAGCTGTCGCTGGGGGAGCTGGTCGCAGCGATGGCGGCCGCGCTCGCCGGCGGCCTCGTCCAGGGGTCCGTCGGCTTCGGCCTCAACCTCGTCGCGGTGCCCGTCGTCGCGCTCGTGGCCCCCGACGCGCTGCCGACCGCGCTCATCCTGCTCGCCCTCCCCATGACGGTCCTCATGGCCCGGCGCGAGCGTCACGCCCTCGACCGGCGCGGGTTCGTCTGGATCACGATGGGGCGCCTCCCCGGCACGGTCCTGGGGGCCTGGATCGTCGCGGTCGTGTCGGGAGACGCGCTGCTCGGCCTCGTCGGGGCGGTGGTCGTCGTCGCCGTCGTGATGAGCATGACGAGCCCGCCCGTCGCGGTCACCCGCCCCACGGCGCTGATCGCCGGTCTGGCCTCGGGCGTCATGGGCACCGCCACCGCGATCGGCGGCCCCCCGCTCGCGCTCCTCTACCAGCATCGTGACGGGCCCACCCTCCGGTCCACGCTGGCGTCGGCCTTCCTCGTCGGGATCGCGATGTCGCTCACCGCCCTGGCGCTGGCCGGCGAGGTCGACCGCGACCAGGTCGGCCTGGCCCTGGCGCTGGCTCCGGCGATGCTCGCCGGGCTGTGGGCCAGCCGCCTCACGACCCGATGGCTCGACGCCCGCTGGCTGCGCCCGGCGGTCCTCGGCTTCGCCGCCGTCACCGGCGTCGTCGCGATCCTCCGGGCCGTGGCCTGACGACCCGGCCACCGGCCCCCGGTGGTCGGGTCGTCCCCGGTCGAAGACGGGACCGGCCGGCCCGCGGCGAGCCGGTCAGCCCTCGGCGTCGATCGGCTCCTCGGCGTCGTCGTCGAGGACGACCTCGCGGGGCCCGCCGATCCCGACCGCCCCGCGGATCTTCTCGCTGATCTCGAACATGAGGTCGAGGTTCTCGGCCAGGAACTGCTTGGCGTTCTCCCGACCCTGGCCGAGCTGCTCGCCCTCGTAGGTGAACCAGGCGCCCGACTTCTTCACGATGCCGAGGTCGACACCGACGTCGAGGAGCGATCCCTCACGGCTGATGCCCCGGCCGTACATGATGTCGAACTCGGCCTGGCGGAACGGGGCGGCGCACTTGTTCTTCACCACCTTCACCCGGGCCCGGTTCCCCACCACCTCGGCCCCGTCCTTGATGGACTCGATGCGGCGGATGTCGAGACGGACCGACGAGTAGAACTTCAGGGCCCGTCCACCCGGCGTGGTCTCGGGTGAGTTGTGCACCATCACCCCGTCGGCGAAGTAGTTGTGGCTGCCCTCGACCTCGATGTCGAAGCGGTGCATCGACCTCGTCGGCGGCTTGAGAGCGATCTTCGTGACGGGCAACGGGACGAGCTCGTGGCGCATCGGGGCGAAGACCGGCTCCACCGCGAACCGGCCGCGGAAGCGTGGGAGGAGCTTGTGCTGCATCGACGGGTGCACGAACGGCGCGACGAGCGCGTGGAGCTTCGCCGTCTCGTCCTCCAGGAACACGAGGACGGCCTTCCCCCGCCGATCGACGAGGCTCGGGGCGATCCCCCAGGTGTCACGCAGGTGGTCGACGAGCCGGACCCGGGTCGTGGCGTCCATGGCCTGGACGCCGATCTCGGAGCGTCCGCTCCCCTCGCGGGTCCGGGCCCGGGAACCCTCCGTCCTCAGGGAGAAGGTGCCGTCGTCCATGTACCAGACCGCGAGCGAGAGCGGGGTGAGCGCCTTGAGGTAGTCCCAGCCGAAGACCTTCTCGCCGCCGACGTAGACCGCCCGGCGCAGCTCGGCGAGCTCGGGGAGAGGTCGGACGTCGTGGAGGACGGCGCCGGCGGCGTCGGTCGACCGGCTCACCCCGACGTTGGCGAAGAGCGAAGCCTTCCAGTCGCCGTACTCGGCCTGCCGGGCGCCGTGGCCCCACCGGAACCGGGCGCCGTGGCCGCTGCCTGTCGGCGACAGCGCGCCGTCGCCCATGAGGCCGCCGAGGACGACCTGCCACTGGAAGTCGGAGAGGTGGTGGGGCACCGCCTGCAGGACGCGGTCGCCGACGGCGAGCTCCCGGGCCTCCCGCCAACCACCGGGCGTGCGGACCTGGTGGTTGGGGGTGCAGGCGAACTGGGCCCGGCCGTTCCCGCCCGGCTTCGCCACCGTGAACTGGAGGAACTGCTCCGTGACGCCGTTGTCGAACCAGTCGACCACCCGCTTCGGGACCACGGCGCCGGCCTCCGGGTCGTAGGAGAGGACCTCGACCGGCATCCGCTGGTTGACGATCTTGCCGATCTTCTCCTGCGTCCCGTCCGCCAGCGTGACCCGGGTGCCGTAGGACAGGCAGCCGAACATCACACCGATCTTCTCGCGGAGCTGGTTGATGAAGACGGCGATGGTGCGGGAGCGGTTGAGGTTGGCCGTGAGCTTGCGGAGGGCCTGGCTCATGAGCCGGGCCTGGAGGCCCACGTGCGCGTCGCCCATCTCGCCCTCGATCTCGGCCCGGGGCACGAGGGCTGCCACCGAGTCGATGACCACGACGTCGAGCGCGCCCGAGCGCACGAGCATGTCGGCGATCTCGAGCCCCTGCTCGCCGGTGTCGGGCTGGGAGATGAGCAGCTCGTCGACGTTGACGCCGATGGCCGCGGCGTACACCGGGTCCATGGCGTGCTCGGCGTCGATGTAGGCGCACACCCCGCCGTTGCGCTGCGCCTCGGCCACGACGTGCATGGCGAGGGTCGACTTCCCCGACGACTCGGGGCCGTAGATCTCGACGACCCGGCCCCGGGGCAGGCCCCCGATGCCGAGGGCGAGGTCGAGCGCCAGGGCGCCGGTGGGGATCGCCTCGACCCCGACGTGGGTCTGGTCCCCCAGGCGCATGATCGAGCCCTTGCCGAACTGCTTCTCGATCTGGCCGAGGGCCATCTCGAGGGCCTTGTCGCGTTCCACCGTGGGTCTCTCCTCGGGTGTGGGTCCGTGGGCCTGGGGAAGCACCGCTGCGTCCCGCTCACCCTACGGGCGGGGTGTGACGGGAACCGTCGGTGGTCGAGTCGGGGTGTCCGTCGATGCTCGCAGCCACACGCGTGGAATTCCACGCGTGTCAGCACGTTAGACGAACACCCGTTCGGGATCAAGGACCCCGGCGCGGAACATGGGGCTGCCCGGGCCGGCGTGGCCCGCTCAGCCGTCCAGCGGGAGCCGGGCCCGCACACGGTGCTCGGCGCCCGTGTCCCGGGTGATGCTCTCGAACAGCACGAGCTCCGTGGCGCGCCAGCGGGGCCCCGCGGGCTCCGTCCCCAGCGCCTCCACCGCGCGGGTCGCGGGGCCCGGTCGCCGGAGGCGGGCGAGGGTCAGGTGCGGGTGGAACCGCCGGTCGTCGGGCGGGTGGCCGAGGGGCGCCAGGGCCTCGCCGAGCGCGACGGCCACCCGGCCGAGCGCCTCGGCGCCCTCCACCACCCCGATCCAGAGCACCGACGCCCGCCGGGGCGACGGGAACGCCCCTCCGCCTCCGAGGCGCAGCTCCACCGGCGCCAGGGGCGCCAGCGCATCCCGGGCCGCGGCCTCGAGGGCCTCCAGGTCGGCCACGGGTCCGAGGAACTGGACGGTCACGTGCCACTGGTCCGGCCCGGTCCAGCGCCAGCCGGATCCGTGGTCGCGGGCCGCGGCCGAGCGCTGCGCCACCGCCGCCAGCACCCCCGGCGGCGGCACCACCGCCACGAAGGCGCGGGCCAGGGAGGTCATCCCGGCTCCACCACCGGGCCGACCGGGGCCGCGGTGCCCACGGTCACCCGAGCGCGTCGAGCCGACGGCGCAGCAGGTCGAGCAGCGAGATCGTCGAGAACTGCCGGATCCGCTCGCGGTCGCCGGGGAGACGGACCGACACCGCCTCGGTCGGGCAGCCCGGCACGGCCAGGCCGAACCAGACGGTCCCCACGGGCTGGCCGTCCTGCTCGGTGGGGCCGGCGACCCCGGTGACGGCGATCCCCACGTCGGCCCCGAGCACGTGGCGCGCGGCCTCGGCCATCTGGCGCGCGCACTCCTCGCTCACGACGTGCTCGGCGGTGACCCCCAGCACCGAGCGCTTCACGTCCGTGGCGTAGGCGACCACCGATCCCCGGAACACCTCGCTCGCCCCCGGCACGTCGGCGATCCGGGCGCCCACCAGGCCACCGGTCACCGACTCGGCGGCCCCCAGCGTCCAGCCCCGCCTCCGGAGGCGCTCCAGGACGGCGTGCTCCATCGTCTCGCCGTCGACCCCGAAGACGAGGTCGCCGAGGATCGCCCGCAGCTCGCGCTCCTCGGCGGCGATGAGCGCCCGGGCCTCCTCGTCGCCGCGGGCCTTCGCCGTGATCCGCACCACGATCCCCTCGATCCCCCGGGCGAGGAAGGCGATGGTGGGGTTGGTCTGGGCGTCGACCCGGTCGGCGATCATCTCGGCCAGCCCGGACTCGGACGTTCCCCACGTCCGCAGGGAGCGCGAGCGGATGACCGCCGGCTCGCCGCTGCGCCGCAGGAGGTCGGGCAGCACGGCGTCCCGGACCATCTGCTGCATCTCGTAGGGCACGCCCGGGACCGCGTACACGACCCTGTCGCCCACCGGGCAGATCAGCCCCGGGGCGGTGCCGATGGGGTTGGCGATCACCGAGGCCCCCTCGGGCACGTCGGCCTGCCGCTCGTTGTTGCGCGCCATCTCGCGCCCGCGGGCACCGAAGATCGCGGCGATGTGCTCCACGAGGTCCCGGTGCCGGCGCAGCGGCGCGCCCATGAGCTCGGCCAGCGCCTCGCGGGTGAGGTCGTCGGGGGTGGGGCCCAGGCCCCCGCACACGATCACGGCGTCCGCGTGGCGCAGGAGGTCGCGCAGGGCCGCCACCACCCGCTCGAGGTTGTCGCCGACCTGGCGGTGCTCGAAGCTGTCGATCCCGTAGGCCGCGAGCTGCTCGCCGATCCAGGCGCTGTTGGTGTCGACGACCTGGCCGAGCAGCAGCTCGGTACCGACCGCCAGGACCTCGCAGCGCACCGGGGGACCTCAGGCGCGCGCCGCGGCCCGGGTGTGGCGGACGAGGTCGGCGGCGGACAGGAGGGTGAGGGCCACCGCGCCCCACAGCACCGCCTGCTGGAGCCCCACGAGGTCGGCGGCCGGCGGGAGCAGCACGATCGCCACCGCGGCGAACTGCAGGTTGGCCTTCCACTTCCCGAGCCGGCGGGCCGGCAGCGAGACCCCGCGGCGACCCATGTACGAGCGGAAGACCGAGACGCCCAGCTCCCGTCCGCCGATGACCGCGACCGGCCACCACGACACGTCGCCCCGGGCGCCGAGGGCCACGAAGCCACCCATGGCCAGGACCTTGTCGGCCAGAGGGTCGAGGAACGCCCCCGAGCGGGTGGTGCCGTCGCGGCGGGCCAGCCACCCGTCGACGTGGTCGGTGAGGGCGAGCAGCGTCCACGCCACGAACGTCCCCCACCCGGCGCCGCGCTGCTGGACGACCCACAGGACCGGCACGGCGAGGAGCAGCCTCACCCCCGTCACCGCGTTCGCCGGCGTCGCGATGGCGCTCGGGCCGAAGCGCCGCCGGACCGGTGTGTCCGAGGCGCTCACGCCGCCCCCTCCCGGCGCGCGCCGGCGACGGGGGCCGGCTCCGCCACGAGATCGGGACCGACCGCGCCCACGACCCGGGCCCGCACGAGGTCGCCCGGCCGCGCCGGGCCCCGGGCCAGCCGCACGACACCGTCGATCTCGGGAGCCTCCCGGTGCGTGCGCCCCACCGGCGCGCCGTCGTCGTCGACGCGGTCGACGAGCACCTCGACCTCGGCCCCGACGAGGGCGTCACGCAGGCTCGCGGTGACGGGATCCTGGACCTCGCCGAGCTCGCGCAGCCGCTCGCCCACGACGTCGGCGGGCACCGCGCCGTCGAGGTCGGCCGCCGGGGTGCCGTCCTCGGGCGAGAAGGCGAAGAACCCGGCCCAGTCGAGCTCCGCGGCGCGCAGGAACCCGAGCAGCTCCTCGTGGTGGTCCTCGGTCTCGCCCGGGAACCCGACGATGAACGACGACCGGAACGCCGCCCCGGGCACCTCGGCCCGGATGCCCTCCACGAGCTCGAGGAAGCGGTCGCCGCTCCCCCAGCGTCGCATCCGTCGGAGCAGCGCGGGCGCGGCGTGCTGGAGGGACAGGTCGAGGTAGGGCACGACCGAGGGGAGGTCGAGCATCGACGCGAGCAGCGGCCCGCGGACCTCGCTCGGGTAGAGGTAGAGGAGGCGGATCCGGACCAGGCCGTCGGGTCGCAGCGCGTCGAGCCGGTGGAGCAACGGGGCCAGGGCCCCGGGCTCGCCCGCGTCGCGACCGTACGAGGCGAGGTCCTGGGCCACGAGCACGAGCTCGGCGGCTCCGCCCTCCACCAGGGCGCGGGCCTCGGACACGACCGCCTCGGCCGGGCGCGACCGCTGCGGGCCCCGGAAGGAGGGGATGGCGCAGAACGCGCAGGCGCGGTCGCAGCCCTCGGCGACCTTGAGGTAGGCCCACGGCGCGGTCGGGGCCGGGCGGGGCAGCTCGAGCAGATCGCGGACGCCCACGGGCTTGCGCCGGGGCGGGTCGACCAGCACCTCGGACAGCGAACCCTCACCCTCGAAGCCGACGACCGCGTCGGCCTCGGGGAGGGCCTCGGCGAGCTCGGACCCGTAGCGCTCCGCCAGGCACCCGGTGACGACGAGGCGGGCCCCCGGCCTGCGGGCCGCGGCCAGGGCGAGGACGGTCTCCACCGACTCGACCCGGGCGGCCTCGACGAACGCGCAGGTGTTGACGACGACGAGGTCGGCCTCGCCGGGCGACGCGGCCGGCGACAGCCCGTCGGCCTCCAGCGATGCGACGACCTTCTCCGAGTCGACCACGTTCTTGGGGCAGCCGAGGGTCTCGACGAAGAAGCGCGCCGGTCGCGCCCGGCGGGAGGCCGTGGTCACGGCCCCATCGTACAGGCGCCTTCCCTAGACTGACCCGGTCGTCATCGTCGACGGGAATCAGCCGATGGACAGCCCGACCCTGTGGTGCCCCTCCTGCGGGGCGGAGTACGTGGCCGGCTCCCGGTCCTGCGCCGACTGCCGGGTGGCCCTCCAACCGAACCCTCCCGACGGGACCTACGGCGCCGCGGACGACGTCGGCGACCTGGTGGAGCTGGGCGAGTGGCCGCGGCTCTCCGCGCAGATCCTGCGGCGGAGGCTCGAGACGGCCGGGATCACGGTGATGGTGGAGTGGACCGGCCCCGGCGGCGACGCCTCGGGCACGCTGCTCGTGCCCGAGGAGCAGGCCGAGTTCGCCGAGGCGGTCGTGCACGAGATCGACGTCGAGGACGAGGTGCCCGACACCTCGCCGATCGCCTACGTGAGCCGGATCGAGGAGCACCTCGCCGCCGCCGCGGGCCTGCTCGACGAGCTCCGCACGCGACTCGACGAGCTCGAGGCCGACGGCCGGCTCTGATCGCCGGCCGGAGGCCGGCGCCGTCGTGGGCGGCGACGTACCGCCCCCGGCCCTCGGCGTTGGGACCCGCGCGGCCCCCAGAGGGGCCGGATCCGTCCCGACGCGGACCACGGGCCTCGGCGTTGGGACCCGCGCGGCCCCCAGAGGGGCCGGATCCGTCCCAACCCGGGCGGGAGGTGGAGAGGGCGACGGTCAGGCGTCGACGCGGGCCCGGCGCTCCTCGAGCTCCTCGACGGTCATGAGCACCGCCCGGGCCTTCGACCCCTCGGAGGGGCCGACCACCCCGCGCCGCTCGAGGAGGTCCATGATCCGCCCGGCCCGGGCGAAGCCCACCCGCAGCTTGCGCTGGAGCATGCTCGTGGACCCGAGCCCGCTGCGCACGACCAGCTCCATCGCCTCCTCGAGGAGCTCGTCGTCCTGGTCGCCGCCGTCGCCGCCCCCACCGCCTCCCGGCCCGTCGTCGGCGATCCCGTCGACGTAGTCGGGGCGGTCGACCTGGCGGCGCCAGTGGGCGACGACCTTGCGGACGCACTCCTCGTCGACCCAGGAGCCCTGGATCCGCTGGGGGCGGCTCGACGAGGCCGACATCACGAGCATGTCACCCTGGCCCACGAGCTTCTCCGCCCCGGGCTGGTCGAGGATCACCCGGGAGTCGGCCAGGCTGCTCACCGAGAACGCGAGGCGGCTGGGGATGTTGGCCTTGATGACGCCGGTGATGACGTCGACCGAGGGCCGCTGGGTGGCGATCACGAGGTGGATCCCCACGGCCCGGGCCATCTGGGCGATCCGGCAGATGCTCGCCTCGACGTCGCGGGCGGCCACCATCATCAGGTCGTTCAGCTCGTCGACGACGACGAGGACGTACGGCAGCCGCTCGTACCCCTGGCCGGTGACGGGGTCGGGCTCCTCGGGGGTCGGCAGGTCGCCCCGGTCGTACGCCGCGTTGTAGCCGAGGATGTCGCGCACGCCGACCTCGGCGAGCACGTCGTAGCGCCGGTCCATCTCGCGCACGGCCCAGTCGAGGGCGTTGGCCGCCTTCTTGGGGTTGGTGACGACCTGGGTCAACAGGTGGGGCAGGTCGTTGTACGCGCCCAGCTCGACCCGCTTCGGGTCGACGAGGATGAGGCGGACCTGGTCGGGCGTCGACCGCACGAGGATCGAGGTCACGAGCGAGTTGATGCAGCTCGACTTTCCGGCCCCGGTGGCCCCGGCGATGAGCAGGTGCGGCATCGTCGCGAGGTTCAGCATCACGGACCGGCCCGAGATGTCGCGCCCCAGCCCGACCTCGAGGGGGTGGGTCGCCCGACGGGCCTCGTCCGAGGCGAGGATGTCGCCCAGGGTGACGAGCTGTCGCTGGCGGTTGGGGACCTCGACGCCGATGGCGCTGCGACCGGGGATGGGGGCGAGGATGCGGACGTCGGGGCTGGCGAGCGCGTAGGCGATGTCGTGGCTCAGCCCGGTCACCCGGTTCACCTTCACGCCCGCGGCCAGCTCGAGCTCGTAGCGGGTGACGGTGGGCCCGACGGTCGTCCCCACCAGCCGGGCGTCGACCCCGAAGTCCCGCAGGGTCGCCTCCAGCACCCGGCCCCCCTCGTCGACCACCCTGCGGTCGATCTCGCGCGCCCCGCCGCGCTTGAGGATCTTCGCCGGCGGGAGCTTCCAGGAGCTCGTGCGGTGCCCGGGCCCGAGGTCGATCTCGAGCTGCTCGGTGGGGCCCGCCGACGGGTCGGCGGCCGCCCTGGCGGCGCCGAGCGCGGCCGGCTCCTCGGGGGATTCCTCGGGGGCCTCCGCGACGGGCGCCGCCTCGTCCTCGGGAAGGTCGGCGAGCTCGTCGTACAGGACGACGCGCCGGGCGGGCTCGGCCCCGCCCGAGGGGACCTCCTCCCCCTCCGCCTCCTCCGCCTCCTGCTCCGGTTCGGGGGCCGCCGGGGAGAGCTCGGTCATGCGGCGGAGCTGGCGCCCGACCCACCGCAGGGCCGTGACGGCGCCGGCCAGGGCGTGGCGCAGTGGGCGTCCCCAGGCGATCAGCGCGCCGAGGAGCCCGAAGCCCACCAGGACCACGACGGCGCCGACCACGCCTCCGGCGGCCCGAAGCGGGGTGGCCGTCGCGGCTCCCACCACCCCGCCGGCGTCGCGCAGATCCTCGAGCGCCCCCGACAGCGGCGGGCTCCCCCGGCCAGGTGCAGGAGGCCCACCACCCCGACGAGCACGAGCGCGGTGCCGACCCCCACGCGCAGCCCCGCCGGCGCGACCTCAGGGTCGTCGCGGCGGGGCCGCAGCAGCGCCACGGCCAGCCCGGCCGCGGCGAGGGGGACGAGGACGTCGCCGTGGCCGAGGAGCGCGCCCGCGCCCGAGGCCAGCGCGCTGCCCACCGGGTCCGCGAGGTCGGAGGCGAGACCCAGGGCGCTGAGGACCGCGAGGACGACCAGGGCGATGGCGACGGCGTCGGCCGCGTGCCCTCCGAGCTGGGACGCGGCGGCTTCGCGCGTCCGGGACCACCGCCCGGGCGGGCGGGCGGTGCTGCGCGCACGGGTGCGCCGGCTGGCGGGCTCCCGGCGTGGCGGCGACCTGCGGGCGGCCATCGCGCTCAGGGTAACACCAGCAACACTGGCAACAGGGGCACGCACCGACCACGACACCGGGCGCCGGGGGCCGCGCCGGCACCCCGAGCGTCCGCGCCGGCACGCCGCCGGGGTCAGAGCGCGTTCGAGTACCCGCCGTTCACCGGGTAGACCTGACCGGTGATCCAGCTCCCGGCGTCGCTGCAGAGCAGCACGGCGAGCGGCGCGGGATCCTCGGGTCGCCCGAGCCGGCCGAGCGGGTACACGCGCAGCATCCGCGCCTCACGCTCGGGGTGGCGGTCCATCCCCTCGGCCACGAGGCCGTGGCGGATGGTGCCGAGGGCGATGCAGTTGGCGGTCACGCCGTGGCGCCCCACCTCCGAGGCCAGGCCCCGCGTGAAGCCCATCGCGCCGGCCTTGGCCGCGCCGTAGACGACCTGTCCCCGCTCGCCCCGCCGTCCGGCGTCGGAGACGATCGTGAGCACCCGCCCCCAGCCCCGCGCGAGCATGCCGGGCAGGTGGGAGTGGGTGACCCGCATCACCGCCACGAGGTTGAGCTCGATCCACGGCCGCCAGGCCTCCGACGCGGTCTCGGCGAAGGGCGCGAGGTCGAACGCGCCGAGCGGGAGCCCGGCGTTGTTCACGACGATGTCGACCGGGCCGGTGTGGCGGGCCATGGCCTCGACGGCGGCGGGGTCGGTGACGTCGGCCACCACGCCGTGGGCCGAGCCGCCCGAACCGTCGAGCCCGGCCTCGATGCCGGCCACCGCCTCCGCCGCCCGGTCCTCGTCGACGTCGTTCACCCACACGGTCGCGCCCACCCGGGCGAGCGCGTGGGCGATCGCTCGCCCGACCCCGCCACCGGCCCCGGTGACCAGCGCCACCCGGCCGGTCAGGTCGACCGGGATCCCGCCCATCGCACCCTCCCCCGAGACGGGGCGTCAGACCTCCATCACGACCGGGATCACGATGGGACGGCGCCGGGTCCGCTCGTTGATGAAGCGGGCCAGGGCCGACCGGGCGTGTCTCCGCAGGGTCTCGAAGTCGGTCGCCCCCTCCCCGGCCGCCTCCTGGAGCGACGCCAGCACCCGGGCCTTGGCCTCCCCGAGGAGCTCCTCGGCCTCGGGGGCGTAGATCCAGCCGCGCGTGACGATCTCGGGCCCGGTGACGATCTCACCCGTCTTGGCGTCGACGGTGGCGATGACCACGACGACGCCCTCCTCGGCCAGCGCCCGCCGGTCGCGCAGCACGCCGTGGCCGATGTCGCCCACGATGCCGTCGACGTAGAGGTAGCCCGCCGGGACCGCCGCCCGCTCGACGGTGACGCCGTCGGCGTCGAGGACGAGGGCGTCGCCGTCCTGGCACACGACCACGCGCCCGGCGGCCACGCCCACGTCGTGGGCCAGCTGCGCGTGGTGGACCATGTGCCGGAACTCGCCGTGGACGGGGACGAACCAGTCCGGCCGGATCAGGTTCAGGACGAACTTGAGCTCCTCCTGGGACGCGTGGCCCGACACGTGGACCGGGGCGTTCCGGTCGTGGATCACCTCGACACCGATCCGGTACAGCGCGTCGATCACCCGGTTGACGTTCCCCTCGTTCCCCGGGATGGCGTGGGCGGAGATCACGACGACGTCGTCCTCGTCGAGCTTCACCCACTTGTGCTCGTGCGCGGCCATCAGCGACAGCGCGCTCATGGGCTCGCCCTGGGACCCCGTGCAGACGATGCACAGCTCGCCCGGGTCCAGCGTGGCGATCTCCTCGACGTCCACCACCGCGTCGGCGGGGAGCTCCAGGAGGCCCATCGAACGGGCCAGGGCGGCGTTCTGCACCATCGAGCGGCCGAGGAACGCCACCCGGCGCCCCGAGGCCACGGCGGCCTCGGCCACCTGCTTCACCCGGTGCAGGTGGGAGGCGAAGCTGGCCACGACGAAGCGCCGGCCGGCGTGCTCACGGAACAGGCCCCGCATCACGCCCCCCACCACCGACTCGGACGGGGTGTACCCGGGCCGCTCGGCGTTGGTGGAGTCCGACAGGAGGAGGCGCACGCCGCCGGGACGCCGGGCGATCTCGCCCAGCATGGCCAGGTCGGTCGTGCGGCCGTCGACCGGGGTCAGGTCGAGCTTGAAGTCGCCGGTGTGGAGGATCGTGCCCACCGGCGTGTGGAAGGCCGTGGCCAGCCCGTGGGGGACCGAGTGGGTGACGGGCACGAACTCGCAGTCGAAGGGCCCGATGCGGCGGCGTTCGTGGTCCTGGATCGGGACGAGCTCGGTACGTCCCAGGACCCCGGCCTCCTCGATGCGGTTCCGGGCCAGGGCGAGGGTCAGCGGCGTGCCGTAGATCGGCACGGCCACGTCGCGCAGGAGGAAGGCCAGCCCGCCGGTGTGGTCCTCGTGCCCGTGGGTCAGGAGGACGGCCTCGACCCGGTCGGCGTGGTCGCGCAGGTAGGTGAAGTCCGGCAGGACGAGGTCGACGCCGGGCATGTCGGCCTCGGGGAACATGAGCCCGCAGTCGACGACGAGGATGCGACCCTCGACCTCGAGGCAGAAGCAGTTGCGGCCGATCTCTCCCAGGCCCCCGAGGAAGACGATCCGCACCTGCCCGGGGCCCGGTGAGCCCTCCTCCACGTCCGAGCGCGCCATCGCGACGGACGCTAGCACCGGGTCCCCGCCCGCCGACGCCCGCGGGCGGGCGCGCGAGGGCGCCGCCGGAACCTCCGGTCAGGCGGTGGCGGCCGCCGTCTCCCGGTCCTTCGCGACCTCGTCGAGCATGGCGTACTCCTCGCCGGTGTCGACCCAGTCCTCGAAGGCGATCACGCCGAGCTCGGTGAACCGCTGGCGGAGCCAGCCGTCCCCGGCGTCGAGGAGGCCGAGCTTCTTGCAGTTGGGCACGATCTTGGAGAACAGCATGTTCTGGAACATGCTGCGATCGGGCACCTGGAGGACGAGCTTCACGACCTCCTCGACCGGCAGGCCCATGCGGTCCCACACCTCCTGCTGGAGGAACCGGTCGCGCATGCGCACGGCGGCCTCGAAGGCGAACTCCTGACGCTCGCGGATCTCGGCCGCCCCCAGCTCCGCGTAGTACTCCTTGAGCGAGAGCACGCCGAAGGCGACGTGGCGGGCCTCGTCGCTCATGACGTAGCGGAGCATCTGCTTGAGGAGCGGCTCGGTGGTCATCTGGTGCATGAACCCGAAGGCGGCCAGGGCCAGGCCCTCGACCATGATCTGCATGCCCAGGTAGGTCATGTCCCACCGGTCGTCGGCGATGATGTCGTCGAGCAGCATCCGCAGGTGGGCGTTGATCGGGTAGTGGCCCGACAGCTTGGTGTCGAGGTAGCGGGCGAACACCTCGACGTGGCGGGCCTCGTCCATCACCTGGGTGGACGCGTAGTACTTGGCGTCGATCCACGGCACGGTCTCCACGATCTGGGCCGTGCAGATGAGCGCGCCCTGCTCGCCGTGCATGAACTGGGACAGGGTCCAGTTCTGGGACTCGATCCCGAGTTGGATCCACTCCTTCTCGGTCCACTTCTCGAAGGGCGTCCCGGTGACGTCCATGTTCTGGCCGAGAAGGCCGGAGCTCGGGTTCTGGACCGCGTTCGCCACGACGACCTTCTCCTGGTCGACGTCGGTCTCCCAGGGGAGGTCGTGGGCGTTCCACTGCGAGGTCTTGGCCTTCTCGTACAGCTTGACGAGGGCCTGGCGGGTCTGGGCGTAGTCCCAGGTGAAGAGGGCGTCGGCCTCGGCCCGGACCGCGTGCACGACGGCGTCGACCTGGTCGTTCGCGACCGAGAGGATCGCCTCGACGTCGTCGACGTCGGCCCGACCGATGATCTCCTCGTTGGTGGACATGGGCGGTTACCCCCTCGTGGCGGACAGCAGCGAGCTCGGGGCGACGCCGGGGAGCACGAGCTCGTGCACGAGCGCCCGGACGTCGGACTCGTCGGTGAGCGACGACGAGTCGGGACGGAACAGGTAGGCGAGCAGGACCCGGGCGACCCACTCCGCGGCCCGGTCGGCCCGGTCGGCGGGGAGGTAGGGGGCCAGGCCCGGCGCCAGGATCGAGGCGGCGGCGCCGAGGAGGAGGTCGGCGGCCTCGAAGGCGAGGTGGGGAAGGATGACCTCGGGCTCGAAGTCGAGCACGTAGCGCAACCCGGCGTGGCTCGTGAGCTCCCGGGCCGAGACGAGGATCGTCGTCACGATCGCGTCCTCGAGGTTCGCGACCTCGCGAACCGCCGCGCGCAGCGTCCGGGAGAACCGGTCGACCTCCGACCACAGCGCGACCTCGACGAGGTCCTGCTTGCTCTCGAAGTAGCGGTAGAGGGTGGCCCGACCGCACCCGGCCTCACGGGCCACGTCCTCGAGGGTGGTCTTGGTGAGCCCGTGGCGGGCGAGGCAGGTGAGCACGGCGTCGACGGCGCGCCGCTCCACGGAGTCGGGCGCGAGCAGCTCGGTTTCGCGGTCGTCGAGCGCGACGACGTGGGTGATGTCCCCCGGACGGCAACCACGTCGAGACGGTAAGGCGATCCGCGTCTCACTGTCAAGGCCCCTGCCTCCCGCCGGTTGGTGCGGAATCGGGGTCGTGGGCCCCGATTCCGCGCCCACCCGAGGGGAGGGGGCTCTCAGCGCACCCCGGGCGCCAGGATCCCGCCGAGGAGCTCCTCGCGCACCACCCGCCGGACCTGCTGGGGATCCTCGAGGTCCCAGCGGCCCGGGGCGCCCATCAGCGACAGGGCCATCCGGGACAGGTAGTCGGCCGCGGCCCTGCGGTCGAGGCCGGGCCGCAGGCGCCCCTGCTCCGCCTCGCGGTCGAGCACCGGCCGGAGGTACGCGGCGACCAGGCGCTGCACCCGGTGCTGCTCCACGGTGAGGAGCGGCAGGAGCCGGCCCGGCTCGGTGGCCAGCACCTGCTGGAGCACCCGGTGCTCGCGCACGGCCCGGTGGGCGAAGACGAGCCCCTGCTCCAGCACCGCCGGGAGGTCGGCGGCGCCGGCGACGTGGTCGGCCAGGCGGCCGAAGAACCGGTTCATCTCCCAGCCGACGGCCTCCCGGAGGAGCTGCCCCTTGCCGCCGGGGAACAGGCGGTACACGGTGGCCCGCGACACGCCGGACTCCCGCACCGCGTCCTCCACGGTGGTCCGGGCCAGACCCGACCGGGTGACGCAGGCGTAGGTCGCCGCGAGCACGCGCTCGCGTGCCGTGTCCGGTCCGCTCACGACGTCACCACCGGGGTCACGCTACCGGCCCACCTCCCACCCGCGTCGGGTCACCAGCGAGACGCACGCGCGCGGTGTGCGACCCAACGCTCGGAGGCGGAGGGGGACGGGGCGGGACAGGACGCGAGCGGGCCCGCCGGTCATCCACCCGGCGGGCCCGCCTCGTCGACCGTCCGGTCGGGCTACCCGAACTCGTACTCGGCCGCCGTGTCCGACTCGTAGTTGGCGACGACCTGGCTCCAGCCCCACGGGCCCGCGCGGTCCACCGCGTTGATCGAGGTGTCCCGCGGCGGGTTCCGCTCGCCGACCGGTCCGTAGACGTACTCGCTCATGAGGCCGTCGTAGCTCACGGTCCCGAGCTGCTCGAGGGCCGCCAGGATCCCGTCCTCGCTCAGGTCACCCAGCTCGACGGCCTTCTCGAGCAGGGCGTGGACCGTCTGGGCCTGCAGGTACCCGAACGCGAAGTAGAAGTCGGGCCCCTGGTCCGGCTTGTACTGCTCGATCGCCGAGAGCATGTTGGCCATGCCCGGGACCGAGGTGTCGCCCCACGCGGGGCCGCCCTGGGACAGGACGAAGACGTTGGCCTCGAGGTAGTCGACGAGCCCCGTGCCCACGAACTGCCCCAGCCAGCCCGGCGTCTGCAGGAGCCACGTCGCCGCGAAGCCGAGCTCGGCGGCCTTGCCGAACACCTTCGAGGTGTCGCTGGCCAGGGTGGTGGCGAACACCACCTCGCAGTTGTTGTCGATGAGCTGCTGGATCTGGGCCGTCATGTCGGGCGCACCCAGCTCGTAGCGGGCCACGGTCGCGACCTCGAAGCCCTGCGCCTCGGCCGCCGCCTCGACGCCCTCCAGGCCGGCCTCGCCGTAGCCGTCGTTCTGGATGATCGCGCACGCCGTCTGGCCCTCGCCGCCGCCCTCGGTGAAGTACCAGTCCGCGCCGTTCATCATCTGGACCTGGTACGGGGACGCCACCGGGAGCAGGGTCTCCTCGAGCACCCACTCGGCGTCGAGGGTGGCCGGCGATGCCACCTTCCTGTCCCGCTTCATCTGCGGGAGGACGGCGTTCGTGACGTCGGTGCCGAGGACCTGGGTGTACATCACGACGTCGCCCTTGGTCTTGTTGTAGGCCTGGACGGCGATGTCGGCCACGTACTCGGTGTCCTCGAGGACCAGTTCGACCTGGTACTGGCCGGCCACACCACCGGCGTCGTTGAGCTGGTCGAAGTAGACCTGGTTCCCGGCGGTCAGCGGGATGCCGATGAGCGAGGCGAGCCCGGTCTGGGGCGTGAGGACCCCGAGCCGGATCGTCGTCCCATCGAAGCCCGCCGCCGCCTCGGGCGGCCCTGCCGCGGCGCCCGTCGTCTCGGTCGTCCCGTCGGCGGTCGTCGCCTGCGTGCCCTCGGTCTCGTCGTCGTCGTCGCCGGCGCCGCACGCCGCGACCACGAGCGCGAGCGCGAGCAGCACGCCGAGCGTGCGTAGCCTTCTACCCCGTCGCATCGTGCCCCCTTCCCATCGTGCTCCCCAGGTGTCGATGTGCCCCCGGTCACTTCCTAGCAGAACCGCCGGCGGCGCGCGTGTCCCTCCTCGTCAGTACCGGAAAGGCCAGGTCAGGAAATAGGTCTTGACCCGTCTCCACAACGCCGCCAACCCCCGGGCTCGAACATCAGGAACAGCACGATGAGCAGGCCGTAGAGGATCTGGGAGAGGATCGCCGGGGTCACCCCGGTCGTGGCCGTCGGCTCGGCCAGGAAGGGGATCGAGTCCGAGTAGCGACCCACGATCTCGGGCAGCGCCCCGATGACGAGCGCTCCGAGCATGGCCCCGTAGAGGGTGCCCACCCCGCCCACGATGACGATGGCGACGTACTGGATCGACAGCAGGAGGTTGAACTCGGCGGGGCTCACGAAGCCCTTGAAGGCACCGTTGAGAGCGCCGGCGATCGCGGCGAAGGCGCTGGCCAGCGCGAACGCCCCGACCTTCGTGCGGAACAGGCTCACGCCGACCACCTCGGCGGCGACGTCGCGGTCGCGCACGGCCTGCATCGCGCGCCCGGGGTTGGTGCGCACGACGTTCTTGGCGACGAGCAGGCTGAGGAAGAGGACCCCCCAGATCAGGAAGAAGAAGCCCTGGTCGAGGGTGTAGGTCTGCCCGAAGACCTCGAGGCGGCCGAAGTCGAGCCCGCCGATCGCCGCCGCGCTCCCACCGTCGTCGCGCACGGCCGACAGACCGCGGGTCCCGCCGGTCACGGTGTCCCAGTTCCGGAACACGTGCTGCATGAGGAACACGAGCCCGACGGTGACGATGGCCAGGTAGTTGCCCCGGAGGCGGAGCGCCACGAGCCCGACGACGCCGCCCACCAGGGCGCCGAGCACCGCGGCGGCGGGCAGCCACACGTAGAGGTCGTACCCGCGGGTCACCCCCAGGTAGCCGGCCGTGTAGGCGCCGATGCCGAGGAAGGCGGCGTGCCCGAGGGAGACCTGGCCCGTGTACCCGGTGAGGAGGTTGAGGCCGACCGCGCCGATGGCGGTGATGCCGGCGAAGTTGAGGACGGTGAGCCAGAACGACTCGCCCAGGATGCTGGGCACGACGAAGTACGCGACCGCGAGCGCCAGCAGGGCGAGCTGCTTGGCCCGCGTCGGAGCCAGCCGCAGTTGCTGCTCGTAACGGGTCCGGAGGAAGGGCGAGCGGCGCATCAGACCCGGCGGACCTCCCGGGTCCCGAACAGCCCGTACGGCGCGACGAGGAGGACCATGAGCATGATCACGTAGGGCAGGACGATGTCGAAGTTGTTGCCCAGCCACGGCGCGTTCCCGGGCAGGTAGCCGGCCCCGTAGCTCTCCGCCAGCCCGACGACGATGCCCCCGATCACGGCTCCGCCGGGCGACTCGAGGCCCCCGATGATGATCGCCGGGAAGGCCCGGAGCGCGATGAAGCTCACTCCCAGGTTCAGCGGGCGGTTGCCCGAGGTGAGCATCACGCCGGCCGGGACCGCGACCGCGGCGGCGATCGCCCACGAGAGGGCGAAGACGCGCCCGGCGCTGATGCCCTGGGCCTGGGCCGCCTCCTGGTCGACCGCGGTCGCCCGCATGGCCACGCCGAACTTCGTGTACCGGAAGAACAGGAAGAAGAGCCCGAGCAGCAGGAGCGCGGTGACGATCGTGGCGATGTCGCGGTGGCTGATCGTGACGTCGCCGACGGTCACGACCTTGGCCCCGTAGGGCTCGGTCCGGAAGATGTCCTGGGCCCCCCAGACCGACTGGACGACCTGCTGGATGATGATGAGCAGCCCGATCGTGATCATGATCACGGCGTAGACGGGCTGGCCGACCATCCGGTGGAGCACGAGCCGCTCGATCACGACCCCGATGAGCGCCGCGGCCGCCATCGCCAGGAGGATCCCCGCGTAGAAGGGGAGCCCCCACGTGTCGGTGAAGTTGTAGGAGAGGGCGGCGCCCAGGAGCACGAAGCCACCCTGGGCGAAGTTGATGACCCCGGTCGCGCGGTAGATCACCACGAAACCGAGGGCCACGAGGGCGTAGATGGTCCCGGTGGCCACGCCCCCCACGGTGAGCTGGAGGAACTTGACCATCAGCGGTACATCCGCTCGATCAGCTCCGAGAACTGCTGGGCGATCGCCCGCCGCTTCACCTTCTGGGTGGCCGTGAGCTGCCCCTCGTCGTGGTCGAGCTCCACGGGCAGCAGCTCGAAGCGCTTGATCTCCTCGGCCCGGGCGAGGTCGCGGTTGACCTCGGCGACCCACTCCCCGATGAGCTCCCGGACCTCGGGCTTCTCGGAGAGGTCCCGGTAGGTGGTGAACGGGACACCGTGGCGGCCCGACCACTCGCCCACGGTGTCGACCTCGATCCCGATGAGCGCGGTGAGGTAGGGGCGGCGGTCCCCCACGACGATGGCCTCCCGGACGAACGGGGACACCTTCAGCAGGTTCTCGATGAACTGTGGCGACACGTTCTTGCCGCCGGCCGTGACGATGATGTCCTTCATCCGGTCGGTGATCACGAGGTAGCCGTCCGCGTCGAGCTCGCCCACGTCGCCGGTGTGGAGCCAGCCCTCCGGGTCGACCGCCTCGCGGGTGGCCTCCTCGTTGCGGAAGTACCCGACGAACACGGCCTCGCTGCGGACGAGGATCTCGCCGAGCTCCCCGGTGCGCACCTCCACGCCGGGGAGGGCCGTGCCGACGGTGCCGAGCCGGACGTCGTCGGAGGGCATCATCGTGGCCACGCCGGAGCACTCCGTCTGCCCGTACACCTCCAGCACCGGCACGCCGACCGCCCAGAAGAGCTCGAGCACCTGGGGCGCGATCGGCGCCGCGCCGCTCAGGGCGAGCCGGACCCGGCCCAGCCCCAACTTGCGGCGGAGGGTCCGGAACACCGACAGCCAGGCCAGGAAGCCGACGGCCGCGTCGACGGGTCCCGCCCGTCCCGAGCGGCGCCGGGCGGCGACCCTCGCTCCACGCCGCAGCCAGAGGTCGAAGAGGCGACGCTTCAGCCAGGTGGACGACTCGACCCTGATCCGGACGGCCGCGAGCATCTTCTCCCACACGCGGGGAACGCCCACGAACACGGTCGGCTGGACCTCGCGCAGGTCGTTGGCGAAGGCGTCTCCCCCCTCGCCGAAGTTCACCACGTACCCGGCGGTGAGCGCGACGACGACGGAGACGAGTCGCTCGGCCACGTGGCACAGCGGCAGGTACGAGAGGACCTCGTCCTCGGGGCGGGAGGCGAGGGCGTCGGAGAGCATGAGGCCCATGGCGAGGAGGTTCGCCTGGGAGAGCATGGCGCCCTTGGGCGGTCCCGTCGTGCCCGAGGTGTAGACGATGACGGCGACGTCCTCGGCGGCGACCCCGGCCGCCCGCTCGGCCCACTCGGCCGGGTCGTGAGCAGCGCCGAGGGCCTCGAGCTCCTCGAAGGTCATCAGGAGCTCGTCGTCGAGGTTCTTCACGCCCCGCGTGTCGATCACGACGATCTTGCGCAGCCGGGGCAGCCGGTCGCGGACCTCGAGGGCCTTGTCGAGCTGCTCCTCGTCCTCGACGACGAGGACGACGCTCTCCGAGTGCCCCACGAGGTACTCGACCTCGGCGGCCGGGCTGGTCGGGTAGATGCCCACCGTGACCGCGCCGATCCCCTGGATGCCGAGGTCGGCGTAGCACCACTCCGGGCGGTTCTCGCTGTGCACGGCCACGCGGTCCCCGGGCTCGACACCGAGGGCCAGGAGGCCGAGACCCACTTGGGCCGACCGCGTCGCGTACTCGCTCCAGCTCACCTCCTGCCACAGGCCCAGGCGCTTGTGCCGGAGAGCCAGCGCTTCGGGCCGCCGGGCGGCGTGACCCAGCAGCAGCGCGGGCAGGGACGACGGCTCTCCCGCTCGGGGGACGGCGCCGGCGCGCTCCTCGACGACGGTCATGGGCACCCCCTCACGACGACACCTGGCCCAGGTAGGCCTCGACGACCTTCGGGTCCGCCTGGACCTCGGCCGGTGGGCCCATGGCGATGACCTGCCCGAAGTCCAGCACCATCACCCGGTCGGCCAGGTCCATGACCAGGTGCATGTCGTGCTCGACCAGCACCATGGAGACGCCGAGGTTGCGGCGCACCTCGAGGACGTAGCGGGCCATGTCCTCGGTCTCCTCGAGGTTCATGCCGGCCACGGGCTCGTCGAGGAGCAACAGCCGCGGGTCCATGGCGAGGGCGCGCCCCAGCTCGATCCGCTTCTTGATGCCGTACGGGAGGAGACCCACCGGAGTGCCCCGGTACCGGCCGAGGTCGAGGAAGTCCACGATCTCCTCGCACCGCCCGCGGTGGCGGATCTCCTCGCGCTTGGCCCGGCCCAGCCACGCGCTCCCCGAGAGGAAGCCCGTGCGCATGAGGTGGTGGCGGCCGAGCATCAGGTTGTCGACGACGTCGAGGTTCTCGAACAGGCCCAGGTTCTGGAACGTCCGGGCGACGCCCCGGCGGGCCATCTCGGGGGGCCGGTGGCCCGTGACGTCGGCGCCCGCCAGGAGGATCCGCCCCTCCTGGGGCCGGTACACGCCGTTGAGGCAGTTGAAGATCGACGTCTTCCCCGCCCCGTTGGGACCGATGATGGCGAAGAGCTCGTCCTCCGCGACGCCGAACGACACGTCCTTCAGCGCGGTGACGCCGCCGAAGCGCAGCGTCACCTCGCAGACCTCGAGCAGCGGACCGCCCATCAGGCGCTCCACCGCTTCTTGCGCCGGTAGGTCTTCACGTCGCGGAAGGACCTCCGCCCGGCCTCACCGACCCCCAGGTAGAACTCCTGGATGTCGCGGTCGGCGAGGAGCTCGGCCGCCGGCCCGTCCTTCACCACCTTGCCGTTCTCGAGCACGTAGCCGTGGTGGGCGATCGACAGGGCCATCGTCGCGTTCTGCTCGACCAGGAGCACGCTGGTCCCGGCCCGGTTGATCTCGACCACGATGTCCTTGATCTGCTGGACGATCAGCGGAGCGAGCCCGAGCGAGGGCTCGTCGAGGAGGAGGAGGCGGGGGGACGCCATGAGCGCGCGCGCGATGGCGAGCATCTGCTGCTCGCCACCCGAGAGGTATCCCGCCGTCGAGCGCCGGCGATCGGCGAGGACCGGGAACAGGTCCATCACGCGCTCGTAGCTGCGGCGGATCTCGGACCGGTCCCGTCGGGTGAACGCCCCGGCCCGGAGGTTCTCGTCGACGGTGAGCTCGGCGAAGATCCGGCGGCCCTCCATGACCTGCGCGATGCCACGGCGGACGACGGCCGCAGGGTCGTGGAGCGGGACGGGCTCCCCCTCGAAGGTCACCTCGCCCCGGTCGACCTCCCCGTGGTGGACGTCGAGGAGGCCCGAGACGGTCCGCAGCACCGTCGTCTTCCCGGCCCCGTTGGCGCCCAGGAGCGCGACGATGCTGCCCGCCGGGACCTCGAGGCTGACCCCTCGCAGGGCGAGGATGACCCCGCCGTACACCACCTCCACGTTGTGCACGGCGAGGATCGGATCCCCGTGTCCCGGGCCCACCACGGGCCGGACACTACACGGTGGACCGACCGTCACGCGCCGGGGCAAATCGCCCTCGTCCGGGCGACCGGTTCCCGCTCGCCGCCGCGCCCGCGGCGCCGCCCTCAGACCCCGAGGAGCACGTCGAGGCCGACCGTCAGGCCCGGGCGCCGGCCGACCGCCCGGATCGCGAGGAGGACGCCCGGCATGAAGGAGGTGCGGTCGTAGGAGTCGTGGCGGATCGAGAGCGACTGGCCGGTGGCCCCGAACAGGACCTCCTGGTGGGCGACGAGCCCGCGCAGGCGCACGGCGTGGACGCGGATCCCGCCCGGTCCCTCGCCACCCCGTGCCCCCTCGGCGACCAGGTGGGTGGTGGGGTCCCGGGCCCAGTCCTCGGAGGCCGCCGCGATCCGCTCGGCGGTGAGCATGGCCGTCCCCGACGGGGCGTCCACCTTGGCGTCGTGGTGGAGCTCGATGATCTCCACCGAGTCGAAGTACGGGGCGGCCAGCTCGGCGAAGCGCATCATCAGCACCGCCCCGATGGCGAAGTTGGGCGCGATCACGGCGTTGGCGGTGCTCGCCTCGAACCGGCCGCGGAGGTCCTCGAGCTCCGCCGGACCGAACCCCGTCGTGCCGACGACCGCGTGGACGCCGTGCCGCGCGCACCAGCGCAGGTTCTCCCGCGCGGCGTCGAGGACCGTGAAGTCCACGGCCACCTCGGCACCTGCGGCTGACATGGCGTCGGCCCCGGCGGCCACCTGGAGGCCGGTGCCGGCCACCCCGAGCTGGTGGAGGTCGATGCCCGCGTGGAACGGGTCGACGGCCGCCACCAGCTCGAGCTCGGGGTCGTCGGCGACGGCCCGGCACACGGTCGAGCCCATGCGGCCCCCGGCCCCGAAGACGCCCACCCGGATCATGGGGTCAGGCTACCCGGGAAGGCCCGGTGCGGCCCGGGGTCCGGCCGCCGGACCCGGCTACTCCCGGGCCCATCGGGCCAGGTCGGCCTCGTCGAGGGGTCCCACCACGGCGAGTGTCCGCGGACCGGTGAAGACCCGCTCCACGACGCGGTCCACGTCGTCGGGTTCGACCGCGTCGATGCGAGCCGTCACCTCGTCGAGCGTCGGGACCTCGCCGAGGGTGAGCTCGCTGCGGCCCAGGCGGTGCATGCGGCTCGACGAGGTCTCCAGCGACAGGGCCGTGGCCCCCCGGAGATGGCCCTTGGCCGAGTCGAGCTCCTCGTCCGTGAGGCCGTCGGTGAGCCGGTCGAGCTGGTCGTCCAGCACGGCCAGCAGCTCGTCGACCCGGCCCGGAGCCGTCCCCGCGTAGACCCCGAGGACGCCGGTCTCCTCGAGGCCCCCCCAGTAGGAGTAGACGGAGTACGCGAGACCCCGCTCCTCGCGCACCTCCTGGAAGAGCCGCGAGGACATGCCCCCACCGAAGGCCTGGTTCAGGACGGCCAGCGCGTAGCGGTCGTCGTCACCCCTGGAGAGGGCCCGGGTGCCCACGACGAGGTGGGCCTGCTCGGTGGGGCGGGTGAGCACCGACAGCGCCCGGGAGGGCGGGAGGTCGTCCGCGACGCGGGCCGGCCGGTCCCCCGGGGTCGGCCCCAGCCGCTCCGCGACCATCGCGGTCACGGCGTCGTGGTCGAGGTTGCCGGCCGCGGCCACGACCACGTTGGCCGGCCGGTAGTGGTCGCCGTGGTGAGCCGCGATGCCCTCGCGGGGCACGGACCCCACCGTCTCGGGCGTCCCGATGATCTCCCGCCCCAGTGGATGGTCCGGGAACAGCGCGGCGGCGAAGAGCTCGTGCACGAGGTCCTCGGGGACGTCCTCGCGCATGCGGATCTCCTCGAGGATCACCTGCCGCTCCGCCTCCACGTCGTCGGGCCGGAAGGCGGGGGTCCAGATCACGGCGGACAGGATGTCGAGGGCCAGCTCGAGGCGGTCGTCGGGGACCCGCACGTAGAACGCCGTGTACTCCTGGGTGGTGAAGGCGTTCATCGCGCCGCCGACCGACTCGACGGCCTCGGCGATCTGCCGCGCCGTGCGGTCCTCGGTGCCCTTGAACAGCAGGTGCTCGAGGAAGTGGCTGACCCCCGCCCGCTCCGGGACCTCGTCGCGCGATCCGCTCCCGACCCAGAAACCGACCGCGACCGACCGCAGCTCGGGCAGGGCCTCGGTCACGACGCGCAGGCCCCGCTCGAGACGCGTCCTCCGGATGCCGTCGGGGCGAGCGGGCGGCCCGACCGGGACGGGGGCGGGCCCGGTGCTCAGCGGCGGGGCCCCCGGCGGCGACCGCCGCCGCCGCCACCACGCCGGCCGCCGCCCGCGACCCTGGGCGCCTCGACCGGCCCCAGGTCGCCGAAGAGCTCGCGAGCCTGGCCCTCCCAGTGCTCCTCGAACGACGCCCGATCCCGCCCGGCGCCCTCGGCCCGCTCGGAGGGGGCCGGCCCCGGGCCGCCGTCGCCGGCCTCCCGCTCCCGGGGCGGGGCGGGTTCCCCGGTCGCGGCCCCGCCTTCGGGCTCCTCGCCGACGATCGACAGCGACAGCTTGCCGGAGCTGTCGATGTCGTCGACCTTCACCTCGACCTCCTCGCCGAGGGACAGCACGTCCTCGACCCGGTCGATCCGCCGGCCGCCCCCCAGCTTCGAGATGTGGACGAGGCCGTCGCGGCCCGGGAGGATGTTGACGAAGGCACCGAACTTCGTGATGTTCACGACCTTGCCCGTGTACACGGCTCCCAGCTCGGCCGTGGGGGGCTCGAGGATCAGCATGATCCGCCGCCGTGCCTCCTCGACCTCCGACCCGTCCCGGGAACCGATCGTGACGGTGCCCACGACGCCGTCGTCGGACACCGAGATGTCGGCCCCGGTCTCCTGCTGGATGGTGTTGATGACCTTGCCCTTGGGACCGATGACCTCGCCGATCTTGTCGAGGGGGATCTCGAAGCCCACGATCTTCGGCGCGGTCTCCCGCACCTCGCCGCGCGGCTCGGGGATGGCCTCGCGCATCACGTCGAGGATCTTCAGCCGGGCCTCGCGGGCCTGGGCGAGGGCCTGGGCCAGCACCTCGGCCGGCAGCCCGTCGATCTTGGTGTCGAGCTGGAGCGCGGTGACGACGTCCTCGGTGCCGGCGACCTTGAAGTCCATGTCCCCGAAGGCGTCCTCGGCCCCGAGGATGTCGGTGAGGGTGACGTAGCGGCCGTCGACGTGGATGAGTCCCATGGCGATCCCGGCCACCGGCGCCTTGATGGGCACCCCGGCGTCCATGAGCGACAGCGCGGACCCGCACACCGAGGCCATCGACGTCGAGCCGTTGGAGGCCAGGACGTCGGAGACCAGCCGCAGCGTGTAGGGGAACTCCTCCGAGTCGGGGATCACGGGGACCAGGGCCCGCTCCGCCAGGACGCCGTGGCCGATCTCCCGCCGCTTGGGCGTGCCGACCCGACCGGTCTCGCCGGTGGAGAAGGGCGGGAAGTTGTAGTGGTGCATGTAGCGCTTGCGCTCGTCGATCCCGATCGTGTCGAGCATCTGCTCCATGCGCGGCATGCCGAGGGTGGTGACGGTGAGCACCTGGGTCTCGCCCCGCTGGAAGAGCCCGGTGCCGTGCGCGGTCGGGATCACGCCGACCTCGGCGGACAGCGCCCGGAGGTCGGCGGGGCCACGGCCGTCGATGCGCACGCCCTCGTTCGCGATGCGCTCCCGCACGACCTCCTTCTGGAGGGAGCGGAAGGCCTTGCCGACCTGCCCGGCCCGGTCGGCGAGCGGCCCGGGGGCGTCGTCGGTGCCGACGAGCTTCGCCGTCAGCTCCGCCTTGATCTCGTCGAGACGGGCGTTGCGGGCGGTCTTGTCGCCCACGGCCATGGCCTCGGCCGTCTCGGCCCGGACCGCGCCCGCGACCGCCTCGTACACGTCGGGCGTGTAGTCGACGCGGGGCTCGTAGGACACGGGCTCGATCGGCCCCCGGGCGGCCTCGACCGCCTTCACCAGCTCGAGCTGCAGGTCGATCGAGGCACCGATCCAGCGCTTGGCCTCCTCGAGACCCTGCACGACGACCTCCTCGGTGACCTTCGGGGCGCCCTGCTCGTAGAGGCGCCAGGCCGCCTCGGTCCCCCCGGCCTCGACCATCATCACCGCGATGTCGCCGCTCTCGGTACGCCGACCCGCGACGACGAGCTCGAAGGTCGACTCGTCGCCCTCCTGGTACGTGGGGTGGGCGATCCACCGACCCTCGTGGTGGGCCAGCCGGACCGAGCCGATCGGGCCGTTGAAGGGGATCCCCGAGACCATCAGCGCCGCCGACGCGCCGTTGATGGACAGCACGTCGTGGGGGTTCTCGAGGTCCACCCCGAGGATCGTGGCGATGACCTGCACCTCGTTGCGGAAGTCGTCGGGGAAGGACGGGCGCAACGGGCGGTCGGTGAGCCGGCACGTGAGGATGGCCTGCTCCCCCGGCCGGCCCTCCCGGCGGAAGAACGAGCCGGGGATCTTCCCGGCCGCGTACATCCGCTCCTCGACGTCGACGGTGAGCGGGAAGAAGTCGATGCCCTCGCGGGGGCTGCTGGTGGTCACCGTCGACAGCAGGGTCGTGTCACCGATCCGGGCCAGGACGGCACCGTGGGCGAGCTGGGCCAGCCGCCCGGTCTCGAAGGACATGGTCCGGCCGGTGTCGCTGACGACACCCGAGACCGCGATTGCGTCCGCCATGGGAACGCGCTCCTCTCGTCTGGCAGGAGCCGCCCGGTTCCCAGTTGTCACCGTCCGGACCCATGGGCCCGGGCCGTGGCGACTGACAACCGATGTCGGCCCTGCGTACCTCTGTGGAACCCTCCGACGCGATCGAGGAGCGGCCGGGCCGCTCCTCGTGTCCGCGCTACCGGCGAAGGCCCAGCTTCGCGATGAGCGCCCGATACCGTTCGACGTCGTTGCGCTTCAGGTAGTCGAGCAGCCGACGTCGGCGCCCGACCATCATCAGGAGCCCCCGACGCGAGTGATGGTCCTTCTTGTGGACCTTCAGGTGCTCGGTCAGGTGGTTGATGCGCTCCGTGAGGAGCGCGACCTGCACCTCCGGGGACCCGGTGTCGGTCCCGTGGAGGCGGTGCTCGGCGATCACGGCACTTCGGTCAGGCATGCGCGCGCTGCGAACCTTCTGCTCTTCGTGGAAGAAACCGGACGTGCGGAGTGCGCCGGCCGTGCCGACGCACCTCCGGGATGCTAGCACGGCGCCGTCGCGACGACCCAGCGGGAGCCGGTTGGCCACGGGGATCCCGCCCGCGGCTCAAGGTGCCGGCCCCGCGTCCGATGAGAAGGGGATGCACCGTCGGATCGCGCTCGCGGCACTCGTGGCCCTCCTCGTGTCGGCCTGCGACGTCGGTTCGATCCCCTCCGACACGCCCGGCGGCGCCGGGTCCGGGGGGATGATCGCCCAGGCCCAGGACTTCGGCGTGCAGGCGAACCTCCGGCGGGCCAACACCGCCGCCCAGATGATCTACGCCGAGACCTGGGACGTCTCCGCGGTCACGACCGACCGCCTCTCGGTGCAGGCGACGGGGCTGCGCTTCGTCACCGGGGTCTCGAACGGTCCCGACGACGTCTCCGTCGCCGTGACCCTCGACCGGTTCGTCGCGGCCGGCCGGTCCGGGTCGGGCCGCTGCCTGGTCCTCGCGGTGGACTGGATGGACGGGGCGCTCAGGTCGGGCGAGCGGACCTCCGGCGACTGCTACGCCGCCGACGACGCGGCCGTGGACTGGACGCTCAGCTGGTAGGGCCGGGGCCCAGCACGCGGCGGGTGGCCTCGACGTCGCGTGCGATCTGGCCGACCAGCGCCTCGACGTCGTCGAACCGGTGCTCCCCGCGCAGGTGCGCGACGAACCGCACGGCCACCTTCTGCCCGTAGAGGTCCCCGTCGAAGTCGAGCACGTGGGCCTCCAGCAGCGAGAACGGCTGGTCGGCGTAGAACGTCGGGCGGCGGCCGAGCGAGAGCGCCGCCGGCCGGGCGATCCCGTCCTCGGCGACCAGGTACCCGGCGTAGATCCCGTCGGCGGGGAGGCAGATGTGCTCGGGGACGGCCACGTTGGCCGTCGGGTACCCGAGCGCCCGCCCCCGGTGGTCGCCCTCGCGCACGACGCCACGCACCTCGTGCGGGCGGCCGAGGAGGGTGGCCGCGCCCGCGACGTCGCCGGCGGCCAGGAGGTTGCGGACGCGCGTCGACGAGAACGGCTGGTGGGCCGGGTCGCCCTCGGGAGCCACCAGGCCCAGGCCGAGGACCTCGAAGCCGAGGTCGGCCCCCATCCGCTCCAGGAGCGGCACGTCACCCAACCGCTTGTGACCGAAGTGGAAGTCGGCACCCACCACGACGACCCGGGCCGCGAGCCGGGTCGCCAGCACCTCCTCGACGAACGCCTCGGCCGGCTCGAGGCTGCGCTCCTCGTCGAAGCGGAGCACGCAACACAGGTCCAGGAGCCCGATCTGCTCGAGGAGCTCGAGCTTCTGCTCCAGGGACGTGAGCAGCCTCGGCGCCGTCTCGGGCCGGACGACCCGGGCCGGGTGGCGATCGAAGGTCACCATGGCGGCGTCGAGTCCGCGGGCGTCCGCGAGCTCCCGCACCAGCCGGAGCACGGCCTGGTGCCCGCGGTGGATCCCGTCGTACGCGCCGATCGTCACGACCGAGCCCTCGGAGGCCCGGGCGACCGCCTCCAGGTTCCGCACCACCCTCACGCGACTCACCCCACCAGCACGACCGAGGCCCGGAGCGCCGCCCCCCGCCGCTCGTAGACGGCGAGGAGCTCGCCTGCGGGCCCGACGACGGCGACCGCACCGGGGCCCGCCTGCCCGGCCGTGGAGCCGGACGTCGGGAGCGCCGCGCCGTGGGAGACCTCCCCCGGCCTGCCGGGCGTCCACGACGAGGCGTTCGAGGTCGCGGACGGCCTCGAGGGGAGGCAGGACGCACCCCTCGGGGTCGCGCTCGACCTCCTCGAGCGGGTGGGCCTCGTCGAGGGTGAACGAGCCGACCCGGAGGCGCCGCAGCCAGGCGACGTGCCCGCAACCCCCGAGCGCCGCGCCCAGGTCGGCGGCGAGGGTGCGGACGTAGGTGCCCGCGCTGCACTCGACGTGGACCGTGACCTCGGGGTGGGGACCGGGCTCGAGCTCCTCGACCTCGAGGCGGTCGACGCGCACGCGCCGGGGCGGTCGCGCGACCTCCTTGCCCTCACGAGCCAGCTCGTGCAGCCGGCGACCGCCGATCTTCACCGCGGACACCATGGGCGGCACCTGCTCGATCTCGCCGACGAGCCCGGCGGCGGCCCGCTCGACGTCCTCACGGGTCACGGTCATCGACCGGCGTTCCAGGACCGTCCCCGACGCGTCGAGGGTGTCGGTGGCCACTCCGAGCACGAAGCGGGCCCGGTACGCCTTGCCGGCGCCCTGGAGGTACCGCAGGAGGCGCGTGACCCGGCCGAGCCCCACCAGCAGCACCCCGGTGGCGTCGGGGTCCAGGGTGCCGCCGTGGCCGACCCGCCGCTGGCCGTAGACCCTGCGGAGCCGGGCCACGACGTCGTGCGACGTCCACCCGGCCGGCTTGTCGACGACCACCAACCCGTCCATCGGCTCAGAGGGCGCCCAGGGCGGCCTGGACGCGGGCGACGGTCGCCTCGACGCCGTCGAGGGACGTGAAGCCCGCCGCGAAGCGGTGGCCCCCGCCCCCTTCGACCTGGGCGATCCGGCGGACGTCGACCGCGCCGAGGGACCGCAGGCTGACCCGGATGCTGCCGTCGGCCTCCTCCTTGAGGACGCACGTGACCTCGGCCTCGGCGGTGCGGCGGAGCACGTCGACGAGGCCCTCGACCTCGTCGATCGACACGCCGAACCGGTGCAGGTCGCTCTGGCGGATCGCGGTCCAGACGAAGCGGAGGTCGGGGACGAGCACGGCCCGGGTCAGGGCCTCTCCGAGGAGCTGCAGGTAGGCGAAGCGGTGCTCCTCGAACAGCGCCCGGCTGAGCCGGGGGACCGGGACGTCGAAGGTCACGAGCTCGCTCGCGAGGTCGAAGACCTCGGCCGTCGTGGTCTCGTACTGGAAGCGGCCGGTGTCGCAGACGAGCGCGGCGTAGAGGCACACCGCGCTGTCCCGGTCGAGGGGGAGGGCCAGCCGCTCCATGAGCCGCCGGACCAGCACCCCGGTCGCGGCCGACGAGGGGTCGATGACGTTGATGGTGCCGAACCGGGTGTTCGAGACGTGGTGGTCGAGGACGACGAGCTCGCCGGCGGCCTTCGCCGCCGGCTCCAGGTCGCCCAGGCGCCCGAGCGCCCCGCAGTCGAACGTGACCATGACGTCGGGCTCGGCGGGGAAGGCCGACGGTGGGGCGAGGAGGTCCAGCCCGGGGAGCTCGCGGTAGTGGGTCGCCACCTCGAAGGGGGTCGGGAAGGACGCCACGCTCTCCCACCCGGCCCGGAGCAGCGCGTGGTGGAGCGCGAGCATCGACCCCAGGGCGTCGCCGTCGGGGTTGACGTGGCAGGCGAGGGCCACCGAGGAGGAGCCCGCGATGGCGTGAGCCGCGCGCGTGAGGGCGGCCTCGACCGCCGGCGCGTCCATCGCGTCCGCCGGGTCCTCTCGCCCACTCCTCATGGGGACCGCTCCCCGTAGTCGCCGTCGGCTGCCGTGTCCCGGCCGGTCGCGCCCGGGTCCTCCTGCCCCCTCTCGTCGGCGTGGAGCCCGCGGATGATCTCCTCGATCCGCTCTCCCCGGGCCACGCCGGGGTCCTCGACGAACGAGAGCCGGGGCAGGTACTTGAGGCGGACCTGCCGTCCGAGCACCCCCTGGAGGTGCGGAGTCGCCGATCGGAGGGCCGCCGCCGTCTCCTCGTGCACCTCGGGAGGCCCGAGCACCGAATAGTAGACGGTGGCCTGACGGAGGTCGGCGCCCACCTCGACGGCCGTGACGGTGACGAAGCCGAGCCGCGGGTCGGAGAGCCGCTCGAGCTCGTCGGCCAGCGTCTCGCGGAGGACCTCGTTCACCCGGGCGGTGCGGGGGTAGCGGCGCGGCGACGATCCTCGCGGGGGCACGGTCAGGTCTCCAGGTACGTGGTCTCGACGTCGAGCAGCTCGGCGTCCCGGGCCGAGGCGACGAACCGCTCGACCGCGGCCAGGACCTCCTCGAGTCGCCGGTTGCTCTCGGCGACGACGGCGACGGCGATCCGGGCCCGCTGCCACTGGTCGTGATGGTCGACCTCGGCCACCGACACCCGGAACCGGTGCCGGAGCCCCTCCACGATCGGCCGGACGACGGCCCGCTTCTCCTTGAGCGACCGGCTGGCGGGCACGTGGAGGTCGAACGAGACAGCCGCGGCGTGCACGTCCCCCATTGTCGCGGGGCCGGGTCCCGGCGGACCGATCCCGAGCAGCGGCCCGGCCGACCCGGACGGTGCGAACGGCGCGGACGGGGTCAGGTCCGTGCGATCTCGCGCACGTCGTACGTCTCGATGACGTCGCCGGGCTTGAGGTCCTGGAAGTTCTCGAGCCCGACCCCGCACTCGAAGCCGGTGTTGACCTCGCGCACGTCCTCCTTGAAGCGCTTGAGGGAGGAGATCGCGCCCTTCCAGATGATCGTTCCGTCCCGGAGGAAGCGGACCTTCGCGCCCCGGGACACGACGCCGTTGCGGACGTAGCAGCCGGCGACCTTGCCGACCCGGGGGACGCTGAAGATCTCGCGGACCTCGGCCTCGCCCGTGACGACCTCCTCGAACTCCGGCTGAGGAGCCCCACGAGCGCCGCGTTCACGTCCTCGAGGACCTGGTAGATGACCTCGTAGAGGCGGAGCTCGACGCCCTGCTGCTCGGCTCCCTCCCGGGCGTTGCGGTCCGGACGGACGTTGAAGCCGATCACGGTGGCGTTCGACACGGCGGCGAGGTTCACGTCGGACTCGGTGATCCCGCCCACGGCCCGGTGCACGAACGACAGCCGGACCTCCTCGTGCTCCTGGTCGAGCTTGCGGAGCGCGTCGGTGAGGGCCTCGAGCGAGCCCTGGACGTCGGCCTTGAGGACGAGGTTGAGGGTGGCCACCTCGCCCCGCTGGACCATGGCGAAGATGTCCTCGAGCCGGGCGCCCCCCGCGAGCGCGGTGGGGTGGGCCAGGCCGGCCGCCCGGCGGCGGCGGGCCCGGGCCTCGGCGACCGTGCGGGCGGTCTTGTCGTCGGGCGCGACCCGCAGCTCGTCGCCGGCGTGCGGCACGTCGTCGAGCCCGAGCACCTCCACGGGGACCGACGGCCCCGCCTCGCTCACCTGGTCGCCGTGGTCGTCGAACATCGCCCGCACGCGTCCCCACGCGCCGCCGGCGACCACGGGGTCACCGATCCGCAGCGTGCCCCGCTCCACGAGCGCGGTCACGACCGGTCCCCTCCCGGGGTCGAGGTTGGCCTCGAGCACGAGGGCCCGGGCCGGTGCCTTCGGGTTGGCCCGCAGGTCCTCGACCTCCGCGACCAGCAGGATGGAGTCGAGCAGGGTGTCGACGCCCAGCCCCTCGGGGGCCGAGACGTCGTTGACGATCGTGTCGCCACCCCACTCCTCGGGCACGAGCTCCCGCTCCGCGAGCTGCTGGCGCACGCGGGTGGGGTCGGCATCACCCTTGTCCACCTTCGTGACCGCGACGACGATCGGGACCTCGGCGGCCCGGGCGTGGCTGATCGCCTCGACCGTCTGCGGCATCACGCCGTCGTCGGCGGCGACCACGAGGATGGCGATGTCGGTGGCCTGGGCGCCCCGGGCGCGCATGGCGGTGAAGGCCTCGTGGCCCGGGGTGTCGATGAAGGTGATCTGCTGGCCGTCGCGGTTCACCTGGTACGCACCGATGTGCTGGGTGATCCCCCCGCCTCGCCGGCGACGACGTTCGCCTCGCGGATGCGGTCGAGCAGGGTGGTCTTCCCGTGGTCGACGTGTCCCATGACGGTGACCACCGGCGCCCGCGGCTCGAGGAGGCTCTCCTCCTCCTCTTCCTCCTCGTCTCCGAGCAGGGCCTGGAGCTCGAGCTCGGCCTCCTCGCCGGGCTCGACGAGGAGCACCTCCGCCCCCAGCTCCTCGGCGATGAGCTCGATCATCTCGTCGGCGAGCGACTGGGTCCCGGTGACCATCTCCCCGGCGTCGAAGAGGAGGCGGACGAGATCGGCCGTCGTCCGGTTGAGCTTGGGCGCGAGCTCCTGGATCGTGATGCCGCGGGGCACCACGATCTCGCCTTCGGGGATCGGCGCGTCCCTGGGCGTGAGGACGGGCGCCTGCGCCGGCCCGAGCTCCTCGGCGCTGCGACGACGCTTCTTCTTGCGGCGGGGGCGCTGCGGCGGGCCCGGCCGGCCACGACCGGGGGGACCCCCGCCGGGACCGCCCCGGGCTCCGGGAGGACCGCCTCCGGGGCCGCCTCGCGACGGGAGGCCCGTCGGCGGTCGGAACCCACCTCCGGTGCGCGGCGGACCCCCACGACCTCCGGGGGGACCGCCGGGACCGGTCGACGGCGCGCGGCGGCCGGGCGGCGGAGGGATCGGACGGCCTGCCCCCGGGGCGGCGGGATCGGCTTGCCGGACGGGCTGAGCGGGACCGCCGGTCGAGCCTCCTCGGCGGCGGCGGCCTCGCCCTCGGCTGCGACAGGCTCGGGCGCGGCCGCGGGCTCGGCTGCGACAGGCTCGGGCGCGGCCGCGACCTCGGCGGCGACAGGCTCGGGCGCGGCTGCGACCTCGGCTGCGACGGGCTCGGGCGCGGCTGCGACAGGCTCGGGCGCGGCTGCGACAGGCTCGGGCGGGCGTGCGGGAGCCGGCGGCGCGGCGGGGCGCTCCTCGACGGGCGCTGGGCGCGGGGGCGCCGGAGGGATCCCTCCCGTGGAGCGGACCACCCGGTGGGGAGCCGCCGGGCGCTCCCTCTCCTCGGGGGCGGCCTCCTCGGGCCGGACCTCCTCCTCGGCCGCGGGTTCGGGCGGCGCGGCCTTCGCGGCCTTCCCGGCCTTGGCGGGGGCGGGCTCCTCGACGGGCTCGCGACGGAGGCCCTTGGAGTCCGCCAGCCGGCGCACGCGGTCGGCCTGCGGCTCCTCGATGCTCGACGAGTGGCTCTTGACGCCGACGCGCAGCTCCTCGCAGAGCTCGAGCACCGTCGCGTTCTCGACGCCCAGCTCTCTCGCCAGCTCGTAGACCCTGATCTTCTTCGTGGCCAACGCCGCTTCCCCTGCCGCTTCCTCTGCCGCTCGTCCTCGTACCGCTTACCGTTCGTCCTCGGGCCCGTGTTCCCGTTCGGCACCACCGAACAGTCTCGCGCGCACCACCTCGAGCTCGTCCGACGAGAGCTCCCGGCGGAGCGCCCGCCCGAGCGCCCGCCGGCGGACCGCCCGGTCGAAGCACCCGGGCGAGGCCCGGCAGAACCAGGCGCCGCGCCCGGGCGCACCGGCGCCCACGGCGAGGGCCCCGTCCGGCGTGCGGGCCACCCTCACGAGCTCCTCGGGTGGCGCCACCCGCCGGCAGCCCACGCAGGTCCGCCGGCGCTCCCGGTCAGCCCGCCGACCCTCCGCCGTCCTCGCGCTCACCCGGCGGGCCTCCACCCGCGGACACGACCTCCTCCGGCCCGCCCTCGACGTGCATGGCCGACTCCTCGGCGGCCCTCGACTCCTCCTCCAGGAGCCGCTCGGTCTCGTCGGTCTCGTCGGGCTCCCGGCGGTCCTCCTCCGGCGGGGTGACCCCGGCCTCGGCCTCCAGCAGGGCGCCCGTGTCCTCCTCGGCCACCACGGGAGCCGCGTAGCCGGCCTCGGCAGCCGAGATCACCTCGCCGCCCTCGGCCGGCTGCCACACCAGCTCGCCGCCCTCCCGCTCGATCCACTCGCCCTCGGCGTACTCGATCCCGCCGGCCTCCTCCTCGGCGAGCTGCGTCTCGCTCTTGATGTCGACGCGCCACCCCGTGAGCCGGGCCGCCAGCCGCGCGTTCTGGCCCTCCTTGCCGATGGCCAGGGAGAGCTGGAAGTCGGGCACGATGACCTCGGCGGTGCCGGTGTCGGGGTGGATGCGGACCTCCCGGACCCGGGCAGGCGCGAGCGCCTTCATGACGAAGTCGGACGGGTCGTCGCTGTAGGGGACGATGTCGACCTTCTCGCCCCGCAGCTCGTTCACGACCATCCGGACCCGCGAGCCGCGGGCCCCCACGCAGGCGCCGACCGGGTCGACGTTGGGGTCGTTCGACGCGACCGAGATCTTCGTGCGGTGCCCGGGCTCCCGGGCGATGGCCCGGATCTCGACCACGCCGTCGACGATCTCGGGGACCTCCAGCTCGAAGAGCCGCTTCACGAGCCCCGGGTGCGTGCGCGAGACGACGATCTGGGGACCCTTCGCGGTCTTGCGGACCTCGACGATGTAGGCCTTGAGGCGCGTACCGTGGTCGTACCGCTCGTTCTGGACCTGCTCGGCCTGCGGGAGGAGCGCCTCGACCCGGCCGAGGTCGAGCAGCGTGTAGCGCTGGTCGGTCTGCTGGATGATCCCGGTGACGATGTCACCCTCGCGCCCGGCGTACTCCTCGTACTTCATCTCGCGCTCCGCTTCCCGGATGCGCTGGAGGATGACCTGCTTGGCCGTCTGGGCCGCGATGCGGCCGAAGTTCTCGGGCGTGTCGTCCCACTCGCGGGTGACGTTGCCCTCCTCGTCGAGCTCCTGGGCGATGACGCGGATCTCGCCGGTCTCCACGTCGATCTCGACCAGGGCCTCCTCGGCGGCCTCCGGGAGCCGCTTGTAGGCGGTGACCAGCGCGTTGGCCAACGCCTCGAGCATGATCTCGACCGAGATGCCCTTCTCGCGCTCGATGTGCTCGAGCGCCTCCATCATCTCGTTGTTCATCGCCGCACCGTCTCCTCGGACCGACGCGAGCGGGAGGTGCCGGGGGCGCGGTCCCGGGCCGGGCGCCGGCCCGGCTTCGGCGCCGGGCCCCACTCGAAGACCGTGTGGGCCTGGAGGACGTCACCGGAGGAGACCCGCTCGGCGACCCCGTCGACCTCGAGGACGAACCCGTCGGCATCCGCGTCGCGCAGGATCCCGCGGGAGCGGCGGACCGCGCCGTCGGGGCCCCGGAACCTCACCGACACCGTCGACCCCACCGCTTGGCGGAAGTGCTCCGGGCGCCGCAGCGCCCGCTCCAGCCCCGGGCTGCTCACCTCGAGCGTGTACGGACCCCTCAGCGAGGCGACGGCGTCGAGCGCCCTGGACACGGCCTCGGTGGCGGCGGTCAGCGCGTCGAGGTCGACCCCGCCGGCCCGGTCGACGGTCACCCGGAGCGTGCGCCCACCGGTCCCGGTGTGCTCGACGTCGTAGATCGTGAGGCCGAGCGCGGCCACGACCGGCTCCAGGGCCTCCCGGATGGCCTCGGTCCCGCTCGTCACCGCTCACCTCCCCGTCGCAAGAAAAAGCGTGGGCGGCGAGCCCACGCCTCGACGGCCGCATCGGGCCATGCCGTCCGACAGAACTGGTCCACTATACCGGATCGGATCTCCGGACGCCCCCTCCACCGGCGATCGCTCCGGCCCGCCCGCGCCGCCCGATCCCCCCTCCTCGCGCCTGGCGTGCGACGGGCGCTCGCGCCGGGGGCGGGCGCCGGCCGAGGGGGCGGGAGGGGTGAGCTCCGACTTCACCGAGCTCGAGGTCGACGGCCGGACGGTCCGCCTGTCCCGCCCGGACAAGGTGTTCTTCCCGGCCCGGGGAGAGACGAAGCTGGACCTCGCGCGCTACTACCTCGCGGTGGGTGACGGCGCGCTGCGGGGCGTGCTCGAGCGACCGACGGTCCTGAAGCGCCACCCCGACGGCGCCACCGGCGACTCCTTCTTCCAGAAGCGCGTCCCGAGCCACCGCCCGGACTGGCTGGAGACCGTCCGGGTCGCCTTCCCGAGCGGCCGCCACGCCGACGAGCTCTGCCCCACCGACCTGGCCCACGTCGTGTGGGCGGTGAACCTGGGGTGCCTCGACCTGAACCCGTGGAACGTCCGGCGCGCGGACGTGGACCACCCCGACGAGCTGCGGATCGACCTCGACCCCAGCCCGGGGTCCCCTTCGACGCCGTGCGACGGGTGGCCGCCTCCGTGAGGGACGTGCTCGGGGAGCAGGGCCTCGTCGGGTACCCGAAGACGTCGGGATCACGTGGTCTGCACGTGTACGTCCGGATCGCCCCGCGCTGGGGGTTCCTGGAGGTCCGGCGGGCCGCCCTCGCCCTGGCCCGGGAGGTGGAGCGGCGCCGGCCGGACGAGGCGACGTCACGGTGGTGGAAGGAGCAGCGGGGCCGGCGGGTGTTCATCGACTACAACCAGAACGCCCGGGACCGCACCATCGCCTCGGCCTACTCGGTCCGGGCCAACCCCGAGGGCCGCGTGTCCTGCCCGATCACCTGGGACGAGCTCGCCGATGTCGACCCGGCCGACCTCACGATCGCCACGGTCCCGGACCGCTACGGGCGCCTCGGGGACCTCACCGCCGGCATCGACGACGTGGCCCACACCCTCGACGGCATGCTCGAGCTGGCCGCCGCCGACGAGGCCCTCGGCCTCGGCGACGAGCCCTGGCCGCCCCACTTCCCCAAGCAGCCCGGTGAGCCCCGCCGGGTGAGTCCCAGCCGGGCCCGGCGGTCTCCCGACCCCGACGCCGGTTCCTGAGCCGGGGTGGCCCGGCGCGATCAGGCGCGCGGCTCGCCGAAGACCTCGTGCAGCTCCACGGGGACCGGGGCCTCGAGCTGGTCGTAGGTGCACGACGCCGGGTCCCGGTCGGGCCGCCAGCGCAGGAACCGGGCCGTGTGGCGGAACCGGTCGCCCTGGAGGTGCTCGTAGGCCACCTCGGCCACGAGGGCCACCCGCAGGGGCTCCCAGCTCAGGTCCTGGCCGCGTTCCACCGGCTCGGGCCCCCCGGCATCCGGCCCGCCGGCGGCGCCTGGGGATCGGCCCCCGACCAGCCCGCCCACGGATGCCCCGCGAGGCCGACCCGGTAGGGCTCGACGTCGTCGAGGAGCGCCCGCCGCAGGCGCTCCGGGAGCCCGGCGGCCACCCCGACGTGGTGGAGGACGCCCCGGCGGTCGTAGAGCCCGAGCAGGAGCGAGCCCACCCCTTCGCCGTCCTTGTGCCATCGGAACCCGGCCACGGCGCAGTCCGCGCTGCGCTGGTGCTTGACCTTGACCATCGCCCGCTCGCCGGGCCGGTAGGCACCGTCGAGGGCCTTGACCACCACCCCGTCGAGGCCGGCCCCCTCGAAGCGCTCGAACCAGTCGGCGGCCACGGCCGGGTCGGTGGTCGCCGGCGTGAGCAGGACGGGCGGCCGGGCGCGGGCCAGCGCTGCTTCCAGGCGCCGGCGGCGCTCGCCGAAGGCCACGCCCCTCAGGTCCTCGTCGTCCTCGGCGAGCAGGTCGAACGCCACGTACGACGCGGGCGTCTCCGCGGCCAGCTTCGCCACGCGGCTGGCGGCCGGGTGGATCCGCAGCGAGAGCAGGTCGAAGTCGAGCCCGTGCCCCGTGGCGATGACGATCTCCCCGTCGACGACGCAGCGCGACGGGAGCCGGTCGCGAAGCGGTTCGGGCAGCTCGGGGAAGTACCGGTCGAGGGGGCGCTCGTTGCGGCTCTGCAGCAGCAGCTCGTCGCCGTCGCGGAACACCAGGCAGCGGAAGCCGTCCCACTTCGGCTCGTAGAGGAGGCCCTCACCCGTCGGGAGCTCGCGCGCGAGCTTCGCCAGCATCGGGGCGACCGGCGGCGCGACCGGCAGGCGCACGGCTATCCCGGACCCCGGGTGAGCTCCTCCACCACGTCGGGGAGCGGCACCTCGTCACGCTCCCCCGTGGCCCGCGCCTTGCGCTCCACCACGCCCCGGGCCAGGCCCTTGGCCCCCACGGTGACCTGGACCGGCACGCCGAGGAGGTCGGCGTCGGCGAACTTGACCCCGGCGCTGGCGCCGCGGTCGTCGTAGAGCACCTCGACCCCGGCCGCGGTCAGCCCGGCGTAGATCCGGTCGGCGGCCTCGGCGACCGCGACGGCCGCCTCACCCTTCCCCGGGAGCGCCACGAGGTGGACGGCGTACGGGGCCAGCGACTCGGGCCAGGCGAGGCCGTGCTCGTCGTGGTGCTCCTCGGCCACCGCGGCGACGATCCGTGACACCCCGATGCCGTAGCACCCCATGACCATCGGGTGCTGGTCGCCCTGCTCGTCGGTGTAGAGCGCGGCCATCGCCCGCGAGTACTTCGTGCCGAGCTGGAACACGTGGCCGACCTCGATGCCCCGGTCGACCGAGAGGGGCGCGCCGCAGCGGGGGCACGGGTCGCCGGGGACGACCGTCACGAGGTCGGCCCAGCGGTCCACGTGGAAGTCGCGCCCGAGCACCGCGTGGCGCACGTGGTGGTCGGGCAGGTTCGCCCCGGTGATCCAGGCCCGGGCCACCCCGACGTGGGTGTCGGCGACGACCTGGGCGGCCTCGGCGAAGTGGGGGCCGATGTAGCCGCGGGGCAGGCCCGGCCGGGTGGCGAAGTCCTCCTCCTCGAAGATGCGGACCCGCCGTGGCGCGAGCGCCCGCGCGAGCGCGAACGGGTTCACCTCGCGGTCGCCGGGCACGAGGGCCAGGCCCAACTCGCCCTCGACGTCGAACGCGATGCACTTCAGGAGCTCGTCGGCGGAGGCGTCCAGGTGACGGGCCACCTCGGTGATGCCCGGCAGCCCCGGCGTCTCGACCGGCTCCATCGGCGGCGCCTCGACGGCGGGGACCTCGGTGTGGAGGGCGTCGTGGGCCCTCCGGGTGGCTGCCTCGACGTTGGCGGCGTAGTCGCAGGACCGGCACCAGACGAAGTCGTCCTCGCCGACCGCGGCGACCGCCATGAACTCGTGGTTCACGTCGCCGCCGATCTCACCGGCCTGGGCCTCGACGGCACGCGTGGTGAGGCCGCAGCGGGCGAACACCCGGGTGTACGCCTCGTACATGGCCCGGTAGGTGTGCCCGAGGTCCTCGGCGTCGACGTGGAAGGAGTAGGCGTCCTTCATGAGGAACTCCCGGGCCCGCAAGAGGCCGAACCGGGGCCGCAGCTCGTCGCGGTACTTCCAGTTGATCTGGTACAGGTTCACCGGGAGGTCGCGATAGCTCGAGTACTCGGCCGCGACGGTCGCCGTCACGGCCTCCTCGGCCGTGGGCGACAGGCAGAAGCCCGTCTCCTTCCGGTCCTGGAGGCGGAACATCAGCGGGCCGTACGTGACGTCACGGCCGGTCCGCTCCCACAGCTCCAGGGGCTGGGCGATCGGGAGCACGAGCTCCTGGGCCCCGGCCGCGTCCATCTCCTCGCGCACGATCTGCTCCACCCGCCGGAGGACCCGGGCCCCGAGCGGGAGCCACGAGTAGACGCCCGAGGCGACCTTGCGGATGTAGCCGGCCCGCACGAGCAGCCGGTGGCTGTCGACCTCGGCGTCGGCGGGGTCGTCGCGCAGGGTTCGCAGGAAGAGCCGGGACATCCGCATGGCGCCGAGGTTAGCCAGGCCTCGCCGGCGCCCCGGGGGAGATCCGGCACGCCGCCGACGAACCCCGGGGTCCGATGGCCGTCGTGCCGGCCTGCCATCATGGCGCCCGTGCCCGTCCACGACGTCGCCGCCCGCGGGTTCGGTGCCGGGGCCGACGCCTACGAGCGCGCCCGGCCCTCCTACCCGCCCGACGCCGTGGGCTGGCTCGCCGAGCACCTGCGCCTGCGCCCCGGGGCGACGGTCCTCGACCTGGCCGCCGGGACCGGCAAGCTCACCCGCCTCCTCGTCCCCACCGGGGCCCGGGTCCTCGCGGCCGAGCCGGTCGAGGGCATGCGCCGGGCCCTGGCGGCGGGCGTCCCCGGCGTGCCCGCGGTCGCCGCGGTCGCCGAGGCCCTCCCCTGACCCCGGCGTCCCTCGACGCGGTGACGGTGGCCCAGGCGTTCCACTGGTTCGACGCCCCGGCGGCCCTGGCCGAGCTCCGCCGCGTGCTCGTGCCCGGCGGGCGCCTCGGTCTGGTCTGGAACGTGCGGGATCGCGGCGTGGAGTGGGTCGACCGGGTCTGGTCCGTGATGGACCGGGTCGAGCGCCGGGCCCCCTGGCGGGACCACGACCACGGTCCGGGCGCCGGCTTCACCGGAGCCGAGGGCTTCGGTCCCGTCCACCGCGCGACGTTCCACCACGAGCAGCGCACGGATCCCGCCGGCGTCGTCGAGCGGATCCGCTCGGTGAGCCACGTCGCCGTCCTCCCGGCCGCCGAGCAGGACGCCGTCGTGCGCGAGGTGGAGGGCCTCCTCGCCACCCACCCCGATACCCGGGGTCGGGCGGAGCTCCTCGTCCCCTACCGGGTGGACGCCTTCTGGTGCGAGCGAGCATGAGCCGGCGCTCGGCGCGCACGCGCCTGGCCGTCGCGGCCGGCCGGGCCGCCGGCTGGGCGTCGCGGGTCGCCGGGCGGGGGGCCGGCGCCACCATCAGCGGAAGGATCATGCTGGCCCTCGCCCCCGGCGCGCTGGAGGAGCTCGGGAGGGGCCACCGGGTGGCCCTCGTGTCGGCGACGAACGGCAAGACGACCACGACCCGGCTCCTCGTCGCCGCCCTCGAGGCCGCCGGCCACCGGGTGGTCAGCAACACGACCGGGGCCAACCTCGCCTCGGGCATCGCCCCGGCGCTCGCCGGGGCCCGTGGGCCCGGCCCGGCCGTCCTGGAGGTCGACGAGCGGGTCCTCCCCCGCGTCGTCGACGCGCTCCCCCGTGGAGCTCCTCGTCCTCGGCAACCTGAGCCGCGACCAGCTCGACCGCTTCGGCGAGGTCACCTCCGTCGCCGAGCGGTGGCGCGCCGTCGCCGAGGCCCACCCGGGACTCCGGGTCGTCGCCAACGCCGCCGACCCGCACGTCGCCCACGCGGCGGCACCCGCCGCGACGACCTGGGTGGACCTCGGCGCCGGGTGGCGGGGCGACGCGGCCACCTGCCCGGGCTGCGGCGCGCTCCTCGACTGGTCCGCGGACGGCTTCACGTGTCCGGGGTGCGGGTTCGCCCGCCCCGAGTCCCCGTACCGGCTCCACGACGGCGCGCTCTCCCGCGACGGGGAGGTCGTCCCGCTCGACCTCGCCCTGCCCGGGCGGTGGAACCGGGCCAACGCCGCCCTCGCCCTCGTCGCCGCCGTCGAGCACTTCGGGGTCCCCCTCGACACCGCGCTCGGGGCCATCCGGGACGTGGAGACGGTGGCCGGGCGGTACCGGACCGTGCGCCTCCCCGACGGCCGGCCCGTGCGGATCTACCTGGCCAAGAACCCGGCCGGGTGGACGGAGGTCCTCGAGCACGTCGCGCGGCGCGACAGCGCCGTCGTCGTCGCCGTCAACGCCCACGTGGCCGACGGGAAGGACCCGTCGTGGCTCTGGGACGTCCCCTACGAGCTGCTGCGCGGCCGCGCCGTCGCGGCGGCCGGGGAGCGGGCCCTCGACGTGGCCGTGCGGTTCCGCTACGCCGAGGTCGACCACCTCCTCGAGCCCCACCCGATGCGGGCCGCCGAGCGCCTCGCCGGCGACGAGGTCGACGTCGTCGCGTCCTACACCCAGTTCCTCGCCCTCCACCGGAGGTTCGGATGACCGCGTCGGCGGTGCGGGTCGGGCTGGTCTTCCCCGAGCTGCTCGGCACCTACGGCGACCGGGGCAACGCGCTCGTCCTGGTGCGGCGGCTCCGCTGGCGCGGCATCGACGCCGAGCTGGTCGAGGTCCCCGCGGGCTCGCCCGTCCCGGACTCGCTCGACGTCTACCTCTTCGGCGGGGGCGAGGACGACCCCCAGGCCCTGGCCGCCGCCGGGATGCGGTCGTCGGCCGCGAGCGTGGCGCGGGCCCGCGACGCCGGGGCCGCCGTGCTCGCGGTGTGCGCCGGGTTCCAGCTCGTCGGCCACTCCTACGAGGCGGCCGACGGCGACATGATGGACGGGCTGGGCCTCGTCGACGCCGTGACCCGGGCCGGCCCGGGCCGCCTCATCGGCGAGGTGGTGGTCGAGCCCGAGCCGCCCCTGCCCCGGCTCACCGGCTTCGAGAACCACGGCGGCCGCACGACCCTCGGCCCGGGGGTGCGCCCGCTCGGGCGGGTGCTGGCGGGCGGCGGGAACGGCGACGGGTTCGACGGCGTCCTGGGCCGGCGCCTCGTCGGCACCTACCTCCACGGGCCGGTCCTCCCCGCAACCCGGCCCTCGCCGACCTGCTCCTCTCCTGGGTGGTCGGCGACCTCCCGCCGCTGGAGTCGCCGCTGGAGGAGGCCCTGCGGGCCGAGCGCCTGGAGGCCGGCCTGGCCCGGGCCTGCGGCGCTGGCGCACGGCGCGCCACCTCGCCCGGGCCTGACCCCGCCGCGCGTCGTCGGGCGGGACGTCGCCGCCGGTACCCCTCATCCCGTCCGTCATCCTGTCCGTCCCCGGTGTCCCCACCCCCGCCGGGCGGCGGCAACGACACCCGGGACGGGCTCGATGGCGAGACGGCGAAGCGCCCTCCGTCGCCGGCCGCGCGTCAGTCGGACGTGACGTCGCCGCCGATCTCGCGGATGCGGGCGATGCGCTCGGCGGCGTGGTTCACGTCGGGGCCCTGGCTCGCCAGCAGCTCCTCCCGGTCGGCCGCGGCCGCGGCCTCCGCCCCGGCCTCCGCGTGGGCGAGGGCACCCTCGACGCCCTCGGCCACGATCCGCTCGGCCTCCTCGGTCAGCGCGGCCACCATCTCCCCCTCGGGCACCACCCGCACCACGTGGCCCTTCACGAAGAGGTGGCCCTTGCCCCGCCCGGCCGCGATCCCCAGGTCCGCGTCGCGGGCCTCCCCGGGCCCGTTCACGACGCAGCCCATCACGGCGACCTGCAGCGGGATCCCCCGGTCCTCCAGCGCGGCCTGGGCGTCCCGGGCCACCCGGATCACGTCGACCTCGGCCCGGCCGCACGACGGGCAGGCGATGAGGTCGAGGCCGCGGCGCTCCCGCAGGCCCAGGGCCTCGAGCAGCGTCCGTCCGGCCCGCACCTCCTCCACCGGGTCGGCGGTGAGCGAGAAGCGGATGGTGTCGCCGATGCCCTCGGCGAGGAGCGTGCCGATCCCCGCCACCGACTTCACCAGCCCCTGGGGCGGCGGGCCGGCCTCGGTGACCCCCAGGTGGAGGGGGTGGTCGGTGGTGTCGGCCAGGAGCCGGTAGGCGTCGATCATGAGCGGCACGCTGGAGGCCTTCACCGAGATCTTGACGTCCTCGAAGCCGACCTCCCGGAAGTACGCCAGCTCGCGCATCGCCGACTCGACCAGGGCCTCGGGGGTGGCGCCCCCGTGGCGGGCCGCGATCTCGGGGTCGAGGCTGCCCGCGTTCACACCGATGCGGATCGGCAGGCCCCGGTCCCCGGCCTCGCGGGCGACCGCCTGGACGTGCTGGGGCTTGCGGATGTTGCCGGGATTGAGGCGCAGGGCCTGGACCCCGGCCTCCATCGCGGCGAGGGCCAGGCGGTGCTGGAAGTGGATGTCGGCGACGATCGGGATCGGCGAGCGGGGGACGATGCGGGCCAGCCCCTCGGCCGCCTCCTCCTCGTTGCAGGTGCAGCGGACGATGTCGCAGCCGGCCCCGGCCAGGGCGTAGATCTGGGCGAGGGTCCCCTCGACGTCGGCGGTCTTCGTCGTGGTCATCGACTGGACCGAGACGGGCGCGCCACCGCCGACGGCGACGGTTCCGACGTGCACCTGGCGGGTGGGGCGGCGCGGATGCATCGCCGCTCAGCCTACGGCGCCGCCGCGGCGGCCTCGCGCTCGGAGCCGGCCTCCCGGGCCCGGGCCGCCGTCCCGGAGGCGCCGTGGCGCCGCCCGGTCAGGACGGGAACCGCAACGGGTTCACGATGTCGAGGAACAGGGCCGAGAGCCCGATGAAGACGAGCAGGGTGACCACCGCCACGGTGATCGGCAGCAGCTTCCGCACGTCGGCCTGGACAGGCCGGTGCCTCACCGTCGAGGCGATCTTCTCGTAGATCGCGATCGCCACGTAGCCCCCGTCGAAGGGCAGCAGGGGGATCATGTTGAAGATGCCGACGAAGACGTTGACGGCGACGAGCAGCAGGAGGACGTCGACCCACCCCGAGCGCACCGCCTCCCCGGCCACCCGGGTGATCCCCACAGGCGAGACGAACCGGGTCTCCTGGTCCTCGGCGGCCTCGCTGCCGGAGAGCGCGTTGAAGTAGCGCTCGATCCCCGACGGGGAGAAGATCTCGCCCAGGGCCTCGACGTTGAGCCGGGCCACGCGGCCCAGCACCACGAAGGACCGCGGCGCGGCCTCGGGGAGCGACAGCGGCACCGTGTAGACGCGAGGCGAGACGCCCAGGTAGCCGATGGTCTCGCCGTCGACCTCCCGCTCGGTCGGCGTGGCCTCGAGGGTGAGCCGTTCCCCGCCCCGGTCCACGACGATCGAGACGGGCTCGTCGGGGCTCGCCTGGATGGCGGCCACGACGTCCTCCCACGCGGACACCGGCTCGCCGTCGACGGCGAGGATGTCGTCGCCGGGCTCGATGCCCGCAGCCGCGGCGGCGCTGTCGCTCTGGACGTTCGTGACGCTCGGGTCGACGCGGTCGTCGAACGGGTCGCCGGACTGCCACAGGACCAGGAAGACCAGGACGAGGGCGATGACGAAGTGCGTGAACGAGCCGGCGACCGCCACGCCCAGCTTCTGGTGGAAGGCCTTGGACCGGTACGTGCGGGGCTCGTCCTCGGGTTCGATCTCCTCGAGGTTGCTCATCCCCACGATGCGGCAGTAGCCGCCGAGGGGGAACGCCTTGACGCCGTACTCGGTCTCGCCTCGCCGCACCGACCACAGGCGCGGCCCGAAGCCGACGAAGAACTCGGTGACCTTCATGCCCGCCCGCTTCGCCATCACGAAGTGCCCGAGCTCGTGGAGGAAGATCATCACGAGGAGTGAGGCCACGACGGCGATCGTGGCCGTCAGGCCCGGCCGCAGGATCGCCCCGACGACGATCAGGGCCAGCACGGCCAGGATGATCGGGACGACTCGCCTCGGCCGGACGACGACCTCGCCCAACGGGTCCTTCACGCGGCGCTCCTCCGCTCGACGGCCTTCCGGGCCCGCTCGCGCGCGACCCGGTCGGCCTCCAGAACGTCGGAGACGTCATCGACGTTCCCGGCGCCCCCCTGGAGCGCCTCGGCCACGACCTCGGCGATCCCCGTCCAGGGGATGCGACCCTCGAGGAAGGCGGCCACCGCCACCTCGTTGGCCCCGTTGAGGACGGCCGGCGCCGCCCCGCCGGCCCGGCCGGCCTCGTAGGCGAGGCCGAGGCAGGGGAAGGCGTCGAGGTCGGGTGGCTCGAAGGTGAGCGTGCCCACCTCGGACCAGTCCACCGGCCCGAACGGCTCGTCGAGGCGCTCGGGAGCGGCCAGGGCCAGCCCGATCGGCAGCCGCATGTCGGGCATCGAGAGCTGGGCCAGCGTGGCCCCGTCGGAGAACTCGACCATGCCGTGCACGACCGACTGGGGGTGGACCACGACCTCGATCCGGTCGAGGTCGACCTCGAACAGCTCCCGGGCCTCGATGACCTCGAGACCCTTGTTCATGAGCGTCGAGGAGTCGATCGTGATCTTGGCCCCCATGTTCCAGGTGGGGTGGGCGAGGGCGTCGGCGACGGTGACGTGGTGCAGCTCCTCCCGCGAACGGCCGCGGAACGGCCCGCCGCTCGCCGTGAGCACGATCCGGCGCACCTCGGTGCGCCTCCCGCCCCGCAGCGCCTGGTGGACCGCCGAGTGCTCGGAGTCGACGGGCACGATCTCGCCCCCGCCCCGGGCCCGGGCCCGGGCGACCACCGGGCCTCCGGCGACGAGGCTCTCCTTGTTGGCCAGGGCGAGCCGTTTCCCGTGCTCGAGGGCCGCGAGGGTGGCCGGCAGCCCGGCGAAGCCGACGATCGCGTTGAGCACGACGTCGGCGTCGGGGAGGGCGGCCAGCTCGGCGAGGGCCTCCGGGCCGTCGGCTCCGAGGCGGGCCCGGTCGGCGGGCACCCCCAGCTCCCGGGCCTGGGCCTCGAGCATCTCGGCGTTGCGGCCCGCCGCCAGTCCGACGACGCGGTAGCGATCGGGGTGCCGCCGGATCACGTCGAGGGCCTGGGTCCCGATCGAGCCCGTGGAGCCCAGGATCACGACGCGCCGCACGCTCGTCGGGTCGCCCTCGCCGCCGGGGCCGCCCGGGAGGCGACCGGGGGTGTCATCCGATCTCGAGGACCCGGGCCAGGTAGTAGACGCCGGGCATGCAGAACAGGATGGCGTCGAAGCGGTCGAGGACCCCGCCGTGGCCCGGGAGGATCGAGCCCAGGTCCTTGATCCCCAGGTCGCGCTTCAGGAGCGACTCGCACAGGTCGCCCAGGGGGGCCATGATCGCCACCACCAGCCCGAGGTACAGGCCGTGGGCGAGGCGCCCGTCCCAGGGCGTGAGATCGATCACCCCGCTCACGAACAGGCCCAGCACGACCGCCGCGACCATGCCGCCGACCAGCCCCTCGACGGTCTTGTTGGGGGACACGTTCGGCGCGAGGCGGTTCTTCCCGAACTGCGAGCCCACGAAGTAGCCGAACACGTCGTAGCCCACCGCGCAGATGGCCAGGCCCAGCACCAGCCCCACCCCGTCGTTGCCGGGCCGGGCCTCGAGCATGAGGCCGGCGAAGCCGCCCAGCACGCCGACGTAGCCGAAGACGAGCAGGGTCATGGCCACGTTCACCACGGGCCGGGCCCGCACGACGCCGGCGAGGTACCAGAGGAGGGAGAAGACGACCACGAGCCCCGTGACCAGCGGGAACGCGTCCAGCCCCACGTGGTACGCCGCGATCGGGAGGCCGAAGGCGCCGATCAGGCCCAGGACGGTGGCCGGCCGGTAGCCCTGGCGCTGCACGGCGTCGAAGAGCTCGAAGGCCGCGACGCCGACGATGACCGAGACCAGGAGCGTCGTCGCGGCCGGCCCGAAGTGGAGGCACAGCAGGGCGACGGCGGCGATCGACAGCCCCGTCACGACCCGGGTGGGGAGGTCCTGGGCGGGAGCGGGAGCGGAGGCGGCGGGCCGGGAACGCACCTCGACCTCGGGTTCGAGGCCGGGACGGCGGGCACGGGCCGGATCCGGCCCGCGGGACGGCGTCGCGGGCGCGGCGCCCCGGCGGCGCCGGGCCGCGACCTGCTCGTCGAAGACCTGGTCGTCGTCGCGCCGGTCGGCCAGGGCCCCGAGCGCGGTGGCCTCGTCCTTGCGCAGCTCCCCGGAGAAGTCGCCCTCCGCCCAGTCGCCGGCCCCGGCCCGGAAGCGCGGCCCGCTCCCGGAGAGCGAGGCCCAGGCGTCGAGGTCCTCGTCGAGGACCTCCTCCAGGTCGTCCTCGACGGGCTCGGCCTCGGGAAGGATGCGCGGGACCTCTCCGGTCGGGGGCTCGGTCCAGTGCGGCAGCGGGACCGGCCCGCTGCCGGGCTCCCCGGGCTCCTCGGGCTCCTCCGCGGGTCGCGCGGGGGGCGGGGCGGCGCCTTCGCCGCTGGCCGACCACGTGGCCCCGGCGGGGTGGGCCGAGGCGTCACGGTCGGGCAGCGGGAAGCGCGCCGCCGGGCGGACCCCCGGATCGGGCCGGGGCGGCACGTCGCCGTAGCGCGGCTCCCCCTCGGGCTTGCGCCGACCGACCTGGCCGGCCTCGACCGCGGCCTGGGCCTCGTCGGCGCCGAGGATCCGCACGCCCTCCGAGGCGGGCCGCTCCCCGGCTGGACGACCGGCGCCGGGCGAACCGGCGGCCTCCTCGGCCGCCTCCTCGTTCGGCTCCTCGTGCGGCCCTGACCCCGGTCCGGGCCGCCCGGCCTCGGATGCGCCGACGATCCGCACCCCCTCGCGGGGTTCCCGCTCGTCGCGCTCGTGGTCGTCGGTCACGTCATCCCTCCGGTGTCTCCAGGGCCAGGGTAGACCCGCGCTGGAGGCGACCGGCGGCGTCGGGCCGGGCGCTCATCACACCTCCAGGAGCTCGTGCTCCTTCGCCTTGAGCATGGTGTCGATCTCGGCCTCGAACTCGTGGGTGGTCCTCTCGAGCTCCTTCTCGGTCCGGTCGAGGTCGTCGCGGGAGATCTCGCCGTCCTTCTCCAGGGCCTCGAGCCCCTGGCGGGCGTGCCGGCGGGCGTTGCGCACCGAGACCTTGCCGTCCTCGGCCCGGCGCTTCACGACCTTCACCAGCTCCTTGCGGCGCTCCTCGGTGAGCTCGGGGAACACGAGGCGGATCACCTGCCCGTCGTTCGACGGGTTGATGCCGAGGTCGCTCGCCTGGATGGACTTCTCGATCGCCTTGAGGGCCCCCTTGTCGTAGGGAGAGACCGTCAGCACCCGGGGCTCGGGAACGCCGAAGCCGGCGAGCTGCTGGAGCGGCACCTCGCTGCCGTAGTAGTCGACCTTGAGCTTCTCGACCAGGGCCGGGGTGGCCCGGCCGGTGCGGATGGTCGCGAACTCGTCCTGGAGGTGCGCGATCGCCTTGCGCATCTTCTCCTTGCCCTCGGCGACGATCTCGTCCTTCGTCATGGTCGCTCCCAGGGGTTCCCGTCGACGGCGCCGGCGCTCACGACGCCTCGCCCGAGCTCACGAGCGTACCGATCGGCTCGCCGACGAGCGCCCGGTGGATGTTCCCCGGTGCCGTCACGTCGAAGACGATGATCGGGAGCTCGTTGTCCATGCAGAACGTGATGGCGGTCGAGTCCATCACCTTGAGGCCCCGGTTGATGACCTCGAAGTGGCTCACCTCGGGCAGCTTCACGGCGTCGGGGTCGATCCGCGGGTCGGCGCTGTAGACGCCGTCCACCCCCGAGTGGGTGCCCTTGAGGATGGCCTCGGCCCCCACCTCGGCCGCCCGCAGGGCGGCGGTCGTGTCGGTCGTGAAGTACGGGTTGCCGGTCCCGGCGGCGAAGACCACCACCCGGCCCTTCTCGAGGTGGCGGATGGCCCGCAGCGGGATGTACGGCTCGGCCACCTGGGCCATGGAGATCGCCGTCTGGACCCGGGTCGGCTGACCGACGGCCTCGAGCGCGTCCTGGAGCGCGAGGGCGTTGATGACCGTGGCGAGCATGCCCATGTAGTCGGCCCGGGCCCGGTCCATGCCCCGCGTGGCGCCGCTCATGCCCCGGAAGATGTTGCCCCCGCCCACCACGACGGCGATCTCGACCCCGAGCTCCGCGCGGGCGGCCGCCACCTCCTCGGCGATGCGCTGGACCACGGCGGCGTCGATGCCGAAGCCGACCGAGACGTCGGCGAACGCCTCTCCGGAGAGCTTGAGGACGACCCTGTGGTACCGGCTCTCCACCATGGCTCCCTTCCCACCGCCCGGGAGGCGGTTCCGCTGGCTAGCCCTCCCCCACCTTGACCCGCGCGAACCGGCGGAGGGTGGCGTCTCCACCGAGCGCCTCGACGAGCGCCCGGACGGTCTGCTTGGGGTCGCGGACGAACCCCTGCTCGAGGAGGACCACGTCCTTGAAGAACCCCCCGAGGCGGCCCTCCACGATCTTGGGGATGGCCTGCTCGGGCTTGCCCTCGTTGCGGGTGAGCTCCTCGTAGACCGCTCGCTCCTTCTCGACGACGTCGGCGGGGACGTCGTCACGGCTCAGGAAGCGGGGCGCGGCCGAGGCGATGTGGAGGGCGATGTCGTGGGCCACCTCGCGGGCCTTCGCGTCGGAGGGGTCGACGCCGCCGAGCTCGACGAGCACGCCGATGACCCCCCGCTCGTTCTGGACGTGCTGGTAGCCGTCGAGGAGCCCGTCGTCGGTCTCGAAGCGGACGACCCGTCCGAGCCCGACCTTCTCCCCCAGCTTGGCGCCGAGCTGGGCGACGGCGTCGCCCACCGTCTGCGACGGGTCGCCGGCCAGGGGCTGGGCCGAGAGGTCGGCGTCACCGGTGTCGAGGACCTGCCGGACGAGGTGGTCGACCATCTCGGTGAAGTCGCCGCCCTTGGCGACGAAGTCGGTCTCGCAGGTGACCTCGACGAGGGCCCCGACGCCGTCCTCGACCGCGACCGCGATCGCGCCGTTCGTGGCCTCGCGACCCTCACGCTTGCTGGCCCCGGCCAGGCCCTTCTTGCGCAGCCACTCCTTGGCGGCCTCCATGTCGCCGTCGTTCTCGACGAGGGCCTTCTTGCAGTCCATCATCCCCGCGCCGGTCTGCTTGCGCAGCGCGGCGACGTCGGCAGCCCTGATCTCAGCCATCGGCTTCCCCGGTCGTCGTGGTCTCCGCGCCCGGCGAGGGCTCCTCCTCGGCCGGGGCGGCGGGCGGGCTCTCGGGCGCGGCAGGCGCGGCTTCGGCGGTGTCGGCCGCCGCCGGCGCGGCGGGTTGCGCGCGCCTCGCTTCGGCCAGCCGCTCCTCGCGGCGCTTCTGGGCGGCCGCGGCCTCGTTGCGGGCCCGTTGCTGGGCCTCGGCCCGGCGCCGAGCCTCCTCGGGATCGATCGGCGGGAGGTCCGCCACCTCCTCGGCCCTGGTCCCGGGCCGGGCGCCCTTGCGCTGGGCGAGGTAGGTCCCCTCGGTCGCGGCGTCGGCGATGACCCGGCACATGAGCGCCGCGGAGCGGATGGCGTCGTCGTTGCCGGGGATGACGTAGTCGATGACGTCGGGGTCGCAGTTCGTGTCGACGACGGCGACGACCGGGATCCCCAGGCGGTTCGCCTCGGTGACCGCGATGTGCTCCTTCTTGGTGTCGATGACGAAGACCGCGCTCGGCACCTTCTCGAGGTGCCGGATGCCGCCGAGGTTCCGCTCGAGCTTGGCCAGCTCTCGCTTCACCTTCAGCGCTTCCTTCTTGATCATCTGGTCGGTCTCGCCGCTCTTCACGAGCCGCTCGAGCTCGCGGAGCTTCGAGACCCGCGAGTGGACGGTCTGGAAGTTGGTGAGCATCCCGCCGAGCCAGCGGTAGTTGACGTACGGCATCCCGCAACGCTCGGCCTGCTTGCGGACCGGCTCCTGGGCCTGCTTCTTCGTCCCGACGAACAGGACGGTCCCGCCGTCCTCCACCGCCTGGCGGACGAAGCGGTACGCCGCGTCGATCCGATCCAGCGTCTGGTGCAGGTCGATGACATAGATGCCGTTGCGCTCCCCGAAGATGAACCGGCGCATCTTCGGGTTCCAGCGCCGCGTCTGGTGGCCGAAGTGGACCCCGGCCTCCAGCAGCTGCTTCATCGTGACGACAGCCACCTGGTTCCCTTCCCTCGGTTGTGACCTCCGCCCGCGTCGCGTCGCTCGAATCGCTCGGACCGGCGACGACCTCGGGTGACGGGCGTGCGTGATAGGCCTCGCGGTGCGTGGCCGGCGGCGATTCTAGCGAGCCGGTCCGGCGACCGGCCGAGTCGGCGGGCGCCCGGCCGCCCGGCTCGGGGACGTCGCCGGGTCCCCCGCCGTTCACCCGAGGGGCACGGTCAGCCAGTCGAGCAGCGTCATCGCGCGGGAGACCTGGATCCCGGCCTCGCGCTCGGCGGCCCGGATGATCACCGGCTCGACCGCCTGGCGCAGCCCGTCGACGAGGCCCTGGCACGCCGGCGGACGCCCCTCCAGGGCGAGCCGCACCTCCTGCATCGACCTCGGCGAGTCGACGACGCCGCCGTGGTCGTTCCAGCCCTCGGGGTCCACCACGACGACCCGGGCGCCGGGCACCTCGACGTTGGTCGCCGGCACGACCAGGTCGTCGACCGCGCCGACGCTCGTGAGCTCGACGTGCTCGGGGAGCGGGGCGTCGCCGGCGGTGAGCGGCGAGCGCTCGTCGAGCTGGGCGACGGACGGCGCGTCGGCCGGGGCGACGCCGAGCCGGCTCCCGACGGCGTCGAGCACGGCCCGGCCGGTCCGGGTGGCCGCCACGCGGCGGACCGCCGTGGCCGCCGGCGCGCCCTCGTGGGGCGACGACAGCGTGACGACCGTGCCCAGCGGCGGCCAGGACGGGTCGCCGGCGTCGTAGACGTGCTCGAGGAAGAGGCGGACCACGACGCCCCCCTGGGAGTGGGCGACGAGGTCGACCTCGCGACCGGGGTGCTCGGCGGCGAAGGCCCGGAGCTGCTCGCCCAGGCGGGCCGCGGCGACGAGCAGGTCGCCGTGGGTGTCCTCCGCGGTGTAGGGACCGCCGCCGGCCGCGTACGAGAAGTACGCCACCTCCCCGGCCCGGTAGCCGAGATCCTCGACCGGGAGGTCGAGCGAGCGCCCGTCGGGCCCGGCCCGGCTGTCGATGCCCGCCACGGCGAAGAGGAGGTGCGTGCTCCCGCCGGTGCCGTCGGCCGCCGGCGCGTCCTGGGTGCAGTCGAGCCGGTCGCGCAGCCACCGCCCGAGCCCCTGCGCCACCTGCACCAGGTCGTCGACCATGCGGGCCAGCTCGGTGCGGGCCCACACCGCGAGGCCCAGCTCGACGAGGCGGCCCACCAGCCCCCGGCCGGCGCGGGCCACGACGTCGAGCGCCCGGCCGGCCAGGGCCGAGGCACGACGGGTCCCGTCGACCAGGAACCCGGCCGCCCGGCCCACCAGGTCCCACGGGGTGGCCGGCGTGCCGCCGAGGAGCCCGGCGGGTGGCGCGACCGCGCCGAGGTCGAGCGCGAGCGCGAGGCTCCGGCGCTCGGCCGCGGGGGCGGCGAGCGGGGCGTCGTGCTCGACGGGAGCGAGCCGCACGACCGGGGCGAGGTCCGGGGGACCGAAGAGGAGCATCGGGTCGAGGTAGCGATCGCCCACCCGCAGGCCCAGGTGGAGCCGCCCGGCCTCGTGGCCGGGGCCGCGGCCGCCCGCCCGCCCGACCGGCTCGCCCCGGGCGACGGGCTGCCCCCTCCGCACGTCGACCCGGGCGAGGAAGGAGTACGAGGTCCGCCACCCCCGGCGTGCGCCACGGTGACGTGCAGCGTGCCGGCCACGCTCCCGGCGAAGGCGACGACGCCGTCGCCCGCGGCACGCACCACGGTCCCCTCGGGGGCCTCGAGGTCGACCCCGCGGTGACCGGGGCCGTAGGGACCGTCGGGGGCGTCGAAGGGCTCGATCACCGGGCCCGGGACCGGGCGGGCGAGGGCCGGGGGCGGACCGCCGTCGGCGGGCCCCGTGGCCGCACCGGCCGCACCGGTGGGAAGGCCCGGCGCGACCAGGGACGCGGCGAGCCAGGAGCAGGCGAGGACGAGCAGGCGAGCCATGGGCTTCCCCCGGGGTCGGCACGGCGACGGGGGAAGCCGGGGAAGCGCCCGGAGCCTAGCGGCCGGGGAGCCCTCGGACCAGGGGCGGGGAGGCCCGGGTCAGCGGGCCAGGCCCCGCTCGGGCTCGACGAGCCGGGCCCGGAGCTGGAGGATCGCCTTGGTGTGGATCTGGCACACCCGGCTCTCGGTGACGCCGAGGACCTCGCCGATCTCGGCCAGCGTGAGGCCCTCGTAGTAGTAGAGGGTGAGCACGAGCCGCTCGCGGTCGGGCATCCGGTTGATGGCGTCGGCGAGGACGTGCTTCATCTCGTCGATCTCGAACGCCTTGACCGGGTCGAAGGCCCGGTCGGCGATCGTGTCGCCGACAGTGGTCCCGTCGCCGCGCTGGGACCCGGCCAGCAGCTCGTCGAGCGCGACGATGCCGACGAACGAGACCTGCGACAGGACCTGGGCCAGCTCCTCCTCGGTCATGTCGAGCTCCGCGGCGACCTCGCGGTCCTCGGGCGTGCGGCGCAACTCGTTCTCGAGCTTCGAGTAGGCCCGCTCGATCGCCCTGGCCTTCGCCCGGACCGAGCGGGGCACCCAGTCGATCGAGCGGAGCTCGTCGATGATGGAGCCCTTGATGCGGGAGATGGCGTAGGTCTCGAACTTGAACCCGCGGGCCGGGTCGAACTTGTCGATGGCGTCGATGAGCCCGAAGATGCCGTAGCTCACGAGGTCCGCCTGCTCGATGTTCTGGGGCAGGCCGGCGGCGACCCGTCCGGCCACGAACTTCACCAGCGGCGAGTAGTGGAGGATGAGCCGCTCACGGATCTCGGACGCGCCGGTGCTCTTGTACTCCTCCCACAGCTCGGTGACCGCCGAGACCTCGGGGCGGCGCTCGTCAGGCACGGGGGTGCGTCTCGTCGTAGACGGCCTTCAGGTGGCCTCGGGTCACGTGCGTGTACACCTGGGTGGTGGCGAGGTCCGAGTGGCCCAGCAGCTCCTGGACCGCCCGGAGGTCCGCGCCCCCCTCGAGCAGGTGGGTGGCGAACGCGTGCCGCAGCACGTGCGGGTGCAGACGGGTCCCGTCGGCCAGGGGGTGACGGGCGAGGGCGCGGCGGGCGTCGCGGGGGTGAGGGGCCGGCCCCGGGCGTTGAGGAACAGCGCCTCGACGGGCTGCTCCCCGGCGAGCACCGGGCGTCCCTGCGCGAGGTAGTCGGCGACGGCCCGCCGGGCGGGCTCGCCGAGCGGGACCCGCCGCACCTTGGCCCCCTTGCCCAGGACGGTGACCGAGCCCCGGACCAGGTCGGTGTCGGCCGGGGTCAGCCCGCAGGCCTCGCTCACCCGCAGCCCCGCCCCGTACAGGACCTCGAGGAGGGCGGCGTCGCGCAGCCGCCGCGCCCGCACGACGGCGTCGGCTCCGGGGGCGGCGGGCGCCTCGGCGGCGCCGTCGAGGAGCGCCTCGGCCTCGGCCCGGCGGGGCACCCGGGGCAGGCGCGACGGCCCCTTGGGGGTGTGGAGGCGCCGGCCGGGGTCGACGGCGAGGGCGCCGTGGCGGCGGAGGTAGCGGGTGAAGGACCGCAGCGACGCCGCCTTGCGCGCCACCGACCGTCGGGCGAGGCCGCGGGTCGTGAGGTACGCGAGGTAGCGGCGCAGCACCCGGTGATCGAGGGTGTCGGGACCGGGGCAGCCCCCGCGCTCGGCCCAGGCGACGAACTGGCGCACGTCGCGCTCGTAGGCGGCCCTCGTGTGGGGGCTCGCGCCGGTGAGCGAGGCGACGAAGCCGTCGACGTCCCAGGTCATGCCGTCACGGTAGGTGTGCGCTCCGCGGTGGTCAACGAACCTCCTCCGGGCGATCGACGACCCGTGCCCGGCCGATCCGGCCCCGGCGTCCCCCGCACTGCAGCCGCCACGACCGGTCAGGGTAGCAACGGACCCCGGTCACGATCGGTGACCCTCGCACGCGTTGGCGCGATCCAGTCCCGTCGAGGTGTCCGGATCGCGCCGACGCGGAGACGGTCACACGCTCCCGGTAGCGTGCGGTCACCGTCGAGGTCGCCGCGGACCGGCCCTCCGAGCATCCACCCCGACCGGGAGGTCTCCCGTGCTCGCCTCGGTCCGCAGCGCCACCCTGCTCGGCGTCGACGGCCAGCCCGTCACCGTCGAGGTCCACGTCTCCTCCGGCCTGCCCGGCTACCAGGTCGTCGGGCTCCCCGACACCGCGGGACGCGAGTCCCGCGAGCGGGTCCGGGCCGCCCTGCTCTCCTCGGAGCTGGTCTTCCCCATCCGGCGCATCACCGTGAACCTGGCGCCGGCCGCGGTCCGCAAGTCCGGCGCCGGGCTCGAGCTGGCGATCGCCCTGGGCCTGCTGCTCGCCACCGACGAGCTCCCCCAGGGCTGCCTCGACGGGGCCGGCGTGCTCGGCGAGCTCGGCCTCGACGGGTCGGTGCGTTCCGTCCCCGGCGTGCTCGCCCTCGTCGACGCCCTGGCCCGGGCCGGGGCCCGCACGGTCGTCGTCCCCCACCACGACGTCCTCGAGGCCCGCCTCGTCGCCGGGGTCGAGGTCCGGGGCGCCCGGACGCTCGGCGAGCTCCGCCGCTGCCTCAAGGGCGAGGAGACCTGGCCTCCGGACCCCGACCCGCCGCCCGCCGGACCCGACCGCCCCGAGCCCGACGAGCCCCTCGACCTCGCCGACGTCCGCGGGCTCGCGGTCGCCCGCTCCGCCCTCGAGGCCGCGGCCGCCGGCGGCCACCACCTCCTGCTCGTCGGCCCCCGGGGGTGGGCAAGACCATGCTCGCCCGACGCCTGCCCACCGTCCTGCCGCCCCTCGAGCCCGCCGAGGCCCTCGAGGTCGCCCGCATCCACTCCGCCGCCGGCCATCCGCCCCGCGGCGGCCTCACCCGGCGCCGCCCCTTCCGGGCCCCTCACCACACCGCGTCGGTCCCGGCCCTCGTCGGCGGCGGCTCCCGCCGTCCCCACCCCGGCGAGGTCACCCTCGCCCACCGGGGTGTGCTGTTCCTCGACGAGCTCGGGGAGTGGCAGCCGAGGGCCCTCGACGCGCTGCGCCAGCCCCTCGAGGAGCGGGCGGTGCTCATCTCGCGCCAGCCCCGGTCGCTCACCTTCCCGGCCGACCTGCTGCTCGTCGCCTGCTCCAACCCCTGCCCGTGCGGCCTCCCCCCTGCCGGGTGCCGCTGCTCGGACGTGCAGCGGGCCCGGTACCGGCGCCGGCTCTCCGCGCCGCTGCTCGACCGCTTCGACCTGCGGCTGCTCGTGACCGCCCCCGAGCCGGGCGACGAGTCCGGACCCCCGTCGGCCGCGGTGGCCGAGCGGGTGGCCGAGGCCGTCGCCCGGCAACGGTCCCGGTACCGGGCCGCGGGCTGGGAGCGCAACGCCCGGGTCCCGGCCGGGGCCCTGGACCGCCTCGTCCCCCTGCACCCGCCCGTGGACCGCGCGTGGCGCGACCTCGTGGAGCGCCGGCGGCTGACCGGCCGGGGCGCAGCCACGATCCGGCGGGTGGCCCGCACCCTCGCCGACCTCGACGGCAGCCCGGAGGTGGCCGAGGCGCACCTGGCCCGGGCCGCCGACCTCCGCCAGGAGGTGCCGTGAACCCCTGCGGGCCCGGAGTCGGGGCATCCGGGCCGGCGCCGGTCGACGTCCACGTCGCCGCGGCCACCCTCGCGTGCCTCCCGGAGATGACCCCGGCCCGGCTGCGCGCCCTCGTCGAGGAGGGACCGGGGCCCGTCGCCGCCCTCCGGGCCGTCCAGCGGGGGGCGACGCCGCCCGCCGGGCCGCGCGAGGAACCGGGCCGCCGGGCGCTGGCCCGGGCGTGGCGCGAGGCCGCCGACCCCGAGCGGATCGGCGCGACCCTCCGGCGTCGCGGCACCCGGGTGCTCCTGGCCGGCGAGCCTGCCTTCCCCATCCCCGACGACGTGCCCGACCGTCCCTGCGTGCTCCTCGCCGAGGGTCACGACGCCTCGGCGCTCGACGGACCGCGGGTCGCGGTGGTCGGCACGCGGGCCGCTACCGTGCACGGCCTCGCCGACGCCCGGGAGATCGGGGCCTTCCTCGCCCGGTCCGGCGTCACCGTGGTGAGCGGCCTGGCCATCGGGGTCGACGCCGCCGCCCACGAGGGCGCGCTCGACGCCGGGGGCCGGGTGGTCGGGGTGGTGGCCACGGGTCTCGACGTCGTCTACCCGCGCCGCCACGTCGTCCTGTTCGAACGGGTCCGGCGCCGCGGGCTCCTCGTCGGGGAGTGCGGCTTCGGCGTGCGGCCCGACCGGGGGCGGTTCCCGGTCCGCAACCGCATCATCGCCGCGCTGGCCGACGTGGTGGTCGTCGTGGAGGCGACGGCGCGGGGCGGAGCCCGGATCACCGCCGAGCGGGCGCTCGACTACGGCCGGCCGGTGCTCGCCGTCCCCGGCTCGCGCCGCAACCCCGCCGCCGCCGGGTGCAACGCGCTCCTCGCCGACGGCGCCCACCCCCTCCTCGACCCCTCCGACGTGCTGCTGGCGCTCGGCCTCACCCCCGGCTCGCGCCGGGGGTGGGGCGAGCCGCAAGATCCGCCCCCGCTGGTCGGCGACACCGCCCGCGTGCACCGGGCCCTGGGCGGCGAGCCGGCCACGGCCGACCAGCTCGCGAGCCGCACGGGCCTCGACCCGGGTGCCGTGGCCCTCGCGGTCGCCGCCCTCGAGGCCGCGAACCGGGTCGAGTGCGAGCGCGGCCTGGTGTGGCCCCGGTGACCGATCGTGCCACGCGCTCAAGGCTCGGCGGCCTGCGCCCGACAACAGGGGGCGTGACCCTGCGCCAGTGCCCCTACGACGGCTCGCCGATCATCGCCGACGCCTACGCCGGCGGGTTCGTCGTCGTGCACTGCGACCGGTGCGGCGGGCAGTGGGAGCTCCACAACGCCCTGATCCGCCGGGTCCGCACCCCCGACGCCGAGACCGTGCAGCGGGCCCGGGCCGAGGTCGAGCGGAGGCGGACCGGGATCCGCGCCGTGCCGGCCCCGGCCGAGCAGCAGGCCGGCTGAGCAGCCCGCCGGCGCGCGCCGACGCCGCGAGGCACGGCCCCGGCGGCGCGGCTACTGCCCCGAGAACCGGGGCTCGCGCTTCTCCAGGAAGGCCGCCATGGCCTCGGCGGTGTCCTTCGACGTGAACGTGCTGGCCTGGGTCACGGCCTCCTGCTCGACGGCCTGGGCGAAGGACAGCGCGAAGGACTCGTTGAGGGCCTTCTTCATCATCGACAGGGGCAGCGGTGCCTGCCGGGAGAGCCGGGCCGCCAGCTCCCCCACCTCGGCCCCCAGCCGCTCCGAGGGGACGACCCGGTTCACCAGACCGGCCGCCGCGGCCTCGTCGGCCGAGAGGATGTCGCCGAGGAAGGCGAGCTCCTTGGCCTTGTGGAGACCCACCAGCCGGGGCAGCAGCCAGGTACCGCCGAAGTCGACGCTGAGGCCGCGCTTCACGAAGATCTGCGAGAACCGGGCCTGGTCGGACGCGACGATGAGATCGCAGCCGAGGGCGAGGTTGCACCCGGCGCCGGCGGCGACGCCGTTCACCGCCGCGATCGTGGGCTTCGGCATCTCGTGGAGCGACAGGGCCACCGACCCCACCATGCGCATCGAGTCGAGCACGCCCCCGACACCGCTGAACCGCCCCTGGTTGTCGTCGTCGGTGAGGTCCTGCCCCGAGCAGAACGCGTCGCCGGCGCCGGTGAGCACGAGCACGCGATCGTCGCGCTGGCCGCTCACCTCCCGCAGCGTTGCCGTCAGCTCCCGCCACATCTGCCCGCTGATGGCGTTCTTCTTCTCGGGCCGGTTCAGCGTGACCGTGACGACCCCGTCCGACCGCTCCACCACCAGCGTCTCCACCGCGACCTCCTGCGCTTCGCCCTCGTCCGGTCCGGCCCCCCCGGCCGGGCGCCTACGGTAGCCGGGTGACCCGGGAGCCACCGACCTGCCGTGACCCGGCCCGTGCCGTTCCGCTCCGGGACGGGTCCCGGCGATCCGCGCGACCACCCGGGGGGTCCCCGTGACGCCGTACGACGGCGCGGCCTCACCCGACGACGTCGAGGTCCGTCACGTCCAGCCCTACCAGGCGACGAAGACGTACCGGTGCCCGGGCTGCGACCACGAGATCCGGCCCGGCGAGGGGCACGAGGTCGTCGTCCCCGTGCACGAGCCCGACCTGCGCCGCCACTGGCACACACCCTGCTGGGCCCGCCGGCGGCGCGCCGGTGTCCGCCGGCAACGCTGACGGCGCGGCGTCAGGCTCGTCAGAAGGCGCCCTCGAGGATCTCGACGACCGCCTGCCCGGCCGAGCCCGGGACGACCGACGCGACGTCGAAGCGGACCTCCCGGACCACGATCCGTCGCTCCTCGAGCCACTTCGCGGCGAGGAGGCGCACGCGCTGGCGCTTCTCCCGGGTGATCGCCTCGACGGGGGCGCCGAACCGGTCGCTCGTCCGGGTCTTCACCTCACAGAAGACGAGGACCCGGTCGCGCTCCACGACGAGGTCGAGCTCGCCCTCGCGGCGCCGCCAGTTGCGATCGAGCACCCCGTAGCCATCGCGCTCGTACCGCTCGGCCACGGCCCGCTCCCCCGCGGCTCCCAGGGCCCGGCGGTCGGGGCGGCGCGTCCCCGCACCCGGAGGGCCGGTCGGTCGGAGCGTGGCCACGCTCAGAGCTCCTTGGCCAGTTCCTCGATGTTCACGTCCTTGAACGTCAGGACCCTGACGTTGGCCACGAAGCGAGCCGGCCGGTACATGTCCCAGACCCAGGCGTCGTGGAGGCCGAGCTCGAAGTAGACCCGGCCCTGCTCGTTCCTCACGTCGACGTTGACCGAGTTGGTGAGATAGAAGCGCCGCTCGGTCTCGACGACGTACGAGAACATGGGCAGGACGTCGCGGTACTCCTTGTAGAGCTGGAGCTCGATCTCCGTCTCGTACCGCTCGAGGTCCTCAGCGCTCACCCGAGCCCTCCCGATGTCGTCCGCCAGTGTAGGTCTTCCGGTCTTCCCGCCTCCGGAGTCGACCGTCGGGCTCGTGGCCCGCCGGGGAGACCGCGCGGTCGGCGCGACTCGCCCCGGTTCGAGGGGGGAAGTCGGCCGCCTCGCAGGCGGTCGGGCCGGACCCGGCCCGGGAGCCGGCGCCGCCCACCGGGGACGCTAGTACCGCTTCTCCTTGACCTTGGCGGCCTTCCCGATGCGGTCGCGCAGGTAGTAGAGCTTGGCCCGCCGGACGTCACCCCGGGTGAGGACCTCGATCCTGGCGATGACCGGGGAGTGCACAGGGAAGGTCCGCTCGACGCCGACCCCGAAGCTGATCTTGCGCACCGTGAAGGTCTCGCGCGCCCCGACCCCCTTGCGCCGGATCACGACACCCTGGAACACCTGCACGCGCTGGCGGTTCCCCTCGACGACGCGGACGTGCACCTTGAGCGTGTCACCCGGCGCGAAGTCGGGAACGTCGTCGCGGAGCAGGGCGCGATCGACGAGGTCGGTCCGGTTCATGGCGAGGGGCTCCTCGGCGGAGGGGTGGTTCTCGGGCGGCCCGCCATCGTAGCCACCGGAGGGAGCGCGCTCCACCCGGGCCTTGACCGCCGTCCCGGGCCGGGACCCGCCCCGGGGCTCGCGGCCCCCGGGCGCCCCTACTCCGGGAACTCGTCGAGGAGCGAGCGCTCGTCGTCGGTCAGGTCCTGCTCGGCCAGCAGGTCGGGGCGCCGGGCGAGCGTGCGCCGCAGCGCCCGGGCCCGCCGCCACCGGGCGACCATGGCGTGGTCGCCGCGGCGCAGCACCTCCGGGACGTCCCAGCCCCGGAACCGGGCCGGCCGCGTGTACTGCGGGTGCTCGACCAGCACCCGTCCCTCGGGATCCCCGGTGAACGACTCCTCGCGCCCGGAGTCCTCGTTGCCCATCACGCCGGGGACGAGGCGGGCGACCGCCTCGACCACCACCAGGGCCGCGGCCTCGCCGCCGGCCAGGACGTAGTCGCCGATCGACAGCTCGTCGTCGCAGAGGTGCCGGGCCACGCGCTCGTCGACTCCTTCGTAGCGCCCGCAGAGCAGCGAGAAGCCCGGGCTCGCCGCCAGCTCGCGCACGAGGCCCTGGTCCAGCCGTCGCCCCGCGGGTCCGAGCAGGAAGAGGGGGCGGTGTGGATCGGCGGCCTCCACCGCCGCGAAGAGCGGCCCGGGCGCCATGACCATCCCGGCTCCACCGCCGTACGGTGCGTCGTCGACGCTGCGGTGCCGGTCGGTCGCGTGGTCGCGGGGGTCGTGGAGGCGCACGTCGAGCAGGCCGTGCTCCCGGGCCCGGCCCAGCAGGGAGACGGCGAGCGGCCCCTCCAGGTACTCGGGGAAGATCGTGAAGACGTCGATGCGCACCCGTGGCTCCGCTCACCGGGGGGCGTTGATCTCGAGAAGGCCCTCGGGGATGTCGACGACGACGACGCCGGGGTGGTGGTCGACCACGAAGACCATCGGCACCAGGGCGCCCCCGTCGAGGACGAGGAGGTCGTGGGCCGGGTTGGCCTCGACGGCCACGACCCGACCGAGGGGCTCGCCGGCCCGGTCGGTCACGGTGCAGCCCACCAGCTCGTGCACCCAGAGCTCCCCGGGCTCCAGGTCCCCGAGCGGTTCGGCGCCGAGGACCGCGCCGCGCAGGGCCTCGGCCGCGCTCCGATCCTCCACCCCCTCGAACTGCACGAGCCAGCGACGCTGGTGCGGTCGGGCCCCGACCACGACGAGCTGCCGCTCACCGGCGAAGAGCACCGACCCCGGGGCCAGGCGCTCGGGCCGGTTGGTCGTCAGCGTCACCGCCACCTCGCCCCGCAACCCGTGCGGCCTCCCGATCCGGCCGATCTCGAGACGTCGACCACCGCCGGCCCCGGAGGCCGGCCCGTCGCGGGGGGCGTCGGGCACGGCTACTCGACGACGTCGACCGTGACCGTCGTCCCCTCGGAGGCCCCGGCCGCCCGCGCGACCTGGCGCAGCGCCTGGATCACCCGGCCCCGCTTCCCGATCAGCCGGCCCATGTCGGACTGGCTGGCGTGGATCGAGAGCGACACCTCGCTCCCGCGCTCGTCGACCTCGATCTCCACCTCGTCGGGCTCCTCGCAGATGGCCCGGGCCACGTGCTCGGCCACCGCGGCGGCCCGGGCCCCGACGATCCGGTTGCCCTCGCCCCCGACCTCGTCGTCCTCGTCGTCCTCGTCGTCCTCGTCGTCGAAGTCGTCGTCCTCGTCGTCGAAGTCGTCGTCGAGCTCTTCGTCGAGGAGATCGTCGTCGCTCACTCGTCACCCTCGCTGTTCTCGGTCGCCTCGGAGGCGGGCTCCTCGGCCGGCGGCTCGCCGGCGGCCGCGGTGGGCTCCTTCTTCGGGGCCTTGGGCGCGCGTCCTTCGGGGCGGCGCTGATCCCCCTCTCGGAGCAGTAGCGCTCCCAGACGCCGGCGATGGTCAGCAGCTTCTGGACCGATTCGGTGGGCTGGGCGCCCTTGCGCAGCCAGTCGAGGGCTCGCTCGTCGTCGATCTCGACGAGGGACGGCTCCTGGCGCGGGCCGTAGTGCCCGATGATCTCGATGAAGCGGCCGTCGCGCGGCGCTCGGGCGTCGGCGACGACGACGCGGTAGGTGGGCTGCTTCTTCTTGCCCACTCGCATGAGGCGGATCTTCACGGCCACGTTGCGGATGTCCTCTCGTCTCGTCCGGCCGGACGCATCACCCTACTGCCCCGGACGGTCCGGACCTACAGCCCGGGGATCGGGAGCTTGGGGCGCTTGCCCTGGGCCACGGAGCGCATCATCTGCTGCACCATCTTGAACTGCTTCAGCAGCGCGTTCACGTCCTGGGTCCGGGTGCCGCTCCCCCGGGCGATCCGGAGCCGCCGGGAACCGTTGATGAGGGCGGGGTTCCGCCGCTCCTCGGGGGTCATGGAGCAGATGATCGCCTCGATCCGGGACAGCTCGCCCTCGTCGACCTCGGCCTGGCGCAGCTCCTTGGGGACCCCGGGCAGCATCGAGACCAGGTTCTGCAGCGGGCCCATCTTCCGGACCTGGCGCATCTGGTCGAGGAAGTCCTCGAGCGTGAACTGCCCCTTGCGCAGCTTGGCCTCGGCCCTGGCGGCCTCCTCCTGGTCGAAGCTGGCCTCGGCCTTCTCGATGAGCGTGAGCACGTCGCCCATCCCGAGGATCCGGCTCGCCATGCGGTCGGGGTGGAACGGCTCGAAGTCCTCGAGCTTCTCGCCGGTCCCCACGAAGAGGATCGGCCGCCCCACGACCTCCTTCACCGAGAGCGCGGCACCGCCGCGGGCGTCACCGTCGATCTTGGTCATGATGACGCCGTCGAGGCTCACGGCCTCGTCGAACGCCGTGGCGACGTTGACCGCCTCCTGCCCCGTCATGGCGTCGACGACGAGGAGGGTGTCGTGGGGCCGGACCGCCTCGTGGACCCGGCGGAGCTCGTCCATGAGGTCGGCATCCACCTGGAGACGCCCGGCGGTATCCACGATCACGACGTTCCGCCCGAGCCGGGCCGCCTCCTCGAGACCGCCCCGGGCGACGGCCACCGGGTCGGTGGGCGCCGAGTGGACCGGGACGTCGATCCGTCCGCCCAGCACCCTGAGCTGCTCGACGGCGGCCGGCCGCTGGAGGTCGGCGGCGACGAGGAGCACCTGGAGCCCCTGGCTCTTGAGGTGGCGGGCGAGCTTCGCCGCCGCGGTGGTCTTCCCGGAGCCCTGCAGCCCGGCGAGGAGGACGACGGTGGGCGGCTTGGGGCTCATGGTGAGCTTGCCGGTGACCCCGCCGAGCGTGGTCACCAGCTCCTCGTGGACGATCTTCACGACCTGTTGGCCGGGCGTGAGGCTCTTGGCGACCTCGGTGCCGAGGGACCGCTCCTTGACCCGGGCGACGAACTGCTTCACCACGCCGACGTTGACGTCGGCCTCGAGGAGGGCGAGACGGATCTCCCGCGCGACCTCGTCGACGTCCTTCTCGCCGAGGCGGCCCTTGCCGCGCAGGCGGGTGAAGATGCGGTCGAACCGTTCCGAGAGCGCGTCGAACATGGCGGCTTCCAGGTCGGGGATCCACCAGTCTACCGGTGCACCCGACCTCGGCTGCCTCCGGTCCCTGATCCCCCGTCCTCGATCCCCGGTCCCCGATCCCCGGTTCCCGATCTCCGGTGTCCTCACCCCCGCCCAGCGACGGTGGAGACACCCGAGAAGCCGCATCAGCCGTCTCCGGTCTCCGGTCCCCGGTCCCCGATCCCCGGTCCCCGGTCCCCGGTTCCCGGTCCCGGGTGTCCTCACCCCCGCCCAGCGACGGTGGAGACACCCGAGACGGGATGATCGATCAGGCGTCTCCCTCCGCCGCCCGCTCCCTCGCCGCCCGCTCCCTCGCCGCCTCCCTCGCCGGCGAAGACGGCGTCGACGAACTCCTCGGGGTCGAAGGGCACGAGGTCGCCGGCCCCCTCCCCGACGCCGACGGCCTTCACGGGGATCCCGAGCTCGGCCTGGACGGCGAGGACGATGCCTCCCTTGGCCGTGCCGTCGAGCTTGGTGAGCACCACGCCGGTGACCGGGACGGCCTCGGAGAACTGGCGGGCCTGGGCCAGACCGTTCTGGCCGGTCGTGGCGTCGAGGACGAGGAGGACCTCCTTGAGGGCGCCGGGCGTCCGGTCGACGATGCGGCGCAGCTTCTTGAGCTCCTCCATGAGGTTCACCTTCGTGTGGAGGCGCCCGGCCGTGTCGACGAGGACGAGCTCGGCCCCCGGCTCGTGGCCGCGCTCATGGCGTCGAAGACCACCGAGCCGGGGTCGGCCCCCTCCTGGCCCCGGACCAGCTCGGCACCGACCCGCTCGGCCCAGTGCGCGAGCTGGTCGGCGGCCGCCGCGCGGAACGTGTCCGCCGCCGCCAGGACCACCTTCCGTCCCTCGGCCGCCTGCTGGAGGGCCAGCTTGGCGATCGTCGTCGTCTTCCCCACCCCGTTCACGCCGACGAACATCCACACGTTGGGCTCTCCGGGAGTGACGGTCAACGCCCGCTCGCCCCCGTCGAGCATGGCGACCATCTCCGACTTCACGAGCTCGACGAGCGCGTCGGCGTCCTGGAGCGCGCCCTGCGCCATCCGGGCGCGCACCCTCTCGAGGATCGTCCCGGTCGTGGCCACCCCGACGTCGGCGAGGACCAGGGCCTCCTCGAGGTCCTCCCAGGTCTCCTCGTCGACGGCGCGCCGGGCCCGCCAGGCCGCGACGTGGGAGGCCAGCGCGGCGCGGGTCCGGCCGAGGCGGTCGCGCAGCCGGGGACGCTCCAGGACGACGGGCGGGGGCGCGGGTGGTGGAGCCTCCACGACCACTTCCGGCGGGGCCTCCACCACCGGCTCCGGCGGGGCCTCGACGACGGCCTGCGGCGCGCCCTCCTCGGGCGGCAACGCCTCGGGGAGGGGAGGGATCTCCTCGGCCGACGGCAGCCCGAGCTCCTCGGCGATCTCGCGGGTGCGTCGGGCCGAGTACCGCGAGAGCCCCACCCCGACCAGGGCCAGGACCAGGCCGAACAGCAGGACCAAGAGGACGATGATCAGCGCGCCGCTCATGCCGGGCTCCCCGGGGACTTGGGACCGGTCGATCCTACCGGCGGTCGCCCGCGCCGCCCGCCGGCTCGCCGCCGTCGCCGGGCTCTCCGGCGGGGGTGCCGTCGGCGTTGCGGAACCACACCGTGCGCTGCGGGAAGGGGATCTCGATCCCCGCCTCGTCGAACGCCACCTTCAACCGGCCGCGCAGCTCGCGACCGACCGCCCACTGCTCGAGCGGTGCGGTCTTCACGACGAGACGGATGACGATGCCGTCGGCGCCGAGCTCCTGGACACCCCAGACCTCGGGCTCCGAGAGGATCACGCCCGCGTAGGCGGGGTCCCGCCACATGGCGTCGGCCACCTCCTTGATCACCCGTGAGGCGGTGGGGATGTCCGTGCCGTAGCCGACGGAGATGTCGAGCAGGGCCCGCGACCAGCCCTGCGACATGTTGCCGACCCGGCGGATCTCGCCGTTGGGGATGTGCCAGACGATGCCCTCGACGTCACGCACGCGCGTGATCCGCAGGGTCACCGACTCGACCGTGCCCGTGGCGTCCCCGGCGTCGATCACGTCGCCGATCCCGAACTGGTCCTCGAGCATCATGAACGTGCCGGCCAGGAAGTCGCGCACGAGGCTCTGGGCCCCGAAGCCCAGGGCCACGCCGGCCACCCCGGCGCCGGCGAGGAGGGGCCCGAGGTTCACGCCCAGCTCGTCGAGGACGGCGAAGATCGCGATCCACCAGATGAGGACGGTCAGCGCGCTCCGGACGAGGCGCCCGATGTTCTCCGCCCGCTGGGCCTGGCGGGCCGCGACGATCGCCGGCTGGGGACCCGTGTCGAGCAGGGCCAGCCCGGTCCGCTCCCGCACCTTGCGCAGCTTCTCGAGCGTGTCCTCGTGCTGGAGCCTCCGCACCAGCCGGCGGACGACCAGGCGGACGACGCGGGTGAGGAGGTACGCGACGACGAGGATCGCCAGGATCTTCAGCGGCGACGACAGGGCGTCGGCGACCTCGGCCGCGTCCTGGTTGTCGGTGAGCCGGAACACCGTCGAGCACAGCCAGGACTGCTCGCCCGGGGGGCCGCACGCCTCCTCGAGCGGGTCGACCGGCGCCTGAGCCGGGAGCGAGAAGAGGACCGAGGTCGCGAGCGCCGTCACCAAGCCCGCGAACCTACCGCGTCGGCATCTCGCCGCCGGTCGACCGGGGCGAGCGGTGGACGGTCGGGGTCACGGGAGGACGAGGACGTCCTCCTCCTCGCGCTCCTCGCGCAGCCGCTGGCTCACCACCCGGCTCGACCCGCCCGGCGGCATCGACACGCCGTAGAGGCAGTCGGCGGCCTCCATCGTCCGCTTCTGGTGCGACACGACGAGGAGCTGGGCCTCCCCGCGGAACTCGTGCACGAGGTCGAGGAACCGGTGGAGGTTGACGTCGTCGAGCGCGGCCTCGACCTCGTCGAGGAGGTAGAAGGGCGAGGGCCGGGCCCGGAAGACGGCGAAGAGGTACGCGAGCGCGGTGAGCGAGCGCTCGCCGCCCGACAGCAGCGACAGCCGCCGCACGTTCTTCCCGGAGGGTCGGGCCTCGATCTCGATGCCGGTCCCGAGGAGGTCCTCGGGATCGGTGAGGGTGAGGCGGCCGGCCCCACCGGGGAACAGCGTGGCGAACAGGTCCGAGAAGTGGGCGCTGACGTCGGCGAACGCCGCCTCGAACACGGCCACGATCTCGCGGTCGACGGCCTTGATCACGCGGTGCAGCTCACGCCGACTCGACTTCACGTCGTCGAGCTGGGCCTCGAGGAAGCGATGGCGCTCCTGCAGCGCCTCGTACTCCTCGAGGGCGAGGGGGTTCACGGGGCCGAGGAGGCGCAGCTCCCGGTCGAGCTCCCGGGCGCGACCGGCGAGCGTGGTCCCGGCCGGGACCTCCGGAGCCGGTGCGTCGAGCGCGGCCGCCGGTTCGGCGTCGAACTCGGTCCGGAGGCGCTCCACGGCGCCGTCCAGCCGGAGGCGGGCCTCGGCCTCCTCGACCTCGGCACGCCCGGCGTGCTCCCGGAGGGCGACCAGCTCCTGCTCGAGCCCTGCTCGCTCGGCCCGGAAGCCGTCGAGCTGCTCCCCGGCCTCCCGGACCGCCTCCGACTGGCGCCGTCGCCGCTCGCGCAGCCGGTCGTGCAGCGCGTCGATGGTGACGAGCCGCTCGTGGAGCGCCCGGGCCACCTGGTCGTAGGCGTCGGCCCGGGCCACGAGCCGGGAGCGGTGGCGCTCGGCCTCGGCCTGGGCGTCGGGGTCGCGGGCCAGGCGCTCCTCCACCTCGCCGAGCCGGCGGGCCAGCACCGCCCGGCGCTCCTCGATGGCCGCGGCCCGGACCTCGAGCTCCCGCCGCAGGGTGGCGGCGGCGTCCTCGTGGCGGGCGAGCTCGGCCTCGGCCTCCCGGCGGGCCTCCTCGAGCCGGGCCTCGGCGGCTTCGGCCGCCTCCAGCCCGGGGAGCCGGCCCTCGAGCTCGGCCAGGCGCTCCTGGTCGGCCCGCTGGCGGTCCGACAGCCCCTCGAGGTCGCCGAGGAGCTGCTCCTCGTCGAGGGCCTGCTCCCGCCGTTCGACCTCGAGGCGCTCGAGCACCCGGGCCGCCGCCCGGCCCCGGTCCTCGGTGGCGCGCCGCTGCTCCTCGGCCACGGCCTCGGCATCCCGTGCCCCGACGAGGACGGCCCGGAGCTCCTCGACCCGGGCCTGCGACTCGCGGCTCGCCGCCTCGGCCCGGCCGGCGAGCTCGACCGCCTCGTCGAGCGCGGCCTGGGTCACCCCGGCGGCACCCTCCCTCCGGTCCGCCACAGGACGCCGCCCCCGAACCGGTCGCCCTGGCGGGTGACCGCCACGAGTCCCGGGTTGGCGAGCGCGAGGTCGAGCGCCGCCCGCCAGTCGCCGTCGACCAGCACCGTGGCGGCGAGCAGCCGGGCCAGGGCCGCGTCGAGGCCGGGCAGGCGGGCGCTCACGCACGTCGCGAGCGGCCGCGCGCCCGGTGGGGCGAGCTCGCCCTGGGCGGCCTCGGCGAGGCCGTCGACCACGAGCAGGAGGGCCTCCACGTCGCCGCCCTTGAGCCGCTCGAGGGCGACCCGCGCGCCCTCGCCGCCGGCCACGACGACGGCCCGCATGGCGTCGCCCAGGGCGCTCGCCACCGCGGCCTCGGCCCCCGGCTCGATCTCGAGGTGGTCGACGAGCGGGCCGGCGACGCCGGGCAGCCCGGAGACCTGCTCGGCCCCGGCCGCGGCCCGGGCCGACTCGAGCGCCAGGCCCAGGGCCTCGGCCCGGGCCCGCCATCGCCCCGCTTCGCCCTCCGCCCGGCGGGCGCGCTCCTCGGCGTCCCGCAGCGCCTCGGCGGCCGCGACCGCGGCGTCCCGGGCCGCCACCGACGCCTCCTCGAGGGCGGGACCCTCGGCCTCGGCCCCGGCCCGCTCCGTGACCGCCTCGTCGTGCTCGCGGGCGAGCCGGACGGCGCGCTCCCGGCTGGTGGCGAGGCGGGCCTCGAGCCGGGCGATCTCGGCGCCGCCCCTCGCGACCGCCTCGCGGCGGGCGGCGGCCTCGCGCCGGGCCACCGCGGCCTCCTCGGCGGCCCCGGCCCCACCGTCCTCCCTCTCGCGGGCCCGCCGCATGGCGGTGACGCGCGCCTCGGCCTCCTCGACCTCGCGGGCCAGCGGCACGAGCCCCGCGGCTTCGGCGTCGACCCCGCCGAGCTCGCCCCGGAGGGCCACGGCGTCGGCCACGAGGGTCTCGACGACGCCCTCGTCGGCGACCGAGGCCAGCTCGCGCTGGACGCCCCGCTGCTTCTCGAGGACGAGGGCGTGGAGACCCCGGGCCCGCTCGCGCAGGGACTCGGACCGGGCGAGCGCCTCGGCCAGGTCGTCCTCGCCCACGGCGACGAGGGCGTGCTCGGCGTCCGCGACGCGCCCGTCGAGGTCGCGGAGGCGGGCCTGGAGCTCCTTCTCCGCGGCCGCCCGGCCGGCCCGGGTGTCGCCGAGCCGCTCGATCCGGGCCTGCAGCCCGGCGATCTCGTGTCCCACCAGGTGGAGACGGATGGCGCGCAGCTCGTCGACCAGCCCGTCGTGGCGGCGGGCCGCGTCGGCCTGGCGCTGGAGGGGCGTGAGCTGCCGGCGGACCTCCCGGAGGAGGTCCTGGAGGCGCAGGAGGTTCCCCTCGGTCGCCTCGAGCCGCCGTTCGGCCCGCTCCTTGCGCTTCCGGTACTTGAGGACCCCGGCGGCTTCCTCGATGATCGCCCGGCGGTCCTCGGGGCGCGCGTTGAGCACCGTGTCGAGCTGGCCCTGGCCGACGATGACGTGCTGCTGGCGACCGATCCCCGTGTCGGAGAGCAGCTCCTGGATGTCGAGGAGGCGGCACGGCGCGCCGTTGATCTGGTACTCGGAGTCGCCGGTGCGGAACAGGGTCCGGGTGATCGTCACCTCGGAGAACTCGATGGGCAGGAGACCGGTCGCGTTGTCGATCGTGATCGACACCTCGGCCCGGCCCAGCGGGGGGCGATCCGCCGTGCCGGCGAAGATGACGTCGTCCATCTTGCCGCCCCGGAGGGTCCGGGGACCCTGGGCGCCGAGCACCCACGCGACGGCGTCGACCAGGTTGGACTTCCCGGCGCCGTTCGGCCCGACGACCACGGTCACCCCCGGCTCGAGCTGGAGGGTGGTCTTGTCCGCGAACGACTTGAAACCCCGGAGGGTCAGCGACTTGAGGAACACCCGGCGACTCCCTTCGCTCGCCGGCGGATGGTAGTCACGGCGTCCCGACCACCCGCGGACCGGCGCCTCGTGGCGGGCCTGCTCCCCGGCCGTGCGGCGATCGTCGCGGAACCGTCACGATCCGGCCACGCGACGGCAAGGTCGGCCCCGGAAGATGGCCGAGGAAGGACCGGGACCGGCCGCGCCGGCGCGGTACCGGCGCGGCCACGACGGAGGGGCGATGCCGTCCGGGACGGTTCGGGTGCGAGCGACCGGGGACGCCATCGTGCTGACCCTCGACGGGAACCTCGACGCGCGGTCCGGCCAGCTCCTGCGGGAGGCCGTCGCCGCCGCCTCGGAGGCCTTCGGGTCGGCCAGTCGCCTGGAGGTCGACGTCCGCGGGGTCGAGTCGTGCACGTCGGAGGGCGTGGCCGTGCTGGCCTCGTGTGCCGAGTTCGGCGCCCGCCTGCCCGAGGGACTCCGCTACATGCTGGGCTCGGGGGTCCCGGGCCAGGCCGCCCCAGCGGAGGCCTGAGCTCGGCGGCGCCGATCGCCCTTCCCCTCCGAAGACGACGGCGCCGACCCCCGAGACCCGCGGACCGTCCGGGTCCGGCCCCGGCTGCGGCATGATGGTCCCCGTGCCTGTTCGGATCCTCCTCGTCGAGGACGACGACCGCATCCGCGCCGCGCTGCGCCTGGCTCTCGAGGACGAGGGCTACGCCGTGACCGAGGCGTCGAGCGGCGAGGCGGCCCTCGAGTCGTTCCGGCGGGAGCCGGCCGACGTCGCCCTCCTCGACCTCATGCTGCCGGGGGTCGACGGCTTCGAGGTGTGCCGGTCCCTGCGGCGGCGCAGCGACGTCCCCATCGTGATGGTCACCGCCCGCACCGACACCCACGACGTCGTCGCGGGTCTCGAGGCCGGGGCCGACGACTACGTCACCAAGCCGTTCGTCGCCAAGGAGCTGGCGGCCCGGATCCGGGCCCTGCTCCGCCGGGCCCGGGCGGGGGACGACCCGGGGGCACGCTGCGCTTCGGGGACCTGGAGATCGCCCCCGAGGCCGGGGTCGTCAAGCGGGACGGGCGCGAGCTGCGCCTCACGAAGACGGAGTTCCGCCTGCTCTGCGAGCTGGCCGCCAACGCGGGTCGGGTCCTCACCCGCGAGCAGCTCCTCGAGAGCGTCTGGGGCTACGACTACTTCGGCGACGGGCGTCTCGTCGACGCCCACGTGCGCCGGCTCCGCACGAAGGTGGAGCAGGATCCGTCCGATCCGCGCCACGTGGTGACCGTCCGGGGGCTGGGTTACAAGCTGGTGCGATGACCGACCCGACCGCCGCGAGCGGCGCAAGCCGCCGGTCGCCACAGGGGCGGCTCGGGGTGCGGGCCCGGGTCACGATCGCCTTCGCCCTCGGGGCCCTGGTCCTCTCGGCCGTGCTCGCCGCCATCACCTACGGGATCACCCGGGACTACGTGCTCCGCCAGCGGGACCGCACCGCGGTCCGCCAGGCCTACCTCAACGCCCGCCTCGTGCGTGACGGCCTGCGCGCGCCGGACGCGAGCATCTCGGCCATCCTCACGTCCCTCGAGACGCCGTCGGGGTCGAGGGTCCTCCTCTCCTACCAGGACCGGTGGTTCTCCGACTCGGTGGACACCGGGCAGGGCGACGTCCCGGGCGAGCTCCAGGCGCTCGTGGCGAGTGGAGCGCCAGGCCGCCAGCGGGCCTTCGCCGAGGGCGAGCCCCACCTCGTCGTGGGCGTCCCGATCCCGAGCCTGGACGCGGCCTACTTCGAGGTCTTCTCGCTGGAGGAGGTCGACCGGACGCTCGACGTGCTCGGCGCCTCGCTCCTCGGGGCCGCCCTGGTGACGACGGTGGCCGGGGGGCTCCTGGGCCTGTGGGCGAGCCGCCGGGCCCTGCGGCCCCTGGCCGACGTGTCGGCAGCCGCGGCGCGGGTCGCCGAGGGCGAGTTGGACGCCCGGCTCCACGTGGGGGGCGACGTCGACCTCGAGCCGCTGGCCGAGTCGTTCAACCGGATGGTGGACGCGCTCCAGGCCCGGATGGAGCGGGACGCCCGCTTCGTGTCCGACGTGAGCCACGAGCTCCGCTCCCCGCTCACGACCCTGGCCACGTCGGTGGAGCTCCTCGCGTCCCGCCGTGACGAGCTCCCCGAGCGCTCCCGGGTGGCCGTGGACCTCCTCGTGGCCGAGATCGCCCGGTTCCAGCGGGTCGTCGAGGACCTGCTGGAGATCAGCCGCTCCGGGAGCGCGGCCGACCTCCACCTCGAGGACGTCCGCGTGGGCGAGCTGGTCCTCCACGCGGTCACGGGCTCCGCCGACCCCCCCTTCACCGTCGACATCGACCCCGACGTCGCCTCCCGGCGCCTCCTGGCCGACAAGCGCCGGCTCGAGCGGATCCTCGCCAACCTCCTCGACAACGCCCGGATCCACGGAGGGGGTGTGGCCCGGGTCGCGGTGGAGCGTCACGAGCCCAACGTGCGGATCATCGTCGAGGATCGGGGGCCGGGCGTGCCGGAGGAGGAGCGGGACCACGTGTTCGAGCGCTTCTTCCGTGGCGCGGTGGCGGGCCGCCGGGGCCACACCGAGGGCGCCGGGCTCGGCCTGGCCCTGGTCGCGGAGCACACCCGGCTGCACGGGGGCCGGGCGTGGGTCGAGCCGGGCGACGGCTCGGGGGCCCGGTTCGTGGTCGAGCTCCCCGAGGCGCCGGCGTGACCCGCACGAGCGGCACGAGGGGTCGGGTCGTCGCCACGGTCGTGGCCGCCGTCCTTCTCGTCGCGGCCTGCGGGGTGGACGCGGAGTCCGACCCGCGGGCCCTGCCCGAGAACGAGGTGCCCTTCGAGCTGCTCTCGCCGCCGACCCCGGAGACGTCGACGACCTCCACCACGGAGGCCCCGGCACCCACCGTCGACGTCGACGTGTACCTCGTGGCCGTGGATCGCCTGGTCGCCATGCCGCGGGAGGTGACCCGGCCCGTGACCGCCGCCAAGGTGCTCGAGGAGCTCTTCGCGGGGCCGACGACCGAGGAGACCGACCAGGGGGTGCGGACCGCGATCAGCCCCACCACGACGCTCGTGTCGGTCACCGTGACCGACACGACCGCGACCGTCGACCTCTCGGGTGGCTTCGACAGCGGCACCACCGAGCAGCTCACGTCGGTGGCCCAGATCGTGTTCACGGCCACGGGGGTCGCGGGGGTCGACCGGGTGGCACTCCAGCTCGACGGCCGGGCCATCGAGGTACCCACCGCCGACGGGGTGGTGAAGGCGGGTCCGCTGGTCCGCGGCGACTTCACGGCCCTCGCGGTCCCCCCGACCTCGACCACCGCTCCCCCGCCGGCCGAACCCCCGACCGCGCCCCCGACCGACCCCGCCGCCGCCCCACCCGAGGCCTGAGGAGCGCGCGGCCGGGCGCGGCCATCCGGCTCCCGGGTGCCGATACCCCCGCCGAGCGACGGTGGAGACCCCCGAGACACACGCCATCCGGCTCCCGGGTCCGATACCCCCGCTGAGCGACCAGCGACACCCGAGACACACGCCATCCGCTCCCGGGTGTCTTCACCCCCGCTGGGCGACGGTAGAGACACCCGGGACGCAGGGGTCAGGGCGGGTCGGGGCCCGGGCCCGCACGGGCGCTGCGGGTGCTCCGACGGCCGGGTCGGGCCTTGTCGCGAGCGGTCTTCTGCCCGTGGTGCTCCGCGCACAACGGCTGGGTGTTGTCGTAGCTGGTCGGGCCGCCGTTGGCGTGCGGCTCCCGGTGGTCCCATTCGATGCCCGCCCGGCGGCCGCAACCCGGAACCGAGCAGACGATGTCACCGTGCTCGAGGATCGATCGGACCTCGAGCGCGGTGCGCAGCTCGGCGGGGACGCGACGACCGAAGTGGCGGACCGCCCCGACCCGGGTGCCCTCCACGAGCACACCCTTGAGGAAGGCGTCGTCCATGAGCTGCCGGGCCCGCTCGACGGGGATCGGCCCGACGCCCTGGACCGTGCACATCTCACCGGGCTCGACGCAACCGCGCCGCAGGGCCTCGTAGGAGACGTGGACCACGACGTCGGACCGGGGAGCGGCCCGGACCGCAGGGTCCGCCTCGCCGGCCGAGGTGAGGAGGCTCACGAGCGCGTCGGCGAGGTGGCGGTCGTGGCCCTCCCGCCGTCCTTCCCGGTGGGCGGTCCGGTGCTCGGCGTCGGCCTGGTGCTCGAGCCGGTTGACCACCGCAGCGCCGAGGTCGGGCGGGAGACGGAACCGGCCCCAGACCATGCCCTCGTCGTCACGGCCGTGGACCAGGCTGCGGGCCGCGTGCTGACGGCGGTAGCGACCCAACCGGTCGACCTCGGCCTCGAGACGCACGTCGCGGGCGCGTTCCTGCAAGGTCCGCAGGGACTCGGTACCGGCCAGGGCCAGCAGGTCGGCCTCGGCCTCGGGCACGACCGCCGCAGCCGCCGTGACGGCGCGGGCCTGCTCGACCGACACCGTTCCCGAGACCAGCGCCTGCTCGGTCTGTGGACAGGAGCCCAGCGCCTTGGCGGTCTCGACGACCTCCTCGGCGCGGACCCGCGACGTCCCCGACCGGGTCGCGATCAAGTCCGCCGTCGAGCGGTGCCCGCTACGCCGGTAGAGACCCAGCTCCTCGACGCGACGGGCCGCCAGCACCTCCAGCGCGGCACCCACCCGGCGAAGCCGTGACGCCCAGGCGAGCACCGTCAGGGCCTCCTCGCCCTCGAGACGCTCGGCGGCAACCACCGCGAGCACCTCCTCGGCCCGTCCCGCCAGCGCAGCCAGCTCCTCCCGTGGCGACTCGCGTCGCTCGACCGCACGGGTGGCGGATCGGGGAGCAGATGGGCCCATCGGACCTTCCTCACGGTCGGCTCCGCCGCCCTGTGGCGGCGAGTGCCATCGGATGCGAGGAGGCCGTTCGACGCCCGGCCACGAAGCGGTCCACCGAGGTGGATACACGAACACACGTTCGACGTCAAGGTGCGGCGGGACGAATCGGCCCGGCCGCCCACCCGGGCACGAGTCGATCGTCAAGCGATCGCAACATCCCCACCGCGGGGCCGTCATGTCCGGCCGTCAGGATGAGGTCGACCTGGGGAGGACGCGCCGGACATGACGCGACTGTCGCACGACCATGCCGTCGGACCCGTCGGCCATCTCACCGAGGTGGCGGGCGCGGTCGTCGAGGTCATCGAGTCCTGCCACACGATGTGGCACTTCGACCACGAGAAGTCGGCGTTCTGTCGGGTGGCGAAGGCCGGACCCGCACCCGACCTCACCGACGAGGGCCTCTGGCACCCCTTCGAGCGCCTCGAGGTCGACGAGGAGACGGGCTCGTTCGCGGTGGTCCTCGACCCGGCCGGCATGCGCCGGCTCCGCTCGTGGCAGCACGTCGATCCCTGCCGGCTGTGCGGAGCTGGCCGTGACGCCTCGACCGGCGAGCTCGAGCTGACCTCGCCGCGGCGCACCTCCTGACCCTCCACCCGTACGGCGGCCGCGACCGGACCACCGCGCCCCGCGACCCGACCGGCACCCCGACCAGCACGGCCTAGCGGACCTCGAACCCCGACGCCCCGGCCGGGCGCTCCTCGGCGACCAGCACGGCCCGGACCCTCGCCCGTGGCGGACCGTGGTGGCACCAGCGGACCATGCGGTCGACCGCGGGCCCGGCGCCCTCGAAGCACGCCTCGACCCTCCCGTCGGGGAGGTTGCGGACCCATCCGGCCACCCCCACGTGGATCGCCTGCTCCTGGCAGCTCTGGCGGAACCAGACGCCCTGCACGTGGCCCGAGACGAGCACCCGCCGCCGAACGAGCTCGCCGCCGCTCCCCATGCCGGCTCAGACCTGGCAGGCCTCGCAGAGGTACGTGGAGCGGTTCCCCACGCGCCGGCGCACGACCGGCCGCCGGCACCGGCGGCACGCCTCCCCCTCGCGGGCGTACACCTTGTGGTGCTCCTGGTACTCGCCGGGCCGGCCGAACACGTCGACGTACTGCTCGTCGGCGAGGGAGGAGCCCCGGTGCTTCACCGCCTCCTGGAGCACCTCGATGATGGCCCGGTACAGCCGCCGGACCTCCTGGGTGGACAGCGAGTCGCTCATCCGGTCCCAGCGCAGGCCGGCCGTGAAGAGGATCTCGTCGCTGTAGAGGTTGCCGATCCCGGCCAGGAAGGTCTGGTCCATCAGGAGCGCCTTCAGCTTCTGGGCCCGCTCGGCCACCAACCTCCCGAAGACCTCCCACGACATCGCGGTCTCGAGCGGGTCGATGCCCAGGTGGGCCAGCTCCTCGACGTCCGCGAGGTCGACGACCGACGTCACGAACATCTCGCCGAAGGTCCGGGGGTCGACGAACCGGAGCTGCCCGCCCTGGGTGAACGTGATGACGACGTGCGTGTGCTTGGGCATCGCCTCGCGGGTCGACTTCGCCCGGAGGAGCTGCCCCGACATCCCGAGGTGCGCCACGAGCACGTCGCCGTCGTCGAGCTTCATGAGCAGGTACTTTGCCCCGCCGGCTGACGCCGGTGATCTTGTGGCCGGTGAGGCGGGCCACGAACTCCTTGCGGTTGCGGTGGCGCCGCACGGAGCGCGCGCCGTTCACCTCCACCGACTTCACCCGCCGGCCCACGACCTCGCGCTCGAGGTCGCGCTTCACGACCTCGACCTCAGGCAGCTCCGGCATCTTCCTCCCCTACCGACGGATCCACCGCCCCTGCGGCGACGCCCGGCTCCGGACGGTCTCCCCGCTCGTCGCCGGCCCGCAGGCGCAGCCAGGCCTGCCGGGCGGCGGCCTGCTCCGCCTGCTTCTTCGAGCGCCCCTCACCCGCCCCGTGCGGCTCGCCCCCGAGCAGCACGGTGGCGAAGAACCGCTTCGAGTGGTCCGGGCCCTCGTGACGCACCCGGTAGCGGGGCAGCTGCTCGAAGCGCCGCGCGGCCAGCTCCTGGAGGCGGGTCTTGAAGTCCTGCCCGCCCGGGCCCGCGGCGGCCTCGTCGATCCGGGCCTCGAAGAGCCGCACGACGAGGTCGCCGGCGACCTCGTAGCCGCCGTCGAGGTGGACCGCGGCGATCACGGCCTCGACGGCGTCGGCGAGGATCGAGGGCTTCTCGCGGCCCCCCGAGGCGTCCTCGCCCTTGCCGAGGAGGAGGAACTCCCCGAGCCCGAGCTCGACCGCCACCTCGGCGAGGGTCTCGGCGTTGACGACCGCGGCCCGCACCTTGGCCAGCTCGCCCTCGGGCAGGTCCGGGAACGTGCGGTAGGCGTGGTCGGTGACCACGAGGCCGAGCACGGCGTCGCCCAGGAACTCGAGCCGCTCGTTGGGCTCCGACTCGGGGTGCTCCGCGCAGTACGAGCGGTGGGACAGGGAGCGCACGAGGAGCGCCCGGTCGCGGAACGACCAGCCGAGGCGCGCCTCGAGGCGCGCGTAGCCGTCTGCGTCGGCCGGGCCGGTCAGCCCCCCACCTCCAGGCGTGCCACCACGTAGTCGACGGCGTCGCCGACCGTGTGCAGGTCGGCCAGGTCCTCGTCGTCGATCCGGAAACCCACCGTTCGCTCGCCGAGCTCCTCCTCGAGCGCCTCGACCAGCTCGATGAGCGCGAGGGAGTCGGCCTCGAGGTCCTCGGTGAAGCGCGCCTCGGGCACGACCCGGGCCTCGTCGATCTCGAGGATCTCGGACAGGCGCTCACGGAGGATCCGCAGCACCTCGTCGCGATCGAGGGGGCCTCGCTCGACGTGGGTCTCAGCCGGCATGGGCGATCGCCTCCTTCAGCCGCCCGACCACCCCGGCCCGCACGGAGTCGGCGGCGACGCGGGTCGCGTTGACGATGGCGTGGGCGTTCGACGAACCGTGGGAGATGACGCACACCCCGTCGACCCCGAGCAGGACCGCGCCACCCGTGTCGTTGGGGTCGAGCTCCGAGGCGGCGTCGAGCAGGAGCGGGACGACGACCCGGGCCGCCTCGGCCGCCTCGGGCGACTCGAGCACCCGGAAGACCAGCCCGGCCGTGGCCTTGATCGCCGCTTCCAGGGACTTGAGCGCCACGTTGCCGGTGAAGCCGTCGGTGACGACGACGTCGGGGTGGCCGGTCATGAGCTCCCGACCCTCGACGTTCCCCACGAAGCCCTTCACGTCGGTGAGGAGCGCGTGGGCGGCCTTGCGGAGCTCGTCGCCCTTCCCGGGCTCCTCGCCGTTCGAGAGGAGGCCCACGGTCGGCTCGTCGACGCCGAGCCGGAACCGGGCGAACTCCCGCCCCATCCGGGCGAACTGCACGAGCCACTCCGGCGTGCAGTCGACGGTCGCGCCGCCGTCGATCAGGAGCTGGCGGCGGGAACCGGGGACCGGCATGGGGACGGCGATCGCCGGCCGGGCCACCCCCGGATCCGCCCCATCCGCAGCAGCGCGCTCGCCATCGCGGCGCCGGTGTTCCCGGCCGCGACCATCGCCTGGGCCGCGCCGTCGCGCACGGCCTCGGCGCAGCGGACGACGCTCGCGTCCTTCCTCGTGCGCACGGACGCGGCCGGGTCGTCGTGCATCGCGATGACCTCGCCGGCGTGGCGCAGCTCGACCCCCGGGGGCGGCTCCCCGCCGGGCAGCAGCGGCCGCACGGTCTCCTCGGGCCCGACGAGCAGGACCCGGACGCCCAGCTCCCCGACCGCCTGCAACGCGCCGGCGACGATCTCGTCGGGGGCGTAGTCGCCCCCCACGGCGTCGATCGCGACGGTGAGGTCGTCCCCGCCGGCCCGGGGCTCGGCTGACGTGTCCACCCGGTCAGTCGACCTCGATGGCCTGGCGGCCCCGGTACCAGCCGCAGTTGCCGCACACCGTGTGGGGGAGCTTGGCCTCGCCGCAGTTGGGGCACAGCGAGCGGGAGGGCGCCTCGAGGCGCCAGGCCGAGGCCCGGCGGTTCCGGGTCCGGATCCGGCTGGTCTTGCGCTTGGGGACGGCCATGGGGGCGCTCCTCCTCGGGGTTCAGAGCTGCAGCTCGCGCAGGGCGGCCCAGCGGGGGTCGGTCGGCCGGGTGTCGCAGGTGCAGTCGCCCTGGTTGCGGTTCACCCCGCAGACGGGGCACAGCCCCCGGCAACCGGGCTCGCAGAGGGGCGCGCCCGGGAGCTCGAGCAGCACGGCGTCGCGCACGACGAGCTCGAGGTCGAGCTCGTCGCCCTCGATCGGGTAGGTCTCGCCCTCGACGGGGTGGTGCTCGAACATCTCGCCGAACCCCACCACCAGCTCCTCGTCGAGCGGGGCGAGGCACCGGCTGCAGAGGCCCTGCCAGCGGCACCGGACGACGCCCCGGACGACGATCCCTCCGGGGACCGGCTCGAGCGTCGCGTCGACGACGAGGGGCGCCTCGACGCGCGCGGCACCGCCGGCCAGACCGTCGACCACCGCTTCGAGGTGGACGGTACGGCGGGCGGCGGGCCGGTGGAGCAGGTCGGCGACGTCGAGGCGCAAATCGGTCATCTCAGGGGCGCGGTGCATCGACCCGGGTGGATTCGTGGTGGATTCGGTCTGGCCCGCGCCACCTCATCGTACCAGGTCGCCCGTGTTTTCCAGGTTCTGGTAATCGGCGTCCGGGGGAGCCCGGCTCGGGGTCGCGAACCTACATCTCGTCCTGGTCGAAGAAGGCGGAACCCTCGTGCTCCCCGTCCTCGTCGGCCACGTTGGGCGCCGGCTCCACCACCACCTGGAGCCGCTCCCGGCCCTTGTGGACCGCCTGCATGACCCGCTCGAGGACGACCTCGAACGTGGCCAGCTTCTGGTCGACGTAGTCCTCGGCCTCGTGCTTGAGCTGGCGGGCGGTGGCCTCGGCCTGGTCGACGGCGTGCTGGGCCACGCGGCGTGCCTCGCGGACGACCTCGGTGCGCTCCACCATGTGCTCGGCCCGGGCCCGGCCGGCTTCGATGATGTCCTCGGCGTCGCGGCGGGCCTGGGCCAGGTACTCCTCGCGCTCCTTGAGCAGCCAGCGCGCCTGGCGGAGCTCCTCGGGCAGGCTCCCGAGGGCGTCCTCGACGAGCACGAGCGCCTCGTCCCGGTTGACCAGCACGGAGGCCGACATCGGCATCGTCCGCGCGGTCTCGATCAGCTCGCGCAGCCGCAGGAGCAGGCTCTCGGTGTCGTAGTGCTCGCGGTGCTCCTGGTGCTCGTGCTCCTCGAGCTGCTCGAGGCGCTGGTCCTCGTCCATGGTCGCTCCTCCGGGAGCCGGGCCCGGCCCGGGCAGGCCGCCGACGCTGGTCACTCGGGTGGCGAGGGGAACCGCTCGGCCAGGTGCTTGGCGACCGGTGAGGGGACCATGCTCGACACGTCGCCGCCGAAGCGCGCCACCTCTCGCACCAGGCTCGAGGACAGGAACGAGTTCTGGGGACTCGTCGAGATGAAGAGCGTCTCGATGCCCGAGAGGCTCTGGTTCATCTGCGCCATCTGCATCTCGTAGTCGAAGTCGGTGACCGCCCGGAGGCCCTTCACGATGACGTCGGCCCCGTACTCCCGCGCGAAGTCGACGAGCAGACCCTTGAAGTAGAGGATGCGGACGTTCGAGAGGTGCCCGATGGCCTCGGCGAGCATCTCCTGGCGCTCCTCCAGGCTGAAGAGCGACTGGGTCTTCTGGGGATTGCGGATCACCGCGACGATCACGTCGTCGAAGAGCCGGGCCGTCCGCTCGATGATGTCGACGTGGCCGTTCGTCACCGGATCGAACGAACCAGGGCAGAGCGCGGTGACCACTCGACGGTTCTCCCTTCCGGATCGGTCACACCGGATCGGTCACACCCGGCGGGGCCGTGGTACCACGACCACCACGAGCGTATCCCCCGACACCCTCGACCACCGAACCTCCCAGCCCCCGGGAAGGCCCGGCACCGCGGCGCCCGCCGCCCGCTCGACGACCACCGCGGCGCCGGGGGCGAGCCAGCCGGGTTCGTCGAGCCGGGCCAGGAGCGCGGCGAGATCGGCGTCGGGGAGCTCGTAGGGAGGGTCGAGGAAGACCAGGTCGAACGGCGCCTCGGGCGGGGGTGAGCCCCGGAGGAACGGCGCCACCGAGCCCCTCCGGACCCGGGCCCGCCCGGCGAGGCGGGTCGCGGACAGGTTGGCCCGGATGGCGTCGACGGTCGCCTGGTCGCGCTCCACCAGCACGGCCCGCTCCGCTCCTCGCGAGAGCGCCTCGATGGCCAGGGCACCGCTGCCGGCGAAGAGGTCGAGCACGCTCGCCCCGGCCACCGGTCCCGGCCCGAGCGCCGCGAACAGCGACTCCCGGACCCGCCCGGAGGTGGGGCGGGTGGCCGAGCCCCGGGGCGCGACCAGGCGCAGGCCTCCCGCCTCCCCGGCGACCACCCGCAGCCCGCGGCCGCGCCGAGCACCCATCAGCTCTTGAAGAGGAACTCGATGGCGTCGCCGAGGAGGTCCTCGACCTCCTCGCGGAGCTGGGGGTGGCCGGCGAGCCGGGGGTCGCGGTCGAGGATGCGCTCCGCGACGGCCCGGGCCTCGAGGACGATGGGCTCGTCGCGGGGGATGCGGCCGAGCTTGAGGTCGCTGAAGCCGGCCTGGCGCTCCCCGAACACCTCCCCGGCCCCGCGGATCTCGAGGTCGCGCTCGGCCAGCAGGAAGCCGTCGGTCGAGGCGGCCATGGCGTCGAGGCGGGCCCGACCCTCGGGGGTGGTGGGGTCGGCCACGAGGAAGCACCAGGACGCTCCCCCGCCCCGGCCCACCCGGCCGCGGAGCTGGTGGAGCTGGGACAGGCCGAAGCGGTCGGCGTCCTCGATGACCATCACGGTGGCGTGGGGGACGTCGACGCCCACCTCGATCACGGTCGTGGCCACGAGGACGTCGAGCTCGCGGGCCCGGAAGGCGGCCATGACGGCCTCCTTCTCCCGGGCGGGAAGCTGGCCGTGGAGCAGCCCGAGCCGCAAGCCGGCCAGCTCCTCCCGCTGGAGGCGCTCCATCTCCTCGGTGGCCGCCTTGGCCTCGGTCCGGGGCGAGCCCTCCACCAGCGGGCACACCACGTAGGCCTGGCGGCCCTCCCCGACCTGCTCGCGCAGGCGCTCGTAGGCGACCGCGCGCGCCATGGGGCTCGCCCCCACGACCTCGGTCGTCACCGGCACCCGGCCGGCGGGCATCTCGCGCAGCTCGGACTTGTCGAGGTCGCCGTAGACGAGCATGGCGGCCGTCCGGGGATCGGGGTGGCCGTCATCACGAGCACGTCGGGGTCCTCGCCCATGCCCCGGAGCAGGGCCCGCTGCTCGACCCCGAAGCGATGCTGCTCGTCGACGACGGCCACGCCGAGGCGGGCGAAGGCCACCTCGCCGTAGATGAGGGCGTGGGTGCCGACCACGACGTCGACCTCGCCGTCGGCCAGGTCGGCGGCCAGGCGGCGGCGCTCGGCCGCACCGGTGCGGTTGGTGAGGAGCGCGACGCGCACCGGCCGGTCCCCGGCGAGGGTCCGCTCGCTCGGCACGGTGAGCCCCTCGAGCATCCCCGAGATCCCCAGGTGGTGCTGCTCGGCCAGGACCTCGGTGGGGGCCATGAGCGCGCCCTGGTACCCGCCCTGCACGGCCATGAGGAGCGCGCACAGCGCGATCACCGTCTTGCCCGACCCGACGTCGCCCTGGAGCAGCCGGTGCATCGGCACGGGCGAGGCGAGGTCGCGGGCGATCTCGTCGATCGCCCGCCGCTGGTCGCCGGTGAGGCCGAAGGGGAGGCGGTCGAGGAAGGCATCGACCAGCGGCCCCTCCACCCGGTGGCGGATCCCCGTGCGCTCGGCCTCGAGGGCCCGCTTGCGGGCGACGAGCCCCACCTGCATCCGGAGGAACTCGTCGAACTTCAGGCGGTGGGCCGCGCGGCGGTGGTCCTCGCCCGTCTCGGGCCGGTGGATCCCCCGGTAGGCGCGGGTCCGGTCCTCGAGCCGCAGCTCGCGCCGGAGGTCCTCGTCGAGGGGGTCGGCGAACCCCTTCACCCTGGTCTTGGCCAGGCAGGCCGCGACCAGCCGCCGGACCTGCCACGAGAAGATCTCGGCCTTGCCGGACTGCGGGTAGACGGGGACGATCACCCCGGTCTGCTCCTCGCCGTGGCGCCCGAGCACGTCGACGGCCGGGTTCACCATCCGGCGCCGCCCCCGGTACAGCTCGACCTTCCCGAAGAACGACGCCTCGGTCCCGACCGGGAGCTGGCGCTGCCTCCACGACTGGTTGAAGAAGACCAGGGAGAGCAGCGACTCCCCGTCGGACACGGTGGCCTCGACGACGGGACGGCCCCGGCGGGTACGCCTCGCGGTGATCCGCTGCACCTCGGCGTCGACGGTGGCCTCCACGCCGGGCTCGAGCTCGGCGATGGCCGCCCGCGCCCGCCGGTCGATGTAGCGGCGGGGGTAGTGCTGGAGCAGGTCGAGCGCGGACTCGATCCCGAGCATCGCCAGCCGCTCCTGGAGCTTGGGGCCCACGTCCCGCAGCTCGGTGACGGGGTGCTGCGCGAGCTCGCGCAGGGTGAGGCCCACGGTCCCGGCTACTCGACCCCGACGAGGTACGGGTACAGGGGCTGGCCCCCCTCGTGCACCTCCAGCTCCACGTGGGGGTGGGCCAGCGCCAGGTGCTCCTCGAGGCGGGCGGTCTCCCCCGGGTCGGCGTCGGCCCCGACGAGCACGGTGACGAGCTCGCAGTCCTCGTCGACCAGCCGGTCCACGAGCGTGGTGACGGCCTCGACCGCGGTCGGCGCGGTGGCGCACACGCCGGTGCGGTCGAGCGCGATCCAGTCGCCCTCCCTGATCGCCCCGCACTCGGCGACGCTGTCGCGCACGGCCCGGGTGACCTCCCCCGAGCGGACCCGCGCGGCCGCCTCTTGCATGCCGCCGACGTTGGCCTCGAGCGAGGCCCCGGGGTCGTAGGCGACCAGGGCGCTGAGCGCCTCGACCACGGCGGTGGTCGGCACCACGGCCACGTGCTTGGCGGTGAGCCCGTCGACCTGGCGGGCCACGGCGATGATGTTCTTGTTGTCGGGGAGGACGACGACCTGGTCGGACGGGCAGGCCTCGACCGCCTCGAGGATCTGGGCGGTCGACGGGTTCATCGACTGGCCCCCGGCCACGACGCCCTGCACCCCCAGGCTGCGCAGCAGCCGCTGGTTGCCGTCACCGACCGCGACGGCCACGACCGCGGTGGTGACCGGCTCGGCGGCGCGCTCGCCGGGCGGGCCGCCCGCCCGCACCCAGGCCTCCTCCTCGACCTGCTCCACCAGGTCGGTGACCCGGATGTCGCGGGGCCGGCCGGCCTGGATGCCGGCCTCGACCGCCGCGCCGATGTCGTTGGTGTGGACGTGGCAGTTGTAGAGGCCGTCGCCGCCCACGACGACGATCGAGTCGCCGATGGCGGCCCAGGCCTGGCGGAAGGCGGGGACGGTGGCGTCGTCGGCCTCGAGCAGGTACATGACCTCGTAGCGCAGCGAGGAGACGTCCTCGCCCCGCAGGTGCGCGGCGACCGCGGCCGGGGTGGCGACGACCTCGGGCTCGGGGACGGGCCGCCCGTCGACGACCTTCAGCAGCGCGTCGACGAACAGGGCCAGGCCCTTCCCCCCGGCGTCGACCACGCCGGCCTCGGCGAGCACGGGCAGCAGCTCGGGGGTCCGCTCGACGGCGTCGCGGGCGGCCACGGAGAGACCGTCGAGCACGTCGACGAGCTCGGGGGAGGCGCCGTCGGCCACCAGGGCCTCGCCGGCCTCGGCCATCGCCCGGGCCACGGTCAGGATGGTGCCCTCGACCGGGCGCAGCACCGCCTGGTAGGCGGCGTCGGCCCCCGGCGCAGCCCGGTGACGAGCTCGCCCGGGCCGACCTCGTCGACGTCGCCGAAGGCATCGGTGAGGCCCCGCAGGATCTGGGAGAGGATCACCCCGGAGTTCCCCCTCGCCCCCATGAGCGATCCGTGGGCCAGGCCCCGGCACACCTCGTCCATCCCCTCGGCGTGCTCCAGCTCGCCGCAGACGGATTCGAGGGTGAGCGCCATGTTCGTGCCGGTGTCGCCGTCGGGGACCGGGTAGACGTTGAGCCGGTTGAGCTCCTCCTGGTGCAGGCGGAGCGCGTCGCGGTAGCTCGCGGCGACGTGTCGGAGGTCGGGCGCGTCCAGGCGATGGAGCGGCGTCACGGGCCGGATGCTACCGCCGGGGCCTGCGGACCCGGCGCCCGGCTCACCGGCCCGGCCGGGACGTTGCTATCCTTCTCCGGTCCCGGATCCAATCGGCTCTCGAGGTGCTCCCATGGCGTCGGTCTGCGATGTGTGCGGCAAGCGGCCGCACTTCGGCATGCGCCTCAGCCACTCGCACCGGCGCACGAAGCGCCGCTGGAACCCCAACGTGCAGCGGATCCGGGCCCTGGTGAACGGCGCCCCCGGCGCATCCACGTGTGCACCTCCTGCCTCAAGGCGGGCAAGGTGCAGAAGCCGTGATGCAGGGCGTGATCCGGGTCTACGACCCGGCCACCGGCGAGGGCGTGGTGGTCACCGACACCGACCGCTCGGAGCACCTGCTGGCCCCCGACGCGCTCGAGGGCTCCATCTTCCGGACCCTCCGCCAGGGTCAGCGGGTCGTCTTCGACCTCGACGGGCAGGGACGGGCCACGCACCTGGGCACCGGGGCCGAGCGCGACATGGGCACGCCGGCCGCCCGGGTCTGACGCCCGCTCCCCCACCCCGGTTCAGCGCCGGCGGGCGCTCGGCCCAATCGGTTGGCGGGTCGGGGATCCGCTCCGGTACGGGGTGCGTGCCGCGCACGTCGAAGACGTGACGAATCCGAGCGAGCAGCTCCGCGTCGGGGGCGAGGCCGTATTCGACGAGCAGGGCGAGGTCGGGCAGATCGCGCGCTCGTGTCGCGCGCCTGGTTCCTGAGCCGATCCTCCAGGGCGCGACGGAGCGCGCCGGGCGTCTCGTAGGGCATCACCTGCCGCCTCGTGCCAGGGCCCGCTCGATCCGCGGCGCCGCCCGGTCGCCGAAGGCATCGACCCGGGCGAGCAACATCCGCCGGGTGATGAGACCCCGTTCGAGCGCCTCGTTCAGCGCGGTGGCGACCTGATCGAGGTCGAGGTCTCCGGCCGCGACGCCGAGGATCGACCGAAGGGGCGTGGTCACCCGGAATCCCTCGTGCCGTCGGACGTCCGCGTCGGGCACCTCGCCGCGAAGGGCAGCTCCGTCACCGCGCTCGTCGCCGAGCACGAGCCTGACGGGCAAGGGCGTCGGCGACGGCGTTCACGATTCGCTCGGCAACGTCGGCGGCAGCGCGGACGTGGTTGCCGTCGAGCCGTCGCGACGGGAAGTCGCCGTACTCGGCCAGAGCCCGGTCCTGGCGGATCTCGTTCGCTTCCTCGAGGTCGTTCTCGCTGACGATGTCGCCGAGCTGCGCGGCTGCGTAGTCGAGGACGATCCGGTGAGCGCCCTCGCCGCCCCGTGGGCGGAGGCCGTTGCCGAGCATGTGCGCCGTGATCGCCTTTCGGATGGCGTCGTGGCACGCCGCCATGGCAAGCGGGGTGTCGTCGTCGGCGAGCGCGCGCTGAGCGCACGTGGCGGCGGGCGTCGTTCGCCCGTTCGCCCGCGGCAGCCATGTTCGCCTTCACCCGCTCGAGGTCTCGAGTGGCGAGGGCTTCTCGAAGCCACGCGTCGGTCGTCACCGACGTGCCAACCGGATAGGGACGAGCGGCTGGCTCTTGATCTGTGCGACGAAGGGCTCGGGCCTCTTCGCGCCCCACCGGACGCGGTCGACGACCACGGGATTCACCTCGACGCGCAGGTCCTCCTCGACGTATCGGCAGGCGCGACGGACAGTACGGAGCGCGGCGTCACCGACGACGAGCACGTCGATGTCGCGAGGTGTCGGACCGGGCTCCCCGCGGTAGCGCGCGGCCCACGAGCCGAAGACGAACGCTTCGTCGACTCCGTCGACCCCACCGAGGGCATCGCCGAGCCGACCGAGCACACCGACGGTCTGCACGAGGATCGAGCGCAGCTCGCTCGCCCACGGGAGATCCCAATTGGCGGTCACGAGCGTGTTGCGTCCCAGCGAACGGGTGACGACCAGACCGTGCTCGGCGAGGCGGGCCACCTCCCTGCTCGCGGTCGCCTGCGCGACCCCGGCGCGCTCCGCGAGCTCTCCGATGGACACGTCCGTCGCCCCGTCGGCGAACAGCACCGCGAGGATGGCGAGCTGCTGCTCGGACCGGAAGAGCGGCGCCAGCGCCGGAGCGGATCGACTCACGTTCTCGATGATATCATCGAGTATCAGAATATAACAGCACGACGGCGGCCACCGGCCCCGATGAAGGTCCAGCGCCGCGTCGATCGTCGTCATCCCGGGTACCGTCCCCAGCGCCACTCGGGAAGGATCGGAGGCAGGTCGGCACCACCGCACGGCCTTGGCACGGGCGCCGTCCTCCTGGGACGGGCCACGCACCTGGGCACCGGGGCCGAGCGCGACACGGGCACGCCGGCCGCCCAGGTCTGACGCCCGGTCCCCCACCCCGGTTCAACGGCGGCGGGCGCCACGCCCCACCGCCACGTTGTAGGCGAGGAGCAGCACCGTCGCGCCGACGATCGCCACGAGGAGCGAGCGGAGGCTGAAGTCGTCGACCCCCTCGCTGCCGGCGGCCTTGAAGAGGATCCCCCGAGCAGCGCGCCGAGGACCCCGACGACGATCGTGCCCAGGCAGCCGATGCCCCGCACCCCGGTGACGCCCTTGGCCAGCACCCCGGCCACGAACCCCACCACCACCCACGACAGGAAGCTCACCGGCCACCTCCCCGGCCGGTGACCCTACCCGCCTGCCGCCCCGCGGTTCGGTGGAGCTCCCCTGCACCCGGTGCGCCCGACCTCGGAGGCGGTTCGGAGGACCCCCGGTACGGCCCACGGCGGGCCGCCCGTTCGCGGCGGACGCCGCGCGACACGGTCGGCCCGTCCGGCACCCGCGCCCATGGAACCCGACCACGGCGGGCTCCGTCGCCGCTGAGCCGCGGATCCGGCGCAGGCGTGAAAGGCGTTGCTGGGGAGGCACCGGCCGGACGGCTGGGCCGCGGACCTCGACGACGTGCGGGCACTCCTGCAGGTCGAGGAGCGCCCGTGAGCCGCCTCCTGCTCGACACGACCTTCCTGATCGACGTCGAGCGCACGGGTGACGATCTCGGCGCGGTCATCGCCGATGACGACGACGTCGCGATCGCGGCCGTCACGGTCGCGGAGCTGCGCGCCGGCGCCCCCTCGCCCGAGGCGGACGCCGAACCGCCCGAAGCGCCTACGTCGACGACATCGTCGCCACGGTCCCGGTCCTCGGCTACGACGTCGCGGTCGCGCAGGCCCACGCCGAGCTCCTCGGCGCGGTCCCAGGGCAGGCCACGCGGGGCCCACGACCTGGTCATCGCCGCCACGGCGAGGCCGACGATCGCACGGTGGTGAGCACCGACCGCGGCGCCTTCCACGGCCTCCCCGGCATCGAGGTGCGCTCGCGCCGGTGGCGAGTCGCGCCGGCGCGCCGTCCCCTCGGGCCGTGTCCATGCGAGCGGGGGCCCGGGCCCGGACGTTCTCGCCGCGCCCGAGCGCGACGAGTTGCGCCGGTCGCGCGGCGCGGAGGAACACCCGGCGGGGGACAGGGGATCGACCTGGAGCGATCCGGGGTCCGGGGGGCGGATCTACGCGAGGTCGGGCTGGAGGCGCGCCCGGAGGGTCTCGCGCAACTCCTCGGGGATCTCGATCCCCCGGCGGGCCTCCACGTCGAAGGCCAGGTTGACGACCGTGAAACCGCCGACGAGCTCTGCCCGGTCGAGGTCGTAGACCCAGTGGCGGGTCGTCGTGGTCTTCGCGCCGACGCCGAGCTCCGCCGCGAAGCTCTGCACCCGGTCCCCCACCCGGGGCAGGCGCGACCAGAAGGCGCGCGTCTCCATGGTCGCCCAACCCATGGTCCTGCCGTCCGGCGTCTGGTGGAAGGGCTGGTGCTCCCGGCCGGCGAGAGGGGTGCCGCGCCACACGAGCGCCATCATCGTGTCGGAGGGGTACCAGCCGTCCTCGTCGCACTCGTCGGCCTGGACGACACGCGCCTCTTGCCGCGCGAGATCACGTGCGAGCAGCTCCTCCAGCGTGGGCGCGCCCGCGGCCGGGTCGTCCTCGAAGCTGATGCTGCGCGAGCGCCCGTGCTCGGGGATCCCGACCGATCGTGCCCGGGCGCACTCCATGTCCTCTGCCGAGAGGCTCGCCGGGCTCCGATCCTCACCGGCCACCGCCGCGAGCCCGAGCACGAACGTGGCCGCGAGCACACCTGTGTCGGCGTTGGCCAGCTCCTCGTAGACCCGCAGCCGGTCGGGGCGCGCGTCGAGGACCCCGCCCCGCACCTCGAGGGGCGCGCCCACGAGCTGCTCGCGGTGGTGACGGACGTAGATGTCGCGTACCCAGGTCCGCGTCGCCTCACCGGCCCCGACGCCGAGGCGAGCGGCGAGCTCCCCGGCTCCGGCGCACGCGAGCACGGTGTAGAACCGCACGTTCATGTGGCCGAGGTGATCGATCTGGTCCTGGGTGACGGTCGAGGTGTGCAGTCGCTCCATGGTGTACCGGTCGTCGGGGGCACGTCCCGCGTGGGTCCGCGGCGGCGCACATCCTGACCTCAGAGGCCTCGCCGCTGCGAAAGCGGAACCGGAGACGGTCCGCCTCCGGCCGTCCCGACGCTCGCGGTCGGCGCCCGGTAGCGACCCGATCCCGCCTGGGTCCCCGGAGCGGGTGGGACGGGTGGGCGGGGTGGTTCACGACGAGGTGACGAAACTCGTCGCCGAGCGGCGCTAGCACCCCTTGGTCTCGGCCGGGCTCACGATGCATTCCTGCAATGGATACGTCGCGTCCTCCGAGAACGCCCGAATACTCCACTCGTCGTCTTGCGCGGTCGGGAGAAGCGCCATATAGCTCGCGCCTCTCCCCACTGCCACATATCCCTCGGCCCCAGTTCCCTTGGCAACTTCCCCGGTAGGTTCGATCAGGAGCAGATCCACGTGCTCGTTCACCGACCCTACAATCAGTTGGCCCAACTCCTTGCACGAGCCCACGGGTCGGACCTGATAGGGTGTCTCGGGCCCGGCCATGCATCCGGCACCCGAGAACGTAGAGCTTCGCCATCGAACCCTCGGACAGATAGCGCCGTTCGGCCGCCGCCCACTCGTCGTGGACCTCGATGAGGACGCAGCCGGCGATGCGCAGGACGCCGAGCTCGTTGGGGAAGATGCCGATGACATTGGCCCGGCGCTTGATCTCGAGGTTCACGCGCTCGAGCGGGTTGGTCGACCAGATCTTCTTCCAGTGCTCACGGGGGAAGGCGGCGAAGGCCGTGACGTCGGTTCCCGCCTCGCGCAGCATCCGCTCGACCTCGGGGAACTGGCGGCCGAGCATGGCGGCCACCTTGTCGAGCTGCTCGGCTACGGACTCTTGGTCGGGTTGGGCGAAGATCGTGCGGATGGCGGCCGCCACCATCTCGGCCGAGCCCTTGGGGACCCGGGCCAAGACGTTGCGCATGAAGTGCACTCGGCAGCGCTGCCAGGCGGAGCCGATCATCACCGAGGAGACGGCCTCGCGGATGCCCTGGTGGGCATCGGAGATGACGAGGCGCACACCCTTGAGGCCCCGGGCCCGCAAGGAGCGCAGGAACGCCGTCCAGAAGGCCCCGTCCTCGGAGTCGCCCACGTCGAGGCCCAGGACCTCACGCTCGCCGCTGGCGGTGACCCCGGTGGCGATCACGATGGCCTTGGACACCACCGACGCTCCCTCGTGGGCCTTCACGTAGGTGGCGTCGACGAACACGTAGGGGAACTCGACGTGGCCCAGGGGTCGGGAGCGGAACTCGGCCACCACCGAATCGAGCTCGGAGCAGATCCTGCTCACCGTCGACTTCGACACCCCCGAGGCGATGCCCAGGGCCTGGACCAGGTCGTCGACGCTCCGGGTCGAGACCCCGTGGATGAAGGCCTCCATGATCACGCCCCACAGGGCCTTGTCGATGCGGCGCCGGGGCTCGAGGAGGGTGGGGGAGGAACGCCCCCTGGCGGAGCTTGGGGATCTGGAGCTCGACGTCGCCGGCCTTGGTCGAGAGCAGGCGCGAGCGGTTCCCGTTGCGGTGGGTCTTGCGTTCCGCGGAGCGCTCGTAGCGCTCGGCGCCGACCGCCTGGGTGGCCTCGGCGTCGACGAGGGCCTGGAGCACGAGCTCCATGGCCTCCCGCATGACGTCGAGGTTCCCGCCGGCGCATCGCGTCGAGGAGGTCGTTCAGAGCAGACTGGTCGAGGGCCATCGTGTGTCTCCTTCGCGTGAACCGTCACTGGGTCACGCTGAGGACCACGCGGTGGCCCCCTCAGCGGTAGATCACCGCGTCAGAGAGGGGCCCTCAATTCCCACCACTCCAGGGGCCACGAACCCGGCTGATCTCCCGCAACGCGTCGATCTCGAGCTCCTTGTCGGCCACGATCCGCTTCAGCCGGGCGTTCTCACGCTCGAGATCCTTGAGCCGCTTGGCGTCGTCGGCCTTCAGGCCCCCGAACTGGTTCCGCCACCGGTGATAGGTCTGCTCCGACACCTCCAGGTGCCGAGCGACGTCCGCGATCTCCGCACCCTCACCCAAGAGCCGGTCGGCCTCGCGCAGCTTGCGGATGATCTGCTCAGGCGTGTGCCTACGTCGAGCCATCGTGATGAGCCTCCTTCACCCAGACATCCTGGGCAACGGGCTCTCACAACAGGTGGACCAACCTCAGGGGGTCAGGCCACTGGGCCGACGCCCGGCTGCTGTTGTCGCCCGCCAGCCGTATGGGACCACTTGGGAGCGTTGAACGCCAGGCGCATGGGACCACCCCAGCGCCAGTGATGGGACCACCCCGCCGCCAGTGATGGGACCACTTGGGGTCCACCTTCGTCGGTCTCGCTGAGGGTCGACTCGCCGCCGTCGATCAGCGAGCCGGAGGCGGCGATGGCGTTCAGGGAGGTCCGAGTGTTCGAGGTTCGAGAGGTGCTACGGCTGTGGCTGGCCGGTGAGGGGATCCGGGCGACGGAACGGCTGGTCGGCTTCGACCGCAAGACGGTCCGCCGCTACGTGGAGGCCGCCGTCGGGCTCGGTCTGGTCCGCGACGGCGGCGACGGGCAGTTGAGCGACGTGTTCATCGGTCAGGTGGTCGAAGCGGTTCGACCGCACCGCACCGACGGTCACGGCGCGCCGTGGCGGCTGCTGCAGGTCCACCACGGCGAGATCGCCGGGTGGGTCAAGGAGGATCTGACCGCGGTGAAGATCCACGAGCTGCTCGAGCGGCGCGGCGTGAGCGTGCCGTGCCGGACGGTGCAGCGCTACGTCGCTGATGTCTTGGGCCGGCGGCGGGGCCGGGGCTCGACGGTCCGGGTCAACGACGGCGAGCCGGGTGACGAGCTCCAAGTCGACTTCGGTCGCATGGGCTTGGTCTTCGACCCGGCGACGGGCCGGGACCGGGTGGTGCACGCGTTGATCTTCACGGCGTGCTTCAGCCGGCACTGCTTCGTGTGGCTCACCCACCGTCAGACCACCGACGCGGTGATCGTCGGGTGCGAGGCGGCATGGGTGTTCTTCGGCGGCGTGTTCCGGACCCTGATCCCCGACAACCTCTCCGCTGTCGTGGAGGGCGCCGATGCGCTCGAGCCCCGCTTCAACCGGGCCTTCGTCGAGTACGCCCAGGCCCGCGGGTTCCTCATCGACCCGGCCCGGGTGCGGTCCCCGCAGGACAAGCCTCGCGCCGAGCGCCAAGTGCAGTTCGTGCGGGGGTCGTTCTTCGCCGGTGAGACCTTCATCGATCTCGCCGACGCGCAGTGCCGGGCCGAGGCGTGGTGCCGGGAACGGGCCGGGCTGCGGGTCCACGGGACGACCCAGCAACGCCCCGCCGAAGTGTTCGCCGCCGAGGAAGCACCCCGACTGCTGCTGGCGCCGACCTCGCTCTACGACGTGCCGATCTACGTCACGGCGAAGGTGCATCGCGACCATCACATCGAGGTGGCCCGGTCGCTCTACTCGATCCCCGGCGCGCTGATCGGCGCTCGGGTCGAGGTTCGCGCCGATCGCACGCTGGTGCGGATCTTCCACCGGGGCCAGCTCATCAAGGTCCATCCCCGCCAAGAACCGGGCCGACGATCGACCGATCCCGAGGACCTGCCGGCAGCCAAGACGGTCTACGCGATGCGGGACCTCGACAAGCTGCAGCGCATGGCCGCCGAGCACGGCCCGAACGTCGGGGCCTACGCGTCGGCGCTGCTCGACATCCCGCTGCCCTGGACCAAGATGCGCCAGGTCTACGCCCTGCTCGGGCTGGTCAAGAAGTGGGGCGCGGACCGGGTCGACATGGCGTGCGCGTCGGCGCTCGCCCACGAGCAGGTCAACGTCGGGCTCATCAGCCGCATGCTCGAACGCGGCACCGAGCAAGCAACAACACCGGCGCCACCGGCACAGCCCGAGGTCGTCGTCGCTGGCCGGTTCGCCAGGGACCCCGTCCACTTCGCCATCGCCCGCACCGCCGAGGCCGGCCGATGACCGCGCCGACGGTCACCCCTGAGCTCAAGGCGTTGCTGCGCCGGGTCAAGCTCGGACGCTGTCTCGACACCCTTCCCGAGCGCCTCGCACTCGCCCAGACCGGCGGCCTCGGTCACGCCGAGTTCCTCGAACTCGTCCTCGCCGACGAAGTCACCCGACGCGAGACGACCTCCGCGGACCGGCGGGCACGGGCCGCCGGGCTCGACCCGACGATGACCCTGGACCGATGGGACGACACCGCCAAGGTCACCTACGACCGAGCCACCTGGACCGAGCCTGTGCTCGCTGCGGTTCATCGACGGCGGCCACAACGCCGTGATCATGGGCCCCGTCGGCGTCGGCAAGACCTTCCTCGCTACCGCCCTCGGCCACGCCGCCATCCGGCGCCGTTACAGCGTCCACTTCGAACGCTGCGACCGGCTCCTCAAACGACTCCGCGCCAGCCGGCTCGACAACAGCCACGAAGTCGAGATGCGCAAGCTCCTGCGCGCCGATCTGCTCGTGATCGACGACTTCGCCCTCCAAGCCCTCGACGCGCTCGACACCGCCGACATCTACGAGCTCATCGTCGAACGGCACCGCGCCGCAGCGACGGTCATCACCTCGAACCGGGAACCGATCGAGTGGCTCGGCTACATGGCCGATCCCCTCCTCGCCCAGTCCGCCATCGACCGGCTCCAGTCCGCCGCCCACGAACTCATCCTCGACGGCGACTCCTACCGGCAACGCCAGAAGCCCACCGTCACCAACGCCCTTGACCCCACCCCACCCACCCCGCGATCATCCCGCCGCCGACGATGACACCCCGACGAAGTGGTCCCATGCCACTGGCGCTCGGGTGGTCCCATCGAGCTGGCGCACGACATGCTGTTGGACAAGGCGATCACCGGATGCCTCACCGACGACGTGGACGAGATCCGCTCGTTGGGCACGACGCTGCGGTCGTGGCGACGCGAGATCCTCGCCCACCACGCCACCGGCGCATCCAACGGCCCCACCGAGGGCCTGAACCTGTTGGTGAAGAAGGTCAAGCGATGCGGCCACGGGTTCCGAACCTTCGAGCACTACCGGCTCCGGGTGTTGCTCCACGCCGGTGGCGTCACCTGGCCCGCCCGGCCTCGACCGCCCCGCATCCGAACCCGCGCTCCCCCACTCACACGCGTAGGGCCCGTTTGACCATCACCGGTACCGCTAGTCATCCCGGTGCGAGGCCCTTTGCGCAAAATCCATACTCCCCCTGCCACGGCAAAGGCCAAGGCGCTCGCTTCAAGAAAACATGTGATCGGCGGATCGCTCTTTAGCGTTGGAAAGAAGAGACACTTGATCACGAGCGCCAACCATAGAAGAGAAAGCGATCGGAGGAAGGTGCGACGCCGATTCTTCTGCAAACAGACGCTCCCCTCAACTCTTGGCAAGAGAGAAGACTGAGCCACCCCGGGTCTCGTGCAGTGCGTCTCAGTTGGTGCCGACGGTGTCGGCGGGGGTGGTGTTGCGAAGGTACCAGTCGGCCTCGTGCTCGATGGGTGGGGTGTCGCCCAGGGCGCTGTGGAGGCGCGCGGCGTTGTACCAGTCGATCCACTCGAGGGACTGCCGCGCGTTGAGGTGACAAGTTGGGTTAGGCGGCGGCTGCCGTCGTTGGGGTCATGATCGTCTCGTACTCGATCGGGGTCAATCGGCCGAGGGCGGCTTGGCGGCGGCGCTGGTGGTAGGTGCGTTCGATCCAGGTGACGATGGCGATGCGGAGCTCGTCGCGGGTGGCCCAGCGGTGGCGGCGGTCGAGCACGTTCTTCTGGAGCAGCGCGAAGAACGATTCCATCGCTGCGTTGTCGCTGGCGGAGCCGACCTGGCCCATCGAGCCGACCAGGCCGTGGCGGGCCAGAGCCCGGTGCACCTTCCGAGCGCGAAATTGACTGCCCCTGTCCGAATGCAGGATGCAACCCGCGACAAGACCGCCTCGGCGGGCGACGGCCATCTCGATGGCGGCGACCACGAGTCGGGCCTTCATGCGGGAATCGATGGCCCACCCGACGATCCGGTTCGAGAACAGGTCCTTGATCGCGCAGCAGTAGAGCTTGCCTTGGTCGGTCCAGTGCTCGGTGATGTCCGCGACCCAGGTCTGGTTCGGGGCATCCGCGGTGAACCTCCGGCGCACCAGATCGTCATGGGATGGCGTACCGGGCTTGGACCGCTTGCCACGCTTGGGCTTGCCGAACCGGGACCACCAGCCGTTGTCCCGGCAGATCCGCCACACCACCCGGTCCGACACATCCGGGTGATCACCGAGACGGACCTCATCCGCGAGGAACCGATACCCGAACTCTGGATCGTCGCGATGTGCGTCGAAGATCGCGTTGGCCAGCCACGCCTCCTCGAACTGGCTGTCGGTGACCGGCTCGTCGAGCCACCGGTAGTACTGCTGGCGGCAGAGGTTGAGGACCCGGCACGTCACCGTGACGGGGATCCCGTCGACGGCCAACTCACGGACGAGCGGGAACATCATTTTCCCGGCAAGTTCGCCTGGGACAGATACGCCGCAGCACGGCGCAGTACCTCGTTCTCCTGCTCGAGGAGCCTGTTGCGCTTCTTGAGCTCACGCAGCTCAGCGAGCTCGGACGTGGTCGGGCCCGGTCGGAGTCCTTCGTCCCGGTCGGCACGGGCCAACCAGTTCCGGAGGCACGACTCGGTGATCCCGAAATCGGCGGCGACATCCTTGATCCGGACACCGGGCTCCCGGCCACGAGCAACCCGGACCACGTCGTCGCGAAACTCCCTCGGATACGGCTTCGGCATGGTGAACATCCTCTCAGCGGTGCCTCCCAGCACCACAGCTCAGATGTCACCCCCGCGCGCGGCAGTCCCTATTGTTGAGGCCGTCGAAATCGTCCTGGGCGAGCGAAGACAGCGTCACCAGGAGCGCACCCGCCGTTGCTGCCAGCCAGAGTAGCGGGATCACGACTTCGGCGCGGCGGAGGCTCTTCACGGGACGCTAAACCCATGTGCCACGCTGTTCACGACAACGGCGATGAAGTAGATGTCCGCGACGCCCCTGCACGGGCGCTCGTAGGCACCGAACCAGCCACGACCGCCACAATCGGCTCGCATATCCACGTAGAACAGTAGGTCTACGAACGCCCGGGTCGACCCAAGTGACCCGCTCGATCCAATAAACCTCATGAGGTCATAGCCTAGGTCGTGCGTCTTGCAGGCATTATTGAAATCAAAGAAGAAGGCTGAGGCGCGCGGAGCGCTACACGCGCCACTCGACTTCAGTCGTCGAAAGCCCGCCTTGGTGTTCGCATTGATGACGCGGCCACTACTGCGACTGCCTAAGAACTGGCCAAAGGTCTGGCCATTAATTCTGATCGTTGGAAGCGACTCGACACCCACCAGGATTCCCCTGACGCACCACGCCTCTGCACTGTTACATAGACCGTAGAGGTCCATCGCGTTGACCGGATCGCCGCACGTGTACTCGAAGTCGTTACAGCTTCCTCCCTCGACCGGATCCTGCTGCACGAACCGGCCGAGGTGGGGGTCGTAGAGACGCACCCCCATCCGCATGAGCCCCGTACCGTGGTGACCACCTGGGTCATGGCGGCATCACGGCCCACGATGTCGAACCTCACCACCCGCTCCGGCACCGGGCTCCCTGGCGCGTTCCCCGTAGCCACCCCTCAGGGGATCTCTTGGACGAGGCGAAGGATTCGGGCGAGCTTGGGGTCCTCCCTCGCGAGCTCGTCGATTCTTCGCGTCCCGTCGCGCTGCATCTGGAGTTGCCCGATCGGGCCGTCACCTATCATCCAAAGAGCGTCATCATCCCAGGGGCAGCGCCGGATTACCTCCATGACGAGCCGCCAATGCTCCTCATCCGAAAGACCGCTCAGCCCCCAGGCAATGTCCCACGCCCAATCATCTTCGGCACTACGCCCACCGCAGAGATAGCTAATAACTCCTTCCACGATCTCCTCATACGGAAATACCGTGAACGTATTGATTCTTGCTCTATCGCACGTCACAACGAGAGCCAGGTCGAGAAGTGGGGAAAAATGTCGGGCATCTACCAACAAGCGGATCGCATCGCGGCCCTCCCTTTCCAGGGCAGGTAGGATCAGCGCGTCCACCACAGCTCCGGCTGCCAAATATGCCCGCGTCGCCGGATCAGCACCTCCTGGCAACTGGCAGAGGGACTCGATCCTCCGGACCACCTCACTCGGATCGAGTGGACCGCCCGGGGTACTCACACCCGTCCTCGTCTCCAGCCAGCCCTCACGCGAACGCCACGACAGCACTTGCGCCGGCGGGCCCTCCCACGATGATGGCGGCGCCGGCCACGACCAGCGCCGCGCCAACTAGCCACGGATTGATGCTCCAACCACTGTTCATCCTGAAGTCGACAACTTTCCAGAATCTCGCAATCTGGCTGCGACTTGGCGGTTCGACCGTGAGCAACCTGTGCGCCCTCGCGTAGAGCTCCGCGCCAAGTCCGCCGGGAGGAGGGCCGCAGCCTCCGCTCCAATAGTCCCAAAATGCTTCAATGAGATTTCTGGCTCATCGGATTTCAGCGGGGCGTGATGGTGGCGAGTAGGTCCCAGTTGGGTCTGCCGGCGTAGAGCAGGGCGCGGACTCGGTAGTGGCGCAGCCGACGGAAGCCGAAGCCGATGCGCTTGATCCGCTTGATGAGGTTGTTCATCGCTTCGGTGGGGCCGTTGGTCGCGCGGGCCTCGTGCCAGGCGACGATGTGGTCGAGCCAGCGGCGGAGGGTCCGGCCGAGCGAGTGCACTTCGGGTGGGCAGCTGTCGTCTTGCAGATCGTCGGCGAGCTCGTCGACGAAGGTGCGGGCGAGGTCGGGATCGTCGAGGTCGTAGATGGAACGGATCACTTCCTTGGCGTGCCACGCCATGCGCACCTCGCCTCGAGGATCGCCGGCTTCGAGCAGACCCGCCAGCTTGGCGTCGCCGCTCTCGTCGAGCCGTTCGTGGGCCTTGGTCAGCAGACGGCGCGCCCGATAGAGCGGGTCGTCCTTGCGGCCCCGGTGGCCGAGCGTCTCGTTCTGGACGCGGCGGCGGCACTCGTCGAGCTTCGCGTTCGCATGCTTGATCACATGGAACGGGTCCGCGATCTGGGTCACGTGGTCGAGCGCGTCGTCGAACACCTTACGATACGGGCCCGAGAGGTCCAACACGCCGTAACGGATCTGTCCCCGCCACACCTGGGGCTGGTCGTCGAGCCACTCGCACGCTCCGGCGGCGCTGCGACCAGCGACGATGTCGATCAGCTTCGCGGGCCGATCCGGGCCGCCGACGTCGACGATCGAGGTGCACCACTCCTTGAGGTGGCGTGGGCCTCGGCGACAGAACAGCGTCTCGTCGAGCCCGAGCGCGTCGACCGGCCCGACCCGCTCCTCGTCCGCGTCGAGCAGCGCTTCTCCGTAGGCGACGACGGCATCATTGACGGTGTGCCAGTCGCAGCCGAGCTCGTCGGCGACTTCACGCACTGTGCGGCCTCGCAGACCGACCTGGCGGGTCGCCCAGCGTGCCGCCCGGTCCGTCAACACCGCTCGGGATGGCGCGATCCGATCATCGATGATCGTCCACGACCCCGCCTCGCACGCCGGCTCGACACAGCACCACCGCACCTTGCGCCACACCAGCTCTACCCGCCGGCCGAAGCACGGAAGATCGACGAGCTGGACCGGGTCGCGGTCCTTGACCCGGGCCCGGCATCCGCAGGCTCGGCACCAGCCCTGATCGAGGCGGGACTCCACGTGCACCCGGACCGGCCGGTCGGGTACGTCCTCGACGCCGAGCACCGTCACATCGTGCAAGCCGACCAGCAGCTCGCAGATGCGCGTAGCGTTGACCTCCACAGGGGCTCTCCAGGATCGACGGCTTCAGCAACCACCGATTCTGTTGAGCCCCTGCACAACGCCCGCGGACCCGCTACACGATCAGACCCCGCTCAGATCCGAAGCGCCAGATTTCTCTTCGTCTTGACCCGGATCGACGAAGCCCATGATGAGCACCTCTTCCAGAACGAACGGTCAGCTTCTCCGGCGCGCTCGCCACCTGCGGACAAGGGGCGCCACCAATACGCACCCGATCAGAGCGCCGACGATTCCCGTCTCCTCCCACACCCACCGAGCGCCGCTCCCGACACTGCCCTCCCGGATCGAGACAACGGCAAACGGGATGAGCACGGAAAGCACGAGAGCGACCGCGACCAAGCCGAGCAGGATCCTCACTGGCCGATCGTGGCGAACGGGAGACGTCATCAGAACGCCCACCGCGGGAAGCCCGGTTTCGGCCCACGCCGCCAGGCCGCGCTCGCGCACCCACTACCAAGGGTTGCACCGCAGAGGATGCCCGTACCGATCGGCCGAAGGGGCGCAGTCAAGATGTGGCGGGCCGACTTGTTCTTGTCGGTCAGTGCGTGTGCCGAAGCGCTGCCCATGTACACGATGCCGGCCCCGGCGGAGATACAGGCGACCGAACCAACCCCAGCCGTGACGCCGAGGCACCCAGCCGTCACAGCCGCGGCCGCGGCGCCAGTTGCGATATCGACCGCGTGGTTGCGGACGTACCGCGCCCCTCCTCGCGCCGCCCGTCCGGCACCCCGGCTAACGCTCCGGCAGCTTCCGTTCGGGTTCTTGCCTGTCAGGCACCACTCGCCATCGAGGTCGTACTCGCCGATCGGGTCGGCGACGTAGGTGTAGTCGTTCGCGTTGCCGCCCTCGACCGGATCCTGCTGCACGAACCGGCCCAGGTGGGGGTCGTAGAGGCGCACCCCCATGCGCATGAGCCCCGTACCGGGATGCGCGGTGAAACGCTCGTGTGCGCCCAACCAGCCGAGCCGCGTGGAAGAGACCTCACCGACCCCCACTCGTCGACGGCCGGGCTGGGCGTGAACGTCCCGCTGGCGTCGGTGACCCCGACGATGTCGCCGTGCGCGTTCGCCAGCGGCCAGGACCCCACACCCGCGGTGTCGATCACCAACAGCCCACCGAGCCCGCCGACATAGCTCGTCACCGCCCCACCCCCGCCGGCCGTGACCACGCCGGAGAATCACCAGGACCGCCATACCCGAACACCACATCCTCGGTGACCAACCCCGACGCCAGATCCGTGACCGTCCGGCGCAACACCCGCCCCGACGGGGCCAACACCTCGATACTGCGAGCACCCCCACTCCGCCGGGGGACGCGGTGAGCCGATCCGCTCTGTCGTAGGCATTCATCGGGGTCGAACGCGGCCTACTGGGGTCAGGCGGTCTCCCGACCACGGACTCCGTCGAGCCCCGGCTCCCTTCTCCCGCGGCCACATCTATTCGATTCGGCGTCGCCGCAGCCAGAAGTGAAGCAAGACCGCATTGACAACTCCCAGCCCGGCGTCTATCCAAGCGTTCAGGTGGTGATTGGAGGTCCCTATTGGCAGCAGCACCCAGGGAAAAGCGAGCGGAAGCTGGAAAATATTGTTGAGGCCGTCGAAATCGTCCTGGGCGAGCGAAGACAGCGTCACCAGGAGCGCACCCGCCGTTGCTGCCAGCCAGAGTAGCGGGATCACGACTTCGGCGCGGCGGACATTGCTTAGGCTCTTCACGGGACTCTAAACCTCTGTTTCACGCTGTTCGCGACAACGGCAAAGAAGTAGATGTCCGCGACGCCCCTGCACGGGCGCTCGTAGGCACCGAACCAGCCACGACCGCCACAATCGGCTCGCATATCCACGTAGAACAGTAGGTCTACGAACGCCCGGGTCGACCCAAGTGACCCGCTCGATCCAAAGAACCTCATGAGGTCATAGCCTAGGTCGTGCGTCTTGCAAGCATTATTGAAATCAAAGAAGAAGGCTGAGGCGCGCGGAGCGCTACACGCGCCACTCGACTTCATTCGTCGAAAGCCCGCCTTGGTGTTCGCATTGATGACGCGGCCACTTCCGCGACTGCCTACGAACTGGCCAAAGGTCTGGCCATTGATTCTGATCGTTGGAAGCGACTCGACACCCACCAGGATTCCGATGACGCACCACGCCTCTGCACTGTTACATAGACCGTAGAGGTCCATCGCGTTGACCGGATCGCCTGCGACGTAGGTGTAGTCGTTGGCGCCTCCACCTTCGACCGGATCCTGCTGCACGAACCGGCCGAGGTGGGGGTCGTAGAGACGCACCCCCATCCGCATGAGCCCCGTACCGGGATGGGCGGTGAAACGCTCGTGTGCGCCCAACCAGCCGAGCCGGCCGGCGCTCACCTCACCGACCCCCCACTCGTCGACGGCCGGGCTGGGCGTGAAGCTCCCCGCCGCGTCGGTGACGCCGACGATGTCGCCGTGCGCGTTCGCCAGCGGCCAGGACCCCACACCCGCGGTGTCGATCACCAACAGCCCGCCGGGCCCGCCGACATAGCTCGTCACCGCCCCACCCCCCGCCGGCCGTGACCACGCCGGAGAATCACCAGGACCGCCATACCCGAACACCACATCCTCGGTGATCAACCCCGACGCCAGATCGGTGACCGTCCGGCGCAACACCCGCCCCGAAGGGGCCAACACCTCGATGCTACGAGAACCCCCACTCCCCGCAACCACCTGGGTGTCCAGACTCCAGCCGCTCCCATGGAACGTCCAGACCGTCCCCGTCGCATCGGTGTAAGGAGACGGATCCTCAGGATCCAACCCCGACGCGTCGAAGTCCGCCACCACCGTCCCATCGATCCCGTCACGGATCTCCAACCCGTAGAAGTCCCCCGCCAGACCCTCACCACTCGAAGGCCACTTCCCCACCAACAGATCCTCACCGCCGTCCCGGATCCCCGACGCCACCGCCCCCAACACCGCACTACCCAACTCCGCCCACGACACACCATCGCTCGAGGTGAAGAACCTCGTCGCCGAGTGCCCCGAACCGTCATCCACATCCAAGGTCACCCGGACCCACAACACCTCACCATCAACCGCCCCCACCGCCACCGTCGACTCCGGCCAGTACCCCACCGACCCGTCCGGCGACCACTCCAACATCAACTTCCCCGAGCTCGTCACCGAGAACGCATACGACACCGACCCCGGCCACCACGTCCCCGTCTTCGCCGCCAAGTACTGCCACTCCGACGGCGTCCAATCATCCAACCCCACCCTCGCCCGCACATCCAGATCCCCCGTCACCGAGATCCCCGCACCATCCGGCGTCGACAAGAAATCCGAACCCGCCCCCGGGAAATCGACGTCGATGACCTCCTCCTCCGCCCCTCCCTCCGTCACCAGACGCCAGCCGCTCCCATGGAACGTCCAGATCGTCCCCGTCGCATCGGTGTAAGGAGACGGATCCTCAGGATCCAACCCCGACGCGTCGAAGTCCGCCACCACCGTCCCATCGATCCCGTCACGGATCTCCAACCCGTAGAAGTCCCCCGCCAGACCCTCACCACTCGAAGGCCACTTCCCCACCAACAGATCCTCACCGCCGTCCCGGATCCCCGACGCCACCGCCCCCAACACCGCACTACCCAACTCCGCCCACGACACACCATCGCTCGAGGTGAAGAACCTCGTCGCCGAGTGCCCCGAACCGTCATCCACATCCAAGGTCACCCGGACCCACAACACCTCACCATCAAGGCTCATCGGATTTCAGCGGGGCGTGATGGTGGCGAGTAGGTCCCAGTTGGGTCTGCCGGCGTAGAGCAGGGCGCGGACTCGGTAGTGGCGCAGCCGACGGAAGCCGAAGCCGATGCGCTTGATCCGCTTGATGAGGTTGTTCATCGCTTCGGTGGGGCCGTTGGTCGCGCGGGCCTCGTGCCAGGCGACGATGTGGTCGAGCCAGCGGCGGAGGGTCCGGCCGAGCGAGTGCACTTCGGGTGGGCAGCTGTCGTCTTGCAGATCGTCGGCGAGCTCGTCGACGAAGGTGCGGGCGAGGTCGGGATCGTCGAGGTCGTAGATGGAACGGATCACTTCCTTGGCGTGCCACGCCATGCGCACCTCGCCTCGAGGATCGCCGGCTTCGAGCAGACCCGCCAGCTTGGCGTCGCCGCTCTCGTCGAGCCGTTCGTGGGCCTTGGTCAGCAGACGGCGCCCGATAGAGCGGGTCGTCCTTGCGGCCCCGGTGGCCGAGCGTCTCGTTCTGGACGCGGCGGCGGCACTCGTCGAGCTTCGCGTTCGCATGCTTGATCACATGGAACGGGTCCGCGATCTGGGTCACGTGGTCGAGCGCGTCGTCGAACACCTTACGATACGGGCCCGAGAGGTCCAACACGCCGTAACGGATCTGTCCCCGCCACACCTGGGGCTGGTCGTCGAGCCACTCGCACGCTCCGGCGGCGCTGCGACCAGCGACGATGTCGATCAGCTTCGCGGGCCGATCCGGGCCGCCGACGTCGACGATCGAGGTGCACCACTCCTTGAGGTGGCGTGGGCCTCGGCGACAGAACAGCGTCTCGTCGAGCCCGAGCGCGTCGACCGGCCCGACCCGCTCCTCGTCCGCGTCGAGCAGCGCTTCTCCGTAGGCGACGACGGCATCATTGACGGTGTGCCAGTCGCAGCCGAGCTCGTCGGCGACTTCACGCACTGTGCGGCCTCGCAGACCGACCTGGCGGGTCGCCCAGCGTGCCGCCCGGTCCGTCAACACCGCTCGGGATGGCGCGATCCGATCATCGATGATCGTCCACGACCCCGCCTCGCACGCCGGCTCGACACAGCACCACCGCACCTTGCGCCACACCAGCTCTACCCGCCGGCCGAAGCACGGAAGATCGACGAGCTGGACCGGGTCGCGGTCCTTGACCCGGGCCCGGCATCCGCAGGCTCGGCACCAGCCCTGATCGAGGCGGGACTCCACGTGCACCCGGACCGGCCGGTCGGGTACGTCCTCGACGCCGAGCACCGTCACATCGTGCAAGCCGACCAGCAGCTCGCAGATGCGCGTAGCGTTGACCTCCACAGGGGCTCTCCAGGATCGACGGCTTCAGCAACCACCGATTCTGTTGAGCCCCTGCACAACGCCCGCGGACCCGCTACACGATCAGACCCCGCTCAGATCCGAAGCGCCACCATCAACCGCCCCCCCCGCCACCGTCGACTCCGGCCAGTACCCCACCGACCCGTCCGGCGACCACTCCAACATCAACTTCCCCGAGCTCGTCACCGAGAACGCATACGACACCGACCCCGGCCACCACGTCCCCGTCTTCGCCGCCAAGTACTGCCACTCCGACGGCGTCCAATCATCCAACCCCACCCTCGCCCGCACATCCAGATCCCCCGTCACCGAGATCCCCGCACCATCCGGCGTCGACAAGAAATCCGAACCCGCCCCCGCGAAATCCACCGCGGTGACCGTGACCGGCTCGCTCGGCACCTGCTCGGTGATCGTGGTGGCGTGGTCGTTGCCGTCATAGGCGATACTCACACTCCCCCCACCCGCGGTGTCGTACCCGGTCAGGTTCCCATGGGCGTCATAGACGTACCCCGACCCGTAGGGGGATGCGGTGAGCCGATCCGCGTTGTCGTAGCTGTACGTCGGGGTCGCACACGAAGAGGCGTTCGCGCACCGGTTCGTGTTCGCATCGTAGGCGTAGTCGCGCACGGGTGAACCGTTCTCGTCGGTGCGGACCAGCCTGCCCGCGCCGTCGTAGGTGAAGGCCCGGGTTCGGCCCGCGGTCGCCTCGGCGACCACCTTCCCGCCCAGGCTGTACCCGTAGGACCACGGTGACAGCTCCACCGAGTCCTTCTCGTGCGAGATCACCGCCAGGCGGCCGTGCTCCGACTCGTAGGTGTTGGTGGTCGTCACCCCGTTGGGACGGGTCGTCGTCTCGAGCCGCCCCGCGGCGTCGTAGCCGTAGGTCGTGGTGCGCCCGGTACCCGAGGCGTACTCGGTCGACGACGTCACCCGTCCCGCGGCGTCGTAGACCGTCGCGGTCAACTGGGCCTCGCCACCCCCGGGCAGGGTCCGGTAGCTCGCGACCTGCCGGCCCGGCTGGTCGTACACGTAGCGGGTCGCGGCTCCCTGCTCGTCGACGTAACGGATCGTGCGACCCAGCAGGTCCACCTCGGTGCGCGTCGTGCGCGCACCACCGGCCGAATCCTCGAAGCCGGTCACGACCACCCCGGCGGTCGAGTAGTCGTTGGTCGTGGTCCGCCCGGCCACGTCCGTGCTCGAGGCCACCCGGCCGCGGGCGTCGTAGGAGATGCACGACCAGCGGACATCGCCGACCACCCGTTCCGCGACCACCCGGCCCGCCGCGTCGTAGATCCGCTCGCGCTGGACCGGCTGCTGGGCGCCCGCCCCGTCCGGATCCGCGTCGGTCGCCAGCTTCGACAAGCCGGCCTGGCTGACGGCCGAACCGCCGCCGCAGTCGGCCGGGCGGGCCCGGGTCTCGGTGTCCCCGTAGTAGGTGTCGGTGATCGTGGTGGCCGCGCCCCGAGGCAGCGTCTTGGAGGCCCGGCGGTAGTACGTCGACTCGTAGGTCGCCGTGGTGCGCAGGTTCAACCCTGCCGGGTCCACCGCGACCGCGGTCGCCAGACCCAGGTGCGGTTGGGCGTACTCGGTGTCGACCCGCCGGCCGTCGGCGTCGGTGGTGCTGGTCACGAGGTCGTACCGGGGTGTGAGGTTCGCGGTCGGGACCCAGCCCTCGGCGCCGCCGGGCGGAACCCACTTGAGGCCCACCGAGGCGGTGCCCGTCGCCTCCCGCAGGTCGATGCGGATCCGGTGCCAGGCGGGCCCGTTGGGGTTCTGGACCGTGACGTCACGGAAGCCCGGTCCGTCGGTCCAGCTCGACTCGCCCGTCACGAGCGCGTCGTCGAGGTAGAGCCGGGAACCGTCGTCGGACCACAGACGCAGCGTGTAGGTGCCGGTGGCGGGTAGGAACAGCTCACCGGTGAACGTGGCGCTCCAGTGGTCGGTGCCGATGTTCGTACCGGGGGAGCCGGACCACTCGTTGTAGTAGTTGACGCCATCGCCTCGCGTCCAGGTGTGCAGCTCGATCGGACCGCTCTGGTCTTCGTTGTCCCAGTAGGCGCCGGCCAGACCGGTGATGTCCTGGTCGTAGGCGGTCGTGGAGTGCGGCGTCTGGGCCGCGTGCTGGCTCAGGGGCCTACGGTCCGAACCGAACCACGATGCCGGGACCGGCCCGTACGTGTCGGTCGGGCGGTCCTGGGCGTCGTAGATCGTGGTGGTCTTCAGACCGGCCGCGTCCGCAACGGAGAGGACGCGATCCTCCGAAGGATCCCACTCGTAGGCCGTGGTGCGCCCCGTCGCGTCGGTGTCGGTCGAGATCCGGCCCGCACCGTCGAGCGTGACCCGCCGCGCGTAGCCGTTGGGTTCACTCAGCCCCGCCACGTGCACTCGGGTCTCGGTCCAGGCCGTCGTGTACTCGTAGGTGTGCCCCGGGCGGGACGCCCCCGCGGTCGGTGCCGGAGCGGTCACCGAGCTGACCCGCCCGCTCGCGTCGTAGGCGATCACCGTGCGGGTCGTGTCGTCGTTAGCCCGCAACCCGGCCGCGACCACGTCCGCGGCCAGCGGATCCCGGATGCGCGACAGGCGCCCGTTCGCGTACCCGAAGTCGGTCACCTCACCGCCCGGGTCCTCGATCCGGGCGAGCTGTCCGTCCCCGTTGTAGAACAGCTTGGTGACCGTCCCGTCCCAGTACGTGACCTGGCACAGCATCCCGGCCGGTGCAGGCACGAACCCGTCTGCGGTCGGACACGGCGGTGGCGGCGGGATCTGGTAGGGGTCGGCGGAGTACCGCAACTCGATCTGGCGCTGCGAGACCGGGTCCCTGATCCATTCGAGCCGGTGGGTCCCTTCAGCCGTGTCCCAACCGAACTGCGCCGCGGCCGGGTTCAGGTCGTTCAGGGTCGAGTGGATCTCGGAGAGCTTGCCCCACACGTCGAAGGTGTACTGCACCCCCGCAGAGGTGAAGACGTCCAGGAAGAAGCCGCGGCGGACGATCACCGACCCGTCGCCGTCCAGCGACCGGTAGCCGGGGGTGGCATTCGGGTGCTCGATCCACTCGGGATCATCCGCCAGGTACGGGTGCGCGACACCGCTCGGCTCGAAGAGCACCACCCCGTTGGTGGCGTACAGCACCGTGTTGTAGCGCAGCGCGGCAGCCGGGCCGCCCGAGAGCTGCCAGCCCTGAGGCAGGAGCTGGGTCGTATACGACAGCCAGTTCGGCGGCACTTCCTGTTCGGATACCGGGCCCATCACATAGAGCTGGAAGAAGGCATTCCCAGTGACCTCGTGGAAGTCGATCTCGATGGGGACCGTCTGGTTCGCGTTCAGGTTCGACGGCAATCCGTATTGTGCGGTCGTCGAGACCCCCGTCGCGTCGAGCACCGTCTGGCCGTCCACCTTGATGGTCACGGAGTCGTCGTGGACCGCGCCGAAGTACCAGTTGCTCGCCTTGTAGGGAACGGTGACGAATCCCCTCCAGCGCACCGTGAAGTAGTCGGCGGTGATCGCCGGGTCCGGCGGGTCCGAACCCCAGTTGAACGACATCTCCGATTCGGTCTTCACCACTTGGGGCTCGGTCATGCCGTCCCAGTAGTAGCTACCGACCAGCCCGAAGGCCTGCTCGGCCTGCGAGTTGTAGCTGTAGGAGAGCCCCAACGGTCCGCCCACCGACGCGAAGGCCGGTGAGCCGGTGCCCGTCACCAGGTTCCCGTTGCCCAGGTTCACCTGCACCGGGCCCATCGGATCCATCGGGCTCACCGCCTGGGCCCCCAACCGCAGGTTCACCCGGAACTTCCACGGTGCGACGGCCTGATCGGTCACGCTGACGCCATCCCAGGTGTAGACCCGCCACCAGTAGGTCACGCCGTCACGGAGGCTCCCCTCCGGGATCTGCCACGACGGGCTGTCCAACCACCCCGAGTTGATCGTCTGGCCCGTGACCGCGTCATCAGACGTCGCCACCCGATACCAGTACTTCACCGGGTCGCCGTCCCCGTCGGTCACCGCACCCGAGGTCAACGTCGGACGGGCACTCGGCTGGATCGAGCCGTTCGCCGGCCCCGTCGGCGCCGATGCCGGCGGCGGGGTGTTGTAGGTCACCGAGATGAACGAGTCGCACGTCTGGAAGATGACGCCGCACTTCACCGGGTCGACGATCCCCGCCGCCTCGGCCGCGGCCATCCGGAAGTAGTACGGAGCAGCCAGCGCCACGCCATGGTTGGCCCAGCTTCCCGCGACCCAGCTCTGCGCCCAGGTCGTGATGTCCCGGCTCACCCACTGGTCGGCCGCGGTCGTCTCCCCGAACACGATCTCCGGAACGACGTCGGGCCTGGTGTTCCAAGTGACCGTCGAATCCGACCATCCGCCGGCCACCGGGTAGATCGCGAACCAGTTCGGGAACGCAGACGACGAGTAGAAGAACCCGTACCAGTCGGCGTCGAGGATGTTCTTGCCGGCCATCGCCGACAGGTCGTACTTCACGTAGCTGGCCAAGGTGCCGTAGATCGTCTCGCCGATCTTGTCGACGTAGGCGTTCCCGTCGATCTGGGCCTGGCCGTTGTAGTTGGTGTCCGGGAACAGGCTCCACACGAACGCGTCCCAGTGCCCCGAGGCCCGGCCGGCCCAGAACGTCGGGTCGACCCGCACCGGGTAGTGCCGCTCCGGCGCCGCCAGCCATCCCTCGTCGGGGTCCACCACCAGCACCGGGCCTGCGGGCGTCTCGGCCAGGGCCACCTTCACCGGCGCGCTGCCCTCGGGCGACGGCGCCGCGGCCAGCTCCTCGTCGCTGCGGTGCTCCCACATGACCCCCTGGGGCACCGAGAGCACAGCCTCGCCCCCGGCGTCGGCGAACACGATCGAACCGTCCGCTTCGGTCCGCGCCCACAGGCCCTCCAGGCGCAGCGGGAACACGAACCGCACGTCCTCACCGGGCTCCGGGGGTCCCGACAGGACCAGCACCTCCTTCAGGTGGTCCGCCCCCACCCGGTACTCGAGGTCCACCCCCTCGAGCACCTCCGGGTAGCGGGCCGTGTCCTTCGCCGCCTGCGCCGCCTTCCCCGCCGCGCCCTCCAGACCGAAGCTCAGCGACCAGCCCTCGCCGCTGATCGTCCCCAGATCCGTGCCGGAGGCCTCGCCGGCGAGGCGCACCGCGAGCGGCGACGACCTCGGCGCCAGGTCACCCCGGTCGTCGGCCGCCAACCTGACGTCGATCGGCTGCCACTCCCCCGAGGCGTCCTGCCAGTTCACCGGCGCCGCGTGCACCAGGGTGGTGAAGGACCCGTCCTCGTTGCGGTACGTGTCGGTCTTCTCGTCCCGGCCCACCAGCTCCGCCTCGGAGGGGTCGAAGGGCGGGCGCTTCTCGGCCAGCTCACGGTTGTGCCTCGCGACGTCGCCATCCAGGGGCGGCGGGTCGCCGAAGTCCCCCTCGGCCACGTCCAGGCGCCGCGCCGGAGGCCCTCGGAGGGCAGCGGGGCCAGGTCCACCGCCCGGCGGACCTCGGGAGGCTCCTCACGCGACCCCACCGGGGCACCCGAGGGCTCCGACGCCCCCGCCGGGGCCGCTCCCACCGGCAACAGCCCCACCACCAGCGCCAGCGCCACCCACGCGCGGCGCGAGACCCACGACCCCGACCGACCGGACATCGCCACCTACCTGCACGTCGAGCGGACCCGGCACCCGCGAGCGAGCGCCGGCCTCCCGGCGCCGCCCGACGCACCCGAGGCGACGTCAGCATGCAGTCAGGAGGGGGGTGTCAAGAACCGGAAAGGCGCGCACCACGTGGGACGACCGGTCGAGGATCCCGGTCGCGCCGGGTCCCGGTGGGGAGGGGGAACCGAGGGCCCGCCGACGGTGTCGCCCCGGGGGTTCGCGGGGCCGCGGACGCGCCGCGACCTGCGATTCGTCGCGGGGCGACGGTCCCGGCGATGATCTCGTGGGGCATGCTGGTCCTTCTACGCAACCGCGGCCGGCACCGGCAGAAGGGGGTCGTCATGGGCAGCGAGGCGGGCCACCGTCATCACCACGACCATCCCACCCGGAACGAGCGACTCGTCCGGTGGGTCGAGGAGATGGCCGCCCTGTGCCGCCCCGAGCGCGTCGTCTGGTGCGACGGCTCCCAGGACGAGTACGACCGCCTCTGCAAGGAGCTCGTCGAGGCGGGGACCTTCGTGCCCCTCGACGACGCCAAGCGTCCCAACTCCTTCTGGGCCACCTCCGACCCCAGCGACGTCGCCCGGGTCGAGGACCGGACCTTCATCTGCTCCGAGGACGCCGACGACGCCGGACCCACCAACAACTGGGTCGATCCCGCCGAGATGCGCCGGACCCTCCAGCGGCTCTTCGACGGGAGCATGCGGGGCCGCACCATGTACGTGGTGCCCTTCAGCATGGGGCCGCTCGGCTCGCCCCTGTCCTACATCGGCGTCCAGCTCACCGACTCGCCCTACGTCGTGGTGAGCATGCGGACCATGACCCGGATGGGCCAGAAGGCCCTCGACGTGCTCGGCGACGGCCACTTCGTGCCCTGCATGCACTCGGTCGGGGCCCCGCTCGAGCCCGGCCAGGAGGACGTGCCCTGGCCCTGCAACGCCGACGACAAGTGGATCGTCCACTTCCCCGAGACCCGCGAGATCTGGTCCTACGGGTCCGGCTACGGCGGCAACGCCCTCCTCGGCAAGAAGTGCTTCGCGCTGCGCATCGCCTCGGTGATCGCCCACGACGAGGGCTGGCTCGCCGAGCACATGCTCATCCTCAAGCTCACCAGCCCCCAGAAGAAGGTCCACTACGTCGCGGCGGCGTTCCCTCCGCCTGCGGCAAGACGAACATGGCGATGATGGTCCCCCGCCTCCCCGGCTGGCGGGTCGAGACCATCGGCGACGACATCGCCTGGATGAAGTTCGGCGCCGACGGCCGGCTCCACGCCATCAACCCCGAGGCCGGCTTCTTCGGCGTGGCCCCGGGCACGAACATGGCCACCAACCCCAACGCCATGCTCACCCTCACCGAGAACTGCGTGTTCACCAACACCGCCCTCACCGACGACGGGGACGTCTGGTGGGAGGACATGACCGACGATCCCCCCGCCACCTCACCGACTGGAAGCGCCGGTCGTGGACGCCCGACTCCGACGCGCCCGCCGCCCACCCCAACTCGCGCTTCACCGCGCCCGCCCACCAGTGCCCCTCCATCGCCCCGGAGTGGGAGGACCCCGCCGGCGTCCCGATCTCCGCGGTCCTCTTCGGGGGCCGGCGCACCGACACCGTCCCCCTCGTCTTCGAGTCCCGTGGCTGGCGCCACGGCGTGTTCATCGGGGCGACCATGGGCTCGGAGAAGACCGCCGCGGCCGTCGGCGACCTCGGGAAGCTCCGGCGTGACCCGTTCGCCATGCTCCCCTTCTGCGGCTACCACATGGCCGACTACTTCACCCACTGGCTCACGATGACCGGCCACACCGACGAGTCGAAGCTGCCGCGCGTCTACGGGGTCAACTGGTTCCGCAAGGGCCCCGACGGCCGGTGGCTGTGGCCCGGCTTCGGCGACAACGCCCGGGTGCTGAAGTGGATCGTGCAGCGGGCCGAGGGCGTGGCCGACGCCGTCGACACCTCGATCGGCTTCGTGCCCGAGCCCGGCGACGTCGACCGCGACGGCCTCGACCTGCCGATGGAGGACCTGGAGGCGGCGCTGGCCGTCGACCCCGAGGACTGGCGCGCCGAGGCCGCCCGGATCCGGGAGCACTTCGAGAGCTTCGGCGACCGGTTCCCCGACGACCTCTGGGACGAGCTCGAGGAGCTCGAGCGCCGCCTGGGCCTGCGCGAGTCCTGAACAGCAGGCGAGGCACGGCCGGGAACCCGTGGCCCGAGCGGAGCCGGACCGGGGGCCACTACCATCCGCAGCGAGCGAGCAGCCGGCCGGGGCGGCGCCCGGCGAGGAGGTCCCATGACAGTCCGCGCGTACGTCCTGATCCAGACCGAGGTCGGCAAGGCCGTGAGCGTGGCCGAGGAGGCCCGGACGATCGAGGGCGTGGTCTCCGCCGACGACGTGACCGGCCCCTACGACGTCATCGTCCAGACCGAGGCGCCGACCATGGACGACCTCGGCAAGATGATCGTCTCGAAGATCCAGGCCGTCGACGGGATCACCCGCACCCTCACCTGCCCGGTCGTGAACCTGTAGGCGGCGGCCCGCCCGGGGTCCGGCCCCGCGTCAGGAGACCTGGATCAGGGCCCGGATGGCCACGCCCATGAGGAAGAGCCCCACCAGGCCGTAGAGCAGCTCGAGCCGCCCCTTCATCGAGTCCCGGTACTGGTAGGCGAGGCCGATCGTCACGAAGGCGACGAACCCGTAGAACATGTGGAAGCGGGGGGCCACGAACCGGTCGCTCGACACCATGATCGTGCCCGTCACCACCTGGAGCAGGATCGCCACCTCCGCGCCGACGGTGACCGCCCAGACCCACCGTCCCCGGAGCCGCCTCGCCCGCCACGCGAGCAGGGCGACCGCTCCCGCGAGGCCGTTGGCCACGACCACGACGTAGCCCCAGACCCGGTGGAAGTCGAGCAGCCCGTCGATGACGACCTCAGAGCGCCGAGTCGTCGGCCGCGGCGAACGACGTCTCCCCGCCGCGGAGCTGCCGCTTGAGGACCTTGCCGGCCGGGTTGCGGGGCAGGGGCTCGTCCCGGAGCTCCACGAGCTCGGGGACCTTGAAGTCCGCGAGGTGCTCCGCGCAGAACGCCCGCAGGTCCTCGACACCGGTGGCCGAGCCCGGGCGCAGCTGCACCACCGCCTTCACCTGCTCGCCCAGCTCCCGGTGCGGGACGCCGACCACGGCGGCGTCGAGGACGTCGGGGTGCGAGAACAGCACGTGCTCCACCTCGACGCTCGAGATGTTCTCGCCGCCCCGGATCACGACGTCCTTGGCCCGGTCGACCAGGTAGAGGAACCCGTCCTCGTCGAGCCGGCCGATGTCGCCGGTGTGGAACCAGCCGTCGGTGAACGACTCGGCGTTCGCGTCGGGGCGGCGCCAGTAGCCGTGCGACATGACCGTCGGGCCCTTGATCCAGATCTCGCCGGCCTCGCCCACCGGGAGGTCCTCGCCGGACGGGCCGACGACCCGCAGCTCGACGGTGGGGACCGCCCGCCCGACCGAGTCGGGGTGGGCCAGGTAGTCGGCACCGGCGTTGAGCGTCGCGACCGAGGCGGTCTCGGTGAGCCCGTAGGCGGTGGCCAGGCCGCCGCGCACGTTCGGGAAGCGCTCGGCGATGCGAGCCACGAGCTCGGGAGCGGCCGGGGCGCCCCCGTAGCTCACCCGCGTGACCGAGGAGAGGTCGTAGCGGTCGAAGTCGGGGGCCTCGACGATCCGCCACATCACGGTCGGCACGCCACCCACCGTCGTGACCCGCTCCCGCTCGATCGTGGCCATGGCCACGTCGGGGTCGAACCTCCCCGGGGGCATCAGCACGAGCTTCGCCCCGGTGGCGTGGGCGGTGACCATGGTGGCGAAGCACCCCGTCACGTGGAAGAGGGGCACGACGAGCAGGGAGGCCTGCTTTCCCCCGCCGGCCGGCTCCGGAGCCGACGGCTCGCGGGCGGCCGCGGCGAGCCCGGCGCAGAAGATGTTCGCCAGGTTGGCGAGGACCTGGCGGTGCGTCACCGTCGCGCCCTTGGGCTGCCCCGTGGTCCCCGACGTGTACATGATGGCGAGCAGGTCGTCCTCGCCGACGGGGGCGGAGGGGAGCTCGCCGGGATCCCCGGCCGCGAGCAGCTCCTCGTAGGGGCGCAGGGGGGCGGGGGAGCGCTCTCGCCGGCCACGAACACGTGGTCGAGATCCCGCAGGGCCGGGAGCAGCTCGGCGGCCGCGGCGGCCCGCCGGGCGTCGGTGACCAGCACCCGGGCACCGGAGTCCTCGAGCCCGAAGGCCAGCTCCTCGGCCTTCCACCAGGCGTTGAGCGGGACCGCGACCGCGCCGAGCACCGCGGTGGCCCAGAAGGTGATCACCCACTCCGGGTTGTTGGCCGACAGGATCGCCACCCGGTCGCCGGGCCGCACGCCGAACCGGCCCAGCGACGCCGCGACCTGCCGGACGGCGGTGTCGTGCTCGCCGAAGGTGAGCCGCCGCTCGCCCTGGACGAGGAAGTCGTCCTCGGAACGCAGGGCCGCCTGGGCCACCAGGTCACGCATCGAGGTCATCCGCTGCCGGTAGACCTGCACCGGGACGCCCCGGACGGTCTCGGTGACGATCTCGAAGGGACCACCGGGCCCGGTGAGCTCGGCGAGGATCGCGTCGGTCGTGGTCACAGCCCTGCTCCGCGACGGTTCAGCGGCGGAGCGTAGCGCCCTCGCCCGGGTCCCCTCAGCCCGGGGCGTCCTCGTGCTGCACCACGGCGAAGGACCACAGCTCGCTGGCGGCACCCACCGGCCCGCCGTCGCCGGCGGCCCGGTGGCCGTGCTGGAAGGCCGGGCTCTCGACCCAGGCGGCGAAGTCCTCCTCGGACCGCCAGCGCGTGTAGACGAGGAAGACGTCGCGCCCGTCGGTGGGCCGGAGCAGCTCGAAGGCCTCGAACCCGGGCGCCTTCGACACCTCTCCCGCCCGGGCGCCGAACCGGCGCTCCAGCTCGTCGGCCCGGTCCGCCGAGACCGTGATCGCGTTCACCTTCACCACGCTCATGCTCCGCTCCCGTCTCGTGACCGCGTCTCCCGGCGGTACGGCACGGGCGGTGCAACCACGGGGCCCGCCGCGGTGTTCCGGGCCGGCCCCGCCGCCGCTACAGCGGCCCGGCGACCCGGCGGACCACGTGGTGGGAGGCCTGGACCACGAGCAGGTGGTCGCCGAGCAGGGCGACGTCGGCGGGCGAGCCGAGCGCGGCGACGAGCGCGCCGCCGCCGTCCCCCGACCACCCGTTGGCCCCGCTCCCCGCCACCGTCGTGACGGTCCCCGACCCGTCGATCCTTCGGATGCGACGGTTGCCCGTGTCGGCGACGAAGACGTTCCCGGTCTCGTCGGCGTGCAGCCCTCGGGCGAGTCGAGCGCTGCCGCGGTCGCCGGGCCCCCGTCGCCCGAGGACCCCTTGGACCCCGTCCCCGCCACCGTCGTGATCGTCCCCGACCCGTCCACCCGCCGCACCACGTGGTTGCCCGTGTCCGCGATCAGGAGGCTGCCCGTCCCCGGATCCCACGCCACCCCACGCGGCGTCCTCAGCTCCGCCGCGGTCGCCGGGCCCCCGTCGCCCGAGTACCCCTTGGAGCCCGTCCCCGCCACGGTCGTGATCGTCCCCGACCCGTCCACCCGCCGCACCACGTGGTTCTTGCTGTCCGCCACGTACACGTCGCCCGCCGGGTCGACCGCGACGCCCTCCGGCGACTCGAGCTCCGCCGCGGTGGCCGGGCCCCCGTCGCCCGAGGACCCCTTGGACCCCGTCCCCGCCACCGTCGTGATCGTCCCCGACCCGTCCACCCGCCGCACCACGTGGTTGCCCGTGTCCGCGATCAGGAGGCTCCCGGTCCCCGGATCCCACGCCACCCCACCCGGCGTCCGGAGCTTCGCCGCCGTGGCCGGGCCCCCGTCGCCCGAGTACCCCTTGGAGCCCGTCCCCGCCACCGTCGTGATCGTCCCCGACCCGTCCACCCGCCGCACCACGTGGTTCTTGGCGTCGGCCACGTACACGTTGCCCGCCGGGTCGACCGCGACCCCCTCGGGATCGTCGAGCCGGGCCGCCGTGGCCGGGCCCCCGTCCCCCGAGTACCCGCCGGACCCGGTCCCGGCGAACGTGGCGACGCCGCCGGCGCAGTCGAGGCTGCCCACCTCGTTGGAGGCGGGGCCCGTCCAGGTGCCCCGGGTCGCCCGCACGACGTAGTAGCGGGGGGTGGGCGGCCCGGGCGCCAGGTCGTGGCCGGTCGTGGAACCGGCCCCGGCGAGGGTGCCGATCGTGGCGTAGGGCCCGCCGGCGACGTCCGCCCGCTGCAGGACGTAGCCGTCCGCGAACGTCGGAGACGTGTTGGCCCAGTCGAGCTGGACGTCGCTCGCACCGGCCCACCGGCAGGCCAGCGGCGACGGGTCGAGCAGGGTCCCGGTCGAGTAGGTCGTCTGGACGGGTCCCGGCGTGTGCGTGAAGAGCGCCAGCGCCGACGAGCCGCCGAGCAGGAGGCCCGACGCGACGAGGGCGACGACCACGGCGCGCGGGCAGCGACGTCCCGGCGCCTCGACCCGCCCGGGCCCGGACCCGCCGCCGCGGGAGGAGGTCGTCGACGGGCGCCCCGGGTCCGGCGGAGGGCGTGCCCCAGACGCGACGCAGGCCGAGCACCAGCAGCAGCCCGACCGCGGCGAGGAGGGTCGTGATCCGGACCTGGGGGCTGCGCATGATCGCGAGGTTGTGGCCCAGGTAGGGCACCACGAGGGTCGCCCGCCACACCCGGTCGCCGTCCATCCGGGCGAGCCACGGGTCCTTCCCGTCGTTGGCGTCGCCCCTGGTCTCGAAGAGCGGCTCCCCCGTCCCGTCGTCGGCCTCGACGCCCACGACCCGGTGGACGGTGAGGGGCCGGTCGGGTGTGGGAGCGTGGAACAGGATCACGTCGCCGACGGCGACGCTCGTGACGGCGACCGGCCGGGCGACGACCACGGAACCCCGCGGGACGCCCGGTTCCATCGAGCCGGTGCGCACCGGCACCAGCCGCCACGCCCCGGTGAGCGTGCCCAGCACCACCACCGCCAGCAGGGCGACGCCGGTCCCGAGGAGGATCCCGAGCACCCGCTCCGCGACGCGGCGCGGCGCCGGCCCCCGACGGGGCCGGACGCCGTCACCTCGCGCCTCGTGGGTCCTCATGGGGCGGGCCGTCCCTCCGGCCGGTCGGCCCCGCCGACCGGCCGCTCGGTCCTACTGGGCCTGTCCGGTCCGCTGGGTGGCCGTGAACCCGTAGGAGATCGTCGACGACTGGGCCTGCAGCGTGTCGGGCGCCGCGCTCGGCAGGGTCAGGGTCACCCGCAGGAAGTTGTCCGCGCCGGCCGACAGGTCCAGGTTGGCCAGGGCGAGGTTCGCCCCGATCACCGGCCGGCTCGCCAGCACGGTCTCGGTCGTGCCACCGCACGTGTAGGCGTACGGGGGCCCGCTCTCGGTCCACGCGACGCTGCAGCGCTCCACGACCATCTGGAGCCCGTCGGTCGTGTCCGTGTCGAGCAGCGAGCTCGCCGTCGCCGTCGTCGTCAGCTTCACGTCCGCGAGGGCGACGGACCCGCTGTTGGCGAGCTCCACCGTCCGCTCGACGGCGTCGCCGGCCGCGAGGTCGGTGGCGCCGACGCTGAGCCGGTTGGTCGCTCCGGGCGAACCGAGGTCGACGGTGACGGTGCCCGAGGTCGTCGTCTGGGAGACGCTCTCGGTGTCCGTGAACACGGCGAACGCCCCGACGCCGACGAGCGCGGCGGCCAGGGCGACGAGCGCGACGGACAGGACGATCTTCTCGGTGAGCCTCACGCCCGAGGGCGTGCGGGTCGGACGGCGCATGGGGACCCCCGTTCGTTCCGGTCGGCGTCGGGCCCCTCGGGGCCCGGAGGCGTCCTGCTCCGCTGGCGAACGGCGTCCCTGTCGTTCCGCCCCGTGCGATCGGCAGGGAGGGCCTCGGCTGAACCATTTCGCACCCGGTATGCGACATTTCGTGATCCGTTCGGCCCCGTCGGCCACGCTCCGTGGGATTCCTGGGGTGATTCCGGCCCTCTTCCGACGGTTCGCGACGATTCCCTCTGCGCTCCCGGCCCTCAGGTCGCGCCCGCCCCCGCCGATGGGGAGGCCGAGCGGGTCGACGTCGCGGCTCCGGCCACGACGGGATGACGGGGCGCGCGCCCCCACGTCGCCACGGATGGTGACGACGGGCTGCCACGGAAGGCGAGTACATGGTCAGGCGTCTGGTGGTCTCGGCGGTCCTCCTCGGGCTCGTGGGCAACTCCGGCCCCGTCCTGGACGGCTCGCGCGACCTGATCGCCCTCTCGACGCCGCCGGGGCAGCCCGCCCTCGCCGACCCCGTCGAGTCCCTCGCCCCCGGGAGCGAGGCCCCCCGCCTGGTGGACGTCCGCAACGTGGCCGACCGGCCCCTGTCGACCGTCGTCCTCACGACGGTCGCCACGCAGAGCTCGGTCCTCGACCGGGACCTCGAGCACGGCCTCCGGCTCCGCGTCGACGCGTGCAGCGAACCGTGGGATGGCTCGCCGGCCGCCTACCGCTGCCCCGGCACCGAGTCCGAGGTGATCGGCTGGCGCCCGGTCGTGATGGAGCGCGTCCCCCTCGCGGTCCTCGAGGGCCTCGCGCCCGACGCCGTCGCCCACCTCCGGCTCACCACCCACCTCCCCGCGACCGGGCCCGCCACCCCCGGCCTGGTGACGACCATCGACTACCGCTTCACGGCCGCGCCCTCCCTCGGCGGAGGGCCCTGAACCCACGCCGGCGCCGGCCCGGCCGGGTCGACCCTGCCCCGACCTGGCCGGCCGGCGCCCGTGGGCGCCGGCCCGCTCGCGGCCCGGCTGGTCTCCGTGTGGCCCGCTTGGAGCGGGCGTGTGTGGCGGCGCGGGCCCGGGCGGCCCGGCGGGTCGAGGACGCGAGGCTGCACCGCCGGTGGGGGTACGCGACCGCGGCGCAGTGGCTGGCCGCGAGGTCGGGCAGCTCGGTGGGTGACGCGTCGGGCCTGCTGGAGGTGGCCCGGCGGGTCGAGGGTCTGGCCGAGACCCGCGACGCGTTCGTGTCCGGGAGGCTGTCGGCCGCCCAGGCCGGAGCCGTCGCGGGGGCCGCCGAGGCCGACCCGGGAGCCGAGCAGGCCCTGGTGGCGGCGGCCGGGCAGGTGTCGTTGCGGGAGCTGCGAGAGGAGTCCCGCCACGTGCAGATGCTCGCCGCCTCGGACCAGCACGCCCGCTACCTGGCCCAGCGCGCATCCCGGTCGTTTCGCCGCTGGGTCGACGACGAGGGGATGGTCTGCGGCCGGTTCCGTCTCCCCCGACCAGGGCGCCCTGGTGGTCTCGGCGATCGACCACGAGACCGACCGGCGTTCCCGGGGCGCCCCCGGACCGGACGCACCCGGCCCCGGGAGGCCTTCGCCGCCGACGCCCTGGTCGCCCTGGTCTCGGGGGAGGCCAGGGCCCGCCCCCACATCACGGTGACCGCCTCGCTGACCGCGCTGCGCCGGGGCAGGGTGGTCGAGGGGGAGACCTGCCGGGTCGAGGGGTTCGGGGACGTCCCCGTCACCCGGGTCCAGGAGCTGCTGGACCAGAACCCGTTCGTGAAAGGCGTCCTCACCGACGGCATCGAGGTCCACAAGGTGAAGCACTTCCGCCGGGGGCTCACCGCCGAGCAGCGCACCGCCCTGGGCGTGCTGGGCGCCCGCTGCTGCGAGCCGGGCTGCGACCGCACCGACGGCCTCGAGATCGACCACGTCGAACCTCTCGCCGCCGGCGGCCCCACCCAACTCGCCAACCTCGCCGCCCGATGCCCCACCCACCACCACGACAAGACCACCCGCGACCGCAACCGCGGCCGGCGGCGAGGCAGCGCGCAGGACGAGGCGACCGCGATCCGCCCTGACCCACCCTGGCCCGCCCATGCCCGCACACCCGTGCGCCCCCACCGGTGCACACCCGCGGACCGCCCCGGTGCGGGCGATCCCGATCCCGGTCAGGCCCGATCCGCGGCCGCGCGGACCTCGGCCAGGTCGATCTTCTTCATGGCCAGCATGGCCTCGGTGGCCCGCCGGGCCCGCCCCTCGTCGGGGTCGCTCAGCAGCTCCATCAGGCCGACCGGGCAAACCTGCCAGGACAGGCCGTACCGGTCCTTGAGCCAGCCGCACGGCCCTTCCTCCCCCACCCTCGGAGAGCCGGGCCCAGTAGTAGTCGACCTCGTCCTGGTCCGCGCAGTTGACCATCAGCGAGATCGCCTCGGTGAACGTGAACTCCGGGCCGCCGTTGATGGCGACGTACTCCTGCCCGTCGAGCACGAAGTCGACGGTGAGGACCGTCCCGGCCGGTCGTGGACCGGCCTCGTTGTAGTAGCTGACGTTCCTGATCTCCGAGCTCGGGAACACCGAGACGTAGAGCTCGGCGGCCTCCCGGGCCTGGGTGTCGAACCAGAGGTTGGGCGTGATCCGGGGCATGGGCCCTCCTGTCCTCGACGGTCTGCCGTTCGGCCCTCTCCCCGTATCGACGGCGGCGCCGCCCCGGACTCATCGCCGGGGTCCCTGCGGCCCCGGTCCGGATCGGGTCGGTGCACCGGCCGCCGGTCGGGAGACGCCTCACTCGTCGCGAAGGAACCGCTCGATCTCGGAGGCCAGCTCGTCACCGGTGGGGAGCTCGTCGTCGCCGGCCTCGATGGCCCGGACCAGCTCGGCGACGTCGGGCCGGCTCTCCAGCCCCTCGTCGACCTCACGGCGGTACTCGTCGCAACCGCGATCCAGGGCCCCGACGTCGAGGTCGAGCCGGGCGACGTCACGCAGCCGCTCGAGCAACGCCCGGACCGCCGGTGGCGACGGCGACCCGGCCACGTAGTGCGGCACCTGGGCCCACAGGCCGGCCGCGGGGACGCCCGCCTCGCCCAGCGCCACCTGGAGCACGGTCTGCATCCCCGTGGGGCCCGAGTAGTCCGCCCGCCGTGCCCCCAGCTCCTGGGCCAGGGAGTGGCTCGTGGCGGTGGCGAGCACGCGCACGGGGCGGCGGTGCGAGACCGGGACCGGCATCCCGCCCAGGGTCACCGCGAGCCGGACGTCGAGGGTCCGGACGAGGCCGACGAGCGCGTCGGTGATCTCCCGCCAGCGCAGCGACGGTTCGGGGCCCCGGCACACGACGACGTCACGGCCGGCCCGGCCGGCGACGAGCTCGACGGCCGGCCACTCCAGGGTCCGGGTGACCCCGTCGGCCAGCCGCACGATGGGCCGGGCCTGCTGCTGGTCCACGAGACCCTCGAGGTCGATCCGGGCGAGCTCGCGGGACGCCACGAGGTGGTCCCGGAGGAACCCCGCCGCGCCGGCCCCGGCCCGACCGGCGTCGACCCAGCCGGACAGGGCGACGACGAGCACCGCGTCCCGCAGGTTCGGCGTGCCGTGGACCTCGATCACGTCCCCACTGTAGGGACCGCGGCCGGGCCGGCGGCGGGAGGGCGCGGCAGCTAGGGTCGCCGGCTCGTGGGGACCGGCGGGCTCGACCGACGACCAGCCTCCTCGAACGGGACCGTCCACCCGGGGCGGTCCGGGTGAGCGAGCGCGGCGGCGAGCTGCGCCTCGACCCGCTCACCGGGGAGTGGGTCACGATCGTCGGCCACCGCCAGGCCCGGCCGAACCTGCCGGCGAGCGGCTGCCCCTTCTGCGTGGGAGGGCTCGAGGCCCCCGAGCCGTACGTCGTGCGGGCCTTCGAGAACCGCTGGCCCGCGCTCGCCCCCGGCACGCCGGTCGACGCCGGGGAGCCCCCGGACGAGCCGTTCGCCCGCCTCCCGGCCCGCGGCGCCGCCGAGGTGGTCCTCTACACCCCCGACCACGACGCCTCCATGGCCTCCCTCGGGACCCGGGGCGCCCGCCTCGTCGTGGACCTCTGGGCGGAGCGGACCGCGGCGCTGCTGGCCCGGCCCGAGATCGAGTACGTCCTCGTGTTCGAGAACCGGGGCCGCGAGGTCGGCGCGACGATCGACCACCCCCACGGCCAGATCTACGCCTTCCCGTTCGTGCCGCCCGCCGCGCGCCGGGAGCTCGAGGTGGCCCGGGAGCGGGGGTGCCCGCTCTGCCGGGCGCTCCACGACGAGCGCTCCGACGGTTCCCGGCTCGTCGCCGAGCTCGGCGGCTGGACGGCCTACGTGCCGTTCGCCTCCGGCTGGCCCTACGGGATGCTCGTGGTCCCCCACGACCACGTCGACGGTCTCCCGGCCCTCGACGGCCCCTCCCGCGACGCCCTCGCCGGGGTGCTCGTCGACGTGCTCGACCGCTACGACCGCCTCTTCGACCGGCCGTTCCCGTACATGCTGTGGGTGCACCAGCTCCCGGGGTCGGATGCGTCGCACCTCCACCTCCACCTGGCCCCGCCCCTGCGGGGCCCGGACACCATGCGCTTCGTCGCCGCCGGCGAGCTCGGCAGTGGCACCCTGTCCAACCCCGTGACGCCGGAGGCCGCCGCCGGGGCGCTGCGGGGTGCCGTCCCGCCGGGACCTCGCCACGGGTCCGGGCGAAGACGCTGAGTGGTATCCTACCACTTAGAGTGGTAGGATCGGCCCGCTTGGGTGGTGTGCTCCCCTTCCGCGGCCGGCGGGCGCGACCGCAGCGCCGGGCCTGGTTCCGTGCCCCCGCGCGGGGGCCGGCGATGCTGCTCGCCCTCGGCGCGCCCGACCATCGCTGGGTCCCCGCTCGGGTCGCCGACCTCAGCGCCGGGGGCGCCGCCCTCCACCTCGACCGCCGGACCGGCCTCGCCGTCGGGACGCCGGTGCTGCTGCGAGTCCCGGTCGGGACCCTGCCCGGAGGGCTCCAGCTCCGCGGCCGGGTGACCCGCCGCGCGGGCTCCCGCCACGTCGGGGTGGCCTTCGAGGGCCTCCACCCGACCCAGCGGGACCACCTCGTGCGGGTGGTGCTCGGGCTCGAGCGGGACGCGCTGGCCCGGCGGACGGCGCCGGTCGTGCCGCTGCACCGCGGACCCGACGGCCACCCCTCGGCGGGGACCACGGCGCCCTAGGCTGCCCGGGTGCCCGACGCACCCCCTCGCGAGCCGCGCCAGCGGGTCGCGGCCGCCGCCCGGGACCTCGGTGACGCCCGCCTCGTCCGGGCCCCCGGCCGCCTGAACCTCCTCGGCGACCACACCGACTACAACGACGGCTTCGTCCTCCCGATGGCGATCGACCGCGAGACCGTGGCCGCCTTCCGGCCCACCGGCGACGGACGGGTCCGGGTCCGCTCCCTCGACGTGGACGGCCCGGTCGACGTGGCGGCCGACGGCTCGGACCGCCCCGGGACGTGGCGCCGGCCTGGGGCCGCTACGTGGCGGGGGTGGTGACCGTGCTCGCGGCGCGGGGCCGGCCGCCGGTGGGCCTCGAGGCGGTCCTGGCGTCCGGCGTCCCCGTCGGCTCCGGCCTGTCGTCGAGCGCGGCGCTCGAGGTCGCGATCGCGCTCGCCCTGGCCGAGGTGGCGGCGTGGTCGCTGCCCCCCGTCGAGCTGGCCCGGGCGTGCCAGGAGGCCGAGCACGTCGCGACGGGCGTCCCGTGCGGGATCATGGACCAGCTCACGGCGCTCCTCGGGCGGGCCGGTCGCGCCCTCCTCGTCGACTGCCGCGACCTGGCCGTCGAGCCGGTGCCCCTGCCCGAGACGCTCGTCGCGCTCGCGGTCCACTCCGGACTCCCTCGCACCCTGGCCGGCAGCGCCTACGCGGACCGGCGGGCCGAGTGCCGGGACATCGCCCGGCGTCTCGGCCTCCGGTCGCTGCGCGACGCCACCTTCGACCAGGTGGCCGGCTTCCCCGGGCCCGCCACGTGGTGAGCGAGAACGCCCGCGTCCTGGCCGTCGCCGACGCGCTCCGGCGGGCCGACCTCCCCGCCCTCGGGCCCCTGCTCGCGGCCAGCCACGCCAGCCTGCGCGACGACTTCGAGGTGTCCACCCCGGAGCTGGACCGCCTCGCCGAGCTGCTCGTCGCCGCGGGCGCCCTCGGGGCCCGCCTCACCGGGGCCGGCTTCGGGGGCTGCGTCGTGGCCCTCGTCGAGCACGGGCACGAGGAGGCCGTCGTGCGCGACGCGCTGCCGCCGTACCGCGAGGCCACCGGCCTCGCGCCCCGGCCCTTCGTCTGCACCGCCGTCGACGGCGCCGGGACCCTGCCGTGAGCCGGACCCTGACGAACGGCGCCGTCACCGTCACCCTCGACGGGGGGACCTGGACGGCCGAGTGGCCCGCCACCGGGGTCGGGCTCGGACCGGTGACCGCCCGGGTGGAGCTGGCCGACGGGGAGCGGCGCTCCCGCGGGCGCGGGAGCTGGACGATCGAGACGGCCGACGGGCCGGCGGGCCCGGGCGCCCGGGCCCGCTGGTCCCCCCGGGGCGACGGGCCGTGGGTCGCGATCGACCTCCCGGTCGACGGACCCGTCCTCGTCGTCGAGGTCGGGTACCACGCGCCGGCCGACACCCGCCTCGACCGGATCGTCGCGCTCGACGGGCCGGCCGACCTCGGAGGCCCGCCGGGCCGGGGCGTCCGCCTCGTGGAGGGCTACGACTCGTGGGCCTACGCGGGGGTGCGGCCGCTCGCCGAGCCCGGCCGGTCCTGGTGGCGGGCGGCCTTCGCGTCCGGTCCCGGCGGCCCCGCCCTGGGCGTCACCGCCCTCACCGCCCGGCGGCTCGCCACCGTGGTCTCGTCGACCGTCGACGACGACCGGATCGGGATCGAGGTGGCGGCCGGGGCCACCCCACCGATCGAGCCGGTCCCCGGCACCTGGGGGTACACGACCGCCGTCCCGGGCGGTCTCGGCACACCCCTCCCGGCCGGCGCGGAGGCGCGGAGCGAGCCGGTGGCGGTGGCGGCGGGCGCGGAGCCGCTGGCCCTCCTCGCCGACCTGGCCGGGCTCGCGGGCCGGACCGCCCGAGCCCGCCGCTGGGGCGGCGCGCCGGTCACGGGCTGGGAGAGCTGGTACCACTACGGGCTCGCCGTCGAGCCGGCCCAGGTGCTCGACAACGCCCGCCGGCTCCGCGAGCGCTTCGCCGGCCGGCCCGGCTTCGACCTCGTCCAGCTCGACGACGGCTGGCAGGTGACCTACGGGGCCTGGTGGCCCAACGACCGCTTCCCGGCCGACCTCTCGGAGCTGACCGGCGAGCTCCGGGCGCTCGGCTGCCGTCCGGGCCTGTGGCTCGCGCCGTTCATGGTCCAGCCCGGCGCCCCCGGCCTCGGGGCCGAGCACCCCGACTGGTGCGTCGCCGGCCCCGGGGGCGAGCCGATCGCCGACCGCTTCGGACGGTGGGCCCTCGACGCCTCCCGGCCCGACGTGCGGACCTGGCTGTCCGAACTGGGGGCGCGGGTGGCGGGCTGGGGCTTCGAGATGGTGAAGCTCGACTTCTGCTACCTGGGCGCCGTCGAGGGGGTGCGTCACGACCCCCGCGCCACCGGCACCGAGGCCCTCCGCCTCGGCCTCGCCGCCCTGGTCGAGGGTCTGGGCCCCGACGTCTACGTGCTCGGGTGCGGGATCCCCCTCCTCCCCGCCGTCGGCCCGTGCCACGGCGCCCGGGTCGGCCACGACCTGGCCGTCCCGGTGCTGCTGCGCGACTTCGGGCAGCCCCTGGCCGACTGGCGGGGCTTCCTCGGCGTCCGGCCCCAGGCCCGCAACGTGGCGGCGAGGGCCGCGCTCCACCGGCACTGGTTCGACGTGGACCCCGACGTCGTCATGGCGTGGGGGAGCGACGGCCGGCCCGACGGCTTCTCCGTCGAGGAGTCGCGGACCCTCGCCACCCTCGCCGCCCTGGCGGGCGGGGCGTACCTCCTCGCCGACGAGCTCGCCTCGCTGCGCGAGGAGGAGCTGGCCGTCCTCGAGGAGCTCGCCGACCTGGCCTGGGGGGAGGGCTTCCTGCCCCTCGACCTCCTCTCCCACGCCGACCGGAGCGAACCGGCGCACGCCTTCTCCCAGCCGGGCGACCTGGCCTCGGTCTGGTCGGCGGAGCGCGGCGGGCGCCGGGTCGTGGCCCTGTTCAACTGGACCGACGAGGCGGCGTCGCGACCGGTGCCGGAGGAGATGCTCCCGGCTCGGGAGCGCTGGACCGGGGCCGAGGTCCGGGCGGGCGAGCTGGAGGTCCCGGCCCACGGGGTGCGGCTCCTGGTCCGGGAGGCATGACCATCGGGCGCCGGGCAGGTTCCGGGGAGCGGGTCGTCACGTCGCGCCGCTCGACCCCGTGAGCGAGCTCCGCAGGCGCTCGACGGCCCCGGGCGTGCGAGCGCCCCACCAGAACAGGTCCCGGCCGTCGAGGAGCACGACCCCGGCCCCGGGGACTCCCGCCGCGACCCCGGCCACGTGGCGCTCGGCGAACGGGTAGGGCTCGCTCGGCAGCACCACGAGGTCCGGCTCGTGGAGGGCGAGCGCCTCGAGCGTCACCTCCGGGTAGCGCTCCGGGCCCGGGAGCACGTTCGCGACGCCGAGCAGCGCCAGGACCGACGACCCGTAGGTGTCGGACCCGAGCGCCATCCAGGGCCTCCGCCACACCAGCGTCACGGCCCGCCGGCGGGGGAGGGGCGTGACTCCTGGCCGGCGAGCCAGCCCGCCCACGCCGTGAACGGAGCCGGGGCGTCCACTCCCACCGCGGCGGCCAGCGCGACCACGGCCGGGCCGACGTCGGCGACCGTGCGCGGCGACATCGAGTGGAGGGCGAGGCCGGCCTCCGACAGCCGCTCGGCGTCCTCGAGCCGGTTCTCCTCGTCGTTGACCACGACCAGGTCGGGGGCGAGGGCCACGATCTCGTCGACGTGGGGGTCCTTGGTGCCCCCGACGGTGGGGATGCCCGGGACGTCGCAGAACCGCGTGCAGGCCAGCGGGACCACCCCGAGCGCCACCAGGGTCTCGGTGGCCGAGGGGACGAGCGAGACGACCCGCACGACCTACATGCGCTCGAGCAGGTCGGCCTTCTTCGCCTCGTACTCCTCGGGGGAGATCAACCCCTGGTCGCGCAGACGGGCGAGCTGCTCGATCTGCTCGGGGATCGTCGCCGACCCCCGGCGGGGGCCGGGGAGGCCTCGGGGGCCGGAGCCGGCACGGGCGGGTGGTGGTAGCGGGCCCGCCGCTGGGCGTTGGCCTCCATCTGCCGGTAGATCTCCTGCTGCACCCCGTCGGGGTGGCGGACGTCGGTGAACTCGGACTGGCCGCGCTCCCCCGCCGACTCGATGAGCAGCGTCCCGGCCCCGATGATCCGCTCGAAGATGCCCTGGTTGAACGTGATGTCGTTGATGCGCTCGAGGGGGATCTCCCGGCCGTGCTTGGCCAGCACCCCGGTCCGGAAGATCGTCCGATCGGTGGTCACGACGAAGTGGGTGAAGTACCACTGCAGGTACTTGAGCCCCAGCCAACCCGCCCAGGCGATGGCCAGCCCCGCGTAGAGCCACCCCGCGACCCGCCGCACGTCGCCGTGAAGCTCCCAGAGCAGCACGAAGAGGACCACGAGCGGGATCCCCGTCAGGATGTGCTTCGAGAAGTACCACCAGTGGGGCTTGAGGTCGAGGACGATCTCCTCACCCTCGTTGAGCAGGCGACGGGGGTACGGCATGGGCCAAGCCTACGCCCCGCCGCAGCCCCACCGGGACGTACGTGAGGTGCGGCTCGCGCCCGGTGCCCGACCCGGCCGGCGCGACGGATCAGCGGTAGCGCCGGCGCCGGAACACGTCGGTCGCGAACGAGTCGACCCGGTCCAGGAACAGCAGGCCGTCGAGGTGGTCGATCTCGTGGAGGATCGCCCGGGCCTCGAAGGCGTCGGCCTCGATCACCCGCTCGCGCCCGTCGGGGGCCAGGCCCCGCACGACCACCTCCGACGCCCGCGACACGTTGCCGGTGAGGTCGGGCACGCTCATGCAGCCCTCGCGCGCCGCGACCGGGTGGGCGGAGGCCACCACGACCGGGTTGAAGAGCACGAAGGCCCCGTGGCAGGAGTCCGCCTTCTTGTGGCCCGTGACGTCGACGCAGAAGGCCCGGACGTCGAACCCGACCTGGTTGGCCGCGAGCCCGACGCAGGCCGGCGACGCCGCCATCGTCTCCAGGAGGTCGTCCGCGAGCCTCCGCTCCTCCCGGCCGATCGACGCGACCGGCTTCGTGACGCGCTTGAGCACGGGGTGGGGCAGCCGGAGGACGGGGAGGGCGGCCACGAGTCAGAGGACGTCGGCTTCGGCCTCGTGAAGGCTGGCGTCGACCCCCAGCTCCTCCGCGGCCTCCGACAGCGCGGCCCGGAGCTCGTCCGGGGCGAGCGAGGCCGGGAGCACCACCTCGAGGAGCATGGCGTAGACCGGATCGTCGGGGTCGCCGATGCGGCGGGTCTCGAGGTCGGTGATGTTCACGCCCGACTCGGCGAGCAGCGCCGACACGTGGTGGACGATCCCGGGCTTGTCGGCCCCGTAGACCGAGACGACGAACGGCGCCCCGCCCCCGACCGGCCGGTCCTCGTCGCGGATGGGCCGGACGGCCACCCCGAGGTCGAAGGCCGCCGCCGGGGCCGCCAGGGCCTCCTCGAGGCTCCCCACGTCGACGTCGGGCGGTGCCTCGACCACCAGCACCATCGCGAAGTGGCCCGAGAGGATCGTCATCGAGCAGTCGGAGAGGTTGCCCCCCTGCTCGAACAGCGCACCGGTCACCGCGGCCACGATGCCCGGCCGGTCGACCCCCAGTGCCCACACCGCGAACCTGTGCACCCTGCTCACGGCCGGAGCGTACCCTCCCGGGGTCAGCCCCACCCCAGCTCGTGCAGCCGGTCGTCGTCGAGGCCGAAGTGGTGCCCGACCTCGTGGAGCACCGTCACCCGGATCTGCTCGACGAGCTCCTCCTCGTCGCGGGCCGTCGCGCACAGCGGCCCGCGGAACAGGGTGATGCGGTCGGGCAGCACGCCGGAGTACGCGAGGGGCGATCGATCGGTGAGCATCACGCCCTCGTAGAGACCCAGCAGGGTCCCCCTCCGCCCGGCGAGCTGCTCGGGCGTGGGCCAGTCCTCCACCAGGACCGCGACGTTCTCCATCTCGTCGGCCACCTCGTCGGGGATGGCGTCGAGGGCCTCCACGACGAGCTGCTCGAAGCGACGACGGCTCACCAGCACACCCCGAACCGTAGGCCGCCCGGGACCGGCCGGTGCGCCGGGCCCGCCCGCACGCGCGGGTTCGATGACGAAGTGACGACGAAGTCGCAACGGACCGGGCCGCGCTCTTGACGCCTCCCGGGGGTGTCCGTACGATCGGCGATACCGGTTCGAGGGGAGCGTGGAACCGGGGATCACCGCCAGGTGACCTCCGGGTGAAGGGCCCGCCGAGACCGGTGCGGCAACCGGACCGAGGGGTTCGCCCCGAGGCCCGGGAGCCGGGAGCCACTGCCGAAGCCACCGTGCACGGGGCAGCCCTCAGGGTGACCCGGCCGGCTGCGACGGTGACGACCCTCCGGGGTCGCACCGGCGCCGAGGCAGCGGCTCGGGGAAGAGGCCCCGAGGAGATCGGAGCTGCGACGCAGCGAAGACTACTCGGGGCCTTCCCGCGTCCACGAACGGGTGTTCGTGGGCATCCCCCACGCCGGCGGCCCCGCTCGGTAGGTTCGACCCGTGCACCGGCCCGGACCCGACCCGTTGCTCGACGACCTCGACGACGCCCAGCGCGCCGCGGTCACCAGCACGGCCGCGCCCCTCGCCGTCCTGGCCGGCGCCGGGTCCGGGAAGACGAGGGTCCTGACCCGCCGCATCGCCTGGCAGGCCCGCCACGGACGGCTCGACCCCGCGCACGTCCTGGCCCTGACGTTCACCCGGAAGGCCGCCGGCGAGCTCCTCGACCGCCTCGCCGCCCTCGGGGTCCGCCACCAGGTCACGGCCGGGACGTTCCACGCCATGGCGCTCGCCCAGCTCCGCCGTCGCTGCGCCGACCGCGGCGCCGCGGTCCCGGCCGTGCTCGAGCGCAAGTCCCGCCTCCTCGCCCCGATGACGGGGGTCCGGGGCGCCGAGGCCGCGCTGGCCGCGGCCGAGCTCGCGGGCGAGATCGAGTGGGCCAAGGCCCGGCTCGTCCGGCCCGAGTCCTACGAGGAGGCCGTCGCGGGAGCCGGGCGGCGCACCCCCCGCCCCCCGGCCGAGGTCGCCACGGTCTACGAGCGCTACGAGCGCGAGAAGCGCCGGCGGCGCGTCGTCGACTTCGACGACCTGCTCTGGTGGTGCGGCGAGGCCCTCGAGCACGACGCCGACTTCGCGGCCGCGCAGCGGTGGCGGTTCCGGCACCTCTTCGTCGACGAGTTCCAGGACGTGAGCCCGGCCCAGCTCCGGCTGCTGCGAGCCTGGCTCGGCGGCCGTCCCGACCTGTGCGTGGTCGGCGACCCCGACCAGGCGATCTACGGCTTCGCCGGCGCCGACGCCGGGTTCCTCACGGGCTTCGCTCGCCGCTTCCCCGGCGCCGAGGTCGTGCGGCTGCGCACCAACTACCGGTCGAGCCCCGAGATCGTCGCCGTCGCGACCGCGGTGCTCCCGGTCCGGGCCTCCGGGAGGCGGCCGCCCCGCTCGGCCCTCTCCCCGGGGCCCCGGCCCCTGCTCGCCGGCCACGCCACCGGGGAGGACGAGGCGAAGGCCGTCGCCCGGGGCCTGGTCGAGGCGGCCGGCACCGGCCGGCGCTGGTCGTCGATGGCGGTGCTGTACCGGACGAACGCCCAGTCGGCGCTGTTCGAGGAGGCGCTGCGGGCCGCCGGGGTCCCCGCCCGCGTCCGGGGGCGAGCCGGTTCCTCGACCGGCCCGAGGTCAAGGTGGCCCTCGACGCGCTCCGGCGGACCGAGCGGGCCGCTCCCGGCCGCGCCTTCACCGACCACCTCGCCGACCTCGCCGAACTCGCCGCCGACACGGGCTCCCCGGGCGAGGAGCGCCGGGAGCACGCCGACGAGCTGGCGCGCCTCGGCCGCGAGTACCTCGAGGCCGAGGGCGGCTCCGGATCGCTCGACGGCTTCCTGTCGTTCCTGCAGGTCACCCTCCGGGGCGACTCGGGCCCGGCCGACGGGGACGCCGTCGAGCTCCTGACGTTCCATCGCGCCAAGGGACTCGAGTTCGACACGGTGTTCGTGACCGGGCTCGAGCGCGGGCTGGTCCCCATCGCCCACGCCACCACCCCCGCCGAGCGCGGAGGAGCGTCGCCTGCTGCACGTGGCCCTCACCCGGGCCGAGCGGGTGCTGCACCTGAGCTGGGCCCGGCGACGCACCGTCGGGCTGCGCGAGACCTCCCGCACCCGCAGCCCCCTGCTCGACGACCTCCCGCTCGACGCCCGCCCCGGCCCGGCGGAGGAGGTCCCCCGCCGGCGGTCGCCCGGGCGCGCCTCGCCCGCGCCCGCGAGCTCGTCGCCGCGGCCCGGCCACCCGACGCCGCCGACCCGGCGCTGCTCGACGCCCTCGTGAGCTGGCGCCGCGACGTCGCCCGGGCCTCCGGCGTCCCCGCCTACGTGGTGTTCCACGACGCCACCCTGGAGGGGGTCGCCGCCACGAAGCCACGGTCGCGCGAGGCGCTCCTCGGGTTGAGCGGGATCGGACCGGTGAAGGTCGAGCGCTACGGCGACGCCCTCCTCGAGCTCGTCGCCCGCCACCGCTGACCCCCTCGCGCGGTCGTCGCCGCGGTCGCCGTCCCGGTTGACGGGGCCGGCCCCAGGGCGCAGGATGCTCCCAAGGCGCGACGAGGAATCAGCCCATGGCCCGGTCCACTCCCCCGCTGTTCCCGACCGACGACGGGTGGCCCTACCCCGACGACCTGGTCGAGCCCGTGGGCGACGGCGACGTCGACCTGGACCTGCTGGAGCTGAGGGCCCACCCCCACGCCTTCGACGACCTCACCCCCCGGGAGCTCGACGTCCTCACCCGCCGGTTCGGGCTCGCCGGCCCGCCCGTCTCCGTACGGGCCCTGTCCCACGAGCTGGGCTGCACCCGGGCCGAGACCCGCCGCCTCCTCACCCAGGCGCTCGACAAGCTCCGGATCCGCTTCGCGAGCGAGTGAGCGACCGGGCGGGCCCTCGGACCGTCACTCAGCACGCCCCCACAGCCCCGCCCGGTCCCGGCGGGCGGCGAGCTCCGCCTCCAGGAGCGCCCGGCCGTGGGCCCGGTTCGGCGGGATCACGAGCAGCCGCGCGTAGCCGAGCCGGAGGAGCTCGTCGTTCACGCGACGGCCGTCGAGGATCACGTGGGCGAGCCGGCGCCCGTAGCGGTCGCGGAGCTCGCGGTCGCCCTCGAGCTGCACCGCCCGACCCGCCAGCCGCGCCTGGAGGTACGCGGCGGCCTCGGGTCCGTAGCACTCCACCGGGCGGGCGGGATGGTGGGTCTCCGGAGCGTCCACGCCGAGGAGCCGCACGACGTCGGCACGCCCGTCACCGAGGAGGACCTCGACCGTGTCGCCGTCGACGGCGCGCAGGACCGTCGCGCTGGTGCGCGTCCCGGAGACGCGCGCACCAGCGGCCCCCACCCCAACCGGGAGCCCCCGAGCAGGATGGCGGCCGTCACGGCCACGACCAGGGCTCGGGAGCGAGCCACGGACGGATCCTAGGCCGCTCCGGCGGCCTTCACCTCCTCCCCACCTCCCGGGTGTCCCCCCCCCCCCCCTTGGTGTTTCCACCTCCCGGGTGTCTCCACCCCCGCCCAGCGACGGTAGAGACACCCGAGACGGGGAGAGAGAGCCCGAACGATCAGAGGAGCACGGTCTTCAACGTGCCGGCGAAGAGGACCGAGAACCCGCCGATCTCGGCGACGACCAGCGACCACATGACGCGCGCCATCGTGGCCTCCGGCACCGTGCGGGTCCCGAGGCGGTGGGGGCGGGCGAACTGGTTGTCGGTGTCGTCGAGCGCGCCGTGGACCACGTAGCCCCCGATCGCGGCCGCGAAGTACACGACCGGGGCCGCGACGGCGAGGAGGTCGACGGCGTCGGCCCAGGGCGACAGCTCCGCGAACCGGCCGAGCAGGAGCGTCGCGAAGGCGTACATGAGCGCAGCCCGGTGGGCGATGCCCACGTAGGGCGGCGCGACGGCCGCCGGGCTCGAGGCGATCCTCACGTACTTCCACGCCCCGGTGACCAGCCCGGCGAGGAAGAACACGCCGGCCGCGACCACGGCCAGCTTCACGGCGGGTTCCATGACGACCTCCTGGCATCGGACGCCCGACGCTACGGCCCGGCCGCACCCCGGTGCCATGCGCCGCGGCCCGGCCGTCGCCGGCGGCCGCCACCCCGCTGATGAGCCCGCGCGCGGGATCGGGCCGGTAGGGTGCGCGGCCATGGCCCGCCGCCTCCGCCGCCTGGCCTTCCTCCTCGTCCCCGTGCTGCTGGCCGGCCTCGCGGCCCTCGTGGCCACGTCACGCTCGCACCTCACCGACCGGCGGGACGCGGTGGACCGGGAGTGGGAGCCCCTGCGGGCCCCGCTCTCCACGAGGTACGAGCACCTGTCCGAGGCGACGGCGGCCGCCGTCGAGAGCGGCGGTGAGCGGGAGATCCTCACCGAGCTGACCGACACCCTGGAACGCTGGCAGCGCCTCCAGCGGTCCGAGGACCGACGACCGGGCACCGAGGTGGTGGTCGCCAACGAGCTCGAGGGCCTCGCCCGACGGCTCCGGGCGACGACCGACGCCTCACCCCGCCTGTCGGCCGACGAGGCCCTCCTGGCGAGCCTGACCGCCTTCGAGACCGCCGCCCCACCCGAGGACCTCGTGGAGGCCTACAACGACGCCGTCCTCGGCTACGAGGAGAGCCGGACCTCGCTCCCCCGCCGCTGGGTCGCCGGCCTGCTGGGGTTCGGGTCGCGCCCGGCGCTCGTGCCGCCCTCGCCCGCGCCCTCCTAGCGCGCGGCCCCCAGGAGTCCCTCGTTGGCCCGCTCGATGCGGGACACCTCGTCGACCGGGGCGATCCGCCAGAAGCCGCGGACGGTCGCCTCCCAGTCGGCCAGCATCCCGGCCGCCCGGGCCGACCCGGTGAGCTCGCGGTGCTGCTCGACGAGGAACCTGAGCTCGCCGGCCTGGACCTCGTCGAGGAGGGTGGCGTCGACGAGCTGGCGGTTGAGCCGGGCGGAGAGGAGCCCGTCGGCGTCGTACACGAAGGCCTCGCCGCCGGTCATCCCCGCGCCCAGGTTGTAGCCGATCGACCCGAGGATCACGACCCGGCCGCCGGTCATGTACTCGCAGGCGTGGTCGCCCGTGCCCTCGACGACGGCCGTCGCCCCGCTGTTGCGCACCGCGAAGCGCTCGCCCGCCCGACCGGCCAGGAAGACCTGCCCACCCGTCGCGCCGTAGAGGACGGTGTTGCCGGCCAGCACCGGGTCGCCGGCGTCGTCGTCGGGAGGCCGGACGACGATCTGGCCGCCCCCCATGCCCTTGCCGAGGTAGTCGTTGGCCTCGCCGACGAGGTCGAGCGTCACGCCTTCGGACAGGAAGGCGCCGAAGCTCTGCCCCGCCGACCCGGTGAACCGGACCGTCAGCGAGCCCGGCGGCAGGCGGTCGCCACCCCACTCGAGCGCCACCGCGCCCCCGAGGGAGGCCCCCACCGTGCGGTCGGCGTTCGTGATCGTGTACTCGAGCTCGACGTCGTCGCCCTCCCACAGCGGCCGGAACCCGTCCAGCAGGAGCTGCTCGTCGAGCGGTGACCGGGGCCGCTGGATCGGCAGGTGGGCCACGAAGCGACGCGGCGCCTCGGGGTCGGCCGGAGCGACGAGCAGCGGGCTCAGGTCCACGGAGTCGGCCCGGAGATCGCCGACCCGGCGCTGGCGCAGCAGCTCCACCCGGCCCACCGCCTCGTCGAGGCTCCGGAGCCCCAGCGAGGCGAGGAGCCCGCGGACCTCCTCGGCCACGAAGAGGAGGTACCGGGCGACGCCCTCGGGGGTCCCGGCGAACTTGGCCCGGAGGTGCGGGCGCTGGGTGGCGATCCCGGTGGGGCAGGTGTCCTTGTGGCAGGCCCGGACCATGATGCAGCCCTCGGCGAGCAGGACCGCGGTACCGAAGGAGTACCCGTCGGCCCCGAGCAGCGTCGCGATCATCACGTCGCGACCCGTCTTGAAGCCGCCGTCGACCCGCAGCTGCACCCGGTCCCGCAGCCCGTTCTCGACGAGCTCCTGCTGGGCCTCGGCCAGGCCCAGCTCCCAGGGCAGGCCGGCGTGCTTGATCGACGAGAGCGGGGAGGCCCCGGTGCCCCCGTTGGCACCGGAGATCATGACGATGTCGGCGAGCGCCTTGGCGACGCCGCAGGCGATCGTCCCCACCCCGGCCTCGGCGACGAGCTTCACCGACACCTCGACGGAGGGGTTCACCTGCTTGAGGTCGTAGATGAGCTGGGCCAGGTCCTCGATGGAGTAGATGTCGTGGTGCGGCGGGGGCGAGATGAGCCCCACGCCGGGCTGGGTGTGGCGCAACCGGGCGATCTCGGCGCTCACCTTGTGGCCCGGGAGCTGACCTCCCTCGCCGGGCTTCGACCCCTGGGCGATCTTGATGTTGAGCTCGTCGGCGAACATGCAGTACTCGGGGGTGACCCCGAAGCGCCCCGACGCGATCTGCTTGATCCGCGAGTTGGCGTCGCGGGCCGTCCCCCGCGTGCGGTAGCGCTCGGGCGCCTCGCCGCCCTCGCCGCAGTTGCTCTGGCCCCCGATCATGTTGAGGGCCACCGCGATGGTCTCGTGGGCCTCGGCCGACAGCGCCCCGTGCGACATCGCGCCGGTGGAGAACCTCCGGGTGATCGCCGTGACCGGCTCCACCTCCTCGATCGGCACCGGCGGTCCGGCCGGCACCAGGTCGAGCAGGTCGTGCAGCTCGGTCACCGGACGGCTGTCGACGAGGGACCGGAACGTGTCGTAGAGCTCGGCCCGGCCCTCGGCGACGGCCTGGCGCAGCACGTGCGCCGCGAGCACGTCGGCCGGCGGCGGGCCGTCCCCGGCTTCCTCGACCCCCTCGGCGACCCCGGCGACCGGACGGGGCGCGGGCTGCGGTGCCGCCTCCTCCTCGTCGTCGCGGCGGGAACCGCGCCCGTTCCCGGTGGAGACGATCCCGGTCACGGCGTGGAGCGCCTCCACGACCTCGGGGTTGTTGGCGTGGTACTCGCCCCCGCGCTTGCGGAAGCGCACGAACCCGGGCTCGCCCAGCGAGGGCTCTCCGCTCCCGTACGCCTCCTCGTGGCGGGCCAGGACGTCGGCACCCAGGGCCTCGAAGCCGAGCCCCCCGACCGTCGAGACGGTCCCCCGCAGGCACCGGTCGACCACCTCGGGGGCCAGCCCCAGCGCCTCGAAGATCTGCGCCGCGCGGTAGCCGTCGACGGTGGAGATCCCCATCTTCGAGAAGATCTTCAGGACGCCGTCCTCGAGCGCCGCCTGCAACTTGGTCTGGGCCTCGAACGAGCTGAGCTCGCCGAGCTGGTCGTCGTCGGCCATCGCGGCGACGGTCTGGAGGGCCAGCCGCGGGGACACCGCGTCGGCTCCGTATCCCAGCAGGCACGCCACCGCGTGGGTGTCGCGCGCGTCGCCGGTGTCGGCGACGATCGAGGCGCGCTGGCGCGACCCGACCTCGACGAGCCGGTGGTGGACGGCACCCACCGCGAGGAGCGACGGGACCGGGGCTCGCCGCGGCGCGACCCCGGCGTCGGAGACCACCAGCAGGGCGACGCCCTCGGCCACGGCGGCCTCGGCCTCGGCGGCGAGACGCTCGAGGCCCCGCTCCAGCCCCGCGGGGCCCTCGTCGACGGGGGAACGTCGCGTCGAGCCGGACGCCCCGGAACCCGATCCGGTCCTCGTCGAGGAGGGCGTCGACCCCGCCCGGGTACAGGAAGAAGCTGGGCAGCTCCAGCAGCCGGGCGGCCTCGGGCTCTTCGCCGAGGATGGGCCGGCGGGGCCCCAGACAGGTTCGCAGCGACATCACGAGGCGCTCGCGCAGGTGGTCGATGGGCGGGTTGCTCACCTGGGCGAAACGCTGGCGCAGGAAGTGGGCGACCGGCCGGGGCCGGGTGGCGACGGCGGTGAACGGCGTGTCGTCGCCCATCGCGAACGTGGGCTCCTTGCCGTCGGAGGCCATCGGCTTGAGCACCATCGTGACCTCCTCCTTGCTGGCCCCGAAGGCCACCTGGTGGTGGAGGAGGTCGTCGGCGGCGGGCGGCATCTGCACGGGCTGGCCGACCGCGGTCGGCCGGAGCCCGTCGCGGACCCACGTGGCGTAGGGCGCCCGGTGGGCGAGCCAGGTCTTGACGGCGACGTCCTCCTGGACCTCGCCCCGCTCCGGGTCGACGCAGATCATCTGGCCCGGGCCGAGCCGGCCGCGCCGGACCCGCCCCCGCCCGGACACCGGGACCGCGCCCACCTCGGAGGCGCAGACGACGAGACCGTCCTCGCAGACCTGCCAGCGCAGCGGCCGCAGCCCGTTGCGGTCGAGGGTCGCGCCCACGACCCGGCCGTCGGTGAAGATCACGCCGGCCGGGCCGTCCCACGGGTCGGCCAGGCACGCGTGGTACCGGAAGAAGTCGCGGACACCCGGGGCGAGGTCCCGGTGCCCCTCCCACGCCTCGGGGACGAGCATCGCCATCGCGTGGCGAACGTCGCGCCCGCCCCGGACGAGGAGCTCCAGCGTGTCGTCGAGCTGGCCGGAGTCCGAGGCCGAGGGGTCGAGCAGCGGGCGGAACGCCTCCTCGGGGCCGAGACCCGCGGCCTCGGTACCCAGGACGCCCCGCGCGTTCATCCGGTGCTCGTTGCCCATGATCGTGTTGATCTCGCCGTTGTGGCAGAGGAACCGGAAGGGCTGGGCCCGCTCCCAGGCCGGCTGGGTGTTCGTCGAGAAGCGCGAGTGGAACACCGCGAGCGGTGCCTCGAAGCCCTCGTCGGCCAGGTCGGGGTAGAAGGCCGCCAGCCGGTCGCTCAGGACGAGCGCCTTGTAGGTGACCGTGGCGAACGACCAGCTCGGGAAGGAGTGCCGGACCCCCAGCTCGCGGGCCCTCGCCTCGGCCGCGCGGCGGGCCCGCAGGCACCGGCGCTCGGCCTCGGGCGCGTCGACGCCGTCCGGACGCCGCAGCAGGCCCTGGAGGACGGCCGGGAGGTCGGCGACCGCGGCCGGGCCGATCTGGCTCGGGTCGAGGGGCACCTCCCGCCAGCCCAGGAGGTCGAGGCCCTCGGACTCGCAGGCCTCGGCCACCGCCTCCCGGGCCGCCTTCCGGGGCCCGTCGTCGAGGTCCAGGAACGCGGTGAGGACGCCCACGCGGTCGGGCGCGACCTCGATCCCCAGCTCGTCGCGGCCCACGCGGGAGAAGAAGCCGCCGGGCAGGGTGGTGAGGAGGCCGGCGCCGTCGGCGGACACCCCGTCGGCGGCGATCGCGGCCCGGTGCTTCACGTTCGCCAGGCCGGTCAGGCCCAGTTCGACGATCTCGCGGCTGGTGCGGCCCTCGGCGTCGGCGACGAAGCCGATCCCGCAGGAGTCGATCTCGACGCGGGCGGGGCGACGGTGGGGGCTCACGGCAGGCTCGGTCCTCTCGGCGGTCGTACCCGCGGACGAGCCGCGTCGCCGGAGGACGCGTCGCCCACGGGCCGGGGTGGGTTGGGGCGACGCCGCTGTCGCAACCAGCGATGATAGCGGCCCGGGCTCCCCCGGCGGCCATCGGACGTCGTCGCGCGAGGCCTTCCGTCCGGTCCGGCGGCTGCCGCCGACGGGCCGACGCGCCCCGGGTTGCTCGCCGGCGCGCCCGGGGATCTGCGACGATGCCACGGGCGCGCCCGCCGGGTGCCGTCCCTCCACGACCGCCGAGGATCGATGCACGACAGCCCACCGTCGGTGACCCGCTCCGGGAGGAGCGTCCGGTGAGCGGCCCCACGGTCGCGGTGCTCGGTGGCGGCCAGCTCGGCCGGATGCTGGCCCTCGCCGGGATCCCGCTCGGTCTGCGCTTCCGATTCCTCGACCCTTCTCCCGACGCCACCGCCGGTCGGGTCGGCCACCTGGTGGTCGCCCCGCTCGACGACGAATCCGGGCTGTCCGAGGTGGTCGAGGGAGCCGACGTCGCCACCTACGAGTGGGAGGGGGTCCCCGCCGCGTCGGCGTCGTTCCTCGAGGCCCGCCTGCCGGTGCACCCGGGCCCCCGCGCCCTCGAGGTCGCCCAGGACCGGCTGGCCGAGAAGCGGTGCTTCGAGCGCCTCGGGATCCCGATCCCCCCGTTCGCCCCCGTCGACGACGAGGACGGCCTGCGCGCGGCGGTGAGGGAGATCGGCCTGCCGGCCGTGCTGAAGACGAGGCGAGGTGGCTACGACGGCAAGGGCCAGCTCGTGCTGCGCGACCCGGGCGAGGTCCCCGAGGCGTGGTCCCGGCTGGGCGGTACCCCCCTGCTGCTCGAGGCCCACGTACCGTTCGACCGCGAGCTGTCCGTCGTCGCCGTGCGGGGACGTGACGGCTCGACCCACTGCTACCCGTTGGTCGAGAACCACCATCGCGAGGGCATCCTGCGCCTCACGCTCGCGCCCGCCCCGGACCTCGACCGGACCCTCCAGGAGCGGGCCGAGCAGGCCGTGCGGGGGCTCCTCGAGGACCTCGACCACGTCGGCGTCATGGCCGTGGAGCTCTTCCAGCAGGACGGCACCCTCCTCGCCAACGAGATGGCCCCCCGGGTGCACAACTCCGGGCACTGGACCATCGAGGGCGCGGCGACGAGCCAGTTCGAGAACCACCTCCGGGCCGTCCTCGGGTGGCCCCTGGGGTCCGCCGACGCCCTCGGAGCGAGCGCCATGGTCAACTGGATCGGCGCGATGCCCCCCGCGCCGGCGGTGCTCGCGCTCGAGGGCACCCACCTCCACGACTACGAGAAGGCGCCCCGCCCCGGGCGGAAGGTCGGGCACGCCACGGTCACCGCACCCGACCCGGCGACCGTCCTGCGCCGGCTCACGGGGCTGGCCGAGGGCACCGGGCTCGACCTCGCGTGGCTCGCGCCCCGGACCGGCGCCGGGGAGCGCCGGTGACGGCGCCCTGGCCCGCCGTCCCCCGGGCGGACGGGGCCCGCGGCCCTGGACGATCGCCGGTGCCTTCCTCCTCGCGCTCGTGCTCGTGGTCGGGGCCGCGGTGGCCGCGGTGCGGTGGTGGGACGGGGGCGACCCGGGAGCGACCCGCCGCCCGATCCCGACACCCCCGTCCGGTCGCGAGGAGCCCGGCCCACCACGAGCGGCGACCGGCGACCCGGGCGGCGACCTCGGCGACCTCGGCGACCTGGGCGACCTCGGCGACCTCGGCGACCTCGGCGACCTCGGCCGGTGCCTCGGCTCGGAGGACCTGCTCGGGTCCCTGCTCGGCGGCGAGGACGCGCTCACCGGCGAGCGGGCGATCCCCGAGGCCGACGCCCGGACCCAGGTCGACGCGGTCGCCGACCTCGTGGCCGAGGAGCGGGAGCTCGCCTTCGGGACCCGGCCCGAGCCCACGTTCCTCACCGCCGGCGCGCTGGCCGAGCGGGTCCGGGCCGACCTCGACGCCTCCTACCCGTCCGAGGACGCCGACCTCGACGCCGCGCTCCTGGCCGCCCTGGGGGCGGTGGCCCCCGGGACCGACCTGCGGGCGACGGTGGCCGACCTCCTGGGTGGCCAGGTGGTGGGCTTCTACGACCCCGACACCGGGGAGCTGGTGGTGGGGGCCGACGATCCGTCCGAGCCGCTCGACCCGGTCGAGCTCGTCACCCTGGCCCACGAGCTCGACCACGCGCTCACCGACGAGCACCTCGGGCTCCCCGTCGACGACGACGCCTTCGTCGGGGGCCCGGACGCGCACGCCGCCGGGCTCGCCCTCGTCGAGGGAGACGCCACGCTGATCGCCCAGCGCTTCAGCCTCGTGGCGATCCCCTTCGAGGAGCAGCTCGCCATGCTCGTCGACCCGTCGCTGCGCGAGCAGCAGGCCGGCCTCGAGGAGTTCCCTCACCTCCTGGCGCAGGAGCTCACCTTCCCGTACCTCGAGGGCCTGTCGTTCGTGTGCTCCCTGCACGCCGAGGGAGGGTGGGAGGCGGTCGACGCCGCCTACACGCGGCCTCCCACGACGACCGCCCAGATCCTCTTCCCGGAGCGCTACCTCGCCGCCGAGGCCGCCGTGGACCCACCCGACCCCGGGGCGCTCCCCGGCCCGTGGGACCGGTCCCGGACGACCACCTTCGGTGCCGCGCCCCTCCTCTGGCTCTTCGAGGCCCCCGGCGACGACCCGGGCGCGGCGCTGGACCGGCCCCGGGAGCGGGCGGCGGCGTGGGCCGGAGGCGAGGTCGTGCAGTGGTCCGACGGCCCCCACCGGGCGGTCGGCCTCTCGCTCGTCGAGCGGGACGGCGCGTCGCCGCCGCTCTGCGACTCGGTGCAGCAGTGGTACCGGGCGGCCTTCCCCGACGCCGCCACCGACGGCAGCCTCGACGGCGGGGACGGGCCCGGCGACGGCGTCGTGCTGCGCGCCGACGGCGAACGCCAGGACGCGGTGCTCCGCTGCACGGACGGCGACGTGCGGCTCGGGATCGGGCCCGACCTCGTCACCGCCGAGTCGCTCGCCCGATGACGCGCGCCGCGACCGGCGTGACGTCCGGCGCGACCCGTCAGCGGACGGCGCCGGCCTCCCGCAGCCTCGCCAGCTCCTCGGCCGAGAAGCCCCAGTCGGTGAGCGCCTCGTCGGTGTGCTGGCCGGGCCAGGCCGGGGGCCGCTGGATCGCTCCGGGCGTCCGCGAGAAGCGGGGCGCCGGGGCCGGCTGGGCGACGCCGTGCTCCTCCACGACGGTCGCCCGGGCCTTCACGTGCGGGTGCTCGGCCGCCTCCGACATGGTGAGGATCGGGGCGAAGCAGGCATCGGTGTTGCCGAGGATCTCGCACCACTCGTCGCGGGTCCTCGTCCTGAAGAGCTCGGTCAGGCGCTCGCGCAGCCGGGGCCAGTTCTCGCGGTCCATCTGGGCCGGGAGGTCCTCCTGGTCGAGGCCCGTGCGGGCGAGCAGCTCCGCGTAGAACTGCGGCTCGAGCGCCCCGACGGACACGAACCCGCCGTCGGCGGTCTCGTAGGTGTCGTAGAAGGGGGCGCCGGTGTCGAGGAGGTTGGCGCCCAGCGCCTCGTCCCACATGCCCATGGCCCGGAAGCCCCACACCATGGCCATGAGCACGGCCGCGCCGTCGACCATCGCCGCGTCGACGACCTGGCCCTTCCCGGAGCGACCGGCCTCGAGCAGCGCGCACACCATGCCGAAGGCCAGGAGCATGCCACCGCCGCCGAAGTCACCGATCAGGTTGATCGGCGGCGTGGGCTTCCCCCGGCCCGCCCGAAGTGCGCCAGGGCGCCGGCCAGGGAGATGTAGTTGATGTCGTGGCCGGCCGCCTGGGCCCAGGGACCTTCCTGGCCCCAGCCGGTCATGCGCCCGTAGACGAGCCTCGGGTTTCGGGCGAGGCAGGCGTCGGGGCCGATCCCGAGCCGCTCGGCGACCCCGGGGCGGAAGCCCTCGAGGAGGCCGTCGGCCTGCTCCACCAGGCGCAACACCGCCTCGACGCCGTCGGGGTGCTTGAGGTCGATCCCGACCGAGCGCCGGCCGCGGTTCAGCACCTCCTTCGACGGCGCCACGTCGGCGAACGTCTCGACGACCTTGGCCTGTGCCCGATCGACCCGCACGACGTCGGCTCCCATGTCCGAGAGCATCATGGCGGCGAACGGCCCCGGGCCGATGCCCGCGATCTCGACGATCCTCACACCCGACAACGGCCCCACATCGCGCTCCTCGTCCCGGCGGCGAACGAGGGCGACGATACGCGCGACGTGTCGGCGGCGTCGGACCCGGCGCCGCGACCCGACCCTTGGGTCGTGGCCCCCTCCGGTCGATACCCGCGGGATGGACCGCGTGGCCCGACGCCGGTGGCAGGCGAGCGCGTCCGTCGCCGTGTGCGCCGGGCTGGGGTGGTACGCGTTCGGCCTGGGCCGGCGCGTGCCCCTGCTCTCCCTGGCCGACCTCGGCTTCCACGAGCTGGGCCACCTGGTCATGTACGTCTTCCCGATCAGCGAGCTGCTCACGGCGATGATGGGGTCGGTGTTCCAGGTCGTCGTGCCGGTCGGGCTCGGCGCGTACTTCCTCCTCCTGCGCCGGGAGCCGTGGTCGGGTGCCGTCTGCCTCGCCTGGGGAGCCACGAGCCTTCGCGACGTGAGCGTCTACGTCGCCGACGCCCCCTACGAGCGGCTCGAGCTGATCGGCGGGGGAGCACGACTGGGCGTTCGCGCTCGGGCCCGACGGTCTCGACCGGATCGACCAGGCCGCGGGGATCGCCGCGGCGATCCGGGGCGCCGGCCTCGTCCTGGTCCTCCTGGCCGTGGCCCTCGCCGCCTGGGAGCTCCTGACGGTGACCGGCCGGGCGCCGGTCGCAGGAGCCGGCTCCGGGCTCCGAGAGCGACCGGGCGCGCTCCCGGAGCGCTCGGCGGCTGGTGGTGCCTGGCCACGCGTCTGAGACCCGGCCCGACCGTCAGGGCTCCGCCTACTGCGAGCGCTCCCGCACCACCCGGGCGATCTCCAGCCGACCGACGGCTCGGAGCCCCGGCCACTGCGACAGGAGGGCCACCAGGAGGACGGCGAGCGCGGAGAGGACCAGGGTGCCGGCGCGCATCTGCAGGTCGAAGCGGAACAGGTCGCTCGTGTACGACGACATCATCAGGGAGGCGACGCCGTAGCCGGCGAGCAACCCGGGGACGATCCCGAGCAGCGTGAGCAGCACGTTCTCCCCGGTCAGCAGCCGGGCGATCCGTCGGCCCCGCCCCATCCCCGACGCGCGCAGGGCCGCCAGCTCGACCGCTCGCTCGGCGATGTTCACCGACATGGTGTTGAAGACGAGCGCGAAGGCCATCACCGAACCGAAGGCGAGCATCACCCCGACGAAGGCGTAGAAGAGGGAGAGCACGGACTGCACCGTGTCGTAGAGGGCCCGTGAGTCGACGAACGCGACGACGTCGTCCTCGGCACCGAGGCGGCGACGCACCACGTCGCCGTCCACGCCGGGCTCGTACCGCACCATGACCGACCCGACGCCGGGGGCGTCGAGCACCGCGCCCGCGCCGGAGCCGGCGAGCAGGCCCTCGACGGAGGGCCGGGACGCGTACAGGAACGTCCCCAGCGGCTCGTCGACGAACCCGCGGACCACCACCGGCACGCTGGCGCCCAGCGCCGGGAACGACACGGTCACCTCGTCGCCCTCCCCCACGTCGAGGACGGACCGCAACGACGAGCCCGCCAGGACCCCGCCGCCCGGGAGCGACACGGTCCGGTCCCCGTCGAGGAACCGGTGCATGCTCGTGCCCGCCTCGAAGGTGACGAGCTGGGTCTGGTACCGCTCCCCGTCGGCCCGGACCGACGCGGTGAGCGTCGACACGGGTTCGGCGCTCGCCACGCCCTCCACCGAGGCGACGGCCGCGAGGCGGGCCGGGTCCAACGGTCGGTCGAGGTAGAGCTGCGCGTCCTGGCGCTGCACCTGGTTGAACTGCCGGTCGAGCAGGATCGTCGTGGTGTCGATCAGGCCCCAGGACGCCAGCACGAGCACGAGCGACAGCACGACGCCGACGACGGTCGAGAGGCTGCGCCTCCGGCTCCGGCCGAGGTCGCGCAGCACCATCCGCCACCGGACGGGCAGCCGGCCGAGGGGCGGGACGACCCGCTCCACCAGGCTGCGCCGCCCCCTCCCGGCGGGGGTCTCTCCGCGCATCGCGTCGGCCGGGGTCAGGCGGACCGCCGACCGCGCCGGGACGAGCGCGGCCAGCAGACCCGCGCCGAGGCCGAACAGCAGACCCGCGACCGGGGTGAGGGGACGGAAGCGCACGACCGTGTCGGGGACCTGGACGGCGTCGGTGTAGACCCCCGTGACCAGCCGCCCGAGGAGGACGCCGAGGACCGCGCCGACGGTGGCGCCGGCCCCGCCGACGACGATCCCGTAGGCGAGGAAGTGGCGCAGCACGGCCCCGCGTCCCAGGCCGTTGGCCCGCAGGGTCCCGATCTGGGCCCTCTGGGCCCAGACGGTCCGCGTGAGCAGCACGTAGGTGGCCATCGCCGCCGCGGTGAGGAACAGCAGCGGGAACAGCAGCGACATCTGCCCGAAGCCCGAGACGTCCTCCCGGAGGGCCGCGTTCGACGGCTGCTGCTCGGCGGTCAGGACGTCGTCGGCCCCGACCTCCCGGGCGCGCGCCTCGAGCACCTCGTCCAGCCGCCCCCCGTCCGCACCGTCCTCGTAGCGCACGAGCACCTGCGGGACGGCTCGCGATCCGCCCAGCTCCTCGGCCAGCGCCTCGGCGACGAAGAGCACCCCGAAGTCGTCGGGCGTGGTGAGCACGTCCTGACGGCTGCGGGCCGGCCAGAGGTACTCGGGGGACACGACCACGCCCCGGACCGTCACCGAGCGCCAGGAGCCGTCGGACCCGAGCACCCGGAGGTCGTCCCCCGGCCCGAGGTCGAAGTGGTCCGCCAGATGCCGCTCGGCGAGCACGCCGGTCGGATCGGAGGGATCGAGGTACTCGCCCTCCTCGACGTCCACCCGGTCGACCGGAGGCTGGCCCTCGACGGGGAGGCCCACCACCCGGCCGAGGAGCTTGTGGTCCCCCGCGACCAGGAACGGGACGTCGGCGACGCCGCGGGTGGCCACCGCGGCCACCCCCGGGGTGGCCGCAGCGGTCCTCGCGAACCCGGAGGTGTCGCCGCCGCTGACGATCAGGTCGGCGAAGGCCAGGCGCTCGTAGGTCCGCCGGTACGAGACCTCGAGGTTCCGGAAGGCGTCGAAGGACGCCGCGAAGAGCGACACGCCCAGGACGACGGTGACCGCGACGGCGAGGTACTGCGCCTTCTGGCGGAACAGGTCGCGGCGGAGCTTGCGGCGGAGGATCCTCACCAGACGAGTCGCTCCGGGTCCACCGGAGCCTCGATCCGCTCGTCGGACACGACGTCGCCCGAGCTGAGGCGCAGCACCCTGTCGGCCATGGTGGCGATGGTGGAGTTGTGGGTCACGAGGAGCACGGTGCGACCGCGGTCGCGGGTGACCCGACGGAGCAGCGCCAGGACCGACCGCCCGGTCTCGACGTCGAGGGCCCCGGTGGGCTCGTCGCAGAGCAGCACGGGTGGCTCCTTGACCAGCGCCCGGGCGATGGCGACCCGCTGCTGCTCGCCGCCCGAGAGCTGACCTGGGTAGTGGTCCATCCGCTCCCCCAGCCCCACCCGGGTCAGGACGTCCTCGGCCCGGGCACCGGCGTCGGGTCCGGTGAGCTCGGCCACGAGCGCGACGTTCTCGTGGGCGGTGAGCGTGGGGACGAGGTTGAAGAACTGGAACACGAAGCCGACGCGGTCGCGCCGGTACTGGGTGCGCCCGCGCTCGTCCAGGGCCCCGACCTCGACGCCGTCGACGACGAGGGACCCGCCGGTGGGCTCCTCGATGGCCCCGATCAGGTTCAGGGTGGTGGTCTTGCCCGAGCCGCTGGGTCCGAGCAGCACCACGAGCTCGCCCCGGCCGATCTCGAACGTGGCGTCGTGGAGGGCCCGGACGAGGGTCTCACCGGACCCGTAGGTCTTCGTGAGTCCCTCGACGCGCACGGCGGGCCCGGCGCTCGCGAGGGCGGCGGCGGGCTCGGGAGACGTCACGTCACCACGTCGTCGAAGGCGAGCCGGAGCCCGGGCCGGGGCCAGGGCAACGAGACGAGCCGGCCGGTCGCCGAGAGCGTCACGTACGCCGTCCGGAGGCCCTCCCCACCGAAGCAGACGTTGGTGACGAGCGGGTCGGGCAACGGCACGTGCTCCACGGTGCCGTCGGGGGCGATGTCGGTGAGGCCTCCGTTCACCAGCGTGCCCACGACCACGTGGCCCTCGGCGTCGACGGCGAGCGAGTCGAGCAGCTGGAAGCCGGGGAGCCCGGCGACGAGGGTGGCCCCGTGAGGGCCGAACCCGGACGCGTCCGCGATCCGTCCCGGACCCGCCAGGTCCCAGGCCCAGATCCGGCCGGTGAAGGTCTCGGCCACGTAGAGCCGCGACCCGTCGGGCGAGAGGCCGACGCCGTTCGGCGCCTCGAGCGGGTGGACGACCTCGGTGATCGCCGAGCCGTCGGCCCGGGCGTAGTAGAGACCGCCGTGGGTGCGGTCCCGCGGGCGCCACTTGCCGTGATCCGTGAACCAGAAGCCGCCCGTCTCGTCGAAGACGAGGTCGTTGGGCCCGACGAGCGGGTGGCCGTCGCACTCGCGGTACAGCACGGTCACGGCCCCGGTGGCGAGATCGACGCGCTCGATCCGTCCCCCGAGTAGTCGTCGGGCTGGAACGCCTCGGTGAAAGTGAGCTCGCCGAGCCGGACGAACCCCCAGCCGCCGCTGTTGGCGACGTAGCCGGCGCCGTCGGGCCCGACGGCGAGGCCGTTGGGGCTGCCCCCGGGTTCGGCCACGACGTCGACGCTCCCGTCAGGGCGCACGCGGGTCACGGTCCGGCGCTCGAGCTCGACGCAGAGCACGTCGCCGTCGGGGAGGGCCACCGGACCCTCGGGGAACCGGAGGCCGGAGGCGATCTCGGTGAGGTCCACGCCCCGAGCCAACCAGCCGCTTGACCGTGCGGTCAACGCTCGATTGTCATGGCCTGGTCCCGCCACCGAACCCGGAGCGTCCCATGCCGTTGCGCCTCGAGCCCACCGACGAGTACCTGCACCCTCTCGAGGAGGCCTCGAACTTCAACGAGAGCATGTACTTCAACGTCTACGACCCGGCCTCACGGGTGGGTGGCTTCCTGCGGCTCGGCAACCGGGCCAACGAGGGCTACGCGGAGATGACCACGTGCCTCTACCTCCCCGACGGGCGGGTGGGGTTCGTGTTCGCCCGGCCGGAGATCGCGGGCAACGACGCCTTCGACGCCGGCGGGATGCGCTTCGAGGTCGTCCGGCCCTTCGAGGAGCTGCGGGTGGCCTACACCGGGAAGGTCGCCCTGCTCGACGACCCCCTCCGCATGGCGGACCCCCGGACCGCCTTCCGCGAGAGCCCCTGGGTGGACTGCTCGGTCGAGCTGGCGTACCGGGGCGTGTCGCCGATGTACGGCGGCGAGCCCGTGAACGACGACGGGAGCCCCGTCGCCGAGAAGGCCGAGGAGGGCTTCGCCCGGGGCCACTACGAGCAGCACGTCGGGGCCCGCGGCACGGTCCGGGTGGGCGACGAGGCCTGGGAGATCGACGGCTACGGCCTGCGCGACCACTCGTGGGGGCCCCGGTACTGGCAGGCCCCGTGGTGGTACCGGTGGCTCACCGCGAACTTCGGGGAGGACTTCGGGTTCGTCGTGTCGATCATCGCCCGGCGTGACGGTGCCCGCCACGTCGGCGGCATGGTGCTCGTGGACGGCGCGTACCGGGAGCTGACCGACGCCACGATCGAGACCGACTACGACGGCACCGACCGCTACCACCGTCGCGTGCGGGCCCGGGCCGTCACCGCCGAGGCGGAGTACGAGATCGAGGGACGGGTGCTCAACCTGATCCCCCTGCGGAACCGTCGCAGCACACCGGAGGGCGCCGAGCTGGTCACCCGGATCTCCGAGGGGATGACCGAGTGGCGTTGCGACGGCCGAACGGGGTACGGGCTCTCGGAGTACCTCGACCAGATCGTCGACGGCGCCCCCGTCGGGGCCAACGAGGGCGCCTGAGGCGCACGGCGGGGCGCGTGAGACCGACGCGGGGGCGCGTGAGACCGACGCGGGGGCGCGTGAGACCGACGCGCCGGTTGGTGCGGAATCGGGGTCCACGACCCCGATTCCGCACCGACTCGGGGAACTCCGGGGGACCTCAGGGCACCTCGGGAGGCTCGGCGCCTCCGTGGCCCCCGAGCTCGGGCTGCTCGAGGGGCACGCGCAGCCACGAGACGATGTCGCGCAGGGCCCGGTAGGCCTCCAGGCGCGCCTCGTCGGTCCCCGACGCCTCGGCGGCCTCGCACCGTTCCCACATCCGCTCGACGACCGACGGACCCACGGCGAGGAGGGCCTCGCTGCCGGCGCTCGCCCACCGGGCGAGGACGTAGCGGGCCAGGGCTCCGACGGGGATCCCGGTGTTCCGGCTCAGCCCGCGCAGGGTCAGCAGCGGATCGACGAGCCGGGCCGTGGCGACCTCGGACTTGAAGTTGGCGTCGGGGTCGTCGGGCTCCCAGGGGCCGCTCCAGCGCACCAGCGTCACCACGGGCTCGGGCCCGTCGTCGGGCTCCTCGGGGCAGGACGGGGGCGCGCTCATGGCGGCCAGCGTCGCGCGACGGGACCCTGACCTCGCGTCACCTACCGGCCCGGGCCCGGACCGGCGTAGCGTGGCGCGACCCCGAGCCCGAAAGGCTGCGTCCATGCTCATCCCCCTCGACGACTACCCGGTCCACCAGACGCCCGAGCCCGTCGCCCACACGCTCGGCGGCGCCGTGAACCACTACGACCGCTACTTCTTCAACGGCTACCGGCGCGACGGGTCGCTGTACTTCGGCGCCGCGCTGGGGCTCTACCCCAACCGGCGGGTGATGGACGCGGCCTTCGCCGTCGTGCGCGACGGCGAGGAGATCTCGGTGATCGCCTCCCGGCTCGCTCCGCTCGACCGGGAGACCACGGTCGGGCCGATCCGGGTGACGGTGGAGGAGCCGCTCCGCCGCCTGCGGGTGAGCGTCTCCCCGAACGAGTCGGGCCTCGAGGCCGACCTCGTGTTCACCGCCCGGTCCGTGGCCCTCGAGGAGCCGCGCTTCACCCGCTACGAGGGCGCTTCCCCGGTCTTCGACTACACGCGTCTCACCCAGTGGGGGACGTGGTCGGGCACCCTGGTCGCCGACGGCGAGCGGGTGGACGTCACCCCCGACGTCATGGGGTGCCGGGACCGGTCGTGGGGCCTCCGTCCGGTCGGCCAGCAGGTGCCGGGCCCGTCGGGCTCGGTCCCCCAGTTCTTCTGGCTGTGGGCCCCGCTCAACTTCGACGACCTCTGCGTGCACTTCGACGTCAACGAGGACGGCGAGGGGAGGCCCTGGCACTGGAACGGCGTGGTGATGCCGGTGCTCCGGACACCCGGCGACCCGCTCGTCGACCCGGGGTCGGCCCGGCACATGGCCCGGGTGCGCCACGACATCCGCTGGGAGCCGGGCACCCGGCGTGCCGCGTCGGCGACCCTGCACCTCGAGCCCCACGACGGCGAGCCGCTCGCCGTGCACCTCGAGCCGATGCTCACCTTCCGGATGCGGGGTCTGGGCTACCTCCACCCCGAGTGGGGCCACGGGCACTGGAAGGGCGACGAGGCGCTCCACACCGAGCGGTTCCGCCTCGACGACGTGAACCCCCTCGACCCGTTCTACGTGCACGTGCAACAGGTGTGCCGGGCGACCATGGGCGAGCGCTCGGGCGTCGGCGTGTTCGAGCAGCTCGTGATCGGGCCGCACGGACCGAGCGGGTTCCGGGAGATGCTCGACGGCGCGCCGGCTCAGTAGCGGAGCAGCAGCCCGATGCGCCCCTGGTCGGCGAGCGCCTCGGGCTCCACGAACGTCACCTCGCCACCCTGGGCGAGCACGGCCTCGACGATCTCGTCGACGACGTCGTCCATCACGCCCGGGGCGTCGACGTCCACGGCCGGTTCGAGACGCCCGTCGACCTCACGGTTCGGGAGCTCGACGAGGTCCTCCTCGACGAGGAGGCGGTGACCCCGCCCCTCCCGGGCGCACGTCCAGACCTCGTCGGTCCCGGTCACCGCGCGGCCCCGCCCGACCGCGTCCACGAGCTCGGCGACCGCGGCGGCCCGCCGCCGGGCCTCGTGGTCCGCCATCACGACCCACGCGACCGCGGCGACCTCGTGGGCCGTGCTCTCCTCGTGGTTCCCCGCCACCCGGCCGGCCACGAGGTCGCCCACCCCCGTCACCTCGTCGAAGAAGGCCAGGTCGCGCTCGACCCCGACCACCACGAGGGGGAGCGGATCGTCACGGCTGATCGCTCGCAGGGCCTCGTCGACGCGGCGGAATCGTTGCCGGTACTGCTCGTCGGCCTGCGACGTGTGCTGGGGGTACCCGCCCGACGGGAGCGGCTCGCCGGCGGCCCCGGGCGCGACGGACGGGAAGCCCTCCTCGTGCCACTCCTCGAGGCGGTCGACGACGCCCTCGAAGAGCCGCGATCGCCGCTCGCCCAGCACCAGCACCCGGTACCGGGGGCGGCGCTGGAAGCCGAGCACCAGGTCGCGGGTGACGAACGTCTCGTCGACCACCACGCGTTCGCGCACCGGGAAGGGGAGGCGCAGCGAGGTCGACCGGTCCATGGTCACGTACACGGCGACGCCGTCGGGCGGGTCGCGCAGGTCGACCCGGTCCACGGCGGCTGCCAACCGGTCGGCCAGCGCACGGGCCACCCCCGGCGCGTAGTCCTCGGACAGGCGTCGCCGGGCTTCCTCGACGAGGCCGCGCAGACGCAGGGGGTCCTCGGCGTTGCCGGGCCGGTGACGGTCGACGGGTGCGAGCAGCGACACCGCCGGCGCGCCCCGGACGTGCTGGAGGCGGGAGACGACCGACGGGCGGGCTCGCTCCACCGCCTACCGCCCCGCGCCCGGCTCCACGACGTGGGCCGAGGAGCCGGGGTAGAAGATGGTCTCGTGGCCGTCCTCCCAGCGCACGACGTAGTGCTCGTGACCGGTCTCCCCCCGGACCTCGACGACCTCTCCGCGCCGTTGGGGCTGGCCGACCTCGGTGGCGTCCACGACGATGTGGTCTCCGACGTTCGCGTGCATCGGTCCCTCCTGCGGTGCTGTGCGTCCAGCGTGCTGCGCCACGCGGGCGAGGACAAGGGGCGGAGGTCCCGGACCCTCGTCCCCGCAGAGGCCGCCGGCGTCCGCCCTCCTCCGACGGGCACGAGGGACCTTCGGCCCTTGGGCGCGCAGGCCCCGGCGCGGTCGAATGGGCATGACGGAGGAGGACCGAGCAGAGGAGGAGGCCGCCGTGGAGCTTCGCCAGCTCGTCCGCGTCCCCCCGGTCACCTGCCCGCCCGACACGACGCTCGGCGACGCCGCACGGCTCATCGACGCCCGCGGCGTCGGGTGCCTGCTCGTCGTGGACGAGCACGGCCACCTCGTCGGGCTGGTCACCGACCGTGACATCGTCGTGCGGGGCGTGGCCAGGGATCTCGCGCTGGGCGCCACCGTGGCCGACGTCATGTCCCCAGACGTGGTCTGGGTGCCGGACACCACCGACGTGCTCGAGGTGGCCACCCGCATGGCCACGACGGGGTTCCGGCGGGTGCCCGCGCTCGACGCCGAGGGCCGCCTCGTCGGCCTGGTCGCGCTCGACGACCTCGCCGTGCTGCTCGCCCGCGAGCTCGACAAGCTGGCCCGGGTGATCGGCGCGGAGTCCGCGGGGGCCGGGGAGGAGCCGTTGCCGGCCGAGCGCACCGGAGGTCCGTGATGCCGAACGGAGTCGTGGCCTGGTTCGACCCGAAGACGGGCGACGCCCGGGTGGTGCGCGGCGGCCACGAGTTCCCCGCCCGGGAGGAGGACATCGAGACCGCCGCCCGCGCCGCCGGGGCCCGGGTCCACTTCGACATCCGGCGCGAGTCGGGGGTGGAGCGCGCGGCGAACGTCCGCCTGCGCGCCGGGACCCGGGTCTCCCCCACCAGCACCGGTTCGGGGACCTCGCCGGTGCCCGCCGGCCCGACGCCGCGGGGCGTGAGCCGCTCACGCGGGGGCGCCGCCGGGAGCCCGGCCCCGCTCGCGAGACGGCCCCGGCCCACGAGCTCGCCGGGGCCTGGGTGGAGGCCGTGGAGGAGGCCGACCTGATGGCCGCGCTCGGCCTCTACGCCCCGGACGCCCTGCTCCACGTCGGCGACGAGACCGTGACCGGGCGCGAGCACGTCGCCCGGCGCCTCGAGGAAGGTCCCCTCGTCCGGTTCGGTCCCCACGACGTCGAGGTCCTCGACGAGGGCGGCACCGCGGCGGTGATCCGATGGGGCTCCCTCGGAGACGGTGGTCCGGGCGGCTCGACCCGCATCCGGGTCGAGCACGGGGAGATCGCCGAGCAGTGGCTGGAGGAGCCGACCGGTCTCTGAGCGGCACCTGGCGTGCCAGGATGGCCGCGTGCCCAGCCGGCTCGAGGACTACGCGCTCCTCGGCGACACCCGCACCGCCGCCCTGGTCGGCGCCGACGGGTCCGTGGACTGGTTGTGCCTGCCCCGCTTCGACTCCCCGGCGTGCTTCGCGGCGCTCCTCGGGGACGAGCGGCACGGCCGGTGGCTCCTGGCCCCGGCCGGAGGGGTGCTCCGCACCCACCAGCGATACCTGGATGACACGCTCGTCGTCGAGACGGTGTTCGAGACGGTCCGGGGGACGGTCCGGGTGGTGGACGGGATGCTCCCCGGGGGCGAGGGGTCCCATCTCCTGCGGCGGGTCGAAGGGGTCTCGGGCCGGGTTCCCGTGCGGATGCAGCTCGTGATCCGCTTCGACTACGGGTCGATCGTGCCGTGGGTCCGGAACCTCGACGGCGCGCTCTCGGCCGTCGCCGGCCCCGACGCCCTGATCCTCCGGAGCGACGTGGCGACCCGGGGAGAGGGCTTCACGACGGTGGCCGAGCTGGAGGTGGAGGCCGGCGACCGCGCGACCTTCGCCCTGGCGTGGCATCCCTCCCACGAGCCGCCGCCCGCAGCCCCTGTGCCGGACGCCCTCGAGCGGGCCATGGCCTGGTGGAGCGCGTGGGCCGGGTGCGCCCGTGTCCCGGACGAGCACCCCGACGCCGTGCTGCGGTCCCTGCTGACGCTCAAGGCGCTCACGTTCTCCGCGACCGGCGGGATCGTCGCGGCCCCGACGACCTCGTTGCCCGAGCGCCTCGGCGGTGGCCGGAACTGGGACTACCGGTACTGCTGGTTGCGCGACGCGACGTTCGCCCTCGACGTCCTGCTGCTCGCCGGGTACACGGAGGAGGCGGTCGCCTGGCGTGACTGGCTGCTGCGGGCGGTGGCCGGGCGACCGGCGGATCTCCAGATCATGTACGGGCTCTCCGGGGAGCGCAGGCTGGACGAGCACGAGCTGCCCTGGCTCCCGGGATACGAGGCGAGCGCACCGGTGAGGGTGGGCAACGCGGCGTCGAGGCAACTCCAGCTCGACGTGTTCGGTGAGCTCCTCGACGCGATGTTCCTCGCCCGCCGGTTCGGGGTCCCGCCCGAGGCCCACGCACGGGAGGTCGAGCGGGTCGTCCTCGACTGGCTCGAGGGTGCCTGGCGGGAACCCGACGACGGGATCTGGGAGGTCAGGGGTCCCCGGAGGCACTTCACCCACTCGAAGGTCATGGCCTGGACCGCCTTCGACCGGGCCATCCGCACCGCCGAGACGTCTCGCGACGACGGGCCGGTCGAGCGCTGGCGGAGGATCCGCGACGAGATCCACGCCGAGGTGTGCGAACGGGGATACGACGCGGATCGCCGCACGTTCGTGCAGTCCTACGGCTCGGGCGAGATCGACGCGAGCCTCCTCCTCCTCCCTCTCGTCGGCTTCCTCCCCGCGTGTGACGACCGGGTCCGGGGCACGGTGGCGGCGGTCGAGCGGGAGCTCGTCAGCGCCGGGCTCGTGCACCGCTACCGGTCCGGGTCCACCGACGACGGCCTGGCCCCCGGCGAGGGAGCGTTCCTCCCCTGCTCCTTCTGGTTGACCGACAACCACGTCCTCGCCGGCGACGTGCCCCGGGGCCGCGCGATCTTCGAACGGGTCCTGGCCCTGCGCGGCCGCACGGGCCTCCTCTCCGAGCAGTACGAGGTCACGGCCGGGCGGCTCGTGGGGAACCATCCCCAGGCGCTCTCCCACATCGGGGTCGTCCACTCGGCGTCGCTCCTCGCCCGAGGGTCCGAGGCGACCCCGCGCCGCGCCCCTTGAGCTCCGCCACGAGAGGGCATGCGGACGGGGTCGCGGCAGCGGTACGTTCCCCTGGATGTCGCGAGCGCGCGGAGCACCGAGGTGAGCCGGTCCGTCGACGGGGAATCCGTGGCGGCGGTGCTCGCGCGCCACCTGGGGCGACCGGTCACGGTCAGGGCGCTCCGGCGCCTCTCGGGCGGGGCGTCGCGCGAGTCGTGGTCGCTCGACGCCGAGGTCGAGGGCGGAGAGACCCTCGGGCTCGTCCTCCGGCGCGACCCCGGCGGTCACTCCGGCCACAGCTCCCGGGACGTCGAGTACCGGCTCCTCGAGGCCACGAGGCTCGCCGGCGTGCCCGTGCCCGGGGTGCGCGTCCTGCTGGAGCCCGGTGACGGCCTCGGGGACGGCTTCGTGATGGACCGCGTCGAGGGTGAGACGATCCCCCGGCGGATCCTCCGCGACGACGCCTACGCCGGGGCGCGGCGCGCGATGGCCCGCCAGTGCGGCGAGATCGCGGCGCTCGTGCACGCGGTCGATCCGGCCACGCTCCCCGACCTCCCGGTGCTGGGTGCGGTCGAGCAGGTCGAGCAGTACCGGGACCTCCTCGACGCCCTGGGGGAACCCCATCCCGCCTTCGAGCTGGGCCTGCGCTGGCTCGAGGAGCGCGTCCCACCGGGCCCGGAGGCCCCGACGCTCGTGCACGGTGACTTCCGCAACGGCAACCTCGTCGTCGGCCCCGAGGGGGTCCGGGCCGTGCTCGACTGGGAGCTCGCGCACCTCGGCGACCCCGTCGAGGACCTCGGCTGGCTGTGCGTCCGGTCGTGGCGCTTCGGCGCCGACGACCGCCCCGTCGGCGGGTTCGGCTCCTACGAGGAGCTGCTCGACGCCTACGGGAGGGCCAGCGGGCGCTCGGTCGACCTGGCGACGCTGCGCTACTGGGAGGCGTTCGGCACCCTCAAGTGGGGCGTGGTCTGCGTGATGCAGGCCGCGACCCACCTCTCCGGCGCCGTGCGCTCGGTGGAGCTGGCCGCCCTCGGCCGCCGGGCCGCGGAGATGGAGTGGGACCTGCTCGACCTCCTCGAGGAGATCTCCTGATGCAGGACCGACCCACCGCCGCCGAGCTCGTGGAGGCCGTGCGCGAGTTCCTCGAGCGCGATGTGATGCCCGCCACCGACGGCCGGGTCTCGTTCCACGCCCGGGTCGCCGCGAACGTGCTGGGCATGGTGGAGCGCGAGCTGGCGCTGGACCCCGAGATCGACCGGTCCGAGCGGGCGCGGCTCGTGGCTCTCCTCGGCCACGACGGCTCCCTCGCCGACCTCAACGCCGAGCTGGCCCGGGCCGTGCGCGACGGCTCGCTCGACGACCGCCGGGACGAGGTGTTCGCCCACGTGCGCGAGACGGTCCGGGCCAAGCTCCTCGTCACCGACCCCCGTCACCTCGGGACCCGCTGACGGCCGCGGTCATCGCGGCCACGCGACCGGCGGGGCCGGCGCGGCGGGCCCAACCGTCAGTCCGCGACGACCTCCGTCACGCCCGGGACCCGGTCCATGATGATCCGCTCGACCCCGGCCTTCAGGGTCATGGTCGACACCGGACAGCTCCCGCAGGCCCCCACGAGCGTGACGTGCACCACGCCGTCGGCGTCGATCTCGCGGTACACGATGTCGCCACCGTCGGCCTGCAGCGCCGGGCGGATCATCTCGATGGCGTCCAGGACACCCTGCTCCATGCTGGCCATGTCGAGCGACATGCACCCTCTCCTCGTCGGTGGTCACCTAGGGGCAACGACATCCCCATGGTAGGTCTTCCCGGCCGCGGTCCGGACCGGGGCTCCCCCCACACCGGTCGACGCCCGGGCTTCAGCCGGCCGGGACCGCCTCGACGTCGGCCCCCAGGGCGCGCAGCTTCCCCGGCAGGTCGACGTACCCGCGGGCCACGTGGTGGCAGTCGAAGACCGTGGTCTCGCCGTCGGCGGCCAGCCCGGCCAGGACCAGCGCCGCACCCGCCCGGACGTCGAGCGCCCGCACCGGCGCCCCCGAGAGGCGGGGCACGCCCCGGACGACGGCGTGGCGCCCCTCCGTCCGCACGTCCGCCCCCATGCGGTTCAGCTCGTCCACGAACGTGAACCGGTTGTCGAAGACGTTCTCGGTGACGATGGCGGTGCCGTCCGCCACCGACAGGACCGAGACGGCCATCGGCATGAAGTCGGTCGGGAAGCCCGGGTACGGCAGGGTGGCGACGTCGACGGCGTCGAGGCGCCCCTCGGCCCGGGCCCACAGGCCGTCGGGGGTGGGTGAGACGCGCATGCCCATCTCGGCCAGCTTGAGCACGACCATCTCGAGGTGCTCGAGCCGGGTGCCCTCGACGGAGATCTCCCCTCCGGCCATGCCGCAGGCCATGAGCAGCGTGCCCGCCTCGACCCGGTCGCCCATCAGCTCGCTCTCCACGGGGACGAGCTCGTCGACGCCCTCGACCTCGATGGTGGAGGTGCCCGCCCCGATCACCCGGGCGCCGGTCCGGTTGAGGAAGGCGGCGAGGTCGGTGATCTCGGGCTCGCGGGCGGCGTTCTCGATCACCGTCTGGCCCTTGGCGAGCACCGCCGCGGTGAGGAGGTTCTCGGTCGCTCCGACACTCGGGAACTCGAGCACCACCCGAGCGCCCGCCAGGACGTTGGTGCGGGCCTCGATGAAACCGTGGACGACCTCCAGCTCGGCGCCCATGGCCTCGAGGCCGCGGAAGTGCATGTCGAGCTTGCGGCTGCCGATGTTGTCGCCGCCCGGCATGGCCACGCGGGCCTCGCCGCAGCGGGCCAGCAACGGCCCGAGCACGTTGATCGACGCCCGCATCCGGGAGACGAGCTCGTAGGGAGCCTCGGGCCAGAGGGGCCCGGTGGCGTCGATGCGCAGCTCCTCGGGACCACCCCACTCGACCTCGGCCCCGATCGCCCGCAGGAGGTCGATCATCACGTCGAGGTCGGCGACGGGGGGGATGTTGCGCAGCACCGTGACCCCGGGCACCAGGAGGGCGGCCGCCATCTGCTTGAGCCCGGCGTTCTTCGTGGCCCCCGAGACGCGAACGCATCCCGACAGCGGCGGACCCGGGCGCACGACCCACCTGGCTTCCATCGCGGGCGATGGTAACGAACCCCCGGCCGGGTGGTTCGACCCGCCGGCCCCCGGGGTCATCCTGTCGTCATGCGCTCGCCCGCGAGCAGGCCGGTCCGCCACGATGGACCGGTGGTACCGCTCGCCGTCCTCTTCGACTTCCACGACACCCTCGTCCACCTGCACCCGACCACCGAGGGGGCCGTCGCGGCGGAGCTGGGGGTGGAGCTCGACGCGTACCGGGACGCCTGGCGCGAGGTCGAGCAGGAGCTCGAGCGCCGTCGCGGCGAGGGGACCTGGCCTCCGCCCGTCGCAGACCGCTGGGACCTCCTCTACGCGCTGCTGTTCGAGGCCCTGGGGCTGGCGGGCGACCCGGCGCCGACGGTGGACCGCCTCGTCGAGCTGTTCCGGTCCCCCGGCTCCTATCGCGCGTTCCCCGACGCCGCCCCGGTCCTCGCCGAGCTGGCCCGTCGAGGCCTGCGGCTCGGGGTGGTCTCGAACTCCGACTTCGACCTGTGGCCGGTCCTCGAGCACCTCGGGCTGGCCGGGAGCCTGTCCGCCGCGTACCCGGTGCTGGCCCACGGCACCGAGAAACCCGACCCGGCCGCCTTCGCGCTGGCGGTGGCGGAGCTGGGAGTGGAGCCGCCCGACTGCTGGTTCGTCGGCGACCACGTCGACGAGGACGCGGTCGCCTCCGACGCCCTCGGCATGCACGCGATCCTCGTGGACCGCGAGGGCCGGCAGCGCCTCCGGCCCGGGGCCGAGCGGTTCCGCGTGGTCGACGACCTCCGGCCCCTCCCCGCCCTGCTCGACGAGGCGGGCCGAGGACCCGCGCCGGCGCGCTACTTGCCCTGGTAGCGCGGCTCGCGACCCTCCACGAAGGCGGCCAAGGCCTCGCCCATGTCGGCCGAGCCGAGGCAGACGGCCTGCCCCTCGGCCTCGACCCGCAGGCCCTCCCGGAGGGGGAGGTCCCACGAGGCGTTCACGGCCCGCTTGGCGTGGCGCAGGGCCAGCGGGGGCTGGGCGGCGATGCGGGCGGCGAGCTCCCCGGCCGCGGTCTCCAGCTCCACGTCCTCGACGACCCGCTCGGCCAGCCCGATGCGGCCGGCCTCGTCGGCGTCGATCTGCCCCGCGGTGAAGATCATCTCCTTGGCCCGACCCGGCCCGACGAGCCGGGGCAGGCGCTGGGTGCCACCGAGGTCCGGGATGATCCCGTACTTGAACTCGAGCAGGCCGAGCCGCGTGCCCCGGGCGACGATGCGCAGGTCGCAGGCGAGCGCGAGCTGGAGCCCGGCGCCGAGGGCGTAGCCACGCACCGCGGCGATGGTGGCGAAGGGCGCGTCCTCGAGCCAGTTGTAGGCCTCCTGGGCGCTCAGGATCGCGTCGGCCCTCGGGTTCTCGTGGCGCTGGCCGGCGCCGGGAAGGCTGCCGAACCCGGTGTTCGAGAAGGCGTCGGTGGAGAAGACCGAGGTGTCGATGCCGCTGGAGAACGCCCGGCCCTCCCCGATCACGACGAGGGCCCGCACGTCGGGATCCTCCCGGAGCTCGGCACCGAGCTCGGCCATCTCCCGCCACATCTCGATGGTGAAGGCGTTCAGCCGTTCGGGCCGGTGGAGGCGGAGCCACACGACGTGGCCGTCGCGCTCGAGTCGCAGGGTCTCCATGGGGCTCCTCTCGTCGGCCCGGTCCGGCCCGGTCCGGGGTCACCGTACCCGGCCGTGCGCAGGACCCCCAAGCGTGGCCCGGACCGGGACGCCCTCCGGGACGACCGGCAACTAGCCGCCGGCCTGGGCGGCCATGGCGGCGATGCGCATCACCCCCACCGGCTGGCTCAACCCGTGGACGGCCCGGGCTCCGACGGGCGTGACCGTCGCCCAGTCGGGTGCCTGGCCGGCGACCTCAGCGCTGGCCAGGACCTCGTAGGGACCAGCGGCGTCGCAGAGGCGGGCCGCGAGGTTGACGGGCCCCCGATGTAGTCGTCGCCCTCGAACAGGATCACGGCCCCGCCGGCCAGCCCGCAGCGCAGCGGCAACGTGAGCTCGGCCCGGTCGACCCGTCGCTGGAGCTCGAGGACCGCCGAGACGAGCGGCTCGGCGCTCGTGGACACGAACATCGCCCCGTCCCCGAGCCACTTCGCGATCCGCACCCCCCACTCCGAGGCGACCTCGCGCACGACGGCCCGGAACTCGCGCAGCACCGACACCGCCTCCTCGTCGCCCTGGGCGTCGGTGAACCGCGTGAACCCGCAGAGGTCCACGAAGGCGAAGTAGCGCTCGACCCGCACGGTCACAGTCTGGCCCGGATGAGGGGCCCGCGCCGGTTTCGGGCCCCGGAAGGCGCTCGGAGCGCCCCGTCGGCCGGGAGCCGTCAGCCCGGCAGCGTCGTGACCCAGGCCACCGACGCGGCGGCGACGTCCTCGACCAGGTCCTGCGCGGTGCGGCCGGACGACCGCAGGGGCCGGAAGCCGTGATCGGCGGTCTCGAGCCAGCACCAGGTCACGGGCCCGGGGATCGCCGCCGCCGCCTCGACGAGGTCGTCCCGACGGGCCAGCGCGTCCCTCGTGCCGCTCACGAAGCAGACCGGGACGCGGAGCCGGGAGAAGTGCTCGGCCCGCCGCCGCTCCGGCCGGCCGGCCGGGTGCAGGGGGTAACCGAGGAGGAGCAGCCCCAGCGCGGGGAGGGGGTCCGTCTCGTCGCCTACGAGCTGAGAGCAGTACCGGCCCCCCATGGATCGGCCGCCGAGCACGAGGCGCTCGGGGGGGAGCCCCGACCGGCGGGCCAGCTCGGCCGCGGCGTCCCGGGTGGCGGACGCCAGGACGGGAGGCCGATCGGGGGCCCTCCGCCCGGCGACCCGGTACGGGTAGTCGAAGCGCAGCGACGGGACGCCGGCCTCCGCGAGGGCATCGGCCACGGCCACGAGCACGGGCGCCCGGTGGTCGGACCCCGCTCCGTGGGCGAGCAGCACCGCCCGGTCGGCCCCCTTCCGGGGACCCCGGTAGACGCTCACGGTCCGAGCACCCGGCGTTCGAGGAAGGCGGCCGTGCGCGCCAGCGCGTCCTCCACCGTCCCGGGCCGGCGCCAGCCGTGACCCTCCCCCTCGTACCGGTGGTGCTCCACCGGGGTCCCGGCCCGCTCCAGGGCGTCCCGCAGCGCGTCGGCCTGGGCCGGGGACACCACCGGGTCCTGGTCCCCCTGGAGCAGGAGCAGCGGCGTCGTGATCCGGTCGGCATGCGCGACCGGCGAACGCTGCCGGTAGCGCCCGGCGGCCACCGGGAGCGGGCCGACGAGCCGGTCGAGGTACCGGGCCTCGAAGCGGTGGGTGGTCGCGGCGAGGTCGAGCAGGTCCGTGACCGGGTAGCTGACGGCGACGGCCCGGAGCAGCCCCGGGTGGCGCGCCGCGAGGAGGAGCGCGACCAGGCCGCCGGCGCTGCTCCCCATCGCCGCGACCCGCCCCGGGTCGCCCCAGGCGCGCTCCGTGGCCCGTCGGATGCCGGCCGCGACGTCCGCCACGTCGAGCTCGCCCCACCGGCCGGCGAGGGCCTGGGTGTACGCCCGGCCGTAGCCGGTCGAGCCCCGGGGGTTGGGGGTCAGGACGGCCCATCCCCGGTCGAGGAAGAAGGCGAGCCTCGGCGACCAGCCGGCCACGGCCTGCCCCGTCGGCCCGCCGTGGAGCGACACGAGCAGCGGTGGAGGACCGGTCCGGGCGCGCTCCCGGGCCCGCCACAGCAGGCCGTGGACGGTCCCGCCGTCGGCGCCGGCCCAGCACACGGGCTCCGGCTCGACCGGGATCGTCCCGTCGAGGTCACCCACCGCGGCGCGCGCCACGACCCGTTCCGCCCCACCCGCGGCCACGGCCACGGCCGGAGGCTCGCGTGGCCCCGACCTCACGGCCACGATCCCCGCCGGACCCCACTCGATGCCGTGGTGCCAGCCCGCCACGCCGCCCAGGACGGTCCCGGACCGGGACGCCACGACGAGGCGGCCCGCGCCGGCCTCGTTGCGGCAGATCGCCAGCGCGGCACCGTCGGGCGACCAGGCCCACGAGCGCTGCCCCGGCCCCCAGGCCGGCTCGGCGTGCTCGTGCTCGTCCTCGAGCACCGGGCGGGCCTGGCGCCCGTCGGGCGCGGCCGTCCACACCACGGGCCACCCGGTCCGGTCGCAGACGTACCCCAGGGCCGAGCCGCCGGGCGAGGGACGCGGTTGCCCCACCGCGACGCCGTCTCCCCCGGCCAGGGCCTCGACCGGGCCGGACGGGGAGAGCCCGTCGATCCCGCGCCGGACGACCCGCGAGCCGTCCCAGGGCATGTCGGGCTGGTCCCACTCGTGCCAATAGAGGGCCCTCCCGTCGGGCGACCAGGCCGGGTCGAACGCGAAGTCGGCCCCGGCCGACACCGTCGCTGGTGGCGCCGAGCCGTCGAGGGGGGCCACGACGATCTCGCAGGTGTCGGCGCGCTCGAGCACGAACGCCACCCGGGCGCCGTCCGGGGCGACCGCCGGGGCCCCGGCCCGCCCGACGGGACCGAGGACGCGCGCCGGGCCCCCGCCAATCCCGCGGCCACGAGCCGGCCGCCCTCCGCGACGTACACGACGTCCCGGGACCCGGCCCAGGCCACCACCCCGCCCGTGGCCGGCCGGGGGTGCGGTCGGGGCCATGTCCGTCGTCACGGGCTCCTTCCGGCCGCCGGCGGGAGCCACGAGGAGCCGGGCCCGGCCCTCGGTCACCTCGACCCACGCCAGGCGGGCCGAGGGCCCCCAGCGGGGGTCTTCGACGGCCCCGCAGCGGGCGACCGTGGCGGGCGGGATCGGGGACATCGGGAGGGAGGCTAGGGGGCGGACCGGGGTCCGTGGGGCCGGGTGGGGCCGGCGGCCGGGGTGGAACCCTCTTCGGTCCGCTGGCACAATGGTCCCTGGTGGTCACGACAGCCGTCACCCGGACCGGAGCCGGCCCGAGACCACCGGGCCGGGGGACCCGGAATCGCCGGCGATGGACAGGGGAGCAGGCGGCGTGACGCGCTCGGGCGCCGAGGACCGCCACCACGCCGACGACGCCGAGGACCTCGCCGGTCCCCCCGAGATCGGGAAGGCCCACCACCAGCTCGAGCAGCTCCTCGAGGAGCTGGCCCAGCGGAGCCGCCTCGTCCTCTCGGCGAGCGACCGCCTGCGCGTGCTCCTCGAGACGGTCCTCGCGGTCGGCTCCGACCTGCTGCTCCCCGGGGTCCTCCGCAAGATCGTCGAGGGGGCGTGCCGCCTCGTCGACGCCCGGTACGGGGCCCTGGGCGTGCTGGGCCCCGACCGGAGCCTCGTCGAGTTCGTGGCGGTCGGCGTCGACGACGAGACCTGGGCCGCGATCGGCCGGACCCCGAGGGTCACGGGATCCTCGGGCTCCTCGTCGACGACCCCCGCCCGCTCCGCCTCACCGACCTGACGACGCACCCCGATGCCTCCGGTTTCCCGCCGCACCACCCGCCGATGCGCAGCTTCCTCGGCGTGCCGATCCGGATCCGCGGCGAGGTGTTCGGCAACCTCTACCTCTGCGAGAAGGAGGGGGCCGCGGCGTTCACCCAGGAGGACGAGGAGCTCGCGGTGGCGCTCGCCGCGGCCGCGGGCGTGGCCGTGGAGAACGCCCGCCTGTACGAGGCGCAGCGTCGCCGCGAGCTCTGGGTGGAGGCTCTGCGCGAGGTCACGACCACCCTCCTGGGTGGCGCCCACGTGCTCGAGGTCCTCGACCTCGTGGCCCGCCGGGCCCGGTCCTCGCCGGCGCCGGGTTGGGCACGGTCGCGGTCCCCGCGGCGAGGACGAGCTCCAACTCGTCGTGGCCGACGGCGAGCTCGCCGGCCAGTTCCGCGGGATGCGCTTCCCGGTGGAGAACTCGATGTCGGGCGACGTGATGCACACGGGCCGGGCGCTGGTGGCCGACGACGCCAGCGCGGACCCGCGCGTCTCCCAGCCCATCGCCCGGGTCGGGACCCTCGGGCCCGCGATGCTCCTGCCGCTCTCCGGCTCCCGCCGCACCTTCGGCACCCTGGCCATCGCCCGGCCCAAGGGCGAGCTCCCCTTCGACGACGAGGACCTCCGGATGGCCGAGAGCTTCGCGGGCCAGGCCGCCATGGCGCTCGAGCTGGCCCAGACCCGCGACGAGCTCGAGACCCTCCACCTGGCCGAGGACCGCGAGCGCATCGCCCGGGACCTCCACGACACCGTCATCCAGCGGCTCTTCGCGGTCGGGATGAGCCTGCAGTCGGTGGTCGGGTCCATCGAGTCGCCCCGCGGGCGCGAGCGGGTCGAGACCGCCATCGACAACATCGACACGACCATCCGCGACATCCGCTCCACGATCTTCGCTCTCGGCGACACCGAGCCGAGCAGCCTCCGCGCGGCCATCATGGCCATGGCCCGCGACTGGGCCGAGACGGGCGGTTTCGAGCCCGCGGTCCGCTTCGACGGGCCCGTCGACCTCGCGGTCGCCCCGGCGCTCGCCGAGCACCTCCTGGCCGTGGCGCGCGAGGCGCTCTCCAACGCCGCCCGCCACGCCGACGCCGGGCGGGTCGAGGTGATCCTCGAGGTCGACGCCGAGGTCGTGACCCTGCGGGTGATCGACGACGGCGCGGGTATGCCGGCCGAGCCGGGCCGCCGCAGCGGCCTCGCCAACCTCGAGCGGCGCGCGGAGGACCTGGGGGCACGTTCCAGGTCCGTTCCGAACCCGGGGCGGGAACCGGGCTGGTGTGGCGCGTCCCCGTCCGGGAGCGGCACTAGCGGGTCAACGCCGGCGCCGCTCCCCGTCCAGCGACCCGTTCTCCCCGCCGGCCGCGAGCCGGCGACCCGACACCCGCCGGGCGGCCACCCGCACGAAGTGGTCCCGGTCGCCCGGGGCCCACGGACGCAGCCCCAGCCCCAGGGCGGACTCGAGCTCGTCCGGATCCGTGATCTGGTCGGCCATCCCGACGACGAGGACGCTCCAGCCCGACCGCTCCTCGGCGTCCACCCGATCGACCTCGAACGCCACGACCGTGCCCGTGGTCGCGGTCGCGAGCCTCGTCCCCTTCCCGGTCCGGAAGACGACGTCGCCGTCGAGGAGGGCGTAGTTGACGGGGACGACGGCAGGGAGCGCGCCCATCGTGACGGCCACCCGCCCCACGTGGGACGTGGCGAGCAGCCGCGCGCACTCCTCCTCCGAGAGCACCTCGAGCCCGGCTTGTTCCTCCACGGGGAAGAACCTCGCCGAATCCGGCTCGGGCCACCAGGGTCGAAGGTCCCGACCGCCCGGAGTGCTGCCTCGAGCGAGCAGCATCAGGGCCGTCGGGCCCCCGGGGACCCCCGTCGTCCCCTCGTCCCCCGGTCCCGGCCGTGGGATCGTGGCCTCGCCACGACCACCACCCGTGTCCGGGGAGGAGCGGCGACCATGACCACGCTCGACCTTCACCCCTCCGTCCCGCCGCTCCTCCTCGACGACGCCGACAGGGCGAGCCGGGTCGCCGACGTGCTCGCGCTCGCCCGGTTCCTGGAGACCGAGGCCCACGGCGGCGAACGGCGGGCCGCCGCGGCCGCCCGCGAGCTCGCCGACTGGGCCGGCCACGACCCGGCCGTCCTCTACGAGGCGCTGCTCGCCGCCTGGCGCCGCCAGGCCGCCGGCGAGTTCGGCAAGGGCGTGGCCGAGCTCCTGCGCCGGGCCGGCGACCTGCCGCACGTCGCCGCCTGACGAGCGCTCAGGGGGACCCCCGGACCACCCCCGGTGTGACCGGACGGTTCCATCTCGGGGGGCCCCGGAGACCTCCGCATTTGCCCCAAGGGTCACGCATTCTCCAAGCTTGACGCCCATGCCCGGCGTCGAGCGCCCCCTCCGCATCGCCTACCTCGTCTACCGGGGGAACCCCCACTGCGGGGGGCAGGGCGTCTACACGCGCTACCTCGCCCGCGAGCTGTCGGCCCTCGGGCACCAGGTGACCGTCTTCTCGGGGCCCCCCTACCCCGAGCTCGACGACCCGGACCAGCTCGTCCGGGTCCCCAGCCTCGACCTGTACCGGCCCGGGAACCCGTTCCGGGTCCCCTGGCCGTGGGAGTTCCGCGACACGGCCGACCTCCGGGAGTTCGGGATCATGTGCGCGGCGGGCTTCCCCGAGCCGTTCGCGTTCAGCCTCCGGGCCCGCCGGCTCCTCGCGGGCCGACGGGGAGACTTCGACCTCGTCCACGACAACCAGTGCCTCGGGAGCGGGCTGCTCGGGATGATCGACGACGGGTGGCCCGTGCTCGCGACCCTCCATCACCCCATCACGGTCGACCGCGACCTCGATCTCGCCCACGCGACCGGTCCGTGGCGCCGCCTCACCCTGCACCGCTGGTACGGCTTCCTCGACATGCAGATGCGGGTCGCCCAGCGGATCCCCCGTCTCGTCACCGTCTCCCGGTCGTCACGGCGTGACATCGTCGCCCAGATGGGCGTCCCCGCCGAACGCCTGCACATCGTGCCCGTGGGCGTCGACCCGTCGACCTTCCGGCCGCTGGACCACGTCGCACGCGTGCCCGGGCGGATCATGACCACGGCCAGCTCCGACGTGCCGATGAAGGGCGTCGCGCCCCTGCTGGAGGCGGTGGCCAAGGTCCGGACCGAGCGCGACGACGTGCACCTCGTCGTCATCGGCAAGCCCAAGGACAAGAGCCGGATCCCGGCGCTGATCGAGCGCTTCGGACTCCGGGACGCCGTCCGCTTCGTGAGCGGCGTCAGCACGGAGCGGATCGTCGAGCTCTACGGCGAGGCCGAGCTTGCCGTGGTCCCGTCGCTCTACGAGGGGTTCAGCCTGCCCGCGATCGAGGCCATGGCCTGCGGGGTACCCCTCGTCGCGACCACCGGGGGCGCCCTGCCCGAGGTCGTCGGGACGCACGGGGAGACCGGCCTGCTCGTCCCGCCCAACGACCCGTCCGCGCTCGCGGCCATGATCCTCCGGGCCCTCGGGGACCGGGAGCTGAGGTCGCGGGTCGGCGAGGCCGGACGGAAGCGCGTGCTCGAGCGCTTCACCTGGAGGGCCACCGCCGAGGGCACCGTCGAGCAGTACCGCGCGCTCCTCGAGGACGGGTCTCCCCCGTGCTGACCGTCGACTTCGACCGCCTCGACCTCCGCGACGGCCACACGGTCCTCGACATGGGTTGCGGCGGGGGCCGGCACGCCTTCGAGGCGCTGCGCCGCGGGGCCACGGTCGTCGCCCTCGACTACGACCGGGAGGGCCTGTCCGACGTCCGGGCCACCAGCGGAGCCATGCTCGAGGCCGGCGAGCTGCCCCACGGGCCTCGCGGAGGGGCCGTGAACGGCGACGCCCTCGAGCTGCCGTTCCCCGACGGGTGCTTCGACCGGGTGATCGCCGCCGAGGTGCTCGAGCACCTGCCCGCCGACGAGCGGGCGATCGCCGAGCTCACGCGGGTGCTCGCGCCCGGCGGCCGCATGGCCGTGACCGTGCCCAGCCGCGCCCCCGAGCGGCTGTGCTGGGCGCTCGACCGCGACTACCACGACACCCCGGGGGGGCACGTCCGGATCTACCGGCGCCGCGAGCTCGAGGAGAAGCTGGCCCGGGCCGGCCTCGGACTCCTGGGCACGCAGCGGGCCCACGCCCTCCACTCGCCCTACTGGTGGATCCGCTGTGCCGGAGGGGTCGGGAACGCCGACGCCTTCCTCGCCCGCAAGTACCACGACTTCCTGGTGTGGGAGCTGACCCGCCGGCCCCGGTGGACCCGGTGGCTCGACGGAGCGCTCAACCCGGCGATCGGCAAGAGCCTGGTGCTCTACGTCGAGAAGCCCGCGGTCCCCACGCCCCCGACCATGGAGAGCGCCGATGTCGCAGCCTGAACCCGCACGGGCCGACCAGCCGCGGCTGCCCGAGGTCGACGGCGTCATCACGGCGGCGGAGGTCGAAGCGACCGTCGAGGCCATCGCCGCCCATCAGCTCCCCGACGGGAACATCCCGTGGGTCCCGGGCGGCCACACCGACCCCTGGAACCTCGTCGAGGCGGCGATGGCGCTCGACGTCGGCGGTCGGCACCGCGAGGCCGAGCGGGCCTACCAGTGGCTGCGGTCCACGCAACGGCCCGACGGGGGCTGGTTCGCCTACTACGTCGGCAACGACGTGAAGGACCCCACCCGGGACACCAACGTCGCGTGCTACGTCGCCAACGGTGTGCTCCACCACTACCTCTCCACCGGCGACGACGGGTTCCTCGCGGAGCTGTGGCCGGTCGTCGAGTCCGCGATCGACTTCGCGCTCGCCCACCAGAACGAGACCGGCGAGATCGCCTGGCGTGCCGACGATCCCGCCGACGGGGCCCTGCTGACGGGTTCCTCCAGCATCCACGCCAGCCTCCGCTGCGCGATCGTCCTCGCCGAGCACCTGGGCCAGGAGCGCCCCGACTGGGAGCTCTCGCTCGGCTCGCTCGCCCACGCCATCCAGCACCGGCCCCACGTCTTCCTCGACAAGGAGCGGTGGGCGATGGACTGGTACTACCCGATCCTCGGGGGGGCGTTGCGGGGGATCGCGGCCTACGAGCGTGTGACCCGGGGATGGCCGACGTTCGTGGTCCCCGGACGCGGGGTGCGCTGCGTGTCGGACCGCCCGTGGATCACCGCCGCCGAGACCTGCGAGCTCGTCCTCACCCTGGACGCGGTCGGGTGCCGGGACCAGGCGCTCACCCTCTTCGAGTGGGTGCAGTTCCTCCGGCACGAGGACGGCGGCTACTGGACCGGCTCGAACTTCGAGGACGAGGCGTTCCACGAGAGCGGGGAGCGCTACCCCGAGGAGCAGCCCACCTGGAACTCCGCCGCGGTGGTGCTCGCCGCGCACGCCCTCGGCGGCAGCGGGCTCACCTCGGGCTTCTTCCGGGGCGAGGGGTTGCCCATCGGCCTCGACCGCGACGAGGTGCTGGCCGCCGAGTTCGCGCTGCTGCGCGACCCCGGCGACGACTGACCCTCACCCCTCGCCGGTCAGCCGACGCGCCGGAGCACCCGCAGGCTCCCGGTCGCCCCGACGGGCTCGAAGCGGCCCGACCCGACGGCCCGCTCCCAGACGTGGAACGGGGCCTGGCCGCCGTCGGCGGGGTCCTCGAAGACGTCGTGGACGGCCAGGAGGCCGGTCTCGGCCACGTGGGGCGCCCAGCGCTCGTAGTCGGCCATGGCGACGTCCTCGGCGTGGCCCCCGTCGACGAAGAGGAGGCGCAGCGGCGTCCGCCAGTGCTCGGCGACCGTGGGCGAGTCCCCGACCACCGCGACGACGACGTCCTCCAGGCCCGCCCGCTCGATCGTGCGCCGGAAGAACGGCAGGGTGTCCATCCGACCGGTCTCGGGGTCGACGAGGCGCAGGTCGTGGTGCTCCCAACCGGCCTGGTTCTCCTCCGAACCCCGGTGGTGGTCGACCGTGAACAGCACCGTCCCCCGCTCCCGAGCGGCCGCCCCCAGGTAGATCGCGGACTTCCCGCAGTACGTACCGATCTCGAGGAGGGGCCCGACCGACGGAGCGTCGAGCGCGGCCCGGTGGAGGGCGAGGCCCTCGTCGTCGGGCATGAACCCGATCGCCTCCCGGGCGGCCGAGACGAGCCTGGGGTCCACGGGCCGGGTCAGACGACCGGTGTCTCGACGTACCGACCGAACACGTCGGCGAGGGCGGCCATGACCTCCCCCCACGGTCGCGTAGGCCGAGACGGCCTCGATGATGGCCGGCATCAGGTTCACCGTGGGCTCGGCCGCGTCGGCCCGGACCCGGGCCAGGGCCGCGCCGACCCGCTCGCCGTCGCGCACCGCCCTCACCTTCGCCAGCCGCTCGAGCTGCTCCTCCTCGACGCGGGGTCCGATGCGGAGGATCTCCGGAGGAGGCTCGTCGTTCCCCTCCGTGAAGGCGTTGACCCCCACCACGACGTGCCGCCCGTCGTTGCGCTTGCGTTCGATCTCGTAGGCCGCGTCGCCGATCTCGCGCTGGAACCACCCCGACTCGATCCCCGAGAGGACCCCCTCGAGGATCGAACCGTGGCCGATCTCGTCGAGGTGCGTGAAGACCTCCTCGGCCCGGTGCTCCATCTCGTCGGTGAGGGCCTCGACGTACCAGGAGCCCCCGAGGGGGTCGGCCACGTTGGCGACCCGGGTCTCGTGGGCGATCACCTGCTGGGTCCGCAGGGCGATCCGCGCCGCCTTCTCGGTCGGCAGCGCGAGCACCTCGTCCATGGAGTTGGTGTGGAGGCTCTGGGTGCCCCCGAGCACCCCCGCCAACGCCTCGATGGCGGTCCGGACGATGTTCACCTCGGGCTGCTGGGCGGTGAGCGACACCCCCGCCGTCTGGGTGTGGAACCGGAGCTGCTGCGATCGGGGGTCGCGGGCGTCGTAGCGGTCGCGCAGCCACCGGGCCCAGATGCGGCGCGCCGCCCGGTACTTGGCGATCTCCTCGAAGAAGTCGACGTGGGCGTTGAAGAAGAAGCTCAGCCGGGGCGCGAAGTCGTCGACCGACAGGCCCGCCGCGAGGGCGGCCTCCACGTAGGCGAAGCCGTTCGCGATCGTGAACGCGAGCTCCTGGGCCGCCGTCGATCCGGCCTCCCGGATGTGGTAGCCGGACACCGAGATCGTGTGCCATCGGGGCATCTCGGCCGAGCAGAACCGGATGGTGTCGGCCACGAGGCGCACCGACGGACGGGGCGGGAACACGAACTCCTTCTGGGCCTGGTACTCCTTGAGGATGTCGTTCTGGAGCGTCCCGCCCAGCTCGCGACGGGGCACCCCGGAGCGCTCGGCCGCGGCCACGTACATCGCGAGGACCACCGCGGCCGGCCCGTTGATGGTCATCGACGTCGTGACGGCGCCGAGGTCGATGTCGCGGTAGAGGTCCTCGACGTCGGACAGGGTGTCGACGGCGACGCCGCAGCGCCCGACCTCTCCGAGCGCGAGCGGGTCGTCGGAGTCGCGGCCCATGAGGGTCGGGAGATCGAAGGCGGTGGAGAGACCGCTCCCCCCGGCCGCGAGCAGCTCTCGGAACCGGCGGTTCGTGTCCGGCGCGGTGCCGAAGCCCGCGAACATGCGCATGGTCCACAGCTTCGAGCGGTACATGGAGGCGTACGGGCCCCGCGTGTAGGGCCACTGGCCGGGGTGCTCCGCGTCGGCCGGGCCGTAGACCGGCTCGACCGGGATCCCCGACATCGTGTCGAAGTCGGCCTCGCGGCGCGGGGCGGCGTCGAAGGCCTCTCTCCACTCGTCTCTCGGGCTCGGCATGGTCAGATGATCGCGCGCCGGGGGGAGGCCGGGCGCACGGGGGCCGACGAGCCCGAACGGGCGCAGGCGCCTACTACAGTCGCCGCCGAGCGTCGAGACGAGGAGCGACCGATGGAGCAGTCCCGGCCCCCCGACCGCAACCTGGCCATGGAGCTGGTCCGCGTCACCGAGGCGGCGGCGCTGGCAGCCGGGCGCTGGATGGGCCGGGGCGACAAGGAGGCGGCCGACCAGGCCGCGGTCGACGGCATGCGAACGGTCCTCGACAGCGTGTCCATGGACGGCATCGTCGTCATCGGCGAGGGGGAGAAGGACGAGGCCCCCATGCTCTACAACGGCGAGGAGGTCGGCGACGGCAGCCCGCCGCACTGCGACGTCGCCGTCGACCCGATCGACGGGACCACCCTCACCTCGCTCGGGCGCCCCAACGCGATCTCGGTGATCGCGGTCTCCGAGCGGGGCACGATGTTCGATCCGGGGCCCTGCGTCTACATGGAGAAGATCGCGGTCGGCTCCGAGGCCCGCGACGCCATCGCGATCGACGCCCCCGTGGACCACAACCTGCGGGCCGTGGCCAAGGCCCTGGGCAAGGACGTCCGCGACGTCACGGCGGTGATCCTCGACCGGGACCGCCACGCCGAGATCATCCGGCAGTGCCGGGAGGCCGGGGCCAGGATCCGGCTCATCCCCGACGGCGACGTGGCCGGTGCCATCACGACGGCCTGGCCCGAGAGCGGCGCCGACGTGCTCTTCGGGGTGGGCGGGACCCCGAGGGCGTGATCGCGGCCTGCGCCCTCAAGGCCCTCGGCGGCGCCATCCAGGCCCGCCTGTGGCCGCGCGACGACCGCGAGCGCCAGGCCGCGCTCGACGCCGGCTACGACCTCACCCGGGTCCTGACCACCGAGGACCTCGTCGCCGGGGACGACGTCTTCTTCGCCGCCACCGGGATCACCGACGGGGAGCTCCTCAAGGGCGTCCGCTACTGGGGCACCGGGGCCAGCACCCAGTCGCTGGTCATGCGGTCGAAGTCCGGGACCATCCGCAAGATCGACGCCAACCACCGCTGGCAGAAGCTGGCCCGCTACTACGACGTGCTCGAGGGCGACCCGGGCTGATCGGTGCCGGCCGGGTCCCCGGTCTCCGGCGCGCGGAGATGGACCCACCCGGCGCTGCTCGTGGTCGCGAAGTCGTACACCGACCAGCCCAGGGCGTCGTGCTCCTGCACGGTCCGGTGGAGGAGCTCGTAGTCGAGCGGGCTCGAGTCGTCCCCGATCCCTCCGATCGGGTGGACGGGTGCGTCCGGGTCGCCCAGGTTGGCGCGCAGCCTCCGGATGCTCTCCTCGGTGTAGCGGTAGGCGTCGCGGTAGTCGCCCTCGCGGAGGGTCCAGTAGGCCATGGGCAGCCACACGTCGTAGTACGGCTCGAGGTCCCGCCACGGGAAGGACGGCCACAGGTTCGGGTTCACCACCTCGAGCTGCACGGGCGGGAACACGATGGCCCCGAGCGCCTCGTCGCCCACCAGGTCGCGGAGCCGCCGTGACAGCTCGACGAGCCGCCGGTTGCGTTCCTCCGGGTCGGGGACGTCACGGGTCCACTCGACGTCCACGGCCAGCCCGTCGAAGCGGTGCCCGTCGACCTCGAGCTCGTGGAGGGCCCGGAGCCGCCGGAGGTCGGCGTCGACGTCGCCCAGCGTGGGCAGGTACCAGGCGACGACGCGCAGCCCCCGCTCGTGGGCCCGGGTCAGGATCGCGGAGACCAGCTCCTCGTCCACGAGGAGGTCGGGCGAGCGCTCGTCGTCCTTGGCGGCCTGGAGGAACAGGGTCCGGACCCCGAGCCGGGCCATGTCGTCGACGCTCTCGGGGGCCACCGGCGGCTGCGTGCCGAAGGCCTGGAACGCGGGCCCGTAGTCGAACGCGTCGACCCAGGTCCCCAGACCGCGGTACGGCCCGAGGTCGGGCGCGGGCCGGACCTCGTCATCGCCGTCGCTCTCCGCGGTGGCACCACCGCTACAGGCGGTCACGACGAGGGCGAGCACGGTGAGGAGGGATCGGACGCGCACGGTAACGAGCGTAGGGGGCCGGGGAGGCGGGCCGATCGCGCGCCCCTCCCGGCTCTCGGGTGTCGATACCCCCGCTGAGCGACGGTAGAGACACCCGAGACGCCGATCGTCCGCTCTCGGGTGTCGATACCCCCGCTGAGCGACGGTAGAGACACCCGAGACGCCCCTTCGGCGGCCTCCTACGGGCGGGTGAAGTAGTCGAACAGCTCGAGGCGGAGGTTGGCCCGGGCCAGGGCCTCGTTGAGCTCCGGCGACGGGTCGACCCCGGTCCGCAGCAGCTCCTCGATGCGCTCCTTGGCCTCCTGAGCCCGCTCCCGGTCGATGTGGCGGGGAAGCTCGGCGGCGTCGGAGAGGATCGTCACCCGGTCGTGGCGCACCTCGACGAAGCCACGGTGGACCGCCACCACCTCCTCACTCTCGTCGGAGAAGAGGACGCGCACCTTGGCGATCCGGAGCGCGCCGAGGAACGGCACGTGCCCGGGCAGGAAGGCGAGCTCCCCCTCGGTCGTGGTGCACACGACCATGTCCGCCTCGCCCTCGAAGAGCACCTGCTCGGGCGAGACGACGGTGACCCCGAGCGGCACGTCAGGCCTCCTGCAGCTTCTTGGCCTTCTCGAGCACGCTCTCGACGCCGCCCACGTTGAAGAAGGCCTGCTCGGGGACGTCGTCGAGCTCACCGTCGACGAGCGCCTCGAACGACTGCACCGTCTCCTCGACGGGGACGTAGATGCCCTTCAGGCCCGTGAACACCTCGCCCACGAAGAACGGCTGCGAGAGGAACCGCTGGATCTTGCGGGCCCGGGAGACGATGACCTTGTCCTCCTCGGACAGCTCGTCGAGGCCGAGGATGGCGATGATGTCCTGGAGCTCCTTGTACCGCTGGAGCACCTCCTGCACCCGGCGGGCCACCTGGTAGTGGCGGTCCCCGATGACCTCGGGCGCGAGGATCGTCGACGTGGAGGCCAGCGGGTCCACCGCCGGGTAGATGCCGAGGGCCGCGATCTGCCGGCTCAGCTCGGTGGTGGCGTCGAGGTGGGCGAAGGTCGTGAACGGGGCCGGGTCCGTGTAGTCGTCGGCGGGGACGTAGACGGCCTGGAGCGAGGTGATCGAGCGCCCCTTCGTGGAGGTGATGCGCTCCTGCAGCTCGCCCATCTCGTCGGCGAGGGTGGGCTGGTAGCCCACCGCCGAGGGCATCCGGCCCAGCAGGGTCGACACCTCGGAGCCCGCCTGGACGAACCGGAAGATGTTGTCCACGAAGAGCAGGACGTCCTGGTTCTTCACGTCCCGGAAGTACTCGGCGACCGTGAGCGCGGCCAGGCCGACCCGGAGGCGCACCCCGGGCGGCTCGTCCATCTGCCCGTAGATGAGCGCCGCCTTCTCGATGACCCCGGACTCCTGCATCTCGAGCCACAGGTCGGTGCCCTCCCGGGTGCGCTCCCCCACGCCCGCGAACACCGACACGCCACCGTGCTGGGTCGCGACCCGGGTGATCATCTCCTGGATGAGCACGGTCTTGCCCACGCCGGCGCCGCCGAAGAGACCGATCTTGCCGCCCTTCACGTAGGGCTCGAGGAGGTCGATGACCTTGATGCCGGTCTCGAACATCTCCCGCCTCGGCTCGAGCTCGGAGAACGGCGGCGGGTCCCGGTGGATCTCCCAGCGGTCCTCGATCTCGCCGAGCTGGTCGGCCGGGACGTCGAGGGGCTCGCCGAGCACGTTGAACACGTGGCCGATCACCCCCTCGCCGACCGGCATCGTGAGGCCCCGCCCGGTGTTGCGCACCAGGGCGTTGCGGCGGAGGCCGTCGGTGGGCTTCAGGCAGACGGCCCGGACGCGGCTGTGGCCGATCTGCTGGGCCACCTCCGCGGTGATCGTGATCGTCTCGCCCTCGAGCTCGACGTCCATCTCGAGCGCGGTGTTGATCTCGGGGAGGGCGTCCGGCGGGAACTCGACGTCGACGACGGGGCCGGCGATGGCGACGACCCGGCCGTCCTTGAGCTCGGTTCCGGGCTCGGAGGTGATGGTCATGCGTGTGTGCTCCTGGTCGTGTCAGGCCCGGTGGGGCTGGGGGCCGAGGTAGTCGCTGTGGTGGACCTCGTCGAGGAGCAGGTCCCCGGGCATCAACTCCTCGCCCCGGGCCGCCCGCAGCGCCTCGGCGCCGCCGACGACCTCCATGATCTCGGTGGTGATCGCGTCCTGGCGAACCCGGTTCATGGTACGGGTCAGGCCGACGATCAGCTCGTCGGCGTTGTCGGTCGCGGCCTTCATGGCTCGCTGGCGCGCGGCGTGCTCCGAGGCCGCCGCGTTCAGCAGCGCCGCGTAGACCCTCGCCTCGACGTACCGGGGCAAGAGCCGCTCGAGGATGGCACCCGGAGCCGGCTCGAACTCGTACCCCGCCTCCACGCCCCCTCCGCGGCCGGTGCCGGGCGCCCGTCGCCCCCGACGACCACGTCCCGCTCGAGGGGCATGAGCGGGCGGACGACGACCTCCTGGGAACCGGCGGAGACGAAGCGGGTGTAGATCACCTGCACCAGGTCGACGTCGCCCCGGAGGAAGGCGTCGTCGACGGCGTCGGCGATCGACTGGGCGTGGGCGTAGGTGGGCTGGTCGGTGAAGCCGCTGAACACGTGGTCGATCCGGTAGTTGCGGTACCGGAAGTAGCTCTCGGCCTTCCGGCCCACGAGCACCAGCGAGTAGTCGCGCCCCTCCTCGGCGTGCTCCTTGAGCGAGCCCTCGGCCGCCCGGATCACCGACGAGTTGTAGGCCCCGCAGAGGCCCCGGTCGGCGGTGAGGACCACGTGGGCGACCCGGCGGACCTCGGGCCGGGGGGTGAGGAACGGGCTGTCGACGCTGCCGCCGGCGGCGGCGAGGTCCTTCACGGCCTCGGTGATCGCGTCGCTGTAGGGGACCGCGGCGGCCACCCGCGCCTGGGCCTTGACGATGCGGCTCGCGGCGATGAGCTCCATGGCGCGCGTGATCTTCTTGGTGGACTGGACGCTGCGGATGCGCCGCCTGAGGATTCGCTCCTGACCGCCGGCCATGCCTTCCCTCTACCTCGTCCCCGTGTCCACGGCGGCGGTCGCCGGCCCGCCCTGGCGTCCTGCCCGCCGCCCCGCTCCGAGCACGCCGCTCACTCCGTGGCCAGCGTCTTGGGGGACGTGGCCTCGCCCGGCGCCTCGGCGTCGGTGGCGGTGACGTCGGCCTCGGGCCCGGTCGGCGTCGGCGCCTCGGAGCCCCGGAACTGGGCCTTGAAGTCGGCGAGCGCCCGGGCGAGCACCTCTTCCTCGGGGAGCTGGCCGCTCTCCCGGATGGCCAGGAGCATGTCGGCGTGGCGGGTCCGGAACCAGTCGAGCAGCTCGGTCTCGAAGCGCCGCACGTCGTCCACCGGGACGTCGTCGAGGCCACCGGACGTCCCGGCGTAGATCGAGATGACCTGCTCCTCCACCGGCATGGGCGAGTTCAGCGGCTGCTTCAGCAGCTCGGTGAGGCGGTAGCCGCGCTCGAGCTGGGCCTGCGACACCTTGTCGAGCTCGGACCCGAAGGTCGCGAACGACTCCAGCTCGCGGAACTGGGCCAGGTCCAGCTTCAACGTGCCGGCGACGGCCTTCATGGCCTTGATCTGGGCGGCGCCGCCCACCCGGGACACCGAGATGCCCACGTCGACGGCCGGCCGGACCCCGGCCTTGAACAGGTCGTCGACGAGGTAGATCTGCCCGTCGGTGATCGAGATCACGTTCGTGGGGATGTAGGCCGACACGTCACCGGCCTTGGTCTCGATGAGCGGCAGCGCCGTCAGGGATCCGCCGCCCCGCTCGTCGCTGAGCTTGGCCGCCCGCTCCAGGAGCCGGCTGTGGAGGTAGAAGACGTCGCCCGGGTAGGCCTCACGCCCCGGCGGGCGGCGCAGGAGCAGCGAGAGCTGGCGGTAGGCCTCGGCCTGCTTGGACAGGTCGTCGTAGACGACGAGCGCGTGCTGGCCGTTGTCCATCCAGTGCTGGCCGATGGCGCAGCCGGCGTACGGGGCGAGGTACTTGAAGACGGCGTTGTCGGACGCGGGGGCGTTCACGACCACCGTGTACTCCATGGCCCCGTGCTCGGCCAGGGTGGCGACCGTCTGGGCCACGGTCGAGCCCTTCTGGCCGATCGCCACGTAGATGCACTTCACGCCCTCGCCCCTCTGGTTGAGGATCGTGTCGATGGCCACGGTGGTCTTGCCGGTCTTGCGGTCGCCGATGATGAGCTCGCGCTGACCCCGCCCGATGGGCGTCATGGCGTCGATGGCCTTGATGCCGGTCTGCAGGGGCTCGTGCACCGGCTTGCGGGCCACGATGCCCGGGGCCTGCACCTCGAGGCGCCGGACGGTCGTCGAGGCCACGGGGCCCTTGCCGTCGACCGGCTGGCCCAGCGGGTTGACGACGCGCCCCACGAGGCCGTCGCCCACCGGGATCGACAGGATGCGCCCGGTGGCCGTGACGGCGTCGCCCTCCTCGATCTCCTGGGCCTCGCCGAGCACGACGGCCCCGATCGAGTCCTCGTCGAGGTTGAGGGCCAGCCCGAGGACGCCGTTCTCGAACTCGAGCAGCTCGTTGACGGCCGTGTCGGGCAGGCCGGAGACCCGGGCGATGCCGTCGCCGACCTCGAGGACCCTCCCGACCCGCGCCTTGGCCAGCTCGGGTCGGAAGCTCTCGACGTGGGTTCGCAGCGCGGCCGCGATCTCGGCCGCGTCGATGGTGAGCTCGGCCATCAGGTCCGCTCCTTCAACTGCTCGAGCCGGTGGGAGACCGTCCCGTCGATCACGGTGTCGCCGATGCGGGCGACGAGGCCGCCCATCACCTTCGGGTCGACCACGAGCACGACCTCCACCTGCTTGCCGGTGGCCGCCGAGAGCGCCTCGGCCAGGCGCCTCCGCTGTCCCTCGTCGAGCGGGATGGCGCTGCGGACCTCGGCCACCTCGTGCGCACGCTCGGCCGCGGCCTTCTCGACGAACCGCTCGATGATCGCGCTCATGTCGCCCGCTCGGCCCGCGCCCACGAGGAGCGACGCCAGGGCCACGGTGGTCCGCAGGGCCTTGGCCTCCAGCAGCTCCTCCACCACGGCGATCCGGCGCTCGACCGGCAGGGCCTGGTCGGTGAGGGCCAGGCGGAGGGCGTCGTTGCCCTCCACGGCCCGGGCGAAGCGGAACAGCTCGTCCTCGACCTCGCCGAGCGTTCCCTCGGCCCGGGCCACCTCGAGCAGGGCGGTGGCGTACGCCTCGACCCGGGCGCCGGCGGCGGCGGTGCGGTCGCTCACGCCGGCCGCCCTCCGACCTGGTCGATGAAGCTCTCGACCAGCGCGACCTGGGTGTCGCGGTCCAGGTTGCGCTCCACGACCCGCTCGGCCAGATCGATGGCCAGATCGGTCACCTGCTGACGCAGGTCGGCCGTGGCCCGCTCGGTGGCCAGGCGGATGTCCTCCTGGGCCCGGGCGCGCAGCTCCGCGGCCTCGGCCTCGGCCCGGGAGACGAGGTCGGCCCGAACCTGGTCGGCGGCCTGGCGGGCCTCCTCGATGATCCGGCCCGCCTCGTCACGGGCCGAGGCGAGCTGACCCCGGTACTCCTCGAGGGTCCGCTCGGCCTCGGTCTTGGCGTGCTCGGCCTCCTCCAGGTCGCCCCGGATCCGGTCCTCGCGAGCCTTGAGGCCCTGGCGGAGCGCGGGGAAGGCGAACTTGATGAGGACGCCGGCCACGATCAGGAAGAACAGCCCGCCCCAGATGATCTCGTTCACCTCGGGCGCGATCGGGCTGGGTGCCTCCTGGCACTCGTCGATCTCGCCGCCGCCCTCGAGGATCTCGATGCACTCCTCCTCGGCGTGGCCCTTCGGCTCGGCGAAGGCGGTGCCCGCCGGGCCGAGGACGGCCACGGCGACCAACGCGGAGGCCGCGGCGAGCAGTCGGAACCGTCGCATGGCCCGCTCCTAGATGAAGTTGAGGACGAAGCCGATGAGGGCGAGGGCCTCGGCGAAGGCGATGCCGAGGAACATCGTGGTGCGGACCTGGCCGGCCATCTCGGGCTGGCGGGCCATGGCCTGGACCGACTGCCCCACGAGGTAGCCGATGCCGATCCCGGGGCCGACCGCGGCGAGGCCGTAGCCCACGGCCGCGAGGCCGTCCTTGAGCTCGCCCGCCTCCTGGGCGGCCAGCGTGAGCAGGTCGTGCACTTGGGGTCTCCTTGCTCGGTGGTCGGGAACTCGGTGGGCGGACCTCAGTGCTCGGGGTGGATGGACTCCCCCGATGTACACCGCGGTGAGGATCGTGAAGATGTACGCCTGGAGGACCGACACGAGGATCTCGAAGCCGGTCATGGCGGTACCCATGAACAGCGGGAGGGGGACGAAGATCGCGTTCCACTTGAGGGCCCAGAGGGCCGCGGACATGAGGGCGAAGATCGTGAGGAGGATGTGGCCCGCCATCATGTTGGCGAAGAGACGGACCGTCAGCGAGAAGGGGCGGATGAAGAACTTCGACACGAGCTCGATGAGCGCCACGAGCGGGAGGAGCGCCTTGGGCACGCCCGGCGGGAAGATCGAGTTCGTGATGTAGCGCGGGCCCTGCACCTTGAACCCGACGACGATCATGATCAGCCACGTCTGCAGCGCGAGGTACATGGGGATCGCGATGCGGGACGTCGCCGGGAACTGCACGCCCGGGACGATCTCGAAGATGTTGAGGAAGAAGATGAAGAAGAAGAGCGAGGCGAGGAAGGGCGTCCACTTCCGCCCCTCGGGCCCCATCACCTCGACCGCGATGCTCTGCTCCACCAGCTCGTAGCCGGCCTCGGCCAGGTTCTGGGCTCCGGTGGGGACGAGGGCCCGCCGCCGGCCGCCCACCAGGAAGAGCGTCATGGCGATCACCGACGCCGCCACGACCAGGAGCGTGGTCTTGTTGACCTCGAAGGGCGTGTCCTCGAAGAGGACACCGGGCCACTCGAAGAGGTGACTGACCGGCGGGAACTCGAAGGCAGCGAGCAACGCCTACTCCTTCTCCGGACGGAGGCCGGGGTACGCCAGGGTGAGGCTCACCGAGCGCATCTCCCAGAACAGGAGGCCGAGGTGGGTGAGGGCCAGGGTGAGCACGAGCGCCGGCACGTCGACCCACGACAGTCGCTCGAGGCCGAGGACGATCACGAACAGGGCGCCGAGTCGCAGCGCGTAGCCGCCCAGCACGGCCCCCATGAGCAGGTTCGGGGAGATCGCCACCGACCAGGTGATGATCCGGGCCGCGGCGAGGAGGTTCAGGGCCACGAGGGCCAGCGCCAGCGCCACGCCCACCGCGCCGTCGACGCCCCGGAGGAGCCCCACCCCGAGGAGCAACGGTGGAGCGACGAGGGCGGCCTTGCGGGCCATGTCCGCGGCGACCCGGCCCTCGAGGGCCGCGCCGGGGGCGGTCACCGCGGCCGGCGCGTCCACGGCTTGCCCTCCTCCTCGCGGGCCATCTCGGCCTGGTAGCGGTAGTAGGTCGCGGCGAACACGCCCACGGCGCCGAGGAGCCCGAAGACCAGCGTCATCAGGGGCCGGGTCCCCGCCCAGGCGTCGACGAGCCAGCCGAGGGCGCCGAACAGCAGCGGCGTCAGGACGAGCTCGAAGGCCCGCGTGAGCCCGTCGCCGACGCCACGTTGCCAGGTCGCTGGCCGATCGCCCAAGTCTCCACCCATCCGATCCGTGGCGACCGCGACGGCGGACCCCGGACGTGGCCCGCCCGCGTGCTGCCCCCGGGCCGCTTGTGAAACGGTTCGCAATGTAGGGGGACACGCCCCGGGGCGTCAACTCGGGGCGTCGCTAGCCGGGCCGGGCCCTCCGGCGCGTCGAGAGGTCGACGACCTCCTCGGGCTCCGTCGCCTCGTCGGCCGGGTCCGGGCCGGGGCGACCGGCCTCGTGCGCCTGCTCCCGGGCCGTGCGCAGGCCCGGATGGAAGAAGGCGTACAGGACCAGGCCCAGCGCGAGGACCCCGATGGGGACGACGGCGTTGAACCGGTTCTGGTACGTCGGCAGGAGGGCTAGGCCGGAGAGGAGCGCGGTCCACGCCCAGAGGATCACGACCGTGCGCCGGGGCCCGTGACCGAGGCGCATCAGCCGGTGGTGGAGGTGGTCCTTGTCGGCCAGGTGGAACGAGGTGCGGCGCGCCACCCGGCGGAGGAACGCGAACAGGGTGTCGACGATCGGCACGCCGAGGATGACGAGCGGGATGAACAGCGGGGCGAAGAAGAAGTAGGTCTGACCGCTGAACTGGTCGGCGGTGCGGCCCCCGACCGTGATCGTGGTCGTGGCCATGAGCAGCCCGAGGAACATCGCCCCGGCGTCACCCATGAAGATCCGCGCCGGGTTGAAGTTGTGGGGCAGGAAGCCGGCCGCCACGCCGACCGCGATGATCGCCACCAGCGGCCCGAGGTTCGACCCTTCGAGCAGCCCCGCCTTGAAGAGGCGGTCGGCGTAGAGGAAGAGCGCCGACCCGGCGATGACCACGATCCCGGCCGCCAGCCCGTCGAGGCCGTCGATGAGGTTGAGTGCGTTCGCCATCAGCACGACCGTGAGCACCGTCACCAGCGGGGCGAGGTCGGGCGACAGGACGACGTAGTCGAAGGAGGCGAACGGCACGCGGAAGAAGAGCATGCTGACACCCAGGAGCGAGAGCAGGCTCCCGCTCAGCACCTGGCCCGCCACCTTGGCGGGGGCGAGACCTCGCGGAAGTCGTCGAGGAGCCCCACGAAGAACATGACGCCGGCGGCGAGGACGACGCCGAGCGGCTCCGAGGAGCCGTCGAACATCTCCCGGAACTGCGGCATCCGCGAGGCCGCCCCCATGGCCGCGGCGAAGCCCACGAACATGGCCGCGCCCCCGAGCATCGGGGTGGGCCGGCTGTGCACGCTGCGGTCGCCCGGGACCGCGACGGCGCCGACACGGATCGCGAGCCACCGGAACACCGGGGTGAGGGCGAAGGTCGTCAGCGCGGCGACGGCGAGGATGATCGAGTAGCCGGCCATGCGGTCGCCAGGATCGCGCGTCGGGCCCCGTCACGCTCGCGTCGGCGCGATCCGGACACCTCCACCGGCGCGGATCGCGCCAACGCGTCGGGATTCAGGCGCCGGGCAGGCCCGGGTACGGCGTGAACTTCGAGCACAGGCGGGCCGACGCCTCGCGCACCTCCGCCGCGACGGGCTCGTCGTCGACGTGGCGCAGCACCCGGGCGATGAGGCCTGCGATCTCGGCCATCTCCGGCTCGCCCATGCCGGCCGTCGTGACCGCCGCGGTGCCGAGTCGCAGCCCACTGGTCACGAAGGGCTTCTCGGGGTCGTTGGGGATGGCGTTCTTGTTGCAGGTGATGCCCGCCCGGTCCAGCGCCTCCTGGGCGACCTTCCCGGTCACGCCGAACGGGCGCAGGTCGACGAGCATGAGGTGGTTGTCGGTACCGCCCGACACGATCCGGAACCCCTCCGCAGCCAGCCCCTCGGCGAGGGCCCGGGCGTTGCGGACGATCCCGTGGGCGTAGTCGCGGAACCCCGGCTGGGCCGCCTCGTGGAAGGCCACGGCCTTGGCCGCGACCACGTGCATCAGCGGGCCGCCCTGGAGGCCCGGGAACACCGCCTTGTCGACGGCCTGGGCGAGCTCCTGGCGGCAGAGGATCGCGCCGGCTCGCGGGCCCCGCAGGGTCTTGTGGGTGGTGAACGTGACGACGTCGGCGTGCGGGACCGGGGAGGGGTGCGCGCCTCCCGCGATCAACCCCGCGATGTGGGCGGCGTCGACGACCAGCAGCGCACCCACCTCGTCGGCGATCGACCGGAACGTGGCGAAGTCGATCTGGCGCGGGTAGGCGGTGGCCCCGGCGATGATGGCCTTGGGCCGCTCGGCCCGGGCCACGTCGCGGACGACGTCGTAGTCGAGGGTCTCCGAGTCGGGGTCGACGCCGTACCCGACGAAGTCGTAGAGCCGCCCGCTGACGTTCACCGGGGAGCCGTGGGTGAGGTGACCGCCCTGGTCGAGGCGCATCCCCATGACCTTGTCGCCCGGCTCGAGCAGGGCCAGGTACACGGCCATGTTGGCGTTCGCCCCCGAGTGGGGCTGCACGTTGGCGTGCTCGGCCCCGAAGAGCTCGCGAGCCCGCCGGCGGGCCAGCTCCTCGGCCTCGTCGACGACGAGGTTGCCCCCGTAGTAGCGCTTGCCCGGGTACCCCTCGGAGTACTTGTTGGTGAGCACCGACCCCTGGGCCGCCATCACGGCCGGCGAGGTGAAGTTCTCCGAGGCGATGAGCTGGATCGTCGTGTTCTGCCGCTCGACCTCGCGCCGGACGATGTCGGCGATCACGGGGTCGGTCGCTTCCAGCGCCTCGAACGGATCCATCAGCCCTCGTCCCTCTCCATGGCGGCGATCTTCTTCACCCGGCGCTCGTGGCGGCCACCGTCGAACGGGGTGGCCAGCCACACGCTCAGCGCCTCGGTCGCGACCTCGGGGCCGACGATGCGGGCCCCGACGGCCATGACGTTCGCGTCGTTGTGGGCCCGGGACAGGCGGGCGGTGGTGGCGTCGTGGACGACGGCGGCCCGGACCCCGTCGACCTTGTTGGCGGCGATCGACTGGCCGATGCCGGTGCCGCACACGAGCACCCCGCGCTCCGCGTCGCCCCGGGCGACCGCCTCGGCCACGACCCGGGCCGAGTCCGGGTAGTCCACCGACTCCTCGGAGTGGGTCCCGAGGTCGACCACCTCGTGGCCCCACTCCTTGAGCAGGTGGACGAGCTGCTCCTTGAGCCGGAACCCCGCGTGGTCGGCGCCGACGGCGATCCTCAAGAGCTCCTCCTCCGGTGGGTCCATCCGAGTCTACCGGTGCCCACCCGGCCTCAGCCGCCCGCGACAGGCGCGGGATCGGCGGCCGGTTCCGGTCCCGCGAGGAGGTCGAAGGCGAGCCGGACGAGGAACGTGCACCAACCGGCCAGCGCCAGGAGCTTCGCCGTCGACCGGACGAAGTCGTGTCCGGTGAAGGGCGCGGTGAAGGCGCCGACGGACGCCCACACCGCGAAGCCCCCCAGGGAGGCGCCGAGGAGCCAGTGGTCGGCGACGCCCCGAGACGCGAGCACGTCGCGGTGGCGGACCAGCACGGCCGCGGCGAGGACCCCGTACACGGTGAGCGTCACCGGCTTCGGGACGCCGACCTCGAGCCGCAGCACCCGGTCGTGGAGGAGGAAGAGGTCGTCGACGAGCAGGAGGGCGCAGAGGGCGCCGGCCTCGAGGAGGAACCGGGCCCGGCGTCGTCGGCCCGGCCGGTGCCGTGAGGCGGCGGCCCCGAGGAGGCACGCGGTCGCCGCCACGCACCAGAGCACCACGCCGACGTTCGACACGAGCCCGACGTGGACCGGCAGACGGGCCACACCGACGGGGTCGTCGGTCCACTCGGTCGTCTCGCCCCGGGCGAAGACGCCGATGGCGGCCATCAGCAGCAACGGAGGCAGGAACGCCACACCCAGCACCCGGGCCGACGACCGCAGCCCGAGCCAGGCACCGCGGAGCCTCGAGCCCGGGTGGGGCTCCCCGGCGTCAGGTCGGGTCGTCGTCCTCGACACCCGTGCGCTTCAGGATCGACGACCCGAGATGGAACAGCTCCTCGAAGTAGCGCTTGGACTGCGCAGCCACGATCCCGAGGCTGATGAACTGGGCGGCGAGCAGCAGGCTGATGCCGCCGATCACGGGCTGGTAGCTGTACTGGTCGAACGCGCTGGCGAGCGCGTCGGAGAACCGCTCGTCGAACGAGCCCGTCGCGGCCGCGTAGTCCTGGCCGACCCGGATCGTGAACCACAGCAGCATCCACGCCGAGGCCGTCGCGAGGAGCAGCCCGGGGAGGATGAAGAACATGAAGGGCCGGAAGATGAACGCCAGGAAGATCGACGAGAGGGTGCTGCGGCGGATCCGGATGGACGACCGGCGGCCCGCTTCACGGTCCCGCTGCTCGGTCCAGTCGAGGTGGGCGGGGATCTCGACGATCCGGGCCCGGAGGAGCTGGGCCTTGTAGACGATCTCGGTGTTGATCTCGGTGTCCATCGCCTTGAGGTTCAGCGTGCGCAGGAACCTCCGGTCGTAGGCCCGGACCATGCCCGTGAGCGTCGACAGGTTCCCCTTGGCCGCGAGGCCGAGGAAGCGGTTGGCCCAGCGGCTGGCGACCCTCCGGAGGAGCGGGACCTTCGTGGTGTGCCCCTCGGGGTGGTACGGCGAGGCGATGACGATCCGGGCGTGGGTGTCCTCGATGGTCTGGAGCAGCCGCTCGACGTGGTCGGGCGAGTAGCTGAGGTCGCAGTCCATGGTGACCAGGTAGTCGGAGCGGCAGCTGTTGAACGCGTACCGCAGGGCCTGGCCGAGGTGGAAGTTCACCCGGTGGTGGAGCACCCGGACCCCGGGATGGCCGGCGGCGAACGCATCGGCGAGGGCGCCCGTGCCGTCGGTGCTGCCGTCGTCGACGACGACGATCTCCCACCGGTACCGCTCCTCCAGGCTCCGCATGTGGTCGTGGAGCCGGGCGAGGTTCCGTTCGATGATCGCGGCCTCGTTGTAGGCGGGCACGATCACCGAGACCGAGGGGAGGGTCTCGGGGTCACGCCGCGCGGGCCCCGGGACTGCGGAGGGCGCGGCCACGTCGCGAGCCGTCACGGCGCACCCCCGTCGGCCGGGAAGTCCGGGGCCCGGACGGCGAGGTCCGGTCGGGCCCGGAGGGCGGCCGCGTGCTCGCCCACCGGTCGCACGTCGAAGCGGTCCCGGAAGCGCGCCAGGTAGCCGCCGACGAGCTCCAGCTTCCTCGAGGTCGGGATCGCCATCCCGGGGAGGAAGGACAGGTCGGGAGCCTCCTCGGTGCCGACGAAGTCGAGCGGGTGCAGCAGCAGGGAGGGTCCCACGCGCGCGAGCCGGCAGGCCCCGAGGGCGGCGCCGAGGTAGGCCCGGGCCGCCCACGGCGCGTAGGTGGCCAGGAACAGCAGGTAGCTGACGTGGATGGGGACCTTGAGCACCGGCATGGTCGTCACCGGGATCTCGAGGAGCCTACGCCCGTCGACCTGCCAGTGGTAGGGGCGGACCGGGCGGCGCCCGTCGCGAGCGGTGCCGAACAGGTACCGGCGCTCGCGCCGCTGCTCCTCGGACAGCTGCGCGCTGCGGAAGTAGAAGGCCCGGGCGAGCGGACCGATGTACGTGGGCAGGGTGGAGGCGTCGTACTCGTAGCCCCGGCGCGCCAGCACCCGCAGGGTCGTGGTCGACAGGCTGTAGCCGGGCCCCCGGAACCCGCGGGGCAGGACGCCGGTCGCGGCCTCGATCGCCTCCTCGGCCCGGGCCAGCTCGTCGTCCAGCTCGGCCTCGGAGTACCGGTGGAGCCACGGCTCGTGGCGGAACGAGTGGTTCCCGATCTCGTGGCCGGCCTCGGCGAGGGCCCGGAGCGGCTCGCGGTTCGACGCGAAGGCGGCGTCCTGGCCGACCACGAAGACGGTGATCCGCAGCCCCTGGGCGGAGAGGACGTCGAGGACGTGGGGGACGACGACGTCGAGGTACGAGGGGTAGGACTCCCAGGCCGCGTCGCCGTGGATCTTCAGGTACGACCACCGGTTGTCGAGGTCGAGCGACAGGCTGGCGACGGGTCTCACGGGTGGGACCCCCACGTCGCCGACGTCCCACCGGCTCCCGCCCGGACGGTCATGGCCGGGCGGCCGCGGCCCCCTCGGCCGGGGCCGGGAGGTCGGGAGGGTCGAGGGTGTCGATCGCGCGCTCGGCCAGCCCGACGGTCTCGTCGACGTTGAGGGTGCCGTTCACGATGTGGGCCGAGGTCACGAGGAAGAGGCCGGGCACGCTCGTGCGCACCGGCGGCACGCGGCGGGAGTAGCCGAGCGTGGGCACGGGGAACACCTCGCGGACCCGCGACACCCCGAACGCGAGCACGTCGTCGGCGGAGAAGCCCGGGTACATGGCGGCGAGGGCGGGGAGGAACCGCTCCCGGACCTCGTCGTCGGAGCACGAGAGGAACGGGTCGTCGGGGGCGACGTACTTGGGGAGGTAGACGAGCGTCCGGCCCCCGAACTGGTCGGGATCGACGAAGGCCGACATCTCGACCACGGCGGTGAACGGGACGTCGTCGGTGATGTACGTGAGGTAGTGGTCGGCGAGGGGCCGCTCGAGCAGCAAGGAGGCGCACACCAACCCCTGGTAGCGCACGCCGTCGAGGCGGTCCCGCTCGTCGGCGGAGAGCTGCGGGCACATCCGGGAGGCCAGGTGCGCGTTGGCGGTGACCACGACGCGGTCGTAGCGCCCGGGAGCCCCGCCGGCCGGTCGTACGACCAGCTCGCCGCCCTCCGAGCCCACCTGCTCGACCGGGCTCGCCAGCTCGACCCGCACCCCTGCCTCCGCGAGGGCCTCGCCGTAGCGCTCGAGGACCCGGGCGTAACCCCCGGGCACGTACCCGAACATCTCCTTCTTCAGACCGGTGCGACGGGCCGCGTACAGGCGCTGGATCGTCGCCCAGATGAAGGCGGCCGAGGCGTCGCGGTAGCTCTCGCCGAGCTTCGAGCGCAGGAGCGGGAGCCAGAACCGCTCGAAGGTGCGCCGGCCCGACCATCGGGTCAGCCAATCGGCCACCGGGACCTCTTCCAGCCGCCGCCAGTCACGGAGGCGGGAACCGAGCAGGATCGTGCCACCCAGGCGGAGCTTGTCGACCAGCCGTAGCCCGGGGAGCCGCAGGAACTCGACCGTGTTCGACACGGAGGCGAGCCGGCCGTCCGAGTAGTAGCCGGTCCGGGTCTCGACCCACCGCATCTGCTCCTCGAGCCCGAGACCGGCGAGCGCACCGCGGGTGAAGGCGTCCGAGAGGAGGGTGACGTGGTAGTGGCGGTCCCACACCACGTCGCCGAGGCGCCAGGCCGAGGCGAGCCCGCCGAGGTGGGGCGCGGCCTCGTACAGCGTCACGGCGTGGCCACGCTCGCGCAGGCGCCGGGCCAGGGTGAGCCCGAGCATCCCGCCGCCGACGACGGCCCAGCGGTGGCCGGCGCAGGGCCGCGCGGGTCCCGTCACGGCCCCGGCGGGGTCAGCTCCCGGACCGCCCCGCTCTCGACCGCGTACCGCAGCCCGCAGGCCGGGCACGCCACGTCGTCGGTGTCCGGTGCGGCCCGCCCGGGGAACCGGAGGAACGGCTCCCCGCACCGGCAGACGCAGCCCACCGAGCGGGCCGGGTGACCGACCGCGAGGTGGAAGTCGGGGACCGATCGGGTCACGACGGCCCCCATCCCCACCATGGCGAACCGCCCGATCTCGAGGCCGCAGCCGACGACGCTCCCCGCGCCGACGGTCGCACCCTCCCGCACGCGGGTGGGCAGCGTGCGCTCGTCGGGATCCGATGGTCGGAGGGCCGTGAGGTCCGGAGAGGTCGCCCGGGGGAACCGGTCGTTGGTGAACACCGTCCCGGCCCCGACCATCACACCCTGCTCGAGGGTCACCCCGGTGCACACGTAGACCATGGCGTTGATCTTCACCCGGTCCCCGACCTCGACGCCGTAGGCCAGGTAGGTCTTCTCTCCGACGATGCACTCGGCGCCGATCCGGGCCGGCCCGCGGGCGTGGACGCCTCCCCAGATCGCGGTGCGCGGCCCGATCTCCACGCCGGGCTCGAGCTCGGCGGTCGGGTGGACCCGGGCCGACGGGTGCACCGGGGCGCTGCGGGCCGGGACGCTCACCTCGGCGATCCCGGGGAGGCCGACTCGAGCCCGCCGTCGACGAGGGCCCAGTGCTCGGTGCCCATCGACGCGTAGGCCGTCTCGATCACCGCCACCGAGGCCAGCGCGTCGTCGGTCCCGATCAGGATCGGACCGGCGCCGCGCACGCCCCGGCAGAAGTCCTCGACCTGCCGGCGCATGGAGCCGAGCTTGTCGTACCCGGAGCCGAAGACCACCCAGTCGGGGCTGGAGGCCTGCCGGTAGCGGGACTGGCGCCACCCCACCTGGATCGTGCCGTGGGAGCCGTAGACGTTGACGTAGCTGTCGAGGGCCTTGTCGATGCTCCACGACAGGTCGACGGTACCCATCACGCCCTCGGCGGACCGGAGGAAGAGCTGGGCGGTGTCCTCGACCGGGAGCCCCTGGACCCGCTTGCCCTCGACCGCCATCACCTCCGAGATCGGACCCAGCAGGTAGCGGGCGATGTCGACCGAGTGGGTGCCGTTGTCGATGAGCACGCCCCCGCCGCTCACCGCAGGGTTCGCGTTCCAGCGCCCGGCCATCGGCACCCGGGAGGCGAACACGTTCTCGAAGAGGATCACCTCACCGAGCAGACCCGAACCGACGATGCTCTTGGCGGTGACCAGGTCCTCGACGTAGCGGAACTTCGAGGCCATGGTGAGCAGGGTCTCCGACCGCTCGGCCCGGGCGACGAGGTCGCGGGCCGAGGCGAGGTCGGTGGTGAGGGGCTTCTCGCACAGGACCGGCAGCCCCCGGTCGAGGAAGAAGCCGCAGATCTCGTGGTGGGTGACCGGAGGGGTGCAGACGACGACGCCGTCGAGGCTCTCGGCCCCGACGAGCGCCGCGTACGACGGGTACGCCCGGGCCCCGAGCGACTCCGCCGCGCTGACCGCGGCGTCGTGGCGGACGTCGGCCACGGCGACGACGCGGGCGTCGACCAGGTCCTCGAAGAGCTGGACGTAGGCCTGGGCGATGCCTCCCGCCCCCACGAGGGCGAGCTCGAGCGGGCGTGTGCTCACGGTCCCACCACCTTCGCGAGGGCACGACGGATCGACCCGGCCAGGTGGTCTACGTGCTCCTCGGTGTAGCGCTCGTTCCAGGGCAGCACGAGGACCCGGTCGAGGGCCCGGAACGTCCCCGGGTAGCGCTCGGGCGAGTAGTCCACGGCCTCGGGCCGGGCCAGGGTGAACGGCCAGCGGCTCTCCCCGAAGGTCCGCTGGTTCGAGAAGACCGCGCACTGGAACGCCGGCTTCTGGATGTAGCGCGGCGCCGAGGCGATCCCACCGAGGCGGAGCTCGGCCGCCAGGGCCTGGGGGCCGCCGGGCACCCGGGCCGGGTCGACCCGGAGGCAGTACTTCCAGTAGGTGTGCTCGTTGCCGGGGGCGACCCACGGCGTGTCGATCCCCTCGAGCCCCTCCAGGGCGGCGGTGAGCCGCTCGGCCATGGCCACCCGCCGGCGGACGACGCCCTCGAGCTTGTCGAGCTGCGCCCGGGCCACGGCCCCCTGGAGCTCGCTGAGCCGGTAGTTGAGGGCCAGGAACTCGTGATCGGGGTTCGGCTCGCCGTACGGCCAGGCCTTGTTCACGAAGAGCCTCGCGCGGCGGGCCAGGGCCGGATCGTCGGTGACCACGAGGCCGCCCTCGCCCGTGGTGACGTGCTTGCCCTGCTGGAGGCTGAAGCACCCGAGGGCGCCGATGGTCCCGACCGTCCGGCCGGCGCTGCGGGCCAGGTAGGCCTGGGCGCAGTCCTCGATGACGGGGAGGCCGCGCGCCGCGGCCAGGGCCGTGATCGGCTCCATCTCGCAGGGGTTGCCGAAGAGGTGGGTGACGACGACCGCCCGGGTCCGCTCGGACAGCGCGGCCTCGATCGTCTCGGCGGTGACGTTGCCGGTCCGGGGATCGACGTCGGCGAAGACGGGGACGGCCCCCTGGAAGAGGATCGGCGTGAGCGCCCCCATGTCGGTGATCGGGGTGGTGACGACCTCGTCCCCGGGTTCGGGGTCGAGGGCGGCGATCGCGACGTGGACGGCCGCGGTGCCCGACGAGCAGGCGACGGCGTGGGCCGACCCCGTGAGGGCGGCGAAGCGCTCCTCGAGTCCCGGGACCTGCTTGCCCTTGGTGCTCGTGAGCGTGCCGCTCTCGATCACCTCGCGGAGGGCCTCGAGCTCCTCGGCGCCCAGCGTGCGGCCCGAGGCTTCCTGGTCCGAAGGGAGCGCCAGGGTCACCGTCCCCCACCTCTCGATCCGATGTCGCCTGCTCGGCGGTGCTCCTGGAGGAGGCACCTCGCTGCGTGGTCACGCACCGCGGTCGGGCACGCCGGGGGCGAGTATGGTCGGTCTCGACCGACGCCGCCATCGCGCCCCGCCATGTGGTCTCGGCCTCACGGGCCGCGACTTGAGCGATCGGTTGCAGTCGGCCCGGCGAACCGACGAGGAGCCGAACGTCACGTGGAACTGAGACCACGGAGCGTGGCCATCGTGTTCGGCACGAGGCCCGAGATCGTCAAGCTGGCGGGCGTGGTACGGCTCCTCGGGCCGGCCGCCCGGACCGTGCACACGGGCCAGCACTACAGCCCGGCCCTCTCGGCCGCCTTCCTCGACGACCTGGGCCTGGGGACGCCGGCGGTCCAGCTCGACGTGGGCGGGGCCTCCCGGGGCCGCCAGATCGGGGAGGCCACCGCGGCGCTCGACGCGCACCTCACCGACGATCCCCCATCGGCCGTCGTCGTCCAGGGCGACACCAACACGGGGCTGGCCGGCGCGCTGGCGGCGAACGCCGGCGGGTTCCCGCTCCTCCACGTGGAGGCCGGGCTGCGGAGCTTCGACCGGGCCATGCCCGAGGAGCACAACCGGGTCCTCGTCGACCACCTCGCCGACGTCTGCTGCGCGCCCACCGAGACGAGCCGGGCCAACCTCCTCGCCGAGGGAGTCCCCGACGAGCGGGTCCTCGTGACCGGCAACACCGTCGTCGAGGCGGTGCTCGAGCTCCTCCCGGACCCGTCCGACCGGCCCGACCTCCTCGCCCGGTGGGGGTTGCGGGCCCGCGGGTTCGTGCTCGCCACGTTCCACCGCCCCGAGAACGTCGACGATCCCCACACCCTCGCGACGATCCTCCGGGCCCTGGCGGACCTCCCGCTCCCGGTGCTCCTCCCGATGCACCCGCGCACGGCGGCGCGCGCCGCCCGGTTCGGCCTCGGGACGGTCGCCGGCGGCCTCCGGCTGTGCGAGCCACTCGGCTACGCGGAGTTCCTCGGGCTGGCAGCCGAGTGCGCCCTCCTCGTGTCGGACTCCGGCGGGGTCCAGGAGGAGGCCAGCGTCCTCAAGCGACCGGTGATCGTCGTCCGCCGGTCCACCGAGCGCCCCGAGGTCCAGGGGACCTTCGCCACCCTCGTCCCACCGGGCCCCGGGATCTGCGAGCTGGCGGCGGACTGGATCGACGGGCTCGCCGCCCTCCACGCACGGCTGGAGCACGAGCCGTGCCCCTACGGTGACGGCACGGCGTCCGCTCGCACGGTGGCCGCGATCCGGGAGCTCGCGGCCTCCTGACCACCGCGCGGGACACCGTCGCGGCCGGGGAGGGCACAATGGCGGTCCCCCCGGCCGGCCGGGTGCCTGCCGGTGCACCCACCATGAGGATCAGCGTCGTCATCCCCACGCACGACCGGGCCGCGCTCGTCACGCGGGCGGTGACCTGCGCGCTCTCCCAGGAGCGCCCCCCCGACGAGGTGGTCGTCGTCGACGACGGCTCCACCGACGGTACGGCCGAGCTCCTCGCGGACTTCGGCCCCGAGCTCCGCTACGTCCGCCAAGAGCACGAGGGGGCCGCGGCGGCCCGCAACCGCGGCGTGCAGGAGGCGACCGGGGACTGGATCGCCTTCCTGGACTCGGACGACGTCTGGCTCCCCGACCACCTCCGCGCCGTGGAAGCGGCGCTCGAGGGCACGTCGGGCGAGGCGTCCCTGTACTTCCGGGACGTGACCTGGTCGAGCGGCGACCGGGCGGGCGAGGATCGCGAGGGACGCCACCTCTGGGACCTCGCGGGCTTCTCGATCGAGGAGCCCTACCGGCTCGAGCGCCGCGGGGCCGACTGGGTCCTGCTCCCCTACCAGCCGATGATGCTGCAGGCCAGCACGGTCCGGCGCGCGACCTACCTCGCGCTGGGCGGGCTCCGCCCCGACCTCTTCCTGCGCCACGACACCTACCTCTTCTACGTGCTCGGGTTCAGGGAGCCCCTGTGCGCGGTGAACGGCGTGGGGACCCGCATGACCGCGGACGCCGGGACCGGCCGCCTCACCGCTCTGCGGCCCAGCGACGCCCAGGAGTACTGGCACGAGACCCTCGTGCTCTACGGGGACCTCCTCGCGAGCGACGGACGCGATCTCACGGCCCGCCAGCGCCGACTGCTCCGGAGCCGGGTGGCCGAGGCCCACTGGCGCCTGTCCCGGCTCGCCTGGTCCGACGGCGACCGTCGCCGGTTCCGCTCCGAGCTCCTGGCCAGCCTCCGCTCGGAGCCCGCCTTCGTGGCCGGCCGGGTGAGGACCGCACCGGCCTTCCTCCGCCGGCGCGCGGCGCGGGTCGACGAGGACTCGTAGCCGGTCCGGCCCGGAGAGGCGCCGGGCTCAGGCCCGCTCGTAGCGGAGGACCCAGAAGTCGCCGTCGAAGCGGCGGTCGTCGACGAGCTCGTGGGTGGGCTCGAGGAGCTCGAGCCGTGCCCGGACCTCCCCGGGCTCGGCGAAGCTGAGCACGACCCACAGTCGGTCGAAGCGCTCCGAGGCCTCGAGCAGCTCCTCCTCGGTGAACAGCCGGAGCATCTGGTCACCGGTGCGGTACCCGCCCCAGGCGACGTCGGGGAAGGCCGGCGTGAGCTTCGCCCGCGTGGCCGGGTCGTCCCGCAGGTAGTACTCGAACAGGAGCAGGTTCTCGTCGAGGGCGAAGAGCATCCCGTCGCCCTCCTGCGCCCGTTCGGCGACGAAGGCCGTGCCGGCCCGGAAGTCGGTCTTCTCGACGTCGACGTAGTAGCGCCGGACTCCCCACGCGGCCACCAGGGCCACGCCGACGAGGATCGGGACGAGGAGCCGGGGCGAGCCGACCAGGGCGAGGCCGCGGGCGCCCAGCACGACCAGGGCCGGGAGGGACACCAGCAGGTGCCGGGGCTGGAAGGTGGCGACGCTGCTCGAGAGCACGAAGACGATCACCAGGGGCAGCACGATCCACGCCACCAGCAGGGCGTGGGCCCACACCTCGCGAGAGCGGCCCCGGCGGCGCCAGGCCATCCAGGTCGATGCGAGGGCTCCCAAGGACGCGAGCCCGTACACCGCGACCATGACCGAGCCGCTGCTCCCCGCCAGGGTGGCCACGATCCGGCGCACGTCGGCGAGCCCGGGCGCGGGCAGGAACTCCTCGTAGTGGGCCGCCCACCCGTCCTGGAGGAGCGCGACGAGCAGGTAGGGACCCGCGGCCACGGCCACGGCGGCCCCGGCCCCGAGGAGCCGCCGCCAGCGCAGCGCCGCCGGCGGGAGGAAGAGGAGCGAGACCGCCTGGGCGAGGAGCACGAACGCTCCGTACACGTGCGCGTACAGCAGGAGCGTGCTGGCCACCACCCAGCCCCACCAGGTCCGCCGGGTGGGTTCCCGCAGCTCGGCGGCGAGGAACGCGCCCGACAGGGCCGCGAAGAGGACCACGAGCGTGTACGAGCGGGCCTCCTGGGCGAACTCCACCATCGTGGCGCTCACGGCCACGAGGAACCCGGCGATCAGGCCCGTGCGCTCGTCGAAGAGGCGCCGCGCGAGCAGGTACACGGCGGGGACCGACAACACGGCGAACAGGACGGAGGGGAGGCGGAGCACGACCTCCGAGTCGCCCACTCGCACCCAGCCGAGGAGGAGGAGGGAGTGCAGGGCCGCGTTCGCCTCGCTGTCGAGCATCAGCTCGACGAGGTCGCCGAAGCCCCGCGACACCGTGGACCAGGTGTAGGCCTCGTCGATCCAGAAGCTCTTGTCGCCCAGCCACGCCAGCCCCAGCACGGCGACGAGGAGCATCTGCCCGGCGACCACCCAGCGTGTCAGGGAGCGCCCGCGGATGGGGGCGCCGGGAAGCGGTCCGGTCGTGGCGGACGGCGACACCGTGGGCGCGCTCATGGGATCAGCGGGACCGGCCTCGCCGCGGGACGGTCGCCGCGACGGGGGGCGGGGTCCCGGCGATGGTCAGGTGGTGCGGCGCCTGGACCCGCGCACGAGGACCGTGCCGACTCCCGCGGCCCCGGCCCCGATGGCCACCAGGCCGATCACGTCACCGCCGGTGACGGGCAGCCCGCCGCCCTCCGCGCTCACGGCCTCGGCCTCGACGGCCGGAGCCTGGACCGCGCCCGACTCGACCTCGCCGACGTCGGGAACGCTGCTCGGAGTCGGGTACACGTCTTCTGCGAACGCCGCCGCCGGGAGCATGACGCCGGCCGCGACCCCCACCGCTGCGATGCCCTGCACTGCTCGCCGAGCGAACCTGTTCACGACCGCCTCCTCCGGGGATCCGGTGCCAACCCCTCACGTAGCGTAGCCGAGTTCGCCCCCGTTGGAAGCCGAGCGCGCGAATCACCAGCGCACGGTCCGGGCGGTCCAGTCGGTCCAGGCCTCGTCCCGGAAGCCCCAGGTCAGCGCCGGCCAGCGGGCCGACGGCTCGATGCGGATCGAGTCGACGCCCTCCGGCACCCGGAACCGGACGGTCACGGCCCGTTCCTCGCCCCGGGCCAGCGCGACGAGGCCGGCCAGGACCCGCGACGGGCCGTCGGGACCGGCGACCACCCCCTGCTCGACCCCGTCGATGCGCAGGTCCGTCGCCGACCCGGGCGCGTAGAGGGTCACCGCGCCGAAGTACACGCCCTCGCCGAACGTGCCGTCGGGATGCGGGCCCGCCACGTACTGCGGCTCGCCCTCGGGCGTGACGTTGCGCAGGCGCACCTCGACCGTGACGTCGGAGCCGTCCGCCGCCGGATCCACCCGCAGGGTCGGCTCCACGGCGAGGAACCGGTCCAGCTTGTTCCCGGCCAGGCTGAGCACCGAGAGCATGAGGGACTCGGGCTCCATCTCCCCCGAGATCCCGGCTGCCTCCCAGGCCCGCTGCTGCTCCGCGTGCGGCGACCAGGCCAGGATGTGGCGACCCTGGGCCGTGGCCCGGAGCTCCTCGACGAGGACCGCAGGCTCCCAGCCCCCCTCGTCGAGCATCGCGATCGCGGCCCGGGCGATGTCGCTCTGGCGGTCGCGGCGGGCCTGGATCCCCTCGAGGGTCGGTGCCGCCTCCACGTACTGCCCGTGGAGGAGGTACTCGACGACGTCGTCGGCCCCGACCACGCGCCCGTCGACCTCCACGGGGCCCTCGGCGGCCAGCAGGGCCTCGAAGGCGAGCGGGTCGACGGCCATGACGCCGTCGACGACCTCACCGGTCCGGGCCTCCCACATGTCCCTCGCGAGGGCCGCCGACACCTCGAAGCGGGGTGTGGCGTTGAGGTTGCGCCACTCCTCGCTCGGGTGCAGCCAGCCCCACCGGTCGGCGAGGTCGCCCGAGATCGACACCTCGCCCTCGGGGAGCTGGAGGAACTGGGTGGGGACCATCTCACCCAGCTCGAACCCGCCGTCCTCGACGGTGAGCACGCCCGCGCTCAGGAACATGCCCGAGCCGGCCCGCATCTCGGCGTTGTTGGCCGCGAGCACGAGATAGCGGGTGGGCCCCTGCACGAACGCGTGGATCCCGGCTGCGACGTCCCGGGCGTCGGCGAGGCTCGAACGCACCTCCTCGAGCTTGTCGGCGAACCGGTCCCGGGCGTCGGCCAACGGTGCGATCAGCGCGTCCGCCGGTCCCAGGTCGACGCCGCCGAGCTGCTCCTCGGCCCGGGCCGTGATGTCCACCATCTCCCCGGCCAGCCGCACCCGCCCCGCACCGTCACCCGGAGGGTCCTCGAGCAGCGCCTCGGCGTCCTCCACCGCCCGCTCGCCCGCCGCGACCACGTCGGCCGCCGCCGCGGTGAGGGCGTCGACGGATCGCACCTGGCGACCGACGACCGGGAGGACCCGCAGCGGCCCCACCAGCGGGGAGCGGACGCGCTCGCGTGCCCGCTCGAAGTCGCGGCGGGCCGCCCGCAGCTCCTCGAGGCCCTCACCCTCGACGAGGGCCGCCGGGGAGAGCCGGTCGCGGGCCGCCTCGAGCGCCTCCACGCCGGCGTCGATGTCGCCGCGGGCCGCGAGGAGGGCCACGACGCCCGCCGCCACCCAGGCGCCGGCCACCACCAGCCCCGCGAGCAGCAACCGCCGGCCCCAGCCCCACCGCCGGACCGGCCTCGGGCCAGGGCGGGGCGCGACGTCACCCGGGCTCCGGGCGGTCCGGGCGGGGCGGGAGGAGAGGACCACGCCCGACGATGGTAGGCGGGGCCCGGCAGGGCCAGGCGTGACGGGGCAGAGTGGGGAGGTGGAACTGCTCCCGCTCCCGAAGGTCACGCCGTCGCTCCTCGCCCGCGCCGACACCGCGTGCGCCCGCCGGGTCGCCCGCGAGCTCGAGGGCGACAGCGGCTCCGCCAGCCCGGTCAACCGGGGCCGGCTGCGCGACGCCTTCCTCGAGGCCCTGCGGAAGGCCCACCTGGAGTCGCGGGCGCCGGCGGCGGACCTCCTGCCCGCCCCCGACGCCCTCCTCCCCGAGGAGGCGGCGGTGTTCCGCCACGCCGCGGGGTGGTACGCCACCCTCTACGCGGACCGCCCGGGACGCACCCACCACCACCACTGCGACCACCCGACCGTGTTCCGGAGGCGGGGGATCCGGGCCGGCGGCTGGGTCGACCTCACCCTCGAGGGGCCGGGGGCGAGCCCGAGCTCCGGCAGCTCGGGCTCTGGGGCCGGATCCTGCCCGACGACCCGCTCGACGACGTCGCGGCGAGGCTGGCGGTGCTGCGGCTCTGGACGCCCACGCCCGGGCAGGACGGGTGGGCCACGGATCGGCCCCTGCGCCTCTCCGTCGCCGACCTCGTGCGGGGCGACCGGCGGGAGCGGGTGGTCGAGCTCCGGACCGACGCCGGATGGCTCGGGGACTGGCTCGACGAACGGGTCGCGACCGTGCACGCCCTCGCCGCGGAGGGGACCGCCCGGCCGGGCACCGAGTGCGGGTTCTGCCGCTTCTTCTCGGGCTGCCCGGCCCACGAGCACGGCGCCAACCGCTCCGCACCCCGGGGGGACCTCCGTCCGGGCGTGATCGCCCTCACCCCGAGCTCGCTCGACCGCTGGATCGCGTGCCCCCGGGCCTGGCGGGCCCGCCACCTCCTGGGGCTCCCCGAGAGCGACGGAGGGGGTTCCCCGGACCGGGGGCTGCTCACCCACGACCTGCTGCGCCTCGTGCACACCGGGGGCTCCTGCCAGGACGACGGGCACGTCGAGGACGTCCTGCGCGCCCACCACGTCGCTGGACCGGGGCCGATCCGCGACCACCTCTGCGCCCACCGCCGCCGCTGCCCGATCGGCGCCGAGGCGCTGGGGCACGAGGTCGAGGTCGCCCGCTTCCACCGGGACCCCCTCCTGGCGTTCGTGGCGACGGCGCGCATCGACGCGGCCTGGGTGCACGACGGCCTGCTCGACGCCCGCGACTACAAGACGGGCACGGTCCGGTACCCGCGGGTCTCCGACGACCCGCGCGCCCGGCTCCAGGCCTGGGTCCTGGCGCCCCGGGCCGCCGCCCGTGGCCTGCGCCTGCGAGTCCGCTACGAGCACCTGGCCCCCGAGGTCGACGACGACCCCGACCCCTTCGACCCCGAGGAGGACGACCTCGCGGCCATCGAGGAGGAGCTCCGCGACGTCGTGGCCGCGATCCGGGCGGACGACCCCTTCGGCGGGGTCGCCGACGCGCGGACCTGCCGTCACTGCGGCTACCGGTCGATCTGCCCGCAGAGCGCGGCGCCGGGCGAGCCCACGTGGCCCGCGGTCGAGGCGCCGGACGACGAGGAGGGAGGAGGCGCCGTTCCGGTCCGGTTCGGGTGGTTCGTCCGGCCTCGGTGGCCGACGCTAGCCTGGCGCGCCACCCGACCCGAGGGAGCAGCCCATGGTGGACCCGCGCACCCCCGTCGTCGTCGGCGTGGGCCAGCGGAGCCAGCGACCCGCCGACCCTCTGGAGGCCCTCGAGCCCATCGAGCTGCTCGCCGAGGCCGCCCGGGCGGCCGACGCCGACACGGGCGCGCGGTCGTCGCTCGTGGCCCGGGCGGACACCGTGGCGGTCGTCCAGATGGTCTCGTGGGGCTACCCCGACCCCGGGGCGCTCCTGGCCCGCCTCCTCGGCTGCGAGCCCCGGACGACGCTCACGACGACCACGGGCGGCAACAGCCCCCAGATGCTCCTCAACGCCCTGGCCGCCGGGATCGCCGCCGGTGAGGCCGACGTCGTCCTGCTCGGGGGCGCGGACTGCATCTACACGCGGTGGCGCGCCCGCAGGGACCCGTCGGTGTGGCTCCCCTGGACCACCGCCGAGGACCCGCCGTGCCCCCGGGTGCTCGGCGACGACCGCCCCGGGACCTCCGACGGCGAGACCGCGCACCTGGCCCTGGCCCCCACCGACGTGTACCCGCTCTTCGAGACCGCGCTGAGGGCCCGGGCGGGCCGGACGGTGGAGGAGCACCAGCAGCACGTGGCCGAGCTGTGGGCGCGCTTCGCCGCGGTGGCGGCGCGGAACCCGAACGCCTGGTCGCGCACGGCCTACACCCCCGAGGAGATCCGCACGCCGTCGCCCGACAACCGGGTCGTGACCTTCCCGTACACCAAGCGGATGTGCGCCAACATCGACGTCGACCAGGCCGCGGCCCTGATCCTGTGCTCCTACGAGGCGGCGCGGGGGGCCGGCGTACCCGACGAGCGGCTCGTGTTCCCCCTGGCCGGCGCCGAGGCCTGCGACCGCTGGTTCTTCTCGCAGCGCTGGTCGCCGGCCGAGTCGCCGGCGATCCGTGCCGTGGGCGGGGACCTGGTGCAGGCCGCCGGCCTCGACCTCGACGGCGTGGCCCGCTTCGACCTCTACTCGTGCTTCCCGTCGGCGGTCCAGATCGCCCTCGACGCCCTGGGCCTCGGCGGGCCGGGGGACGACCGCCCCCTGACCGTGACCGGGGGCCTCGCCTTCGCCGGCGGGCCGGTCAACGACTACGTGACCCACGCGATCGCGACGATGGTCGACGAGTGCCGCCGCGACCCGGGGTCGGTGGGGATGGTGAGCGCGATCGGCTGGTACGTCACCAAGCACGCCGCCGGGCTCTACTCCACCACGCCCCCGCGGACGGGTTCACGAGGGTCGATCCCGCCCGGACCCAGGCCCGGGTCGACGCCGGCCCCGCCCGCGAGCCCGCCGGTCCCTTCGAGGGAGAGGCCACGGTCGAGGCCACGGCGGTGGTGCACGACCGCGACGGCGCTCCCACCGTGGCCATCGTCACGCTCCTCACCCCCGACGGCCGGCGGGCCCTGGCGAACTCGCGTGACCCCGACGCGCTGGCCTCGATGGTCTCTGAGGCCTGGGAGGGCCGCCCGGTCGAGGTCCGCACGGACGGGGCCACGAACACCCTCGTCTGACGCGCGGTGAAGGGCCGGCTCCGTCTCGTGGGCGCGTCGCGACCGGGGCCTCCGGACCGTATGGTGGGGCCTCCCCCGCCGAGGAGTCGCCGTGACCGAGACCGTCCCCGACGCCCACCCACGGGCTGCACGCCCCGCCGGCCGGGTCCGCACGCTGTGGTGGGGACTGTGGCGGCGGTGCCCCCGGTGCGGCTCGGGTCACCTGTTCCGGCGCTACTTCCGGATGGTGCCCGACTGCCCCCGTTGCGGGCTCCACTTCGAGCGCGAGCAGGGGTACTGGGTCGGGGCCCTCGCCATCAACATCATCGCCACCGGCGGGCTCCTGGCCCTGACGGTGGTGGTGGGGCTCGCGCTGACGGTGCCCGATGTCCCCGTCGTGCCGCTGCTCGCGCTGGTGCTCCCGATCGGGATCCTCGGCCCGATCGTCTTCTACCCGTGCTCCAAGACCCTGTGGGCCGCCGTCGACCGCGCCTTCCTCCAGCGCCTGGACCCCGGCGAGCAGCTCGACGAGATCGTGCGTCACTGAGGCCGGCCGGCCGGCCCGCGCCCGACGGTCGAGCGGGCCCGCGTCAGCTCTCGCCGTCGTCCCGGGCCGGGTCGGGGCGGAGATCCACCCGGAGGGTCAGGACGCCGTCGACGAGCGACCAGCTCGCGTCCCCGATGATCGCGAAGTCGAGGTGGTCGATCTCGGCCTGCTCCACGAAGCGCTGCCGCTCCGGTCCGGCCACCGGGGGCAACGTCCGCTCCCGCACCGCCCGGGCCCGCTCGCGGAACCGCCGGAGCATGGCGTCGACGTCCAGCTCGTCGGCCATGGGATCCGACCCTACCCTCGCCGGCGGGCGACGAGGACCCGCGGCCGCCCGGACAGGTCCGGGCGCACGAACGCCTCCACGAAGCCCGCGTCGAGGGCCCGCTCCACGGCCGGCTCGGCCTGGTGGGGGGCCAGCTCGCAGACCACGGTCCCGTCCGCCTCCAGCCAGTCGCCGGCCTCGGCGAGGATGGCCTCGACGGCCTCCAGTCCGTTCGGACCGGCCACCAGAGCTTCGATCGGCTCGTGGTCGACGACCTCGCGCGGGAGATCGGCCACCTCGGACTCGGCGACGTAGGGAGGGTTCGACACGACGAGGCGGAGCCCCCCGCGCAGCGACGTGGGGAGCGCGCCGAACCACGAGCCGAGGGCGAGGCGGATCCGGGTGGCGGGGAGCCCCGCCCCGGCCAGGTTCGCGCCGGCCACGGCCAGGGCGTCCTCGCTCACGTCGGTGGCCCACACCGCGGCGTCGGGGAGCTCGGCCGCCAGGGCGAGGGCGAGGGCACCCGAACCGGTCCCGAGATCGGCGACGACGTAGCTCGTCGCGGCCCCGGACCAGGGATCGGGGGCACCGCGACGCGCCCCGAGGCGCTGGGCCTCCTCGACGGCCACCTCGGCGGTCACCTCGGTCTCCGGCCTGGGCACGAGGACCCGCCGGTCGACCATGAGCTCGATCCCGCGGAACGACCAGCTCCCCAGCACGTACTGGAGCGGCTCACCCGCGCACCGCCGTTCGAGCAGCTCCTCGAGGCGCATTCCGCCCCGTGCCGTCGCGGGCTCGTCGCCGGCGAGGGCGAGCTCCGGGGCACTCCACCCGGAGACCTCGACCACGAGCCACCGGGCCTCGGCCTCGGGCGAGGCGACCCCGGCCTCGCGCAGGGCCGCTTCGGCCCGGGCGCGCAGGTCCCGCCAGGTGGCGGGACGCGGTCCTCGGGTGGGCTCCGTCACCCGCCGAGCTGCTCGGCTCGCTCGGCCGCGGCGAGGGCGTCGACGATGGGGTCCAGCTCGCCTTCGAGGACCCGGTCCAGGGCGTGGACGGTGAGCCCGACCCGGTGGTCGGTCACCCGGTTCTCCTTGAAGTTGTAGGTGCGGATCTTCTCGGAGCGACCGCCCCCCTTGACCTGGTTCCGCCGGGCGGTGGACAGCTCGGCCTCCTGGCGCTCCCGCTCCACCTGGAGCAGGCGGGCCCGCAGGATGCGCAGCGCCTTCTCCTTGTTCTGGAGCTGGCTCTTCTCGTCCTGGCAGCTCACGACGACCCCGGTGGGCACGTGGGTGATCCGCACGGCCGAGTCGGTGGTGTTCACCGACTGGCCCCCCGGACCGCTGGAGCGGAAGACGTCGACCTCGAGGTCGTTGGGGTCGATCCGGAGCTCCACCTCCTCGGCCTCGGGAAGGACGGCGACGGTGGCCGCGCTCGTGTGGATCCTCCCCTGGCTCTCGGTCACCGGCACCCGCTGGACCCGGTGGGGCCCGGCCTCGTGCTTCATCCGGGACCAGGCGTCGGCCCCCTTCACGAGGAACGTGACCTCCCGCAGGCCCCCCATGTCGGAGGGCTGGGCCGCCAGGACGTCCAGCCGCCACCCCCGGACCTCGGCGTAGCGCTGGTACATGTGCAGCAGGTCGGCGGCCCAGAGGTTCGCCTCCTCACCACCCTCGGCCCCGCGGATCTCGACGATCACGTTCCGCCCGTCGTTGGGGTCGCGGGGGACGAGGAGCTCCCGGAGCCGGCGCTCCAGCTCCGCCAGGTGCCCCTGCTGGTCGTCCACCTCGCCCCGCAGGAACTCCCGCATCTCCGGGTCCTCCTCGCGAGCGAGGAGCTCGCGGGCCTCCGCCAGGTCGGCCTCCGCCTGCCGGTGGGCGCGATACGCCTCGACGAGGGGCTTGAGCTCGGCGTGGCGGCGCCCGGCCTCGCGCGCGGCGACCTGGTCCCCGGAGGCGTAGATCTCGGGGAGGCGGGACTCGAGCTTCTCGAGCTCGATCTCGAGGTCGGCCACACGCTCGAACATGGCCTCTCAGGGTACCGGCCACCTCCTCGACCGGGGTCGCTCACGCCCTGTGGCCGGGATCCCCGGGTCACCGGGCGACCCGCCCCGGGCACCGGTTCAGGTCGACAGGACCGGGAGCGGGTCGAACGTTCCTCCGAGCACGGCCTCGGGGTCGACGCCGAGCCAGCCCTCGAGGAGGGTGGCGTAGAGGGACCGGAAGTCGACGGTGTGCCGGAGGTTCCCGGTGTCGTCGAGCCTCGTCAGGTTGGGCGGCTCGCCGTGGCGACCACCGGCGACGGGACCGACGAGGAAGTGGACGTTCGCCGTGCCGTGGTCGGTCCCGCTGCCGTTCTCGGCCGCCCTCCGGCCGAACTCCGACGTCGTGACGACGAGCACGGAGTCCGACCTCCCGGCCGCCTCGACCGATCTCCACAGCCGATCGATGCCTTCGTCGAGCTGGGCCAGGAGCGCGGGGTGGCGCTGGGCCTGCCCCTGGTGGGTGTCGAAGTCGCCCAGGCCGTGGACCACGACGACCCTCGGCGCGACGTCGGAGACGGCGACGACCCCCGCGAGCTCCATCGCGTCGGCAAGGCCTCCCGGGGCGGGGCGCGTGCCGGGCTCGGGCGCCGAGGCGGCGCCGAGCGCGTCGGCGAGGCGGAGGCTTGCCGACGCGGTGGCACCGATCGCCTGCTGGATCCGGCCGATCGGCCCTCCGTCGGGCTCCTCGGGAGCGAACCCGGCCCAGGCGGCCAGGACCTCGTCGACCACCCGGGCCGGAGCGGGCAGGCCGGGCCGGAGCCCGGACGCGTCACCGAAGGACGTGGCGAAGGAGGCGTCGCCCGCCAGCGCGGCGGAGCGGCCGGGGCCGATGGCGATCCCGGCCAGCGGGTCGTCGAGACCGATCGTGCCGTCGAGGTAGCGACCGAGCCATCCCGCCCGGGCCGGATCGTCGGGCGAGGCCGCCCACCACACGGCCATCGACGCGAAGTGCGAGAGATCGGGGTCGGGGTACCCGATCCCCTCCACGATCGCGACCCGGCCCTGCCGGTACCGTTCGGCCAGACGGGCGAGCGAGGGGTGCAGGCCCACCTCGCCGTCGAGGTCCAGGGGCTCCGCGACCCCGAGGGTGGGCCGCAGGTCGCGGTACGCGGGGTCTGCGTGGGGCACCAGCGTGTTGAGCCCGTCGTTGCCGCCCCCGAGCTCGACCACGACGAGGGTCCGGCCGGGGATGCCCTCCCCCAGCCCTGCCGCGGCCCCCGCCGACGTCGTCGTGGTGCCCGGGGCCGCGGTGTCCGAACGACCCCGGTCCCAGAGGGTGACGCCGAGGCCGGCGCCGACCGCCACGGTCGCCCCCGTGCCGAGACCGGCGAGGAAGCTCCGCCGGCTCATCCGGCGGTCCCCGGGCGGGGCGATGCCCTCGAGCCCGCTCACGTGACCGCGAGCTCCGGTGAACCGAGGACCAGGGCGACCCGGCGGAGCGGGTCGCCCTCCGCCTCGACGACCCGACGGGAGCGATCGGTCACCTCGAGGATCCCGAAGCGACCGAACAGCTCGTCGACCCCCAGAGCGGGGATCCGTTCCGACACCGCGGCCATCAGGTCGAAGGCGTGGACCAGCGTGTGGGGGCCGAGGAGCCGCTCGCCCTTCGGGAAGCCGGCCACGTTGGGCGGGGCGAACGGCACGTAGCCGATGCGCCGGAGGGCGTCACCGACCTGCCGGAGGGCGTCCACGCGCACGGGGACGGCCTGGAGCAGCGCGACCGCCTTCTCGACGGGCGTTCGGACCTTGGCCCGGAAGGCCTCGTCCGACGTGAACGCGGGGTCGCCGACGATCGCCTCGACGAGCGGCATCACCCGGTAGTCGCGACCGAAGGCCTCGCCGAGCCGGTCCACGGTCCCGTCGTCGGGGGCGAGCCCGACCAGCTCCTCGTACAGCTTGGCGGCGATCCGGCGCGGCGTCGCCGGGTGGTCGAGGATGACGTCGAGCGCACCGTCGACGTCGAGTCGTCCCGTCACGCCGAGGAGGGTCTTCGGGCCGTCGTCGAAGCGGAGGGGCGCGAGGAAGCTGCTCCAGAGGGGGAGGTCGGATCGGGTGAAGCGCCGTCCGGGTACGTTCACCACCCAGCCCGAGAAGGCCCGCGACGCCGCGACCACGTCCTCCTGGGTGTAGTGCCCACGGCCCATCGTGAACAGCTCGAGGCACTCCCGCCCGAAGTTCTCGTTGCGGGCGTCCCGGCTGTTCGTGATCCCGTCGAGGTAGACGAGCATCGCGGGGTCGCGCACCATGCCCCGGAGGAGCTCCTCGAAGCTGCCGGTGGCGTGGCGGCGGAGGAGGAGGTGCTGGTTCCACACGAGGTACGGGGCGCGGACCTTGACCAGGCTGGTCGCGAAGTGGTCGTGCCAGAACCACACCAGGCGCTCCTCGATCGGGCGCGCCCCGTGCGCCATCTGGTCGAGCCACCACCCGAAGGGCTCGTAGATGGTCTCGACGCGTCGCGCCTCGTCGAGGTCGGCGGGTGGCGCCAGCTCGGGAGGCGTGGCCGCGGGGGCCGAGAGGTCGAGCGCGGCGGCGAGCGCGGCGGCGACGTCTCCGGCGCCCTCCACGGTCTCCGGACGGGCGCCGATCCCGAGGCGCCGGACCACGTGCGAGACCCGCTCGCTCCCCGGTGACGAGGCCATGTCCCCATCATCGTCACCGATTGTCAGGATCCTGTGAAGGAGCTCCCAGCGGCTCGCGAGGCGCGAGCCGGCCCCGGGTCACCCCGGGGCCGGCGTCCGTGGGCCGGCGAGCCCTGTCCGCCCGGGGCCGCCGAGGGGCCCCGGACCTCGCCCGCTCTACGCCGTCCCGCCGGACCGCCGCCTGCGGGTCCCGACCAGGATCAGGGACCCGATCGCCAGCGTCCATGCCGCCCACTTGAGCAGCATCGTCGTCGGCGAGCCGGTCACCGGGAGCGCCGCGCTCACGACCGTCCCCGCCGTCGCCGGAGGGGACGTCGTCGTGGGCGGCGCCGTCGTGGTCGTGGCCGGCGGCTGCTCCGCCTCGATCGGTGAGACCGTGATGCTGGCGTCGCCGTAGTCGTTCGTGACCGTCACCTCGGCGTCCGGCGATGCCTCGTCGAGGGTCACCTGACCCCCGCCGGTGATCGCCGTGGTGAACGCCCCGGTGGTCGTCTCGGTCACGAAGTAGGCCCCGAGGAGCAGCTCGTCGAAGACGGCGGTCTCGCCCGCCGCGATCGTCCGGCAGGTCGGCCCGTCGAGCGCCGCGGGCGCGGCGAGGTCCTCGGCCTGCGCCCCGGCCTCGACGCACACCTCGTAGGTGACGCCCGGGTCCGGTGCCAGGTCGCCCTTCACCTCCTTGGTGACCGCGATCGATCCGCGGGGGTGGTCGCCGTAGTCGTTCGTGACCGTGACCCCCGGCGTCTGCTCGCCCACCTCGACCAGGCCGTCGTCCGGCACGATCGTGGTCGTGAAGTCACCCGTCGTCGTCTCGGTCACCTGGTAGCCGCCGTACAACAGGTCGTCGAAGACCGCGGTCTCCCCCGCCCCGATCCACTGGCACCACGGCCAGTCGTCCTCCTGGACGGCCAGCGCGTCGACCTGGACCACCACCGGCTCCACGCACACCTCGTACACGCTCTCATCGGGTGCCTTCTCGCCGGTCACCTCCTTGGTGACCTCGATCGAGCCACGCGGGTGGTCGCCGTAGTCGTTCGTGACCGTCACCGCCGGGGTCTGCTCGTCCACCTCGACCAGGCCGTCGTCCGGAACGATCGTGGTCGTGAAGTCACCCGTGGTCGTCTCGGTCACCTGGTAGGCGCCGTGGGCGAGGCCGTCGAAGAGCGCGGTCTCCCCCGCCTCGATCGTCTGGCACCACGGCCACTCGACCTCGGTCGGGTTCACGAGCTCCTCGCCCTCGTCCGCCGGCTCGACACAGACCTCGTACTCGCCCTCGAAGGGCGCCTTCTCGCCCGTCACCACCTTGGTGACCTCGATCGAGCCGCCCGGCTCGCCCCAGCAGTGCGAGACGGTGAGGACGGGGTTGCCCTGGGGCTGGAAGACGGCGCCGGCCGAGGCCGACTGGAGGACGGCGCCGTACGCCGAGGGCACCCACCACTTCACGACGTTGCCGGTCCAGCTGTCCCAGCCCGGGTCGGTGACCTCGGGTCCGCCCTGGAACTGGTACTTCAGCCAGGGGTGGCCACCGGGCTGCTGCGCCTGGTCCGCGACGCCGGTGAGGTTGAACTGCCAGAGCTGCTCACCGGGCCCGAGGGCCACCGGGGCACCGTCGGGATCGAGGATCTCGTCGCACACGCCGTCCTCGGCCCCGTTGCCCCGCCACGTCACCGTCTCCGGCTCGGGGGGCGCGCAGTCGCCGGCGAGCTCCACCGTCGTGGTCTTCGTGTTCGACGAGTGGAGGACTGCGACCGCGGTGACCGACAGGTCGACGTCTCCCGACGTGGTCCCCGGGTGGACGCTCGTGCCGACGGCCGTCCCGAAGAACCAGACCGGGTCGGGCGAGAACTCGACCGCCCCGCCCGTGGACAGCGACGTCGAGACGATGTCGAGGGCGAGCAGGTGGCCCGACGTCACCGTCCAGGTGATCGTGTACTCGCCGGTCTCGGCGTCACAGGACGTGTCGGCGCCCAGGGCGAACCTCGCCTCGGGCCAGAACGCGGCCGGTGACTCCTGGGGAGCAGCGAGCGCGCCCGCCACCGACCCGGACGCCAGCTCCCCGGCAGGAGCGTCGTCACCCGGGGTCCCCTCGCCCTCGCCGGTGGTCGCCCCGTCCTCCGAACCGCCCTCGTCCGGCGTGCCCTCGTCGGCCTCGTCCGGCGAGCTGGACCCGTCGGGCGTGCCCTCGTCCGGGCGGCGCTCCGGTGCTGCCGTCGTCGTGGTCAGCGGTTCCCCTCGGCCGGCTCCTCCACCGGCTCCTCCACCGGCTCCTCGGCCGGCGTGTCGACGACCTCGTTCCCCTCGCTCGCCCACGCCGGCAGGAGTCCGCTCGCGACCAGGGCCACGAACATCGCGAGCGTCGCGACGAGGACGCGACGCGAACGTCGCGAACGACTGCTGGAAGGGGTGACCCCTCGACGACCCATCTCCGCTCCTGTGCCGCAGGGCACCCGGACGCGCCGGGTGCCGATCCGCGCGCAGAGGCTGGGCCGGTCTCACCACTGGCTCACCTCGGCCCCGGTGACCGGGCTCCGGCCGAGGGTCGTCGCCTCCCACCTCACTACGCCCCAAGTTCACCACTGAGAGTGGCGCCCGAGGGGCAACATAGACGCGCTACGCGGCCGAGTCAACTCGGGTAGTGGTCACACTCCGCGGTGGTGGGTCAGGCCGTGCCGAGCGCCGGCCGGGTCACGACGGTCCCGGACGCGGCACGAGCCTCGACCTCGGCCAGCTGCTCGGCGGTGAGGACGGCTCGCAACGCCGCGAGCGCGACCTCGACCTGGTCGTCGGAGGGCTCGCGGGTCGTGAGGCGCTGGAGGGCGAGCCCCGGCCGCACGAGCACCCGGATCCACCGCCGGTCCATGTGCCGGGCCGCGAAGCGGATCACCTCGAAGCTGAGGCCTGCGATGACCGGGATGAGCACGACGCGCGACGCCACGAGCATGACCCAATCGGGACGGCCGAACAGCGAGTAGACGAGGATGGTCACGACCATCACCGTGAGCAGGAAGTTGGTGCCGCAGCGGACGTGCTGGGTCGTGAAGCGCTGCGCGGCCTCGGGCGTGAGCTCGGTCCCGTTCTCGTACGCCGCGATCGCCTTGTGCTCGGCGCCGTGGTACTCGAACACGCGCCGGATGTCGGCCATCCGGCTGATCGCGACGATGTACCCGACGAACAGGGCCAGACGGAGCGTCCCCTCGGCCACGTGGAAGCCCACGCCGCTGCCGTCGACGAACCGGTCGAGCCCTCGCGCCGCCAGCGCCGGCAGCAGGATGAAGAGCGCCGTGAACACGACGAGCGCGCCCCCCATGGCCCACCCCATGGCGCCGCTGGGGAGCTGCTCGTCCTCGGGGACCTGGCGGTTCGCCGACCAGGCGAGGGCCCGGAACCCCAGCGACAGCGACTCGGCGAGCGCGGTGATGCCCCGCACGAGCGGGATCCTCCGGTAGCGCTCGGACCAGCGGGGTGCGTCGTGGACGACGACCTCGATCCCGTCCTCGGGCGTGCGCACGGCCACGGCCCAGGCATCGGCCCCGCGCATCATCACGCCCTCCATGACGGCCTGCCCGCCCATGTACCGGGGCTCGGGCTGCTTCGCCATGGTTCCGCTCCTCGCCGTGAAGGCGCCTAGGCCCGGGTCCCCTTGCCGGCGGTGCGGTAGCGCCGCTGGAAGCGCTCCACCCGACCACCGGTGTCGACCAGCTTCTGGCGCCCCGTGTAGAAGGGATGGCACTCCGAGCACAGCTCGGCACGCAGCTCGGGGAGCGTCGAGCGGGTCACGAACGTGTTGCCGCACGAGCAGCGCACCGTGCACTCGACGTAGTCGGGGTGGATGTCGGGCTTCATGACCTTCCAGTCTACGGAGCGAGGTCCCCGGAGGGACGGTCGGGACCGCGAACGGCTCAGCCGCCGGGCGACGGGGCCTTGGCGATCTCGGCGAGGAACTCGTCGTTGCTCTTCGTCGTGCGGATCTTGTCGATGAGCAGCTCGAGCCCCGCGCCGCCTTCCAGGGCGTTGAGGACCCGCCGCAGCTTCCAGACCTGCTGGAGCTGGTTCCGCTCGAACAGCAGCTCCTCGTGGCGCGTGCTCGACGCCTCGATGTCGATCGACGGGTAGATCCGGCGCTCCGAGAGCCTCCGGTCGAGCCGGAGCTCCATGTTCCCCGTTCCCTTGAACTCCTCGAAGATGACCTCGTCCATCCGGCTCCCGGTCTCGATGAGCGCGGTGGCCAGGATGGTGAGCGAGCCCCCCTCCTCGATGTTGCGAGCCGCTCCGAAGAAGCGCTTGGGAGGGTACAGAGCGGTGGAGTCGACACCACCCGACAGGATCCGGCCCGACGCCGGCGTGGCGAGGTTGTAGGCCCGAGCCAGCCGGGTGATCCCGTCGAGGATGATGACCACGTCCTTGCCCATCTCGACGAGGCGCTTGGCCCGCTCGATGGTGAGCTCCGCGACCTGCGTGTGCTCCTCCGACGGACGGTCGAAGGTGCTGGCGACGACCTCACCCCGGATCACGTGACGCCGCATGTCGGTGACCTCCTCGGGGCGCTCGTCGACGAGCAGCACCATGAGGTGGACCTCCGGGTTGTTGCGTTCGATCGAGTGCACGACCTGCTTCATGATCGTGGTCTTCCCGGCCTTGGGCGGCGACACGATGAGCCCCCGCTGGCCCTTCCCGATCGGCGAGATGAGGTCGATGATCCGGCCCGTCATGTCGAGGGGCTGGTCCTCGAGCTCGAGCCGGAGCTTCTCGTCGGGGAAGAGCGGCGTGAGCTCCTCGAAGCGGGGCCGCTGGCGGGCTTCGTCGGGGCTCATGCCGCTGATCGCCTCGACCCGGAGCAACGCGGGGTACTTCTCGTTGCTCGCCGCCGGACGGGCGGCGCCCTGGACGTGGTCGCCCTTCCGAAGCCCGAAGCGCCGCACCTGCGACGCCGACACGTAGGCGTCCTTGGTGCCGGGCAGGTATCCCGTCGCCCGGATGAACCCGTAACCCTCGTCCCGCAGGTCGAGGAGCCCCTCGACCGGGACGGGCTCGCCGGGAGGCTCGCGCTCCTCCCGCTCGCGATCGCGCCCCCGCCGGCGGCGACGGCGGCGATTGCCCTCGCCGTAGGACTGGCGCTCGTCCTCGCCCTCCTTGGCCTCCTTCGCCCCCTCCTTGGGCCTCCTTCGCCCCCTCCTTGGTGGCGGCCTCCTCGGCCTCCTTGGCCCCCTCCTCGGTGGTGGCCTCCTTCGCCCCCTCCTTGGCCTCCTCGGCCTCCTTCGCCCCCTCCTCGGCCTGCTCCTTGGTGGTGGCCTCCTCGGCCTCCTTCTTCGCCGCCTCCGGCGCGCGTGGCTGCGGCCCGGCCTTCGCCTCGCCGTCGGGGGCCTCCGGGGTCTCGACGGCACCCGCCGCGGCGACCCCGGTCCCGGTCGTCCCCGTGTCGCGCTGGCGCCCCCGGCTGCGCGGCCGGGACGGCGCCTTCTCCGACCCGGACTCGGCGGCCTCGGCGAGGGCGGCCTCCTCGGCGGCGAGCGCCTCGATCGGGTCGGCATCGGCGTGGGCGGTCCTGGTCCGGGTCGAGCGGACCCGCTTCGGCCGCTCGAGCTCCGCGCCGTCGTCGGCGCGCTCCGTCCCGCCGGCAGCGGTCAGGATGGCCTCGACGAGGTCGGCCTTCTTCATGCGGGTGGGCGCTCGCACACCCATGGCGTCGGCGATGGCGTGGAGCTCCTCGCGCTCCTTGCCGTCGAGCACCGAGCGGTCGAGCTCGGTCCGGCTGCTCATAGGGACACCCCTTGTCGGTTCTGGTCGGTGGACACGGCTTGCGTCGCCTCGCTCACCACGAGCTCGATCACCTGCGACAGCGTGGCGTCGAGGTTGTAGGAGGGAACGATCGGCATGCCGTGCTGGAAGGCCAACGACTTCACGTAGCGCTGGATCTTCCGGATGTTGTCGAAGTGCTGCAGGTACCGCTCCGAGGAGCGACCGCGCCCCTCGTGCGCACGCAGCGCGAAGTGCGAGCGGTGCAACTCCTCGTCGTCGACGGTGACGACGAACGGAACGACGACTGCGCCCTCGAACTCGGTGAGGTCGAGGAACCCCGGGACGACGTGAGCGCCCTCGAGGATCAGGTCCGTCCGCTCCATGATGGCACGCCGGACGAGCGCTCTGACACCGACGGCCACCGCGGCCGCCTGTTCGCGGTAGCCGACGATGGTCGGATCGGCCCCACGGGGCACCGGCTGGCGAACGAGGCGCTCGGCGTCGAACGACGAGGTGTGCAGGGCCGGCATGAGCTCCTCGCTGAACATCGCCCGCATCACCTCCCGGATGGCGTCGGTCGGAACGATGCGGGTGATGCCGAGGCGCGCCGCGAGCTGCGTGGCGATCGTCGACTTCCCGACCCCGGTGGCCCCGCCGATCAGGATCACGAGGGGGGAGGTCGACCGAGCCCACGAGCTGCCATCGGGCGAAGGCCCGGGCGTAGCGCTGGCCCACCTTCTCGACGAGCACCTGCTCGGCGAGCGATCGGAGCTCGGCCCGGGTCACGACCGTCGCCCCCTGGTCGTGCAGGCGCTCCTCGATCGCCTCGGCGACGAGGTAGGCGCGCGGAGGGGTCAGCCCGGTGGCCATGATGGCCGAGGCCATGAGGCCCTTCGAGTACGGGAGCTGGTGCTCCTGGTCGGCGACGACGACGTGGCGGTGGGTCATCGATCGGACCCCCTGAACCGAGCCTGCGCGACATCCGCCAGCGCCTCGACCGCCCGCTCGAACGGCTCGCCCGGGACGGGGCGGTTGTCGCAGTACACGACCTCCATCCCGCGCTCCAGCGCGACGCGCGTCGCCACGTCGACCGCAGCGGCCTTGAGCTCGGTGACGAGCACCTCGGCTCCGGGCGCGCGTGCGAGGTCCTCGGTGAGCCGAGGACGGTTCGCGAGCTGGCTGGACCAACCGACGACGGTTGCGCAGTGCTGCGCCTCCAGATGGGACGCCAACCGAGCCGCCACGGGCTCGGGGGCGGTCGTGGCAAAGAAGACCGGCCGGTCGGCCACAGGCCGCAACGGCCAGGGCCGCAGCACCGTACGGAGGACCGGTGCCTCGGGAGCGACCTCCCCGACGCGCTCTTCGAGCAGGGCCAGGGACCGCACGTCGCCCGGACGGGACGGCGGGTCGTCGGGAAGTGTAACGACGACGAGGTCGCTCAGCAACAGGGCGTAGGCACCGAGGTACCCGGTCACCAGCTCGGGATCGGCGTCGGCGGGGACCACGCAGATCGTGGCGTCGGCGCGCACCGGCGGGATGGCGGTCCCCGAGCCCTCGAGGATCATCAGCGGCTCGGGGCGCTCGTTGGCCAGCGCCACACCCCGGGCGAACGTGCTGGGACCGGGCGCGCCGGCGAGGCCGCCGCCGCAGCGCCTCGTGCCGATCGTCACGACCGACGACGTGAGCGCGGTCTCGAGGTGGTCGCTCGCGGCGTGTCGGCCCGCGTCGGCCAGCGCGAGTAGCCCCTCGGGACTCAGGTCGAAGGCCCCGGGCTCCACGAGCTCGGGGTCCGCGGGGCCTCCACGACCCATGGCCACGACGACCGGGCCCCGACCCGCCCGCAGCAACGTCCGGGCCACCGCGGCGGAGATCGCGGTCTTCCCCGTCCGCTTCCCCGTGCCGACGACCGCGAGGCTCGGCTTGCGGGCGAGTGGCTCCCGGGGCGGCGGATCGAAGGCGAACCCCGCCCCGCGGTACGGGACCCCCCGGATCAGGGCGTGGGCGGCCAGGCGCATCCGGGTCCGGGCGTCGAGGACGGGGGGATCGGAGAGGTCCACGACCTCGCCGGGCGAGAACCGCTCCAGGGCCGCGCTCAGGGCCCCCAGGGCGTCGGGCCCGGTCACCACCTCGACGCCCAGGTCCGGCACCTCGCCCGGCCCGAGCTTCTCCGACCCGCCCACGAGCACCGCACCGATCACCCGGTGCCCGGTCGCGTGGAGGTGGTCGATCCCGGCGCGCAGGACCGGCGGGTAGTGCTCGCCGTCGACGACGACGAGGGTCCCGCGGGCTGCAGGAGGAGGAAGGGGAGGAAGCGAGGACGTGGGAGGAGCCTCCGGGCCCCGCCGCGCCCTCCGGGGCACGGCGACCACGAGACCACTCCATGATACCGCCCGGACGGACCGTCGGTCCGCGGGACGGCTCTCAGGCGGGCGCGACGAGCCGGGCCATCAGGCCATGGCCCGCCACCGGCGCCGAGCCGGCGACCGACGCCTCGCAGTAGCGGCCCCCGGGGCCCGCGACCTCCGAGTCGACGAACAGGAACGGGACCGGGACGGCGGTGTGCGTTCGCACCGTGCACGGCGTGGCGTGGTCGGGGAGGAGCAGGAGCCGGAACCGGCCCCGCTCGGTCAGGGCGGCCACCATCGGGCCGATGACCTCGCGGTCCCAAGCCTCGAGCGCCGAGACCTTGGCTTCGACGTCGCCCTGGTGCCCCGCCTCGTCGGTGGCCTCGACGTGGAGCAGGAAGAACGGCCGGTCCTCGAGGCTCGCCAGGCCGGCGTCACGCTGCGCGCCGTAGTCGTTGTCGTAGCCGGCGGTCGCGCCCGGGACGTCGACGACCTCCAGGCCGGTGAGGACCCCCAGCCCCCGGACCAGGTCCACCGCCGAGCTGAGCGCGCCCTCGAGACCGTAGCGCTCCCGGAACGCCGGGAGCACCGGCTTCACCCCCTGGCCCCAGAGCCAGATCTGGGTCGCTCGCGAGCCCACGCGACCGGCTGCCTCGCGCACCACGGGGCGCGAGGCCTCCATCAGCGCGGCGAGCTTGGGGCCGGCCGGCCCGCTCGGGCCCACGGCACGCCGGCCGGTGAGGTCGTGCGGGGGGATGCACTCGGCGTCGGCCAGCTCCCGGGGGAGCACCACCAGGTGGCGGTACTCCACGCCGGGGTGGAAGCGCACGCCGTCGCCACCGAGCACCCGGTCGAGTGCTGCCACGATCGCGTGGCTCTGCTCGTCGGACGGATGCCCGGCGGCGAAGTCGACCATCGTCCCCGCATCGTCGACGGTGACGAGGTTGCAGCGGAAGGCGACCTCGTCGGGTCCCAGCTCGACGCCCATGGCGGCCGCCTCGATGGGAGCCCGGCCGGTGTGGTAGCGGGCCGGGTCGTAGCCGAGGATGGCGAGGTTCCCGACGTCGCTCCCCGGCGGGGAGGCCGGGCGGGATGACCGACGCGCTCCCGACCTCGCCGCGGAGGCCAGCGCGGCCAGGTGGGGCATGGCCGCCACCTCGAGCGGGGTGCGGCCGTGGAGCTCGGGGAGCGGCTCGTCGGCGCAGCCGTCGGGGACGAGCACGACGTAGCGCATCGAGGCCATGGTAGGCGGCCGGTCCGCGCGGCCGGACCCGCCGGGAGCCCGGTACCGTTCGGCTCCGTGTCGCGCCCCGCCCCAGCCCTCGTCACCGCTCTCATGCTGCTCCTGGCCGGCTGCAGCGACGGCGACGACGGCCCGGAATCCTCCCCGTCGTCCCTCGCGCCTCCCCCGACGGTGACGGCGCCCGCTCCGTCGGGACCCCCGGCCTCGGAACCGCCGACGAACACGACGGCGGGCCCGACGGCCCCGCTGGCCGACGTCCGGGTGCAGCTGACCCCCGTGGCCGACCTCGACGAGCCCACGGCCCTGGCCGTCCGGCCCGGGGCCGACACCCTCTACGTCGCCGAGCAGGAGGGACGGATCCGGGCGGTCGCGGACGGCGAGCTCGTCGACGAGCCCGTGCTCGACCTCACCGATCTCGTGGGGGCCGGCGGCGAGCGCGGGCTCCTGGGCCTCGACTTCGCGCCCGACGGCGGCCACCTGTACGTCCACTACACCAACCGGGAGGGCGACACCCGCGTCGACGAGCTGGCGGTGGGCGACGACGGGAGGGTCGACGTCGCGTCCCGGCGCCAGGTGCTCGCCGTGGACCAGCCCCAGGGGAACCACAACGGCGGCCAGCTCGGCTTCCGGACCCGACGGCCTGCTCTACCTCGGCCTCGGCGACGGGGGCGGGGCCGGCGACGAGGGTCGCGGCCACGCTCCCGGGGGGAACGGTCAGTCGCTGGGAACCCTCCTGGGCAAGATCCTCCGCCTCGATCCGCGGGCCGCCGGCTCCGGGCCGTACGCGGTGCCGGCGGACAACCCGTTCGTCGGGGTCGAGGGCGCCCGCCCCGAGATCTGGGTCTACGGCCTGCGCAACCCGTGGCGCTTCTCGTTCGACCGCGCGACCGGGGACCTCTGGATCGGCGACGTGGGCCAGAACCGCTGGGAGGAGATCGACCTCATCCCCGCGGGGGCGGCCGCCGGCGCCAACCTGGGCTGGAACCTCCTCGAAGGGACCCACGAGTTCCGGGGGGCGCCCCCGCCCGGAGCGGTGCCCCCCGTGTTCGAGTACCCACACTCCGAGGGGTGCTCGGTGACGGGCGGCTACGTGTACCGCGGACCCCGGATCCCCCAGCTCGCCGGCGCCTACCTCTTCACCGACTACTGCGACGGCACGATCCGCGCCCTGCGCGTCGAGGACGGCGTCCTCGTCGAGGCCGACCTGGGCGTCGCGACGCGCGGCCCGACCAGCTTCGGGGAGGACCGAACCGGCGAGCTCTACGTGCTGTCCGCCGAGGGGGTGCTCCGGATCGACCCCGGGTGAGGTGCGTTCCGATGCCCCTCCGGGCGGCGGTAACATGAGCGGAGCGTGGTGACCGTCGCCGGTCTGCCGCGCCGGGTGATGCCTGCGGGCGCGCCCCACCGACGACGACCACGACCCGGCCGACCGCTCTCAAGCGAGGACCGCCTCCCGGCATGGACCTCCTCACCGCCGTCAAGATCATCTTCCGCCGGTGGGCGGTGGTGCTGCCCGTCCTCCTGCTCACCGTCGCGGCCGCGTTCCTCATCTCGACGCGGATCTCTCCCACGTACTCGGCCCGGGGCTCGGTCGTCTTCCTCCCGCCGAGCGAGGGTGGCGCCGCCAACCCGTGGAGCGGCTTCAACCCCGCGCTCCAGACCACGGCCACGCTCATCGGCCAGGTGCTCGACGCCGACGACCAGCGCCAGGCCTTCCTCGACGAGGGCCTGAGCGGTGAATACCGGATCGTGGCGCCCTACGACCCCACCCGGGCCGTGCTGGCGCCCACGCTCGAGCTCTCGGTCGACACCACCGACCCCGAGGTCGCCCTGGCCACGATCCGGGAGCTCGTGACCCGGATCCAGACCGAGCTCGAGGACCAACAGGAGGACTCGGGGGCGTCGGAGGACACCTGGATCCAGTCCCGCGCCCTCACCGTGGCCGACCAGGCCGTCGAGCAGAACACGGCCCGGTACCGGGTCCTCGCCATCGTCGTCCTCCTCGGCGGGGCCGCGGCCGTGAGCCTCGCCTTCGTCCTCGAGAGCTTCGACGCCGGTCGTCGCCGCCGGCTCGAGGAGGCCGCGGGCCCGGGCGAGGGGGACGACGAGGGCGCCCCCGAGGAGTCCGAGCCCGCCGGGGACACGATGCTGCCCGTCGCCGGGCCGGGCCGACCCCGGGTGAGGGCGGAGCCGGTCGCGGCCCAGGGCCGGTCCGCCGGCTCCGGGAACGGCGGGCAGGCGGCGGAGCCGAGCGAGGCCGAGGAGACCGCGAGGAGCCTCCCCGAACGGACCCGGGCCACGCGGGCGCGGCGATGAGGCACGTGCCGCTCCCGGACCTCGGGGCGGCCGCCAGGTCGTGAGCCGAAGGGACGAGGATCGGGGTCGGGACCCGCGCGTCCCCGCGGTGCTGGCGGCCCGACCGGTGAAGCCCCCCGCGGCACCGCCGGCGGTGGTCACGTTCGAGCAGCCCGGCGAGCCGCACCACCGGGGTCTCACGTCGATGGCGTTCGTGGCCTCCCTCCTCACGGCCGGTCTCGTCGCCGTGCTCGAGCCGGCCCTGGGCGCGTTCCTCGCCCTGAGCTTCATCGGCGCGGCGGCGCTCCTCCGGAGCCGGAGGGACGTCACGTCGTTCCTCACCCTCTTCCTCGTCGCCGCCTTCGTCATCCCGTCCCCCCAGGTGATCACCCCTCTGGGTGGATCGGCCACGCCGGCCACGATGATCGGGCTGGCGGCGGCCTGGCTGTGGATCAACGCCCGGATCGTGCCCACGCTCGGCCTCGCCCGGGAACGGCAGCCGGTCCGCATCGCCATCCTCGTCTGGGGCTGGGCGACGTTGGCGAGCTACGCGGCCGCGTGGACGCGACCCCTTCCCGGCGTGGAGGCCCGGGCCGCCGACCGGGGGCTCGTCGTGATGCTGTCCGCCGCGGGGCTGGCCCTCCTCGCCGCCGACGGCGTGCTGTCGCGCGACCGGCTCGACACGCTCCTGCGACGCACCGTCTGGATCGGGGCCTTCGTCGCGGTCGTCGGTCTCGTGCAGTTCGCGTTCGGCTTCGACCTCGCGGCGAAGATCCACGTCCCCGGCCTCGGAACGGTCAACCAGTTCACCTTCATCCAGACCCGGGAGGGCTTCCGGCGCGTCGCCGGCACGGCGTACCACCCCATCGAGTACGCCGTCGTCCTCTGCGCGCTGCTCCCCCTCGCGCTCCACTTCGCGCTCCGCGGGCCCTTCGGCGTGCAACGGATCCGCCGGTGGGCTCCGGTCGTGCTCATCGGTGCCGCCATCCCGACGTCGGTGTCGAGGACCGCGGTGGTCGGCGTCGCGGTGGCCGCCGTGATGCTCCTCCCCGCCTGGAGCGCCCGGCGCCGCTTCGCGGCCGTCGTGACGGGGGGCGCGTTCATGGTCGCGGTCCAGGTCGCCTGGCCCGGTCTCGTGACCGCGATCGTCGAGCTGTTCACGGAGATCGAGAGCGACGTCAGCTACACGACCCGGACCGCGGACTACGCGAGCGGCCTGCGCGAGTTCGTCCAGCGGCCGGTCTTCGGCCGGGGGTTCCGCACGTTCCACCCCGAGGGCTACTTCTTCATCGACAACCAGTACCTCATGTCGCTCATCGAGACCGGAGTGCTCGGCGTCCTGGCGCTGGCCTCGATCTTCGTGGTGGGCATGACCCTGGCCCGGGGCGCCCGGCACCGCAGCGCCGATCCGGTGACCCGCGACCTGGGCCAGTCCCTCGCGGCGGCGATCGCCGTGAGCGGTGTGTGCTTCGCCACCTTCGACGCCCTGAGCTTCCCCATGATCACCGGCCTCACGTTCCTGTTGGTCGGTTGCGCCGGCGCGCTCTGGCGCCTGACCCGCGACGAGGAGGCCGCCCTCGTCCTCTCGCGCTCCGCGGCCACGTGACCGGTCCCGTCGCGGTCTCCGTCGCGCTGGTCACCTACCACAGCGAACGGTTCCTGCCCGACTGCCTCGGCGCGCTCCCCGCCGCGCTGGAGGGCGTGGGATCCTGGCGCCTGGTCGTCGCGGACAACGACTCTCGCGACGGCACCGTCGAGCTCGCCCGCGAGCTCGCGCCGGGCGCGACGGTGCTGCCGCTGGGCCGCAACGCCGGGTACGCGACCGGCATCAACGCGGTGGCGGCGGCGGTCCCCAGCGACGCGGTCCTCGTACTGAACCCCGACACGCGGTTGGCGCCCGGGTCGGTCCGCCGGCTGCTCGACGCGCTCGCCGAGCCGGGAACGGGCATCGCGGTGCCCCGCCTGCGCGAGGGCGACGGCTCCGTCGCGCGATCGCTCCGGCGGGAGCCGACGGTGTTGCGGGCCCTCGGTGAGGCCGTGCTCGGCGGCGAGCGGGCGGGCCGCTTCCCCGCCCTGGGCGAGGTGGTCACCCACCCGGCCCGCTACGAGGCACCCGGTCTGGCCGACTGGGCGGTCGGGGCCGTGATGCTCGTCTCCCGCCGGTGCCTCGACGCCGTGGGCCCCTGGGACGAGTCCTTCTTCCTCTACTCCGAGGAGACCGACTTCTGCCTGCGGGCCCGGGCCGCCGGGTTCCGGCTCCGCTACGTCCCCTCGGCCGAGGTGGTCCACCTCGGGGGGGACTCGGGCGTCTCACCCCACCTGTGGACCGTCCTCACCACGAACCGGGTCCGTCTCTTCGCCAAGCACCACGGCGTCGCCCGCACCCGCGGCTTCTGGGCCGCCGTGGTCCTCAACGAGGCGCTGCGAGCAGGACGCCGCCGCGGCACCCACCGGGCCGCGCTCCGGGCCCTGCTCCCGGGGCCCCGGCGGCTGGTCGCGTCGCCCCCGGCCACGCCCCCTGCCGGAGGTTCCGGACCGGCCTACGACACGAGGCGCTCGAACACCTCGACGTAGGCCGGCGCCTGGTGCGCCCACGCGAGCTCCTCCTCGACCCGGCGCCGGCCCAGCTCACCCATCCGGGCCCTCCGGTCGGGGTCGTCGAGCAGCGCGACGACGGCGTCGGCGAAGGCCTCGGCATCGCCGTCGCGCTCCACGTACAGCGCCGCCTCGCCGGCCGAGACCCGGGTCTCCTTGAGGTCGAAGGAGACGACGGGGACCTCGCAGGCCATGTACTCCATCACCTTGTTGTGGGTGGAGACGTCGTTGAGCGGGCTCTTGGGGTCGGGGGCCAATCCCACGTCTGCGGTCGAGAGGTAGGCGCGGATCGCGTCCTGGTCGACACGACCGGTGAACGTCACGCGGTCCCCGAGCCCGAGGTCGGTCGCGAGGCGGCGAAGCTCGTCGAGGCAGTCCCCGAACCCCAGGAGCGCGAAGTGGACGTCGTCACGGCCGAGGCCGTGCACGATGTGGTCCGCGGCTCGCACCACGAGGTCGACGCGGTCCTGGGGGCCCATCACCCCCAGATAGCAGCACAGGTGCGTCCGGCCCCGCCGGAGCTCGGGAACCGCCTCGCCCCGGAAGAGGCGGTTCGGGTCGGGCCCGGAGCGAACGACGCTCACCCGGTCCGGGGAGATCCGCCCACGGGTGACCGCCACCTGGCGGTACGACTCGTTGGTGCTGATCACGTGGTCGGCCACCCGGTAGGTGGCCCGCTCGAGGAGGCGCAGGCCCCACACGAGGGCGCGGCGCGACTCGGGGAACCGTGACACGTAGACCTCCGGGCAGAGGTCGTGCTGGTCGAAGACGAACCGCACCCCGAGCAGCTTGAACGGGAGCGCCAGGGCCCAGTACGTGTCGGGCGGGTTGCACGTCTGGATGACGTCGAAGCCGTGGCGGCGGCGGACCCGCAGCGCGAGGAACGCGGTCTTGAGCCAGCACACGACGAACTCCCGGAGGTAACCGAACAGGCCGGTCGCGACGGGGGGCGGCGTGTACTTGTGGAGGTGGACGCCCTCGAGCTCCTCGTAGCGGGGGTCGCCCTCGCCCCTGGGGCAGACCACGGCCACCGAGAACCCGGCGGTCACGAGGGTCCGGCACTCGAGCCACACCCGCCGGTCGAGGGGCACCGGGAGGTTCTGGACGATGATCAGGACGCGGCGCCCGCCACGCCGCCGGCGCCTGATCAGCTCGTCGCCTCCTCGGCCGTGGGGGCGATCTCGCGGGCCCGCGCCCGCGCCGGCGTGACCTCGGGTTCGGGCTTCGGGGAGCGCCGGAACAGCCGGGCCGTCCGCAGGAGGGTACGGGCGATCACGGCCTGCATGGTGGTGAAGAGGATCGCGAGGTCCAGGGTGATCGACCAGTTCTCGACGTAGAAGAGGTCGAGGCGCCGGTAGGCCTGGAAGGACGGGTTGTCACGGCCCTCGACCTGCCACAGACCGGTGATCCCCGGGCGCATCCGGTGCCGGGCCAGGAGCTCGGTGTCGAACTGGGCGACCTCGCTCGGCAGGGCCGGCCGGGGACCCACCAGGCTCATCGAGCCCCGCAGCACGTTGATGAGCTGTGGCAGCTCGTCGATGCTGGAGGCCTCGAGCAGCCGGCCCACGGCCGTGCGGCGAGGATCCTCCTCCTGCTTGAACAGCGGCCCGCTGCGCTCGTTGTGGTCCCTGACCTCGTCGAGATCGTCCTCGGCCGACTGGTACATCGTGCGGAGCTTGAGGAAGGTGAACGGCTCACCGGCGCGCCCGATGCGGGTCTGGCGGAACAGGACCGGCCCCCGGTCCTGGAGCTTGATCGCCACCGCGGCCAGGGCGAGGATCGGCGCCGCCACGACGAGGCTGACCGCGGAGAGGACGACGTCGATCGTGCGCTTCAGGACGTGCTGCCAGCGGGCGAGCGTGAGCGGCTCGACGTAGAACAGCGGCTCGTGTGACAGGGGCAGCGAGCGGAGGCGCCGGGGGTCGAACCCCATCAGCCCGGTGGAGAGGTGCACGTGGATGCCGCGTCCGAGCAGGTCGCGCACGACCCGCCGGAGCTCGTGGGGCGACAGGGCGCTCGCGGCGATCAGCACGCCGTTGACTCCGCGCTCGTCGATGACCCGGTGCACGTCGCCGACGTCACCGCGCCACAGCGACTCGATCCCCAGCCTGGCGGCCGCCTCTCGCGAGCCGACGAGACCTTCGACCCGCAGCCCGATCTCCGCGTGGGTGGTGAGGAGCTCGTAGAGCTCGGCCCCCTCGTCGTTGACGCCGACGAGCAGGATGGGGCGGGCGAACCGCCCCCGGGCCCGGGCGATCTTGAGCCACTGCTGGTAGATCAGCCGGAAGACCGCCTGGAGCGCGAACACGAGCACCGCCCCCCACGCCAGGCGGGCCTTGGAGAGCCCGAGCGCCAGGACCTCGGCGACGAGCAGGGCGAAGACGAAGCTGAAGACGGCGACCCGAGCCAGGCGGGCCTTCTCCTCCTCCCGGACCGACGAGACCCGGGCCAGGTAGAGACGCTGCGAGGCCGTGAACAGCAACGATCCCACGGTCACCGCGACGAGGAACCCGACGGCCCTCGCCGGCTCGCTGGTGAGCGGATGGGCACCTCGACCCGAGACCAGCGCCACGAGCCACCCCACCGCGAAGGCGACCGCGTCGAGCGCGACGAGGAGTTGGCGGAGCCACGACGTGCTGTCGGCGACGCGACGGGCCGGAGGTCGTGCCGGCGCAGCAGGGCGCCACTCGTGCCCGTTGTGCTGCGCCGTCGTCCCGTGGGGGCGCCGGTCGCGCCTCCGGCGATTGTTGATCGCCCTCGTCGTCTTCACGCGCTACGCCTCGACATCGTGTGCTGCGCGGGGGGCACGGTCAGCCCACCCCCCCAGTTGGTGACCACGCACCGTGATCCTATCCCACGCGACCCCGTTGCCGCGTTCAGGGGTCGGCGGGCACGATCCGTGACGAGCGCGTCGCTCTCGACCGAATCGATCGATCGTCCACCAGAACACGCGCCCACCCCCAACCGCCCTGCCACAGGGTCGTGAACCCACGTGGTCGCCCTCCCCGAATCGGGGGTCGCCCCCGGGACACTACTCGTCCACCCCTCCTCCTCGGCACGCGCTTCCCCCGCCTTCGCGAGTTCTTCGCGAGATCGCAACGAGCCCTTCAGGCGCGATGGGCCCCACGCCGATACGTCTCCCGGTAGGGCCTTCATCCGTCGTGAGGAAGGAAGCGGACAGTGAGCGACATCTCTGGTCGCGCGCGCCCCGCGCGCCGATGGACCCTGCGTTCGATGGTCCCGTTCCTGGCTATCGTCCTGTTCGGGTGCCAGCAGATCCCCCTCGCGGAGCGCCAGGGCGCGCCCGCGGCCGGTGACGAGGCCACGGCCGAGGCCGTCGCCCGGCGAGGGCGTGGCGGGGCCAAGCCCCCGGAGCGGTCCCCCGCCCCGACACCTCCGCCGTGGGGCCCGTCCGACCCGAGCCGGCTGCGCCCGACCGGACCGTTGACGGTGACTACCCCGGGAGCCGTGGTGGAGAACGTCGACGTGGCGGGCCCGATCCACGTCCGGGCCTCGAACGTGACCATCCGCAACTTCCGGGCCAGCAACGTCGCACAGGAGTCCGGCATCACCGGCCTCGTGCTCGAGAGCGGCGAGATCCACGGCAACGACGACCCGGCGTTCGCCCTCGACGGGGTGACCTGGGCCAACTACACGGCCCGGCGCCTCGACGTGCACCACGTGGTCGACGGCTTCAAGGCCCACGGCAACGTCCTGATCGAGCAGAGTTGGGTGCACGACCTCAACGTCCTCCCGGCCGGAGGTGCCGGGGGGCCCCGACCGACGCCGTCCAGGTGAGCTCGGGGAGCGACGTGGTGATCCGGGACAGCCGGTTCGAACGAGTCGGCTCGAGCGCCGCGGTCTACGTCGGAGCCGACCAGGGGCCGGTCTCCGGCGTCCTCGTCGAGCGAAGCCACCTCGACGGGGGGCATACACGGTGCAGGCACGCCGGGGCCACCACGGGACGCCCACCGACGTCCGGTTCCTCGACAACCGCTTCGGGCGGTCGGCGACCTCGGGACCGGCGCTCCTCGAGGGCTCGCCGGCGTGGGAGCGCAACGTGTTCGCGGACGACGGCAGCGCCGTGCCAGCAGGCTCGGTGCCGACATCGACCACCACCACCGCACCGCCGACCACCACCACCGCACCGCCGACCACCACCACCGCACCGCCGACCACCACCACCGCACCGCCGACCACCACCACCGCACCGCCGGCCACCACCACGCCGCCCGCGCCGGCCGAGGACCCGCTCTCCGCCGGCCCGTCGAACCCGGCGGCGCTGGTGCGGTCCGGGCCGCTGACGATCACGACGCCCGGCGCCGTGGTCGAGGACGTCGACGTGGCCGGGCCCATCTACGTGCGGGCCTCCAACGTCACCATCCGCAACTTCCGGGCCACCAACGTCGTCCAGGAAGGCGGCGGCGGCATGGTCCTCGAAGACGGTGAGATCCACGGCAACAACGACCCCGACTTCCGCGCCGACGGCATCGTCTGGGCCGACTACACGCTGCGACGGGTCAACGTCCACCACGTCCACGACGGCCTCAAGGGCCACGGCGACGTGCTCGTCGAGGACTCCTGGATCCACGACCTCAACCGGTTCACCGGCACCGGATCCGGCGCCGGTGGCTACTCCCACAACGACTGCCTGCAGGTCTCCTCCGGGCTCCAACATCACCGTGCGCCGCAGCCGCCTCGAACGCTGCGGCTACAACGGCGCGATCTTCGTCGACCCCGACCAGGGACCCATCAGCAACGTCCTCGTCGAAGACAGCTACCTCCAGGGCAGCAACTTCTCCTTCTGGGCCATCCCCAGCGCCAACAACGTCCCCTGGGGACCCCCCACCGGCGTGGTCGTCCGCCGCACCGTCTTCGGAGGAGCCACCCCCCGGCCAGGCCTACTTCGGCAACGCCTGGATCAACTCCCCCGGCTACGTCTGGCACGACAACCGCGACCCCGCCGGCAACCCCGTCTCGCCGTACAAGATCGGACCCTGACCGAACCCTGACCGAGTGCGCGGCGCCCCCCGGTTCCCGGGCCGGGGGGTGCCGCGCGTCTCAAGAGTCCGGGCCATCCCACCGATACGCGCGTGGTACCCGACGTTGGGGGTGTCCGTGCGCCGACTGCTCGCGAGCTCCGTCCTCGCCGTCGCCGTCCTGGCCCTGGGCGCGGGACCGGCCTGGGCGGGTGACGCGCGATACCTCGGCTCGGCCGCCGGCCAGCCGCTCAACGCCCGGGTCGTCGGCGTCGCCGCCACCCGCACGGGCCAGGGGTACTGGCTCGTGGGGCGAGACGGCGGGGTGTGGGCCTTCGGCGACGCCACCTTCCACGGCTCCACGGGCGCCACCCCGCTCAACCAGCCCATCGCCGGCATGGCCCCCACCCCCACCGGCCACGGCTACTGGCTGGTGGCCGCCGACGGCGGCATCTTCGCCTTCGGCGACGCCACCTTCCACGGCTCCACGGGCGCCACCCCGCTCAACCAGCCCATCGCCGGCATGGCCCCCACCCCCACCGGCCACGGCTACTGGCTCGTGGCCGCCGACGGCGGCATCTTCGCCTTCGGCGACGCCACCTTCCACGGCTCCACGGGCGCCACCCCGCTCAACCAGCCCATCGTCGGCATGGCCCCCCCCCCCACCGGCCACGGCTACTGGCTCGTGGCCGCCGACGGCGGCATCTTCGCCTTCGGCGACGCCGCCTTCCACGGATCCACGGGCGCCACCCCGCTCAACCAGCCCATCGTCGGCATGGCCGCCACCCCCACCGGCCACGGTTACTGGCTGGTGGCCGCCGACGGCGGCATCTTCGCCTTCGGCGACGCCGCCTTCCACGGCAGCACCGGCGACACCGCCCTCAACCAGCCGGTCGTCGGCATGGCCGCCACCCCCACGGGCGGCGGCTACTGGCTCGCCACCGGCGACGGCGGGGTGCTCGCACCGGAGGTCGGTGGAAGCTGGCGAGCCACTCCCTCGGCGGGTGGCACCGGCTCGGTGGGCCCGTCGAACCCGGCGGCGCTGGTGCGGTCCGGGCCGCTGACGATCACGACGCCCGGCGCCGTGGTCGAGGACGTCGACGTGGCCGGGCCCATCTACGTGCGGGCCTCCAACGTCACCATCCGCAACTTCCGGGCCACCAACGTCGTCCAGGAAGGCGGCGGCGGCATGGTCCTCGAAGACGGTGAGATCCACGGCAACAACGACCCCGACTTCCGCGCCGACGGCATCGTCTGGGCCGACTACACCCTGCGACGGGTCAACGTCCACCACGTCCACGACGGCCTCAAGGGCCACGGCGACGTGCTCGTCGAGGACTCCTGGATCCACGACCTCAACCGGTTCACCGGCGCCGGATCCGGCGCCGGTGGCTACTCCCACAACGACTGCCTGCAGGTCTCCTCGGGCTCCAACATCACCGTGCGCCGCAGCCGCCTCGAACGCTGCGGCTACAACGGCGCGATCTTCGTCGACCCCGACCAGGGACCCATCAACAACGTCCTCGTCGAAGACAGCTACCTCCAGGGCAGCAACTTCTCCTTCTGGGCCATCCCCAGCGCCAACAACGTCCCCTGGGGACCCCCCACCGGCGTGGTCGTCCGCCGCACCGTCTTCGGAGGAGCCACCCCCGGCCAGGCCTACTTCGGCAACGCCTGGATCAACTCCCCCGGCTACGTCTGGCACGACAACCGCGACCCCGCCGGCAACCCCGTCTCGCCGTACAAGATCGGACCCTGACCCGCGAGACCCGCTCCCGCCGCGGCGGCCCTAGGATTCGCGCCCGGCTCCTCGACGAGGGAGTCGTCCGCAGAGGAGCGACGCCATGGCGACGGTGCGACGACGGCGCCGGGTCCGCGTGCTCGTCGCGGGAGGGATCGTCGCCGCCGCGGCGGCCGGGATCTCCTTCGCGACCTGGGACCGCAGCGACGGCGACGAAGGCCGGTCACCGGCCTCGACCGGCGTGCCCGGAGCACCCAGGACGACGCAGGAGGCGCCAGGAGCGACGACGACGGCGCCGCGGCAGGCCGGCGTGAGCCCCGAGGACGTGGGTCCGTCCCGGCCCGACCTCCTCCGCCCGACCGGACCGATCACCGTCTCCACCCCCGGGGCCGTGATCGAGAACGTCGACGTCGACGGACCGATCGTCGTCGAGGCGCCGGACGTGACGATCCGCAACTTCCGCGCGACCAACGTCGTGCAGGAGAACGCCGGGGGCCTGCTCCTCGAGGACGGCGAGATCCACGGCGGTGACGATCCCGGGTTCGGCGCCGACGGGGTCGCGTGGTCCTCGTACACGGCGCGGCGCCTCGACGTGCATCATGTCTTCGACGGGTTCAAGGCCAACGGCGACGTCCTCATCGAGGACTCGTGGGTGCACGACCTCAACGAGTTCCGCGGCGACGGCGCGGGCTCGGGCGGGTACTCCCACAACGACTGCGTCCAGATCTCCGCCGGCTCCGACATCGTCCTGCGCGACAACCGGTTCGAGCGCTGCGGGCTCAACTCGGCGGTGTTCATCGACCCCGACCAGGGGCCGATCGACGACGTCCTCGTCGAGGGCAACCTCCTCGACGGTGGCGGCTACACGCTCTACGCGATCCAGTCGCGCTCGGCACCCGAGAACGGGCCGCCCACCGCCGTCGTCGTCCGGGGGAACACCTTCGGCCCCGATCACCTGGTCGACCACGCCACCGTGGCGGGGACCGTCGAGTGGTCCGGCAACGTCGACGGCGACGGCCGGCCGGTCGAGCCGGTCCCCGACGAGCTGAGCGGGTAGGAACCGCCCCCGGAGCCCCGCGCCCGGGACCGGAACGCGCGCGCGCGGCCTCCCCGCCGGATCCCGGGGATCACGGTCCCGAGGGCGTTTCCGACCCTCCTGGCCCGAATGCCGATTCCCTCTGCGGCAAGCGCGACACGCCCCGTCAGTGAACCTGCACTCCGCTTGCCGGGCCGTCTAGCGTGACCCCGACCTCGGCACCGTCGTTCCCCGGTCGTCTCCGGCCGCACCCGCCCGCAAGGAGGGTTCATGGCACGATGGCATCGCCATTCCCGTACCCGGATCGCCCTGCTCACCGTCCTCGCCGTCCTCCCCTTCGCGCTCAGCCCCTCCTCGGGGGCCGATGACGCGACGTACCGGGGATCCACGGCCGGCTGGCCCCTCAACCGCGGCATCGTCGGGCTCGACGCGAGTCCGAGCGGCGGCGGCTACTGGCTGGCGGCGGCCGACGGCGGTGTCTTCGCCTTCGGCGACGCCCGCTTCCACGGCTCGATGGGCGGCACCCCACTGAACCAGCCGGTCGTGGGGATCGCCTCGACGCCCGGCGGGGGGTACTGGCTGGCGGCAGCCGACGGCGGTGTCTTCGCCTTCGGCGACGCGCGCTTCCAGGGCTCGCTCGCCGGCACGGCCCTCGACCATCCCATCGTCGACATCGCCGCCACCCCCACCGGCGGCGGCTACTGGCTCGTGGCGGCCGACGGCGGCGTCTTCGCCTTCGGCGACGCGCGCTTCCACGGCAGCGCCTTCGGCTCCGTCTCCGCCCGCGTGGTGTCCATCACCGCGACACCGAGCGGCGGCGGCTACTGGCTCGCCACCGAGGACGGCGGTGTCTTCGCCTTCGGCGACGCGCCGTTCCTCGGCAGCGCCGCCGGTGCCGCCGGCGCCCGTGTGGTCTCCATCGCGGAGACACCGAGTGGGGGCGGCTACTGGCTCGCCGCCGAGGACGGTGGCGTCTTCGCCTTCGGCGACGCGCCGTTCTTCGGCTCCCTGTCCGGGGTCCTGCTCCAGCAGCCCGTGGTCGGACTGGCGACTCCCCCGACCGGGAGTGGCTACTGGTTGGTCGCGGGTGACGGCGGCATCTTCGCCTCGGACGAGCTCGGGCCGCGCTCGTGGCCCGCGGCGCAGGCCAGCGGCCCGACGGAGAGCCCGCTGGACGCCGGCCCGTCGAACCCCTCGCTGCTCCAGCCCTCCGGTCCCCTCACGATCAGCACGCCGGGGGCCGTGATCGAGAACGTCGACGTCAACGGGGCCATCACCGTCCACGCGCCGAACGTGACGATCCGGAACTTCCGCGCGTCCAACATCGTCCAGGAGGGCGCGGGCGGCATGGTTCTGGAGGACGGTGAGGTCCACGGCTTCAACGACCCGGGCTTCGGGGGCGACGGCATCGTGTGGGCGGACTTCACGGCCCGCCGGGTCGACGTCCATCACGTGCACGACGGCTTCAAGGCCCACGGCGACGTCCTGATCGAGTCGACGTGGGTCCACGACCTCAACGCCCGGAGAGGTCCGGGCGCGGGGGCCGGCGGGTACTCCCACAACGACTGCGTCCAGGTCTCGTCGGGCTCCAACATCGTCCTGCGCAACAGCCGTTTCGAGCGTTGCGGGCTCAACGCCGCGGTGTTCATCGACGCCGACCAGGGACCGATCGACAACGTGCTCGTGGAGAACAACTTCATCGACGGCGGCGGGTTCACCCTGTACTCGATCCGCTCCCGTTCGGCACCCTGGTTCGGCGTGCCCACGAACGTCGTGATCCGCAACAACACGTTCGGGAACGACCACCTCTTCGACTACGCCACCATCAGTGGCAACGTCGTGTGGGAGGGCAACGTCGACACCGCGGGGCGGCCGATCAGCGCCCAGCTCGACGGGTTGAGCTGAGCCAACGCCCATAGGCGCGAGCATCGCGACCGGGCCGGGGCGTCGAGCCCCGGCCCGTCGCGGGTACGGTCGCACCACCACGGACGCGCCGGAGCCGCCGCATGACCCGAGGGCCGCGAGGCCTCGCGGGCGAGTGGGACGACCTCGTCGTCCTCTGCGCCAACACCGCCTGGGAGGAGAACCCACTCGCCGCGCGCAACCTCGCGGCCTACCTCGCCGACCACGCCCCCGTGCTCTACGTCGACCCGCCCGTGTCCCACGTGACCGCCCTGCGTCACCCGGTGCTGCGTCCCTCGCTCCGCAGGCCCCGGCTCCGGATCGTCGGTCCCCGCCTGGCCCGTCTCACCCCCGTCGTCCTCCCCGCCAAGGACCGCGTCGGCATGACGACCGTCACCGACGTGCTGCTCCGACGGGCTATCCGCTCGGCGGTGGCGACCCTGGGTGGACGGGTCCGGGCCCTCGTCGCCATCGCCCCGAACCACGACCCCTTCGGTGCCTGCGACGAGGCCCTGGACGTCTTCTGGGTCCACGACGACTACGCCGCCCAGCCGGAGCTCACCGGGATCGCACCCAGGCTCCTCGTCGACGGCGAGCGCCGGCTCGCCGCACGGGCGGACGTCATCGTGGCCGCGTCGCCGAGCCTCGAGGAGACGTGGCGCGAGCGGGGCCACGACCCCGTCCTGATCCCCAACGGCTGCGACGACGACCTCTTCGCCCGCGCCGGCGCAGGCCCGACCCCGCCGGACGTCTCGCTCCCACCGCCGATCGCCGTCGTGGCCGGTCGCCTGTCGGACCGTCTCGACCTGGCCCTGCTCGAGGCGGTCGCGCAACGGGACCGATCGCTCCTCCTCGTCGGTCCGCGCGACCATCGCTTCGATCCCCCGCGCCTCCGGGCCCTCCTGGAGCGACCCACCGTCCGGTGGATCGGCGAGCGTCCGTTCGCGTCGCTCCCCTCCTACCTCGGAGTCGCCCGGGTCGGGCTGGTGCCCTACGCCGACACCGCGTTCAACCGGGGGAGCTTCCCGCTCAAGACCCTCGAGTATCTCGCCGCAGGCCTGCACGTCGTGGCCTGCGACCTCCCGGCGATCCGGTGGCTGGACACGGACCTCGTCACCGTCGCTCGGTCCGCCGACGCCTTCGCGGACGCGGTGGAGCGGGCCCTCGACACACCTCGCGACGAGGCGGACGTCGCTGCCCGCCGGGCCTTCGCGGCCCGGCACTCCTGGCGGCGCCGGGCCGAGGACTGGGCCCGCCTGCTCGGCCTGGCCGGCCGCGCTTCGGGGGCGTAGCGGGCTCGGCGGCTCCTACGGCGAGGTCAGGACGCGGCGGACCGGGCGGGCGAGGTCCCGGGCCAGCTCCTTGCCGAACCGGCCGATCCAGGGCCCGAGGCGCGCGTAGGCCCGGCGTCGATCGTCGCGGGACAGCGGGGCACGGTGCACGACCCGCGCGTACTCCCCCAGGAGGCGCCAGTTCGGGAACGCGGTCAACGAGGCACGGCGTGGATCGAACCAGGCGTACCGCTCGTGCTCGTAGTAGTGGACGTTCACCGAGCGATCGGGATGCTCCCCGTGGAGGAACAGGCGCTCGGGGATCTCGACGAAGCGGCCCCGGAGGGCCAGGTCCGCGAGCAGCACCCGGTCCGAGCCCGAGTAGGGGCCGAGCAGCTGGGTCATGGCCAGGACGTCGGCCCGGATCACGCCGAACACCTGGAAGCACGGGTGGGGACGGAGGACGGCCTCGCCGAAGCGCCGGGCCGGGTCCGGGTCGTCGGTGGCGAGCTCGAAGTCCACCGGGCCGAGGACGTTGCCCGCCTCGTCGACGTCGAGGGCACGGGTGTAGGCGAGGACCGCACCGGGGTCGGCGTCGAGGGCCTCGACGCACCGGGCCATCCAGGTCGGGGCGTGGCGGTCGTCGCAGGCCGCCCACGTGAAGAGCTCTCCTCGGCCCAGCTCGAACACCCGGTTGAAGTTCCTGGCCGCGCCCACGTTGCGGAACCCACGCACGACGTGCACCCGCCCGTCCCGAGCCGCGTAGTCGGCGGCGAGGTCCGCGCTGCCGTCGGTCGAGCCGTTGTCGGACACGATCACCTCGAAGTCGTCGAAGTCCTGGGCGAGGAGGCTGTCGAGGGCACCGGCGAGGAAGCGCTTTCCCTCGTACACGGGGAGCCCGACGGTCACCCGGGGCGGCATCAGCGCTCCCCCGTCACGGTGACGACGTCGGCGGCGACGCCCACCCCGTCGAGACGGGCGCGGATCTCGTCTTCGTAGAGGGGGTTCATGACGAGCACGACGTCGACCGGATCCTCGCCCAGCGTCTCGGGGGCGACCACGGCCTGGCCGGTCCCCGGCACGTGCAGCCCGTGCTTGCGGGGGTTGACGTCGACGACCGCGTCCACGCGGTCACCCCCCTCGACCAGGTTGAGGAAGGTCACACCCTTCGAACCCGCTCCCCACAGGGCCACACGGCGGCCTGTCGCGAGCAGCTCGTCGAGGAAGCCCCCCCAGCGCTCGAGGGCCCGGTCCAACCGGGCTCCGAAGGTCCCCGCCGACCGGGCCACCTCGGCCCGCTCGGCGGCCTCCCCCGGGGCTCGGCCACCGGCCCCCGACCCGGACGACCTCGAGGAAGAGGTACTGGCCGCCGAAGGCCGTGCCCTCCCCCGCGGGCTCGAACCCGGCCCGGCGGAACAGCCGCCGGAGGGCGGGGGCGGCGAAGTAGCTCCGGTGCTCGTAGACGAGGTCCCAGACCGCCCCTTCGCGCAGCATGTACCCGGCGTCGGGGACCTCGACGTAGACCACGGTGCGCCGCGCCGGATCGAGGCCGGACGCGAGCTCCGCCACGAGCTCGGAGGGCTGCTCGACGTGCTCGAGGACGTGCCGGCTGCAGACGAGATCGGCGCCGGCCAGCACGGCGCCGCCGGGGAACAGCTCCGGCACGAAGGTGACCGCCTGCCCGCGCGTGTCGACGGCGCCGTCGTGGCTGGGATCGAAACCCAGTCCCCGGTTGCCACCCGCCTCGCAGAGCTTCACGAGGAACTCCCCCTTCCCGGACCCCACCTCCACGACCAGCCCGCCACGGACGTCGTGGCGTTCCACCAGACGGTGGGCCAGATCCTCGGCATAGCGGTCGAAGGTCGCCGAGAAGTGGAGCGAGTTCTCGTAGGCCCCGCCGTAGCGGACGAGCCGGGCGTCGAAGGCGACGTTCATCAGGGCCGTGCACCGGTGGCACAGGGCGAGCGACAGCTCGCCGCGGGGCACCGACCGGGCGGCGTCCGCGTCCTCGAGGAAGGCGTTGGCGAGCACGGGGACCGGCGGCACGGCGGCGACGACCTCGAGGTCGTCGCTGCCGCACACGACGCAGCGGGGGTTCGGCGAGGGTCTCACGGCTGGGACGCTGGTCCTCCTCACCCGCTGGCACCGGACGATCCGTACCAGGGGCGTGAACGGTACCGCTCGGGGTGGCCGGGGTCGGCCCGATTCTAGGGACGCGGCGCGGCCTCGTCGCGCTCGCTCCCGCCGGGGCCCGAGGCGACGAAGTCGTGGAACGCGCTGCCGGTGTCGTCGCCCCACTCCCAGTTCACCGCCAGCCCGACCCGGCGCACGGTCAGGCGGGCCGCGTGGGGGCGGACGTCGGTGAGGGCCCGGTAGTTGACCGGCTCGCCGTCGAGCCAGATCATCAGGCGCTCGCCGTCGCTCGCGACCCGCAGCCGCACCGGGTGCCCGTGCCGGACCCGCAGCCCGACGTTCGACCAGACCGCGTCGTAGTCGTACATCGTCTCGACCCCACCCAGGTGGAAGAAGGTGGACACCGAGGCGCCCCCGAACCAGTCGTCGAGCCACAGGTTGACGACCACGTAGTGGTCGGGGTCCTGCCACAGCACGAGACCGCTGCGACCGTTGTGCCCCTCGCCGGCCGAGGTCCCCGGAGGGATGATCGTGACCTCCACGTCGGCCAGCTCCGGATGGGGCCAGGGCACCGTGTAGAGCGTCCGTCCCGGGTTCGGGTGCTCGCGGTCGGCCCGGACCCGGGCCCCGCCTCGGCCCGTCCGCTCCACCACGCCGGTCCCGAGCTCGCGCCGCCAGGCGGGGCGGCCGGCCACCGGCTCGGCGAGGTCGCCGGCCGGTCCGTCGAAGGGATCGGTCACGACCCGCACCGGGCCGCGGACCGTCCACGGCGCTCCGAGGTCGAGCCCGGCGGGGAGCCGGACCGCCCGCGGGTGGGCCTCGAGCGCCCGGAGGGTCACCGAGCCCCGGGCCCGTACGGCGAGGCCCCCCGCCGCCCCGAGCCGATCGTCGACCACCGGGCCCCCGAACACCGGCTGCCCGTCGAGGTGCACGACGATGGTCCCGCCGTCGTCGAGGACCTGCAGGGAGCTGGTGGCCCGCCGGCGGAGCCGCCGGGCGGGGTCCTCGCGCACGACCTCGGAGGCGTCCCCCTCACGATGGACCAGCCGGCACCCGTCGGTCGTGGCCCGCAGGCTCCAGCTGCGACCCTCGCCGGCCGTCCGCCATCGCAGCTCGAGCTCCGCGTCACCGCGATCGGCCCGCGCCAGGACGTGGACCAGCCCGACCGGTCCGGTGTGGGCCATGGCCACCGTGGCGGGGCCCCGCTCGGGCCGGGCCCCACCCGGACCACGGGCGAGGAGCCCCTCGACCGCCGTCCACCGGCCCCCGACCTCCGCCTCGCTGCCGCCGACCGGGCCGGCGCCGGAGAGGTCGTCGGCGACCTCGGCGGTCCCGTACCACGCCTCCAGGTCGGGAAGCCGCTGCACCCGTACGCCGTAGACCCGGCTGTCGATCCGGTACCCCACCTCACCGATGACGCACTGGTGGACCCCGGCGAACAGCGAGGGTGGGCCCGGCGCCGGGTCGACGGCCAACGGCCGCATCTCCGGGTGTCCCGTGAGCCCCGACGCGCCCGGCACCGAGGTGGCGTAGTACGCCGCCCCGTGCTCGCGCAGCACCACCACGAGGTGGAGCGGCAGGTTCTGCACCCCCCGGACCAGGGGCAGCACCGCGTCGCCGGACCGGGCCCGCAGCTCGCCGCCCAGCGTGTCCGCCGAGCGCATCACGAGCGCGCTCCCCTCACGGGTGGGGTCGACGGGCACCGGGTGGGGGAAGAACCCGACCGCCAGGTTGTCGCGCAGCCGCGGCGGGGGCAGGCGGAGCCGGACCAGGCTCTCGTACCAGCGCCGGGCCCGCTGACGCCACGTCTCGGGCAGGTTGCGGGTCTGCGAGCTGTTGTGCCCGTTCAGCATGGAGACCGCGAGCGCGAGGCCGGGCGTGCGGGCGAACGGCCCGTAGACGAGCCCGGCCCGGCCCCAGCCCGGCTCCTCGAGGAAGCGGACCCGTAGGGCGTGGTGGTCGATCCCGATGCCCCGCTCCGCGTCGACCCCGAGGCGGAGGTCCCCGCCGGTGGTGCGGCTCCCGACGACCTCGCCGGGGGGCGATCGTCCTCGAACCGGTCCTCGAGGCGGGTCAGGAGCGGGAGCCGGTCACCGGAGGTCGGGCGCCTCATCCCCCTCTCCCCGGCGTGTGGTCCACCAGTCCCCCGTCGTCTCGGCACGGCCCCGGCACCCGGCCCGGCGGTTCGGCGGGCGGTCGGAGGCAGGCTACCGTTCGAGGGCGGCAGGTGGCGTGCGGGAACGACGGGCCCGGCGTCTCCCCCGACCGCCACGGCCCGAGCACGGATGCACGCGAAGGAACCAGGCGCAGGGGAGCGGAGGGTGTGACCGGACTCGACGCCTCGGGACCTCCGCCGGACCGGGGCATCAGCGGCCTCGTGGGGCGGGGACTCCGCTGGAGCTTCGTCAACCAGCTCGTCAACCGGATCTTCACCTTCGGCTCCAGCGTCGTCGTCCTGCGGATCCTCGACGTCGAGGACGTCGGCGTCTACGGCGCGGCCATGGCCGTGGTCACGATGCTCATCGCGATCAACGAGCTGGGCCAGATCCCCGGCATCGTCCGGTGGCAGGGGGACGCCGTCGAGGCGGGCCGCACCGCGTGGACCATCGCTCTGGTCAGCAGCACCGGCTGGTTCCTGCTCGTCCTCCTCTTCGCGCCCCTCGTGGCCGACGTCGTCGGGGAGCCACAGGTCACCGGGGTGCTCCGGGTCCTGTCGGTCACCGTGCTCGTCGACGGGGTGTCCAGCATCCCCCAGGCCCTCCTGTACCGGGAGATCCGCCAGGAACGGGTCATGGTCGCCGAGGGCGTGGGCATGGCCGTGCAGATCACGGTGACGATCGGCCTGGCCGTCGCCGGGGCCGGGCCCTACGCGCTGGCCCTGGGGATGGTCACGAGCAACCTGGCCACGACGCTCGTGATGATCCTCCTGATCCCCTCCCGACCGGGGTTCGGGTTCGATCGATCGACGGCCCGATCCCTCCTCGGCTTCGGGCTGCCGATCGCCGGGAGCTCGCTGCTCCGGGACGGGACGTGGAACGTCGACAACCTCGTGGTGGGAGGCGTGCTGGGCCCGACGTCGCTGGGCTACTACCAGCTCGCCTTCAACGTCTCGAGCCTCCCGGTCAACACGGTCGGGGCGACCGTCCAGCGCGTGAGCCTGGCCAGCTTCGCCCGGCTGGTGGCCGATCGGGACCGTCTGTCACGAGGCCTCCGTCGAGCCTTCGCCCTGCTGGTGGCGGCCATCCTCCCGTTGATGCTGATGCTCATCGTGCTCGCGGAGCCGGCGGTGCGCTTCGTGTACGGGGAGAAGTGGGTCCCGGCCGTGCCGGTGCTGCGGATCCTCGCGCTCCTGGGAGGGCTGCGGGTCGTGCAGCGCATCCTCGTGGACGTGCTCGTCGCCCAGGGCCGCTCCCGCACCGAGTTCCTGGTGTACGCCCTCTGGCTGGCCCTGCTCGCCCCGGCACTGATCGTCGCCGCCCACACCGGCGGGCTGCGCGCCGTCGCCTGGACCCACGTGGCCGTGGCGGCGGCGGTCGTGCTGCCGGTGACCGTCACGGCCGTCCGCCGCAGCGGTGTCGACGTCCGCCTGCTGCTGGAGCCTCTCGTGCGACCGGGGTGGCGGCCGCCGCCGCGCTCCTGGTCTCGCTCGGACTCCTGGCCGCGATCCCCGATGCCGCCGACGTCGTCGAGCTCGCGCTGGTCGGAGGGGGAGCCACGCTCGTGTACGTCGCGACCCTGCTCCCGCGCAACCCGCTCCTCGAGTGGCGGACGGTGCTGCGGCCCGGGCAGCCGGCGTGACGAACCTCGCGCGACGGATCGCGACGACGCTCCGCTCGCCCGTGCGGAGGGCCTGGCAGCGGTCGACGATCCGGCGGGGACGCGACGTCACCGCCGCCTCGGCCCGCCGATCGTGCCTGGTGCTCGCGCCTCATCCCGACGACGAGACCCTCGGCTGCGGAGCGACGCTCGCCCGCAAGGTCGCGGCCGGAGCGACGGTCGACGTCGTCGTGGTCACCGACGGCCGGCACTCGCACCGATCGAGCGTCGTCACCCCCGAGGAGCTCGCGAACCTCCGCGCGACCGAGGCCACCGAGGCCGCCGACGCCCTCGGCGTGCCACCTGGGCACCTCCGCCTGCTCGGCTGGGAGGAGGGGACCCTGGGGACGCGGGTGGCGGAGCTCACCGGGACCGTCGAGGGCCTGGTGAGCGAGCTCGCGCCCGACGAGATCCTCGTCACGTCCGGGCTCGACTGGCAGCCCGACCACCGGGCCCTCAACCGGGCCGTGCGCGACCTGCTCCCGTCGCTGCCCCCGACGTGCAGGGTGGCCGAGTACCCCATCTGGTTCTGGGCCGACGGTCCGTGGCTGCCCCGCCCGCCCGGCCGGTCGACCGGCGCACGGGCCTGGTCGCTCCTCACGGATCCCTTCCGGGCCACCGCCCGGGCCCGTCCCGACCTGGTCTCCACCGCGGGCTTCCTGGGGGCCAAACGCCGCGCGCTGGCCGCCTACCGCACCCAGACCACCAACGTGACCGGAGAGCCCGGCTGGGCGGTGCTCGACCCCGAGTGGCTCACCCAGTTCCTGGGTCCGGCCGAGGTCTTCTTCCCGATCACCTAGCGGTCGGCCGATCCGGGAGCCGCCGGACCCCTAGACTCGGTCCCGTCGAGCCGCGGTGGCCGTCACTCCGACCGGCCGACGAGCCCGATGCGCCGGAAGGCGCGGCTCCCCGGGGCACCCCGTTCGAGGAGGCGAACGCGTGGCGACCACGAGCGACCAGGCCGGGCCGCCGTTCGTGTGCTTCGCCGCCGTCGACTGGTGGTACCACAACCGGGCCCACTCCGAGCTCCAGCTCATGCAGCGGGTGGCTCGGGAGCGCACGGTGCTCCTCGTGAACAGCATCGGGATGCGGATGCCCCTGCCCGGTCGCAGCACCAAGGCGTGGTCCCGGATCGTCCGGAAGCTCAAGAGCATGGCCAAGCTCGTCCGGCGGCCCGTGGCGGACCTCCCGGGCTTCCACGTCATGACCCCGCTGATCCTGCCCTTCTACTCGCTGCGGTGGGCGAGGGCCCTCAACGCCCGCATGGTCCGGGCCCAGGTCCGGCTCGTGAGCCGGTTCCTCCGCATCGAGGACCCGGTCCTCGTCGTCACCATCCCCACGGCCTGGGAGGTGGTGCGCCCCATGCGCCGGCGGGCCCTGGTCTTCAACCGGGTCGACAAGCACTCGACCTTCGCGGAGACCGACCAGGACTACATCCGCGCGCTGGAGGAGGCGCTCCTCCGCCACGCCGACCGCGTGCTCTACGTGAGCCACGCGCTCATGGAGGAGGAGCTCCCGCTGGCCGGTGACCGCGCCGTCTTCCTCGACCACGGCGTCGATCTGGACCACTTCCGGCCCCGACCTCCCGAGGAGGAGCCGGACGACCTGCGCCTCGTGCCCCACCCGAGGATCGGGTTCTTCGGCGGTCTCGACGACTACGTGATCGACTTCGGCCTGCTCGAGCGCCTGGCCCGGGAGATCCCCGAGGCCCAGGTCGTGCTCGTGGGCGACGCCACCTGCTCGATGGACCGGCTCGAGAGCCTCCCCAACGTCCGCTGGCTCGGCTACCGGGGCTACGAGGAGATCCCGCGCTACGGGTCCGGGTTCGACGTCGCGATCCTCCCCCGGCTCGACGACGAGTGGTCGCGCTACACCAACCCGATCAAGCTCAAGGAGTACCTGGCCCTGGGGCTTCCCGTCGTGACCACGGCGATCCCGGAGGTCGAGCGCCACGGGAGGTGGGTCCGGATCGCGTGCGGGCCGGACGACTTCGTCGCCCAGGTCCGGGCCGCGCTGGCCGGGGGCGGCCCCGGGACGATGACGCCCGAGGAGCGCCGCGAGGCCGTGCTCGGCGACTCGTGGGACCGCCGGGCGGAGGAGCTGCTCGGCCACTGCGACCGGGCCGGAGACCGCTGATGTGCGGCATCGTCGGGATCCGCCGCTTCGACGGCGCCCGCGTGGACCCCGAGCGGCTCCGTGCCCTGGCCGACGTGCTCACCCACCGCGGGCCCGACGGCGCCGGCGTCTGGATCTCCGCCGACGGGACCGCGGGCCTGGCCCACCGCCGGCTCTCGATCATCGACGTGGCCGGCTCGCCCCAACCGATGAGCTCGGTCGACGGGCGGGTCCACGTCGTCTTCAACGGCGAGATCTTCAACTACCGCGAGCTCCGGGACGCGCTCGACTACCCCTGGCGGACCGCCGGTGACACCGAGGTGCTCCTCGCCGGGTTCCTCGAGGGCGGCCCCGGGTTCGTCGAGCGCCTCCGGGGTCAGTTCGCCTACGGGATCGTCGACGAGCGCGACGGGCAGCTCTGGCTGCACCGGGACCGCCTCGGGATCCTGCCCCTCTACTGGTACCGGGACGAGGACGTGCTCGTCTTCGCGTCGGAGATCAAGGCGATCCTGCCCGCCCTCCCCCGGGCGCCCGAGGTCGACGAGGAGAGCCTGGCCGACTACCTCGCGCACCGCTCCGTGCCCACGCCCCACACGATGTTCCGGGGGGTGCGGAAGCTGCCGCCCGGCCACCGCCTGCTCGCCCGGCCCGACGGGCGGGTCACCGTCGAGCGGTACTGGGCGCTGCCGGTGGAGCCGGCGCGCGAGCACGTCCCCGACGCGGAGGCCCTCACGCTGGTCGGTGAGGCGCTGCGGGACTCGGTCCGGGCCGCCCTGGTCGCCGACGTGCCCGTCGGGGCCTACCTCAGCGGTGGGATCGACAGCAGCCTGATCGTGGCGATGATCTCATCCCTCCGCGAGGGCGAGGGGGTCGAGACGTTCTCCGCCAACTTCGAGCAGACCAGTCACGACGAGCTGCCCTTCGCCCGGAAGGTGAGCGCCCACCTCGGGACCACGCACCACGAGATCACGGTGACGGCACGGGACTTCGAGCAGCTCTGGCCCAAGCTCACGTGGCACGTCGACGCCCCGCTCCCCGAGCCCCCCGACATCGCGTTCCATCGCCTGGCCACGCTGGCCCGCCGGCACGTGAAGGTCGTCCTCTCCGGCGAGGGGAGCGACGAGCTGTTCGCCGGCTACCCGAAGTACCGGTACGCCCGCCTGGTCCAGGCCTCGGGGACGCTGCCGGCGGCGGTCCGCGGTCCGGTGTTCGGAGCCCTCGAGCGGGCCCTGCCCGACCGGGCCCGTCGGCCCCGCACGCTCCTCCGGGCGGCCGCGGCCCGCACCGAGGCCGAGCGCTTCCGCACCTGGTTCGCCCCCTTCACCGCCGAGGAGCGACTGGAGCTGGCGGGCTCGGCCGGCCGGGGAGGCTACGAGGAGATCTGGCGGCGCGCGTGGAGACGTGATCCAGCGGATGCTCTACGTCGACTGCCACACCTGGCTCGTCGACAACCTGCTCGAGCGGGGTGACCGGACCTCGATGGCGGCCTCGCTGGAGCTCCGGCCCCCGTTCCTCGACCATCGCCTGGTAGAGCTGGCGTTCACGCTCCCCTCACGGGTGAAGGTCCGTCGCGGCACGACCAAGTGGGTGGTGCGCGAGCTGGGCCGGCGGTACCTGCCCGAGGAGATCACCCGGCGCCCCAAGCTGGGGTTCCGGGTCCCCTTCGACGTCTGGCTCCGCGGCAGCCTGCGGGAGATGGCCCGGGACATGCTGTGCTCCCCGAGCTCGTTCGTGGGACAGGTGATGGACCGGCCCGCGGTCGAACGGCTCCTCGACGATCACGAGCGGGGACGGCGCAACGAGTGGCAGCGGATCTACACCCTGCTCTCGCTCGAGGTCTGGCACCAGGCCTTCTTCCGGGGATGACCTCGCGCCGTCAGCCCAGCCCCGCGGCCTCGACCACGGCCCGGGTCTCGACGTCCTCCCAGCCCAGCTCCCGCCGGGCCCGGGCCGAGCTGTAGCGGACGTCGCGCAGCGCGGTCGCCGTCTGGTACGCGACGTTGGGGCGCGTCGCGTCTCGCCCCAGCAGCCGCTTGACGGCGTACGGGCCGAGGGACAGGGCGGCGAAGACCGCGGGCGGGAGGTGCACCACCCGGACGTCCCGCCCCTCGCGGCGGGCCCAGCCTCGCAGGAACGCGTCGGCCCCGACCGCTGCCGACGGCACGGCGTTGAAGGTCCCTGACGCGCCTCGCCGGACGGCCCGCGCGACGAGGTCGGCGACGTCCGCGACGTGGACGTAGGGGAGGTGGTTCGAACCCCGGCCGACCAGCAGGGCGTACCTCCCCCGGACGAGCCGCTTGGCCGGCGCCAGGTTCGGGCCGAAGAGCAGGCCCGGGCGCACCACGGTGAGGGATGGCCCGTCGTCCGCCTGCTCCCGCAGGGCGCGCTCCACCCGCACCTTCGCCCACGGGTAGACGTCGAGCGCCCGGTCCTCCGCGACGAACGGGGTGTCTTCGCCGACCGGCCCGCCACCGGGCGGCGGTTCCAGGCCGTACACGGCCACGCTGGAGATGAAGACGAAGGTCCCGACCCCGGCCTCGGCCGCGGCGCCGTACAGGTCCACGCTCCCGTCGACGTTCACGCGCTCGGCGTGGGGGACCCGGCGGAAGTCCCACGCCGCGTGGACGACCGCGTCGACCCCGGCGACGAGCTCGTCGCGGCTCTCCTTCTCGCCGACGTCGCCCCACACGAGCTCGACCCCCGGGTCACGGTCCCGCCGGTCGACGGCGCGACGGTGGAGGACGGCGCGCACCTCGTGGCCGCCGGCCACGAGGCGGCGGGCCAGCGAGCGCCCCAGGTGGCCCGGGTAGCCGGTCAGCAGGACCGTCATCGCGCGGCCAACCCCGGCGCCAGCAGAGCCTCGTACTGGATGCGGGCCACGCCGAGGGCGTTCTCGCGCGACACCGGTGGCGGGCCGCCCTCGCGCACCGCGGCGAAGTACCGTTCGACGAGCGCCCGCACCCCGGGCTCCCGCTTCAGCCGGCCGGTGGCCACCCGGGCTCCGACCTCCACCGTCCGCCCGGCCTGGGCCAGCCCCACGCCCACGCCGCCCAACATCTTCGGGACCAGCCCGATCGGCCCCTGGTGGCGGCTGACCACCGTCGTCTGGCGGGTGAGGTCGAGGAAGACCGTACCCCGCTCGCCGTAGACGGTGGCCTGCCGCAGGTGGTTGCCGTGGGACATCGAGATGCTGATGCTCCCATACCCGGCGGCGGTCCCGACCGCCACCTGCAGGCTGTCGGGGACGTCACCGGGCATGACGTTGCGCGCCGACCGCAGCGCCAGCACCTCCTCGGGAGCGCCGAGGAAGGCGACCAGCAGGCTGGCCGGGTGGGAGAGGTGGTTGAGCAGCACCCCCCCGGGCATCCGGTAGGCCCAGTGCCCCGGACCGCCGTAGGGGATGGCGCCGCCGGCCTCGGCGTGTCCGTAGAAGCAGTGGAAGGCCAGCGGGCGCCCGACCTCTCCGACCGCCACGCGCTCGAGCGCCTCGACGACGCACGGCATCAGCAACATGCTGTGGTCCACGCACAGGAGGCGAGCGGCGGCGTCGGCCGCCGCGAACAGCTCCTCGTGCTCTTCCGGCGTCAGGGCCATCGGCTTCTCGACGAGGACGTGGGCCCCGGCGGCCAGCGCCCGGAGGACCAGGGGGTGGTGGGTCGGCGGGGGCGTCAGCACGAGCACGACGTCGAGGTCCTGCTCGCCGAACATCCTCTCCGGATCGTCGTGGAGCCCCGCCGCGACCCCGGTCCGGGCGGCCAGGCGGGCGGCCGCGTCGGGCACGACGTCGCAGAGGTGCAGCTCGACCGGCCCGCACCGCTTCGCCAGGGTCGAGACGTGGGTGGCGGCGATCTGCCCGCATCCGATCACGCCGACCCGGAGGAGCCGGCCTCCCTCGGCCCGCACGCCGGCGCGCTCCCCCATGGACGTCCCTCCCGCGCCGGTCACAGCCGCTCCACCCACTCGGCCGCGTGCCCGGCCGTGAGGTTGACCGCGTCGAAGACGGGAACGCCCGCCGCGACCACCGAGGCCGCGTCCCACTCGGGGTGGGCCACGAGGACCGTGACGAGGTCGTAGCGCTCCAGGACGCCGTCGCGCAGCTCGACCGCCTTGCGGTCGCGGCCGCCGATCCGGGCCGACGGGACGTGCGGGTCCGCGTAGTCCACCTCGGCGCCGTGCTCCTCGAGCAGCTCGACGAGCCGGACGGCCCGGGAGTTGCGGACGTCGCCGATCCCGGGCTTGAACGACAGCCCCAGGGCGAGCACCCGTGCCCCCCGGAGCGCACGGCCGCGACGGTTCAGCAGCTCCTGGACCCGGGTCAGCGCGTAGCGGGCCATCCCCAGGTTCGTGTCGGCGGCCAGCTCGATGAACTTGGTCTGGAAGTCGAAGACCCGGGCCCGCCACGACAGGTAGTACGGGTCCACCGGGATGCAGTGCCCGCCCGGGCCGATCCCCGGGTAGAAGGCCTGGAACCCGAACGGCTTCGTCGACGCGGCGTCGATGACCTCCCAGAGGTCGAGGCCCATGTCGTGGGCGAGCACGGCCAGCTCGTTCACCAGGGCGATGTTCACGGCGCGGTAGGTGTTCTCCAGGAGCTTGGTCAGCTCGGCCGCGGCCGGCGACGACACGATCCTCACCAGGCCCGGTCGCTCCATCACCGACTCCATGAGGGCCCGGGCCCGGCCCGCCCCGGCCTCGGTGAGGGCCCCCACGACCTTCGGGGTGTTGCGAACCGTCCAGGTCGTGTTGCCGGGGTCGACCCGCTCGGGCGAGAAGGCGAGGTCGAAGTCGACGCCCGCCCGCAGACCGGACCGCTCGAGGAGGGGCTGGACCACCTCGGTCGTGGTCCCGGGGTAGGTCGTCGACTGGAGCACGACGAGGTGGCCCGGTCGGAGGGCCGAGGCCACGGTCTCGGCGGCCGAGCGCACGTAGCGCAGGTCGGGGGTCTTCGCCTCGTCGAAGGGGGTGGGGACGCAGATGAACACCGCGTCCGTGCCGCGCAGGGCCCCAGCGTCGCCGGTGGCCTCGAAGCGGCCCGCCGCGCGGCACGCGGCCACCCGGGCGCCGGCCACGTCCTCGACGTGGCTGCGGCCCGCGTTGAGCGCGGCGACGCGCTCGGGGTCGACGTCGAAGCCGACGCTGCGGAAGCCGGCCTCGGCGAACGCGACGGCCAGCGGGAGCCCGACGTACCCGAGCCCCACGATCCCCACGCCCTGGTCAGGCATGCGCACCCCTCCACCACTCGACCGTCCGGGCCAGCCCCTCCGGCAGGTCCACGGCCGGTTCCCAGCCCAGCACGTCACGGGCCCGGGTGACGTCCGGAACCCGGCGCCGGGTGTCCTCGTAGCTGCTCCCGTAGTACTCCTCGTGCGGAACGTGCACGATCTCCACCCCGGGGAAGTGCGACCGCACCAGCTCGGCCAGCTCGAGCACCGTCGTCTCGCGGGTGGAGCCCAGGTTGAGGACCGAGCCCTCGGCGGCCGGCGTCGTCGCGGCGAGCTGCGTGCCACGCACGGTGTCGTCGACGTAGGTGAAGCAACGGGTCTGCTCGCCGTCGCCGTGGACGGTGAGCGGCTCGCCCGAGGTGGCCTGCCGGAGGAAGTTGGCCACCACCGAGCCGTAGCCCCCGGGGGCGAGCCGGGGCCCGTACGAGTTGAAGTAGCGGACGACCACGACCGGCAGCCCCTGGTCCGCGTAGGCGAAGGCGAGGTGCTCGTCGAAGGCCTTGGTCGTCGAGTAACCCCAGCGGTGGATCCGGGTGGAGCCCAGGACCCGGTCGTCGTCCTCGGCCATGGGCAGCTTCGTGGTCTTCCCGTAGATCTCCGACGTGGAGGCCAGGAGCACCTTGGCACCGTGCTCGAAGCAGGCCGCCAGGACGTGCTCGGTCCCCCGGGCGTTCGTGAGCAGCGAGGTCAGCGGACGGTCGACGACGTTGCGGACCCCGACCGCGGCGGCCAGGTGGTAGACGAGGTCGGCCCGCGCCACCTCGGCTCCGACCAGGGCCGCGTCGAGGACCGAGCCCTCGACGAACCGGATCCCGCCCCGGCGCAGCGCGAGCCGGGCCTCGTCCCCGGTGGAGAGGTCGTCGAGCACCGTGACGTCGTTCCCGGCGTCGCAGAGCCGGTCGACGAGGTGCGAGCCGAGGAACCCTGCGCCCCCGGTGACCAGGACCCGGTCGCCGGTCACCGCCGCCCCCGGCCCACGCCGGCCAGCACCTGCTCGTAGGTGCGACCGAGCTCCTCGTGGACGACGCGGGCGTCGAAGCGCTCCTCCACGACGCGACGCCCGGCCTCGCCCATCGCCGAGGCCCGGGACGGGTCGGCGAGGAGCTCCCCGGTCGCCGCGGCGAGCGAGGCCGTGTCCCCGTGGTCGACGAGGACCCCGGTCGCGCCCTCCATCACGAACTCCTCGAGCGACGGGAGCCGGTACGACACCACGGGACGGCCGGCGGCCATGGCCTCGAGGACCGCCAGCCCGAACGACTCGGACTCCGAGGAGAAGACGAACACGTCGCCCGCGGCGAGGAGGTCCGGCACGTCGTGGCGGTTGCCGGTGAAGACCACCGAGCCGGCCACGCCCAGCTCGGCGGCCCGCGCCTCGAGACGGGGCCGTTCGGGGCCGTCCCCCACCAGCACGAGGACAGCGTCGGGGCACGAGCGACGCACGCTGACGAGAGCCTCGACCAGGTCGGCCTGGCCCTTCTCGGGGACGAGGCGGGACACGTTCACCAGCACGGGGACGCTCGGGTCGAGGCCGAGCCCGTCACGGACCGCGGCCGTCCGGGCGCTCGCCCCCGCGTCGCCCGGCGGCGGGAACCGGGCGAGGTCCACGCCCTGCCGGTAGGTCGTGACCGGGGCCCGGGCCACCGCGGCGTAGCGGCGGCCGGCCTCGTCGGAGTCGGCCACGTAGTGGCGGACGGTGCGGTGCTCCAGGAGGTCCCGGAGGCGGCCCATCACCTCGGCCCGGGCGCGAGCGAGCGGCCCCGTGCCGGGCTCGACGTGGACGCCCAGGTAGACCCACATCGAGTGGGCGTGGCTCACCACCGGCGTCCGGGTGAGGAACGCCGCCACCTCCCCGTACCGGCGGTCGAGCTGCCCGTGGACGTGGACGAGGTCGATCCGCTCGTCGCGCAGGTAGCGGGCGAGCCGGCGAACCGTGCGCAGCCCCCGGCCGGGCTCGTGCCCCATGCCGACCGTCGGCAGGCCGGCGGCCCGGAAGGCAGGGAGCATGGTCTCGACGGGCTCCAGGTACACGACCCGCGAGTCGAACCGGCGGGGGTCGACGTTGCGGGCGATCTGCAGCGCGATCTGCTGGCCGCCACCGGTCTCGAGGTCGGGGAGCATCTGGACCACGCGGACCCGCCCGTCCGTCGGGGGGGTCCGATCCAGGGCGGAGGAGGAGGAGGGCACCGGGGCGGTCACAGGGCCACCAGCTCGGCGTCGACGCCCAGCGCCGCCAGCTCGCGGGCGATCTCGTCCCGGTAGACCGCGTTCATGGCGACCACCAGGTCCGGCCGGTACGAGGCCAGGGCGGAGGGGGCCACGACCTGCTGGCCGGTGCCGGCCATGAACATCCCCTGCTTGAACGGGTTCACGTCGACCGCGAGCTCGACCTCGTCGCGGAGGTCGAGGGTGGTGAGGAAGGCCACCCCCTTCGAGCCCGCGCCCCAGATCACCGTCCGGCCGCCGCGGCTCCGGACCCTCTCGACCATGCCCCGCAGCTCGTCGACCCGCCGGGGGTACTCGTCGCGGAACCGCTCCACGAGACGGGCGGTCTCGTCGCGGTCGTCCTCGAGGGGCAGGGGCGGCCCGTCCAGGGTGGGACCGGCGGACGGGCGGGCGTCGAGGAGCACGTACTGGTCGCCGTAGTCGAGGCGCAGGTCGAGGGGCTGGAAACCCTCGCGGCGAAGCAGGCGGGTGAGCGAGCCCGGCGTGAAGTAGGAGCAGTGCTCGTAGTAGACGTCCCAGAAGGCGACGTCGCGCAGCACCCGGAGGGTGTCGGGCACCTCCACGAAGAACAGCACCTCGTCGCGGTCGCCGAGGGAGCGACGGATGGTCCGCACGTGCTCGGCCACGGGCTGGACGTGCTCGAGGGTGTGGCGGTGGAAGACCGCGTCGCCGGTGAGGTGCGAGAAGCGCTCCGAGTAGAGCTCGGTCACGAAGGTGAGGCGGTCGGCGGCCCCGGTCTCGAGCCGGCCCGGCACGTAGGCCGGGTCGATGCCGACTCCGCGGTTGCCCCCGAGCTCGCAGACCAGGGCGAGGAACTCGCCCTTGCCGCACCCGATCTCCAGCACGTCCTTCCCGTGCAGGTCGTAGCGGTCGATCAGGTCCGCGGCCAGCCTCCGGAGCCACGCCGAGAAGACGGGAGAGAAGCCCTGGCTCTCCTCGCAGCGCTGCGAGTACTCGTTGAGCGACACGTCGAAGGCGGCGTTGGTGACGAAGCCGCAGGCCGGGCAGAAGGCCAGCCGGAGGTCGCCGCGCGGGTAGCCGACCGCCGCGTCCCGGTCGGGCAGCAGGAGGACGCTGTGCGCGGGGACCCCGGACTGCTCGTGGAACACCTCGAGCCCGCGGGCGTCGCACGCGGAACAGGTGTCGACGGTGGGGATCGTCGAGCTCACAGCACGGCCGGGACCGGGACCGGGACGATGAAGCGCCCTCCCCGGGCCAGGTACTCCGCCTGCTGGCGAACGATCTCGTCCTTGAAGTTCCAGGCGAGGAGGAGCACGTGGTCGGGCTGCTCCTCGAGCAGGGCGGCCGGGTCACGGATGGGGACGTGCACCCCGGGCATGAGGAGACCCTGCTTGTGCACGTTGCGGTCGACGACGAAGTCGAGGAGGTCGGTGCCGATGCCCACGTAGTTGAGCAGCGTGCTGCCCTTGGCCGCGGCGCCGTAGGCGGCGATCCGGTTCCCCCGCGCCCTGAGCCCCCGGAGCAGGTCGAGGAGCTCGGCCTTGATGCGCGCCACGCGGTCGGCGAAATCGTGGTAGTAGCCGAAGGACGTGACCCCGGTGGACCGCTCCGCCTCGAGGTAGGCACGGGCGGTGTCGGAGACGTCCTCGTGCTTGCCGACCCACCACCGCAGCGTGCCCCCGTGGAGCTCGGGGAAGTACTCGACGTCGTTGAGGAACATGCCGTGGCGACGCACGAGCGCGTCGACCGCGGTGCACGAGTAGTAGCAGTGGTGCTCGTGGTAGATGGTGTCGAACTCGCCGTGGTCGACGAGGTCGCGCACGTAGGGGTTCTCCACGGTGACGACCCCGTCGTCGGCGAGCAGGATCGCCATCCCCTCCACGAAGCCGTTGAGGTCGGGGACGTGGGCCATCACGTTGTTGGCCACGATCACGTCGGCGACCGTGCCCCGGGACCGCAGCTCCCGGGCCAGATCGTCACCGAAGAACTCCCTCAGGGTCGGCACGCCGGCCGCCTCGGCCGCCGCGGCCGGCTCGGGAGCCGGGTCGATCCCCAACACGGGGATGCCCCGCTCGACGAAGTTCCGCAGGAGGTACCCGTCGTTGCTCGCCAACTCGACGACGAGGCTCTCGGGGCCCAGGCCCCGGGACTCGACGAGCCCGAGCGCGTGGTCGCGGGAGTGGCCCAGCAGGTGGTCGGAGAACGAGGAGAAGTAGAGGTAGTTGTCGACGAAGAGCTGCTCGGGCGGGACCTCGTGGAGGATCTGGACGAGGGAGCAGGCGCCGCAGAACGCGACCTCGAGCGGGAACGCGGGCTCGGGCTCGTGGACGCGCTCGGGCGACACGAAGGCATCGGCGAGCGGGGTCGTGCCGAGGTCGAGGAAGACCTGGAGCGGGCCGGCCCCACAGGACCGGCATGCGTCAGGCACGGGGGTCGAGCCCGCCGCCGCTCGGGACACCGGCGAGCCAGCGGAGGTCGGCGCCGAGCCGCCCGGCAGCCAGCAGCTCCCGGACGTGCTGGATCCGCATCAGCGTGGAGCCCTCGAGCATCTCACGCGTGAGCCCGACCCGCCGGTACGCGCCGAGCAGCTCCTCGACGCCCCGGCGGACGGTCCAGGTGTTCCGGAAGCCGAGCGTCCGGGCCAGCTTGTCACAGCTCACCCGGTAGTTGCGCGGGTCGGGGCCGGCGCCCTCCGCGAACCGCACGGCGCTGCCCGGTACCAGCTCCTCGATGATGGCCGCGACGTCGCGGATCTGGTAGTTCTCCGCCGTCGACCCGACGTTGAACGCCTCGCCGTGCACCAGCTCCCGCGGCGCGTCGAGCGCCGCGAGGAAGGCCCGGGCGATGTCCTCGATGTGGACGAGGGGTCGCCACGGCGTCCCGTCGCTCTTCATGAGCACCTCGCCGGTGGTGAAGGCGTAGGCGACCAGGTTGTTGACCACCAGGTCGCCGCGAAGGCGGGACGAGACGCCGTAGGCGGTGGCGTTGCGGAGGAAGGTGGGGCTGAAGTCGTCGCCGGCGAGCTCGAGGAGGTCCTGCTCGGCCAGCACCTTGGAGCGGCCGTAGGGCGTGACGGGGTGGAACGCGGCGTGCTCGTCGAGCAGGTCGTCGCCGTGGCGCCCGTAGAGGCTGCACGAGGACGAGAAGAGGAACCGCGAGACCCCAGCCGCCCGGGCCTGCCGGGCCAGGTGGACCGTCCCCCGGTGGTTGACGTCGTAGGTGACCTCCGGCTCGAGGTCGCCGAGGGGGTCGTTCGAGAGCCCGGCCAGGTGCAACACCGCGTCGAAGCCCCGCAGGTCCCGGGCGTCCACGTCGCGGACGTCGAGCCGGAGCGTCGGCACCTCCGGTTGGGGGTCGCCGAAGGTGCAGTCGGAGAACAGCCCCGAGTCCAGGCCGGTGACGTCGTGGCCCGCGGCCTGCAGGAGGGGTACGAGACGGACCCCGATGTAGCCGTCGTGCCCGGACACGAGCACCTTCACGCGGTCACCACACCTTCCAGGGCGCCTGGCCCGTCTCCCAGAGCTTCTCGAGCAGCTTGCGGTCCCGCAGCGTGTCCATGCACTGCCAGAACCCGTCGTAGCGGTACGCCATGAGCTGGCCGTCCTTGGCCAGGGTCTCCAGCGGGGCGTGCTCGAACTGGGTGTCGTCACCCTCGATGTAGTCGAAGATCTCGGGCTCGCACACGAAGAACGCGCCGTTGATCCAGCCCTCGCCGGTCTGGGGCTTCTCCGAGAACTCGACGATGCGCTCCCCGTCGAGCGTCAGGTGGCCGAAGCGGGCCGGAGGGCGCACCGCGGTGAGCGTGCAGAGCTTGCCGTGGGAGCGGTGGAAGGCGAGGAGGTCGTCGGGGTCGAGGTCGGAGACGCCGTCGCCCCAGGTGAGCATGAAGGTCCCGTCGTCGAGGTACGGGGCCAGGCGCTTGATGCGCCCGCCGGTGGCGGTCATGAGCCCCGTGTCGATGAGCTCCACGGTCCAGTCGTCGCGCTCCCCGTCGTGGAGCTCGACCGTCCCGTCGCTCAACGTGACCTTGATGTCGCTGGCCAGCGAGCAGTACTCGACCATGTACCGCTTGATGACCTCACCCTTGTAGCCGAGCGCGACGACGAAGTCCTGGAAGCCCGCGTTGGCGTAGGTCTTCATGATGTGCCAGAGGATCGGCTTACCACCGATCGTGACCATGGGCTTCGGGATGGTCTCGGTCTCCTCGGCCAGGCGGGTGCCCAGGCCTCCGGCGAGGATCGCCACTCGCATGTCCGCCCGTTCCTCGTCTCCCGCCAACTGCGGCCTCGGATCTCGACCTCGGTGCACGGCCCCGGATGTGCTCCGGGATCGCGTTGGCCGGGCGTTCGCCACCGCCTGGAAGGCTCCGGCGACAGGCCCGCCCCGTCCCCAGGACGCGAGAGCCTACCACGGAGCGTGACCAATCGGTTCGCGGCGCCGGGCCGCCCGATGGTAGAAGACGGGAGGTCCGGTGCGGCACGCGTCGGTGCGCCGGCCTCAGAGCCCCAGCTCGGCGGCCACCGACGCGGCCGTCCCCTCGACGGAGGGGCCCACCTCGACCTCGGCGACGGCCCGCTGCGGGTCCTTGAGGCCGTGCCCGGTCACCGTGCAGACGACCGTCTCGCCGGCGGCGACGAGGCCACCCTCGGCGGCCCTGAGGAGGCCCGCGACCGAGGCGGCCGAGGCGGGCTCGACGAAGCACCCCTCGGAGGCGGCGAGCATCCGGTACGCGGCGAGGATCTCGGCGTCGGTCACCGCGCCGATGTGGCCCCCCGACTCGTCGCGAGCGGCGACGGCCCCCGCCCACGAGGCCGGGTTGCCGATCCGGATGGCCGTCGCGATCGTCTCGGGGTGGGCGACCGGCTCGCCGGTCACGAGCGGCGCGGCCCCGGCGGCCTGCCATCCCAGCATCCGGGGCCGGCGGGACGCCCGGCCGGTCTCGGCGTCCTCGCGGTAGCCCTTCCAGTACGCGGTGATGTTGCCGGCGTTGCCGACCGGGATGCAGTGGACGTCGGGGGCGTCGCCGAGGACGTCGACGATCTCGAACGCGGCCGTCTTCTGCCCCTCGATCCGGTACGGGTTGACGGAGTTCACGACCGTCACCTCACCCGCCTCCGCCAGCTCGCGCACGATGTCGAGCGCCACGTCGAAGTTGGCCCGGACCGCCACGACCTTGGCCCCGTGGATGAGGGCCTGGGCCAGCTTGCCCATCGCGACCTGGCCCTCGGGGATCAGCACCGCGGCGAGCAGCCCGGCCCGGGCCGCGTAGGCGGCCGCCGACGCGGAGGTGTTGCCGGTGGAGGCGCAGATCACCGCCTTGGCCCCCTCCTCGACCGCCTTCGAGATCGCCAGGGTCATGCCCCGGTCCTTGAACGAGCCGGTGGGGTTGGCGCCCTCGACCTTGAGCAGCACGCGGGCACCGATCCGGTCCGACAGCCGCGGTGCCTCGAGGAGCGGCGTCCCGCCCTCCAGCAGGGTCACGACCGGGGTGCGGTCGCCGACCGGCAGCCGCTCCCGGTAGGCCTCGATCACCCCCGGCCAGGGCCGGTCGGAACCCCTGGCGCTCACTCGTCCTCCCCGACGACCCGCAGCACCGACCCGACCCGGGCCACGACCTCGAGCTCGCGCACCTCGTGCACCGTGGCGCGCAGGTCCGCTTCGCGGGCCCGGTGGGTGACGAAGATGAGCCGCGCGTCGGCTCCCAGGCCCACCTGCTGCATCGACTTGATCGAGACGCCGTGGCGACCGAAGCACGACGCGATCTGGGCCAGGACCCCCGGCCGGTCCATGGCCTCCATGAGCAGGTAGAACTGCGACTCGACCTCGTCGATGGGACGGATCGGGCGGCGGGCGAGCAATCCGATCGTCGCGCCCCGGCCCCCCGAGGCGAGGTTCTTCGCCGCGTCGATGAGGTCCCCGAGCACAGCCGACGCGGTCGGGTCGCCGCCTGCTCCCCGCCCGTAGAGCATGAGCTCGCCGACCGCCTCGCCCTCGATGAACACCGCGTTGAACGACTCGCGCACCGCGGCGAGCGGGTGGCGGTTCGGGACCATGGCCGGATGGACGCGGACGGCCACGTCCCCCTCGACCTCCTCGGCGATCGCCAGGAGTTTGACGACGTAGCCGAGGTCACGAGCCGAGCTGATGTCGTTCGCGGTGACCTCGGCGATCCCCTCGCGGTACACGTCCCCCGCCACGACCCGGGCACCGAACGCGATCGAGGCCAGGATGGCGGCCTTCGCCGCCGCGTCGTAGCCCTCGACGTCGGCGGTCGGGTCGCGTTCGGCGTAGCCGAGCGTCTGGGCCTCGGCGAGCGCGTCCTGGACCGTGGACCCCTCCTCGGTCATCCGGGTGAGGATGTAGTTCGTCGTGCCGTTCACGATCCCCGTGATCCGCCGGATGCGGTCGCCGGCCAGCGATTCGCGCAGCGGGCGGATCACCGGGATCCCCCCGCCCACCGCGGCCTCGAAGAGGAGGTCGACGCCGGACGCCTCGGCGGCGGCGAAGAGCTCGGTGCCGACGTTGGCGAGGAGCTCCTTGTTCGCCGTGACGACCGGCTTGGCGGCCGCGAGGGCCGCGGTGATCAGGCTGCGGGCGGGCTCGATCCCCCGATCACCTCGACCACGACGTCGACCTCGGGATCGGCGACGACACCCGCGGCATCGTGGGTGAAGCAGCTCGCGGGGAGGGGCACGTCGCGCTCGAGCGCCAGGTTGCGGACGGCCACCCGCGTGATCTCCACGCCGACGCCGGCCCGGGCCCGGATCGCCTCCGCGTTGCGGTCGACGAGACGCACGAGGGCCGCTCCCACGTGCCCGCAGCCGAGGAGCCCGACCTTCACCACCTCGCACCCAGGGGTCATGACCGGACAGTCTGGCGGCACGGGGCGCGGACGGGCGAGCCGATTCCGGAGCTCATGCCTCGCGCTCCCCGGGCTCGTCGAGCCGGTCGAGCCGGAGGAGGTCGTCCAGGGTCTCGCGCCGGACCACGACCCGGGCCACGCCGTCGCGCACGAACACGACCGCCGGGCGGGGCACCTTGTTGTAGTTCGACGCCATCGCGTAGCCGTACGCGCCGGTGGCCGGGGTCGCGACGACGTCGCCGATGGCGAGGTCCACCGGCAGGGCGGCGTCGCGGACCAGCACGTCACCCTGCTCGCAGTGCTTGCCGGCGATGGTGGCGACGCGCGGCCGCGACGCGTGCGCGCGCGTCACGACGAAGGCCTCGTAGCGGGCGCCGTAGGTGGCCGGCCGGGGGTTGTCGCTCATGCCGCCGTCCACGGCCACGTAGGTGCGGATCCCGGGCACCTCCTTGACGGTGCCGACCCGGTAGAGGGTGAGCCCGGCCGGCCCGGCGATCGACCGGCCCGGTTCGACGATCAGGCGCGGACGCTCGGGCAGGCCCGCCTCGTCGCAGGCCTCGGCCATCGCCTCCCGGACCCGGCGGGCGTACTCGGCGATCGTGGCGGGTCGGTCGCCGGCCCGGTACGCGATGCCCAGACCGCCCCCGAGGTTGAGCTCGGCCACGGGAGCCCCGGTCGCCTCCCGCACGCCCGCGGCGAGCCCGGCGACGACCGCGGCCGCGTGGGCGAACGACTCGATGGCGAACACCTGGGACCCGATGTGGCAGTGCAGCCCGGCGAAGCGCGTGGACGGGCTCTCGACGACGCGCCGCGCCGCCTCGAGCGCCACGCCTCCGCTCACCGTGAACCCGAACTTCGAGTCCTCGACGCCGGTCTCGACGAACTCGTGGGTGTGGGCCTGGACACCGGGCGTGACCCGGACCAGCACGTCGGGGACCGGCAGGCCCTCCCCCACGAGCCCCTCGATGCGGTCGAGCTCGTCGAACGAGTCGGCGACGACCCGGCCCACGCCGGCGCCGAGCGCCACGCGCAGCTCCTCGGTCGACTTGTTGTTGCCGTGGAGGATCAGGCGGTCCGGCGGGAACCCGGCCCCGAGCGCCACGTGCAGCTCGCCGCCGGTGGCGACGTCGAGGAGCAGGCCCTCCTCGTCGACGAGGCGGGCCATGGCCAGGCAGAGGAAGGCCTTGCCGGCGAACGCGACCCCGCCCTCGCCGAACCACTCCAGGTACTCGCGGCAGCGGGCGCGGAGCTCCTCCTCGTCGTAGACGAACAGGGGCGTGCCGAACCGGTCGGCCAGCTCCCCGAGGTCGCAACCGCCCACCGAGGCCCGCCCGTCCGGCCCGACCCGGGCCGTCCGGGGGAGCAGCGCGAGGTCGATCGGTCCGGTCACGCCTCGTCCTGCTCGTCGTTGTCGTCGAGGCGGGCCATCTCCTCGGGGGCCCCGACGCCGAGGAGCCCCAAGGCCCCGGCGAGACCGATCCGGCATCCCTCGGCGAGCCACAGGCGAGCCTGGGTCAGCCGGTCGTCCTCGGAGATGACCCGGCAGTCGCGGTAGAAGGCGTGGAACGACGCCGCCAGCTCGCGGGCCCAGGTCGTGATGCGGTGGGGCGCACGGAGCGCCGCCGCCTCCGCCACCACGTCGGGGTAGCGGGCCAGCGCTCGCAGCAGCTCCAGCTCCCGCTCGTGGACGAGCACCGAGAGGTCGACCGCGTCGACCGGCCGGCGCTCGACCCCTCGCTCGCGCGCCCGCCGCCCGATGGAGGCGATCCGGGCGTGGGCGTACTGCACGTAGTAGACGGGGTTCTCCATCGACTGGGCGGTCACGACGTCGAGGTCGAAGGTCAGCGGCGTCTCGATGCCCTGGAGCAGGAAGGTGAGCCGGCAGACGTCGGGGTCCACCTCGTCGAGGATGTCGGCGAGGGTCACCACGTTGCCCGCCCGCTTCGAGAGCCGGACCGGCTGGCCGTGACGGACGATCTTCACGAGCTGACCGAGGAGGATCTCGGGCTCGCCGGGCGGGTACCCGAGCGCCTCGAGACCCGCCTGGAGCGACTTGACCTGCCCGTGGTGGTCGGCGCCCCAGATGTCGACGAGGTGCTCCCAACCCCGCGCGTACTTGTCCCGGTGGTAGGCCAGGTCGTTGGCGAGGTAGGTCGTGGTGCCGTCGCTCTTCACGAGGACCCGGTCGCGTTGGTCGCCGTGGTCGGTGCTGCGGAGCCACACGGCGCCATCCTGCTCGTACGTGGCGCCGCGGCGACCCAGCTCCTCGAGCACGGCGGCGACGTCGCCCCGCTCGTGGAGGATCCGCTCGGAGAACCAGGTGTCGAAGTGGACGCCGATCCGCCCCAGGTCCTCCCGGAGCTGCCGGACGACGTCCCCGTAGCCCCACTCACGCGCTTCCTCGACGGTCACCCCCTCACCGAGCTCGGCCCGCATCCGGGCCGCCATGTCCACGAGGTACTCGCCGTGGTACCCGTCCTCGGGAGGGACCTGCCCCCGGTAGCGCGCGTGGAGCGACGCCGCGAAGGTGTCCAGCTGGTTCCCGGCGTCGTTGAGGTAGTACTCACGGTGGACGAGCGCGCCCTGGGCGGCGAAGAGGTTGGCGATGGCGTCGCCGACGGCCACCCAGCGGCCTCCCCCGGCGTGGAGCGGTCCGGTCGGGTTCGCCGAGACGAACTCGAGGTTGACCCGCCGGCCGGCCATGGCGTCGCCGTGCCCGAAGCGGTCCCCGGCGGCGACGACTCCCCGCAACACGTCGTGGAGCCAGCCCGGCGCCAGGCGGAGGTTGAGGAACCCCGGGCCGGCGACCTCGACGCGCTCGAGGTGGGGAGGGCACGCCTCCTCGATGGCCGTGGCGAGCCTCGCCGCGAGCTCGCGGGGCGGGGTCCCGGCCTCCTTGGCGAGGCGCAACGCGAGGTTGGTGGTGAAATCGCCGTGTTCGGGCTGCTTGGAGGCGTCGAGGGTGATCCCACCAGGAGGGTCGGGCAGGCCGAGTGACGCCGCGGCGCCGCGAATGGCGGCGAGAAGCTGGTCATGGATCACGGAGGGTGGCATCCTGGTGGGGGCGGTCCCCGAGGGGACCGGCGGCCGAGCGGGCGGGGGCGCCGGCATCGTACACGCTGCGAGGAGGCGCATCCGGGCTGGTCAGCTGCCACCCTGTGCAGTCGGCCGGTATCTCGCCTATTCTGCCCGGACGGGGAGCGCTCCATGAGCTTGGGATGCGGGGGACGGCGGAGCGTGGCGGCACGCCACGGCTCGAGGGAGGTTGGACGTGGCGCGACAAGGTGGGCTCGGGCGAGGCCTGGCGGCGCTCCTGCCCCCGACGCCCCTCCACGGTCCCGGCAACCCGAGCGGTACCGGGGTCACGGGGGAGTCGGGGCTCATGCATGACCTCGGTGCGGATCTGGTCGCCGAGCTCGCGACCAGCGAGTCGGGCCTCGGCCTGATCTACCGCGCGCTCGACGGCCTCGTGGAGGAGCACGGGCTGCGCGACGCCGCCATCGTCATCGAGGAGCCAGGCCTGGGGCGGCAGGTCTTCACGGCCGGCCGGCGACCGCTCGAGGACGACGAGGAGGAGGCGCTCCTCCTCGCGGAACCGGGCCTCTACACCGACCCGCCGCTCGAGGAGGACTTCGACGGGTCCCTCCTCGCCTCGCTCTGCGTCATCGCGCTCCGCCTCGACCTGCTCCGCTACGACGCCTGGCACGACCCCCTCACGGGCCTCTACGACCGGCGGAGCTTCGACCGCCTCCTCGAGATGGCGATCGCCCGCAGCCTCCGGTACGGCTGGCCGTTCACGCTCGTGCTCATCGACCTCGACGACCTCAAGGCCCTCAACGACCGGGAGGGCCACGCCGCCGGCGACCGCGCCCTGCGCTCGCTCGCCGAGCGGTTCCGGCGGGTGTTGAGGTTCGGCGACAACGCCGCCCGCATCGGGGGGGACGAGTTCGCCCTGATCCTCCCGAGCACGGATCCCGCCGACGTCCCCGCGCTGCTCGAACGGGTCGGCGTCCACGACGACACCGAGCCCCCGTGCCCGCCCTTCTCGTACGGGGTGGCGCTCTGCCCGAGCGAGGCCGACGACTTCGACGCGCTCTACCGGCTCGCCGACGAGCGGCTCTACGAAGCGAAGGAGGGCCGGCGATGACCCTCGACGACCTCGAGCTCGAGCTCCGCAAGCTCCCGGGCGTGCGCGCGGCGGGGTTCACCGAGCGCGACGACGTCCTTCTCGTGCAGCTCCACGTCGCGGCCGCGCCCGCCGAACCCGGCCTCGCCGTCCAGGCGACCCGCATCGCGTGCCGCCACTCCGAGCGGCCGGTGGCCGTCGAGCTCGTGCGCTGGCGCACCGTCGGCGCTCCGGCACCGGTCAACGGTGGGGAGCGGGCCGAGGCCGAGGGCGTCGTGGCCCTGGCCGAGGAGGAGGCCCGCGAGGCCGCCGCGCCGGTCCGGGCCGAGCGCCGGGTCCGCCTCCTCGCCGTCCTGACCTTCCCCGACACCGACGAGCTCGAGGTCCACCTCACCCTCGACGGGCGCCGGACCATCGGGCGGGCGGCCGCGAGCGAGGGGCTCCTCGGCGCGGTCGAGGCGACCATCGACGCGCTCCAGGCCTTCACCGGGGAGCTGGCGTTCGCGCCCGGCTGGGCCCGGGTGCTCGAGACCGCGGTCGGCGAGCCGTTCCTCGTGGCCGTCGGCCTCGCCGGGGCCGGTGAAGCCGCGCCCCGCCACGGCCTCGCCACCGGCAGCAGCCCGATCGAGGCCGCGAGCCGGGCGACCCTCCACGCGCTCAACCGGACCGTCGCGCTCGACCTCGAGCAGGCCCTCGGCTGACCGATCCCGCGGACGCCGCTGGTAGCATCGCCTGCCGGCCCTCGTAGCTCAGGGGATAGAGCAACGGCCTCCGGAGCCGTGTGCGCAGGTTCGAATCCTGCCGAGGGCGCCCTCAGTGGTTGCGCAGGGCGTCGACGAGCTCGCGCTTGTCCATCTTGGACCTGCCCTCGATGCCGACCTCCTTGGCCTTCTCGTAGAGATCCCGCCGGGTCCACTCCTCGTAGCGCGGCGACCTCCCGCCCTGGCGGCCGGTGCTCGCCCGGCCACGATTGGCGGAGGCGTTCGCGACGCGGGCGGCCTTCTCCTTGCCCGCGCCCTGCCGCCGGAGGGACTCGTACACCCGCTCGTCCTTGATCTGAGCCCGTGGCATGTCCCACCTCCCTCGTCAGTGGCCGGTACCGGTGTTCCCCGGCCGGCGAGGTCCCAATCCTCGCCCCCGGGCCCGCTGGTCCGTGCCCGATCGCTCGCGCTCAGAGTGTTTGCCCGAGGGCTCGTCCGGGTAGGCAAGACTTCGAGAACCGGCGCCACGGGGGGACCGGCGAAGGGAGACGGCGGCGGACCGTAGACCTCACCCGATGACCGGACCGCTCGACCTCACGTTCACGGACGGCGCGACCGCTCTCGGTCGGGTCCGAGCCGCTCTGCGTCGGTGGTGCGACGACCACGGACTCGGCGACGAGCAGTGGCGGCGCGAGCTGCTGGTCGTGGCGTCGGAGCTCTGCACGAACGCCGTGGAGGCCGCGCCCGCTTCGACTCCGGTACGGCTCCACGCCTGGAAGGATGGCGGCAGGGTCTGGCTGGAGGTCGACGACCACGGTCCCGGGTTCGAGCTCCGCCCCGGCGCGGTGCCGGTCCCGCAGGAGCTGCGGACCCGGGGAAGGGGTCTGCTCATCGTCCGCAGCTTCACGGACCACCTCGAGGCGGGCCGGGGGCCGGAAGGCTCGTGGGTTCGGGTGGCCCGCCGGCTCGACCACGACGACGGACCTCCGCCAACCCGAGGAGACGGGCCGACGAGCTCTCGCAGGACATGACCCGCGGAGACGTCGCCTGTCCGCCGGTTCCGCCTTCCCGTACATCGTGGCCCGGACGATCCACTCCTCGACCAGCGAGCTGGTGACGTCGAGGGCGCGGCCGAGTGCGACATTCAGGCTGGTGGAGGATCAGACCACGGGGAACACGCCGTCGAGGCCGGTCACCTCGAGCAGTCGCCGGAACGTCGCGTCCGGGCCGCGCAAGGAGACCTGCCCGCCGTGGGCTCGAGCCTGCTCGTGAGCTCGGATGAGGACCCGCAACCCCGAGGAGTCGACGAACGAGACCCCGGACACGTCCAGCGTCAGCTCGCTCGCGCCGGTGGCGAGGACCTCCGGGATCTCCCCGTCGAGGAGCTCGCAGGTGTGGGCGTCCATCTCGCCCTCCACGGTGATCGTCGCCGCGCCATCTTCGACGTCGACCTCGACGAGGAGCGGCGCGGAGAGGTTCACGTCGTCCTCCGTGCCCATCGCGACGACCCTGGTCCTCCTCCCGCCGGAGAGGCCCCGGGTCCCGGGCGGGGCAGGGTCCGGGTCGGCGGCGTCCGGCGTCACGTGTTCGGGTTCGCAGCGCTGATCTCGGCCAGCGTGCCGTCCGCGACCCGCTCGAGCGCGAGGTCGCCCAGCGACACGATGCCCACCGGCCGGCCCCCTTCGACGACGGGCAGGCGGCGGACCGCTCGGGTCTGCATCACCTCGGCGGCCCGCTCGGCATCGTCGTCGGGGGTGATCGTGCCGAGGTCGATCCGCTACGCACTCTGGTATCCCCGGCTCGCTCCCGGTCCAAACCTCACGGCGTCCCGTGGGTTGGAGGTCCGCCCCGAGGGAGCTCCTGTCGCGCGGCGCGGGCGACGCTCACCGTCCCGCCCCGGCGCGCTCGCGGAGCGCAGGCCGGAGCTCGCGGTCCCAGAAGCGCAGGAAGCCGTCCTGGTCCGGGCCGACCTGGGTGAGGAAGACCTCGTCGTAGCCCGCCTCCTCGTAGGCGCGCAGCGCGTCGAGGAACGGATCGGGGCTCGGGCCGCAGGAAAACCGGGCCCCGACCTCCTCGCGGTCGACGAGCTGCACGGCCTGCTCGAAGTGGGCGACGGTCGGCAGGTCCTGGCCCAGCTGGCCCGGCAACAGCGACGTCGGCCACAGCTCGCCCGCGAGCTCCCGGGCCTCGGCCTCGTCCTCACCCCAGCACACCTTGACCAGCGCGAGCTTGGGCTTGCCCACCCCACCCGCCTGCTCGAAGGCCCCGACGAGGTCGGGCGCCGGGCTGGTCCCGACGTACCCGTCACCCAACCGGCCCGCCAGCGTCGCCGCTCGGGGACCGAACCCGCTCACCATCACCGGCGGCGGCTCGGGTGGGCACGTGTACAGACGGGCGGACTCCACCCGGTAGTGGGGCCCCCGGTGGGTGACCTCGTCGCCGGTCCAGAGCTGTCGCATCAGCGCGATCGCCTCCTCGAGCATCTCGAGACGGACCTCGACCGCGGGCCAGGGGTCACCGAAGATGTGCTCGTTGAGGGCCTCACCGGTCCCGACGCCGAGGAAGAACCGGCCTTCCCCATCACGGCCGCCGTCGCCGCGGCCTGGGCGACGACGGCGGGATGCAGACGCACCAGGGGACAGGTCACGCCCGTCCCCACCCGGATCCGCTCCGTCGTGGCCAGGATGCCCCCACGACGCTCCACACGAAGGGGCTCTGCCCCTGCCGGCGGATCCACGGGTGGTAGTGGTCGGTGACCACGCACGCCTCGAAGCCGACGGCCTCGGCGGCGGCGGCCGAGCGGACCATGTCGTGCGGTGGGAGCTCCTCGCTGGACAACCCGTACCCGATCCGCATGTCGCCGCTCCCCTCTCCTCGGGAAGGACCCCCCGGGCGTCGGGGGCCGGCCCGATGCAGCGGCCCCCGACGCCGTGTCGGGGAGGTCAGCGCCGGCCGGAGCCGCCGGATCACCCCCGTCGGGGGGCCGGGACGGGGTCTCCCGCGGCTCGCCCGGCGCGTCTGGGAGTTACCCGCAAGACCACGTCCCGAAACGGGCGCTCCGGATCGGCCGGCGGCAGGCCGACCCTCGGTTTGGCCCCGGCGCACGCCGGGTACCGGTCACCCGTGCGCTCCGGCCGTGCCGGGGGCCCTGCTTCGGGGAGGGACCAGATGAGTGCCAGCGCAGACTCCACCGGGACGGCCGACGGCAACGAGGACCTCATCGCGGCGATCCGGCGCGATCACCGCCAGATCGAGCGGCAGTTCGACTCGATCGAGATGGCGACCGACCTCCAGGCCAGGGACGACGCGTTCCGGGAGCTCGTCCGGACGCTGGTCGCTCACGAGACCGCCGAGCAGGTGATCGTCCACCCGCTCACCCGCCGGAGATCCGAAGAGGTCGCCGAGGCGCGACTCGCGGAGGAGAAGGAGGGCGAGGTGTTGCTCGCCCTCCTCGAGGAGCTCGGTGTCGGATCCGACGACTTCGAGATCCAGCTCGCCCGCCTGCGCCGGGACGTGCTCGAGCACGCGGGGAGGGAGGAGCGGGACGAGCATCCCCTGATCGAGCGCGAGGTGGACGCCGAGCGGCTCGACCGGCTCGGGGACGCGTTCCGTACGGCCGAACGGGCCGCCCCCACGCACGCCCATCCGCACTCACCGCGATCGGCGACCGGCAACGTCGTCGCGGGTCCGTTCATGGCCATCGTGGACCGGGTGCGGGACGCGGCTCAGCGGGCCCTGGGCTCCTCCTCCTGACCCTCGGCTCCGCTCGCGCCGGCGAAGCTCATGGGCAGAGGGGGCCCTCAACCCCCGTCCGAACCGGCTCTCGGCGGGCTCCCGGCGATCCGTAGCGCGAGGAGCGCGACGTCGTCACGGCGTGACTCGTCGGGGACCCGGTCCGCCAGCATCGCCAGGAGCGAGTCCAGCACGCGGTCGGGAGAGCGGCTCTCCACCGAGCCGAACTGCCCGGCCAGCTCGACGTCGCTGATCCCGTGCGGCGGGGGCAGGTCCGTCATCCCGTCGGTGTAGAACAGGACGACGTCGTCGGGTTCAAGGTCGAGCTCGGTCACGGTGGTCTCGATCTCGGGGAACACACCGAGGAGGGTCCCCGGCTTCCCGAAGGGAGCCGTCTCCCCGCTCCGCCGGCGCACGACGGGGAGGGGATGGCCTGCGGCGGCGACGCGCAGCCGCCACCGTTCCGACCCGGCCTCGATGGTGCCGTAGCAGGCGGTGCAGAAGAGGCCCCGACCGGAGTGCCGCACCGCGTCGTTGGTCCAGTCGAGCACCCCCGAGGGGCTCACGTCGTGCCGGGCGGCCGCCCGGACGGTGTGACGGGCGATCGCGGTCACCGCAGCGGCGTCCGGGCCGCTGCCGCAGACGTCGCCGATCACCACCGCCCACGAGTCCGGCCCGACCGGGAAGAGGTCGTAGAAGTCGCCGCCCACGCGGTAGGTGGCACCGGCAGGCGAGTACCGAGCCGCCACCTCGATGCCGACGATCCGAGGGAGCTCGGGGGGTAGGAGGGCCCGCTGCAGCCGCCCCGCGGTGTCGCGGTGCCGGTCCGTGAGCCACGCGTTGTCGAGCGCGTCCGCGATCCGGCCCGCGGCCGCCTCGGCCAGAGCGACGTCGTCCTCGTCGTACCGGCGGCCCGACTCGGCGCTGACGAACTGCACCGCCCCGAGCACGCCTCGCTTGGACACCAGGGGCACGGTGATCACGCTCGTGAGGTGCAGCGCCTCGAGGATCTCCCGGAGCTCGCCCTCGTCGACCCGGCTCCGCTCGGCCGCCCGCTTGATCGTCTCCTCGTCGACGCCGGGGATGAACTCGGTCCGACCCGTTCGCATGACGGCCGGGACGCCGATCTCGGCGTCGCGGTCGAACGGGTAGCGCTGCCGGAGGCGCTCGGCCCACTCCACCCGCTCGGGGTCCACGTGGGCGAGCGCCGTCACCGCCGATCCCGGACCCTCCGGCTCGAAGTGGAGCGAGCACCAGTCGCCGAGGCGGGGCACCGCGGCGGCGGCGACGCGCCGCATCAGGTCCTGATGCTCCTCCGCCACGATGGCGGTCCGGGTCAGGACGGACAGGAACTCGAGGCGCTCCCGCCGGCGTCGCTCACGTGCGGCGATGTCGGCGAGCTCGCTCGCCCGGCGGGCGACGGCGTCCGAGAGCCGGAGCCTGGCCACGGCCTGGCCCAGGTACCCGGCCGTCGCCTCGATGAAGTCGAGGTCCACGTCCGAGAGCGAGGCTTCCGACAGGCCGACCACCACGACCCCCACACACAGCGCGCCGGCGGTGAGCGGCGCGACGACGAACCCGGGGCTGGAGCGCGGGACCCCCTGGAGCGAGGGGTACCGCCGCTCGGCCTCCTCGACCGTCGGGGACCAGACCGTCCGCCGCTCACGGAAGGCCTCCGGGATCGGCAGGTCGTCGTGGACGGAGAGACAGCGGAAGGCCTCGCCGGTCGCGTCGGGGAAACCCACCCCGGCGCGCATCTCCAACGTCGTCCCCTGCTCGTCGACGATCCACAGGCCTCGTGAGGACGTGGTCGAGGGCGCGGCGAGGTGCTCGACGACGATCCGACCGACGTCGTCGAACGACAGCGCACCGGCGAGCAGCCCGCTGATCCGGGCCAACCGGGCCAGGCGGTCGGCGAGCTGGTGCGACCGATCGAGGAGCTCCTCACGCTCGTGGTCCGACTGCTTGCGCTCCGTGATGTCGAACGCAGCTCCCACCGTTCCGGTGACCTCGCCGCGGGGATCCGTCGTCACCTCGCCCCGGCACTCCAACCAGCGCACCGAGCCGCCCGGCCTGACCACCCGGTGCTCGAAGTGGTAGGGCGCCCGGAGCTCGATCGCCTGCTCGACGAGGCAGAGGACGTGGTCCCGCTCGTCGGGGTGCAGCGTACGTTCCCAGTCCTCGAACGTCGAGCCGAACGTGCCGGGCGGCAGGCCGGCCAGCGCCTCGAGCCGCTCGTCCCAGTGCACGACCCCGGTGGCCATGTCCCAGCGCCAGGTGCCGATCCCGGCGGCGGCCAGCACGCGGGCCCACCCATCGGGCGGGTCGGAACGGTCGGATCCGGCGGACGCGCCGAGGACGGGCCCCACATCCGTCATTGTCGCCGGTGTTCGTCGTGACGCGACCGCGCCCCGACGGGTCACGCCGTGCCGGGGCCGGGGCGCCGGTCCTCGAGGGCGACGAGCACGCCGGCCTCCTCCGGGGTCGACTCGGGTCCGTAGTTGAGGACGAGCGTCCCCTTCGTCGCGCACGACGGGCAGTCCACGCCCACGACGGCAAGCATGTCCGCCGGGTCCGACGCCCCCTCCAATCGCGTCATGAGGTGGATGGCGACGTCCGCGGCCCGGGAGGAGCGACGGCACGTGAGGCACTGCACCCGGCCCCCCTCCTGCACCCGGAACTGCCCTCCGTACCCCCTGCCGCTCGAGCTGCCCGAGGACGTCGACGATCGTCTGCGCGTCCTGGGCCACGGCCGGGTCCGTCCCGGTCCCGGGCCGCTCACCCTGGCGACGGATGGGCCGGCTCACCGGTCGATCCGAGGCTCCGCCGGCCGCCGCTCTACGCGCTCGGCTCACCGGTCCTGGTCCGACAGGGCCCGGGAGAGCTCCTCCTTGGTCATCGCGGAGCGCCCCTCGATGCCGGCCTCACGGGCCTGCTCGTAGAGCTCCTCCTTCGTCGGCTCGTCCGGGGGCCGCCCGTCCCCCGACCGGACCTGACGCTCGAGCTCCTCGGGGTCCAACGCCCCGAGGCGGTCGGCGGCTCGCTCGCGGAGCTGAGGGAAGACGTCCGACTCCTCGTCGTCCACGTGGTGCTTCGTCCCGGCGGCGACCATGGCGACCGCGGCCTCGAAGCCCCTCTCGTCACGAGATCTCCCAGGAGCTCCAGCCCCTCCCGGGTGAGGCGGTGCTCGTTCTCGGCCCCTGTCAGCTGCTCGTCGCCGAGCACCTCGCCGATGAGCGGGTACAGGAACTGCTCCTCGACCTCCATGTGCATGGTCAGGGCGTCGACGAGCTGGTCGACCAACTCCTCGCGCCGGGGGCCGGTCTGCGAGCGCTCCAGCTCCGCCAGGAGCCTCTCGGTCTCACGGTGCTCTTCGATGAGGTGCTCGAGCACGTCCACCTTGGACACCTCCTCCTGTCGGCGTCTCCGCTGGTCTGCGAGTGCGCGGTCCTCTTCTTCGAGCGGGGACTCCGGGAGCTTCCACCGGTGTCCCGTATCGGCCGGCGCGGCGCTCGGCAAGGTGCCGAGGTGCTCCTCGCAGCTGTACCCCCGGGGCCGACCGCTCACACCTGCGACGGGCCCGCCGACCCGCCGGAAGTCCCGTCCGATCCGGGACGCTCGGCCGTGGACCGCCCGCGATGGCGGTGCCACGATGATCCCGGCCCCGAGGAACGTGCAGCGTCGCGCCGGGAGAGGAAAGGGGACAGCCGTGCTGACCTTGAGCATCATCAAGGCCGACACCGGGGGTTGGGTGGGGCACTCGTCGGTCCACCCCGCCATGGTGGAGGTCGCGGAGCGAGCCGTCGCCGGTGTGAGGGGGAGCCTCCTCATCGACGCCGACGTCCAGTACTGCGGCGACGACCTCGCCCTCGTGATGACCCACGAGCACGGGCTCGAGGCCGAGGCGGTCCACTCCTTCGCCTGGGACGTCTTCCTCCAGACCACCGCGGTGGCCCGCGACCTCGGCCTCTACGGGGCCGGCCAGGACCTCCTGTCCGACGCCTTCTCCGGGAACCTGCGGGGCATGGGCCCCGGGTACGCGGAGCTCGAGCTCGAGGAGCGTCCCTCGGAGCCCGTCCTGTGCTTCTTCGCCGACAAGACCGAGCCCGGCGCGTGGAACATGCCGCTGTACAAGATGTTCGCCGACCCGTTCAACACCGCCGGCCTCGTCATCGACCCGAAGATGCACTCGGGCTTCCTCTTCGAGGTCCACGACCTGTTCGAGGACCAACGCATCGTCTTCGACTGCCCCGCCGAGCTCTACCACCTCCTCCTCTACATCGGTGCGCCGGCGCGCTACGTCGTGAAGCGCGTCTTCTCGAAGACCCTCGGGGAGATCGGCGCCGTCACGTCCACCCAGCGCCTCGCGCTGATGGCAGGGCGCTACGTCGGCAAGGACGACCCGGTGATGATCGTGCGGGCCCAGTCCGGCCTCCCGGCGGTCGGCGAGGTGCTCGAGCCCTTCGCCTTCCCCTACACCGTCGCCGGCTGCATGCGCGGCTCCCACCACGCGCCGTTCATGCCGGTGCCCAGGGCGATGGCCCACCCCACCCGCTTCGACGGCCCACCCCGGGTGGTGTGCCTCGGCTACCAGCTCAAGGACGGCATGTTCGGGACGCCTCGCGACATGTTCGACGACCCCTCGTTCGACCGTGCCCGCCAGACCGCCAACGAGGTCATGGACTACCTGCGGCGCCACGGGCCGTTCGAGCCCCACCGCCTGTCGCTCGACGAGATGGAGTACACGACCATGCCGGCAGCCCAGGAGGAGCTCGCCTCCCGGTGGGAGAAGGGCACCGAGGGCCTGCCCGCCGTCGTCAGCGGGGCGAAGTAGGGGCGCGCCGGGTGCGCTGGCTCGAGCGTCGGCCGGGCCGGAGCACCGGTGAGGAGCGGGTCGTCCTCGGACACGACGACGGCCGGCCGGCCGGCCGGGGGCTCTGGTGCCCGGGCCGGGCGGGGATCCGGCCGTGGGCCGACCTCGTGATCGACGACCCGTCCGTCCTCGTCGACGTGGCCGCGACCCTCGGGCCGGGGAGCTCGATCATGGTCGCCTACGACGCCGACGACACCGAGCGGGCGCTCCGCCGCAAGGTGCCGCCGGCGGCCACCCCGCTCGGCCTGGCCCTCCTGCGCGCCGGATGCCGGTGGTTCAAGGACTGGTACTACCCGGAGGGCGGGCGGGAGGGAGGCACGAAGCTCCAGGGCACGCTTCCCCTCGACGCGGAGCGGCGCCGCCGCTCCGAGGCCGTCCTCGCCGAGGAGCTGCGGGCGTTCCTCGCCCGGTCGCGAGGGGACGACGAGGACCGGGCCCGGGCCCGCCAGGCCCTCGCCGTCCTCGGCGAGCAGCCGGAACCGGTCGGGCCGGACCCGTGAGCGTTCCCCGACCCGTGAGCGTTCCCCGACCCGTGAGCGTTCCCCGACCCCCGGGGTTGGAGCGGTTCGCGGGTCCTGGACCCCGATTCCGCGCCAGCCGAGAACGGGGGGACGAGTCGCTCTAGGCTCGACGGAGGATGAGCGAGGTCCGCCCGGTCCCGATCGGTCCCGACCGAGTCACCACCGACGAGACGATCGCGGTCCACGCCCCCTACGACGGGACCGAGCTGGCCCGGGTCCCGGTGTGCGGGGCGGCCGAGGTCGACCGGGCCGTCGCCGCGGCCCGGCGGGCCCTGGCGGAGGATCCGCTCCCGCCCTGGCGGCGGGCCGAGATCCTCGACCGCGCCGCCGGCCTCCTCGCCGAGCGCACCGAGGAGCTGGCCCGGGTCGTGGCCGCCGAGGCCGCGAAGCCGATCCGCACGGCCCGGGTGGAGGCCCGTCGCGCGGTGTCGACCTTCACCTTCGCCGCGGCCGCCGCCCGCTCGCTCGCCGGCGAGGTCGTGCCCCTCGACGCCAGCGAGGTCGGAGAGGGCAAGCTGGCGTTCACCCTGCGGGTGCCGGTCGGCGTCGTCGGGGCCATCAGCCCGTTCAACTTCCCGCTCAACCTCGTGGCCCACAAGGTCGCCCCGGCGATCGCGGCCGGCTGCCCCGTGGTCCTGAAGCCCGCGACCCAGACGCCGCTCTCGGCCCTCGCCCTGGCGAGCCTGCTCCTCGACGAGTGCGGGCTCCCTCCCGGTCACCTCAACGTCGTCACCGGTCACGGTCGCGTCGTGGGCGAGCTGCTCGTCGACCACGGCGACGTCGCGATGATCACCTTCACGGGCTCGCCCGAGGTCGGTTGGGGCATCCGGGCCCGGGCGCCGCGCAAGAAGGTCGGCCTCGAGCTGGGCAACAACGCGCCGGTCGTCGTCGCCCCCGACGGCGACTGGCGGGCGGCGGCCGAGAAGATCGCGGTGGCGGGGTTCAGCCACGCCGGTCAGTCGTGCATCTCCACCCAGCGGGTCTACGTGCACGAGTCGGTGGCCGACGCCTTCCTCGACGTGCTCGTCCCGCTCGTGGAGGGGCTGGTGGTCGGCGACCCGCTCGACGAGGCCACCGACGTCTCGTCGCTCATCTCGACCGGCGATCGCGATCGCGTCCGATCCTGGATCGACGAGGCCGTGCACGGCGGGGCCCGGGTCCGCTGCGGCGGGGAGGTCCGCGACGGCCTGCTGCTCCCGACCGTGCTCACCGGCGCGACCCCCGACATGAAGGTGTGCACGCTCGAGGTGTTCGGTCCGGTGGTGGCGGTGGCGACCTTCCGCGAGCTCGACGACGCGCTGCGCCTCGCCAACGACACCCGCTACGGCCTCCAGGCCGCCGTGTTCACCGCCGACCTGTCCACCGCGTTGCGGGCCGCCCGTGAGCTGGATTTCGGCGGGGTGCTGGTGAACGAGGTCCCGACCTGGCGGGCCGACCAGATGCCGTACGGGGGTGTCCGCGACTCGGGGAACACCCGGGAGGGCCCCGCCTACGCGGTCCGCGAGATGACCGAGACCCGGCTGGTGGTCGTGCAGGCCTGACGCCGAAGGAGGAACACGTGGGGCAGCTCGAGGGGAAGGTGGCGCTCGTCACCGGCGGTGGGTCCGGTATCGGGCGGGCGGCGGCCGAGCGGCTGGCCGCCGACGGGGCGCGGGTGTGCGTCGTCGACTGGTCCGAGGAGCCAGGGAGGCTCGTGGCCGAGGAGCTCGAGGGCCTCCACCTGCACGCCGACGTCGGCGACCCGGGCCAGGTCGACGAGGCCTTCGCCGCCTGCGAGCGCGAGCTCGGCGGACTCGACGTCGTCCACCTCAACGCCGGCGTCACGACCGGTCACGGCGACCTCGAGCAGCTCACCGTCGAGGAGTACCGCCGGATCACCCGGGTCAACCTCGACGGGGTCGTGTTCGGGGTTCGGGCCGCGATCCCGGCGCTCGCCCGCCGGCGCGGGGGGGCGATCGTGGTCACGGCGTCGCTGGCCGGGATCATCCCCTTCGCGCCCGACCCGATCTACGCGCTCACGAAGCACGGGGTCGTCGGCCTGGTCCGCAGCCTGGCCCCGTCGCTGCAGCCGCGAGGGATCCGGGTGAGCTGCGTGTGCCCGGGGCTCGTCGACACGCCTCTGCTCGGCACCGAGGCCCGGGAGCTCATGGTCTCGGCCGGGTTCCCGCTCCTCGACCCGGCCGACGTCGCCGAGGCCGTCCTCCTCGCCGTGACCGACGGCGAGGGCGGGGAGGCGTGGGTGGTGCAGCCCGGCCGGCCCCCCGAGCCCTACCGGTTCCACGACGTCCCCGGACCGCGGGGCGAGGACCTCCGGACCGCGGTGCCGCCAGGGGTCCGTGGCGGCCGGCCCGCCGGCGACGGCTAGGACCGCACCCGGCCGGCCCGGCGGGCGAGGTGCCCGGCCGACCCCCTATCCTGGGCGTGCGCCGCAGGTCGCGGCGCGACCCCGCGTCTCCGAGAGTGGAACCGTGCCCGAGGACGACGAGCACCACGAGCACCAGCAAGGCGTGCTGCACGCCACCGAGCCGCTCCGACCCGAGGTGGTCGAATCGGACGTCGCCCCCGATTCCGACGAGGGGGGCCCTCCGACCGAGCAGGTGACCCGGCCCACGAAGCTCATCCGGATCGCCTCGATGGTCCGCACCATGCTCGAGGAGGTCCGCCGGGCACCCCTCGACGACGCCGGCCGGCGGCGGCTCCGCGAGATCCACGAGCGGTCCCTCTCCGAGCTCGAGGAGATCCTCTCGGCCGACCTGGTCGCCGAACTGGACGAGGTGGTGCTCCCCTTCACCGCGGAGACCCCCAGCGAGTCCGAGCTGCGGATCGCCCAGGCCCAGCTCGTGGGATGGCTCGAAGGGCTGTTCCACGGGATCCAGGCCTCCCTCTTCACCCAGCAGATGGCCGCGCAGTCCCAGCTCGACGAGATGCGCCGCCAGCGTGCCCTCGAGATGGGCCAGCGGCCGCCCGGGTCCCCGGGCGCGTACCTGTGAGCCCGCGACGATGAGCGCGACCGACGAGCTCCGGGCCGGCTGGACGCCCGCGTCCTGGCGCGACCGGCCCGCCGCCCAGCAGCCCGACTGGCCCGACCCGGTCGCGCTCGAGGCGGTGCTCGACGAGCTCGAGCGGATGCCGCCGCTCGTCTTCGCGGGCGAGGCCCGGGACCTCACCGAGTCCCTCGGCCGGGTCGCCGCCGGCGAGGGCTTCCTCCTGCACGCCGGCGACTGCGCCGAGTCGTTCCAGGCCTTCTCGGCCAACGCCATCCGCGACAAGCTGCGGGTCATCCTCCAGATGTCGGTGGTGCTCATGTACAGCACCGGTGTGCCGGTGGTGAAGGTCGGGCGCATCGCCGGGCAGTTCGCCAAGCCGCGGTCCTCGGCCACCGAGGCTCGCGAGGGCATGGACCTGCCGTCGTTCCGGGGCGACATGGTGAACGACCTCGCCTTCACTCCCGAGGCCCGCCGTCCCGACCCGTCCCGGATCCTGCGCGCCTACCACCAGTCGGCGGCCACCCTCAACCTGCTCCGGGCGTTCACCAAGGGCGGGTTCGCGGACCTGGCCCGGGTGCACGCGTGGAACCAGGAGTTCGTGGGCACGAGCCGTGAGGGGCGTCGCTACGATGCCCTCGCCCGCGACATCGACCGGGCCCTGCGCTTCATGGCGGCCTGCGGGATCATCCTCGACGACGAGCTGCAGCTCCACCAGGTCGACTTCTACACCTCGCACGAAGCCCTCATCCTCGGCTACGAGCAGGCCCTCACCCGTCGCGACAGCCTCACGGGTGACTGGTACGACTGCTCCGCGCACCTCCTGTGGATCGGGGACCGGACCCGGCAGCTCGACGGCGCCCACGTCGAGTTCCTGTCGGGGGTCGGCAACCCGCTCGGGGTCAAGGTCGGCCCCACCACGGACGCCGACGACCTCGTCGCCCTCTGCGACCGCCTCAACCCCACCCGGACCCCGGGGCGCCTCACGCTCGTGAGCCGCATGGGAACGAGCCGGGTCGACGACCTGCTCCCGCCCCTCCTCGAGGCGGTGCGGCGCGCCGGGCACCCGGTCGTGTGGGCCTGCGACCCGATGCACGGGAACACCTTCACCCACGCCAGCGGTTACAAGACCCGCCACTTCGACGACGTCATCAGCGAGCTGCGCGGCTTCTTCCGTTCCTGCGAGGCGGCCGACATCTGGCCCGGCGGCGTCCACGTCGAGCTGACGGGCGAGGACGTGACCGAGTGCCTCGGAGGCGCCGAGGAGGTGCTCGGCGAGCACCTCGAGGAGCGCTACGAGACCATGTGCGACCCTCGGCTGAACGCCCGCCAGTCCCTCGATCTCGCCTTCCAGGTCGCGGAGATGCTGCGTCGCTGAGGGAGGGGGCCGATGGCCACCCGGGAGCGCGACGAACACGTGCACGACCTCGACCTCGGACCCAACCGGGGCCTCGTCGAGGAGATGTACCGGCGCTTCGTGGAGAACCCCGCGAGCGTCTCGGAGAGCTGGCGCGACTTCTTCGCCGACTACCGACCCCCGGCGTCGCGGCCGTCGACCGCGGCGGCACGCCCCTCCCCCCTCGGCCGAGGCACCCCCGAGCCCGCTGCCCCCCGCCCCGGGCTCCCCGTCGCCGCGCCGCCCCCGGCCGAGCCCGTAGCGCCGGCGGAGCCGCTCGTGCTCGAGGGCGACGAGGTCACGCCGCTGCGCGGCGCCGCCGCCCGGATCGCGCAGAACATGGAGGCCAGCCTCGAGGTTCCGACCGCGACGTCGGTCCGGACCATCCCCGCCCACCTCCTCGAGGGCAACCGCCGGATCGTCAACAACCACCTGGCCCGGACCCGCGGGGGCAAGGTGAGCTTCACCCACCTCATCGCCTACGCCGTCGTGAAGGCGCTGGGGAAGGTCCCGGGCATGAGCTCCGGATACGGGGTACTCGACGGCCGGCCCTCGGTGGTCCGCCACCGCCACGTCAACCTCGGCCTCGCCGTCGACGTCGAGCGCCCCGACGGCTCGCGCTCCCTGCTCGTGCCCAACGTCAAGCGGGCCGACACCCTCACGTTCTCGGAGTTCTTCCAGGCCTACGAGGACCTCATCCGGAAGGTGCGGTCCGGGAAGGTCGAGCCCGACGACCTCGCCGGCACGACCGGGACCATCACGAACCCGGGGATGATCGGCACCGGCCAGTCGGTCCCCCGGCTGGTGCGGGGCCAGGGCTTCATCATCGGCGTCGGGTCGATCGGCTACCCGGCCGAGTACGAGGGCGCCGATCCCCGGACCCTCGCTCGGCTCGGGGTCGGCAAGGTGCTGACGATCACCAGCACCTACGACCACCGGGTCATCCAGGGGGCCGAGAGCGGCGAGCTCCTCGGCTGGGTCCACGACCTGCTCCTCGGCGCCGAGGGGTTCTACGACGAGGTCTTCACGAGCCTCCGCATCCCGTACTCGCCCTACCGGTGGAGCACCGACGAGAACCCGCCCGAGGGCTCGGCGGCGGCCGTGGAGAAGCAGGCGCGCGTCGCCCAGCTCGTGAACATGTACCGGGTGCGGGGGCACCTCATCGCCGACCTCGACCCGCTGGGGCGCTCGGCACCCCGGATGCACCCCGAGCTGGACCCGGCCCACCACGGCCTCACGATCTGGGACCTCGACCGGGAGTTCGCCACCGACGGGCTCGCCGGCCGGTCGGTGATGAGGTTGCGCGAGGCCCTGACGGTCCTGCGCGACGCCTACGCCCGCAGCGTCGGCGTCGAGTACATGCACATCCAGGAGCCCGACCAGAAAGCCTGGATCCAGCGCCACGTGGAAGGCGAACAGCCGGAGCTCTCCCACGGGGAGCAGTCCCGGATCCTCGAGCGGCTCAACGCGGCCGAGGCCTTCGAGCGCTTCCTGCACACGAAGTACCTGGGCCACAAGCGCTTCAGCCTCGAGGGGGCCGAGAGCCTCGTCCCGATGCTCGACGCCGTGCTCGACGACGCCGCCGACCACGGCCTCTCCGAGGCGGTCGTCGGCATGGCCCACCGCGGGCGGCTCAACGTGCTCGCCAACGTGATCGGCAAGCCGCTGGGCCAGATCTTCAGGGAGTTCGAGGGCCGGCTCGACCCGACGTCCGTCGAGGGGTCGGGCGACCTGAGGTACCACCTCGGCGCCACGGGGACCCACACGGCCCCTTCGGGCGCCACCCTCGCGCTCACCCTGGCCTCGAACCCGAGCCACCTCGAGGCCGTCGACCCGGTGGTCGAGGGCATGGCCCGGGCCAAGGAGGACCGCCGGGGCGACCCCGAGCACGGGTCGGTGCTCCCGCTGCTGGTCCACGGCGACGCCGCCTTCGCGGGTCAGGGCGTCGTGGCCGAGACGCTGAACCTGTCGGCGGTGGCCGGCTACGAGGTCGGCGGGACGCTGCACGTCGTGGTGAACAACCAGCTCGGGTTCACCACCGCGCCCGAGCACGGCCGGTCGAGCGTGTACGCCACCGACGTGGCGAAGATCGTGCAGGCACCGATCTTCCACGTGAACGGCGACGACCCCGAGGCCTGCGTGCGGGTGATGCGCCTCGCCTTCGCCTTCCGGCAGGCCTTCCACAAGGACGTCGTGGTCGACCTGGTCTGCTACCGCCGCTACGGGCACAACGAGGCCGACGAGCCGGCCTTCACCCAACCCCGCATGTACGCGCTGGTCGAGGGTCACCGCTCGGTCCGCAAGCGCTACACCGAACAGCTCGTCGACCGGGGCGACCTCACCCTCGACGAGGCGGAGGCGGCCCTCGAGGACTTCCGGCACCGGCTCCAGGCGGCCTTCGACGAGACCCGCCGGAGCGAGCCTCCCTCGGCGCCACCGCCCGCACCGCCCGTCACCCCCGAGGAGCCCGTGGTCGACACCTCGGTGGGGCGGGAGGCCCTCGACCGCGTCGTCAGCGCGCTCGTCACCCGGCCCGAGGGCTTCAGCGTCCACCCGAAGCTCGAACGGCTGCTGCTCGGGCACCGGGCCGCGTTTGACGAGGGCCGGGTCGACTGGCCCCTGGCCGAGGCTCTGGCCTTCGGGACGCTGGTCACCGAGGGCACGCCGGTGCGGGTCGCCGGCCAGGACACGCGCCGGGGCACGTTCAGCCAGCGCCACGGCGTGCTCGTCGACGCCCGGACCGAGGCGGAGCACGTGCCGCTGGCCCACGTCGCCGAGGGCCAGGCCCCGTTCATGCTCTACGACTCGGTCCTGTCGGAGTACGCGGCCCTGGGCTTCGAGTACGGCTACTCGGTGGCCGACCCCGAGGCCCTGGTGTGCTGGGAGGCCCAGTTCGGTGACTTCGTGAACGGGGCCCAGATCATCGTCGACCAGTTCGTGGCCGCGGCCGAGGACAAGTGGGGCCAGCGCAGCAACCTGGTGCTGCTGCTCCCCCACGGCTTCGAGGGTCAGGGCCCCGAGCACTCGAGCGCCCGCCTCGACCGGTTCCTGGCGCTCGTCGCCGGAGGGAACCTCCGGGTGGCGTACCCGAGCACGGCCGGCCAGTACTTCCACCTGTTGCGGCGCCAGGCCCGGAGCCCTCGGCGCCGGCCGCTCGTGTGCCTCACCCCGAAGCGCTACCTGCGGACGCCCCACACCCGCGTCCCAGTGGCCGAGCTCACCGGCGGCACGTTCCGGGCCGTGCTCGACGACCGCCGCGAGCTCGATCGTCCCGGGGTGCGCCGGGTGCTGGTCTGCGCGGGCAAGGTCGCCCACGAGCTCATGGACCGTCGCGACGAGCTCGACGCCACGGTGGCGGTGGTCCGGGTGGAGCAGCTCGCCCCGTGGCCGGAGACCGAGCTGGCCGAGGTCCTCGCGAGCTATCCGGGCGAGCGGGAGGTGCGGTGGGTGCAGGAGGAGCCGGCGAACATGGGGGCGTGGGACTTCGTCCGGCCCCGGCTCGGACGGCTGCTCGGCGAGCCCGCGGGCCGGGAGGTGCCGTGCGTGTCCCGCCCCGCCAGCCCCAGTCCCGCGACGGGGAGCCACACCGTCCACGAACGGGAGCAGGAGGCCCTCCTGGCCGCCGCGTTCGAGGGTGCCGGCGGCGGCGCCCCGGGCTGATCGTCACGACCGCGTCCCCCGGAGGACGAACGGGTGGGTGTCGACCACGACCGCGTGGCGGCCGACTACGAGCGGGCGCGGGGTCTCGACCCGGCGGGGCTCGAGGAGTGGCGAGCCGCGGTCGGTCGGCACGCACCGCGCGGGGGGTGGGTGCTCGACCCGGGCTCGGGCACCGGCGCCTCGCCGAGCCTCGCCGACCTCGCCGACCTCGCCGAGCGGGTCCGGCTGCGGGCCGACTCGACGCTGGTGGACCTGCCCGAGACCGAGCTCCGGGCCGGCCTCGGCGCGTTCGAACGGGCCGCAGCCGCCGAGGTGGAGCCGGCGCCGGTGATCGACGCCATCGACCTGCTCGTGCTGCGCTGACCGGTGCGGGCCCTCACGCCTCGGCGAGGCCGGGGGCCACGTCGTGTCGGGCCTCCTCCGTCACCCGATCGCCGGTTCGGGCCTCCTCCGCCACGGGGACGTCGTCGCGCGCCCGGGCCGGGAGCCAGCGCAGCACCTGCACCGCGCCGATCAGCGCGGCGATCGCGGCCACGACCACGCCGGTGTGCATGCCGTCGACGAAGGCGGCCTTCGCCGCGGCGGCGAGCGCGTCGCCGGCCGCGCCCCCGAGACCCGCCGCCACCTCCAGCGCTCCGCCGAGGGACTCCCGCACGGCCCCCACCGCCGGCCCGGAGACGCCGAGGTCACGCGCGGCGTCGGCCGCGCTCGACCCGTAGCCGGTGGCGAGCACGCTCCCGAGCACCGCCACACCCAGCGCCCCTCCGAGCTGGCGGGTCGTGTCGTTGACCGCCGAGCCCACGCCCGCCTTGGCGAGCGGGAGCGAGCCCATGATGGACTCGGTCGCGGGTGCCATCGTGAGCCCCATCCCCGCGGCCATCACGACGTAGGCCAGCAGGACGGTCCCGAGACCGGAGTCGACGGTCGTCCGGGTGAAGAGGAGCAGGCCCGTCGCGGCGATCGAGAGACCGGTCCCCACGACGACCTTGGTGCCGAGGCGCTCGACGAGCCGCGCGCTCAGCGGCGCGACCACCATGAGGGTCAGCGCCATCGGCAGCAGGCGGACGCCGGTCTGGAGCGCCGTGTAGCCCATCACGAACTGCAGGTACTGGGTCAGCAGGAACAGGGAGCCGAACATCGCGAAGAACACGAGCGTGATCGCCGCGCTGGCCGAGGTGAACCGCGGGTTCTCGAAGAAGTGGACGTCGAGCATGGGATGGTCGCTGCGGAGCTCCCAGACCGCGAACGCGCCCAGCACGAGGACCGCCACCCCGAAGGTGGCCAGGATGAAGCCGTCGCCCCACCCGCGCTCGGGCGCCTCGATGATGGCGAAGAGCAGGACCCCCAGGCCCGTGATCGACAGGACCGCCCCCACCGGGTCGAGCCTCGGGGCCGAGGGGTCCCGGGACGTCGGGACGAGCAGGCGCCCGGCCACGACGGCCACGATCACGACGGGCACGTTGACGAGGAACACCGATCCCCAGAAGAAGTGCTCGAGGAGGAAGCCTCCGGCCAGGGGTCCCAGCGCGACCGCCAGACCCGAGACCCCGGCCCAGATGCCGATCGCCCGACCCCGCTCGCGACCCGTGAACACGTTCGTGAGGATCGAGAGGGTGGAGGGCATGATGAACGCGCCGCCGACGCCCATGAGCGCCCGGGTGGCGACGAGGTGCGCGGCGTCGTCGGCCAGCGCCGAGAGCCCCGAGCCCAGCCCGAAGATCACCAGGCCCAGGCTGAGGGCGCCCCGCCGGCCGAAGCGGTCACCGAGGCTCCCGGCCGTGAGGAGCAACCCGGCGAACACGAGGGTGTAGGCGTCGACGATCCACTGGAGCTCGCTGTTCGTGGCGTCGAGGTCGCGCACGAGCGTGGGCAGGGCCACGTTGAGGATCGTGTTGTCGAGCACGATCACGAGCAGGCTGAAGCAGAGGACGACGAGGATCCACCACCGCCGCCGGTGCACCGTCTCGGCGTCCATCACGGATCAGGAGGCGGCCCGGACGGCCTCGAGGGCACGGTCGACGACGGTCGACGAGGCCGGGGTCATGGGCAGGCGGAGGTCGGGGGTCGGGATCCGGCCCTGGGCGTGGAGGACGCCCTTGAAGACGGCCGGGTTCGGCTCGGCGAAACACGCCTGGACCACCGGCAGCAACGCCTCCGCGTGGACCCGGCCGTCCTCGACCTTGCCGGCGAGCCCGCACTCGATCATGGCCACGAAGCGCTCGGTGCACACGTGCGAGGAAGCGCAGATCGCGCCGCTCCCCCCCATGAGCACCGTCGGGAAGAGGTACGTGTCCTCGCCGCCGAGCACATGGAAGCCGCGTGGGGCGCCGGCCAGGATCTGCAGCGTGTCGGCGTCGATCGCGCCGACCGCCTGCTTCACCCCGGCGACGCCGGGGGTCGTCGCGAGATCGAGCATCGCCTTCGCCCCGAGACCCCTCCCGGTCCGGTAGGGGATGTTGTAGACGATCACCGGCACGGGGCTGGCCCCGGCGACCAGCCGGAAGTGCTCGACGATGCCGGGCTCGGACGGTCGCACGTAGTACGGCACCACGACGAGCACCGCCACCAGCGCGGGCGTTCCCCGCAGGGCCTCGACCGCCGCCAGGGTGGTGGCGGTGTTGTTCGTCCCCGCACCCACCACGAGCTGGGCCGAGCGCTGCTCGCAGACCCGGGCGCAGACCTCGACGACGGCCCGCTTCTCCTCGGCGTCGAGGGCGGCCGTCTCGCCGGTGGTGCCCAGGGCCACGATCCCCGCCACCCCGGCGTCGAGGTACTCGTGGGCCAGCCGCTCGATGCTGCCGAGGGCGACGGCGCCCGAGACGTCGAACGGTGTGATCAGGGGCACGTAGACGCCCCGGAGGGTCAGGTCGCTCGCCATGGCCGCAGGGTAGCCCCCTGAACGGTCGCGACGCCCTGCGCCGTCCTCGCTCCCGGCGCGACGGGCCCGGGGCCGGGGCGACCCGCCTGCGGGCAGTAGCCTCCCCGGTCGTGCCCGAGCCGTGGCAGACGCTCCTCACCCTCGTCGCCGGCTTCGCGACGGGCGTCCTGTCCGGCATGTTCGGCATCGGCGGGGCCGTGGTGTCCACGCCGTCGATCCGGGCCCTGGGCGTCGATCCCCTCGACGCGGTCGGCACCACGCTGCCGTCGATCTTCCCCCTCGGCGGTCAGCGGCACCCTCCGCTACCGCCAGGAGGGCCTCATCCGGTGGGAGGTGGTCGCCTGGGTGGGAGCGGTGGGAGCGGTCAGCGCCGTCGGAGGCTCCCTGCTCTCCCACGTCGTGCCCGGAGGAGGGCACGTCCTCATGGTCATGACGGCCGGGCTCGTCGCCTTCACCGCCTGGCGCATGGGTCGCAGCCCCCGGGGTGTCGAGTCGCCCGAGCCGCTCGCCGCCGCGCCCGACGGGTCCCACCACTCGCGCGAGCACACCTGGAAGCTCGCCGTGACGGGCGTCGGGGCCGGGGGACTCAGCGGTCTCCTCGGCGTGGGGGCGGCATCCTGATGGTCCCGGCCTTCACCGAGTGGATCGGGCTCTCCATCAAGGAGGCCGTCGGCACGTCGCTGGCCTGCGTGGGCATCCTCGCCGTCCCGAGCACGATCGCGCACACCTTCCTCGGCGACATCGACTGGAGCGTCGCGCTCGCCCTCTCGGCGACCGTGATCCCCGGCGCGCGGCTCGGCGCCCACCTCGCCATCCGCTCCAGCGAGCGGACCCTGCGGCTCACCGTGGCCGCCGGCCTGGGCGTGGTGGCGGCCGTCTACGCGGCCGGTGAGCTGCTGGCCCTCGTGAGGGCCTGACGAGCGCTCGGCCCGGTCACGCCCGGTCGGCCAGCTCGCGGGCCCGGGCCAGCACGGCGTCGAGCATCTCCTCGGTGAGCCGGCCGGTGAACGTGTTCTGCTGGCTGGGGTGGTAGCAGCCGAGGACCGTGGTCCGCGACGTCGGCACCTCGACCCCGTGACCGAAGCGGGGCCGGGGCCGCGGGAGCTCGACCCCCGACTGCTCCAGGACCAGCCAGACCGCGTGGTAGGCGAAGCCGCCCAGGGCCACGATCACGCGAACCCGCTCGAGCAGCTCGAGCTCCCGGACCAGGTAGGGCAGGCACCGGTCGCGCTCCTCCGGGGTGGGCCGGTTCCCGGGCGGCGCGCAGCGAACGGCCGCCGCCACGTACGACCCGCGCAGGCGAAGGCCGTCGTCGACCGAGACCGACTCGGCCTGGTTGGCGAGCCCGGCTCGGTGGAGGGCGGCGAAGAGCCAGTCGCCGGAGCGGTCGCCGGTGAAGACCCTCCCGGTGCGGTTGCCTCCGTGGGCGGCCGGGGCGAGGCCGACGAGGAGGATCCCGGCCGCCGGGTCGCCGAACCCGGGGACGGGACGGCCCCAGTACTCCTCGTCGCGGAAGGCCGCCCGCTTCTGCGGGCGACCTGCTCGCGCCAGGCGACGAGCCGCGGGCAGGCCCGGCACGCGGAGATCTCGGCCGCGAGATCGGCGAGGAGGCGAGGATGGGGACCGGCCACTTCCGGAGCCTAGAAGGCCGGGTAGCCTCCGCGTCCGTGCGGCTGCTGCTGATCGTCAACGCCACGGCCTCGTCGGTGACGGCCCGGCGTCGCGTCGTCATCCGCAAGGCGCTGAGCGCGGACCACCAGGTGGAGCTGGTCGAGACCTCACGTCGAGGCCACGCGACCCGGCTGGCCCGCAGCGCCGCCCTCGAGGGCTTCGACTGCGTCGTCGTCCTCGCCGGCGACGGGACCCTCAACGAGGCGGCCGACGGGCTCGCCGGATCCGCGACGGCGCTCGCCCCCTCCCCGGAGGCTCCACGAACGTCTTCGCCCGGACCCTCGGCGTGCCCGGCGATGCCGTCGAGGCGACGGGTCAGCTCCTGTCCTCGCTCGAGCGGCGCTCGTTCCGGAGAGTCGGGCTGGGCTCGGTGAACGGCCGACACTTCCTCTTCCACACGGGGGTGGGGTTCGACGCGGCCGTGGTGGCCCGGGTCGAACGCCGCGGGAGCGGCATCAAGCGCTACGCGGCTCACCCCCTGTTCGTCGCGGCCACGTTCGAGACCTGGTTCCGCGGCTACGACCACCGGAACCCGGCCTTCCGGGTCGAGCTCCCCGACGGCGAGGTGATCGAGGACGGCTACTTCGCGGTCGTCTCCAACACGAGCCCCTACACCTACCTGGGGTCCCGCCCGCTCGTGCTCGCCCCCGACGCGGGCCTCGACCGGCCGCTCGGCCTCACCGTGTTCCGGACCCTGCGCCTCCCGGTCATGCTCTCCCTGGCGGCCTCCGCGCTGGCGTCCGGCCGGCGCCTCGTGCACCACGGCGCGGTGGCCTACCGCAGCGACCTCACGGGGCTGACGATCAGCGGCTACCGGCCCGTCCCCTACCAGGTCGACGGCGACCACCTGGGCGAGGCCGAGCACCTGTCGTTCGTCTACGAGCCCGACGCCCTGAACCTGGTGGTGCCCTAGCGACCGAGCACCCGCAGGGCCCCCGCCGGCTCGTTGGTGATCACCGCGTCGATACCGGCAGCCGAGAGCTCACGGACGCGCTCCGGGTCGTCGACCGTCCACACGTGCACCGACAGCCCCAGGCCGTGGGCCCGCTCGACCACCGCCCCGAGCACCGGGCCCGGGAGCGACCGGTCGTCGGGATGCAGGGCCCGGTGCCCCCGTCCGGCCGCGACCGGCACGGCGTCGAGCGGGTCGAGGCCGAGCAGGGTCAGCCAGCCCGTGGCCACCTCGGGACCGAGGGCGTGCACCCGGTCGACGGTGCCCAGGTTGAACGACGAGACGAGGACGCGGTCGCGCCCGTCGCGCCCGTGGAGGAGCTCGACCACGGCCCTCGCCACGCCGTCGTGCTCGTCGAAGTCGGCGTCGCCGGGCAGGTTCTTGATCTCGACGTTCACGAGGAGGCCCGCGAGCTCGTCGAGGGCCTCCTCGAGCGTCGGGATCTCGGGACGGGCAGCCCGCAGCTCGTCCAGGGACCGCTCGTGCAGCGCGCCGAGCCCCACGGCCTCGGCGTCGTGGTGGACGACGAGGGCCCCCTCCGCGGTGCGGCGCACGTCGAGCTCGACCCCGTCGGCACCGACCGCACGGGCGATGCGGAACGCCTCGAGCGTGTTCTCGGGTGCCTCGCGGCAGGCTCCCCGGTGCGCCAGCACGAGCATCGGTCCCCCTCTCACGTCCTCGGGGATGCTAGTGGTGGCGCCGGCGGGTGGCGGGCGCCGCCGCCGGATCCGCGAAATCGCTGGTCAGCCCCCTTGCGGAACGATGACACGGGGGTTACCGTCGAGAGTGCCCCGAGAGCCTGCTCCGGGGACGCTTGTGAACGTGCGCACGAGCACACCTCGAGGCCCTCGCAACCCGCACGTCGATCCCCGCAGCCGGAGGCGTTCCGTGGCTCTCACCTGGATCCGGACCCACGACTGGGACCTCGGCGGCTGGCGCCACGAGTCGTCCTGCCGGGACACCGCTCCCGACCTGTTCTTCCCCGTCGGCACGACGGGCCCGGCGATCGAGCAGATCGACGTGGCCAAGGGCATCTGCACCGGCTGCCCGGTACGGCCCGAGTGCCTCGAGTTCGCCCTCGCCACCAACCAGGAGTCGGGGATCTGGGGCGGCCTGACCGAGGAGGAGCGGCGGCGGGAACGCAAGGCCTGGCTCGCCCGCCAGCGCGCCGCCTCCTGAGCGACCCCGCGGTTCAGAGGTCCACGCGGCGGGCCGGCGCCACCGGGAGCCGCACCACGACTCGGGCGCCGTCGTCGTTGCCCATCTCGATCGACCCCCCGAGCTCCCCCGTCACGAGGGCGTGGACGATCGACAGCCCGAGCCCCATGGAACGCTCCAGCGAGAAGTCCTCGGGGAGTCCCACGCCGTCGTCCACGACGTCGACCACCAGCTCGTCGCCGGACCGGGCCAGGCGGACCTCGACGTGGCCCTTCAACGGCTCGCCGTCACGACGCGGGAAGGCGTGGTCGACGGCGTTCTGCATCAGCTCGTTGAGCACGACCGCCAGCGGGGTAGCCACCTCGCCAGGGAGCTCCCCGGCGTCGCCCGAGACGTCGAAGCGCAGCCGGTCCTCGGGGGTCGCCACGCTCTCCTCCACGACCCGGACCAGGGGTCGGACGAGCTCGTTGAAGCGGACGATGTCGGTCGCCTCGCGTGACAGGGTCTCGTGGACGACGGCGATCGAGCGGATCCGGCGCTCCGACTCCCGGATCGCCGCCCGGGCCTCGTCGGACGCGAGCCGGCGGCCCTGCAGGCGGAGCAACGCCGCGATCGTCTGCAGGTTGTTCTTCACCCGGTGGTGGATCTCGCGGATCGTCGCGTCCTTCGACATGAGCATCCGGTCGCGGCGTCGCAGGTCGGTGACGTCGCGCATGAGGATCAGCGCTCCGGCCGAGCGTCCCCCCTCGAGGAAGGGGATCACCCGCAGGAGGATCGAACTGGCCCCCCGCTCGACCTCCTCGGTGACAGGAAGCCGGGCCTGCACCGCGGTGAGGACGGCCCCGTCCTCGAAGCCGACCTCCGCGAGCTGGACCCCGCTGGTGTAGGAGTGGATGCCCATGCGGTGCAGCGAGCTCACCGCGTTGGGGCTGGCGAACAGGACGCGCAGGTCGACATCGAGCACGATCACGCCGTCCCCGACCCGGGGCGCCTCCTGGGGCTCGATCTCCTCGCGGCCGAACGGGAAGGCGCCGTCGGCGATCATGCGGGCGAAGCGCTCGAAGGCCCCCATGTAGTGACGCTCGAGCTCACCCGGACGACGGCCCGAGGCGGTGGCGGTCTCCCTGGTCACGAGCCCCACGACCCGGCCCTGGTGGCGGACGGGGATGCACTGGAGCCGGGCTCGCTCCGACGAGCCGAGGACGGTCGTGTCACCCACGACGATGTCGCCCAGGCGCCACGCACGGGTGACGAGCGGACGCTCGACCTCGTCGACGATCGTGCCCACCATGTCGGTGGGGTAGACGGTCTGGCCGGTCGTGGGGCGGACCTGGGCCAGCACGACGAACCGGTGACCGTCCTCGCCCGCCACCGGCACCAGCAGGAGGAGGTCGCTGAAGCACAGGTCGGCGAGCATCCGCCACGAGGTCGCGAGCCGGCGGAGGTGCGCGAGGTCCTCGCCGCCGAGCGCGGCGTACGTCCGGGCGAGCTGGTCGAAGGACGCCACGGACCGCATGCTACCGACGCGCGGTCCCACCGACCCGGGGGCCGATACCCCCGCTCAGCGACGGTCACGACACCCGGGACGGGGGAGATCCCCCCACCGGGCCCCGGCACCCGCGCCGGGCCGGCACCCACGCCGGGCCGGGCTACGCCTGGCGGGGGCCGCCGAAGAGGTGCTCGCCGATCCGGGCCAGGCCGGACACGTCGTAGATGTCGCTCTCGAAGCTGGGGACGTTGGCGACGACCTCGGGCACCCGGGCCAGCTCGGTCCGCAACTCCGCCTCGCGCTTGGCCACCACGGCGAAGTTCAGGAACGACTCCGCGATCGTCTGCAGCACCCGGGCGGTCCGGTCGGGATCGCCGAGGCCGGGGGCGCCGAGGCCGGCGAGCGCCTCGGCGACCGGGCCGGCGCCGGCGCACAGGGCTTCGGCGGCCGCCCCCCCCTCGTTCGAGAGGAGGTAGGGCGGGAAGGTCTTGTTGAGCACGAGGGCCCCGAGGTGGAAGTCGCGGGCTTCGAGCTCGGCGCAGAAGAACTCCGCCTCGCGGAGGGGCGCCGCCTCCAGGGTGGTGACGACGCCGAACGTGGTGCGCCGGTCGTGCAGCAGGCGCTCCACGGCCCGGGCCCGCTCCACGAAGCCCGAGTACATCGACTGGAAGTTGAGGAAGAACTCGGCGATGTCCTGGAGGAACGCCCCGCCCAGGATCCGGTCGGCGAGCTGGTAGAAGGGCCGGCTGGCGACGTTGAGGACCCGCGCCCCCCGCTTGCCGCCCACCCGGTACGGCATGGTGAGCCACCGGAGCAGGCGGCCTCCGAAGAAGTCGGCCATGCGCTTGGGCGCCTCGAGGAAGTCGAGGGCGTTGCGCGTGGGCGGGGTGTCGATGACGATGAGGTCGTAGGCGCCGGTGGAGTGGATCTCGTAGAGCCGCTCCATGGCGATGTAGTCGTGGCTCTGGACGAACCGGGCCGTGATGTTGTGGTACAGGCTGTTCTCGAGGATCTTGTAGGCGGTCACCTCGTCGGGAGCGTGGCGCAGCACCAGGTCGTCCCACGACCGCTTCGTGTCGAGCATCGCCGCCCACAGCTCGCCGCGTGGCTCCAGCCCGGCCGCCTTGAACGCGTCCGGGGGCACGCGGTGCTCGATGTTGCCGAAGCCCTCGAGCCCCAGGGCGTCGGCGAGCCGCCGGGCCGGGTCGATGGTGAGGACGAGCACCTTGCCGCCCAGACGGTTCGCGGCCTCGAGCGCAGCCGCCGCCGCCACCGACGTCTTCCCCACACCACCCGACCCGCAGAAGACGACGATCTCCTTCGCGGCGAGGAGCGGCTCGAGGCTGGGTCCCGCCGGCGGCCGCTCCGGGCGGGAGCGGGGGCTCACCGGGCCTGCCTCACAGCCCCAGCTCCTCGCCCAGGGCCTCGGCGACCATGCGGGTGACGCGCAGACCGTGCGTCCGCACGAAGAGGTACGGGAGGTAGAGCATCGGCAGGTCGATCGTCTCCCGGAGGCGGGTCAGGTGGGCCGCCCGGGTCCGGCGCAGCGACACGGCCAGCCGTGCCGCGTCGAGCACGGTCGTGGCCCCGGCACCGACCCGGGCGCTCAGGAGCTCGCGGGCCGCCGGCTCGTGCAGGGCCTCGAAGACGGGCTCGTCGCTGGTCGTGAACAGCTCGGGGAGGACACGGTTCACGACGATCGCCCCGAGAGGGACGGAGAGCTCCGCCCGGACCCGCTCCACGAGCTCGATCGTCTCGTTGACCGGCATCTCCTCGGGGGTGGCGACGACGTTGAGCGCGGTGACCGCCGGGTCGGTCAGCAGCTCGGTCATCCACTCGGTCTGGCTTCGGACGGGCCCCACCGACACGAGCTCCTTGATCGCCTCGGGCGCCCCGAGCTGCCCCACGATGTGCCCGGTCGCGGCGGCGTCGACGACGACGAGATCCCAGTCGGCCCTTCCCTCGATCGACTCGAGCACCTCCCAGCAGACCTTGCCCACCGTCAGGATCTCCTTGACGCCGGGCGCCGCGGTCGCCACGAAGTCGAGCGCCTTGGCGAGCGGGCCGATCCGGCCCAGGACCGGAACCCGGAGGTTGAGCTTCAGGTACTCCTGGAGCGACGCCTCGGTGTTCATGGTGAGCACCGACACGCCGGGATGGACCTCGACCGGGTCGAACCCCACGCGCGGGCGCTCGAAGAGGTCGGTGAGGTTGCCCTTCGCGTCGACCTCGACGACGAGCACCCGGCGGCCGTGCTCGGCGGCCAGGAGGGCGGTGGCGGCGGCGACCGTGCTCTTGCCGACGCCACCCTTCCCCGTGAAGAACAGGAGGCGCCGCCCGAGGAGGTCGGGCGCGGGCCCCATGTCAGACCTTGCCGAAGCCGACCTGCTTCGAGGTGCCGTCCCGCTCGATCTCGACGTAGGCGAGCTTGTCGGAGGGGATGCCGACCCGACGGCCTCGACAGTCGGTGAGCCACACCATCGGGGACTTCTGGCTCAGCGCCTCCTCGATGGAGCCGACGACGGTCTCGGGCTCCCCCTCCATCTCCAGGGAGAGCTCCTTGGGCGTGTACACGACCCCGATCTTGACTTCCATCTCCTCGTCCTGTTCGGCGGCGCCGGATCGCCCGAATGCTAGTGCCCCCGGGCCGGATTTCCCCTCCAGCGGACACCATCGGGTGCCGAAACCGTGACCGTGGAGTGCCCGGCCTGCGGCCACGCGACGACGGAGCGGACGATCGACGGGACGTCGTTCGACGTCTGCGCGGGCGGCTGTGGCGGGATCTGGTTCGACTGGCACGAGCTGGAGCGGGTCGACGAGCCCGGCGAGGCCCACGGCGAGCTGCTCCTCGACGTGCCGGTCGACCCCGGGACCGTCGTGGACCACGACGCCCGGCGCGCCTGCCCCCGCTGCCCCGGCATCACCATGATGCGCCACTACCGGTCGGTGAAGCGCCGGGTCGAGGTCGACGAGTGCGCCTCGTGCGGCGGCTACTGGCTGGACGCCGGCGAGCTGCGCCAGGTGCGCGAGCAGTTCCGGTCCGACGACGAGCGCCGGCAGGTCGCCCGGGCGTACTTCGAGGACGTCTTCGGCCGGGACCTGGCGAAGATGCGCGACGAGAGCGCGGAGCAGGCCGAGCAGGCGCACCGGATCGCCCACGCCCTGCGGTTCCTCTGCCCCTCGTACTACCTCCCCGGCGACCAGGAGTGGGGTGCGTTCTGAGCTCGGCCCCGACCGCGGGAGCGGCGGGGACGCCGATCGACGGCCCGGTCCCCCGGGGTATCCACCGGACGTCGATCGACGAACCGTAGGATCGCCCCGTCGTCGCCCAAGGGGGGTCTCGGTGGCCGAACGACGAGAGGTCGACGTGCGGTCCCTCCAGGTCCAGTCGATCGACCTGAACCACGCCTTCACCCAGCTCGCGCCGCTCGCCGAGCGGATCCGGCTGGTCTCGCTGAACGCCAGCATCGCGGCGGCGTCGCTGGGGCAGGAGGGCGCGCCCTTCGGCGTGGTCGCCCGGACGTTGGGAGGGCTCAGCCAGGAGCTGGCCGAGCTGCTCGCCTTCGAGGAGGAGTTCACCGACATCGTCCGGTCGGTCGGGCACCTGGTTCGCGGCGAGCTCGAGGTGCAGGCGTACCGGCGGGGCCTCGACCTCCTCTACCGGGACCGCCCCGAGCGGGTGCGACCGCCGCTCCTGAGCGACGAGCACCGCGACGCCGTGGCCGCGCTCCTCCAGCCGGAGGCCGAGGCCGAGTGCGGGCGGGAGCTCGCCCACGCCGCCGACGACGGCGCGGTCCGCCGCCTCTGGGAGGTCGTGCTCGACGGGCGGTCCGAGCTCGTGCGGGGCCTCGTCGACCTGCGTGAGGGCACCCGCCGGCTGGCCCGGCGTCTCGAGCGCATCCGGTCGGTGGCGGTCACCGAGGCCCGCTTCGTGGGGACCAACGCCGGGATCGAGTCGGCCCGGATGACCGGCGACACGAGGAGCCTCGCCGCGCTGGCCCGGCAGATCCGGGAGGCCGCCGAGGAGGTCGCCTCGCTGGCGACGGAGGCGTGCGATCAGATGGAGCGGGTGCGCCAGCTCGCCGAGGGCGCGACGCGAGGCCTGGGTCGCGAGGCCCGGGCCGCCGAGATCGGAGGATGACCCGGTGGAATCGGTGCAGCTGTACGACGACGGCGTGCGGTCCTGGGTGTTCTTCGGGCGGGACGCGGGGCGTCCCGGTGAGGTCATCGACACCAACGAGTACCTCGTCACCCACCAGGGCCGGGGCCTCCTGCTCGACCCCGGGGGCCCCGAGATCTTCCCGCCGGTCGTGGCCGCCCTGTCGCGCGAGATCCTGCTCGAGGACATCGAGGCCGTGTTCGGGTCCCACCAGGACCCCGACATCATCTCGTCCATCCCCCTCTGGAACACGCTCTGCCAGGGCGTGAAGGCCTACGTCCCGCAGATCTGGGCCGGGTTCCTGGCCCACTTCGCCGTCGACGTCGACATCGTCCCGATCCCCGACGAGGGCATGACGATCCCCCTGGGAGGCAGCTCCGACCTGCGTCTCGTCCCGGCCCACTACGTCCACTCGTCGGCGAGCTACTCCCTCTACGACGAGCGGGCCAAGATCCTCTTCAGCGGCGACGTGGGAGCAGCGCTCCTCCCCGAGGGCTCGCCCCCGTTCGTCGAGGACTTCGACGCGCACGTGGGCTACATGGAGGGGTTCCATCGGCGGTGGCTGCCCTCGAACGAGGCGAAGAACGTCTGGGTGGAGCGGGTGCGCCAGCTCGACGTCGAGCTCATGTGCCCCCAGCACGGGGCGATCTTCCGGCGCCACGACGTGCCCCGCTTCCTCGACTGGCTCGAAGGACTCGAGGTCGCGGCCGCGCTGCCGCGCGCCTGACCCGTGGCGACGGTGCCCGGCCGGGCCCTCAGACGATCTTGAGCTCGGTGCGGTAGACGCGGGTCGGGGCCAGCTCGACGATCCGTTCGGCGATGCGGCGGAACGCCACCGATGCCTCGTCGTCGGGACGGGCCACCACGATCGGCCGGCCCTCGTCGCCGCCGACCCGGAGGGCCGGCACGAGCGGCACCTGGCCGAGCAGCGGCACCCCGAGCTGGTCGGCGAGCTCCCGGCCGCCCCCGAACCGAAGATCTCGTAGGCCTTGCCGTCGTCGCCCCGGAACCACGACATGTTCTCGACCACGCCGACGACCCGCAGGTTCACCTTCTCGGCCATCGCCGCCGCGCGCTGGGCCACCTTCTGGGCCGCCGGCTGGGGCGTGGTCACCACGACCACCTCGGCCCGGGGCAGGAACTGGGCCATGGACAGCGCGACGTCCCCGGTGCCGGGGGGCATGTCGACGAGGAGGAAGTCGGGCTCGTCCCAGTGGACGTCGGTGAGGAACTGCTCGAGGGCCTTGTGGAGCATCGGGCCCCGCCACACGACCGGCTGGTCCTCGGGCACGAAGAAGCCCATCGACACGAGGCGCACGCCGTGGGCCTCGGGCGGGATGATCACGTCGTCGATCACCACCGGCGGGTGCTCCACACCGAGCATCCGGGGCATGGAGAACCCCCACACGTCCGCGTCGACGGCGGCGACGCTATGGCCGGCCTCGGCCAGGCACACGGCCAGGTTGGTCGTGACGGACGACTTGCCCACGCCTCCCTTGCCGGAGGAGACCGCGATCACCCGGGTGGCCGAGTCGGTGAACGGGTTGGACCGAGCCTCGGCGGGCCCGTGGGCGTGGGCCGCCGCCCCCTCGCGCCGAAGCCCTTCCGCGACGGCCTGGCGCTCCTCGTCGCTCATGACCGTGAGCTCGACGTCGACCCGCTCGACGCCCTCGAGTGACGTGACCGCCTCGGTGACGCGGCGCGTGATCTCGGTCCGGAGCGGGCAGCCCGCCACCGTGAGGGCGACCGTGACCGCCACAGCGCCGCCGTCGAGCCGGACCTCCTTGACCATGCCGAGGTCGACGATCGAACGGCGCAGCTCGGGGTCCTCCACGGGCCGGAGCGCCTCGAGCACCGCAGCCTCGGTGGGCATGGCTCACCTCCGCCGGATTTCCACTACGGACATAGGTACAATAGCAACATGGCCGAGACGAGCCCCCATCGCCCCGACGACGAGCACGACCGGTACGACCGGCACGCGGGGCCCGACCGGCTCAGCGACGACGAGTTCAGCGCCGCGGTCACCGCGGTCACGGCCGCCTTCGGCGACCCGACCCGTCGCGACATCTACCTGTTCCTGCGCGAGCAGGCGCCGGGGGCCACCGCGGCCGAGGTGGCCGAGCGGTTCGGGCTCCATCCCAACGTCGCCCGCCACCACCTCGAGAAGCTCGCCGCCGGCGGGTACCTCACCGTCGAGCTGGCCCGCCACGAGTCGGCCGGCCGCCCGTCCAAGCGCTACCGGGCCAGCGAGGCCGAGGTGGGGCTCACGTTCCCACCCCGGCGCGACGACCTCCTGGCGACGCTGCTCGCCCGCGCCCTCGAGGCCCTCGACCCGGGGCAGGCCACGCACCTGGCCGACGAGGTCGGCTACGAGTACGGCCTGGCCCTCGCCTCCCGCATGGAGCCGGCCCGGCTCCCCGGCGGCGCCGGCCACCGATCGGCCCGGGCCGCGGTGGCGAGCATCGCCGAGGCGCTCACCGCGCACGGGTACGCCGCCCACGCCGAGGCGAGGGGAAGGTCCCTCGCCATCGTGGCCGAGCACTGCCCCTTCGGCCAGGCGGCCCAGCGCTACCCCCACGTCGTGTGCGCCATCGACCAGGGGATGCTGCGGGGCCTGCTGGCCGGTCTCTACGGCGACACGGACCCCCGCTTCGAGGAGCGCCGGTCCCGCGGCGACGGGCACTGCGTCGCCCGGGTGTGAGGGCGCTCCGGAGCGCGTCCCGGCCCTAGCCTGATCGCGTGCGCCGCGCCTACCTCGACCACGCGTCCTCGTCGCCGCTCCGACCGGCCGCGCTCGAGGCGATGCTCCCCTACCTGCGGGAGCACCACGCCGACCCCGGCCGGCTGCACGCCGAGGGCGGCGCGACCCGGGCGGCGGTCGAGCGGGCCCGGGAGCAGGTGGCCGAGCTCGTCGGCGCCCGACCCCGCGAGGTCGTCTTCACCTCCGGGGGCACCGAGGCCGTGAACGCCGCCGTGTGGGGCGCCGTCGAGGGACGGCGCGACCGGGTCGAGGGGCCCGGGCACGTGGTGACCACGGCGGTCGAGCACTCCGCCGTGCTCGACTCGTGCCGGCGTTCTCGCTGCGAGGTCACCACGGTCGGGGTCGACCGCCTCGGTCGCTTCGACGCCGCCGAGGTGGCCGCGGCCATCCGGCCCGACACCGTCCTGGTCTCCGTGCAGCTCGCCAACCACGAGGTCGGCACCCTCCAACCCGCCGCCGGCGTCGCCGCTGCGGGCCGTGAAGCCGGAGTGCTGGTCCACGTCGACGCCTGCACGGCGGTCGGGCACGTCCCGCTGGCGTTCGGCGCGCTCGGCGCGGACCTCTGCTCGGTCACCGCCCACAAGCTGGGCGGCCCCAAGGGTGCCGGCGCGCTCCTGGTCCGGCGGGGCCTGCGCGTCCCCCCGTTCGTGGTGGGCGGAGCCCAGGAGCGGGCCCGCCGGGGCGGCCTGGAGAACGTGCCCGCCATCGTCGGCTTCGGCGCCGCCGCCGCGCTGCTCGCCGGGGGACGCTCGACGAGGAGGCGGCCGGCGCCCGGGCCCTCACCGACCGGGTGGCGACCACCGCTCCCGCGCTCGTCGGAGGCGTCGGGGTGTTCGGCGACCCCGAGGCGCGGGTCCCGCACCTCGTCTGCCTGGGCGTGGAGGGGGTGGAGGCCGAGCCGATCCTGCTCGGGCTCGACCAGCAGGGCGTCGCCGTGCACTCGGGCTCTTCGTGCTCCAGCGAGGCGCTCGAGCCGTCGCCCGTCCTGCTGGCCATGGGGGTCGACGCCGATCGCTCGTTGCGGGTCTCGGTGGGCTGGTGCTCGACCGGCGCGGACGTCGACGCCTTGCTCGGCGCCCTCCCCGACGTGGTGACCCGCCTGCGGTCCCTGCGGGCCGGAGGTTGAGCACGCGGGGTGACGCTGCCGGGTCCCGGCCATGGCACCCGGCCGTCACGGACCGGCCGTAGCCTCGGTGGGACCCTCCTCGCGACTCCGCAGCGCGGCGCTGACCCTCCCCAGGGACCGAGCCAGGGTCCGGGCCTCACCGGGCGGGAGGTGGCGTCCGAAGTGCTCCTCGATCCCCCGGAGGTGCACCGGGGCGGCCCGGCGGAGCGTCGCCCGCCCCCGGGGCGTGAGCGACGCGAAGACGCTGCGCCGATCGGTGGGGCACGCCGCGCGCCGGACGAGCCCACCCGCCTCGAGGCGGTCGACGAGCCGGGTGAGGCCCGACTTGCTGAGCACGACCGCCTGCGCGAGCTCGGTCATCCGCAGGCGCCGATCCGGGGCCCGGTACAGGGTCAGGAGCACGTCGTAGTCGTGCAGCGACAGGCCGGTCTCGCCCTGGAGCTCACGGCCGAGGATCTCGACCAGGAGGGCGTGGGACTCGAGGAGGGCCTCCCACGCCGCGAGGCGCTCCTCGTCGGGTCGGGGACGCGAGGTCCGGCGCATCCGGCCAGGATACGAACCGCGGCGTCCCGATGCTTGCCTCCGCAACCAACCTCGGGGACCGCCGGTGGGCTCAGCCGGCCTGGCGCCGCAGGACGTTGAGCGCCGAGCCGGCCCGGAACCACTCGATCTGCTCGTCGGAGAGCGTGTGGCGGGTCTCGAGTTCGTCGACGCCCCCGTCCGCGTGCCGCAGTACGACGGTCACCGGCCGCCCGGGCGCGAGGTCGCCCAGGCCGACGACGTCGACCGTGTCGTCGACCCGGACCCGGTCGTAGTCGGCGGGGTCGGCGAAGGTGAGGGGCAGGACGCCCTGCTTCTTGAGGTTGGCCTCGTGGATCCGGGCGAAGGATCTGACCACGACGGCCCGGCCGTTCATGTACCGGGGTTCCATGGCCGCGTGCTCGCGCGACGAGCCCTCGCCGTAGTTCTCGTCGCCCACCGCCACCCAGGCGATCCCCGCCTCCTTGTACTCGCGGGCCAGGTCGGGCAGCGGCTTCACCGAGCCGTCGCGGGCGTCGACGCCCGTCCCCGACTCGTCGGTGAACGCGTTGTTCGCCCCGGTGAACAGGTTGCCCGAGATGTTGGTGAGGTGGCCGCGGAACCGCAGCCAGGGACCGGCCGGGGAGATGTGGTCGGTGGTGCACTTGCCGACGGCCTTGAGCAGGACGCGGAGCTCGGTGAGATCCTGCCCGTCCCAGGCCGGGAACGGCTCGAGCAGCTCGAGGCGCTCGGAGCCGGGCCTCACCACCACGTCCACCACGGACGGGTCGGCGGCCGGTGCGACGAACCCCGATTCCCCGGGGTCGAAGCCCCGGGCCGGGAGCTCGTCGGCGACCGGTGGCTCGAGCAGGACGCCGTCGGGCTCACCGACCGGCTCGCGCACGAAGTCGACGTCGAGGCGGCCGGTCAGCGCCATGGCCACGACGGTCTCGGGGGAGCCGATGAAGGCGAGCGTCTCGGGGTTGGCGTCGTTGCGGGCCGGGAAGTTGCGGTTGAACGACGTGACGATGGTGTTGCGGTCGCCCTTCTCGATGTCGTCCCGCTGCCACTGCCCGATGCACGGGCCGCAGGCGTTGGCGAGCACGGTGGCCCCGATCGACTCGAGGTCGGCGAGCAGGCCGTCGCGCTCGATCGTGGCCCGCACCTGCTCCGACCCCGGCGTGACGAGCAGCGGCGACCGCACCCGCAGCCCGCGCGCGGCGGCCTGCCGGGCCACGTGGGCGGCCCGCCCGATGTCCTCGTAGGAGGAGTTCGTGCACGAGCCGACCAGCGCGTAGCTGATCTCGGCCGGGTAGCCCTCGCGCTCGACGGCCGCCCGCACCTCCGAGACCGGGCGGTCGAGGTCGGGCGTGTGGGGCCCGACCAGGTGGGGCTCGAGCTCGTCGAGGTCGATCTCGATCACCCGGTCGAAGAAGCGCGCCGGATCGGCGTCGACCTCGGGGTCGGCCCGCAGGTGCTCGGCGTGACGGTCGGCGAGCGCGGCCACCGCCTCCCGCCCCGTGGCCCGCAGGTAGGCCCCCGACCGGGGGTCGTAGGGGAACAGCGAGCACGTGGCGCCGATCTCCGCGCCCATGTTGCAGATGGTCGCCTTGCCGGTGGCCGAGATCGACTCGACCCCCGGGCCGAAGTACTCCACGACGGCGCCGGTGCCGCCCTTGACGGTGAGGATGCCGGCCACCTTGAGGATGACGTCCTTCGGCGCGGCCCAGCCCGAGAGGCGGCCCGTGAGCCTCACCCCGATGAGCTTGGGGACCCGCGTGTTGAACGGCCACCCGGCCATGACGTCGACGGCGTCGGCACCGCCCACGCCGATCGCCACCATCCCGAGACCGCCGGCGTTCGGGGTGTGGCTGTCGGTGCCGATCATCATCCCGCCCGGGAAGGCGTACTGCTCGAGCACGACCTGGTGGATGATGCCCGAGCCGGGCTTCCAGAAGCCGATCCCGTACTTGGCGGAGACGCTGCGGAGGAAGTCGTACACCTCGGCGTTGGTGTCGAGGGCGCGGTGGAGGTCGGGCTCGGCCCCGGTGCGGGCGAGGATCAGGTGGTCGCAGTGGACCGTGGTGGGCACGGCCACCCGGGGCAGGCCGGCCGTCATGAACTGGAGCAGCGCCATCTGGGCGGTGGCGTCCTGCATGGCGACGCGGTCGGGCCGGTAGTCCGCGTAGTCGACGCCCCGTTCGAGACCGATCGTCTCGACGTCGTCGGCGTGGGCGAACAGGACCTTCTCGGCGTAGGTCAACGGCCGGCCGAGGCGCCGGCGCGCCGTCGCCAGCCGCTCGGGGAAGCGGGCGTAGGCGGCCTCGATCAAGTCGATGGGCGTGGTGGGCCCGACGGGTTCGTCCATGGTGCGCTCCTTCTCACCACGAAGGCTACGTCGCGCCGACCCGCGCCAGCCCATCGCCCGGCACCCGTCGCCACCGTCGGGCGACGGTCAGACCGCGGTGACTCGGGGCGACGGCAGGTGGTCGAGGAAGGCGCAGAGCGCCTTGAGGACGAGGAGCACCTCTCCCGGCGCGAGCCGCCCGGTGGCGCAGAGGACGTGCCCTCCGGCCACCTCGAACCAGCACGAGCGCCCGACCTCGAGGAGGAAGCCCATGAGATCGGGATCGAGGACCTCGAAGGCGAGCCCGAGGTCGTCGGCGTGCACGTCGAAGCAGCGGTGGAAGCGCTCGGAGTCGACGGCCACGGGAGGACCCGGGGCGGGGACCGGGACCGCCGGAGCCCGGTCACCCCGGATCACGAGGCGCCCGGCGGCGGCCGACGACGGGACCTCGGCCACCGCGCAGGACAGGCGCCGGCGACGGGCGCCGTCCGGTGCGACCCACAGGTCGAAGGTCCACGTGGGCCGCCCCCGACCCGCCCGCCCGCGAGGTGGGAGATGCCCCGGGGCTCGACGGTCAGGAGCGCGAACGGCAGGTCGGGCGCGTCGGTGGCGTCGGCGGCGGACAGGCCGACGGTCGCCTGCTCGGCCGCCAGGCGCCGTGCGCGCCCGCTCGGCGACCGGACGGCGAGCACCGCCCCCGCCCCCAACAAGGCCACGAAACCGAGCAAGGTGACCACGGAGCGTAGCATGCCGGACCGGACGGTCCGGAGCAATGGGGCGAACGGCCTATTCCGCCCGGGCCGGGGGATCGAGCCGGTGCCCGCTCCGCCCTCGGGAGCGGGTCAGGAGCGGGGCCGCTCCTCGACCTCGACCGAGCGCATGACGTCGCCCACCTGGGTGGCCTGGGCCACCTCGATGCCCTCGACGAGGTAGCCGAAGAGGTTGTAGCTGGGCGCCAGCTTCCGGGTGCAGTCGTCGATGCAGACGAAGAACTGGGACCCGTTCGTGTCCGGCCCCGCGTTGGCCATGGCGACGGCGCCGAGCGTGTAGGCGCCCTTCACCGGCTCGTCGGGGAAGCGGTAACCCGGCCCTCCCCGGCCCGTCCCCTCGGGGCATCCCCCTGGATCACGAACTCGGGGACGACCCGGTGGAAGGTGAGGCCGTCGTAGTAGCCCTGGCGGGCGAGGCCCACGAAGTTGTTGACGGTGTTCGGGGCGAGCTGCGGGTCGAGGTCCATCACCAGGCGACCGCGTTCGGTCGTGATGGTCACCCGGTACAGGTGGTCGGCGTCGGTCTGGGGCTCGGGCGGGGTGGTCACAGGACGGCTCCTCGACAGGGGACGGACCGGACCAGGCTAGGGGCTGGGTGTGGCGGAGCAGGCAGCGGGGGCTGGGACGACCAGGGGGCACCCGGCGAAGTCCGACCCGGGTGTCTCCACCCCCGCCCAGCGAGGGTAGGAACACCCGAGAGCTGGGGATGGGGTCAGCCTGCGGCCTCGGCCTCCGCCAGCACCGCCCGGACGTCCTCGGCGAGCGGGCTGTCGGGGGCCAGCGCCAGGTAGCGCTGCAGCTCGGGGACGGCCGCGCCCGCGTCTCCGAAGCCCCGGAACAGGACGACGCCCAGGAAGAAGCGCGCGTCCGGGTAGTCGGGATCGGCGGCCACCGCCCGCTCCAGGCGCTCGCGGGCCGTGTCGAGCAGGGCGCCGGCCTGGTCGGGGTCGGTGGTCGACGAGGCGGCCCGGTACACGAGCCATCCCCCGTAGGCGTGGGCGTCGGCCCGGCCCGGGTCGAGCGCCACGACCGCGTCGTACTCCCGGAGGGCCTCGAGCGACTCGCCCTGCCCGTCGAGGAAGCGCGCGTACGCGAGGTGGGCGTCGGGGTGGTCGGGCCGGTCCTCCACCGCCCGGGCCAGGGCCTCGCGCCGCTCCTCGAGCGTCACGGTCTCGCTGCCTCCGGAGCTCCCGCCGGGCAGCCGGGACCCCAGCGAGCCCGCCAGCAGGGCCGCCGCCACCAGGGCGAACACGACGATCCCGCCGCCCACGAGCAGCCGCCGCCGCCACGAGACCGGCGGGCGGGACGGTCCCGCGCCGGGCTCGCCCCGGAGCGTGCGCAGCACCGCCGCCGCCCGGGCGGTGTAGTCGTCACGCAGGGCCCGGTAGGACACGGGGTCGACGTTCCCGGCCTCGCGCTCCACCTCGAGGTCGTCGAGGGACGCCAGCAGGAAGTCCCGCTCGTCCTCGAGCGCGGCACGGGCCTCGTCGTCGAGGCCGGCCCGGCTCACGCGCCGTCGCCCTCCGCGGTGTGGCGGGCCTCCTCCACGAGGGCCCGGTCGGCCTCCGAGGCCTCCAGGCGGGGCTCGGCGCGCGAGCGGGCGAGGAACCAGCCGAGGAGCCCCGCCCCACCCACGAGGACCGCGATCGGCAGCCCCCACACCAGCAACCCGAGCCCCCGGCCCTCCGGTCGCATGAGGATGACCTCGCCGTAGCGGTCGACGTAGGCCTGGCGGATCCCGGCGTCGCTCTGCCCCTCCTCGATCCGCCGCCCGATGTCCTCCTTGATGGCCTCGGAGGTGACGGTGTCGCTGTCGGCCACCGAGAGGCCCTGGCACTCCACGCAGCGCAGCTCGGAGGCGATCCGGCGCGTGCGGTCGGGCGCGGACTCCGGCCCGCCCTCGGGCCACCCCGCCCACACGAGGACCGCGACCGCCGCCACCGCCGGCGCCAGCCACGGGAGCCACCGCCGGGTCATGCCACCCCGCGGGCCCGCGCCAACATGGCCTCGAGGTCGGCCACCGTGACCGGACCGAGCTGGAGGCCCACGATCACACCGTCGGGCGAGATGGCGTAGGTCTCGGGCTGCCCGAACGTCCCGAAGTCGAGCGCTGCCCGCGAACCGGGGTCGAGCGCCATCACCCAGTCGTCGCCCTGCTCCTCGACGTACTCCCGGGCCGCCTTCTCGGTGTCGTCACGCACGATCCCGATCATCACGAGGTCGGAGTCGTCACGGTGACGGTCGTAGAACTCCACCAGCGCAGGGTGCTCCTGCTTGCAGGGGATGCACCACGAGTTCCAGAAGTTCACGATCACGACCTTGCCGGCCAGGTCGGCCAGGGCGACCCGTCCGCCGTCGAGCGTGGGGAGGTCGAAGTCGGGGGCGGGCTGGTCGACGAGCCCGATCCGGGCCTTCTGCCCCGACGCCTCGTCGCCGCCGACCTGGAGGGCCAGCACCACGCCGAGGGCCACGAGGACCGACGCCACGGCGAGGGCGATCCAGCGGGCCACGTGCCGGCGGCGGGGCGGGCCCGCCGGGGGCCCGGAGACGGGGGCGTCGTCGCGGCGGTCACACCGGCACCTCCTCCCTCGCCGGCGAGGGCTCCGGGGCAGGCGCGGCCGGTGCCGTCGCCCGCCGCCCCCGCAGCCGCCGGCCCAACCCGGGGCCGACGGCGACGATCGTCCCGAGCGCCATGACCCCGCCCCCGACCCACAGCCAGAGCACGAGCGGGTTGACCGCCACCCCGAGGGTCACCCGCCCCTGCTCGTTGGGGGAGGACACCAGGGTGAGGTAGAGGTCCTCGACCAGCCCCGTGCGCACCGAGGGGGTGCCGATCCCCTGGGTGCTGTTGGGGAACGTCGACACCGCCGGCGCGTACACGCCGAGGTCGCGGTCGCCGCGCTCGACCCGGACCCGGACCGAGACCGTGGTCTTCTGGGCCGTCTCGGCCCTCTCGGTCCCGAGGAACGTGAGGCGGTAGCCCTCCACGGTGGCCGACTCGTTCGGCGCCAGGCGGACCTCGCGGCGCGTCCCGCTCCCCGAGGCGGCCAGCGCCAGCGCGACCAGGACCACGCCCAGGTGCACGATCAACCCGCCGTAGAGGCGCGGGTTGCCCGCGACCATTCGGCCGAGCGCGACCGGCAGCCCCTCGCCGTGCGCGCGGCGCCGCGCCCCGACCCCGGTCACGACCTGGCGCACGATCACCGACACCGCGAACGCGCCGAGCCCGGCGGCGAGCACCGGGGCCAGGCCGCGCGCCGAGGCCCACGAGGAGCGCCATGGTCCCGACCCCGATCCAGGCCGGGGCGAGCAGCCGCCGTCTCAGCACGTCGCCGCTCGCCGCGCGCCACGGCAGCGCGGGGGCGACGGCCATGAGGAACAGGATGACCAGGCCGAGCGGGACGGTCATCCGGTCGAAGTACGGCTCCCCCACGCTCAGCTGGCGGTCCTGGAGCACCTCGGCGACGATCGGGAAGACCGTGCCGAGCAGCACGACGAAGGCGAACCCGGCGAAGGCCAGGTTGTTGGCGAGGAACGCCGCCTCCCGCGACACCGGCGAGTCGATGCGACCCGGGGCCCGGAGCCGGTCGCCACGCCAGGCCACGAGGGCCACCCCGGTGGCGGTCACCACTCCGAGGAAGGTCAGCAGCCACGGCCCGATGGCGGACTCGGAGAAGGCATGCACGGAGCTCACGACCCCCGAGCGGGTGAGGAAGGTCCCCAGGATCGTCAGGCAGAAGGTGGCGATCACGAGCGACAGGTTCCAGACGCGCAGCATGCCGCGCCGCTCCTGGACCATCACCGAGTGCAGGAAAGCGGTGCCCGTGAGCCAGGGGAGCAGCGACGCGTTCTCGACCGGGTCCCAGGCCCAGAACCCGCCCCAGCCCAGCACCTCGTAGCTCCACCAGCCGCCCAGCACGATCCCGGCGGTGAGGAACCCCCAGGCCACGAGCGTGGCCCGGCGGGTCTGCACGAGCCAGCCCTCGCCGAACCGACCGGTGACCAGCGCGGCGACGGCGAAGCAGAACGGGATCGTGAACCCGACGTACCCGAGGTAGAGCATCGGCGGGTGGAACGCCATGAGGGGATGGTTCTGGAGCAGCGGGTTGGGTCCCCGCCCGTCGGCCGGGACGGCGCCGGCCACCTCCCGGAAGGGGTTGGCCGGCCCCACCATGAGCAGGAAGAAGAACAGGGCCACCAGGAGGCCCGCCAGCGTGGCCCAGGCCACGAGCGGGTCGGTCGACCGGTCCCGGAACCGGCGCGCCGTGACGGCGAGGTACCCGGCGAGGACCAGGGCCCAGAGGAGGATCGAGCCCTCGAGCGACGCCCACAGGCCGGTGATCGTGAACACGGTGGGCGTGGCGCGAGACGCGTTCTCGGCGACGTAGGCGATCGAGAAGTCGTGGCTCAGGAGGGCCCACTCCATCACCCCCACGGCGACGAGCGCGGCCCCGAGCACCACGAACACGAGCTGGCGTCCCACGACGAGCAGCCGGCCGTCGTGCCGCCGGATCCCGGCGACGAGGAGGGCCGCCCCCACGGCTGCCGCACCGGCCCCCACACCGAGGGCGAGCGTGCCGAGCGCCGACCTCACGACGGGTCCCCGGTGACCGGCGTGGTCACCTCGGGGGGCTGGTACTCGCTGCCGTGCTTGATCATGATCCGGTCGGAGTCGAACGCGCCGTCCCCGCCCCAGCGGCCCTCGCAGACCACGGGCGCTCCGTCGTCGAACAGGTCGGGCGGATCGCCGTGGTGGACGACGGTGGCGGTGGCGGCGCCGTCGGTGACGTCGAACCGCACGCCGTCGCCGATCTCCTCGATCGTCCCCGGTACGACCTCGCCGGCCAGCCGGAACCGGCCGCCGGCGCCTCCCTCCGCCCGCTCGTCCACCGCCTCGGAGACCGTGCGGAAGTAGACGACGTTCTCCGAGAGCACGACCCCCAGCACGACCACGGCCACGATCGCGGCCCCGCACACGGCGGCGGCCACGAGGTAGCGGGTCCGGAGCCGCCGGCGCGTCGGCACGCTCACGTCGCCTCCCGGTCGGCGGGCGGCAGGGACCGCTCGGCCCGGCGCGTCCGCACCGCCAGGCGGAGCCAGTACAGGGCCAGGGCGCCTCCCGTGAGGGCCCACCCGGCCGCGACGAACCCGGCGTCGCTCACGAACCCTCCCCTCGGCCGGCCCGCACCCCGGCTCCGGCGACGCCCGCCGGTGCGGGGCCGTCGCCGTCGGGGAGCGCCATCGCCACCCGCTCGGCGATGGCCATCGCCAGCTCCCGGTCCTCGAGGTCCTCCTCCAGGACCGAGAGCCGGTACCGGCGGTCCAGCAGGTAGACGTACAGGACCGTGAAGGCGAGGACCCCGAGCCACAGGGTGAGGGCCATGACCCCCTCGATCTGGGCGTCCAGCTCGGGGTTGAAGACCGTGGCCTGCTGGTGGAGCGTTCGCCACCACTCGACGGAGAAGTGGACGATGGGCACGTCGACGAACGCGATGAGCGCGGCGATCGCGGCCCGCTTGCCCCGGGCCTCGGCGCCGCCGGGGATCCGCCGGAGCGCCAGGTACCCCAGGTACAGGAAGAACAGGACGGCCGTGCTCACGAGGCGGGCGTCCCAGGTCCACCACACACCCCAGACCGGCCGGGCCCACACGGAGCCGAGCACCAGGGTGAGCCCGGTGAAGAGCACGCCGAGCTCCGCGGACGCGCCGGCGACGTGGTCCCACACCGCGGAGCGGGTGCGGGGCCAGAGGTAGAGGGCGGACGCCGCCGTCGTGACGAAGAACGCGAGGTAGGCGAGCCAGGCCGCGGGCACGTGCAGGTACATGACCCGCTGGGCGTCGCCCTGGACCGCGTCGGGCGGCGCCACCCAGAGCCCGTAGACGGTCAGCACGACCAGCGAGGCCAGCGAGGCCCAGCCCAGCAGGGTCCGGGCCCCGCGGGGCAGGAGCGCGGCGGCCGGACGGCCGGCGGTCTGCTCGGTCATGCCTCCTCCAGCAGCGGCCCGAAGGCCAGGATCCCCATCGTCGTGTAGATCACCGCGAACAGCCCCAGCAGCCCGACCCACGGCCACGCGTCGGAAGGGGTCCCACCCAGGCCGGCCTCGAAGGCTCGGGTCGCGCCGAGCATCACCGGCGTCGCCACGGGCAGCAGGAGCAGGGGCACCAGCGTCTCCCGCACCCGCAGGCCCGCCGTGAGCACGCCGTAGAGGGTACCGGCGGCCGCCAGCCCCACGGTCGCGGTCAGGGCCGCGGGCACGAGCACCCCGACCGACGCGACCTCGAGGTCGTAGAGCAGCACGACCCCGACGCCGAGCACCAGCTCGAGCGCGACGAGCTCGATCGCCACCGCCCCGGCCTTCCCGAGGAACACGGCCGCGCCGTCGAGGCCCGACAGGCGCAGGCCGTCGCTGGCCCCGTGCTGCTGCTCCACCGCGAAGGCCCGGGCCACGGCCAGCAGGGAGGCCAGCAGGACGGCGACCCAGAAGAGGCCGGGCGCCACCCGGGGGAGCAGCCCCCGGTCGGGGTCGAGGGCGAAGGCGAACATGAGCAGCACGACGCCTCCGAAGGGCAGGACCTGGGTGAGGGTGACGCGCGACCGGGCCTCGATGCGCAGGTCCTTGCCCGCGACGAGGGCCGCTTCGCCCAGGAGGCTCACCGGGCCACCGCCACGCCGGGCGCCGGGCCTCCGGAGGCGCCCACACCGCCGTGGGCCTGGCCGGCCACCACGTGGACCTCGCGCCCGGCCAGGGCCCGGGCCCGTTCGAGCTCGTGGGAGGCGAGCAGGACGGTGCGCCCCTCCGCAGGCGCCGCGGCCACCAGCTCGTCGAGGACCTCGCGACCTCCGGCGTCGAGCCCCGCGTGGGGCTCGTCGAGGAGCAGCAGCCGAGGCTCGCGGGCCAGGGCCACCGCGAGGGCCAGGCGCCGGCGCTGGCCGGCCGACAGCCGCGAGTGGGTGACGGCGGCGAGCCGCTCCAGCCCGAGCCGCCGCATCGCGGCCTCGGAGGCCTCGGCCGTCCGGCCCGCCGCCCGGGCGGCGAAGCGGAGGTTCTCACGCACCGTGAGGTCGTCGTAGCAGAAGGTCTCGTGGCCCACGAGGGCGAGATCACGCCGTGCTCCCCGCCGGTCGGCCGCGAGGTCGCACCCGAGCACCTCGGCGGTGCCCGAGTGCAGCGGCAGCAACCCGGCGAGCAGGCGCAACAGGGTGGTCTTGCCCGCTCCGTTCGGTCCCGAGAGCAGCACCACCTCGCCCTCCCCGACGTCGAGATCGACACCGGCGAGGGCGGGGAAGCGGCCCAGGAGGCAGACAGCGGAGCGGAGCCGGACGACGAGGGCCACGGACGCCTCCGAAGATCACCGACGAGTGTACGAACGGCCTGGTCCCGGGTCGAACCGGGCCGCCGTGGCGCCCGTCACCGCGGCGCCGCGGAGGGTTTCCGGGGCGGTCGGGGCGCCCCACTACCCTTCGCGGCGTGCGACGCACCGTGGCCGCCGTCGGGCGGACCCTCGTCACCCTCGGGCTGCTGATCCTGCTGTTCGTCGCGTACCAGCTCTGGGGCACCGGCATCTACGAGGCGCGCGCCCAGTCCCGCCTGCGCGACGACTTCGAGGCCCAGCTGGAGCAGGCGCAGGCCACGACGACGGTCCCGACCACCGCGACTCCGACGACGGCCCCGGTGACCCCCGCCACCGACCCTCCCGAGCCGACGACCACCACGACCCTGCCGCCCCTGCCGCCGACCCAGCCCGGCGATCCCGTGGCCATCATCCGGATCCCCGGATCGACGTCGAGCGGGTCGTGGTCGAGGGCGTGGACCTGCGGGACCTGCGCAAGGGACCCGGCCGCTACCCGCTGTCCGCCTATCCGGGCCATCCCGGCAACGCCGCCATCGCCGGGCACCGGACCACCTACGGAGCCCCGTTCAACCGCCTCCAGGAGCTCGAGGACGGCGACGCCGTCGAGGTCGTCACCGTCTACGGCACCTTCACGTACCGGGTGACCGACAGCTTCGTGGTGAAGCCCAGCGCGGTCGAGGTGCTCGACGCCACCGCCGAGCCGACCCTCACGCTCACGACCTGCCACCCGAAGTACTCGGCCGCCGAGCGTCTCGTCGTGAAGGCCCGTCTGGACACCGAGGCCAGCGAGGAGCCCACCGCCGCACCTCCGACGACCCCGGTCGACGGGTCGGGCGACGGGTCGAACGGCGAGTCCGGCACGGGCGGGGGCTCGGGGGCCGGGACCGCCACGACGCTCGACGGGCCCGGGCTCTCGGGGGACGGGAGTCACGGACCCCCACCACCCTCTGGGGGCTGCTGGCCGCCGCGGTCGGTGGCGCGTGGTGGCTCCTGTTCCACCGCTACCGCCACTGGAGCACGTGGCTCGCCGGCGTGGCGCCGTTCCTCGTGGTGCTGTTCTTCTTCTACTCCCACCTCGAGCGGCTCCTCCCCAGCAACTACTGAGGTCCTCGAACCCGTCACAGGTCGCGCCGCATGCGCACGGCCGGGCCGAAGGGCGTGTCGGCGGCTCCGGTGCGCACGAAGCCGACGGCCTCGTAGAACCCGGTCGCGTGGTCGTTCGCCGTGACGTCGATGCGCCGCGCGCCCGACGCCCTGCCCCGCGCCACGACGTCGCGCAGCAGGCGACGGCCCACGCCGCGGCGGGTCCGTCCCGGCTCCACGAACAGGTCTTCGAGCTCCACGCCGGCGTCCGTCGCGATCGTCGTGGCGAACCCGATGACCCGGTCGCCGGCGACCGCGACGAGCGTCCGCCCCTCGTGCACGCACGCATCGGGCAGCTCGAGAGCTTCCGGATGCGCGAGCAGCGCGGCGCGATCACCGGCGTTGGAGAGCGACGAGGCCCGGAACACCGCCCGGATGCCGGGCAGGTCCTCGAGCGTCGCCGTCCGCACGGTCACGGCGCTCACGCCCCCAGGATGCCGCGACGGCGCGCGCCCGGGCATCCATCCTCCCGTCCCGGGTGTCGTCGGACGAGATGGCCGACGGCGCTCAGCGAGCGACGGCCACGAGCGGGGCGACCGGGCTGAGCAGCAGGACGCCCGGCATCCGGCGCACGAGGGAGGGCGCACCGAGGAGCTGGACGAGGCCGTCTCGCGTCGCCGCGCCGAGGTCGAGCCTCCCGACCCACACCTGGTAGAGCGCCGCCAGGTCGGCCTCGACGAGGACGTCCACCTCGAAGCCGGGATCGTGGGTGCACAGCGAGGGACCGAGCGCGTCCTTGACGATCCAGTAACGGCGCGGGTCGCCGCGGAAGTGGAACTCCAGGACGATGCGTCGGTCGGGGAACCCGGAGAAGTCGAGGCGGTCCTGGACCCACACCATCAGCAGCTCGGGGTCGAGCTCGTCCTCCCGGGGGTCGCCGAACTGCCACCGGGCGCCCCATCCTCCGAGGCCGAACACCACCGAGTGCAGATCCTGGCCCGCGGGGGTGAGGAGGTACTCGCCGTCGAGCCGCTCCACGACGCCGGCGGTCTCCAGCTGCCGCAGGCGCTTGGCGAGGAGCGACCGCGAGAGCCGCGGGTTGGCCCGGGACAGCTCGTTGAACCGCGTGGCCCCGCAGAGCAGGTCCCGCACGATGAGCAGCGTCCACCGCTCGCCCAGCACCTCGAGGGCCCGCGCGACGGGGCAGTACTGGCCGTAGCCACCCTCACGCAACGCCATGGGATCCCCCCTCCCCGATCCGATCCGCGCCGCGGGCGGTCCAGATCCTGGACCAAGGTAGTCGCACATCTGGACTGGTCCGCGTGGCGCCCGTCCTGCACGCTGGGGGAGACGCCGAACCGGCCGAGACGACGGGGGGTCGCGATGACGACGACGGTTGCGATGACGACGGGCACGACGCACTGGACCGGATCGGACCCCGAGAGCCGTTGGGTGACCGAGGCCCGGGACGTCGCCGCTCGGATCGGGGAGGACGCGGCCGACCACGACCGCTCGGGCGACTTCGTCCACGAGGGTTCCGCCGTGCTGCGGCGCCACGGTCTCACGACGATGCTCGTGCCCGAGGAGCTCGGGGGCGGCGGCGCGACCCACGCCGAGACCTGCGCCGTGCTCGCCACCCTGGCCCACGGCTGCCCGGCGACCGCGCTCACGCTGTCGATGCACAGCCACCTCGTGGCCGCCCAGGTCTGGCGGTACCGGCACGACCTCCCCGCCCCGGCCCTGAGCAAGGTGGTCGACGACGGGGCGGTGCTCGTCTCCACGGGGGCCGCCGACTGGCTCGACTCCGAGGGCACCGCCCTCCCGGCCGAGGGAGGCTTCCGGGTGTCGGCCCGCAAGAGCCCTTCGAGCGGTGCTCCGGCCGGCGACGTCCTGGTCACGAGCGCCCGCTGGGAGAGCAGCCCCGAAGGGCCACAGGTGATCCACTTCACCGTCCCCTTCGCCGCCGAGGGCGTGAGCATCGACGAGACCTGGGACACGATGGGGATGCGCGCGACCGGCTCCCACACCGTCGTCCTCGACGACGTGTTCGTGCCCGAGGCGGCGGTGTCGCTGGTCCGGCCCGTGGGCGAGTGGCACCCGGTGTTCAACGTCATCGTCGGGGCGGCGCTCCCGTTGATCATGGCGGTCTACGTCGGGGTGGCCGAGGAGGCGGTGGAGCGGTCGATCGCCCTGGCCGGCCGGCGCGCCGACACCACGACCGTCGCCCCGCTGGTGGGACGGATGCTCAACCGACTCCATGTCGCCCAGGACGCCGTGGGCTCCACGATCGCCATGAGCGACGACCTCCGGTTCGCCGCCACGATGGACCACGCGGCTGCCGTGCTCGGCCGCAAGACGGTGGCAGCCGAAGCGGCGATCGACGCCGTCCGTCTGGCGATGGAGGCCGTCGGCGGCGCGAGCTACTCGAGGTCGGTGGGGATCGAGCGCCTGTACCGCGACGTCCACGGCAGCCTGCACCATCCGCTCCCGGCCGCCCGGCAGGAGCTGTTCACCGGCCGGCTGGCCCTGGGCCTCGACCCCCTGGGGACGGCCTGAGCTCGCCCGACCACGAGGGCCTCCTCCACGACGCCACCGGTGTGCCGGGCCCGGTCGAGGTCGACCGCCGCGGTCAGGTTCGGGAGCGGTCGAGGGACCCGGCGTCGATGCGTCGGAGCAGATCCCAGGTGAGCTCGTAGGAGCGACCGAGGACCTCGGGGTCGATCTTGTCGAACGTGTCGTCCATGGTGTGCCAGTGGGGAGCCAGGCCCCGCTCGTCGAGACCGACGAGCGCGATGGCGGGGACGCCGGCGCGCAGGGCGTCGGCCATCTCGGTGTTGCCGCCGGGCGCCCGGCCGGGCCGGGCCCGCAGCTCCGGGCGCTCCGCCGCGATCTGCTCGGCGAGCGCGCGCAGCCGGCGGTCGGAGCGGAACGGGACCACGATGCCCTCGCTCACGAGCCACCGGGGTCCCGCGCAGCCGAGCATCTCCAGCGCGATCGCGCTCGGCTCGACCAGCTCGGACCGGTGCCGGCGGAAGAAGTCGATGGCGCCGTAGTGGGCGACCTCCTCGCAGCCGCTGCAGAGGAGCCAGACCCTCGTGTGCGCGAGCGGCTCCGACCGGAGGTGTTGCCCGATCGTGAGGACGAGGCCGACCGCGGTCGCGTTGTCGTTCGCGCCGGGCGTGAACGGGGAGCGAAGGGCCTCGAGGCACAGGGCCACGAGGAGGACGGCGCTGACGGCCGCAGGGACGGCCGCCGGCCACACCCACCCCCACTCGAAGACCGCCCCGAGGGCGAAGAGGACCACCTGGGACCCGAACGACAGCGCCGCGACGAACGTGAAGACCACGTACGCGACGAGCAGCGCGAACGAGCGGAAGAAGACCGGTGTCCGCTGGGTGTCGAGGTGGCCGATCAGCACGACGTCGCGCCGGTGCTCGCCGGCCGGGGGGACGGTGGCCACGACGTTCTGGCTCGGGCCCTTCGCCACCAGGTGGCGCAGGAGGTTGCCACGGAAGCTCAGCTCGGCCAGCTCCGAGCCGAGCACCACCGCCGAGAGCACGGCGGCCGCGACCGCGGTGGCCCGGCCTCCCCACGGGTAGAGCGCGAACGCCCCGAGGAGGGCCAGGCCGGTGACGAGGTGGGGCTGGAACGCCTCGCGCGCCGAGCTGAACGTCTCGACCGACGGATCGAGGCCCAGGCGATCCAGGGTGGCCCGGCAGTGCTCGGCGCCCTGCCGCTCCTCGTCGCGCGTCGAGGGCCGGGGCCCGATCCGCTCGGCGAGGACCCGCACGTGCTCGAGCCAGGTCTCCACCTGCGGCCGGTGGTCGGTGGTCATCGGCGCCTCCCGGATCCCGTGACCGGTGACGGTACGGGATGGTGACCGGACTCCGCTCGGTTGGCGCGGTTTCGGGGTCCTGGGCCCCGTTTCCGCACCAACCCGGCCAGCTCCCTGGGGGGCAACCCCGGCCAGCTCCCTGGGGGGCAATCCGGCCATCCTGCGGGGACGCCCGGGCGGGAGCGGTGCTACGAGCGCAGCGGGGCCCGGGCGAAGGCGGCCATCCCCTCGGCGAAGGGGACCTCGGCCTCGAACCCCAGGAGCTCCCGGGCCCGCCGGGTCGCGGCGAACACGTGGCGCACGTCGCCGAGCCGGTGACCCCCACGACCCGGGGCCGGGGCGCGCCCGGCCCGAAGGCGTCGGCGAGGGCCCCGGCCATCTCGAGGACCGTGCGCGGAGCGCCGCTGGCCACGTTGAGCGGCCCGGTCGCGGGCGGGTCGGCGGTGAGGGCGAGGACGTTGGCCCGGGCGACGTCGGAGACGTGCACGAAGTCGCGCCGCTGGGCCCCGTCCTCGAAGACCCGTGGAGCCTCGCCCCGCTCCAGGGCGCTGCGGAAGATGCTGGCCACGCCGGCGTACGGCGTGTCGCGGGGCATCCGGGGCCCGTAGACGTTGTGGTAGCGCAGGGCCGTCACGGCCACGTCGTGCTCCCGCCCGAAGGCGTCGCACAGGTGCTCCTGGTGCAGCTTCGTGGCCGCGTACACGTTGCGAGGGTCGGTCGGCGCGTCCTCGGGCACCGCCTCGGGGACCAGGGGCCGGTCGCAGCGCGGACACGGGGGCTCCCACTCGCCGGCGTCGAGCCGGGCGGGATCGCGCGGGTCGGGGCGGACCGGGCCGTGCTCGTCGCAGCGGTAGCGACCCTCGCCGTAGACGACCATGCTGCTCGCCAGCACCAGCCGCCCGCCGAAGCGGCCGCGGTGGAGCGCCTCGAGGAGCACGGCGGTGGCGAGGTCGTTGTGGCGCACGTAGGCGGCCACGTCGCCGAAGTCCACGCCGAGACCCACCATGGCGGCTTGGTGGCAGACCGCGTCGACGCCGTCGACTGCGGCGCCCGCCGCCTCGGGATCGGCCAGGTCGCCCCAACGGTGCTCGGCCTCGGGCTGCAGACCCTCGGGCGGCCCGTGGTGGGCGGCGGGGTGGAGGACGTCGAGCACGCGCACCTCGTGGCCGGCGTCCACGAGCGCGTCGACCACGTGCGAGCCGACGAACCCGGCCCCGCCGGTGACGAGCACCCTCACCTCACGGTCTCCGGCCGAAGAGGTGGAGCAGCCGGGTCTGGACGCCGGCGCCGGGGGGCGATTCGAGGGGCGGGTCGAACAAGGAGGGCATCCGTGCGAAGACCTCGCGCAGCGGCTCGGCCCAGCCCAGGCAGGCCTCGGCCAGCTCGGGGTCGATCCGTTCGGGAGCACCCACGGCCCGGGCCAGGTCCCATCCGTGCACGACGAGGTCGGCGAACCGCTGCCAGGCGTACTCCCCGGCGCGCTCGTCACCGTACGAGAGGTGCACGATCCGCTCGAGCGCCGAGGGCGCCTCGAACGCGGCCGCCGCCGGCTCGACGGACGCCCGCCACGCCGCCCTCGGGTCGTCACCGAGCACGTCGCCCGCGAAGCGGTCGCCCACCTCCCCGACGGTCCGACCCTCGAGCAGCAGGGGCACCCACAGGTTCTCGACCACGTTGTGGGCCAGGAGCGCCCGCACGTCCCACTCGGTGCAGGGCGTCGGCCGCGACCACTGACCGTCGCCCACCCGCTCGACGACGGCACCGAAGGCCTCGCAGGCCCGGCGGTGCAGGACGTCGATCCCCCTCACGACGCGCACGCTACCGGGCCGGGCGCGGGGCCGGGGCGCACGCCGCGGGGACGATCCCGGAGCACCGACCGCGACCCGCGGGCCTTGCGCGCCGGCGCCCCGTGTACGAGATTGGTGACACGCCGGTCAGGTCGGGGCACTGCCGGCGCGAGGGGGAGGCCATGGCCGTCGGCGCCGACCAGGTGCGCAGGCTCCAGCGGAGCGAGCGCCGGGACCGGACCGGAACCTCGAGCGGCCTGCTGCCCGACCCCGAGCCCGCCGAGCGCACCTTCACGATCATCTCGGTCGACGACCACCTCGTCGAGCCGGCCCACCTCTTCGAAGGTCGCGTGCCGGAGAAGCTCGCCGACCGGGCTCCCCGCGTCGTCACCGACGACGCGGGGCACGAGCTGTGGGAGTACGAGGGCAACCTCTACCCCCAGATCGGGCTCAACGCGGTCGTGGGCCGGCCCAAGGACCAGTGGTCCATGGACCCGGCCCGCTTCGACGAGATGCGCCAAGGGTGCTGGGACGTCGAGGCCCGCATCGCCGACATGGACCTCGACGGCGTCTACGCCTCGCTGTGCTTCCCGTCGCTCATCGCCGGCTTCGCCGGGACGGTCTTCTCGCGCAGCCGGGACCAGGAGCTGGGGCTGGCCTGCGTTCGGGCCTGGAACGACTGGCACCTCGAGGAGTGGGCCGGTCCCCACCCCGACCGGATCATCCCTCTGCAGATCCCGTGGCTCTCCGACCCGGGCGTCGCGGCCGAGGAGATCCGCCGCAACGCCGTCCGGGGCTTCAAGGCCGTGAGCTTCGTCGAGAACCCGGTCGACCTCGGCCTCCCGTCGGTTCACACCGACCACTGGGACCCGTTCCTGGCGGCCTGCGAGGAGACCGGCACGGCGATCTGCCTCCACAACGGCTCGTCGGGCTGGAGCGCGGCCCGCTCCCCCGGCGCCCCGCTCGAGCTCTACACGTCGCTGTTCCCCGTGAACGCCCTCGTCACCGCGGCGGACTGGCTCTGGTCGGGCGTACCCGTGCGCTTCCCCGGCCTGCGGATCGCGCTGGCGGAGAGCGGCATCGGGTGGGTGCCGATGCTCATCGACCGCATCGAGTACGTCATGGACCACTCGGCCACCGGGCTGCGGTCGTGGTCCGACCCCGACCTCGGACCCACCGACGTGCTGCGGCGGAGCTTCCGGTTCTGCACCATCGACATCCCATCGACCATCGTCCTGCGGGAGCACATCGGGATCGACTCCATCCTGCTCGAGAGCGACTACCCGCACGCCGACTCCACCTGGCCCGACACCCAGGCCATGGCCCGGGAGGGGCTGGCCGGCCTGAGCGGCGACGAGGTGCGCAAGGTCACCTGGGAGAACGCCTCGGCGCTGTTCCGTCACCCGGTGCCCGAGGAGCTGCGGATCCCGGGGCGGGAGCCCGCCACGTGACCCGAGAGGTCTCGACACGTCCGCCGGAGGGGGACCGATGCTCGACCTGCTGATCCGGGGAGGGACCGTCGTCGACGGCACGGGGGCCCCGGCCCGGACCGCCACCGACGTCGGGGTGCGCGACGGGCGGATCGTCTCGGTGGGCGCGACCGACGAGCCCGCGGCCAGGGTGCTCGACGCGACCGGACTCGTCGTCGCCCCGGGGTTCGTCGACCTGCACACCCACTACGACGCCCAGCTCCTCTGGGACCCGAGCGCCAGCCCCTCTCCCCTGCACGGGGTGACCACGGTCTTCGGCGGCAACTGCGGCTTCGGCCTCGCTCCGGTCGACGAGGACGACGTCGACTACCTCACCCGGCTCATGGCCCGGGTCGAGGGGATCCCGCTGGAGGCGCTCCGGGCCGGGGTCGACTGGGAGTGGCGGAGCTTCGGTGACTACCTGGCCCGGCTGGAGGGCGGCGTGGCCGTGAACGCCGGTTTCCTCGCGGGCCACTCGTGCCTGCGCCGGGTCGTCATGGGCGACGACGCCCTGGGGCACGAGGCCGGCGCGGACCAGCTCGACGCCATGGCGCTCCTCCTGCACGAGACGATCGAGGCCGGCGCGCTCGGCTTCTCGTCGTCGCAGGCCCCCACCCACCACGACGGTGAGGGGCAACCGGTGCCGTCCCGGGCGGCGAGCCGCGAGGAGCTGCTGCGGCTCGCGGCCTGCGTGCGGGACCACGAGGGCACCCAGCTGGAGCTCATCATCCCGGGCTGCCTCAACGGCTTCACGGACGGCGAGATGGACCTCATGGCCGCCATGTCGCTCGCCGGCGGGCGCCCGTTGAACTGGAACGTGCTCGCGGTGAGCGGTGTGAACCCGCAGGGGCACCTGCACCAGCTCGAGGCGTCGACCCGGGCGGCGGAGCGGGGAGCGCGCGTCCTGGCCCTCACCCTCCCCAGGGCATGCGGATCCGCCTCTCGTTCCTCAGCGGGTTCGTCCTCGACGGGCTCCCGGGGTGGCGGGAGCCGCTGGCCCTGCCGGTGCCCGAGCGGCTCGCGGCGCTGGCCGACCCCGCGGTGCGGCAACGCCTGGCCGAGGGGGCGGCGTCCCCGAGGCCGGCATCCTGGGCGCCCTCGCCGACTGGAAGCGGTTCACGATCCTCGAGGGGTTCACGCCCGCGGTGCAGCGTCACGAAGGCCGCACGGTCCGCGAGATCGCGGCCGAGCAGGGCAAGGAGCCCTTCGACGCCCTCCTCGACCTCGTGGTGGCCGACGGCCTGCGCACCGGCCTCCAGCCACCCATGGGTGGCCCCGAGCCCGACGAGATCTGGGAGACGCGGGCCTCGGTGTGGCGGGACCCGCGCACGATCGTGGGGGGCTCGGACGCCGGCGCCCACCTCGACATGATGTGTGGCGCCACCTACACGACCTTCCTGCTCGGCGAGGCCGTGCGGGACCGGGGCCTCCTCACCCTCGAGGAGGCCGTCCGCAGCTCACCGACCTCCCGGCCCGCCTCTACGGGCTGGTGGGTCGGGGGCGGGTGGCCGAGGGTGGGCCGCCGACCTCGTCGTGTTCGACCCCGTCACCGTCGACCGCGGCGAGGAGCGCACCCGCGACGACCTCCCCGGTGGCGCCAGCCGCGTCTACGCCGAGGCCCGGGGCGTGGAGCACGTGCTCGTGAACGGGGTCGAGGTCGTCGCCGGCGGCGCCTTCACCGGTGCTGCTCCCGGGACGGTGCTGCGGTCGGGCCGCGACACCGGGACCGTCGCCGTCCCCGGCGCCCCCTGAACCCTCACCGGCTCGCGACCGCGCGACGACCCCCGGGCGGATGCGAGAGCCGGGGGTCGTCGCGGAGCCGGGCGGTTCGTCGGTCCGTCGGCGTCAGACGGTGGAGGGCTCGACGGCCGACGGCACGAGGCCGGTGCCGGTGGCGCCGTCCTCGCCGCCCTCCTCCCCGTCCGGGGCGACGCCGGGACCGCAGCGGCCCCGGCCCCCGAGACCGCAGGCCTCGGCCGCGTCGCGCAACGCCGCACGCTCCTCCTCGGACAGGTCCCGCCACACCCACCGGCCGTCCTCCCCCTCGGTCCGCTCCGGCAGGGTCACCCCCTGCCCGTCCAGGCACGCCCGCTGCTCGTCGGTGAGGGCCGCCCGGCCATGGCCCCGGAAGCCGCGCGGACCGGGCAGGCCGCACGCCTCGGCCGCGTCGCGCAACGCCGCACGCTCCTCCTCGGACAGGTCCGGCCACACCCACCGGCCGTCCTCCCCCTCGGTCCGCTCCGGAAGGGTCACCCCCTGCCCGTCCAGGCACGCCCGCTGCTCGTCGGTGAGGGCCGCCCGGCCATGGCCCCGGAAGCCGCGCGGACCGGGCAGGCCGCACGCCTCGGCCGCGTCGCGCAACGCCGCACGCTCCTCCTCGGACAGGTCCCGCCACACCCACCGGCCGTCCTCCCCCTCGGTCCGCTCCGGAAGGGTCACCCCCTGCTCCTCCAGGCACGCCCTCCACTCCTCGAGGCGGGTCTCCCGATCCGGCTCCTCGGCGGAGGAGGCTGGATCGTCGGCCTCGGCCGCGCCCGACCGCGTCGTGGCGAAGAGGGCCAGGGCGACGAGCAGGGCGAGGACCGCGGCGATCCCGGTCCCCACGCCCCGCCGGAACGCTCGGCTCGAGCTCATGTCGTGGACCTCCCGGTCGGTGACACGGACAGTCTCGGCGACGAAGGTGAGACGAAGATGAGAAGGGCCCGGGGCGACCCTAGGGATCCGGGAAGCGGAGCCGGAACAGGGCCCCGCCGCCGGGGGCCGGCTCCACCGAGACCGTGGCCCCGTGGGAGTCGGCGACCTGCCGGACGATCGACAGACCGAGCCCCGAGCCGGGGAGGTCCCGGGCGGCCGGCGACCGCCAGAACCGGTCGAAGACGTGGGTGGCGTCCCCGGGCGCGACGCCGGGGCCGTGGTCGCGCACGACCAGCTCGCGCCCCCGCACCGTCACCTCGACCGGCGCGTCTGGCGGGCTCCACTTCCCCGCGTTGTCGAGCAGGTTGGCCACCGCCCGCTCGAGCCGCTCGGGGACACCACGGACGGTCACGGGATCCAGGTCGGTGTCGAAGCGGGCCTGGGGCCAGTGGAACGCGGCCTGCTCGACCGCCATCGCCACGAGCTCGTCGAGGCGCACGTCCTCGGTGACCCGCACCGGCTCCCCCTCGCGGGCGAGCTCGATGACGTCGCCGACGAGGCCGGCCAGCTCGGCGATCTGCCCGTCGACATCGCGACGCAGCCGGTCGCGCTCCTCGGGATCGAGCTCGTCGGCCCGGGCCAGGACGTCGACGTTGGTCCGCAGCGAGGTGAGGGGGGTCCGTAGCTCGTGGGACGCGTCGGCCACGAGCTGGCGCTGGGCGTCGACCGACGCCTGGAGGGCGGCGAGCATCGTGTTGAAGCTGGCGGCGAGACGGGCCAGCTCGTCACGGCCGGCGACGTCGATCCGGCGGGCGAGGTCGAGGGTCCGGGTGACCTCCTCCGCGGTCTCCGTGAGCTGGTGGACGGGCCGGAGCGCGGCTCGCGCCACGACCAGCCCCAGCCCGGCCGCGAGCACCACCCCGGCGACGGTCGCCCCGCGAGGAGCCAGCGGAGCCGGCCGAGCAGGGCGTCGACCTCGTCGAGGGCCGGGCCACCTGTACCGCGACGCCCTCCGCGAACGGTTCGGTCAGCACCCGCACCCGGTCGCCGTCGACCTGCACGTCCTCGAGCAGCCGACCCCCGGTCCCCGACGCCACGTCCAGCGCCTGCTCGGAGACCGGCAGCTCGTCGTTGCCCGGGGCCACGAGGATCCGCCCGTCGTCGAGCACGACCTGGGCGAAGCCACCGGCGGCCCCGAACCGGGGCGTCGGGAACCGGGCCGGGTCCACGGGGTCGCGCCGCGCCGGGCCGGGCCGGAAGCCGGCGAGGGCCTCGACCCGCTCGACGAGGCTCTCGTCGACCTCGCGCAGGAGCTCCCGGTGGGTCGCCCGGTAGGCGAAGAGAGAGGCCCCGGCCACCGCGACGGCCACCGCGGCCGCGGCCACCAGGGTGAGACGGACGCGCAGGCTCACGGCTCGCGCAGCACGTAGCCCACACCCCGGCTCGTGTGGATGAGCCGGGGCTCGCCACCGGCCTCCGTCTTGCGGCGCAGGTAGCCGACGTAGACCTCGAGCGAGTTCGACCGGGGCCCGAAGTCGTAGCCCCAGACCCGGTCGAAGATGACGTGGCGGGGCAGCACCTGGCGGGGGTTGCGGAGGAACAGCTCGAGCAGGGAGAACTCGGTGCGGGTGAGCTCGACGAGCCGGTCGCCGCAGCGGACCTCGCGGGTCCCGGGGTCCAGGGAGAGGTGGGCGAAGCGCAGCGTCTCGCCCTCGGGCTCGGCCGTCCGGCGGAGCAGCGCGCGCAGCCGGGCCGTCAGCTCGGGCAGGGCGTAGGGCTTCACCAGGTAGTCGTCGGCCCCCGCGTCGAGGCCCGCGACGCGCTCGGCCACGGCGTCGCGCGCCGTGAGCATCAGCACCGGGGTCCGGTCCCCCTGGCTCCGCCACCGCCGGCAGACCTCGAGCCCGTCAAGGTCGGGGAGGCGAAGATCGAGCACGATCGCGTCGGCCGGCGCCGCCGCCTGCTGCTCCAGCGCCCCCTCGCCGTTCGCCACCGCGTCGACGTCGTAGCCCTCGAGCCGCAGACCCCGCACCAGGGCGTCACGTGCGGCCCGATCGTCCTCGACGAGCAGCACTCGCATCACCCCAGTGTGGGCCATCCGGCTGAGAGATCGCTGAACGGCCCTTCCCGCGCGGGGAAGACCCCCGCTACGGCCGGCCGGCCACGGTCCCGTCTACCGTGCGGGCGATGGACGTCCCCGAGACCATCGTCTGCGTGGAGTGCGGCGGGGTCGCCCACCGCCTCACCTACCCTCCCCCGGAGGGCTTCGAGCCCGGCGAGGTCGTGGCCTACCGCTGCGAGGACTGCCTCGAGCGCCTCGACGTCGTGCTGGAGGAGGGCGGGGAGGCCGACGGCCGGGGCTGAAGCCGGGCTCGGCGCGAGCCTTCGAACCACCAACGGACGGACCGCGCGCGCCATGCTGGGCACCCGAGCCGAGGAGCCGACCGATGATCGACGCCGTCGAGGAGCTGGAGCCCGTCGAGATGCCGTGCCTGCGCTGCGGCGAACCTGCCCTCATGCGCTTCGCCGGTCCGTGCCGGCGATGCGTCGGCGAGCTCCACGAGCGCTTCGCTCCTCACGAGCGCCACGTCGAGGTCGAGGCCTTCGAGCCGCGGATGCACGTCACGCCCAACGCGGTCGCGCTCAAGGACGACTGACGACCCTGGCGGCCCTTGCGCCGGGGCCCCCGAGGCGGAAGGCTGATCTCGTCACGTCCGCCGGGTCCGCCCGGGTCGGGCGGGGGCTGGCCCGCCCGAGGGCCCGAGGGGGTCGGGGGCACGAGGAGGTCGCCATGCCGGACTTCAGCCCGACGCCGGCCGCCCCTGCCACGACCGCGACCCCGACCGCGGACCCCGAGGCTCCCCACGGTGGCCTCCTCATGGCCCGGGCGATGCGCGAGGCCGGGGTCGAGACCGTCTTCTCGCTCTGCGGCGGGCACATCGTCCCGCTGCTCGACGGATGCCGGGGGGCCGGCATCCGGGTCGTGGACCACCGGCACGAGGGCGCGGCAGCCCTCGCCGCCGAGGGGTGGGCGCTCGCCACGGGCCGGGCCGGCGTCGCGGCGGTCACGGCCGGGCCCGGCTTCGCCAACGCCGTGATCGGCCTGGTGGACGCCGGCGTGTGGAGCCTCCCGCTCGTGCTCGTCGCCGGCCGCACCGGGCTGGCCATGAGCGGTCGGGGGGCGGTCCAGGACGTCGACCAGCGGGCGATCGCCGCGCCGGTCGCCAAGCACGCGATCACCTGCCTGGAGACCGCCCGCCTCCCCCGGGTCGTCGCCGACGCGCTGTACCAGGCCCGCGCGGGCCGGCCCGGCCCCGTCTACCTCGAGGTGCCCCAGGACGTGCTCTCCGCCCGTGCCGCGCCGCCCGATCCCGAGATCGCCGACGGGTACCCGGCCACCATCCCGAGCCCCGCGGGCGCCCCCGAGGACATCGAGGCCGCCCTCGAGATCCTCGAGCGGGCGGAGCGCCCGATCGTTCTCGCCGGCGGCGGGGTCTTCTGGTCGGGTGCCGGCGACGACCTGGCCCGCCTGGCCCAGGTGGCCCGCATGCCGGTCACCACCACGAGCGCCGCGCGAGGCACCGTGCCCGACTCGCACCCGTGGTGCCTCGGCACCCTCGTGCACGCCGGCGCCGCCCTCGCCTCGGCCGACGTCGTGCTCGTCCTCGGCAGCGCCTTCAACGCCAACGTGAGCTTCGGCACCGCCCCGCTGTTCGCGCCGGGCCAGACGGTGATCCAGGTCGACATCCATCCCGAGCGCATCGGGGGGAACCGCCGCCCCGACCTCGCCCTCGTCGGCGACGTCCGGCGGGTCGTGGCCGACCTGGCCGACGCCTGGCGCCGGAGCCCGCCCGGCCGGGACGCCTGGCTGGCCGAGGCCCGGGACCTGACGGCCTTCATGGTCTCGACGTGGGACCGGCAGATCGACGAGCACCGCGGGCCCCGGGTGCACGCCGGGGCCGCGGTCCGCGAGACGGTCGCCTTCGTGCGGGAGGCCGTGGGCAAGCGAGTGACGTTCGTGGCCGACGGTGGCGACGCGCTCACCTGGGGACTCGCCTACATGTACGCGGAGGCGCCGGGGCGTCTGCTGTCCACCACGACCGCGCTCGGCACGCTCGGGGTGGGGCTCCCGTTCGCCCTCGGCGCCGCGGCCGCGCGACCCGACGAGCCGGTGGTGGTCTTCGCCGGCGACGGGGCGTTCGGGCTCAGCGCCATGGAGCTCGACACGGCCGTCCGTCACGGCCTCCAGGTCGTGTGCGTCGTCTCGAACAACTGCGGCTGGCGCGACGTGAGCCACGAGCAGGACGCCTGGTTCGGGCCGGGGCGCCGGGTGGCGAGCGAGCTGGCCGACACCCGCTACGACCTCCTGGCCGCGGCCCTCGGCGGCCACGGCGAGCAGGTCGACACGCTCGACGAGCTCCGCCCCGCGCTCGGCCGGGCCCTCGGGAGCGGCGGGCCCGCGGTGGTCAACGTGCGCACCGACCCCGAGGTGCTCTCGGACCTCCTCCGCAACGTCGGCAGCATGGGCCTCATGTAGCCCGGAGTCCGCCGGCCGGGCCTGCTCGGGTCCTTCGCGCGCTGCGCGTCCGGGCGAGCGGGGAGCGCGGTCACCGGGCGTCCCGCTTGCCCCGGCTCCGGGGCGTTCGGGCGTCCGCGCCCCCTCGTGCACCCTCCTCCCGACCGGGTGGATCACTCCGAGTGTCCCACTGGACGCGCAGCGTGGTCGTTAGGCTGGCCGGGGGCCGGCGCAAGCGGCCGGGCGGGCAGGGAGGCGGCAACGTGCGCGGGCGGCTCGACGGGGTGGCGACGTTCCTGTGGGGGACCGCGGCCGGTGTCGTGCTGACCTCCGTGCTCGTCTACTGGCGCCCCTGACCCCGGACGTCCGGAGCCCACCGCCCGCCGTCACGCCCCGTCGAGGGGGAGGCGCACGGTGAAGCAGCACCCGCCGTCCTCGTTGCGGACGGTGATCTCGCCCCGGTGCGCCTCGACGAGGCCGCGCGCGATCGCCAGCCCCAACCCCGCGCCGCCGCCGGGGGTGCGGGCCGGGTCGCCCCGGAACGCCACCTCGAACACCCGCTCGAGATCCGCCTCGGGATCCCCCCGCCCGTGTCGGCCACCGACACGAACGCCCGGTCGTCCTCCACCCCGGCCTCCACCACCACCGTCCCGTCGCCGGGTGTGTGGCGGATGGCGTTCTCGAGGATGTTGCGCAGGGCCCGCAGCAGCTCGGGGGCGGAGACCGCCAGCTCGGGCGTCGGCCCGTGCACCCGTCCCTCGAGCCGGACCCCCTTGGCCCGGGCGACGGGCGCGACCCCCGCGAGGACGTCGGACACGAGGTCGCGCAGCGACACCCGCTCCAGCTCCAGCCGGAGCACCCCCGCCTGGGTGCGGCTGAGCTCGAACAGGTCGTCGACGAGACCCGCGAGCCGCTCCGCCTCCTCTCGCAGCGTCGCGTGGTAGCGCGCCACGGTCGCCGGGTCGGTCACGACGCCGTCCTCCAGCGCCTCGGCGATGGCCCGGATCCCCGCCAGGGGCGTGCGGAGGTCGTGCGACACCCAGGCCACGAGCTCGCGCCGAGACGCCTCGACGGCCCGCTCCCGCCGGCGCGACTCGGCCAGGTGGTCGGCCATCTCTTCGAGCTCCCCGGCCAGCCGGGCCAGCTCCCGTGGAGCGCCCGCCCCGGGCACGGTCGCCGGCCGGCCGTCGCCGATCCGGCGAGCCGCGGCCACCAGCGCATGGCTCGCCGCCCCCACCCGGGCCCCGAGCACGAGCGAGACCGCCACCGCCACGGTTCCTGCCGCGGCCAGGACCACCCCGAGCGCGGACAGGTCGTGGTCGGAGAGGAACATGGCCCGGGCCGCCGCCCAGGCTCCCACCCCGACCGCCGCCAGCGCGGTGAGCGCGACCGTCACCATCTGGACCGCGACCGACCGGCCCCGCAGGGCGTGCAGCACGAGCGTCCCGAGCACGCCGGCCACCACGGCGCCTCCGGCGGCGGTCCCCGCGAGCTGCACGACGTCCCACCCCGGCATCGACGCCGCCGCGGCCACGCCCGCCGTGAGCAGGCCGCCCGCGACGAGCACGGCCGACACCAGCGGCGCGGGCCGGCTCAGTCGTCGAAGCGGTACCCGACTCCCCATACCGTCGTGATCCTCCTCGGTGCGGACGGGTCGTCCTCCACCTTCTCGCGGAGCCGGCGGATGTGCACGGTGACCGTCGAGGTGTCGCCGTACGTGTACCCCCACACGTGCTCCAGCAGCTCCTCCCGGCGGAAGGCCCGGCGCGGGTGGCGGGCCAGGAAGGCGAGCAGCTCGAACTCGCGAGCGGTGAGGGCCACCGGCTCACCCCGGCGACGCACCTCGTGGGCGCCCACGTCGATCTCCAGGTCGCCCGCCTCGATCACCGTCCCGCTCACCACCGGCTGCAGCGGCCCCGGGCCCGGCGGAGCACCGCCTTCACCCGGGCGGTGAGCTCGCGGGGCGAGAACGGCTTGGCGACGTAGTCGTCCGCCCCCAGCTCCAGGCCGACGACGCGATCGTCCTCGTCTCCCCGCGCCGTGAGCATCACGACCGGGACCGGCGCCAGCGCCCGCAGCCGCCGGCACACCTCGAGCCCGTCGAGACCCGGCAGCATCAGGTCGAGCACCACGAGATCGGGCAGGGTCTCGGTGGCTCGCCGCACCGCCTCGAGCCCGTCGCTCACGGCCTCCACCCGGAACCCCTCCCGCTCCAGGTAGCGGGTGACGACCTCGGCGACCGTGAGATCGTCCTCCACCACGAGGACCCGGGTCACCGGCTCCGTGCCCACGCCCGCTACCACCTCGTCCGGACGCCGGTCTGGACGAGCAGGGCGACGCCGGCCTGGAGGGCGAGCCAACCCCGGACGGCGACGGCCGGCCGCCGGACCGCGAGCGCCACACCCGCCGGCAGCACCCACAGGGCGAAGGGCAGCCAGATGCGCTCGACCTCCCCCTTGGACATGCCGCTGAGGTCGGCGACCACGACCGCCACCAGGGCCGCACCGACGAGCAGCCACACGCGCGCCTCGCGCAGCCGGGCGAGGCCCACGGCCACGGCGGGGCCCAGCGCCAGACCGAACGCGGCCAGGTTGGCGACCACGAAGTAGCGGAAGGGACGGGTCCGGGCCACGCTCTCGAGGTACTCGCGCCGGGTCACCCTCAGCCCCTCGGGCCACCAGAACCCGGCCACCGCGAAGGCCGCGAGCACGGCAACGGCCGCGACGGCACCGAGCACGAGGGGGCGCACCCGGCGACGGTGGAGCGCGACCGCACCCGGCAGCAGCGCGAGCAGGACCAGGCCGTAGGAGAGCATGAGCGCAGCGCCGAAGAGCAGGCCGCTTCCCACGGCGTAGAGGTCGCCGCGCCCGTCGCGCCGGCCGGTGGCGAGGACGAGGAGGGTGACCGCCCAGGCCCCCACCCCGGCGAAGAAGGCGTCGGCCGTGGTGGCGATCCAGAGGGCGGCCGGGGCGAGGACCACGAACGGGGCCGCGGCGCGGGCCAGGCGCTCGCCGGCGACGTCGCGCAGCGCGACGAGGACGGCGGCCACGGCCATCGCCCCGCCACCGATGCACAGGACGGCCGCCCAGCCCGTGCCCCCCAGCCCGATCCGGTCCATCGACCACAGCAGGAGCAGCATGCCGGGCGGGTGGCTCCGCACGTGGGTCACGTAGCCGTCGATCTCGTCGGTGAACGAGGCCAGGAAGTCCCCGGCCGAGCCCACCGACGGGACGTCGAGCAGGTACTCGTCGCCGGGGAGCACGAGCGGTCGGGTGATCCCCTCGACCCCGTCGACCAGGGCCAGCGCTACGGCCCACAGCGCCGTGGCCGCGACCGCCCCGGCCAGGACCACCCGCCACGGCCGGCGGGAGGCGAGTCGCGGACCCACCAGCACGACCAGGGCTGCCGCCGCGAGCGGGGCCAGGAGTCGGACCGACGGCCGCCAGTCGTCCCAGCCGACGAGCGGCGGGGCCCCGAGTCGGAGCACGTGCCCGTCGTCGAGCAGCGCCCGTCCCCAGAGCCGGGCGACGACGAGGAGCAGGGCCCACGCCCCGAGCGCCACGACGGACCACGCGATCGCCGCCCGGCCCGTCCGGCCGGCGGCGCCGCTCGACGGCGCGCGCGCCGCGACGTCGGTCGTCACCACGGGGCCGACTGTACCGGCGCCTCCCGAAGCGGGCCGGTGGCCGCCGGCGACTTTCGCGAATCGTAAGCCGAGACGCCCTCCGGACGGGCCCGCCGATCGTTAGCCTCGGCAACCGTGCCCGACGTCGTGCTGCCGGTGCTCGACGAGGAGGCGGCCATCCCGGGGGTCCTCGCCGGGCTGCCCGCCGGCTACACGCCGATCGTCGTCGACAACGGCTCCGCCGACGGGTCGGGCGACGTCGCCCGGACGCTCGGGGCCCGCGTGGTCGAGGAGCCCCGCCGCGGCTTCGGCGCCGCCTGCTGGGCCGGCCTGCTCGCCGCCACCGCCGACGTCGTCTGCTTCATGGACTGCGACGGCTCGCTCGACGGCGGCGACCTCCCCCGGGTGGCCGGGCCCGTGGAGTCCGGGCGGGCCGACCTCGTGCTCGGCGCCCGGCACGCGGCCCGGGACGCGTGGCCGGTCCACGCGCGCCTCGCCAACCGGTACCTGGCCCACCGGATCCGGCACGCGACCGGTGCGCCGCTCACCGATCTCGGCCCGATGCGGGCCGCGCGCCGGGACGCCCTGCTGGCCCTCGGCCTCGCCGACCGCCGATTCGGCTGGCCGCTCGAGATGGTCCTGAAGGCCGGCCGGGCCGGGTGGCGCATCCACGAGGTCGACGTGTCCTACGCCCCCCGGGTGGGGCGCTCGAAGGTCACCGGCACGGTCCGCGGGACGCTGCGGGCGGTCCGCGACATGGCGGCGGTCCTGCGGTGACCGTCAGGGCCGGCACCGCGGGGTCACCGTGAGGCTCTCACCGGACGACGTGACGCTGCTCGTCATCGCCAAGGCTCCGGAGCCGGGCCGGGCCAAGACGCGGCTGTGCCCGCCGTGCACCCCCGAGCAGGCCGCGCGCCTCGCCCGGGCCTCGCTCGCCGACACGCTGGCCGCGGTGGCGGCGACGCCGGCGCGCCGGCGGGTCCTCGCCCTCGCCGGCGTGCCGGGCCCCTGGCTGCCCGACCGCGTCGAGGTCGTGCCCCAGCGCGGTGAGGGCCTCGACGAGCGGCTCGCCTCGGCCTTCACCGCGGTGGACGGCCCCGCGCTCCTCGTCGGGATGGACACGCCCCAGGTGACGCCGGACCTGCTCGCCGGCTGCGCTCGCCGCCTCACGAGGCGGGTCGACGCCGTGCTCGGGCCGGCGGCCGACGGCGGCTTCTGGGCGCTCGGGCTGCGCGAGCCCGACCCGACCGCTCTCCTCGGCGTCCCGATGAGCACCGACCGCACGGGGGCGTGCCAGCTCGACCGGCTGCGGCGGCTGGGCCTTCGCGTCGCGCGCCTCCCGGTGCTGCGCGACGTCGACCGGATCGACGACGCCCGGGCCGTGGCCCGCGAGGCACCCTCGTCGAGGTTCGCGGCCGCGCTCGTCGCCGTCGGCGGACCCGCCGAGCCCGCTCCTCCCGGCGGGCGGCCGTGACCGGCCGGCCCCCGATCGTCCACGCCGGGCCGGCCGGCCCGACCCGGCCCCGCCTCGTCGGCGCCGACGGGAGACCGGTCCACCGGCACCCGGTCGAGCGCTGGTTCGCGCCGGCGTCGGCCGAGGAGCTGGCCCTCCTCGCCCACGTGGCACCACCCGTGCTCGACGTCGGGTGCGGTCCGGGCCGCCACGTGCTCGCCCTGGCCGAGCAGGGCGTCGTGGCCATGGGGATCGACGTCACCCCGAACGTGGCGGCCGTCGCGCGCCGCCGAGGGGCCACGGTCCTGGAACGGTCGGTGTTCGACCCGCTCCCCGGTGCGGGACGGTGGGGCACCGCGCTCCTCCTCGACGGCAACATCGGGATCGGCGGCGACCCGGTCGCCCTGCTGGCCCGCGTCGCGGCCCTCCTGCGCCCGGGGGACGGATCCTCGTCGAGGTGGAGGCTCCGGGCCGGCGGGCCGCGCCCGAGCGGGTCCGCCTGGAGGTGGACGGCTCCGCCGGTCCGTGGTTCCACCTCCGGCGGGTGGCGGCCTGCGAGCTCGCCGGCCTGGCCCGCCGGGCCGGATTGGGGCTCGTGCACGCCTGGGTGGCGGGGGGCCGCTGGTTCGCCCGCCTCGACGCCCCGCCGAACCGGCCCCCGGGCGGGAGGGCCGGGCCGTGAGCCGGCGGCTCCGCTGGCCCGCGCCGCCTCCGATCCCTCCCTTCCGCGAGGGCGCGTTCACGAGCCGGCTCCACGACGAGCGGATCGCGGCCGTGCTCGGCGTGGCCCTCGGCGTGGCGTTCTCGGTGTGCTTCGTCACCGGCCTCGTCTCCCACCTGATCCAGGACCCCCGGACTGGTTCCACTGGCCGCCCCGCCCCGCGGGCCTCTACCGGTTCACCCAGGGGCTCCACGTCGCCGCCGGGATCGCCAGCATCCCGCTGCTGCTCGCCAAGCTCTGGGTGGTCTTCCCGAAGCTCTTCGCCTGGCCGCCGTTCACGAGCGTGGCCCACGCGCTCGAGCGGATCAGCCTGCTGCCACTCGTGGGCGGCGGCCTCCTGCTGCTGTTCACCGGCCTCTCCAACGTCAACATCTGGCGGCCCTGGGGCTTCGGCTTCCGGGAGGGCCACTACTGGGCGGCGTGGGTCACGATCGGTGCCCTCGTGGTCCACGTGGGCGCCAAGGCCGCCGCGACCCGCTCGGCTCTCGGTCGGGGTCGGCGGGACCTCCTCGCGCCACCCCCGACCGCGGGCGGGGGATGGACCGCCGGGGCTTCCTCGCCACCGTGTTCGGCAGCGCTGCGCTCCTCACCGTGTTCACCGTGGGCCAGACGTTCCACCCCCTCCGCCGGCTCGCCCTCCTCGCGCCCCGCCGTCCCGACGTCGGCCCGCAGGGGTTCCCCGTCAACCGCACCGCCCGCTCCGCCGGCGTGGTCGAGCTGGCCCGTGATCCGGCGTACCGGCTCGTCATCGACGGGCCCGGCGCGAAGCGCCCGCTGGAGCTGTCGCTCGACGACCTGCGCGCCCTGCCCCAGCACGAGGCCACCCTGCCGATCGCCTGCGTCGAGGGTTGGAGCGCCGAGGCCCGCTGGCGGGGCGTCCGGGTCCGCGACCTCCTCGACCGGGCCGGGGCCCGGCCCGACGCGGAGGTGACCGTCGTGTCGCTCCAACCCCGGCCGCGCCAGCGCACCTCCGAGCTCGACCGCCACCACGCGCGGGACCGCGACACCCTCCTCGCGCTCGAGGTCGACGGCGAGGCGCTCCACCTCGAGCACGGCTTCCCGGTGCGGCTCATCGGACCGAACCGGCCCGGGGTGATGCAGACCAAGTGGGTCGGCCGCCTGGAGGTCCGGTGAGCAGGTCCGGGTCGTCGCGGTACGGCCCGCTCTTCTGGGCCGCCCTGGTCGTCGGGGGCGGGACGATGGTCTTCGGCGTCGCCGGCGCGGTGTCCGACCTCGACGGCGGCGAGCGCCTGCGATGGGCGGCGTGGCTCGTGGGCCTCGACCTCTTCCACGACCTCCTCCTCGCCCCGGCGGTCGTGCTGCTCGGGGTGCTGCTCGGGCGGCTCGTCCCCGCTCCCTGGCGACCTCCCGTGCAGGCCGGGTTGGTGGGCACCGGGCTCGTGCTGCTGGTGGCGTGGGCCCCGCTGCGGGGCACGGCCGAGAAGACCGGCAACCCGACCATCCAGCCGCTCGACTACGGCACCGCCACGCTCACGGTCCTCGCCGTGGTCTGGTCGCTGGCGGCGGTCTGGGCGGTGGCGCGCCTCGTGGCGGCGAGGCGGGCCGAGCGGCTCCCCTGAGGAGGGCCACCCGGTACAGTTCGGCGTGAGCCCACCGGACCGGGACCGGCGGGCGGGCCGAGCGAGGGGGGACTCCGATGGCTCAGGTCTCGAACACCCGGCGGAGCCCGTTCCTCGCCGGCGTGTACGCCCCGGTCGACGACGAGCTCGAGGTGGCCGAGCTCGCCGTCACGGGCGAGATCCCGGGGGCCCTCCGGGGAACCTTCGTGCGCAACGGGCCGAACCCGATGTTCGAGCCCAAGGGCCGCTACCACATCTTCGACGGCGACGGGATGCTGCACGCCGTATCCCTCGACGAGGGCCGGGCGTCGTACCGGAACCGCTGGATCCGCAGCGCCGGGCTGATGGCCGAGATCGGGGCCCGGCGCGCGCTCTACGGGGGGATGGCCGACGCCGACTTCCCCGGGCCCGACGTGGTCGGCGACGCGGGCCCGATGAAGAACGTGGCGAACACCCACGTGATCCGCCACGCCGGGCGGATCCTGGCACTCTGGGAGGCCGGGCCGCCGACCGAGGTGAACCCGGAGCTCGCGACCGTGGGTCCCTTCGACTTCGGCGGGCGGCTCCTCGGCGCCATGACCGCGCACCCCAAGATCGACCCCGACTCGGGCGAGCTGCTGTTCTTCGGGTACTCGGCCCTCCCGCCGTTCCTCCGGTACTACGTGGTCGACGCCGCAGGGGAGCTCACGCGCCACGTCGACCTCGAGCTCCCGGCGCCGGTGATGATGCACGACTTCGTGGTCACCGCCGAGCACGTGGTGTTCCTCGACGCACCGGCGGTCTTCGACCTCGAGGGCTTCGCCGCCGGGGGCGAGATGCTGAGCTGGCGCCCCGAGCTCGGTGCCCGCCTCGGGGTCATGCCCCGCGACGGCGACGCTCGCGACGTGGTGTGGTGCGAGGTCGATCCCTGCTACGTCTTCCACTTCCTCAACGCCTGGACCGAGGGCTCTCACGTGCACGTCGACGCCTGCCGGATGGAGGACATGGACATCGGCCTCGGCGACGGTCCCCCGCCGGAGGGGGCCAACGGGCGTCTCGGCCGCTTCACGGTGGACCTCGGGTCCGGCACGGCCTCCTGGGAGCAGCTCGACGACCTCCCCTCGGACTTCCCGCGGATCGACGATCGCCGGGCCGGGCGCCGGCACCGCTACGGGTACGTCGGGGCGATCACCGGGCCCTCGACCGGCTTCGGCGCCTTCGACGCGGTGGTCCGCCACGACCTCGAGCGCGGCGAGCGGGCCGTGTGCTCGTTCGGGGCGGGACACGTGGTCGGGGAGCCGGTGTTCGCGCCCGACCCCGGCGGCACCGCCGAGGACGACGGCTGGCTGGTCTCGTTCGTGTACGACGCCGAGCACGACACGAGCGACGTCGTCGTGCTCGACGCCCGTGACGTGGCGGGCGGGCCGGTGGCCCGGATCCACATGCCGCGGCGCGTGCCGTTCGGGTTCCACGGGAGCTGGTTCCCCGCCGAGCCCTGACCTCGGCCGCCTCCCCCCCCCCCGGGCCGTCCCTGCCCGACGCCGGCGGCCCCCTCCCCTCGCCGGGTTGGTGCGGAAACGGGGTCCAGGACCCCGAAACCGCGCCATCCCGGAGACGGGTGGGGGGTCAGCGGCCCTGGAAGCGCGGCGCGCCTTCTCGGCGAACGCGGCCAGGCCCTCCTGGAGGTCCTCGCTGGCGAACGCCGCCGCCTCGAGCTCGGCGATCTCCCCCAGGGCCGCCGGGTCGAGGTCGCCACGCAGGCCGCCGGCCCGGGCCAGCAGCTTCAGCGCGCGCTTGTGCCCCCGGACGGAGAGCGGCGCGAGCTGGGCGATCTCCTCCGCCCAGTGCAGCGCCGCGTGGTGGACCTCCTCGACCGCCCGGTGCACCAGCCCGATCGCCGAGGCCTCCTCGACGTGGACGGTCCGGCCCGTCACGAGCAGGTCGTGGGCGGGCCCGAGCCCCACGAGCTGGGCGAGCCGCTGGACGTTGCGGGCGCTGATCATCACACCGAGCTTCGTGGCCGGGATCCCGAAGGTCGCCGACCACGACACCACCCGCAGGTCGCAGGCCACCGCGAGCTGCATCCCCGCCCCGAGGGCCGCGCCGTTCACGGCCGCGATCACCGGGGACGGATGGTCCTCGATCGCGTCGAGCATCGCCTCGAAGGCCGGCCGGAAGGTGTCGCCCCCGCCGTGCTCGATCCCTCCTCCCGTGTCCTCGGTGCGGCGGGCCAGGTCGGCTCCCGAGCAGAAGGCACGGTCGCCGGACCCGGTGACGACCACGGCCCGCAGGTCGTGGGAGCCCTCGAGGTGGTCCCGCAGCTCGTCGCAGTGCCCGGCGTCGAGGGCGTTGCGCCGCTCCGGCCGATCCATCGTGGCGAGGCCGACCTGGCCGCGGACCTCCCAGCGGATCACGGACTCGCGACCATCAGGACTCGTCGATGACGGCGATGAGGTCCCCCTCCTGCACGACGTCCTCGGGCTCGACGTGCAGCTCGCGCACGACGCCGGGGACCTCGGTCGCCACGGGGATCTCCATCTTCATCGACTCGAGGATCACGAGCTCGTCGCCCTCGGCGACGAGCTGACCCTCCTCGACGACGACCTGCCACACGTTCGCGGTGATCTCCGCCCGGATCTCGGCCATGGCGGCGCATCGTAGCCGGGGCGTCCGCGGCGGGATCAGACCGGGAGCACCCCGTGCTTGCGCCACGGGCGGTCGACGTGCTTGGTGCGGGCGAGCTGCAGCCCCCGCCAGATCGCGAGCCGGGTCTCGGCCGGGTCCACGACGTCGTCGACGAGGGCGTGGCCGGCGGCGATGTAGGGGTCGATCGTCTTGCGGATCTCCTCGGCCAGCTCCAGGCGCTTGGCCGCACGCTCCTCCTCGGGCACCGCCTCGATCTGCTTGCGGAAGATGATGTTGACCGCGCCGTCGGGGCCCATCACCGAGATCTCGGCGGTGGGCCAGGCGACGATGTGGTCGGCCTCGTAGGCGGTGCCGTTCATCACGAAGTAGCCCGCGCCGTAGCTCTTGCGCATGACGACGCTGACCTTGGGAACGGTGGCCTCGGAGATGGCGAAGAGCATCTTGGCCCCGTGGCGGATGATCCCCTGCTTCTCCACCGCCGAGCCCACGATGAACCCGGGCACGTCGTGGAGGAACACGAGCGGGATGCCGAAGGCGTCGCAGAGCCACACGAACCGGGCCGCCTTGTCGGCCGCGTTCACATCCAGCGCCCCGCCCAGCACCATCGGCTGGTTGGCGAGGACGCCCACCGGCTGTCCGCCGATCCGGGCCAGGCCGGTGACCACGTTCTTGGCCCACTCGGGCTTCATCGGGAAGAAGTCGCCGTCGTCGACGACCGCCTTCACGACCTTGCGCATGTCGTACGCGCGGCGCGGCGCCGTCGGGACGATGTCGTAGAGCTCCGCGACGCTCCGGTCGACCGGGTCGGAGCACTCCGCGACGGGAGGCGCCTCCTGGTTGTGGGACGGGAAGAAGCCGAGGTACCGGCGGACGGTCTCCAGGCACTCGCGGTCATCGGCCACCTCGAGGTCGGCGACGCCGGAGACCTTCGTGTGGACGGCCGAGCCGCCCATCTCCTCCTCGGTGACGTCCTCGCCCACGGCGGCCTTCACGAGGTGGCGCCCGCCCAGGGCCATCGACGACGTGCCCTTGACCATCGGCACGAAGTCGGCGAGGGCGGGGATGTACGCGGTCCCCGCCGAGCAGTGGCCGAGCATGGCCGCGACCTGGGGGACCACCCCGCTCATCGTCACCTGCTCGCGGAACAGGGCCCCGCCACCGGCGAAGGTGGAGCCGGCCGCCTGCTGGATGCGGGCCCCGGCGGAGTCGAGCAGCCACACGATCGGGATGCGCTGGCGGACGGCGAGCTCGCGCATGCGTGACACCTTGTGCTCGCCGACGGCGCCCATGGACCCGGCCATCACGGTGAAGTCGTAGGCGACGACCACGACCCGCCGGCCGTCGATCTCGCCGACGCCGCACACGACGCCGTCCGCCGCCAGGTAGCGGTCGCCCAGGCCCGGATCCATGTGGTCGGCGAGCTGCCCGTACTCCACCCACGTGCCCGGGTCGAGCAGGAGGTCGAGGCGCTCGCGCACCGTGAGCTTGGTCATCGAGTGCTGCCGTTCGACCTGCTCGGGGCCACCCATGCCGAGGGCCCGCTCGCGCCGCTCGGCCAGGTCCTCGACGAGGGGGACCCACTCGTGGACGTCGCCTCCGGCTCCCGAGTCCGGCAACCTGCTCATGCGTGCTCCTCTCCTCGGGCGCCCGGCCCTCAGCGACCCTTCCACTCCGGCGTCCGCTTCTCCACGAAGGAGGCCACGCCCTCGGCCGCGTCCTCGGTGTAGCTGGTGATGCTCAGCATCGTCTGCAGGTAGGCGAGGGCGTCGTCGGGCGACATGCCCTGCGCCCGGTAGAAGCTCTCCCGACCCCAGCGCATGACGAGCGGTGACTTCGAGGCGAGCTGCCCGGCCAGCTCGTCGACGGCCCCGTCGAGCTCGTCGACCGCCACGACCCGGTTGACGAGCCCGAGGCGGAGCGCCTCGCCGGCGTCGACCCGGCGCCCGGTGGCCATCAGCTCGTAGGCCTGGCGGGGCGGCAGCACCCGGAGCAGCGGGACCGTGATCATGTAGGGCCAGAGCCCCACGTCGATCTCGGGCGTCCCGAACACCGCGTCGTCGGCGGCCACGACCAGGTCGCAGGCCATGGCGAGGCCGAAGCCGCCGGCCAGGGCGTAGCCCCGGACCCGGGCCACGATCGGCTTGCCCAACCCCCACATCTGGCGGAACAGATCGGCGAGGAGGCCGCGTCCCTCGTGGGCGGCCGCCGCGCTCCCCGTCTCGGCGATGCCCGTGAGATCGGCCCCGGCGCAGAACGCCTTGTCGCCGGCCCCCGTGAGCACGACGACCCGGACGGCGTCGTCGGCCCCGGCCGCGCGGAACGACCCCGCCAGGCCCTCCATGACGTCGAACGACAGGGCGTTGCGGCGCTCGGGCCGGTCGATGGTGACCCGGGCGACGGCCCCGTCGACCTCGTAGCGCAGCTCCTCCACGAGCGCTCCCCTCTCGGCCTCCCGACGCGGGGAATGCTAGGACGGTCCCGCGGCGCGCGGCGACGAGTGGGTACGGTGGTCGCGTGGGTGTCCTGGCGATCGCCATGGGGGTCGCCGTTCTCGCGGTGGTGGCCACCCGGGGCAGCTTCCGTGCGCTGGCGGAGCTTCCGTTCCGGGCCTTCGGGTTCCTGTTCGTCGCGCTCGGGGTCCAACTCGGACTCGAGTGGGTCGAGCTCCCGGCCGATCGGATCGGTGACGTCGGCCTGGCGCTGCTGCTCCTCTCCTACGCCCTGATCCTGGGCTTCTGCCTGCTGAACCTGCGGATCCGGGGGATGGCGATCGTGGCCATCGGGATCGCCATGAACGCCCTCGTGATCGGCCTCAACCAGGGCATGCCCACGAAGGTCCCCGAGCGGGCCCTGACCGACGGCACGGTCGTGGAGGAGGACGTCGAGCGGACGGTCAAGCACCGGCCCGAGGAACCCGACGACCTGCTCCCCTCGCTGGGCGACATCATCGTCCTGCCCGAGCCCCTCGACGCCGTGATCTCGTTCGGTGACCTCGTGCTGGCGGTGGGCCTCGTCGACGTCGCCTTCTGGGGCAGCCGCCGTCCTCGCCGCCGCGCGGGCCGGGCACGCGCCGTCGTCTCGGACCGCTCCGCCGGCCCGGAGGCGGCGGAGGTCGCCGCCGAGGTGGTGGAGCCCGAGCCCGTCGAGGTCATCGACCTCCGCGACGACGTCGACCAGGGTGGCACGCGACCCCCGGCACCACGCGTCACCGCCTCCGAGGCCCCCGTACCGGGCACCGTTCCCCCGCGCCGGGCGGTCCGGCGCACCGCGGTCCGCCACCTCCGGCCCGTCCGGCCGGTGGTGGAGCCCGGACCCCCGACCTCACCCCCTACGACCTGCCGGCGGACGCGCGCGGAGCGTCGCGGCGCGGGCGCCGCCCTGCGGAGCACCAGGACGGCGCCGGGGAGACCGGCGCGCGCCCGATCACGCCGCCTCCCGGCGCGACCGTACGGGAGCGTGAGGGGCACGACTCCGCCGCGACCCGTCGGCGCTGAGCGTCGCTCCCGGCGTCGGGCCCGGGCTACGCGCGGGTGCCGACCAGGCCCCGCCGGCGCAGGATCCGCTCGAGCGCCGCGAGGACCCGCGGGTCGTAGACGTAGCCGGGGCTCGAGTAGAGGGCCTCGATCGCGACCAGGGTCTGTTCCGGTCGACCGGCGGCCAGATCGTCGAAGTCGGTGGCGACCTTGAGGATCTGCCCGCACAGCAGGGTCGTGTCGGGCACGGGAAGCGCCTCGGCGCCACGGGGCCGGTGCGGGAGGGGCTCCGCGGCGACGTAGTCCCCCGCCCGGGACAGGTACTCGGTGGAGCGCAGCAGCGTGGCCCCCGCCTCGGCCACCTCGGGCCGCTCGTGGGGACGGCCGAGCACCTCCGGGTCGTCGAGGCACACGGTGCCGATGTCGTGGAGCAGCGCCGCGGTGGCGAGCTGCTCGGTCTCCTGGCGACCAAGGTCGAGCTCGCTCGCCAGCGTCACGGCGAGATCGGCCACGCGCTCGGCATGCCCCGCCCGTGCGAAGCCACCGAGCTCGGGCACGACCGAGAGGGCCCGGATCGTCTGCCCGTAGGTCGTGCGGATGGAGTCGAGCTGCTCGAAGGAGTACCAGGCGGCCAGGAGGGGCACCGAGAAGAGCAGCGGTCCCCACAGCCCCATGCCGCCCCGCCCGTCCACGCCCGAGTAGCCGACCGCCATGAGCATCCCGCTGGTGACGAGGGCGAGCTCGGCCGAGCGTCCCCGCAGCGGAACACGGAGCTGGCGGGCCGGGACCAGGCGGGCGACCTCGTCGACGGCGAGCTGGGCGAGGCCGGCGAGCCCGAGGGCGAGGAGCACGGACCAGCGCCGGTCGCCGAAGCGGACGTGGTCCACGACCCCGTGGTAGGCGGCGAGCGCGGCCGCGGCCGCGACGAGGCGCTGACCCAGCAGTGCCGTGCGGGCCCGGCGGCCCTCGGGCCGCGCCCGCACGGCGAAGGCCGCCACCTGGCCGGCGCCGACGACCACCGCGACCTGGGCGATCGTCCCCACCCGCAGGAGCACGAGCACGACCGCGTGCGACAGCGGGAGCCGGGGACGGTTCCCCGGGTTCAGCTCCAGGAGCTCGCCGGCGACCACTCCGAGGCCGAGCAGGATCAGCCCGCTCCAGGGACCGTCGCGGTCGGCGATCGCGGCCACGGCGGCGGTCGTGGCGCCGGCCGCCGCGACGACCCAGGTGCGCAGCCGCTGGGACCGGTTCACCGCGACGCCGCCTTCCGGCCCGCGTCGAGGTCGAGGTCGCCGAGCCCGGCCGAGCCCGTCCCGGCCTCCGGCGGCGCCACCTCGAACTCGTGCACCTCGGCCTCCCACCCGGCCCCGTGGTGCTCCCCTCGACGCTCGACTGCCGCGATGAGCGCCTCGACGCACTGCGGGTGGAACTGGGTGCCGGCCTTGTCCCGCAGCTCGGCGAAGGCGACGTCCTGCGACAGCGCCTTGCGGTAGGCCCGGGTCGAGGTCATGGCGTCGTAGGCGTCGGCCACCGAGACGATGTACGGCTCGACCGGGTTCGTGTCGTCACCGGGCTCGTAGCGGCTGAACCTCCCCGAGGCGCTCGGCGTGACCGGACGGAGGAAGTCGATGCGCCCGAGGATCTCCACCGCGACGGCCTCGTGGGATCTGACCCGCTCGAACTCCTCGGGGGTGAGACGGCCCGGCTTGTTGAGGAGGTGGTTGGGGACGACGAGCTTGCCGACGTCGTGCATGAGGGCCGCGAAGCGCAGACGCTCGAGCCGCCGGGGCGGGAAGCGGAGCTCCTCGCCGGCGTACTGCGCGTACCGGGCCACCCGCTCGGCGTGCCCGGCCGTGTAGGCGTCCTTGGCCTCGAGGGCGCGGATGAGCGTGCGGACCGTTGCCTCGTGGGCCCCGCGCAGGTCGAGGGACGCCCCGAAGGTCTGGCGGGCGATGAGGATCGGGACGACGAAGAGCGGGACGACCGCCGCTCCGACGTCGCGGTAGAGCAGGCCGAGGAACACCCCGAGCAGGGCGAACGGCACGATCTGTACGTACGAGTCGAGGTACTCCCGGAACACCCCCCGCAACGGCCGATCGTAGGCCATCGCGATGACCATGCTCAGCAGGACCAGATTCACCGTGGCGCACGCCAGCGCCGCCGGAACCGCGACCAACAGGGCTCCCCCTGGCGACTCGGTGAACTGGTGGGGCACGGAGTGGTAGACGAGGGCCGCGGCGAGCGCGGCGAGGCCCGAGTCACCCAGGTTGAAGCCGATCTTGCGCCATTCGAAGGACCGCAGGTGAGGAAGGTACAGAGCGGTGCTCATCCCCACGAGCACGGGGCCCAGTGGCGAGCTCTCGTGCGCGAAGACCACGACGGACGCCATGACGAGCATGAAGCCGGCGCTCAGGCTCTGTCCGGTCGGCAGGACGACCTCGTGGTGCTCGGCGAAGAGGTGGAGCGAGGCGAACACGACCAGCGGAACCATTGCCGGCAGGGGATCGGCGAGCGCGAAGAACAGCACGACGGAGAGGCCCACCATGGCCAGACCGACGCAGAAGACCGTCAGGCGATCAGGTCGTTGAAGTCGCACGAGCTGTCCCTCGTCTGGACCGAGACGGCAAGGCCTCAGCGGATCAGCCAGGCACTACCGGCGCCAAGCGCCCCAAGCACCACCGGCCAGCAGCATCGCCATGACGCTCGTGGCCAGGAGAGCGATCCGGACGTAGACCTTCTTCACGGGAAGACCCCCTTCACGGTGTCGACCACCGTCCGCCGCTGCTACGGGCAGGGGTGGGTTCCGCTCCGCTCCGGATGTCGCGTGCCGAGGCCTTGCCGTCTTGGTCCAGTCAGCGAATCCTTGGCTCCCTCCTCAGTGACGCGGCCCGAGAGGGCACCCCGGGTGCCCACCTCTCCATCGGCCGGGTGCGGGGCGCACCTGAGGCGCCGCGCCCTCCCCGGTCGGGGACGAGGCTCGGGGTGCACCTCACGACCGACACACAAGCCACAAGCGGCTCATCTCCAACATCAGCACCACTAGTTTCACGGAGCGATGCACGGAGCGCAACCCCCGACGCCGCTCGCTCCGGGCCGAGGGCCGGCATCCCGGCCGGGGAGCACCCACGTCGAGCATCACCCCGGCCATCGCGTGCCGGAGCCTATGCTGAAGACCTCCACGGAAGGAAGGCTCGGACATGGAGTACCTGCGCGCCGCGGACGCCCCGTTGGACCTCCACGACATCGAGCGCGAGCTGTGCCGCCTCCCCGACGTCCAGGCAGCCCGGATCGTCGCCGACGAGAAGGGGCGCCCGGTCGAGGTCCACGTGCTCGCCGAACCGGGCAAACCGGCCAAGCAGGTCGTCCGGGACGTGCAGTCGGTGGCCCTCGCCTCGTTCGGGCTGGAGCTCGATCGGCGCATCGTCTCCGTGGTGCAGCTCGGCGGGGGCGACGGCGAGGGAGCGCCCGCGGGCGGGCCGTCGTTCCGCCCCGTCATCGTCGGCATCAACCCCGAGACGAGCGGCCTCCGGTCGTTGGTGCGGGTCACGCTGGCGCACGAGGGTGAGGAGACGGTCGGCTTCGCGGAGGGCTCGATCGCCTCGGCCAGCCGGCACCGGCTGGTGGCCTTCGCGACCCTCGACGCCCTCCGTCAGCTCGACCCGGCCGCCGCCTCCGTCGACGTCGAGAGCGCCCAGATCGTGCGGGTCGGGGTCCACGACGTCGCGGTCGTCACCGTCGTCTTCGTCGTGCCCCCGAGCGAGGAGGTGGTGTCAGGGTCCGCGGTGGTCCGCCAGCACCACGAAGCCGACGCCGTCGCCCGGGCCGTCCTCGACGCGACGAACCGGCGGCTCGCCCGGCTGGCCTGACCGCGCCCGCGTGCCCGTGCCCGCCCCCGGAGCGCACGGGGCCCTGGGGGCCGGTGCGCGCGAATGAAGTCCGTGGCCACGGTCCTCTCCTACCGCCTCGGCGGCACCGATGGCGTCTCGGTGGAGGCGCACAAGTGGGCCTGGGCGCTCGGCGAGCTCGGCTTCGACGTCCGCCGCGTGGCCGGCGAGATCGCCGGCCGGGCCGCTCGCGACGATCGCGTCATCCCGGCCCTGGCCATCGAACCCGCCGAGGGGCGCCGCCGGCCGACTCCGGCGAGGTCCTCGGCGCCCTCGCCGGCTCCGAGCTGGTCGTGGTCGAGAACCTCTGCTCGCTCCCTCTGAACCCCCCCGCCGCGAGGGCGGCGGCCGCGGCGCTCGGGAGCTTTCCGGGGAGGGTGGTGCTCCACCACCACGACCTGGCCTGGCAGCGGGAGCGGACCGCGGGCGTGGAGGGGTTCCCGCCCGACGGGGCCGGTTGGCTCCACGTGACGATCAACGACCTCAGCCGCCGCCAGCTCGCCGCCCGGGGCATCGAGGCGGTGACGATCCCGAACCACTTCGACCTCGACGCCCCGCCGGGCGACCGCATCGGCACCCGCCGGGCCTTCGGCTTCCGCGACGACGAGGTGGTGCTGCTGCACCCCGTGCGGGCCATCCCCCGCAAGGACGTGCCCACCGGGCTGCGCCTCGCTGCGAAGCTAGCGGACCTGCTCGGCGCCCGCCCGGTGCGCTACTGGCTCACCGGCCCGGCCGAGGAGGGCCACGGCCCCGCGCTCGACGCGAGGCTGGCCCGGGCCCCGGTGCCGGTGACCCGGGGGCGGGCGGCGAGCTCGGCCGACGCCTACGCGGCCTGCGATCTCGTCGTGTTCCCGTCGACCTGGGAGGGGTTCGGCAACCCCGTGATCGAGTCGGTGGCCGCCCGCCGGCCGATCGCGGTGGCCCGGTACCCGGTGCTCGAGGAGTTGCTGGCCTGGGGGCTGGAGGTCCTGTTCGTCGACGAGCCGCGTGCCGTGGCCGAGCGCCTTCGGGACCCCGACCCGGCCCGGTTCGATCACAATCTGGACGTGGCCCGCCGGCACTGCGCGCTCCCCGACCTGCCCGGTCGGATCGACGCCGCCTTCCGGTCCGTGGGGTGGCGATGAGCGATCCGGTCCGGGCGCGGCGCGCCCGCATCGCCCGGCGGGTGCGCCAGGCGAAGCGAGTTGGGTGGACCGCGCTGCTCGTGGCGATCGTGGCCTTCGGCGTGGGGTTCGCCACGGGCTTCCCGGCCGTCCTCGTGGACGTGGCGGTGGTGGCGCTCGTGGTGGCGATCGTCGTGCTGCCGGTCCCGATCGTCCTCGGGTACGGGATCCGGGCCGCCGAGCGGGAGGACCGCGAGTCCGGGCACGAGCGCTGACGGCCGTCCCGGGCCGGCTCGCCCGCCGGCTCCCTGCCGACTCGGGTCTCCCCACGATCCGCCGACTCGGGTGTCCCTACCGTCGCTCAGCGGGGTACAGACACCCGAGACCCGCGTCCCGCCGACTCGGGTGTCCCTACCGTCGCTCAGCGGGGGCACGGACACCCGAGACCGACGATCTGGCGGTGAACACTCCCGGGACGCACGGGACGGAGGGGCGCGAGAGCCGCACCCGGGGTCGGCTGGCGGGGTCGCCGCCCGTGGGGTTGACTGTGCGGACCAGCGACCCGACCAGGGGGAGACAGCGATGACCAAGGCCGCCGTGTGCCGCGAGATCGGCAAGCCGTTGGAGATCCTCGACCTCGAGCTCCAGGCGCCGAAGGCCGGCGAGGTACGCGTGCGGTTGGGGGCCTCGGGCGTGTGCCATTCCGACCTGTCGGTCCAGAACGGGACCCTCCTGCAGCCCGTCCCGGCCGTGCTCGGCCACGAGGGGGCCGGGACCGTCGTCGAGGTCGGCGAGGGGGTCGAGCACCTCGCGGTCGGCGACCACGTCGTCATCTCCTGGGTGCCCCAGTGCGGCACCTGCTACTTCTGCGAGCGGGACCAGGGCGAGCTGTGCGAGGTCGGGTCGGCGGCGCTCATCACGGGCGGGCTGCTCGACGGCACGTCCCGCTTCCTCCTCCAAGGCCAACCCGTCCTCCAGATGGCCGCCGCCGGGACCTTCTCGGAGGAGACGGTCGTGCCGGCGATCGGGGCGGTCAAGATCGACCCCGACGTCCCGCTCGAGCAGGCCGCGCTCATCGGCTGCGGCGTGCTCACCGGCTTCGGCGCCGCCGTCAACACCGCCTCAATCCGCCAGGGTGACAGCGTCGCCGTGGTCGGCTGCGGCGGCGTGGGCCTCAACGTGATCCAGGGCGCCCGTCACGCCGGCGCCGAGCGGATCATCGCCGTCGACATGGTCGATGGCAAGCTCGAGCGGGCCCGGCAGTTCGGGGCCACCGACACCCTGAACGCCGGTGCCGGCGATCCGGTGGCCCAGGTCATGGAGCTCACGGGCGGCCGCGGCGCCGATGTGAGCTTCGAGGTCATCGGCCTCGAGCAGACCATCGAGCAGAGCTTCAACATGGCCCGGCGGGGAGGCCAGACCATCCTCGTGGGCGTGCCGACGATCGAGACCAACTTCACGACGCCGGCCGCCTTCGGGTTGGTCTTCGCCGAGAAGACGGTGAAGGGCTGCTGGTACGGCTCGTCCAACGTGCACCGCGACGTCCCGAAGCTCGCCCGCCTCTACATGGAGGGCGAGCTCATGCTCGACGAGCTCATCTCGCGGGAGATCGCGCTCGAGGACGTGAACAGCGCCTTCGAGGCCATGGGTTCCGGCGACGTCGCCCGCTCGGTCATCAAGTACTCGTAGGCCCGGACCGGCCACGCTCGCCCGGGGCGCGCCGGGCCGGGGGCCGTGTAGCCTCCGGACGCCATGCGCCTCCCGGCCGAGCAACGCCGCCGCCAGCTCCTCGACGTCGCCCGTGACGTGTTCGGCCAGCGCGGGTTCCACGCGACGTCCATGGACGACGTGGCCGACGCCGCCGGGGTCACCAAACCCGTCCTCTACCAGCACTTCCCGTCGAAGCGGGCCCTCTACCTCGAGCTGCTGGAAGACGTGGGAGGCGAGCTCCTGCGGGCGGTCCGCAGCGGGACCGGGCGGGCCGAGACGGGCCGGGGCCGGGTCGAGCTGGGCTTCGCGGCGTACTTCCGCTACGTCATGGGGAACCGCACGTCCTTCCGCCTGCTGTTCGGCGCCTCGGTGCGCAACGACCCCGAGTTCGCCGAGGTGGCCGACCGCTGGCTGCGCCAGGTCGTCGACGAGATCACGACGCTCATCGAGATCGACGCTTCGTCCGAGCACCGCCGGGTGCTCGCGCACGCCATCGTCGGGATGGCCGAGTCGACGAGCCGGCGGGCCCTCAACGATCCCACGGCCGAGGAGGATCCCGACCGCCTCGCCGCGTGGCTCGCCGAGATGACGTGGTTCGGCCTGCGGGGCGTCCGCTCCGACGACGAGCCCGACCCGGTCGGTGCGGTCACGCCCCTCCGCCCCGGCGACCCCGGGCAGCCCGGCTGAGCCCGGTCCCGAGAGGACGGCGAGCGTTCCCGTGCGGTAGGAACTCGTGCCGTGAGCACGCTCGAACCGGAACCGTCCCCGTCCGAGGCCCCACCCGCCGGTCGCGTCGAGGCGGCCGACGCGCTCCGTCGCCTCGGTCACGCCCTGGTGGGCCACCGTGCCGACGCCGGGGTCGTGGCCAGGATCACCGACTTCGCCATCGCCGTCCTCCCCGAGGTCGAGCGGGCCCCTCGCCGGACCCAGGCCGAGCGGTTCACGGGCGACGAGCGCTTCCTCGGCGCGTTCCTCAGCCCCGGGAGCCAGCCCGTGCTCGCCGAAGGCGAGAGCATGGACCTCTTCTCCGACTCCGTGGTCTCGGGCAGCGCGAACCCGATGGGGATCGCGCTGCGGATCCGTCGCGAGGGCGACGAGGCCGTCGCCCGGGTCACGCTGGGCCACGCGTTCCAGGGGGCTCCGGGACGGGCGCACGGCGGGATCGTGTCGGCCATCGTCGACGAGGTGATGGGCTCGGTGATGCCGATCCTCGGCCGGGTGGCCTTCACCCGGACGCTGTCGATCACCTACCTCGCGCCCACGCCGATGGGCGAGGAGATCGAGTTCCGGGCCCGCCTGCGCGAGCGCGACGGTCGCCGGCTCCACATCGAGTGCGAGGGAACCCACGCCGGCGCCCGCTTCGTGGAGTGCGAGGGCCTCTTCGTCGAGGTCGACCTGGCGGCCTTCCGGGGCGCCGAGGAGACCGGAGCCCCGTGACCCGGGACTCCGGCGAGGTCCCCGGGCCCGACGACTCCCGGGACGACCCGGCGACCGAGGCCCGGGCGGCCGTCGCCGAGACCGTCCGGAACCTCGGCCACGCCCTCGTGGAGCACCGGCCCGGACCCGAGCTGCTCGCGCGGGTGCGGGAGCGGATCGCCGCCCTGCTCCCCGAGATCGAGGCCGCCCCGGCCCGCACGACGGCGGACCTGGAGGCCAGGCACGCCCGCTTCTTCGCGGCGATCGACGACGCCATGACGGCGACGAGCGCGGCCGAGGACGGAGCCCTGGACCTCCTCCCCGAGTCGATCGTCTCCGGTCGGCTCAACCCGTTGGGCGTCGGGCTGCGCATCGCTCGCGAGGGCGAGGAGGTGGTGGGGCGCGTCCAGCTCGGCCCGGCCCACGAAGGACCCCCCGGTCGAGCCCACGGTGGGATCGTCTCGGCCATGGTCGACGAGGCCATGACCTACGTGCTGGGCGTGGTGGGCGCCTTCGGCTACACGGGCCGCCTCTCGATCACGTTCCTCGCCCCGACGCCGGTCGGCGAGGAGCTCGAGCTCCGGGCCCGCCTGCGCGAGCGTGACGGCCGCAAGCTGATCATCGAGTGCACCGGCACCCACGGCACGACCCGCTTCGTCGAGGCCGAGGGCCTGTTCGTCGCCGTCGACGCCTCCGCGGTCACGTCCCCGGAGGTGGCTCCGTGACCCCCGGGCCGACCGTCCACCGGATCTGCCGTGGCGGCCTGACGATCCGGGTGCTCGACTGGGGTGGCGACGGCGAGCCGCTCCTGCTCCTGCACCCCAACGGCTTCTGCGCCGGCCTGTTCGAGCCGATGGCCCGCGTGCTCACCGGCCCCTACCGGCCGATCGCCGTCGACCTGCGGGGCCACGGCGGGACCGGCGTCCCGGACGATCCCGAGGGCCTGGCCTGGACCGAGATGGCCGCCGACGCGGCGTCGGTGCTCGACGCCCTCGGGGTCACGGAGGCGGTGGCCGTCGGCCAGTCGCTGGGAGGCGGGGTGACCGTCCTGCTCGACCGGGCCCGCCCCGGGCTGCTGCGTCGCGCGCTCCTGTGCGAGGCCATCGCCGTGCCGGACGTCCCCGACATCGCCCGCTCCAACCCCCTGGCCGAGGGGGCCCGCCGGCGGCGGGCGGTCTGGCCCGACCGGGCCAGCATGGTCGCCGCGTACTCGAAGCGGGCGCCGCTCTCGGAGCTGGCCCCCGAGGCGCTCGAGGCCTACGTGGCCTGGGGCACGGTGGAGCGTGGCGACGGCACGGTCGAGCTGGCCTGCCGGCCCGAGACGGAGGCCGCGCTCTTCGAGATGGCCCCGACCCCCGTGGGGGGACGTGGCGCCTGGGACCACCTGGCCGACCTCTCGACCGAGGTCGTGGTGCTGGCCGGGAGGTCGACGTCGCTCCCGAACGAGATGTTCCGCTGGCAGGCCGAGCGGGCCGGGGTCCCCCTCGTCCTCGTCGAGGGCGGCCACTTCCTCCTCCAGGAGGACACGGCTCGCGGCGCAGCCCTCGTGCGGGAGCACCTCGGCGGCTGACCGCACGCCGTCGGAGCCCGGCCGGGTCCCCGGCCCGGTTCAGGCCACGACCCGGTCGAACACCAGGGGCAGGTGCTCGACTTGGCGCAACGCCGGGGTGTACTCGAGCTCGACGCCGTCGGGCAGCCGGTACTCGGGGATGCGCCGGTGCCACTCGCGCATGGCGACCCGGAGCTCCAGGCGGGCCAGGTGCGAGCCGAGGCAGCGGTGGACCCCGCCGCCGAAGGCCAGGTGGGGGTTGGGGTCGCGGCGGAAGTCGACCTCGTGTGCTCGCTCCCAGAAGGTCTCGTCGGTGTTGGCCGAGCCGATCATCACCGACACGATGTCGCCCTGGTGGACGGGGCAGCCGCCGATCGTCGTGTCGCGGGTGGCGATCCGGACGACGCCCGGCACGGGCGTCTCCCACCGCAGCAGCTCCTCCACCGCCGAGGGGATGATCGACGGGTCCTCCGCGATCTGGCGCCGGTGGTCGGGGTGCTGGGCGAGGAAGGCGAACGAGCAGTCGAGGGTGTCGGTGACGGTGTCGAGCCCCGCGATCAGGAAGAGGAACAGGATGTCGAGGATCTCCTCGCGCGTGAGCTGCTCGCCGTCGACCTCGGAGTGCAGGAACCGGGTCAGGAGGTCGTCGCGGGGGTCGTGCTCGCGCTGGTCGAGCATCCGCTCGAAGTACGCGTACATCTCCTGGCCGGTCTCCCGCCGGATCCGGTCGGACGCCTCGGTGTCGAAGGGGTCGAGCGCCCCGCCGCCCGGTCGGATGATGTCGTCCTTGAACCGGAGGAACAGGCCGAGATCCTCCTGGGGCAGGCCGAGGAGCCGGAGGAAGACGGTGCAGGGGAGCGGCACCGCCAGCTCCCCGTTGAGCTCGCACTCGCCCCTCCCGACGAAGGCGTCGATGAGCTCGTTGGTGAGCTTCACGACGTCGCCCTCCAGGTTCGCCATCTGGCGGGGCGCGAAGAGCGGGTCGAGGAGCTTGCGGTACTTCTTGTGGTCGGGCGGGTCGATCTGCAGCGGGATGAGCGGCCGCACGTTCCCGAGGCCGATCGCCCCCATCGCCGAGGAGTACACCTCGGGGTGGCGGAGGGCGTGCTCGATCTCCTCGTGGCGCGCCAGCGAGACGCTCCCCTCGGTGCGTATGACCGGGGCCTGGTCGCGCACCTTCTTGTAGAAGGGCTGGGGGTTCCGGGAGACCTCGGGGTCCAGCCGCTCCAGGGTCAGGATCTCGACGGTGCGGGCATCGGGCTCCATCGGCGTTCCCCCCTCTCGCGGGGAGGCGGGTGACGGTCGGCTCCCCGCTCGACCTGACGCATACGTCAGCCTACGCCCCGCCGGTGCGCGGCGCACGGCACGGGGCGGAGCGGTCGCTGCGACGCGTGGCAGGCTGGCCGGGACCAGCCGGCGAGGAGGGCAGCCATGACGTCGACGGACGGCGCGCCGGTCCCGGCCTTCGAGCGCTTCGACCAGCAGACCGCCGACGGCCTCGTGGCCGCGCACGGTGCGGAGACCGGCGGGCTCGTCGGCTTCCTCGGCCTGCGCATCACCGCCATCACCCCGGGCCGGCTCGTGGCCGAGGCGGCGGTGCGCGACGAGCTCCTGACCCCGTTCGGCAACCTCCACGGCGGGGTCCTCGCGGCCGTCACCGACCACGTCCTCGGCTGCGTCCTCTACCCGCTCATCGAGCAGGGCGCCTGGGCGGCCACCACGGAGTTCAAGGTCAACTACCTCGCCCCCGTCCGCGAGGGGGCGCTGCGAGCCGAGGCCACGGTGCTGTCGCTCACCCGCCGCACGGCGGTGGTGCGGGTCGAGGTGACGAACGACGGTCGCCTCGCCTCGGCCGCCCAGGGCACCGTCCTCGTCGTGACCCCGAGGTCCTGAGCCCGCCGGCCACGCCGGCTCCACCGGCTCAGGGACCCACCGCCGCCGCCGGCCCGTTCAGCGGGCGTCGTGGATCACCTCGCCCCCGACCATCGTCAGGACCACGTCGCTCGCGACGAGACGTTCGAGCACGACGCCCAGCGGCGCCCCGAGCAGCACGAGGTCCGCGGGAGCTCCGGGTTCCACCCGTCGGATCCGGCCGACGTCGTCGGGATGGCGGAGGAACAGCCCGAGAGCCTCGGCGGGGGCCAGGCGCTCGCCGGGCAGCAGCACCGCGCCGTCGCGGCACCGCCGGTCGACGGCGGCACGCATGGCCGCCCACGGATCGGGCGATGTGAACGGGGCGTCGGTCGAGCCGCCGACGCCGACTCCCGCGGCGAGCAGACGACGGAGGGGGTAGAGGTCGCCCCGGTCGTGCTCGTCGACGTCACGGCGGTAACGGTCGCCACGTTCGGCGACGAAGCCGGGCTGGGTCACGACCCGCAACCCGAGCCTCCGGAGATCGCCGACCGCGGCACCCGGGACGACGCTGGCGTGCTCGATCCGGTCGGCTCGGGCCCCGGCCTCCTCGAAGGCCTGCACGGCGAGGAAGAGCTGCGCGGCCGTCACGCAGTGGACGGCGACGCGACGGCCCGACCCGTGGGCCGACCGCACGACGGCGCCGAGCTCCTCGACCGAGGGCAGGCGGTCCTCGTCGAGCAGGACCTTGACCTCACCCGGGACCAGCCGATCGCCGGCGTCGAACCGGAGCCCGTGCGGACCCATGACCCGCACCCGCTGGGGCAGGGCCCCCGTGCGCTGGGCCCCGGCGAGGAGACCGACGCTCGTCCCGTCGTTGGTGGCGGTCGCGTCGGTGACGCCCGTCACGCCCCAGCAGGCGAGCCGTGAGCCGACCACCGACAGGTCCGGAGGTGGGGATCCGAGCCGCTCCCGCAGGAGGTCGTCGCCCCGCCAGATCCTCCCGGTCACCCGCCCGCTCGCGTCCCGCTCGATACACGCGTCGTCTGCGGACTCGAGGCCGAGGCGCTCGATCGCCGCGCTGTTGAGCACCCACAGCCGGCCGGTCCGGTCCTGGACTCTCAGGGGTACCGCCGCCACGTACGCGTCGAGCACGTCACGGTCGGGCAACCCGGCCACGCTCTCGTGGTAGCCGACCCCCCGCACCCACCCCCCGGGGACGGGATCACGGACCGCGGCGCGCAACGCCGTCGCCAGCTCGTCGGGGGTGGCCACCTCCGGCGGCCCGCAGCGGACCGACGACTGGGCGGCCGCCAGGGCCAGCAGGTGGAGGTGATGGTCGTGGAGACCGGGGAGCAGCGCGCCACCCTGCCCGTCGACGAGGTCGTCGCCGCCCGAAGGGCTGAGCCCGGGCCGGACCTCCCGCACGAGCCCCTGGCTGACCGTGACGTCGACGACCTCTCCGGCGACCTCGACATCGCGCAGGATCAGCGCCACGGGTCGGTCCCGGTGAGCTCGCGCACCACGCGGTCGTTGTCGGACCCGAGCGGGCGCGCCCGGCCCGAGGCCGGGCGCGAGCGGGGCGGCGCGACCGGGACCGGCCGCCCGGCGACGTCCAGCACCCATCCCTCGCGGTCGCGTCTGGCGACGAGCTCGGGAGAGCGTCCGGGGGCGAGCGCCGACGCCACCGCTTCGCGCATCGAGACGTCGACGACGTGCCCGCCACCGCCCAGTCGCGACGCGACGGCGCCCACCGCGGCGTGGAGACCCGCGATCGGATCGGCGACGGCGTCGCCGCAGAACAACGGGGCGTCGGCCGGCCCGGCGACGAGACCGGCGGCGACCGCCACGTCGTCGCCGAAGCCGACCCGGTTCGACCAGGGCCCGGTCCGCCCGAAGGCGGTGATGCTCACCCAGGTCACCCCGGTGGCCGCCAGCTCGCGGGGGTCGATCCCGAGCTGCTCCATCGCGCGCGGCCGCGACGACTCGATCACCACGTCGGCCCGGCCGAGCAGCGCCCGCAGCACCCGCCGGCCGTCGTCGGTGTCGAAGGGGAGCGCCACCGAATCGTGCCCGGCGTGGAGCAGGTCGAAGAACGAGGGCGGCCCGCGACGGGCGCCGTCCGGCCGGTCCGTGCTCTCGACCTTCACGACGCGGGCGCCGGCCGCCCCGAGCAGGTTCGCGCAGAGCGGCCCGGCCCACAGCGACGAGAGGTCGACGACGAGGGGACGAGCCGGCCGGGCGGGACCCCCGCCGGTTCCTCCGCCCTCGAACCGGAGCGGGGCCACCGGCCACGGCTGCCCCCGGGCGCGACCCTGGTCGTCGCGGGCCACGTCCTCGGGCGAACCCAGCCGGGCCACCGGGAGGCCGAGCATCGCCGCTCGCTCCTCGAGCGCGTGCGCCTCGCGCCCGGCGACGGCTCGGGCCAGGACCGCTCCGGTGTCCCCCTCGACGGGGCAGCCCAGCCAGGCGGGCACCATCGCCTCGTCGTCGGGACGGGCCATGTTGACGGCGACCCACCCGTCGGAGCACCGCACGAGCCGGCACGACCCGCCCGGCGACACGGCACCCCGGCGGCCCAGGCCCGAGTGGGCGGCACGCTCCCCGAGCAGCGCGGGCCCGTCGACCCGGACACACTCACCGAGGAACCCGGTGAGCAGCTCCAGCACGCTCGCCGCGCCGGCCATGGCCGAGGCGACCGGCCAGCCCGGCGAGCGTGGCGCGCCGTCCTCCTCGCCGGTGAGCGCCATCGCCCCGCTCGCGGCCCACATCTCGTGGTCGGAGGCGGTCTGCGCTCCGCCGCGCTCCCCGGGCGCGAGCGCTCCGCGGACGTCGGGGGCGTCGCGATCGGTCACGACCCGGGCGCCGAGCTCCTCGAGCAGCCGCGCGGCGTACGCTTGGGCCGTCCCGTCCCCGGCCGCCGACAGCGTCCACCCGGCCAGCGGTCGTGCCACGGTCACAGCGTGCACTGAGGTCGGTCCGTTGCACAATCCGGCGAGGAACCCCGTGGATCACGGCTCCGAGACCCTGTCGGTCGCGCAGCTCCGGGAGCTCCGCGCGGACCCCGAAGCGCTCGAGCGCCCGGTGACGGAGCACGCGTCGCCGCTCGTCATGGTCCACCTCGGCGACGGTGAAGGTTGGGACCGACTCCCGGCCGTCCGGCCCACCACCCCCCGGGTGTTCCTCGGCTGGGCCGAGCACGTCGCCGCCGACGCACCGGCCCCCGAGGCCTTCGACGTCCTGCTCACCGGCGGGGACACCGAGCCACCGGGGTGGGTCCGCACCGACGACCCGGCCGGCACGGTCGGGCGCATCGCGGCAGCGTGCGCGACGACACCACAGGCGGCGACCACCCTCGTGGAGGTCCTCCGGCTCGGGTCGCGGCTCGACGTCGAGGAGGCGGTCGCCGCCGAGTCCTTCGCGTACTCCATGCTCCTCGCCGGCCCCGAGTTCGCGGCGTGGGTGCAGGCCCAGCCCCCACGCGAGCACCGCCCCGCCGACCAGCCCGTCCTCGTCTCCGACGACGGCACCACCGTGACGATCACGCTGAACCGGCCGGACGTCCACCACGCGTACGACGCGGCGACCCGCGACGCGCTCGTCGGCGTACTGCGAGCCCTCGTCTCGCTCCCCGAGCCCCCGCTCGTCCTGCTGCGCTCCACCGGCCCGTCGTTCTGCAGCGGGGGCGACCTGTCGCAGTTCGGGACCACCCGCGACCCCGTGACGGCCCACGGGATCCGCACGAGCCGCGCCCCCGGTCTCCTGCTCCACGCGCTCGGCGACCGGGCCGGCGCGGTCGTGCACGGGAGCTGCGTGGGCGCGGGGATCGAGCTTCCCGCCTTCTGCGCCCGGGTGCTCGCCACCCCCGACGCCACGTTCCGTCTCCCCGAGGTGGCGATGGGGCTCATCCCGGGCGCGGGCGGCACGGCGAGCATCCCGGCCCGCATCGGGCGCCACCGGACCGCGTACCTCGCCCTCGCCGGCGACACCATCCCGGCACCGACCGCCCTCCGCTGGGGCCTCGTCGACGCCGTCGTCGACCGGGACGAGGCCGGAGGGGACCACCCCTGACCGGGCAGCCGCCTCCTCCGAGCCCCTCGCTCAGCGCCGGGCCGGAGGCGGCACCGGTGCCGGGCCGGCCTCGCCCGCGACCTCGGCGGCGAAGGCGCTCGAGAACGCGACGAAGTCCCGGGCGATCGACCACGGGGCGCGTCGCCAGAGCACCGAGAACGTACCCAGCGCGGGCACGACGCTGGCGGCGAACGCGACCCCGGCGACGGCCTCACCCGCAGTGAGCCTCCGACCGGAGGGACGGCGAGCGAGGCGGGCGAGGATCGTGTCGAGGCTGTTGCCCGCCCGGTTGGCGATCGTCATCACCCGCGCGACGAGATCGAGGTCGTCACGCTCCCGAGCATCGAGCTCGGCCCGGGCCGCCCGCTCCACCGAGGTCGGCACGGCCCCGAAGGCCGACACGCTCCGGGCCCAGCTCCAGGCCAGGCGGGTCCGCCGGGTCTGGTCGAGGTCCTCCCAGCGCAGCCCGACGGCGGCCTCGAGCTCGCGGGCGTCGAGCCCGACCTCGCGAGCCCAGGTGCGATGGACGAAGCTGCACCACCGGCACTCGTTGGCCCGGGCGACCACGGCCATCACCGCCTCGCGCTCGGCCGGGTCGGCGCGGTGGCGCCCCACACCGCGACGACGTCGTCGGCCCGGGCGAGCACGGCGCCGGCGTCGCGCAGGAGGCCGACGAGGTCGTACGTCGGCTTGCGGGACGCCGGCAGCCCGGGAGGTTCGGTGGGTCGCCCGGCCGCCGCAAGCGCTGGATCTCCGAGGTGCCCTCGAAGATCGTGTAGATCTTCGAGTCGCGGTGCCACTGCTCCACCGGGTGGTCCCGGGTGTAGCCGTAGCCGCCGAGGATCTGGATCGCCTGCTCGGTGGCCCAGACCGCGACCTCGCCGGCCTTGAGCTTCGACATCGAGCCCTCGCCGGCCTCGAAGGTCTTGCCCGTGCGACCCATCCAGCACGCCCGCCACACGAGCAAACGGGCGGCGTCGATCTCCATCCTCATGTCGGCGAGCTTGAAGGCGATGGCCTGGTTCTCGATGATCGGCCGGCCGAACTGGGTGCGCTCCTTGGCGTAGTCGAGCGCGTACTCGTAGGCGGCCCGGGCGATGCCGAGGGCCTGGGCGCCCACGATCGGCCGGCTGGCCTCGAAGGTGCTCATCGCGGCCTGGGTCTTGGTGCTCTCGCCCTCGCGGGCCCGCGCGAGGCGCTCGTCGAGCTTCTCCTTGCCGCCGAGCAGGCAGCTCCCCGGGACCCGCACGTCGTCGAGGATCACCTCGGCGGTGTGGCTGGCCCGGATGCCGTGCTTCTGGAACTTCTGGCCCATGCCGAGGCCCGGGGTGCCGGGCGGGATCACGAAGCTCGCGTGGCCCCGGGCCTTGAGCTCGGGCTCGACCGAGGCGACCACGACGTGGACGTCGGCGATGCCACCGTTGGTGATCCACGTCTTGACCCCGTTGAGGACCCACTCGTCCCTGGCCTCGTCGTAGACGGCCCGGGTCCGCAACGAGCTCACGTCGGAGCCGGCGTCGGGCTCGCTCACGGCGAAGGCGGCGAGCTTGATGTCGTCGGGGGTGCCGAAGCACTGGGGCAACCACTCGGCGATCTGCTCGGGGGTGCCGTTGCCGACGATCCCCGAGACCCCGAGCGTGGTGCCGAAGATCGAGAGCGCGATCCCCGCGTCGCCCCAGCACATCTCCTCCATCACGAGGGGGAGGGTGAGACCGGTGGGATCGGCGAAGGCGTTGGCGACGAAGTCGAGCGAGTAGAGGCCGACCTTGGCCGCCTCCTCGATGACGGGCCAGGGGGTCTCCTCGCGCTCGTCCCACTCGCGGGCCACGGGGCGCACGACGTTCTCGGCGAAGTCGTGGACCCACTTCTGGATCTGGAGCTGATCCTCGTTGAGGTCCAGGGAGAACTCGGCCATCTCGGCCTCCTTCGGACGGGTCGGGACGGGCGTTCCCGCCGTCTGTCGAGGACAGTTGAGGACTTGAAGTTACCGGTTGGTAACCCAGGATAGCGCGCGACCCGGGTGTCGCGAGCCCCACCCGGCGGGGGTGGAGGCACCCGGGAGGTCGGGTCAAGCCCCCGGGCCGGCGGCGCCGATACCCCCCGGGAGACCCTGCGACCCGAGGAGACCCGTGCCCCCTCGCCGCCTCGCGACGCTCGTCGCCGTGTTCGCCGCGACCGTGACCGCGGCGCTCGGCGCGCCGTCGCCCGCCGCCCTCGCCGCACCGGGCCGGGCGGCCCTCGCCCGGCCGGCCCTGCTGCCCGAGCCCGCGTTCCACCGGATCCACTTCCCCGTCGAGGGCCCGGTGAGCTACGGCGACGACTTCCACTCCTGCCGCTCCGGCTGCACGAAGATCCACGGCGCCACCGACATCATGGGCACCAAGCTCCAGCGCCTGCTCGCCGCCGTCGACGGGACCGTCACCTACGTCCGGGAGGACTCGGGGAACACGGCCGGCAACATGATGGTGATCAAGGGCGCCGACGGCTGGAAGTACAGCTACATCCACCTCAACAACGACACGCCCGGCACCGACGACGGCGCCAACCCGCCCGAGTGGCGCTTCGCGCCCGGGATCGAGGTGGGAGCCGAGGTGAAGGCCGGCGACCACGTCGGCTACCTGGGCGACAGCGGGAACGCCGAGGGCACGGCGCCCCACCTCCACTTCGAGATGCACGACCCGACCGGCGCCGTCGTGAACCCCTGGACGAGCCTGCGTCTGGCCCAGGGGCTCCCCGCTGGCGGGCGGTGCGCCTTCCCTGAGAACCCCGATCCGGAACCGTCGGCCGCGTCGGGAGCCGGCTACTGGACGCTGGGATCCGACGGCGGCATCTTCACCTACGGCGACGCGGCGTTCCACGGCTCCACGGGGGGCATGCGGCTCAACCGACCGGTCGAAGGGATGGCGGCCACCCCCACGGGCGACGGGTACTGGCTCGTGGCCTCCGACGGCGGCATCTTCTCCTTCGGCGACGCCACCTTCCACGGCTCGACCGGGGCCATCGCCCTCAACCAGCCCATCGTCGCCATGGCCCCCACCCCCGGCGGCAAGGGCTACTGGCTCGTCGCCTCCGACGGCGGCATCTTCTCCTTCGGCGACGCCACCTTCCACGGCTCGACCGGAGCCATCGCCCTCAACCAGCCCATCGTCGCCATGGCCCCCACCCCCACCGGCGACGGCTACTGGCTCGTCGCCTCCGACGGCGGCATCTTCTCCTTCGGCGACGCCACCTTCCACGGCTCGACCGGGGCCATCGCCCTCAACCAGCCCATCGTCGCCATGGCCCCCACCCCCACCGGCGACGGCTACTGGCTGCTCGCCGCGGACGGCGGCGTGTTCGCCTTCGGGGACGCCCTCCCCTTCGGCTCGCTCCCGGGCCACGGCCTGTGCGAGTGGACCGACGCCGCCGGCATCGTCGCGTCGGCCACCGGGGACGGGTACTGGATCCAGGGCGTCGACGGGTCGGTGTGGCCGTTCGGCGACGCCCGCTTCGAGGGGGACGCGGCCGCGCTCGGGATCCGGGCCATCGGCCTCACCGCGGTCCGGCCACGCCAGTAGCCCCGCCCGATCCGTCTCGGGTGCCGTCACCGTCGCTCAGCGGGGGTAGCGACACCCGAGACGAGGGAGCGCTGGCCAGGGAGCGCTGGCCAGGGAGCGCTTGCCAGGAAGGGTGATGTCCCGTACGCTCCTCGTTTTGGAACACGTTCCATTCTGCCCGCCCGGTCCCGGCCGTCACCGGACCGGGCCGGGTGCAGCACGGCCGTCGGGGCGGCAGCGAGGGGGGACCAGATGGAGTTCGGCTTCTTCGCCCAAGGCGCGGTCCCGGAGCCCATGGCTCGCACCAACCCGCGCCTCGAGCACGACCGCATCATGGACAGCGTCGAGATCGGTGTGCGCTGCGAGGAGTTCGGGTTCAAGTACGTGTGGGCCTCGGAGCACCACTTCCTCACCGAGTACTCGCACATGTCGTGCCCGGAGGTCTACCTCCCGTTCGTGGCGGCCCGCACCGAGCGGGTCCACGTCGGGTCGGCCATCATCAACATCACCCCCCGGTGAACCACCCGGCCCGGGTCGCCGAGAAGGTGGCGATGCTCGACCACCTGACCGAGGGGCGCTTCGAGTTCGGCACGGGGCGGGGCTCGTCGACCACCGAGATGGCCGGGTTCGGCGTCACCGACTGGGACTCCACGCGCGAGATGTGGCAGGAGGCCATCCGGGCCATCCCCGCGATGTGGCGGGAGCACCCCTACTCCCACGAGGGCCGGTTCTTCTCGATGCCCGAGCGCGACGTGCTTCCGAAGCTCTACGGCGACACCCACCCGCCGATGTGGGTCGCGGCGGGGAACCCCGAGACCTTCGAGATCGCGGCCCGGATGGGTCTGGGCGTCCTGTGCTTCGCGTTCGGGCCGATCGCCAAGTCGAAGATCCCGGCGGCCATCCGGGTCTACAAGGAGGCCATCAAGGAGGCCGAGCCGGTCGGCGACTACGTCAACGACAACGTGCTCTGCGTGACGAACATGGTCTGCGCCCCCGAGCGCGACGACGCCTTCGACCTCGCGTCGAGGATCGGGATGAACTACTACTTCTCCCAGGTCGTCCGCTGGCTCGACACGTTCCCCAGACCCAAGGGCATCCCCGAGTGGCCCGAGCTGCTGCCCGAGCCCACCCCCGAGCAGGTCGAGCAGCTCTCCCCCACCGGGGCCCTGGTGATCGGTGGCCCCGACGACTGCGCCCGCAGCGTCGAGGTGTACCGGGACCTCGGAGTGGACCAGCTCGTCTTCAGCCCGCTCACGAACCAGATCTCGCTCGCCGACGCGCTCTCCTCCTTCGAGCTGTTCGGCAAGGAGGTCCTTCCCCGCTTCGACACCGACCCGGTGCACCGCACGACGCGGATGCGCCAGGCCGCCCGGAAGGCCCCGGCGTGAGCCCGGCCCCGAGCGGCGCCACGAGCGCGGCGGCGCGTCGATGACCAGCCTGCTGGACGACCGCCCCGACATCGACGTCTGCGACCCCGAGCTCTACCGGGGCGACCCTCACACCGCGTACCGGTGGCTGCGGGAGCACGCCCCCGTCTGCCGGGACGAGCGCAACGGGCTGTGGATCGTCTCGAGGTACGACGACGTCGTCCACGTGTCCACCCATCCCGAGATCTTCTGCTCCGGTCGAGGGGTCCGCCCGTACCTGTCGGTCGACCTGTCGCTCATCGGACTCGACGAGCCGCGGCACACCGAGCAGCGCCGTCTCATCAACCGCGGGTTCACGCCCCGCATGGTGCGCCGGCTCGAGCCGCACATCCGCGACATCACGAACCAGGTCATCGACCAGGTCGCCCGGCGCGGGTCGTGCGACTTCGTCTCCGACCTGGCGGTCCACGTCCCGCTCATCGTGATCGCCGAGCTCATGGGCCTCCCCGTGGAGGACCGCGAGCGGTTCTGGCACTGGTCCGACGCCATGATGGGCGGCGACGGCCACACCGAGCCCGACGACCCGAGGCTCGTGGCCGCGGCCCGGGCCTTCGCCGAGTACGTCGAGTACGTCAGCAGCCTGGTCGACGGGCGACGCGAGGCCTACCGGGCGGCCCGGGCGGCGGAGGCCCGAGGCGAGACACCACCGCCCCTCACCGAGGACCTCGTCTCGAACCTCGTCGCCGCCGCCGAGGAGGGCGTGCTGGAGTCCAGCGACCGGCTCGAGGAGGACGAGCTCGCCATCTTCCTGGTCCTCGTGGTGGTGGCGGGCAACGAGACGACCCGCAACGCCATCAGCGGGGGGATGCGGGCGTTCAGCGAGCACCCGGCGCAGTGGCAGCGCCTGCTCGACGACCCGGGCCTGTTCGCCACGGCGCCCGACGAGATCATCCGCTGGGTGTCCCCGGTGCTGAGCTTCGTGCGCACGGCCACGCGCGACACCGAGCTGCGGGGCCAGAGGATCCGCGAGGGCGAACGGGTCCTCATGCTGTACCAGTCGGCGAACCGGGACCCCGACGCGTTCGAGGACCCCGACGTGTTCCGGGTCGACCGCGACCCCAACCCGCACGTGGCCTTCGGCGTCGGGCCCCACTACTGCCTGGGGGCGAACCTCGCCCGCCTGGAGGTCAGGGTCGTGTTCGAGGAGCTGGCCCGCCGGCTCCCCGACATCCGCATGGCGCCCGGGGCCAGCGCGATCTACGGACACTCGACGCTCGTGCACCCCGTCGAGAGCCTCCCGGTCGTGTTCACCCCCGAGCGACGAGGCACGTGATGCGGGTGGTCGTGGACCACGACGTCTGCGAGGCCAACGCGGTCTGCGAGTCGATCGTGCCGGAGCTGTTCCACGTCACCGACGACGACGTCCTCGAGATCCTCCGGCCCGAGGTGCCGCCGGAGCTGCGCGAGCGAGCCGAGCAGGCCGTGCTGCGCTGCCCGCGCCGGGCCCTGCGCCTCGAGGGCTGAGGTCCCAACCGGACCCACCCGAGAGCCGGCAAGAGGCGACCCGGGTGTCCCTACCGTCGCTCAGCGGGGGTATCGACACCCGAGAGCGGAGAGGAACCGGCCCGGCTCGACGGCTCGCCGGGCGTCGTCGCGGACCCCGGGGTCCCGGAGGGCCTGGCCGAGCGCCGTCGCCGCCCGGTTGAGCGCGTCGCCCAGCGCCCGGAGGGCGTCGCCCACGGCCTGCCGGTCGGCCCCCGCCCCGTCGTAGTGGCCCCGCAGCCGCTGACCCAGGTCGCCGAACCGGTCGCCCACCTCGTCCCATGACGCCTTGCTCTCGCCCGTGTCGCACCTCCGGATCGCGGCCATCTGCATTCTGGCGCGCCCGTCGCGCCAGCGGAGCCCGGGCGGGAGTGCGAGGGCGGGCCTCAGGCGGCTCGGGTCGGCGCCACCGGGTCCGCGACCCGGCGGACCGCTGGGGTGGCCACCCGGGGGCCACGGCGGCGCGGTGCCAGGATCCGGACCAGGGTCAGGTACACGACGGCGATGACGGCGGCCACCGAGGCCCAGCGGTACAGCGCGTTCGAGGCGTCGGTCCCGGCCGTCGCGCCGTGGAGGCCGGCCACGAGGAACAGGACGAAGCTCGACCCGTGGACCGCTCGCCAGACCCGGCGCGGAAGGCGGCGCATCACCATCGAGGTCAGCTGGACGGCGAGCAGCAGGTAGAGACCCACGACCCCCCAGGCGACGGCACCGGTCCGCCATCCCGACGCGAAGGGCACGAGGATCTCGGCCGGCCCGAAGTGGACGTAGGAGTCCGCGACCAGCCCGCCGACGTGCACGGCGGTGAAGACGAGGGCGAGCCCGCCGAGGAACCGATGGAGATCGAGCAGCCAGGCCGGGGTCGGGCGCCCCTTGAGCACCCGGGTCGACAGCAGGAGGCCCCAGATCGTGGCGAGGCCGAGGAGGGCCCAGGCCACGATCCCGCCGGCGCGGGCGAGGTGCCACGACAGGTGGTTCACACCGTCACCTCCTCGAGTCCTCCCACGTCGAACCGCCGGCCCGCGGCGTCGACCAGCAGCCCGGTGGCACCTCCTGCGTCGATCACCCCCGCCGCGCCGGCGCTGCCGGCGAGGAGCGCGGCCTTGGCCAGCACCTCGGCCCACCACGCCTCGCCCGCCACCACCGACACCGCCACGAGGTCGCTCGTCGAGGGAAGCCCCGTCCTCGGGTCCACGAGATGGTGAGCGCGGCCACCGGCCCACACCCGGAGCAGGCGGCTGCTGGTGGCCACGGCTCCGTCGGCCAGCGCGGCCCGGGCCAGGTCGCGCTCCGGCGCGAACGGGTCCTCCACGGCCACCACCCAGCCCGCCGGATCGGGGGCGCGGCCCGTGACCCGCACGTCACCACCCAGGTCGACGAGCGCCCCCGCCGCCCCGGCGGAGACCAGCTCGGTGGCGACGAGGTCCGCGGCCAGGCCCTTGCCGATCCCGCCGGGATCCAACCGGACGCCCCGGGGCAGGGCGACCGAGCCGACGATCGGGTCGAGGTGGAGGCCGGCGCAGCCCGGGGCCGGACCGGTCGACGGGCGAGGCTCGCGCGGCGCGTACCGGTCGAAGCTGCGGTCGTAGCCCGCGGCCTCGAGCGCCGCGAGGACCGTCGGGTCGAAGAGCCCGGCCGTCACCCCCCAGGCGTCGACCGCGCGCTCGACCAGCGCGAAGGTGTCGGGCGAGACGACGACCGGCACGCCGGGGCTGGCGTTGAGCCGCGACACCTCGCTGTCGGGCAGGAACCGGCTCCAGCGCGCCTCGAGGTCCGCCACCCGCTCCGCGGCCCGGTCGGCGAGGACGAGCGGGCCCGGTTCCCCCGACGACGAGGACCCGCGCCTCGGCCCCCATGGCCCGGAACCGGCGCTCAGCGACTCCCACGGCTCCTCGCCGCCGGCTGGGGCGCGGGAACCGGCTGCGCCGCCCGGGCCGGAGCGGGCGCCGCGGCCGCGGGAGCGGATCGGCGAACGGACGGGGTCGCGGGAGCGGGGGCCGAGCCCGCGGCGGCCTGGCGGCGGACCACGATCCGGATGACCTTGCGGGGCGCCGGAGGCGGTGCGGTCGCCTCGGTCGTCGCGAGCGCCATCGGGACCACCGCGGGGGTCTCGACCGTGGCCGCGTCGCCCGGGGCGCGTTCGGCCACGGCCATCGCGGCCATGAGGCCGAAGGTGGCCGAGACGGCGAGGCCGCCGGACAGGATGCGGGCTGCAGCGGCCCGGCGACGCCCCGACCGCCGGGGAGAGGAAGGGCGGGGCGTCGCCGGCCGCCCACCGCGCTCCGGTTCACCGGTCGCCACGGCATCGGCCGGGCTCCGGGTGGCGCGGCGCTCCTGGAGGCGCCGGATGCGCTCCAGGCGGGCCTGGTCAGTCATCGTCGTCACGACCCTCGTAGTGGTCGTCCTCGTGCTCGTCCTCGTGCTCGTGCTCGTCCTCGTGCTCGTCCTCGGCCTCGTGCTCGTCGTCGTGCTCGTCGTCGTCACCGAAGGGCTCGACGGGCACGGGCCCGGGGACCGCGACGCCGTCGCTGCCGACCGTCGTTCCCGGCGGGGCCGACGAGGAGGCCGCCGGAACCGGCTCGTCGACGTAGACGACCTCCACCTCGGGCGGCACCGTGGTCGTCGAGGCGTCGGCCGCGGCGGCGGGGAGCACGGTCACCGGGGTGAGATCTCCGACCGGGTCCTCGGACTCACGGTCGAGGATCCCGAGGTTGGCCGCGATGGCCGTGCCTCCGGCGAGGACCGTGAGGGTGATGGCCCCGGCGGTGGCGAGGACGACTCTGCGCTCCATTGTCGCTCCTGTGCTCTCGTGCTCGACGGTCCGTGCTCGACGGTCCGCTCGTCTGCGGGCCACGCTACGGAGCATCGGCCCAACCGTCGGGCAGGCTGGATCCAAGAATCGGTAAAGATCGCGGGCCGGTGCGCCGGGCCCGTTCGGGGCGTGCGAGCGTGGGACCATGCGGGTGCTGATCGTCGAGGACGACGACTCCATCGCCGAGCCCCTCGGCCAGGGCCTCGCCCGCGAGGGGTTCGAGGTGACCCGGGCGGCCACCGGAGCCGAGGCGCTCGCCACGGACGACGTCGACTTCGTCCTCCTCGACCTGGGCCTGCCCGACACCGACGGGCGCGACCTCTGCCGGGAGCTGCGCCAGCGCTCCGACGTCCCCATCATCGTCGTGACGGCCCGCTCCGACGAGATGGACCGGGTCGTCCTCCTCGAGCTGGGCGCCGACGACTACGTCGTGAAGCCCTTCGGGCTCCGGGAGCTGGTGGCCCGGATCCGGGCCGTCTCGCGCCGGGCCCAGACGGCCCCCGAACCCACCCCGGTCCAGCGACTCGGGCGCCTCGAGATCGACCGGCGCGCGCACCGGGTGCGGCTCGCCGGCCGGGACGTCGAGCTGACCCCCAAGGAGTTCGACCTCCTCGCGCACCTCGCGTCCGATCCCGGCGCGGTGTTCCACCGCCAGCGCATCCTCGAGGAGGTCTGGGACGCCCACTGGTACGGACCGACCAAGACGCTGGATGTCCACGTCGCGTCGTTGCGCAAGAAGCTCGGCGACCCGGCCTGGATCGAGACGGTCCGGGGCGTCGGCTTCCGCCTCGTCGAGCTCCGATGACCCGCCGGCTCCTCCTCAGCTACCTGTCGATCACGGCCTTCGTGCTCCTCGTCCTCGAGGTGCCCCTGGGCATCTCCTTCGCCGACCGGGAGCGGGAGCAGCTCACCACGCGCATCGAGCGGGACGCGACCGTCGTCGGCACGGTGGCCGAGGACACCCTGCAGCACGGGGTCGAGGCCGACCTGGCGCCGTACGTCCTGGCCTACCAGGCCCGGACGGGCGGGCGGGTGGTGATCGTGGACGACCGGGGGATCAGCGTCGCGGACTCGGACGCCCCCGAGGACGCTCCCCGGGACTTCTCGACCCGCCCCGAGATCGCGGCCGCCCTGAGGGGTGAGCGGGCCTCGGGCACCCGGAGCTCCGAGACGCTCGGCACCGACCTGCTCTACGTCGCGGTGCCGGTGGCGTCGGGCGGCAACGTCTGGGGGGCGGTACGGATCACCTATCCGACGAAGGAGCTCGACGACCGGATCCGCCGGAACTGGATCGCCCTCGGGCTGCTCGCCGTCGTCGTGCTCGCCGCCGTCGCCGTGGTCGGCTTCGTGCTGGCCCGCTCGGTCACCCGGCCGGTCCGGGCCCTGGAGGCGACCGCGGTCGCCATCGCCGGCGGCGACCTGCGGGCGCGCGCCCCCGCCGAGCACGGACCCCCGAGCTGCGGACGCTCGCCGAGCGGTTCAACGACATGGCCGCGCGCCTCGAGGAGCTCCTCGGCGCCCAGCAGGCCTTCGTCGCCGACGCATCCCACCAGCTCCGGACCCCGCTGACGGCCCTCCGCCTGCGGCTCGAGAACCTCGAGTCGGCCGCACCCGAGCAGCTTCGCGACGACCTGACCGCGGCGGTCGACGAGACCTCCCGTCTGGGACGGCTCGTCGAGGGACTCCTCGTCGTCGCGAGGGCCGAGGGCGCGCGGCCGGAACGCGGCGTCGTCGACGTGGCGGCGAAGGCCCGTGAGCGGGCGTCCGCCTGGGAGCCCCTGGCCGAGGAGCGAGGGGTCCGACTCGCCGTCGAGGCCGGCACCACGGTCCCGGCCATGGCGGTCGTCGGCGCGCTGGAGCAGATCCTCGACAACCTCCTCGCCAACGCGCTCGAGGTGGCTCCGGCGGGATCGGCCGTGACCGTCGGCGTGTCCCGGCGGGACCGGTGGGCGGAGCTGCACGTGATCGACGAGGGCCCGGGCCTCCCCGCCGCGGACCGGGTCCGGGCCTTCGATCGCTTCTGGCGGAGCGCCGGCTCCCACGACCCTCACGGCTCGGGGCTGGGCCTGGCCATCGTCCGGCAGCTCGCCGTCGCGAGCGGCGGCGAGGCAGAGCTGCGCGAGGCCGTCGGCGGCGGGGTCGATGCCGTGATCCGGCTCCCCGCGGCTCGCATCGAGCACGTCTCCGGGGACGCCTCCTGACCGACCCTCAGCGCTCGTCGCCGGGGCGGGCGTGCTCGACCGACGCCAGCTCCCGGCGCCGGTGCCGCCGGGGCCACCGCAGGCGACGGCGCTCGCGCCGCTCCTCCTCCCGGGCCCGGCTCGCCGCGCCGACGACGTTGGTCATGATCTCGCCGAACGCGTCGGGGTCGGCCAGGAGCCAGGAGTGGCTGCCCTCGACGGTGTAGCAGTCGGGTCCTCCGAGAGCCTCGCAGAGGGCCTCGAACGACGCCCGGGGCACCAGCCGATCCTGCTCACCCCAGAGCACGACCACGGGCAGGCGCCGCCGCTTGAGCTCCTCGAGCTCGAACGTCAGGTCCGCGACCCGCGCGAGCTGCCCGACCTCCCACACCGCGCGCGGGTTGCGGACCAGGTTGGGGACGGCGTCGGCCAAGATCACCGGGAGGACCCGGCGGACCTGGGCGAGGGGGAGGATGTCGCTCGGGAAGTGGATGCCCCAGTCCCACAGCGGCCGCTCGGCCATGGAGCGCACGGCCGAGCCCGAGCGGCGCCAGGCGGAACCCCCGATGGAGTTCACGAGCACGAGCGACCGGACCCGGTCGGGGTGGTCGTGGGCGACCTGGATCGCGACGCCGCCCCCGAACGAGTGACCCATGAGGACGACCGGCTCCCCGACCCCGACCGCGTCGAGGAAGGCGACGACCCAGCTCGCGTACCCGCCGAGCGAGAACCGGTCCGGGGGGAGATCGGCCGTCCCCCCGAACCCGGGGAGCGCGGGCGCCCAGACCCGGACGCCCTGCTCGACGAGGCGCTTGAGCGCTCGCCGGTACGTCCGGTTGCTGAGCCCCCAGCCGTGCAGGAACACGACCGGCGGGCCCTCCCCGGCCGAACCGAAGCGCGCCGGCCGGCCCTCGACCTCGATCTCCTGCCAGACGAGGTGCGACGGCTCGTGCTCCGTCAGGTCCGTGTCAGGCGGCTCCTCCGCGCCCGCCCGATCGTCCGCTGTCGCCACGCATCGAAGGTAACGGTCTTCGGCCCGGTCTCGTACGGCCGAAGGGCCCGCACGGGGTCGTCATCGGTCACGCCACCCGGCGGTCCCGGGCCCGCCGCACCCCGGCCGCCGGCGCGCCGCACCCCGGCCGTCGAAGACTCGAGCCCGCGCGCGATGGACGTCCCGCCGGGGCCCGTAGCATCGCGGCCACGGACCGTCGAGAGGAGGCCCGGTGGCGAAGCAGCAGCACGTTCACGACAACCTCCCGGCCGTCTTCCCCGACCACGAGTCGGCCGAGGCGGCGGCCGAGGAGCTCCGGCGGATCGGCGTCGCCGACGACCACCTCGGCGTGGCCGTCCACGAGCCCGGGCAGACGGTCGTGTTCGAGGAGGACGCCGACCACGAGACGGGTCTGGCGGTCGAGCGGGGCATCGCCGTCGGCGTCCCCCTCGGGTTCCTCGCCGGCATGGCGATCGTCGCCCTCGCCGTGCCCGGGGTGGGGACGGTGGGGGTCGGCGGGCTCCTGGCCGGAGGGGCCGCCGGTGGCATCGGCGGCGCGTTCGCGGGCGGGTTCGGCGGCGTGCTGGCGAAGGTCCCGCTCCTCGACGAGGAGGAGCACATGGCCGACATCCCGCTCGGTGAGGGCGAGGTCCTCCTCGTCGTCCGGGCCCACGGCCGGGCCGAGGAGGTCCGCGAGGTGCTGGAGCGGCACGGGGGACGCTGCGTGCCCGAGCGCTGCGAGTAGCCGGGGATCAGACCCGCACGACGCCGGGACGGCCGGCGGCGATCTCGAAGGACGCCGCGGTGACGATCGCCGCGTCGGGGTCATCGATCGAGTCGACGAAGCGGTAGTCGGCCCGCCACCGCTCCTCGTCGACCTCGCAGCGCACGTACCCGTGGTGCTCCAGCTCGGAGTAGCGCACCACCGGGTTGCCGGCCAGCGCGGCGGCGACCGCGGCGGCGAAGTCCGGCGGGAACGGCGACGTGATCGACGTGCCCACCAGCTCGGTGCCCACGACCGCCGAGGCGGGGTCGGCGAAGTCGGCCTTGAGGTCGCCGACCGCGCTGGCGTGGATGTCACCGGTGATGACCACCGGGTTCGCGACCTCGGCGAGCATGTCGAGGACCCGCTGGCGGGACGCCGGGTAGCCGTCCCACTGGTCGAGGTTGTAGAGACCCAGCAGGCTGAACTCGGTCATGATCGTCTGCTGCCCGAGGACCTTCCACGTCGCCTCCGAGGCCCGCAGGCCGTCGAGCAGCCACCGCTCCTGCTCGGCGCCGATCATCGTGCGCTCCGGCTCGAGGGCCTCGTCGCAGCGGGCCCCGACGTCCGAAGCCGCCCCGCACGCCTGGTCGTCGCGGTACTGGCGGGTGTCGAGGAGGAAGACGTCGGCCAGGCCGCCCCAGGCGATGTTCCGGTAGAGGGTGAGGTCGGGTCCGTCGGGTGGGACGACCCTGACCGGCAGGTGCTCGTAGTACGCCTGGTACGCGGCGGCCCGGCGCGCCAGGAACTCGGCCGGGTCGGTGCCGTTCTCGTCGATGGCGCCGGCGTAGTTGTTGTCGACCTCGTGGTCGTCCCAGGTGACGAGCCAGGGAAAGCGGGCGTGGGCGGCCTGGAGGTGGGGGTCGGACTTGTAGAAGGCGTAGCGGTTCCGGTAGCCGAGGAGGTCGGAGGGCTCCTCGAGCGTCATGCGCCGGTCGGGGAGGCGGGGGTCGTAGCCACCCGGCCCGTACTCGTAGATGTAGTCACCGAGGTGGACGACGAGGTCGAGATCCTCCTCGGCCATGTGCCGGTAGGCGACGAAGTAGCCCGACTCCCAGTTCTGGCAGGAGGCGAACGCGAACCGCAGCGTCTCGCCGGTGGCGCCGGCCGCGGGGGCGGTGCGGGTCCGGCCGACGGGGGACTCGTCGTCACCGACCGCGAAGCGGTACCAGTACCAGGTCCCCGGCTCGAGGCCCGTCGCGTCGACGTGCACCGAGTGACCCCACGCCGGGCTCGCCACGGCGGTCCCCTCGGCGACGACGTCGCCCATGCCCTCGTCGGTCGCGACCCGCCATCGCACGGGTACGTCCTGGTCCGGCATGCCCCCTCCCGCGATCGGGTCGGGAGCGAGACGGGTCCACAGGATCACGCGGTCCGCGAGCGGGTCCCCGGAGGCGACCCCGAGCGTGAAGGCCGGCCCGGACAGCTCGGGGACGGGGAGCTCGGGCACCGCGGAGGTGGTGGTCCCGGTGGCACCGCCCCGGATCCCACCACCGCCGTCGCCCCCGGCGTCGCCGTCGCCGTCACGGCACGCGGCGAGGACCCCGGCCAGCGCCGCGGCGCCGAGGAAGCCTCGCCGGCTCAGCCTCGTGGCCGCGAGCTGCTCGAGCCGGTGTTCGACGTCGTCACGCCCCGTGCCCATACCCGCCTCCCCCACTCCCCAGGACCGTGACCCTAGACGCGGGCGTGCTCGACGCGGAGGTGCCCAACGGCCGGGCGGTACGATCCGCCGCCGTGAGCCTCCGGGGACGCGCCGCCATCGCGGGGATCGCCGAGACCGACTTCGGCCGGCCCTCGCCCCACCTGCCCGTCGAGCTGATGCTCCAGGCCGCGCCGGCCGCCATCGCCGACGCCGGGCTCACCCCGGCCGACATCGACGGCATCGTCCCGCCGCCCGGCTACACGTGGAGCGAGGAGCTCGCCGCCAACCTGGGTGTCGCGGACCTCGCCTTCGCCGTCACGCCGCACATGGGTGGGGCCAGCTCGGTCGCCGCCGTCCAGGCCGCGGCGCTGGCCGTCGCCGGCGGGGTGGCCCGCAACGTGCTCGTGGTCGTCGGCTGGAACGGCTACTCGGCCCTCCGGGCCCGGCCCGGGGCCCGCCTCCCCCGGCGCGCCCTCGACGCCGGGGCGCTCGCCGACATGCTCTTCGACTTCTTCCTCCCCTACGGCATGCAGAGCGCGGCCCAGTTCTACGGGTGGATCGCGACCCGCTACAAGCTCCAGTACGGGATCGAGGACACCGACGCCGGGACGGTGGCCCTCACCTGCCGCGAGCACTCCCACCTCAACGAGCGGGCCGTCATGGCCGGCCGGCGCCTCACCATGGACGACTACCTCTCCGCCCCCTGGGTCTCCGAGCCGTTCCGCCGCTACGACTGCTGCCTCGAGACCGACTGCGCGGCCGCGGTGGTGGTCACGTCGGCCGAGCAGGCCCGCGACCTCCCCCCACCCACCGGTCACGATCCTCGGGGTGGCCGAGGGCCACCCGTCCCCCGCCGACGACATCGCCAACCGCCCCGACCTCTTCCACATCGGGCTCACCGACGCCGCACCCCGCGCCTTCGGGATGGCCGGCGTCGGGCCCCACGACATGGACTTCCTCCAGGTCTACGACTGCTTCACCTACGTCGTGCTCCTCCAGCTCGAAGCCCTCGGCCTGTGCGGCCGGGGCGAGGCCGGCCAGTTCGTCCGCGACGGCCGCATCGCCCTCGGCGGCCGGTACCCCCTCAACACGCACGGAGGCCTCCTCTCCCAGGGCCACATGTGGGGGATGAACCACGTGGTCGAGGCGGTCCGCCAGCTCCGCCACCAGGCCGGGGCCGCGCAGGTCCCCGCCGCCGAGGTCGGCCTGGTCACCGGCTGGGGCGACCTCGGCGACGGAAGCCTGCTCGTGCTGGCGAGGGAGGGGTAGCCCGTGGCCGCCGACCCGCCCGTCCCGGAGACCACCCCCGGCCGGATGGTCCCGCGACCCGAGGGCCTCAACGCCGAGTTCTACGCCCACTGCGCCCGCGGGGAGCTTCGCTTCCAGCGGTGCGACGGCTGTGGCCGGTGGCGCCACCCGCCCCGGGTCCTGTGCGCCACGTGCGGCTCCGACCGATACACCTGGGTCCGGTCCTCGGGCCGGGGCCGGGTCCACACCTGGACGGTCACCCACCGGGCCGCGAACCCCGCCTTCGCCGGCGAGGTCCCCTACGCGGTGCTCGTCGTGGAGATGGAGGAGGGCCCCCGGCTGGTGGGGAACCTCCGCGGACTCGACCCGGGTGAGCTGGCGCTCGACCTCCCCGTGGTCGTGGAGCTGGAGCCGCTGTCCGAGAGGATCGCGCTGACCCACTTCCGTCCCGCTTGAGCGCGAGGCTCACCACTGCTCCGTGGAGGCGTCGAACAGGAGGAGCGTACGATGGCCGAGGTGCAGGAGACGCCGCTGCCCGGCGTCGGCGTGCGGTACGACTTCGTCACCGGCGACGGCGTACGGGTGGGTGTGATCGTCCACCGGACCGGGCGGCGCGAGCTCCTGGTCTACGACCGCGACGACCCCGACGCCTGTCGCGACGTCATCCGGCTCGATCCCGACGAGACGCACACCCTCACCGACCTCATGGGCGCGTCGCAGGTGAGCGAGACCGTGGCCTCGATGCTGCAGATCGAGGGGCTGGTGCTCGACTGGCTCCCGGTCACCGAGGGGAGCGCGTGGGCGAGCCGGTCCCTGCGGGAGTCGGCGGTGCACACCCGCACCGGCGTCTCCATCGTCGCCATCGTGCGCGGCGACACCACGATCCCGGCCCCCGGGGCCGAGGAGCGCCTCGAGCCGGGGGACGTGGCCGTCGCCGCCGGGAGCACGGAGGGCCTGCGGAGGCTGCTCGACCTCCTCAAGGCGTGAGCACGTGATCCTGGCCACCGCGCCCGACGAGCTGGGGCGCGTCCTCGTCGAGCTCGGGACGGTCGTGTTCTCCCTCGCCGTCCTGGCTCGCCTCGCCGACGCGGTGGGGTTCAGCCCCGTGCCCTTCTACCTCCTCGCCGGCCTCGCGTTCGGCGAGGGCGGGATCGCGCCCCTCGACGTGAGCACGCAGTTCATCGAGATCGGTGCCGAGATCGGGGTCGTGCTGCTGCTCCTCGCCCTGGGCCTCGAGTACACCGCCGAGGAGCTCCGTTCCGGGCTGCGCACGGGCCTGCCCACCGGGATCTTCGACGCCGTGGCCAACTTCACCCCGGGGTTCGCGGCGGGGTTGCTGCTCGGGTGGTCGGCGACCGCAGCGGCCCTCCTCGGAGGCGTCACCTACATCTCGTCTTCGGGGGTCGTGGCCAAGGTCCTCGCCGACCTCCAGCGGCTCGGCAACCGGGAGACCCCCGTGGTCCTGTCGACGCTCGTGACCGAGGACCTCGCGATGGCCGTCTACCTCCCGGTGGTGGGAGTGCTCCTGGCGGGAGACGACGTCGGGAGCGCGGCGCTCTCGCTCTCCCTCGCCCTGGGCGCGGTCGCCGTCATCCTCACCGTCGCGCTCCGACACGGCCACCACGTGACCCGGATGCTCGCCACCGAGTCGGACGAAGGGGTCCTCCTGGGCGTGCTCGGACTCACGCTCGTCGTCGCCGGGCTGGCCCAGCGGCTGCAGGTGTCGGCGGCGGTCGGCGCGTTCCTCGTGGGCATCGCCGTGTCGGGACCGGTGCAGGCGCGGGCGAGCCTGCTCCTCGCGCCCCTGCGGGACCTCTTCGCGGCCACGTTCTTCGTGTTCTTCGGCCTGCGCATCGACCCGGGCGACCTCCCCTCCGCCGCGGTCGCCGCGGTCGCGCTGGGGGTCGTGACCGGGGCCACCAAGGTGCTGACCGGATCGTGGGCGGCGCGGCGGGCCGGGATCGGGCCCCGGGGGCGCTGGCGGGCCGGCACGTCCCTCGTGGCCCGGGGAGAGTTCTCGATCGTGATCGCCGAGCTCGGCGTGGTGGCCGCGGTCGAGCCCGACCTGGGACCCACGGTCGCCGCCTACGTGCTCCTCCTGGCCGTGGCCGGACCGGTCCTCACGCGGTACGCGGACCACTTCGCCCGGCCGACCCCGCCACGCCGGCCGGGGCTCGGTGGCCCGCCGGCCCGGGCGGGCCCCTGACGGGTGCCTTCGCGCTCGAGCCGCGGCGGCCGGCCGCCGTCGACCTGCTCCCGTCAGCCCTCGCCGACCCGCCGGGCGCCCGGCGTCCCCGACCCGATGACCCACGAGCTGGCCGTCTCGATCGCCGCGGTGGGCTCGAGGATCGTCGACCCGAGCCGGTAGTCGGCCCGGATGCGGTCACGATCCACGTCGCAGCGCAGGTACCCGCGGCGCTCGGGGTCGAACAGGTGGATGTGGGGCGCCGACAGGGCGCCCTCGGCGTAGCCCTCGGGTAGGAGCTCGAGGGCGCTGATCGAGGGTGCGACGAGCTCGGTGCCCACGACCGGTGAGGCCGGGTCGTGGTAGTCGGCCCGCAGGTCGGTGACCGCGCTCGTGTGGATGTCGCCACCGAGGGAGACGAGGTTGGTGACCCCCTCCGCGGCGACGAAGCCGAGGAGCCGCCGTCGGGCGGCGACGTAGCCGTCCCAGGAGTCCATGCTGAACCCCTTGTCGGGGTCGTCGGGGGCCCGGTCGACCTCGGCCATCACCGACTGCTGGGCGACGATGTTCCAGCGCGCGGTCGACGAGGACAGGAGGTCCTCGAGCCACGCCTCCTGCTCGGGGCCGAGGAGGGTCGCGGCCTCGTCGAAGGCCCCCGGGAGCTGGGGTCCGCCCCCGAGGATCCGGGGGAAGTCGCCGAAGCCCTCGCCCGTGGGCTGGGGCGTGCGGTACTGCCGGGTGTCGAGGACCGCCATCTGGAGAAGGTCGCCGAAGGTGAAGCTGCGGTAGATGGTGAGGTCGGGGCCCTCGGGGGCCTCGACCCGGATCGGGAGGTGCTCCCAGAAGGCGCGGTAGGCCGCGGCCCGCCGGGCCGGGAAGTCGGCTGCGGTCTCCTCGCCGCCGCCGATGCGGCCCGGGCGGAGACCGGCGTAGTTGTCCTCCACCTCGTGGTCGTCCCACGTGACGATCCACGGGTGGGCGGCGTGGGCCGCCTGGAGGTCGGGATCGGTCTTGTTGAGCGCGTAGTACGTCCGGTACTCGTCGAGCGTGCGCGGGACGGCCAGGCCGTGGGGCCGGGCCTCGATCGAGGCCTCGAGCTCGTAGATGTAGTCGCCCAGGAAGCAGACGACGTCGAGCTCCTCCCCGCGAGGTGCCGGTAGGCGGCGTAGTAGCCCGTCTGGTACGCCTGGCACGAGGCCACCGCGAACCGGAACCGCCGGAGCGGCGACCCCTGCGCCGGCGCGGTGCGGGTACGGCCGACCGGGCTGGCGTGGTCCCCGATCCGGAACCCGTACCAGTAGCCGGTCGCGGGCTCGAGGCCGCCGACGTCGACGTGCACCGAGTGGGCGACCTCCGGGCCGGTGACCACCGTCCCCTCCGAGACGACCTCGCGCAGGCCCCGGTCAGCGGCCACGATCCACTCGACGGGGACCTCGGCTCCCGACATGCCCCCTCCGACCGCCAGGGGTTCGGGGGCGAGACGGGTCCACAGCACGACGGCGTCGGAGAGGGGGTCCCCCGACGCCACACCGAGGGTGAAGGGAGGACCGGGGAGCTCGGGGACCGGCGGCAGGCTGGTCGTCGTGGCCGGCCTCGCGGACGACGGGGCGCCCGAGGAGGAGGAGGAGGAGGCGCCCGGACGAACCACGGTCACAGGCGGCCAGTCCGGCTGCGAGGAGGCCGCCGAGGAACGCCCGGCGGGTGGATCGGACCTCGCCGACCCGCCACGCCCCGGGCGCCGACCTGCGCGCGGGTGACGACCCCCCTTCCAGCACGGCCGGTGAGGCTACCCGACCCCGCGTCGGCCCGCCGCCGCCGTCGGCCCCGGGAGGTGTCGATGTAAGCTTTCGGTTACACGGCGTTCGCCGACGTCCCGGGCGCCCGAGGAGGCCTCGTGATCCTCTTGGTCATCATCGTGTGGGGGATGTTCGCCGGGTGGGTCGCGCACCTGCTCGTCGGACGGGGTGCCGCGAGCTGGGGCGAGCTCCTCGTCGTCGGCCTGGCCGGGTCGCTGGTCGGCGGCCTCGTCGCGAGCCTCGTCGCCGGGGACGGGTTGGACCTGCGGCCGAGCGGGATCATCGGCTCGGTCCTCGGGGCCGTCGTCCTCCTCCTCGTCGTCCAGGCCGTGCGTGGCCGGCCCTCGCGACGGGCGGACCCACGACACCGGTGAGCCGTCGGGCTCGCTCCCGGGTCGTCCCCAGGCCCGCCGCCGCTCCCCTCAGCGGGCGAGGTCGAAGAGGGCCTGGCCGCAGTCGGCGACGACGGCGTCGAAGTCGACGCTGTCGTCGAGACCCGTGGCCGCCCGCAGGTACCGTTCGAAGATCACCGATCCCAGCGCGAGCGCCAGGACGCCGGCCAGCGCGTGGTCGGGGTCGAGGACGCGCGAGGAGGACGCCCCGCCCTCGGCCACCTCCCTGCGCAGGACCTGGCGCAGGTGGCCGACGACCGGGAACGAGCTCCGGAACGACCCCGGGTCGTAGCCGTCGAGCACCGCCCGCCCGATCAGCCAGGCGTACCGGGACTCGGTGCGGCACGCCCGGGCAAGGTGGTAGAGGTCGTCACGGGTGCTCGTGATCTCGCGGGCGCGCGGCACCACGATCTGGACCTGGCGGTCCATGACCGAGCGCAGCAGCCCCTCCTTCGAGCCGAAGTGCCGGAAGATCAGGGCGTGGTTCACGCCGGCCGCCTTGGCGAGGTCGCGCACCGAGGTGGCCACCGGCCCCTGCCGGCCGAACAGGTCGGTCGCCGCGTCGAGGACCGCCGCCATCACCTCGTCCCGCCCGTAGGGCCGGGTCCCCCGGTCCCGGCCGTTCGGGACCGGGTCCCGCCGGGCCCGGCGGCGCGGCGCGGAGACGGCAGGGCGAGGGTCGGTCACCCGCTCCAGGAGGGACTGGGCCATCAGGGCGACGACCGGGTCGAGGTCGGCGCCGTCGAGCATCAGCGTCGCGCGGAGGAACGGCTCGTAGACGAGGTAGCCGAGAACCAGCGACGAGGCGGCGGCCACCACCGCACGGGGCTCGCACGTCGGGCTCGGTGGCACGAGGCCGTCGGCCTCACGGCGACGCTCCTCGAGGAGGGCGATCCACCCACGCAGCACGGCGAACTCGGAGGGCATGGTCTGCTCCTCCAACCCGTCGAAGGCGAAGCGCGCCACCAGGACGGCGTAGGTGCGGCCCCGGCTGATCCAGGCGAGCCCGGCGGGCACCTCGCCGACCTCGGGGGAGTCGGCGAGGAGACCTTCGAGCTGCCGGGCGACGACCGCGCGCAGCAACCCCTCCTTCGAGCCGAAGTGCCGGAAGATCAGGGCGTGGTTGACGCCGGCCGCCTCGGCGATGTCGCGCACGGAGACCGCCGCCGGTCCCCGTTCGACGAGCAGCGCGGTCGCGGAGACGACGAGGGCGTGCATGACCTCGTCGCGACCGTACGGTCCCGTCCTCGCTCCCGACTCCCGCTCCATGGTCACCACGGCGCCCGTTCCCGTTGCGACTCCCTGACACCCTACCGGGCGCGCTCGGATCGCACCATCTGCTCACAAGGTCCCAACACTCTGCCACGGATTCGGCCCACCGTGCCACGCTTCGTACCGCCTCGAAGCGGACGCGGTCGGCCACATGTGGCGGCGCGGCGGCGCTCGCCGGTGGCCGTGGTCGCGACCGAGAATGGGCGCCGTGTCCACCCGGGAGCTCGTCGTGCTCGGCACCGCGTCGCAGGTGCCCACCCGCCGCCGGAACCACCACGGCGCCCTGCTGCGGTGGGACGGCGAGGGGATCCTGCTCGACCCCGGCGAGGGGACCCAGCGGCAGATGGCCGTCGCCGGGGTACCGGTCGGCCGGGTGACCCGGATCTGCATCACCCACTTCCACGGCGACCATTGCCTCGGGCTCCCGGGCATCGTCCAGCGCCTCTCGCTCGACGGGATCACCCGCCCGGTGCCGATCCACCACCCCGCCTCGGGCCGGGAGCACCTCGACCGGCTCCGGCACGCCTCGGTCTTCGACGACCGGGCGGACACCCCGTACCGGCCCGTGACCCGGTCGGGCGCGATCGACGAGAGCGGGCCGCTGGTGGTGTCGGCCCGCCTCCTCGACCACCCGGTGGAGGCGTGGGGGTACCGGTTCGAAGAGCGGCCCGGCCGGACCCTCCTGCCCGACCGGCTGGCCGCGGCGGGGATCGAGGGCCCCGCGGTCGGGGAGCTCCTCCGGGAGGGACGGCTCCGCGACTCGGGGGGCCGCACGGTGTCGGTCGAGGACGTGAGCGTCGAACGGCCCGGCCAGGCCGCGGCCTTCGTGATGGACACGCGCCGCTGCGAGGGCGCGCTCGAGCTCGCCGCCGGCGTGGACCTGCTCGTGTGCGAGTCGACGTTCCTCGAGGCCGAGGCGGACCGGGCCGAGGAGACGGGCCACCTCACCGCCCGCCAGGCGGCCGAGATCGCCCGGGAGGCCGGGGCTCGGCGTCTCGTGCTCACCCACTTCTCGTCCCGGTACCCCGACGAGCAGGCGTTCCTGGCCGAGGCCCGGCCCGTGCACCCCGACGTGGTCGCGGCCCGCGAGGCGCTGCGGGTACCGGTGCCCCGCCGGGTCAGGGGGCGAACCACGGGAGCGGTGGGCCGGGGGTAGGTTGCGGGGTGCACCGACCCAGGAGCACCGTCATGCCCGAGCGCACCGAGCACGCCCCCGGCACGCCGTCCTGGGTGGACCTCGCCACCCCCGACCCGTCCGCCGCCCGGTCCTTCTACGCCCGGCTCTTCGGCTGGGAGTACACCGAGGAGCCGACCGACCAGGGGACCCCCTACGTCATGGCCACCCGCCACGGGAAGGCCGCGGCCGGGATGATGCAGCTCTCCCCCGAGATGGCGGCCCAGGGCATGCCCCCGATGTGGAGCACGTACGTGACCGTGGCCGACGTCGAGGCGGCGACCGCCACGGTCGGCCGGGCCGGCGGCACCGTCGTCGCGCCGGTCATGGACGTCATGGAGGCCGGCCGCATGGCGGTGGTCGCCGACCCCGCCGGTGCGGTGCTCTGCCTCTGGCAGCCCGGCCAGCACATCGGCGCCGAGCTGGTCCACGAGCACGGCACCCTCACCTGGAACGAGCTCCTCACCCCCGAGGTCGGGAAGGCGTCGGCCTTCTACGAGCAGCTGCTCGGCTGGAAGGCCGAGACCGCCGACATGGGAGGCACCGAGTACACCGCCTTCATGCTCGACGGCCGGGGGGTCGCGGGCGCCATGAAGCCGCCGATGGAGGGGATCCCCTCCCACTGGTTCGTGTACTGCGCGGTCGACGACTGCGACGACGCGGTCGCCACGGCCCGGGCCCACGGGGGCACCATCCAGGCCGAGCCGATGGACATCCCCCGGGCCGGATGGCCGTGATCACCGACCCCCAGGGCGCCACCTTCGGCGTCATCCAGCTCTCCGAGCCGGGCACCTGAGCGCCGGGCCGGCGGGTCACAGGCCGGCCGGTCCGGCCGGGCCCACCCGGCGGTGGTCGTCGAAGAAGTCGAGGACGAGCTCGGTGGCGTCGATCACACCCGGCTCCCCGGGCGACGACGCCCGCGGCCACTCGTGCTCCCAGCCCGCGATCGTCCACAGCTCCACCTCGGTGCCGTCCTCGCAGCCCACCCACCGTGTCACGACGACCCCCGGGAGGGGCACGTCGGTCTCGGACTCCGGATCGCACCCGTCACGCTCGGCCCAGGCCGCCATGCGCCCGGGCACCGACGGGTTCCCCAGCCGGAAGCCCATCAGGCTGCCCCCTCGTAGACCACGGCCGGGTCCGCGTCGCCGTGGACGGCGAGGACCGACACCGGAGCGTCCCCGGGGCAGCGACCGGTGAGGTTCACCCCCGAGACGGGGGCGATGGCCGCCAGCCGCTCGCCCAGCTCGCACCCGAGCGTGGTGGTCATGCCGGCACCGTTCGACATCCCGGTGGAGTAGAAGCGGTCGGGGTCGACGCAGAGCTCCTCCTCGAGCTCGTCGAGGAGCCCGGACAGGAAGCCCACGTCGTCCGCCCCGAGCTCGCTCGGGTCGACGCCACCCGGGAGGACCGCGCCGCCGAAGTCCACCTCGCCCGATCCGAAGAAGTTCCAGAAGGGGATGCCCTCGAAGCGCGCGGCGTCGCCGGCGCCGGGGATCCCGGAGGGGATGGAGATCGGCAGGCCCTGGGGCGTGACCACCACGTAGCCCCGCGCCCCGCCCGCCTCGGGGAGCCCGGTCCGCTCGTCCTGGGCGTCGGCCGTCCCGCCGAAGCCGTGCAGGTTGAGGAGGAGCGGCGCGGGCGTGGCGCCGTCGTACGACGCGGGGATGCTCAACGTGTACTCGCGCTCGATCCCGTCGTGGACCGTCGTCCGGCGCTCACGGCCGGACGGGGCCGGACGGGCCGGGTCGCATGCCGTGACCGCGGTCGTGGTCGAGGCCCCGGCGGTGGTCGCCGGGGCCGCGTCGGCCGCGGGGCCGCCGCCGTCCGAGCCGCTGCACGCCGCGGCGGCCAGCACCGTGACGAGCGCGGCGGCGAGTCGCTCCCCCGGGCCACGCGCCACGACCCTAGCCCTACCGTCCGAGGAGCGCGCCCAGCTCGTCCTCGCACCGGCGTTCGACCGCCAGGCCGCGCAGCGACTCGACCGTCCCGGCGTCGAGCGGAATGCCCTCGCGCCCCCTCCGATCCTCCTCGTCCAGCTCCGGCTCGCCGGCCACGACGACCCGGTCGTGCCCGGGCGCGGGCGGCGCCTCGCGCAACCCGCGGATCATGTCGTCCATGGCCGCGGTGAACTCCTCGAACGGGCGGAAGGCGTCGACGCGGACCGCGGCGAAGAAGTGCCCGACGTTCGCCACCTGGTCGAGCTCCGAGGTGAGGCTGAGGCAGTGCGGCCCGAACGCGGCCCCCGACAGCAGCGCCGAGAGCACGTCGACCACGACGGCGAGGCCGTAGCCCTTGTGGCTGCCCAGCTCACGCGTGCTCCCGAGCGGCAGCAGCGCGCCGCCGAACCCGGCGAGCGGGTCGGTGGTGCCGCGGCCCTCGGCGTCGACGGCCCACCCCTCGGGTATGGGTTCCCCTGCGGCCATGGCGAGCTGGAGCTTGCCCGCCGACACCGCGCTGGTGGCCATGTCGAGGACGAACGGCCGTTCCCGGCCCGCGGGGACGGCCACCGCGATCGGGTTGGTGCCCAGGAGGGGCCGGCGCCCGAAGGTGGGCGCGACGAGGGACGTGGCGTTGGTGAGGCTGAGGCCGATCATGGCGTGCGGGAGGGCCCGGCGGGCGTACCAGCCGGCGATCCCGTAGTGGTTGCCGTGCCCGACGCTGGCGCAGGCCACCGCGACGTCGCGGGCCCGCTCGATGCACCAGTCCATGGCCAGGACAGCGGCGACCGGCCCCAGCCCGTTGTCGCCGTCGACGACACAGGTCGTCGCCGTCTCCCGGACGATCCGGGGCCGCGGTCGGGGGTTCACCAGCCCCCGCTCGAGCTTCAGCGTGTAGAGGCCGAGGCGGGAGACGCCGTGGGAGTCGATGCCGCAGGCGTCGGCGGCGACGAGCACCTCGGCGGTGAGATCGGCGTGCTCGACCGGCACGTCGTACGTCCGGAGCACCGCCGACGTGAACCGCCGGAGTGCGGCGGCGTCGACGCGCGCCCCCGGTTCGCCCGATCCGCTCATCCCGGCTTCCCCTTGCGCACCCGGTCACGGCAGGCTAGCCCCGCTCCGGGGACCGGCCGGGGCCCACCGGTCCCCGGGCGCGGGACGCGGTGACGATCCACCACGACGAGGGCAGCCGGACGCCGCCGGGGCCGGCGAAGCCGGCCAGCCGGTCCGACAGCGTGGCCAGGATCTCGCCGAGGACGACCGGCGGGACGGCCCCCCGCAGCCCGGCACCGGCGGCCGCGGCGAAGAAGCCCACCGCGTCCCCGACGTCGTCGCCCACCCACAGCCGCTCCTCGTGGGGCTCGAGGCGGACGTGCTCGAAGCCGGCCGCATCGAGGACCTCCTCGACGTGGCCCGCCTCGGCGAAGGCGAAGGCGGCCGGCTCGTCGGGCTCGGGGATCGAGGCGAGCCCCAGGACCGCGGCCACCGCCTCTCGCGGCAGGGCACTCCAGTCGTTCGCGGCGGGGTCCCGCCAGCAGGCGAGGGCGAGGCGGCCACCGGTCCGCAGCGCCCGGGCCAGGCGGCCGAGGGCGGCGGCCGGGTCGGGGAGGAGGTTGGCGGCGAAGCGGCTGATCACCACGTCGAAGACCCCGGCCCGGAACGGGGGTGCTCCGGCGTCGGCCACCACCAGCTCCACGGGGAGACCGGCGGCCACGGTCCGCCGGCGGGCCACGTCGAGGAGCAGGGCCGAGACGTCGAGCCCGACCGCCCGGCCCGACGGACCCACGCACCGGGCAGCCTCGAGCACCAGGGCCCCGGCTCCGCAGCCGGCGTCGAGCACCCACTCACCCGCGACCGGGCCCGCGGCGGCGAGCAGGGCCTCCCCCGGGGGCCCGAGCATGCGGTCGAAGCGCTCCCGCTCGGCGGCCCACAGCGCGCCCTCGTCGCCGTTCCAGCGGCGACGGGCACCCGTACCGGCCCGGCGCGCACGATCCTCCACCGCGCGCCCCACGGTCGCTACGGCGCGACGGCGGCCGGCGCGGCCCCCGGCGGTTCGCCCTCGGGCCCGACCCCCGTGACGTCGGAAGCGACCGGAGGGCCGAGCAGCTCGCGACCGAGCACGACGGCGACGGCGAGCGCCCCGGCCATCACCAGCGAGACCGAGGTGAAGAGGACCGTGGGTCCGGCGTGGTCGTACACCGTGGCCGAGAGCCCGGCCGCCAGGCCGGCGGTGACCGTGTTCACCGCTCCGTACATGCCCTGGGCCGAGGCGAGGTGCTCCCGCGGGCTCGCCAGGGCGACCGCCACCTGGTTGGAGGGGAAGGTCAGGGCGTCGCCGAAGGCGTGCACCAGCGACACGGCGAGCAGGCCGGCCACGCTCCCGATCAGCCCGTAGGAGAACGTGCACGGGATGGCGATCGAGATCCCGATCGCCGCGGTCCTGACGGGCCCGTACCGCTGCGCCCACCGACCGGCGGACGGCGCCAGCACGACCATGGGGATCGTGAAGAGACTGAGCGTCACGCCGATGAACCAGGTCTGCGCCCCACGGTCGGTGAGCAGCACGGCCCAGACCGACTCGAACGTCCCGAGGGTGACCGCGAAGGCGACCCCCGAGGCCATCCCGGCGAGGACCGCCGGCCGGCGGAGGAGGGCCCGGGCCACCCGCCGCTCGCTCGAGACCCCGCCGACCGTCAGGTCGACCGGGGCCACGACCGAGAGGAGCAGGGCGCAGCAGACGGCGAGGAACACGAAGGGCGCCCGCAACCCGGCCACCTGGGCGAGCACCCCGGAGATCAGGGGGCCGAGGACGAAGCCCCCCACCTCGGCGGCGGCGAGCCGACCCAGGTTGTCGCCGATCCGCTCCGGGTCGCTGACGATCACGACCCGCCGCAACGCGGGTCCCACGGCCCCCGAGCCGAGGCCGAGCACGAGGCGGGCGGCGACGAACTGCCACAGCTCGGTGGCGAAGGCCATCCACACGAGCGCCGCGCAGGCCGTGACCAGGCCGGTCCGCACCATCCGGCGGGCGTGGCCCCGGTCGGCGAAGCGGGCCAGGCCGACCTGGGCCGCGAACCCGGCCAGGAACCCCACCCCGGCGATGGCGCCGACGCCGGTCTCGCTGAACCCGAACCGATCCCGCATCTCGGCGAGGAGGGTGAAGATCGACCCGTAACCCAGGGACATCGTCCCGCTGGCGACGAAGAGGCGCCCCAGCGGCACCCGGCGCTCGGACACGGGCTCAGAGGCGCTCGGCCGCGACGAGGCCCAGCACCTCGTTGCAGCCGTCCTCGACCATCGAGGCCCGGGCGTCGCGCAGCAGCTTCTCGATCGGGTACTCACGGCTGAGACCGTTGCCCCCGAAGATCTGGAGCGCCCCGCTCGCCACCTCGAACGCGGTCTGGGTGGCCGTCACCTTCGAGGCCACGGCCAGCTCCACGCGGGGTGCGACGGCCGTCGTGAGCGCCGCGTGGCGGGCGAGGGCCCGGGCCGCCGCGACCTTGCGGTACATCTCGAACAGCCGGGCCCGCACGCTCTGGTGCCGGATGATCGGCACGCCACCCTGCACCCGCTCCTTCGCGTAGTCGACGGCCATCTCCAGCGCGGCCCGGGCCAGGCCCGCGAAGACGAGTCCCATCCCCCCGTTCGCCTGGCACAGCACCATGTCCTTGGCCAGGGCCGCCACCTCGGGGCTCACCACGAGGTGATGGGCCGGCAGCCGCACGTCCTGGAAGAAGATCTCGCCCTGGTTGAGGGCTCGCTGGCCGATCTTGTCGAGGGGCTTCCCGCGGGTGACGCCCGGCGCGTCGAGGGGCACGACCAGGGCCCCCATGCCGGCAGGACCGTCGCCGAGGTCGACGGCGCAGAACAGGGCCGCGGCCGTCGCGATGGTCCCGTTGGAGACCCAGGCCGACTTCTGGCCGTTGACCACGAAGGAGTCGCCGTCCTTGCGGGCGACGCAGTTGGGCGCGCCGTGCTGGGACGAGAGGTCGCCGAAGTTCACGAGGACGTCGCTGCCGTGGTCGGGCTCGGTGATGGGCCAGCACCCGATCACGTCGCCGCCGCCGAAGCGCTCGATCAGCTCGGGGTGGCCCGACATGAGCGCCAGGTTCCGGGGGAAGCCCGACACGCCGAGGCTGATGGCGAGCCCGGCATCGCCCCAGCCCAGCTCGTCGGAGACGATGCAGCGCATCCGGACCTGTTGCACGGGCGTCAGGTCGGTCGCGGCGGTGATCTCGTCGAGCCCGAGCTCCCGGTGGCGGCGGAACACCTCCCAGAGGACGGAGTCGGGCGCGACGACCTGGGCGGGGTCCGGGAGCCTGTCGAGCTCCTCCCCGGCCGGGCGCATCACCTCCGCCGCGAAGGCGTGCACCGTGTCACGCAGGGCCCGCTCCTCGTCGGTGAGGTCGAAGTCGAGGTCGATCATCGGTACGCCCTTCCTCGGCCGCCCTCCCGGGCCGGCCCTAGAAGTCCGGCAGGTCGAGGGCCCGCTGGAGCATGTCGAGCTCCTCCTGGCGCCAGGGCAGCGGCGCCGGCTCCTGGAGCATCCTCGAATCCCGGAGGTCCTGGACCACGTCCGGGTCGCGCGGAAAAGGGGTGCCGCACGCGTCGAGCGAGTAGAGCTCCTCGAAGGGCAGGCGGGGCCGCTGGCCACCGGCCTCGCGGGTCTCCGCCGGGTAGCCCACGCACTGGAGCACGAGCACCTTGGCGGTCTCGGGCAGGCTCAGCACGCGCTTCAGATCCTCGGCCTTCGCGCTACCGAGCAGGCAGGTCCCCAACCCCTGTTCGACGGCCACGAGCGTGGCCTGGGCGATCCCCTGACCGCAGTCGAGGTCGGTGAGCCCCGTCTGCTTGATGTGGGGCATGGCCGCCTCGAAGAACGGGATGAGCGTCTCGTCGAGGAACGCCAGCGCCGCGTCCTCGTCGACGCCGAGGGCCCGGGCCCGCACCAGCTCCTCGAGGCGGTCGCCCTGCACGTCGAGCGCGGCGTAGTCCAGGTACCAGACGATCACGACGGGGGCCCGCCGGATCTGGAACCCGGCCACGAGCGCGAACAGCGCGTCCATCACCTCCTCGGAGGCGTGCTCACGCCGCACCACCACCGCCCGCAGGGCCTGGACGTTGCCCCAGAACGAGGCCAGCCGGGCCGCCTCGAGCATCTTCTGGATCTTCTCCAGCTCGACCGGTTTGTGGGGGAGCAGGAACCGGTAGCTGCGCCTCGTGCCGATCGCCTCCTGGAGCTCCACGCCAGCCTCCTCCTGGGTCTCCGGCCTACGCCCCGGCCCGGGCCTCGCGGTCCCAGGTCGCGACGGTCACGCCCTGCTGCTTCAACCCGGACTTCTGGACCCGGTGGGTCTCGGTCTTGGGGAGCTCGTCGCGCACCTCGACGTAGCGGGGGACCATGAAGGAGGCCATCCGCTCCTCGGCGAACGCGACGAGCTCCTCGGGGGCCAGCGTCCGGCCCTCGCGCAGCACGACGACCGCCATCACGTCGTCCTCCCCGAGCTCCGAGGGCACGCCGAAGACGGCCGACTCGAGGACCGCCGGATGGCGGTTGAGCTCCCGCTCGACCTCCCACGAGGAGATGTTCTCGCCCCGTCGGCGCAGCGAGTCGGTCTTGCGGTCGACGAAGTAGAGGAAGCCCTCGTCGTCCGCGCGGACCAGGTCACCGGTGCGGAACCACCCCTCGCGGATCCGGGCGTCGGACGCCTCGGGGTCCTTGTAGTACTCCACCCGGCGCCGCTTCGCGTCGTCGACCTCGAAGACGAGCTCCCCGGGTTCCCCCACCGGCAGGTCGCGGTCGGCGTCGTCCACGATGCGGTACGGGGTGAACGGCCGGCCGATCGAGCCCTTCGGCGCGTCGCCGAAGTTGACCACCGCGAAGCCTCCGCCGTCG